>NZ_JACFTD010000018.1 GCF_014282005.1 Sporosarcina sp. BP05 | reverse complement strand
TCAATAAGTAACTCGATTCGATCGCTGAACGGGTTTGTATTCTCTATACACCCCAGGTTAACATAACACCAGTTATCGGAAATAATAGAGTAGGCGCATGAATATATTCATGCGCCTCTCACAGATCCGTACGTGCGGGTCATCGCATACGGCTCCTCCATATTTATCCCTTCTAGGGATGTAGGTCTTGATAAATATCCAGTAAGAAAACTAGGCGTAGTTCCCTAAATTTCTCAATGGGAATTGCGACATGAACAGGTGTGGAAAGAGAACTTCTCCATTTAGTCATTCTTAAACCAGGAAGTTCTCCTTTCCAGTCTTTTCGTCTGAGCTCCTTATGGAGCTTTTTTATTTTCCGCCAACTTCGTAATTGCACCATCCGTAATCTTCGCCTAATCCACGAATCCAAAAGCTTGAATAAGCTTTTACAGAATCCTATTCCAAAGTATCTACCCCAGCCCCTTATTACAGGATTGAGGCGATGTTTGATAAGTTCACCCAAGTCTACCGTTTGGTTCTTTCTTGTGATTACTTTTACCTTTTCCTTAAACTTCTTGATGGCTTTTTCTGATGGCGTATGGAAGTAACCGCCTTTGAACGTATAGCCAAGAAATGTGAAGGGTTCAGATAAATTATCCACAATTGTGGTTTTCGTCGGATGAACAACCAGTCCCAATTCTCCTTCGAGTAGCTTCTTCACTGATTTCAGAACTCTTTCGGCACCCTTTTGTGATTTACAACAGATGACAAAATCATCCGCATAGCGGGTAATCCGATGTCCACGCTCAGACATCATTTCGTCTAATGGATGAAGATAAATATTAGCCAGTAGCGGACTAATCACGCCTCCTTGAGGACTACCGCTATGACTTTCATAGACCAGACCATTGTCTAGAACACCCGATGTTAGGAATTGCTCAAGCAGAGCTAGGACACTGCTGTCAACCATCTCTTCCCGAATGAGTACCATCAGTTTCTCGTGTGGTATGGAATCAAAATAGGTTTTGATATCTGCGTCAATCACAAATGTATAGCCATCCAATAAATCCTTACGGATTTTCTCGATTGCCATATGAGCACTACGATTTGGTCGAAATCCAAAACTGCACGGTAGAAACTTTTCCTCAAAGATAGGTTCCAATTTCCGTTTGACCGCCGCTTGAAGCACGCGGTCACCTACCGTAGGAATTCCTAGTGGACGCTGTGTTCCGTCTGTCTTTGGAATGTAGACTCTCCTCACTGGTTTTGCACGGTATGTTTTATCTCGAAGAGATTGTTGGAGCACTCTTAAGTTGTGTTCCAGTTCGAGTTCATACTCTTTAATCGTAACGCTATCCACACCGTGCGCCCCTCTATTTTTCTTCACATCATAGAAGGCTTGTTCCAGATTGGAGTACGCCCAGACTTTATCAATCAGACTGTACCATTTGCGTTTCTTGGTGGATACTTCCCCTACACGTAAACTTTGCTTTCCTGTTAATTCTTTCATGTATCCGTTACCTTCCTAATCCTTCGACTGGTTGAATAGTTTGCACTGACCAGTCTTTGAAGTAGTACTCGCCCCTAAACAACCTACTTTCTATTCGGTCCCGATTCTACGGCTATCTGCCTCGTCGGCTTCTGTTTAGTACATGGAGAGCTTACAAGTGCACTTGTTTTTCTTGTATGGACAGTCGGGCTTCGCATCAAGTCACTGCCTTTTGGGTCAATGCTTGTCTTGCCAATCAGATGACAAATCACTTACCTTTATAGCTTTTCTGGTAAGCTTATTCACTACTATCCCCTGCTCTGACTTCTCACCTTCCGTCGAACCCTTCTTGTCCATTACGGGTTTGAACGATTCTTACCACCTAGGGTGGAGATGATGAGACCTCCTTGGGTCACGTCAATTCTCTTTCCCCCGAAACCAGTCCTCCTAACTAACAGGATATAATTGTGGTTTTGGACGTCCCCATCTTTTGCAAGGTTATCCTATCCTGCCAGCCAACATGGTTTATGCTATCTGTTCCGGGTTTTGCCTTCTGGTCCTCCGCACAGAACCTCGCGATACCTGCACTACCAGTCAGCTATACATTTCCGCCACTACGGCATGTTAGGGACTTTCACCCGTTAGAGAAAAGCGCTGCCAAGCGCACAAAAGCCTTTGGAACTATTGATTCCAAAGGCTTTTTATTTATCACAGACTACATAAACTTTAGATTAATTTCTCTGTAGCAATTTTAATGTTCGATACATTGAATCAAAGAAATGATGAATATCATCTTTTTCAATTACCCAATCGCAACTCGCATCATCAGGCAAATCTGCACGCGTTTTTCGCCAAGGATACTCTATATGTGTTAAGTTCTCTAAAAATTTCGCTTCAAATTTACTATATTTATCCCATATCCAATGCAATATACTCAACTGATCAGATGTTAAACCTAAATCATGAATCGATACACCAAAATCTTTATCAATTCTTTTCGAACCATACGATTTATACCGATGGTACAAATCAGGAATTACGGGACCATGTTGCCATGCTTGGAAATTATCTTCAAATAAATCGTGTCCAGTGAAAGCATGGCTCCATCCCTGAGAAAAATACATTAATTTCTGAAGCTTTAAAGGAGAAACTCTTAAATCGTCTTCATCTTCGTCATTAAATTCTTGCCCTTTTATAATAAAAAACTTCTCTACTGATTCTGTAGAAGTCATGTGCGATTCATCATCTCTATCTTCTATATTTAACAAAGTAAGCCTATCATCTAATCCCTTTAATAACTCACTCGATTTTACTGTATCTAATAAGAAAGATAACCTTTCTTCAAGTGCTCCTTTAGGTTTCTCTTCAAGTTCATCACGATAATTATCAAATGCTCGTTTCATCGCGCGTGGATCTAAATATGTTTTAAAATGAGTATCATGTTTTTTCGTCTGTAAACTTCCATTTTCATATCGAGAGATAGTAGCTGGGCTCCATCCAATTAATTTAGCCATTACGCGCGTACTAACCTGATAAAGTTCGTTACGAACATAACGAAAATCTTCTGCTTTTAACATATCTTTCTTTTCCTGATATTTACGATAAATTGTACTATAGTTTCGATCTGTTAATTCGTCGTTATCTGTGTACTGTCCACATTTTGTACACTCATAACGTTCAGCTTCATATGTGATAGTTTCGCCATGCAATTCAACTTTATCTGTAACAAATTTATGTTCAACCGGAGTTCGTTCAAAACAATGAACACAGAATTTTAATTGTAACGTCATATCTTTTTCCTCCTGTTTTTCATACCCCACTCATGATGCCTCGAGGGGGTATGTGATTGTGCGATCTGGTTTATGAAAAGAAACACAACAGGTAAAAGGGCCATCATTGTCTTCAATAAAACTGAACTTAATATAAACTTCCATCGTTTCATTTCCAGTAACAACTTTTCCAAATTCCCACATATCACTATTTAGCAATCGTGGAGGAACATTACTGCTCCCATTTTGATTGGGTCCTCTGTAATAATCTTCATATGTTAGTTCTTCTTCAACAATGCGCCTTATATCTGCTGCTCTAAATCCTAATTCCAACAAAGTAGCTTCGTTCTTATCTCTTTGTGCTAAAAAGATAAAATGGTCATTTCCCCGATGAATACAATCAACAATCTTCTTTAAAACGTCTTCAACTTGGGCCTGTGTAGCTTCGTTGAATGCTGCCAATAAAACCACATCCAATATTAAGATTAGTGTTCTCAGTCATACGGTATCTTATTCAAGGATAACACCTTTCGTTATCCATTAATAACACTTTATCATAATTTATGAATATTTAACATGAAAACAGATCAAAATAATAGAAAAAACTGTTTCATTTTTTCGTGATCTCTACTAACTATCTTTGAGAAATATCGTATTCCGTTATATGTTCACTATGAAACGGTACAGACCCATAAGTAATATAAAATGTATACGATATGCATTTCTAGTTAACATAACACCAATTCACGGCAGTATTTAGCTGTATTACTCAAAAAAAAAGCTGCCATGATAGGCAGCTAACTTCAACTAAAGTACCCGTTAATTGAACAAGCACCTACTCTACTATTTCACATTATGGTCGTACCGTGACGTTAAAATTGCTCGTCTATATTTTCTTCATCTGTACATAAGCATTCATTTTTGGCTTTTGATTTACCGCAAATTAAACAAATAATTTCTTTTTGTGCCATTTCATGCAAAACATCAGCAAATGGTTTTAATATTGGAAAATGTTTAAATGTCTCTTCATCACTTAGTCTTTCAGTCATTTTCTGCTCCCCTTTCGTTACTTCGCATTATAGGTCAAATACGACATAAAACCTCTACTCCCTTCTTTCACTAACCTGCCCAAGTTAGTGAAAGAAGGAAAAGGATTAGCTACATGAAATCAAATTGTAAAAACAGCGATTTGATCGCCGAACAAGCTTATATAATCTATACTAATGCCTGTTCCAGGAAGTCATTTACGGGCAGCCAATTCTTTGCAAGATTTTACGTCTCTTTTCCCTTGGTCATGTAGTAGCCATAGTCCCTAAATGACAATAAAATTACTTAATATGTTAGAATTTCACAGCATTTCAATAATCAATTCCATGAACGCAATTATCATATGTCCACTGAATGATTTTTTCATCATTATTCGTTTCGTAGAACTCTGATAACAATTGATTCCAATGCTCTAATTGCTGTTCGCTGATATTAACGATCCCTAAGCCATTTAACATCATAATTGCGTTTGCAGAGACAATTGCTGTACGTTTATTGCCATCCCAAAATAGTTGTGTTCGCATGGCATAATACATATACTTCAAGGCTTTGTATGTGAGTGAGCCCTCGCTACCCCTAATTCTATTAAGTGTAGAGACTACTTCTGATTCAATTGGAATTGTAGGTGTATAGTCAACCCCATGTATTCCTACATTCCCTGTGCGTAAAACGCCCCATTCCAGTGATTCATTATAGGATATAAAACTGTTTATTTTACAAGCTGTCGTCAGATTAAATGTCGTATCACTAGGCAGTTTCAATACATATTGATACGCGTTTTTGAGATTGAGAATAATCTGTACATCATCCATGCTAATCCCACTTACACTCATCCCTTCTACAATTGTTTTTGTTTGCGGAAAGGTTGTGTTCACCTTTTCTAAACGTGAAGCTGAATGGATCAGGCCAATAACACTTTTCTTTAATAAAAACTTCGATTCACGTTCATTAAGGTTGTACTTATTGGTAATAGTCATTATTATCCCTCCATCTTAACGCTACATTTTTAAACACCTTCATTTTACTGAAGGGAAACAATCTACTTCGAATAAAACTCCCTGAACCTATCATTTTCAACAGACCTTATTGTTAGTATACAGTGGACGCGTTAAGAAGCATTCTGATGGATGGCCTTAAAGGTCCAGGGCTTGAACAGCTGCATCCATATCGTCCTGTGTGATGCCTATATACCGTAATGTAACACTCTCGGAACTATGGTTAAACATCTTCATCAAGAGCGTAATATTGGTCCCTCTCTTTATCTGATGGTAGCCGAACGTTTTTCGAAGGGAATGCGTCCCGATGTTTTCGAGACCTAACTCGTTCGCTGCATCACTCATAATGGTCCAGGCCTGGACCCGACTAATTGCTTGATTCGTCCCTTTCCGGCTCCTGAATAAATAGGCTTCCGGATCCCCCTCATAATACTGATCAGCATACGCTTCAATCGCTTTTTTGACCCCTTTAGAAAGAGCCACCTTGTTTTCCTTCCCTGTCTTTTGTTCAATCATGATCAAGTGCGAACGCACGCTTTTTTTGGAATCTAATACATGCTTAAATTGCACCCTAATTAAGTCCGAAATGCGATAAGGAGAATTGATGCCAAGCGTAAATAAGAGATAATTCCTTTCACTTTGTGCGAAAAGGATTTTTTTCATGCTGCTAATCTTGTTAAGATCCCGTATCGGTTCAACGAATTTCATATGTTCAGTATCCCATTACGCAAAAGGGATACACCTCCTCACGCATTTTAACGTACAAACCCCAATATAACTTAAGTTAATTGTAACACGCATTAAGTTAGATTCAAATGCGCAACGAAAAAAATGCACGGATAAAAAACAGCTTCATCCCTTTTGCATCAAGGGATGAAGCTGTTTTTGTGAATCTAACATATTTCCATTGTGTTAGATTGGCCGCTTTCAATTTTAAAGTTATGCATAAAAAATCCAGAAAATAGTGCGAGGCTTTTCTATTTTCTGATGTCATAGATTTAAGAACAAATACTGTAAATCCATTCAATTCTGTGTAAGTCTATTTACGCTTTAAATTAAGTACTTCTTCTTTACCTTCCCAACTTATCTTTAAGGCAATACTTTCATCCACTTGATGTAATGAATCTTCGGTAGAATCTGGCTTTGTTGATTCAATTAAGCCATCTTTATTTAGGGGATAGTTTTTCACAGCTAAGTTTCTACCTCGGTAGTTATGGGAAATAGTATAATCTATCGTTTCAGGAACTTTCTCATTACCGATGTAAAAGATAGTATGTGAAAGGTTAGACTCAGTTATTACATAACTAGCTCTCCAATTTCCCCCTTCTCGTTACACGCAGCTAAACATATAAGAAAAAGTGAAATAGGCAGAATTAAAAGTATTTTCTTCATAATACCCTCCTAATCAATACCATAATATCATATTATGATTAACTTTTCTGAAAATAATATATTTATTTTATGACATAAGTGCGTGGGTCTATTATAAAAAAAACCTCAAACGAGGCTGTCTCAAAAAGGATGAGCAGATTGAAATAGAGACCGTGTATCACATTCATCTAGACTTATCCGAACCTGCCCATGACGTGTTGGAAACGAAACTGTCTTACACTATCATCAACAAATACATTCCGGAGTCCTTATCCCCCCAAGTTACAGTCTTTGCTACTAATTGGTTATTTTAATGATGTAAAATGGAATTGCTGAATACAAATCAACTGAAGCAATATCTTGCTGTATCGGGCAAGCGTTTAAAAACCAGCCAGTATTGCACATCGCATCCGCATTATTACACATTAATGGTATACTTTGTATAAATTAGAATGGGGGGGAATCACATGAAATCCAAATTATTAATAGGTTCTATTGTTCTTGTGATTGGTGTTGCAATCGTGGGGGTACGTGCATACACGGGAGATGCGAAGCCAAGCGGTGACGAAATAAAGAGTATAAAGGTTGACGAAGTTTCAAAGGAATCGACCGAACCTGTAACTATAAAGGTTGACGAAGTTTCAAAGGGATCGACCGAACCTGTAGCTATAGTGTACGACAAGGAAATCGGCGTGTGGCTTTCGGAAATGAATGCAATGCTTTCCGCACCGTTGGACGACCCTCGATTGAAAGAAGCGAACAATGACGAAGGGTTCGAATATTACTTGAAAGCACAAAAAGTCATGGACTCATACCCGAACCGAACACCGATCTTCTTAGGGGACACAAATTTAGAAAAAGAATTTCATAATTTGATTGGGCTTGAGGGTCGCATATCGCTTCTTCAATTTTCCCGCACGTCGCATTTAGACTCGTACGGGCGAGCGAAGGAAGACACGTCACTTTACGATCAATGGAAACCGAGCGACGATAATATGCGGCAAGCGTTCGAATACTTCAGTCAGTTGGTGAACGACCTTGACGTTGCATTCAATCATAGCGGGGTAGGCGAAACGTTTGGCATGACTCATCTATTGAACGGCGCAAAGGTTACTGAAATTGAACCATTTTTAAACGCGAAATAGAGTAGGAGGGGGGGATTAACTCCCGGCCTCTCACATCACCTAAATTTTAATAGGGAAAGTTCTGTATTGATACTTTATTGGTAAGATTGACTATACTGGCCGGTTAGTTGAAGAAGGTATTCGATGGCTGAACGAGTTTGTATAGGCCATGGACATAGCAACGGGGTGTGAATTCACTCTTGTTATTTAATCGCTTATTATATTGACCTTTCAAAATACGAATGGTAAGGTTTGGGTAAAATTGTAAGGGGGTAATGATTCTTGAAACTAAACAAAGTTGGAATGGTCGGTGTTTTGGTTTGCGGATTGTTGGTGGCATGTGGGAAGGATGAAATAAATCCTGAAGGGAATTCAAAAGTTAAGGAAACGGCAGAGGTTGAACTGGAAGAAGTAGCGGGAAATGAACTTCCCGAATTTTTGCCGCAAACGAAAGAATGGGTTGCTGAAACGTTGGCGGAATTTAATCGACCACCCGAAGAACGATTCGATGAAGCGGGGAACGACATCGGATTTGTTTATTACATAAAAGCGCAAGAAGCAATCGAAAGTATGTCCCAATCTGTTCACCACACAGAAGTTGGCTTTGATGAAGATTTCTCGAACTTGCGGCTTTTAGCTGCGGGAATAAATCATAACCAATTTGTACGAACCGCACATATCGAAAATACGGGAAAGGAAAAGACCAACCTTGACCACGTGAAGAACTGGAAGCCCGTTCCCAAAAATACTGAAAAATCATTTGAATATATGAAGCAACTATTGAATGACCTTGACGTTGCCATCAACAAGAATGGCGAAGGGGAAACTTTTGGCGTGTCACATTTGATGGACGGGAACAAGGTTAGAGAATTGGAAAATATCTTTACATCCAATCCCTAAAACATCGATTCGATCGCTGGACGAGCTTGCATCCTCTATACACACCAGGTTAACATAACGCCAGTTCACGGAAGTAGTTAACTCCATTACTCAATAAGAAAAAGCTGCCCTGTAAAGGCAGCCGATTTTTAACTAAAGCTACCCGTTAGTTGAAGAAGAAGAGTCTCCAATGCAACCCGCTTCATCAACACAGTCCTGACTGGTTATTATTAGTGTTTTACTTTTTCAGAATATCTAACAAGCAGTATCCAAGTACTATTCCTGCTGCTGTCGCGAATGGAGTACTAATTGTTATTCTTAAATAATCCGAAAAATGTTCACCAAATGAGGTATAAATCCAAATGGGAGAAGTTACGATAAAAAAAGTTGGGGCACCAATTGCTAACAATTTCACCCAATCGAATGTCCATTTTTTCTGTTGCTGAATGTCCTTGACCAATACAGGTAGCTTTAATAGCATCCCAATAATGACTGGAAAAACGAGACTGTAAATTAAGAATAATTTGTTATCAAACGTTGTTTGGGCAATGGATTTTAAACTCATATAATATAGGCTACCTAAATAACAGATGAAACCAATAAAAAAAACCCAAACAAAATAATACATAAAACGTTTCATCTAAATACCTCCTTATATCTGTTTCCTTTTATACGGGTCAACAAATACAAAGTTTCAATTTTCAATATTTTTTATATAATTCTTTTTGAACTAACCTGTCCCGTTAGTTGAACAAGAAACTCGATTCGATCGCTGAACGACCTTGCATACGGCATGCACACGAGGTTAACATAACACCGATTCTCGGCAGTTGATCCAGACAGGCACCCCCTTCCAACACCTCAGTTACCTTCCTATGGCCCTTCACTTTCTTTATGCACGAAATATACATTGTAGAATCAACGGGCTTTCTGGTAAACGTCTGGCATATCTAACTGAATAGTTATGCAGATTGACCTCAACGGTGAGTAGATGAAAAACCCTCCCGAAAAGTCATGGGGGGTTCATTCGAATTTATCCATAATTAGCATGTGAATCCTTTTTTATAAGTTAGGACATTCCCGTATTGTCTTAACCAATTCATATCTCTTAAAACCCATTTATAAAATATCTCAGTTCCTCTACTAAAGTATAACTTTACGATTATTCAGTGTAAGGGTGACAATGAAAATATGAGTGACACAGGGGTTGACAAACACCGGATACAGGATGCTGCCACTTTAATCGGTAAATTGCACTTCAAAGTAAGCCTTTTCTAAACAATAAAAGCGCTTATCCAAGCTGTGAGTTGGGTTTTAAATTTGGTTGTGCAAAATAACGCTTAAAATAAGCGCAAAAAGCACCGTTTAAAGTGCTTGTAGTTGTTTATACTCTTCTCGTAATTCCTCTCTTCTTTTTTCAATAACGCTAAAACAACTGACGATTTCGAATCTAATCTCATCAATGGGGTTTTCTTCAATATCTCTCATGACCATTACTGCCAATTCATATTCGGTAATCAGCTTGCCTAAGTCGAATATTTTTTTATTAACATTATCCCCTAAAACAAATACTTCTGGCGAATTAGCTAATGAACTTACTTTGTTTCTTAAAAGTTTCAAGTTATTCAGTTCCTGTTCGGGTATCAATTTATCCGGATAAAGACTGCTGAAAAGCCTGTACAGTTTGTCGTTCAAATCGTCGACTGACTTCAAATCGGTTTTAATTTCTTTTACTCTTTCACCTTTTCTATTTTCATTGATAGTTTTATTTACACCCATCAACGTAATCGTTCCACCTAATACAGCACCCCAAAAAGCAATCACTCCTGCAAGTATCGTCGAATCCCAACCAAAAAACATTTTCACTAGTCCTGCAATGAGTAAAATATTCATCAATAAAACCGATATTAGCATAATGTATGGCATCGCTTTATCAACATCTTGTTTAAAACCCTTCAAAAAATCACCCCTCTGACATAATACATCAAAGAAGGTGAATGTTCTCTAAACATCTTAATAAAAATGCGTAGTTTTTGATGGTGCTCCTATCCTACGTCTTATGTTTCAAAACCGAATAGTTTTTCCATGTCTGTACATAAGTTATAACTTCTAGAATTATTACACCTTGTAATAGTCCGAATAGACTGTATACTTCTTTTAAAAGGGTAGGTATTGTAATGGAGGATAAAGGAGTTTCTATGTATGATAGATTACCAATAGAAATAATGGCAGGGTTTTATTACCATATAAACAAAAACATAGAGGACGGAATTTTGTCTAATGCTATGTATCACGAAATAAATCTAATTAAACAAGTAGCTACTAAAAAAGGAATCTCATTAACTTACTTATATGAACGAGGATCAACTGTGAAATGATAATACATAGATTTCTTAGGGGTATAAAATCTCACCATTTTCATCATAGGCAGATATATCATCAAAAATGGTGCCAGACTCTATGATTTTATTAACATTAGAACTTGCAAGTATACTTGTATATGAAATTTATTGAAGTACTTTTATTTACGCCCCCCTTCGGGGGGCGCTGGATCTTGTTTTTTGTGCATTTGCTGAAGCTTGGATAATATTTTATTCTGTTTCTATTTTTATATCTAATGCTTCACTTACTGTTCCTAATTCCATAGCGTACCAATCTGAAATTTCATCTAATGCTTTTTCTTTTGTGTCTGCTTCAATTTCGCCTTCAAATACTTGTGGGAAAAAATCGTCTTTTACTTTAAAATTGAATACTGGCATTTTATAACATCTCCTTTGTATGTTTACAATGTTGTGCCTTGGATATAGTCAACTGCTTTTTGAGCATTTGCTGAAGCTTGGATAATGAATTTTTTATCACTTTTCAACTTCCGCAACCATCCATCAATATAACTTGCGCTATTGTCTATAGTGACATGGTCAATTTTTGTAATTGTACAAAGCATGGCGCTTCCAATTTCCGCTATTAATTCCTCTTTTGAATATGTTTCACTGCCAAATGATACATTTCCAATCTGTACACCTTCTCGCCTCAAGCGACTTACATGCCCGGTAGAATGTAGTATCTCGTGAAAGAGCACTCCGTAGTATTCTTCCGCACTTTTATAGTCTTTAAGAGGTGGCACGCTCACATAGTCCATTGAAGGACTGTAGAAAGCTCTTCCTGATTTATATTTAACTTCGGGCTTCAATATATAATCTTCAATAATTTTTTCGCATTCTTCTATTGGGTCGTGCTGCTCTGAAATTATTTCGCGTTTCGATTCCAAGCCCTCGACTTGTTTATTTATTTCAAAGACATTGTAAAAGCGCATCAAGGGAATTGTTTTATCTTTTTCGGATTCACCGTCTTTGATTTCCAGCATCTTCCAAAAGGCGACCATTTGAGATTTTTCACCTTTTTTTACTTTCCCACCTGCATCTTTGATTTGTTTGAATGTGGCGTACTCTCCTGATTCAAGGAGTATTGCGTTTATCCCTCTGTATGGTTTACCTGTATTCCAGTTCACTGCCATTCCCTGATGAAAAGGCATTCTCCACGGTATCACACCATTTTCAAGGTTTTCTATTATTCTTTCCGTTACCATTTCATAAATATTTTTGCTCATTTTCCCTCATCCTCTCGATTATGTATGTTAGAATTGAGGGGCAAAGGCTCTCAAATCTTTGCCCTAGTCGGTTGCTATGTCAGTAGCAGTCGGCTTATTTTATTTTTGTATCGTTTAAAATTTTATATCCTTCAGCTGTAATGCCTTTTTCAATTGCCGGATTTTTTTCCAACTCATTTTTTAACCATCTTCTGAAATAACTCGCACTCCCAAACGTTGAATCACTCGCCCCAGAACCCTCATTCGCAAATGCGTAAGTATAAGTTTCGTATTTCGGTTGCGTATATTTCGACCAATTACCTTCGCACTTTACTAAAAGAACCATTTCGTTTCTTTCTTCTTCTGAATATAATTTCATTTTTTCCACTCCCCTTTTTTTAGTTAAATTTCTAATTCAATCTGTTGATTATTTTCAATTGTAAAGACAGGTCTTGAAAAATCGTAATCTAGAACTTTTATTTTATTACTTGGATTTCCAAACTCTTTTTGAATAAACTCAGCATCTTCCAAAGATATATATTGATTATCGAATATGAAAAAACAGTGGTGTCGTCTACCCAATCGGTATGATATAAACTTTCATTTTCAAATTCTTCATTCTGTTCTTTCTTTGAAACGGAACTGTCTAAACATTTTTTCGTGCAATAATAAGTGCCTAAATTTTCATTTGTATATCCTATCACCATGAATTTATTACAAGATGAACATGCTCTATAATCTTTTTGGTTTTTCATTGTTTTTTATCTCCTTTTTTTCTTGTTTTTTTGTTTTCCAACTCATTTTTTTTAGGAACTTAGGTGGTGCTGGAAAGGTTTACTAAATTCCATATTCACACTCGGCATACTGGTTCTCACCTTTTGTTGTTTATGGTTCATTTTTTTCAGTGTACTTAGTCGTTTGCTGTGATTCGGGCTTAGACTGGCTGTTCAAAAATGAAAGGGCGACTGTAAGGAGTAGCATTTTACCCTTTTATTTTTGAGCAGCCAGTCTATAATCACATTTAAGCAAACGGCTTAGTACACTAAAAATGAACCATAACAAAAGGGGGCTACCAGTAGACAAGTGGGAATAGGTCTGGAATTTAGGCACTTGAACTTAGTCACTTGATCTTTGTTGTCGTTGGATCGTTAAGAAAAGGACAGGAACTTACAAACCGTTATAAGATGGCTACTTTCACGCACTTTGAAAGTGGCCATCTTTTACGAGTTGTTGTTATCGGGCTTTTTAGATACAAGCGAGATACTTAGAGGTTGTTAGTGAGGGCCTTTCTCACTTACAACCTCTTAGTAGACCTTTGGCAACCCCAGCAACAGAAGTTGACCTTAAATCTTTAAAAATTACTGGAACTTAGATCCTTAAAGGAGATTAAAAGAATTAACGGGGGATTGTACCTAAAAGAGTTTGAAAGAGCCTTAAAAAAGCCCCTACAGGCACGATTTCCAACTTAAAACAGCAAAAAAAACCGACTAGTACTCCTGGTCGGTTTTTTACTCAGATTCAAAACTATAAATTACCCCATAAAGGGAGTTGTGCAGATAATGCAGTCTAAAGGTTCTCATTTCCTCCAATGATTCACGACGAACGTTTCAACGGTTTCGCTTATTTTTTCGGTGCTATCTTTTATTTCATCTATTAGAAAAGCCAGGAATGATCCCCATGATATTTCTTCGATATACGGATTGTTTTCATTGATGTATTTCAATACCTTTTTCAATTCATTCATACGGTCATCCGTGACATGTCGTTTCAAATAGCCCCACACGAATTCCTCCATGAATTCCGTATCTTGAATAGTCGCGTGAAGCAGGAGGGCACAAGCCTTGGCGGTTGAACAATCTAAAGCATAAGCAAGCACCTTGAGCGTGTCATGCATTTGTCCGCTAACTCTGGTTGAAATTCTATTTGATTGACCTCTAGCTGTCCTCCTATTAACTGGCGTGCGGTTACTATCGCCAATATATAACGTGTTATCAATTCGCACTGACCGTATAAAATTTGTTGAGAGGTGGCTATTGACTTTCTTACTTCTAATCCCGTATACACATATTTCTTCCATCACATTTTTGATTGGCTCATCCGTGATGTAGGAGAGACGGTGGATGCAATCCTTCAATTCCTTGGAAACCATCGGCTGGACACTCCATTTCTTATCCGAACGCATCCTTCTTCCCTCTTCCCTTTTCAAATATACCCCTCCATTTAGATGATTAGACCCGCGTCGTTGACTTACTGGCGTGGCTTTATCCCACTATATGTAACGGTGGGGGAGTGCTATGTATAGATGTTTGTAGAATGGTTAATAGTGAGTGAAAAGCCCGAAAGGAAAGATGTAAAATGAGTAATGATACGAAAATGACCAAAGAAGAAGCTGCCGATCTTGCAAAAAGGATAATTGACAGTGGAAAAAAGTATAATTTCCCATTCAAAAAGTTAGGAAGCAAAAAGAAAAAGTAATCTGATGCATGAATCCCCTCCTCCTCCCATATCATGTATTTCCGTTGTATTACCAAGTATGGTCGAAAAACAGAATGGTAATACACTCGTAATACCAAAAATGGAGGGGAACAGTTGAGCAAGCTGATTTTAGGAATTGATGCGGGTAATTACATGGCCAAGGTTGCAGGGGCATTCGGGGTGGACTCTTACCGCACAGCTATATGCGATTGGTTTCAGAGGGACTTTGTAGAATCGTTTGGAGAAGATGATATGGAGTTTGAGATCGACAGCAGAAAAGGCTATGCAGGTTCAATCGCAGTCTACGAGGATGTATTCGGTGGTTCCGGTATGTACGGAGATTCTAAGGCTCACAAGGACACTAAGATAAGGGTTCTCCTTGCTTTATATAGATACATCAACAAACACTCTCCTAGTACGGAGGAGGTCTCTATAGTGACAGGTCAACCTATCACCTCACATAATGATAAAGAGAAACTAAAGATATCTGGAATGCTACAAGGTGGGCATGAATTTACCGTCAATGGAAAGAAACAATATGTGTATATTCAAGACGTAGGAGTTGCCGCAGAGGGTTGTGGAGCATTTTGGAGCGTAGCACAGAATGGTAAATTCAGGATATTAGACATAGGAAGTGGCACAATAAATGCGGCTACCATAATTCAAAAAAAAACCGTTAATACAGCAAGCGATACCTTCAATTTTGGGATGGAGACAGTTAATCGCGGAATAGATTCAGTCGCAAGAGGTATTATTCGGGAGACTACTCGCATGAATTGGCAACGGACAGACAATGTGCTAATTTGCGGTGGAGTGGCAAACGAAATTCTACCTTTCATTCGGGAACACTATCCCAATGCTAAAACTATACAACCTCTACTTCAAAACGAAAAAGGGGTTCAAGTGGTCGCCCCTACTTATTCAAATGCGGTTGGATTTTACGAGCTTGCGAAGTTGAATTTTGGATGATCGAAAAGAAACGTGAAGTGATCCAGTCGAGTTTTAGCATGTTGGATGAATTCGAGAAAGATTTATGGGAGTGGGCAACAAAGCCAGAGCATGGCGCTCCTAGTCTGTTTATCAAACGGCTAATTGTACAGGAGCGAGAACGCCAGACATCGAAAAGTATAGTAGTTGAGAGATTTGCAGAAGCAGTTGAATATGTAGAGCCTGTAGATGTGGATGAGAATAAGAAAGCCGCAAAAGGTTTCATATAAACAATGGTCCAATGTCTTCGAGATATAAAAAAACCACCAATCTTCCCTGATTTTAGGGTAGTTGGTGGTTTTAGTTTTGATTCATTAAAGTTGTTCGTTTTGAAATCGGCAATTCATGAAGCATTATTACGGCTTTATTTATTATTTTTTTCTAATTCAAATTCAATAAAGCCTTTTACAGAATCAAAATTGTTTCCTAATTTCACACCACGCTCTTCTGCAACACCCTGAACCCGTTCCAATTCTTTTTCCATACCATCTGAAGGGTCTTCCTCCAAGTTCCATGAAATATGCCTGTAAGTAGCTTGCAATTGATTGTCACTCATCGAACGATAGAAGTTGTCTTTTACCACTCAATATTTACCCCCTTCTAACTCTTGCACGAAGACCATCAATAGAATATTCCCTTCCTAATTAACTTTCTCCCCCTTTTTGTTTTGGTGTTTCTAGTTTATCTGCAAATTTTTCGCACGTATCTTTTAACCAGTATTTAGTATCTGATATAACTAAGTCGGGCAAAGGCATTTTGTCTCTTTGGATGTAAACACTCAATTTAGCTTCACTGTAATTTTGTCCTTTTTCATTTAAAAAATCGACAAATTGTTTTTGATTTAAATAATTTTCACCGTCCCCGGTTAATGAATGGGCCTTTTTATTTTGTATTAAATAAGTGTCTTTCTCGAAAAATACATTTATTGAATCTAAAGCTAATACAAGCCAATCATCACTTAAATTTTTGTAAAGCTCTTGAAGTTGAAATTTATTTTCCTCGGGTTCTTCAAAAAAATTAACTAACTGCAGAAAGGTTTTTTCAATCTGGTTTAATCCTTCAATTTCTTCGGATTTAAATTTAACACTGCCCTCATTTATCAAGTGACTTTGCAATACTGGCAACGATTCGATAACTTTTCTTGTTGAATTTTTCATCTAATATAACCCCCTTCTGTTAAGTAACTTAACAACATCATACCACACAATGTTAAGTTTGTTAACACGTGTACAAAAAGAATTTTCAGAAAAAATAAAAGGGGGATTTCTTTACCCCCTTTTTAGGTTTTACATGTAGCCTTTGTCTTTCAAGCTGACATGTTTCATACCTCCCACTATGATGTGATCCAGCACCTCGATTCCTAGAATCTCGCCTGCTGATACTAATCTCTTAGTCACCTCTAGGTCTTCCGGACTAGGCGTTGGGTTCTGGCTCGGATGGTTATGCGCGCAAATTATGGAAGCTGAGTTGTTCAGAATCGCAGCTTTGAAAATCTCCCTCGGGTGAACTATCGCAGAATTGATTGAACCGACCGAAGCCCTGTGGATTGCCACTACTTCGTTTTTCGTATTAAGGCATAATACTAAGAATATCTCTCTGTCCTCGTCAGAGATCTCTTTCTGAATGGCATGAGCTGCATCCTCGGGGCTTCTTACTGTAGTGATTGCAAAATCACACTCTCTCACAACTTGCTTGATACTAACGATTTCATATACTTTTTCCATAGGTAAAACCTCCAATGTTTTTTTCACAAGGAAGAGATTTCTTCGTTTGTGTGAGAGCAACCAATCACGAAGTGAGTACGTGTCAAGGGTTGGCTGGTCTTTAGCCAACTCGCAAGAAAATCATAGCCAACATCGGGGCTATTCGATGTTGGCGTTAAAAATGGGCAAATCCCAATGACTTAGGGGGAGTTAGGAAGCGTTTTTTCGCGCTTTCTTACTCCCCCTTAGCCTACTTGGATTTGCCCATTTTTTTTGATTTTCGCAGCCCTTGACTAAGTGGCGAACGGAGCGGATACAATTAAGCGACACAAAGAAGAATAATACCCACAGTATTTTTTGAGTGGTCGAACCACGAAAAAAATAAGCGGTTAGATAAATGAAATGCTGTGCATTTTATTTATCACCATAGAATTCCTAAGAATTAGGAATTTCTATGGTCGCATTTATGAGGTTCGATACCTCATAAATGCGGTGTCTTATATATTTTTTGAGTGGTCGAACCACGAAAAAAATAAGTGTTTAGATAAATGAAATGCTGTGCATTTTATTTATCACCATAGGAATTACTAAGAATTAGTAATTTCTATGGTCGGATTTATGAGGTTCGATACCTCATAAATCCGGATTCATTTAATTAGAATATAAAAAGGGAAAGAGCTACCTCTTCCCCTTTTCACTATTAACTAAGTTCTAAAATGATGAAGTTAGCCATTAGATACAACAGCATTGCTACACAGAAAACGCCATATCCAACAATGATAATTGATTGCATGAAATCACTTTTAGTGAATTTATATAGTTGGATAGTTGGAACTACGCCAGCAAGAATTAAAATCATTGTTACTATAATTTCTTTTATCATATCGAACCCTCCTTTCGTTGTGTGAAAGCTACACACTACGAAGTGAGAACGTGTCAAGGGTTGGCTGCCCTTTAGCCAACTTGCAAGAAAATCATAGCCAACATCGGGGCTTTTCGATGTTGGCGTTAAAAATGGGCAAATCCCAATGACTTAGGGGGAGTTAGGAAGCGTTTTTTCGCGCTTTCTTACTCCCCCTTAGCCTACTTGGATTTGCCCATTTTTTTTGATTTCCGCAGCCCTTGACTAAGTTACGAACGGAGCTAGTACAATTAAGCGACACAAAGAAGAATAAACTGGGCCAGAGGACAATAATATTTTTTGAGTGGTCGATCCACGAAAAAAATAAGGACTTATTGTAATGAAATGCTTGCATTTTATTACAAACCATAGAAATTACTAAGAATTAGTAATTTCTATGGTCGCATTTATGAGGTTCGATACCTCATAAATGCGGTGTCACCCGGTATTAGTTTTTCATCTTACAATTTACCTTCGTCTACTCCTGCATAAATCCCTTTCTTCGGTTCTTTCTTCGGTTCTTCCTTTGGTTCTTCCTTTGGTTCTTCCTTTGTTTTAAGGATTTCTATTGTTAAATCAGCAGTTGATTGTGTTTGTTGTTCGGCATTTTCATGTGCTGGAATTGATTCCAAAGTAGAAGCCTGTTCATTATTTTCTATTGTAAATGGATTGATCGGCATTGCTTGTTGATTTTTAGTAGCTTCAAACATGAAAGTATTTCTCATGACTTCCTTTTGTGTATCAGGTGCAATAAAATCGTTTGTCCCGTAAAGGTCGATAGCGTGATATACAAGATTCCTAATTGCTATTGTCATATTCGATTGATTGTTTAACCACTCGAAAAATTCATCTGATTCATCAAGTGAAAAGCGACAGTTTATCGCCTTTTTTTTATCTTTCTCTTCCATGTGTAATCACGCTCACTTTCTTTTAAATTGCTTTTAATTCTTCCGCATAGAACAAGTTTATATTTAAATTATTTAAACCGTCTGCATTCATTGTTACTGCATTTCCTTTAGGAATCCATAATACTTTTGCATTTTCTTTTTTAGCGTATTCTTTCAATTTCTCATACATTTCTTCTTTAAACTCGATACTACCACCACCATATACTGCGAAAACCTCTGTTTCATTGGACATAATATTTTTATTTTTGTTAGTAATACTTTTAAAAATGTTATCAGCTTGCTCTACTCTAGTATCGCTTAGAAGGTTCTTTGCCACCTCACTGTCCTTCGGGAACTCATCGGGGCGTTCAATGTACTTGCTGAACTGTTGCCTGTTAATACTTAACCCCTCGCGTTTCTTTTCCATCAATTTAATCGCTTCAGCAATTGCATGTCCCATGCCTTGACGTTCCCCAGTACAACGATCCGAAACAGGATTCACACCATTTGTGAAAACATATTCGGTTGTACCCGATCCAATATCAGCGTGCATTATTTTCTTGTCTGCAAAATCCGACCCGTTCCACTCTGAACTATTTTCTACATTAAACTCTTCAAACATTTCTTCATCACCTTCAAGGATGGCATACAAAGCTGGTACACCTTCTTTCATCACCTTTACTTTTTTGAATGAAATGTTTATGGTAATTTGTTTCTCGCCTAAAAAAACAATTACAATATGTGTTGGTTTTGTAAATCGTTCCTCTAACGCTCTTGCACTAATTGCATTATGTTGACTTGCTGGAATCGCTGTACTCATATAAACAGAGGTTGTTAGCGATTCTCTTACTTCTCCACTTAATTCAAACTCTTTCTGAATTGTACGTGCTGCAACAAAACCAAGCGTACCTATTAACATAAAATCCTCTTCATGCTTTTTCCCTGTTTCAATATCCATATTGTAAAGATTAGCTTTACTTGTGTCAGTAGCTTTCTTGCCAATGGAATACAAACCACTTCGCTCAATAGAACTACTTGTGATATTCACGACAAGATTATCTAGTAAATTAACAACGTTTTTTTTCAAGTCTAATTCTTGGATTTCAGGAACCATTGTTAATTTACGGTAAGCTGATTCAATTTTAATAACTCCGAGTTCAGGGCTTTCTGTTTCCCGAATCTTCATTTTGTCATTGCCAATGTCATTTGCTAAAATCGTTGTGTAAACCTCTTGGTTTTTTGTCATTTCTCAAAACTCCCTTTTCTTTTGCTTTTTTTATTAACCTAATCATAACATGTAGTAAGGCAATTTGCAAGCATTTTGCAAGTAACTATATAAACGATTGCAAAAGAGTCTATTTTACCCGCTTATAAAAAGCAATTTGCAAGCAATTCAACACTCAAAAGCGCTATCATCATTTTTAAACGTCTCGAATAAAGCAATTTGCAAGCATTTAAATTCCAAAAAAGAATCATACCTATACAGCATACTAAAATGGTGTAGAGTTGGTTTTACACAAGTTTATTGCAAGCTTTTTGCTTTTTCATTTCAAAAAAGATCAGCTAGGTGAAATTATCTCCTAGCTGATCTTTTTTATTTTACGTTATAAGTGCGCTTACATACAAAAATACACTTGCAAGTATAAGTGCGTATTTAAAAATACAGGGAACTAAAAAGGGATTGTCATTTTTTACTTCTTATATTATCCTACTTTTTTAGTTATAATGTACATCGGAGAGTTCCGAAGTGCTTGTACCACTTCATAATAGACCTTGCGATTAGCTTGATTAATTGCGAGGTCGCTCTCTTTTTTTGTTAGCGGTTTCAAATGCTCATAACCTTCTCGTGTAATAAGGAGTGTATTCCCTTTCAGTTGGACACTGCCTGCCAGCAGCATGTCTGACTCCCTTTTCCAAAGAAAATAAATATACTTCGAATTTTTACCCAACATTATGCTTGCTTCATGAGCAGTCATAATATGGTTCCACACATCTATATACCTCACCCCCTGTCATTAAAAACATACCATATCATACCACTCTTCCACATTACTTTTACAATTCATTTTCGCGTTCTTTTTTCTTCTTTTGTCTTCTAGCCTGTTCTTGTCGGTCCAATTCTTGTTCTTTTACGCTTTCTTTTCCAAGACTTCCATACAGTAAGTTTCTTTCATCTGACATTAACGACATCTTATAATGAAGGCCCGGTTCATCATTAATTTCATACTGTTTTTTTAAATAATTAATATTACGTTTAGCAGTATCATACTGCTTAAATTGATGATAATTTTCTTGTTTGAATTTAGATTTATCATCAGATTCTTTATAAGCTTTGATTAAAGAATGACTGTTTTCATAAATGGGATAACAGTCTTTCATTTTATCTAATTTAAACAATTCATCGTCAATTAAAGTTAGCTGCTTTTCAAAGTTGTCTACCAAATTTTCATTTATAATTTCAACTTCATTTAACTCTTCTAGCGTTATATCCTTTTTATATAGCTTGTTACTTATTTCGTTTAAGTAATTAATATTTTGTTTAGTAGCCCACTTTTGAAGCCCCTTGTTATTTTTAAACTTTTCTTGTGATTTATCAATCCAATTTTTATCAATCATGTTTCGTTTCACTGGAACAAAATCTTTATTTTGTATTCTATATTTGATTGAGGATTCAAAGTAATTCATACCTAAAGTTTTCGTCCTCATAAACTTGTTCGATTTCGGATTTTTAAAGGATAAATGTTTCCCTTGTTTAGCTTCATGCCCTTGTTGTTTCATCCGTTCTAAAAAATCTTCAAATGAATCGGCACTCTTAATATTTTCGTCAATAACATCTTCAAGCTTCCCTTTAAAAGATGTTTTTTTAGCCCTAGAAACATACTCATTAAAGGTTAAATATTTATCTTTCTTACCTTCTTTCTCGATAATTGTTAATCCATGTTCTTCTGATACTTTATCATTTTCTCTTCTCAAATCATAAAGCGAATGTTGTCTTGTTGTTTCAAACATTTTTAAGTCAACAAAACTAATAGAGTTAAAAATAATATGGTTGTGAAGATTATCCGTATCAGTATGAGTAATTACTGCGTATTGGTGCTTTCCTTTAAAATAATTATCAGCCAGCTCAATTCCGTATTTATGCGCTTGTTCGGGCGTTAAATAATCTGCGCTGTCGAAGGATTGAATAATCATTCTAGCCGTTATATCCCTGTCAGTCTTACTCTTGTCATTGTATTCCAATAGTAGCATTTCAAAATCCTCTTTTATCATATGAACATCGCACTCAAAGGAAGTTATTAATTCACTATTAGTTTTGTGTTCTTGAAGGCTATAATTTACTACCGCTTTCAAATCCTTAACCTTTTGGATCTTCACAATAGACAATGCAAACAACCCCATTCTTCCACTTAGTAAACTTCATATTCATCTAGTATATCTTTCAAACTAAACCAATCATCATTATCAAAAATATTATCCAACTTAAGCAACTTCATTTTTAACTTTTGAGCATATAAAAATATTGAATCAGCAAATTTAATTAATTGTTTTTCTTCTAAATTAAATAGAGTTTCCCCATATAAGTATTGCCAAAAATATTCTGCAACGTCCTTATCTTGTTCAGGGGAACTTTCAACTGCTTCACCAATATAAATAAAGTCGTCTTTTATTTGTTCATATATCGCTTCAAGAACTACCTTTTTAGGAACTTGAATTTCATTATCTTCCAATGCTTTTATCAAATTTTCTTTCTCTTCTAGGTTCAAATTTTCACTTGTAAAGTTTCTTTTCAAATCGAGTAAGCGATCATATTCTTTTTTCATTAAATCAATAATAATTTTTTGGTTTGTCTTTAAAAAATCTATGTCATTATCGGAATAAAAACCAGCTGAATTCACTTTACGTACTAAGCTATTAATATTTTTCCCAATGTAGTTTACCTCGCTTGCTAATTTTCTATAAGTACTCATGTCCATGTCTAAACGAAAATGATTTCTTGCGCTTTCTAAAAGGAATGCAGAAACACTTTTGTAACCTAATTCCTCTGCTTTATTTTTTATAAATTCCTTATCATCAAATGATAAGGATATTTTCATATATGTTTTAATTCTAGCCATAATAATACCACCTTTTTTTTAATAAATTCGAGCGTAGCGACAACAAATATTGATACTAATTTTGAAAAAATTAGCATCAAAAATTTGTATAGGTTGTAGGAGAATCCTACCTAGTCAAAAACAGCGTTTTTGGGGTGTGTGATCACACACCCGTAGCTTGCCCTCCGTCAAATTACTATATTCCTCTTTCTTAAATATATCAATTATTTCATAATTATGGTATAATAGAAGGTAATAAGAGAGTAAAGAAAGGAAAGGTGAATAACAATATGGTATCAGTAGATGAACACACGAATAATGTAATAGAAATTGCTGGACAAGGTGCTAAATTAACAGAGGAACTAATTCTAAAAATACTTAAATCTTTAAATGATCTATTTGAAAAGGATAATGGGAAACAAGATTTCGTTATAAAAGATAACACGATAGAAGGTAAACAAAAGATTAAAGACCTGGTAAGTAAACATAAAGATGGTGTCATGGCTTTAGACGACAATATTACTAAGGAACAAGTAAAAGACTATCAAAATGAATTCAAAAAAATGGGGGTTGATTTCTCCATTGTTAAAAACGATAAAGATAGTTACTCATTCTTCTTTGCTTCCAGGGATGCAAACGTAATTGAAAAGTCTTTGAAAAATATTATTGAAAAAAAGAACTTGGAATTAGAGAATAAAAACGAAAATGAATTAGGTGAAAAACCCAAAATACGAAATATAGTTGAATTAAATCCAGAAGAAAAACAACTGGCAAATACCTTAAATGAATTGTCACCACAAGAACAGGCTCTGTTTATGAAAATAAATGAAGTAGAAATTTCTAATCAGGAACAAAAAATGGCACTTACTGATTTGCAAAAAGGTCTTTCAGATGAACAAGTTAAGAATGTTCATGATCTATATAAAGAAAATGTTTTCACTGGTGATGGCGAACTTCCAAAAGATAAAATTCTCTCTTCAGAACTTGAACAAGTACAAAGTAGTTTACTTCAAAATGATAATGAATTAGATGCTGGCAAAATCAAAATAAAAACGAAAGAAAATGAATTAAATGATTCGTTAAATAAATTGTCACCTAAAGAACAAGTTTTGTTTGAAAAAATGAATGAGTTAGATGGACTAAAAAATGATCTATCTACAGAACAAATTGAAAATGTTCAAAATCTACATTCTGAAATCGTGAATATTAATTCTATAAGTAAGGAAGAACAATTAGATAACATATTTAATCAGTTATCTCCCGAAGAAAAAGACTTATTTTTGGAAACAAATGAATATATGTTAAACCCTGATTCAGAAAAACAATTAGATAACTATACAGCAGCTAGAGACAAACTTTCAGAAGAACAAATCAGTAAAGTTGATGGTCTGTATAACGAAAATATTCACGACACAAAAGATGTAGCTCCTAAAGGAAAAATCCATATGAATGATATTGATAAAATAACGGAAAATTTAACAATGAATAAGCAATTAGAAAAACAATCTCAATCGGAGAACAATGATATTGAAGGAATGGATAAAGCAGTTCCAAAAGAAATAAAAGATGTTAAAACTGTTGGGAATGGTTTAGAAAAAGAAAAAATAATCGACAAGCCAAAATCACCTTCGGCATTTTCAATTGACGGTATTAAAGAAATTGATAAGCTATTGAAGGAAAAAGAAAAAAATAATGATAAAGATAAAAAACGTGACAAAGAATTATCTCTTTAACAAGCAACCTAAAAAACGGTAGTCGTATTTTACGCCTATCGTTTTAATTTAATATTTGATAAGGGAGTGTTTTATTTATGCCTGAATTAGCATTTGAAAAAAATGCGCATATTGAAAGAGGAATAGGTACAGAAAAAGAATTAGCTTATCAGAATCTTTGCCAGTTTGAAAAAAACTACTGCGAAAGTATTTCCGTAGATTCAAAGGGTTCTGTTATTTACTCAATTGATCCAGTACGACTTGCAGAATTAGATAATTTGACAGAAAATGATTTAAAAGATTTAGAGCATTCAACCGTAGAATTTCCTTCCTATGAAAAATTATTTGAAGCTAAGTATAAAAATAAATTCCTTAAATCCGTTGCTGCTATAAAACCTAATGAGCTAGAAAAAAAATTAGGTCAAGGTACATTAGATCAAGCAACGAAAAGAGATAGAGATTTAAGGTTGAGATATGCAGAAAGTATAAAAGAAGTGGATTTAGATAATGATGGAGTACCTGACCGGATTGATATAGACGATACTAGAAGTAGTGTTCAAACCGTTGCTGATTTAAATATTTTAAATAATACAACCAGCAAGGATACAAGCAGGGATCACGATAAGAAGAAAGAAAAACAAAAAGATGATTTAGATTTATAATTATAAAAATAAAGGAGTGGTTTGATATGAGATTTTTAAGTTTTACCGTCAGAGCTGCATTTAAATTATTAACGTTTACTGTTACTGTTGCGTTTGCATTGTTTAAATTTACTTTAAGTATGTTACTTATACTTTTAACTTTAGGTATGTTCGCTTCTTCAACTTCAAGATATTGATATTTTCTACTGAAAACAAATAGATAGGGGAAATTTTTAAATGTTTAATGAATTAAAGAGGATAAATTAAAAGCCGTCTATCATGTTGGTAGATGGTTTTTTAGTATTTTAAAAACCTACATACCTAAAATTCGTTACAGGCCCTTAAAATGCCTTGTGCATCTTTTTAAGCATAGATTTAAAAAAGCCGACTGCTCCATTTAGTAAGAGCAATCGACTTTCATAGTAATCAACATGCTTGAATTCAAACTATCACATTTTTGGTCTTAATTATCACAACTCACTTTATCGTGATTACAACTCATATGTGATCTTTTTGGATACCTAATTCTTTCAGTAAAGCTTCCCGTTCTTCATCAATATTAGCCTTGTCTTTTTCCTTTTTTGGTTCATTATCTTTACTGTTTTTTTTGAACCAATCAGGAATAATTTCTTCCCGTCCAGTTGTTCTTTCTTTTGTTGGTTGAAGGTCAGCAAACGTTGTATGTTCTCCACGCTCATAAGCTTCCCAGGCTAATTGAATTTGCGACTTAATAAATCCAAGTGGATTCTGTACAGATTTTTCTACATTGACATACTCAATAAGCATTACTAATTCATTTTCGGCTTTTTCTCCCCATATGAATAATGCCCCTTGATACAATTGAGAAAAATAATTTTGAGTGAACTGGTAAAGTTTTTTGTCTGCTAAACCATTCAAACGAGTGCGTACATCTGCATTTTCAGGCGCTTTTTCCGGAATTTTCGGTTGTTCCGTTTCCTCTACTGGCTCGATTTCAGGAGCTGAAGATTTACGGATTGTAAATTTAATTTTATCAACGCTTCGACCTTTTTTAATTTCTTCAAAAACAACTTTAACATCGGTTTTTTCATTGACTTCATCAACTGCTCTTTTTAAAACACGAGATTTAAAATGACCGTATTGTTTATACATATCTTCCTGTACGCCTATCATTTCTCTTAAATTTTCAAGTGGACAATCCCAAGTCCCCAAGTAGCTATATCTTTTTATGATTTCATACAAACGAATCGAGTATGTGCTATTAAGAGATAATATATTACTTAATTTATACGAAGTATATTGTTGAAGCTGCAACAAATAAGGCTTTAATTTCGGGGAGAATGTCAACTCAATAACCCCCGAACCATCTACATATTCAGCACTGGAAACCCAATGCACAAGTAACCAACCTTTATCTTTCCGTGGAATTTGTATTGTTTTTTTCATTAGATTTTCCATAATTTCTCTCATTTGAGTGTATTTAGTGCTTCCTTTCAATCCTAAAAGCTCATTAAAGTTTTTCAATGAAATTCGGTACTCTTTGAAATCTTCATCGTCAGGTTGAATTTCACTGACCATAGCAAGAATTAATTTTTGTTCTCTACTTGTCAATGGATTGTTATGCCTTGCTGTAATAAGTTCATTTGATTGTGCCACTATAAATTTTTTATTCATAAAAACCCTCCCATGTATCACAAATAATCGGTTTGTGACCTCTATATTACCCATTATGAACCACAAACCCTTTAAGGTCAACTAATATCCTCGGTTATGTAAGTTGTGATAGTTAAGACCAGAAGTGTGATAGTTAAGACCAAAAGTGTGATGTTTGGGAGACCAAAAGTGTGATAGTTAAGACCAAAAGTGTGATGTTTAAGACCAAAAGTGTGATAGTTTGACCTTACAAAGCCAGTCATACCAAGCGTTTGAGAGGTGCTGTAATCACTAGTAATCACTTAAAACAAGTAATATTAAAACAACAACAAACAAGAGCGTGGTGGTGGTGGCTATAAATCTATTGATTCAAATTCTTTTTTTAAACCGTTCCTAACAATGAGACAAGTCGCATCCTTTCAAAGTACCTTTTAAACTACACCAGAGCGTCCACAAAGCGATTCAACAGATTTCATGAGTATAACTGTCAAACTACCAATAGAACGCCTACAACGTCATTTAAAGGCGTTTCGTCATAAACTGATAAAATTAACGTCTATATAAATCTATTATTAAGCTGCTGGATCTCTTTTGCTTTTAGAATGGCAACTATCTCCACTTGTTAATGAACGTTGTAATTGACTCCGACACTGTTCCTGCCCCATCTTTAATCTCTTCGTAAAGATACGATAGCAACAATCCCCACGATAGTTTTTCATCATACGGGTTATTAGTGTTTATATACTTGAGCACTTTTTTTAACTCGGCCATGCGACGTTCATCAAGTACCTGTTTTAAATGATCGTGGAAATATTTATTTATAAAGTCAGAATCATGGAGACTTGCTTCCAGTAGGAGAGAGGTTGCCCGTGACGGAGTACAATCCAACGCATAGGCTAATGCTGAAATATTTTCAAAAGTATGTTGCTTGAAACGAATGCCAATTCTTTCCGTATGTCCAGCGGGGAATTTTCGTTGAATGGTCGGACGTTCCAAGTCACCCATGTACATTGTGTTTTTCAGCCTGACAGATCGCCGGAAATATTGCGATAAACCTTCTATGACTTTACGGGATAAAATACCGTCTTCACAAATCCTTTCAGCCACATCTTTAACAGGGGTATTTGTAATGTAAGATAATCTATAAATTGCTTCTTTTAATTCAATTGAAATGGTCGGTTGAACCTCTCGTTTTTTATCGGAACGAACTTTTCTAGTACCCTTCTCTGCTTGCATACCCATCCTCCATCTCACAATTAGCCCTGTGACAGTTTAGCTGCGTCACAGGTTTATTCCCCATCCTATGGTCGAGAGGGGAGTGGTTATGCATAGAAAAATAACCTCTTGGAGAGACTGCTAATACCGAAGAATCCAAGGGAGGTTTACAATGAGTAAGGACAAAAAAGAGTTAGCTGCCGAGGTCGCCCGCGAAATGATAAACCATGGAAAAAAGTTCAATATTCCGATGCAGAAAAAGACTAATAAAAGTAAATCCAAATAGAAAAAAGGACTGCACCCGATTAGTGCAGTCCTCAATCTGTTAATCAATTATTAAGATTCGTAGCGCTAAGTCAATGCTTAAAATTCCTTTTAAGAGATTCCTTAGGTATACATGAAGGTTTATACCTAAATGTGGTTGAAGTTCCTCAAAACGGCTCGTGTGGCTTTTAAAGTCTATGCTAGTCCCATTCTATCTCTATTCTTTTTCTATTCTTTTTGTAACTTAATATATATCAAATTAGATAGCGAAACGTTATTGCTCGAAAACTTGAAATATATCATTTTTAATATGCTTATATATATTAACCTTTTAAGTTCTTAAAGTTCCTAAAGATTAGTACTATTTGTCAACTCTACAACGCCTAGAGCCACAAGGGATTGAAGCTTTTATTGTACTTTATGTATCCCTCTATCATACTTTATGTATCCCACTATTGTACTTTATGTATCCCTTTATCGTACTTTATGTATCCTTTTATTTGTACTTTGGTAAAATATAAAGTACAGTAGATTCATAGTAATGAACTTTCGTTTTTTATAAAGTACATTAAAAAGGATATATTAAGTATAGGAGTGAAATCATCTTGGGTAGAAGTAATAGTAAAGAACAAGTTGTTGATTTTGAAAATAGTATCCAAAAAAGCAATAGTCTATCTATGGCGAAGTTAAATAAAGGTCTTTCTTTAAATCAAATGCAATTATTCGCATTTGCTATATATTCAACACAGACAGACGGAAAAACAGAATTTAATAAAGCGGATTTTGAACGCAAATTTGAAATTGAAAAATATCAAACTGTAAACGCAAAACGAGATGCTGAAACAGTATTTGATTTGAAGTTTAGCAATGTAGATTTAGAAAATGATTCATTCGAGTTTAATAATGTTTTCCAGTCAATCAAATATAGTAAAGGTTTATTTAAATTCAAGTGGACCGAAGACATGATCCCACATATTTTAGAACTTCAAGAACACTATATTACAACTGATTTGTCTATTACTGCGAAATTCAAAAGTGGTTTTTCTTGGGTGTTATACGATTACTTAAAATCTCATTATGGTTACTGGCATAAAAACTTATCTAAAGACGCACTCATGAAATTATTTAGTGTTGAAGATAAAAAAACATATCAGCAAAACACAGCACGATTTAAAATATCAGTATTAGACGCTGCAATTGAAGAACTTAATAAATATACGGAGCTAGAGGTTTGGTATGTTGAGAAAAAAGAAGGGCGCTCAATTGTCGGCTTTGAGTTACATTGGTCTTCAGGTCAAAAGGTGGCCGCTGCATCTACTTCCCAAATGGAAGCATTAGAAAGGGTTTTAAATGCGATTGAAAAAGATATGTGGATTTATATTGATTTAAATAATAATGACCACAGAAAAGAAGCGACAGAATTAGTAAGAAAATCTATGGAAATGCAAGTGGGAATTAAAGAGGGGAAGATTACTAAAGAACGCGCAAAAACTTACCTAGCCGATGCTAATGCATATATAAAAAGATTGGAAAAATTATTGGAATTGAATAATGAAAGCACAGAGAGAAAAGTTAAAAGAGTACCCTTCTACAATTGGCTCGAAGAAAGAGATTAATTTCAGTTTTTCTCCACTATATATTTTCAGTTTTACTCTACTATATATATTGAAAAGTATCCTGTTGCCGTGAATAAATAAAAGAGCAAAAGCCTAATACTTTCTACACTGTTTTTAAGGAAAATCCAAGAAAAAGAACAGTGCATAATACTTCTGCACTGTTCCATAATGCTTCTGAACTGTTATTTTATAGAAGGTACTCCATGCTGTTTGGAGTATCTTTTTTTATCTGACCAAATTCAACCATTTTTCAGTCCTTTTCTGATAAGCTCATATACTGCTGCGGAAAAGCTCGAAAGATGGTTTTCTTCTTGATAATCTTCGATCTTTTTTACTAAATCAGCAGGAAATTTAATTAGTTTCGCTACACGCCCCATTACTTCACTTCCTTAATTTATAGATGCAATATCATTTTCCGGTATATGCTAAGTATATACTTGACATATACCGTCTGAATAGTATATCGTAAGTATATACTCTTTTCGAGAGTGAAATCAACGTTGTTGAAAAATGATGTGTTTCTATTAAATAACAGGTTTGTGGATTCAAGTATTTCTTTTGTAGATCAACTTGGAGGAGATGAGGGTGGGATAAGAAAGGAGTTCTCATTTTATGATAAAAGAAAAAGCAACGAAAAGTTTTTTGGCTTTATTGCTGTTTGCTTCTATTGTATCTGCTTGTAGTCCAGGAAATGTAACTGTAGATGGTGAAAGTGAAATTCAAAGACCAGTTGAAAAAAAGGTAAAGAAACATGAAGCTGTAAGTTTACCTGTAAATATTTATGTGAATAGTGAATACGCCAAATCGTTAGGTACAGAAAATACTTTTAGTCGGAGCATTACAAGCGTAGAAATTAAAGATTTTGATGAATCAACTGAAATCGAATTTTTAGAACGCTATGGTAATGATGTACGAAAACAAGGTATTAATTTACAAGAAGCCTACAAGTTATTAGTAATCACTATGTCACACGAATTAAAAGGGGAGAAGAAGGAAGCTGATCGAGAAGCGTTCATGTTAAATGCTGGATCAGGGCTAGTGATAGGGGATGATGAATTAGGACTTTCAAATGAATTTCTAAGTTATCAGCAAGAATTTATCGCAACCGATTATCGAGTTGGTAAAACAATAGATGAAACGGGTGATATATTTCTAGCAATTCCAAGTGAATTCGCTGATAGCAAGAATTTACAGTTAAAAGTTTTGCAAAAATTGGACAATGTAAATAAAAATATTTACGTTGATCTCCAAAACTAAACTTGGCTGTAATTAAAAAGAGGTGGATTTATGTTTGGTTGGTTCGATGATGTAAAGGAATGGATTTTTGAAACGTTGTTGGGAAGTATATCTTGGTTTCTCGATATGTCGCATGATATGTTCGGAAAAAGTATGGTTACGATTCGAGAAAATGTTTCGGAAACACCTACTGAATTTTCAGCAACAATTGTCGAAACTCTTAGGGCAATATCTACAACAGCTATATTGCCTATCGGTGGTTTGCTTTTAACGTATATCTTTTGTTACGAATTGTACCAATTAGTAGTTGAGAAAAACAGAGGTAACGATTTTGAAACAGGCCAGTTAATGTTTTTGATTTTTAAAACCGCTGGAATGATATTACTTTTAACACACAGTTTCGATATAACATTAGCGTTTTTTGATTTAGGTCAGTGGATAACAAATCAAATACCGCAAACAGCTATGGTTCTGCCCGATAGTATTAGGGAAAATATACTTGAAAGTATTCCAGAAGGTGATATAGGTCAGGCGCTAGGCATGTGGACGATATCTGTAATCGTTATGATTGTCACGTTCTTTATGTCAATGATTATTTATCTCGTAGCATGGAGTCGAATGGTTACAATAATGCTTTATATTTCAGTTGCTCCAATTCCATTCGCTACATTTATGAATAATGATTGGATTGGCTCTGTTGGTCAAACTTACGTGAAGAATCTTATGGCTTTAATGTTACAAGGTTATTTCATGATAATTTGTTTGATTATATATGGAGGTTTGTTAGAAAAATCAAGTGAATTAATGATTACCCAGGGTACAGGTTTTTATGGGTTAGTATTAATGCTCGTTTCAATGGCAATTCTAGTGATTTCTCTAACAAGAACGCACTCACTGGCTAAGTCAGTAATGGGGGTCGTTTAAAATGAAAAATTACATTAGGAAATGGCTCGTTGAAAATAAAATTTTATTGATAACATTTTGTGTTACTTCAGTAATAACATTTATAACAACCTTAATTGAAGTTAAATTTATTTTATCTAACCTTGAAGATTTAGATCATTATGCAACAACAGGCATTATTTCAGATGGTTTGAAAAATGTTGCTTTACTAGGGTTATTTGATTTAGTTCTAATGGGTTTTTGGATGTTGCTTCTATTGTTGATATTATGGAAAGTTATTTTTCCGAGTTCAGGCACAGTAAAAAATGCTTTTTTTGCAAATGATTTAAATTTTTTAATGGATATGCCTTCTCGTGTTAGAAGGGAGATAGACAAAAAGTGAATAATAACTTTGTTGTTTCTATTCCGAAAGAGTTAAAAACTATTAAATCAAAACTATTTTTTGGTTTAACCAAAAGACAGTTGATAGGTTTTGGTCTTGCTATCGCACTTGCACTTCCTGTATTTTTTATGCTTAAAGTATACAGCACTGACCTTGCAATGTATGGTCTTTTCCTTACAGCATTACCAACTATTTTTGGAACGATTTTCACCAAAGATGGAATGCCAGCGGAAACCTGGGTGAAGATAATTTTAGAATATAAGTATCTAAACCCGAAAACAAGATACTTTAAAGTATCAAAAAAGAACAGGAAGCTAGCATTAGAAAGGAATATGGTACATGTCAAAAAAGCTAGAAAAACTAAATCTGTTTCAAGTTCTTCAAAAACTAGTTAATTCTAAGAGGTCAAACAAGAGATCTACACAAGAAACATTAAATTACAATAAAATGTACCCGAATGGCGTGTGCCACGTTGGTGGTAAAACATACAACAAAATGATTCGCTTTTCGGATATATCTTATCAACTATCCCAGGATGAAACGAAGCAAAAGATTTTCGCTCAATATAGTACGTTGTTAAACTCATTTGACAGTTCTATTAAAATTCAATTTTGTTTTATCAACTATAGAATGAGTAGCGAAGAAAATGAAAAAGACGTGATGGAGTATAGCAAGCAGAATAGCTATATTGAAGACTTTGAATTATTACGTGATGAATATTTTTCATTCTTAGAAGAGCAGAAACAAAAAGGTAACAACGGTATCGTGCGAAATAAGTATTTAATTTTTACAATTACAGATGATTCGTATGAAAATGCGGTCAGACGTCTTGGTAGTATCGAAAATAATATCAGCGATCACTTTAAACCTATGGGAGTAGCGACAGAAGAATTAAATGGTATCGAACGTTTATCTGTCATTAACTACTTATTGAACGGTAATAGTAATCATTATTTGGAATTAGAAGATTTAACTGCCGAACAATTACGCAGTGGCACAACGAAAGATTTAATAGCAGCTAAAAATATTCAATTTGGGAATCATAATGACGAGTTTAAAATCAATCAAAAATTCGGTGCTACTTTACACCTTAGCGTTGAAGCTACAGAGTTATCCGACAGGGTGCTGGCTGACTTCCTTGACCTTGACCTTGAAATGCTTGTAAGTATGCACATACGGGCGCTGGGCCAACAACAAGCTGTGAAAATGGTTAAATCGAAAGCGTCCGATCTTGATAGTATTAAAATTGAGGAACAGAAAAAGGCATTACGAAGTGGTTATGATATGGACATTTTACCAACCGATTTAAATATGCACGTTGAAGAAAGTCGGAAAATCCTTTCAGATTTACAGAGAGAGAACGAAAAGTATTTTTATCTCACTTTTACGGTTACAGTTTTCGAGAAAAACCGAAAAGAATTGGATAATGCAATATTTAGATTAAGTTCTATTGCTCAAAAGCAAAACTGTTCATTGATAAAAATGAAATATCAGCAAGAAAAAGCATTAATAAGCGCATTGCCATTGGGTGAAAATCTAAATGAAACTGATTTAGAGCGAGGACTGACAACTTCATCAACAGCTATCTTTGTACCATTTACTACACAGGAGTTGTACCAGGAAGAAAAAGAACCCAACTATTACGGCTTAAACGCTTTAAGTAACAACATGATTAAAGTAAGTCGAAAAGCACTTAAAAATCCTAATGGATTGATTTTAGGTACACCAGGTTCAGGAAAGTCATTCGCGGCCAAACGTGAAATAATTGATACTTTTTTGACAACAACTGACGATATTCTTATTTGCGATCCCGAGGGTGAGTATTACCCGTTTGTTAAACGCTTGGGTGGCGAAGAAATTAAAATATCCCTTAACTCTAAAGATTATGTTAACCCTTTGGATATTTCGCTAGAATACGGTGAAGGTGAAAACCCTATTTCCTTCAAGAGTGATTTTATTCTTAACTTAATGGAACTTATAGCAGGTGGAAAAGCAGGACTGACAGCACGACAAAAAACGATTGTCGATAGATGCGTTAGAATTATTTATCGCCCATTCATTGAAGATCCTGTACCTGAAAATATTCCGATTCTTGAAGACCTGTACAATGCTTTTGTGAAAGCTGAAAGTGTTGAAGGTCGTGAATTAGCAGATGCTTTAGAATTATACGTTTCAGGTTCTTTGAATGTATTTAATCACCGTACAACAATTAATGTTGACAATCGTTTGATTTGTTTCAATATCCAAGAACTAGGTTCGAACCTAAGAGAGCTTGGAATGTTAATACTACAAGACCATGTTTGGAATAAAGTTACAAAAAACCGTAATCGGGATAAGAAAACATGGTATTACATGGATGAGTTTCACAAATTATTAGCAGAAGAACAAACAGCAACTTACTCGGTTGAGTTTTGGAAGAGATTCAGGAAGTGGGGAGGAATCCCAACAGGAATCACGCAAAACGTTAAAGACTTATTATCAAGTCCTAAGATTGAAACAATCATTGATAACACAGATTTTGTTTACTTGCTAAATCAAGCAACCAGTGACCGAAATATTCTACAACAGAAATTTGAAATCAGTGATTATCAAGCGAATTACATTACTCATTCCGGCGAAGGTGAAGGTTTAATTGTTTATTCGGGAATAATCTTACCTTTCAAAGATAAGTTCCCACATAACAATTCTTTGTATCCTGTTATGACAACTAAGCCCGAAGAAATTGTAAGAATGAGAGGGGCTGCTGAATAAAGTGGTTACAAAAAAACCGACAGATCAGTCTAATGATAATTTTCGCCAACAAGATAGTACTACTAGGAAATTAAATAAAGACCACGAAACAGCTGGGCAAAGGCAAACCGCACAAACTGCTAGTGTAATTGATAATGACAAACAACCAAAAAGTCAGGGGCAAAAACATTTCCCTAATCAGACTAATCAACCTGTAAATGGATCTCAACAGCAAGAAAATACAGGTAGTAAGCTTAATAGACCGATAGGGACAACTGAACAACAGTTTTCCCAATCGACAAGTGGGAACGGTGAAAGCAAGCTCCAAAATCAGCACTCACCAAATGATAATGCTCCACAAAATAATCAAGGAAATCTACGGAAACAGTTTTCCAATGAAGCAACCGATGATTTCCGACAGCATGAAAGTACAACGAGCAAGCTTAATAGACCAATAGAAACAGCCGAACAGCAACAGTTATCCCAATCAACAAACGTGGTTGGGAATTCAGGAAATAGTGAAAGAAAACTTCAAAATCAGCACTTACCAAATGATAATGCTCCACAAAATAATCAAGCGAAAAGAAATCAAGGAAATCTACGGAAACAGTTTTCCAATAAAGCGACCGATGATTTCCGACAGCAAGAGAGTACAACGAGCAAGCTTAATAAACCTTTAACGACAGCCGAACAACAACAATTTACTCAATCAACAAGCGTGGTCGGAAATTCAGGAAGTGGTGCAAGTAAACTTCAAAATCAGCATTCAACAAATAATAATGCTCCACAAAATAATCAAGCGAAAAGAAATCAAGGCAATCTACGAAAACGGGTTGCTGTTAAAGAGAATGAAAGTTTCAGACAGCAAGAAAGTACAACGAAGAAGCTTGATAAGCCCTTAACTACAGCCGAAAAGCGACAATCTTCACAAACTGCAAAAGTCACTTCTGAAAATAATGGTACAAATAGTAAAATTCAGAAATCTAAAAGCGGTGTTGCTAGACAAAGGTTTAAGTTAGTAGCAAAAAGTGTTGGGAACGGAACTTTAGTAGCTACAACCGACACACTAAAAAAAGGTGCAAGTAGTTACCAGGAACAATTGGAACGTGATGATGATGGCGTAGAGGTAGTTAGTCAAGGGGCTAGGGTAGTTGGGAAACTATCAAGAAAAGGTAGACAAAAACTAAGAGAAAAAAAGCTTAAAAACAAAAATTTTGTAAAAGCAAAAGAAAATCCTTTATCCAAGGAGAAAAATGTAAGTAGTTTGAAAAAAATAGCTACATCACCTGCGGTTGCTCTGAAAAAAGGCATGGTGGGTGGCACAGAAAAGTATAGAGGTCAACTTGAACAAGGTGACGAAGGTGTCAAGTTAGCTAGTCAAGGTGCTACCCAAGTAGCAAGGGCTTCAAATAAATTGAAAAAAAGTATCAGCAAAATCAGCAGTGGTTCAGGTAAGTTAGGAAGAAAAAACAGTAAACTTACGCAAAGGAATTTTAATAAAAGTAACTCTTTAAAGGTGAAAACTAAGGATGCTTTGAAGAAAAAAGCGATTAGAAAGAAAATGTATGCACCACAAAGAGCTAAATCAAGAGTAGCTGCAAGCGCAATGTCGAGTATGTCTAATCGTATAAAAGGACTTATTAAAGGGCTAGGAAAAATTAATCTTAATTCGATCAAAAATGCTATTGGTGCAAAGGTCGGTCTTTGGGCTGGCGCAGGATTGATTTCTATATTGCCGTATATTCTTGGTGCAGCAGTAGTTTTAATACTGTTAGTTGCAATACTAGGAGGAGGGGCAGATCAAGAATCACAACCTCAAATAGGTGGTGTTCATAGTCTATCGCCTGGAGTCGAGCAATGGCGTGAATTAGTAGAAAGAGAAGCAGCAGCACAAGGAATGTCAGCTTACGTAAGTTTACTTTTAGCAATTATCCAGGTTGAAACTGGTGGTGTAGGCACAAGGGATATTATGCAGTCTTCAGAATCAGCAGGGCATCCAAGAAATTATTGGCAAACCGAAGAATTATCAGTGCGACAGGGTGTAAAGCATTTAAAAAGCATTGTAAATATACTTGAAGGGTTTGGGGCTGGATTTGAAAGTAACAGTAAATTATTAGCCCAAGCTTATAATTTCGGTTCAGCTTTCGCTGGTTATGTGGGTAGGCAAGGTGGCGAATATTCACTAGATATAGCTGAACAATATTCCAAAAATGTAGTTGCCCCATCTTTAGGAAACTATACAGGAATTACTTACAGTTACGTAAATGCAGTGTCGAACAATCTAGGGAAACCCTATCTGTATCGGAACGGGGGCAACTTTATGTATGGTGATTTAGTCGCCCAATACATAAATCCATACGCTGAAGGGGAATTAGCACCTCCTGCGCAACCTTTATGGGTTACTTCACATTTCGGAGGTCGTGATAGCCCTGGAGGAGTCGGTTCAACAGATCACAGAGGAATAGATTTTGCTTGTAGCGAATTCGTTACACCTATTTTGACTGTACTAGAAGGAACAGTTCACAGAAGTGGAATTATCGGAGGGCTAGGTAATGCTCTAGTTATAAAACATAACGATAACTTCTATACAACTTATGGACATATGAGTTCATTGAATGTGAAAGCAGGAGACACAGTTAGAACGGGCCAACAAATAGGAGTGTGTGGGAATACAGGTACTTCGACTGGGCCTCACTTACACTTTGAAGTTGCGCCTGATGCATCATTCACTAATCAAATTGATCCATACCCATATTTTCAGCATCTTTTAGGAGGATAAATTAAATGACTAAAATACAAAAAATAGAGGAAAGAATTTCAAAAAGAAAGGAACGAATCAATAAATATCAAGAGAAGTTGAAAGAGGAAAAAAACTTACTGAAAAAAGATGAGGAAATTCTTACTCATATAAAATATGAAGACGTAATAAAAGCACTTGTCAAAAATAAAGTTGATCCACAGGACATTATGCAAATGGTAAATGACGTTGTCGCAGAAGATGAAGAACAAAAAGAGAGTAGTGAAAACTCATTCAAGCAAAACTAAAGGAGCGATTCACAATGAAATCACTGAAAGTTTTTTTATTATTTAGTCTGTTCACTTCACTCTTCGCGGTAAGTCCTGTTTTAGCTTCGGGGAGTCCCACACCAGAAGAAGAAAAGGCTATAGAGGAACAAATTAAAGTAGATATACCTGAAGTAAAAGCACCTGAAGTAAAAGAACCTAAAAAGGAAACAGATAAAGAAATAGTAGAATTAGACATTGAAACGCCAGCAAGTGTAACAGGTGAGAAAATGGAAGGGAACGGAACTGTAGTCGATTTTACAACGAGTGGTTCTAAAGCTTTCTATACAATTGTTGATAGTGAACAACAAGTATTTTATTTGATAATTGATATGGATAAAACAGAAAATAACGTGTATTTCTTATCTGATATAAGCAAGTCAAAATTGGAAGGTGTGCCAGCTGGTAAAGAAAATGCTCCACCTATTCCGGCACCTGGACAAGAATTGGAATCTGCAATAGCAGCAGAACCAAAGGAAAGTGGAAATGGTTTCTTGTTATTGGTACTACTTGTTGCAGCAGTCGGTGTAACGGCTTATTACTTCCTTGTAATTAAAAAGAAACAAGGGAAAGGAAATAATGAAGACGATGAAGACGATGAAGATATGATGGAAGAAAAATATGAAGACGACATGATAATTAGTGATGGTAATGAAGAAGTAAAGGATCAGGACAACAGGGACGATAAATAATGCTTGTAAAAGTTTATATTAAAAAGTACATGTTTCATCTTCCTATGAAAGATAGCGAATTGCACAATCAAGTTCAGGAAAAACTTAAAAAAGAAGTGGATAAATCAAGTATTTATAAGTTATATCCTCTTACTAAAATAGAAGATGATAACGGAAATATTTTGATTGAGAAGCAACATACCAACATATTTCTTCTCAACTTTCTTTTGCTAGTTTTAAATCACAATGAAAAAGAGATTGAGAAACAAGAGCATTATAGTAATAATGTCATAATCGGAAAATTAGAAAAGGAAATCAAAAGCGATTTAAAAGCGTTAACATTTGAAGCGATTGAAAAAGAAGTTAGCAATTACTTAAATCCAACTTTAGATAAACCACAAATCGAAGCGGTTGAACCTGAAAAAGAAACAGAAGTTGAAAAGGTAAAAGAAGAAAGTTCACATCTTGAAAACGTTCGTTTTAGTGTCGGTTGGCTACGTGGAGCGCAAAAAGAAATTGATGGAAGGGAGTAATGGTATGAGTAGTAATAAAATGTGGAAAAAGTCAAAGCTAGTTCTTTTAAGTAGTGCGCTTGCTTTTTCACTGACATATAGTGCAACGAACTTTGTTGCATTAGCAGCAGACGAAACAAGTTATACAGCAACAGCAAATATCACTCAAAACTATCTAAAAGTAAAGTTTGAAAATAAAGTTTTGTATCATGAACAAGTACCAACGAAAACGATTATTCAAGTGCTTACTGCTGGTGGTGAAGTACTTCAAAGTGAAGTTTTATCAAGTGATACCGAAATGGAACTTGACGCACCGAAAATCGGGAAAGGAAGAATGTTAAGTTATTGGCAAATCGAGCACCAAAAAGACAAAATAATAATCAAACCTTATTTGCTAGAAGAAAAGGAATTATCGGTGAGATTCTATACAACCGATGGTGGTCAGTTATTAGAAAATAACGCACAAATTAAAGAAATTGTCAAAAGTGTAAATAAAGGAACGAATTTGAAGGATGTTTTACCCGAAGTTAATCCCAAAAAGCATTATAAATTATCAGGATGGTTCAAAGCTGTAAATGAGAAAGGTGAAGAAAAATTAAAAAATATTGATGATATAAAGATTACGGATTCAAAAGGGGTATATTACGCTAAATTCTATCCAGATTTTAACGACAATGACATTGATGATTCCACAGAAGAAATAACTGTTAAATTCGTGACAAACTCTAAAGATAGATTTAAAGACGTTAAAACAAATGTCGGGGATCCAATTGAATTGCCAATACTTAAAAATAAAAATTCTGTTTTTATAGGTTGGTACACGGATGAAAAGTTTCAAAATGAATATAAGAATGATGTTCTCACGGAGTCTCTTACTCTATATGTGAAATGGGAAAAAGCCGACAAAGTGATTGCCGATGCTAAAAAAAATCCAATCACAGATAAAGATATTTCGGATCAAGTCGAAAAAATCTTAAATGAACGCTTAAATGAGTTTAATGCTAATCAAAAACCTAGCAATGTAAGTGGTTCGGGTAACGATACAGGGCTGATTGTGCAACCCAAACAACCCTCACAACCTCCCGTCGAAGGGAATATAGGCACTGGATTTAAAGAAAAGGTATACGTTTTCAAAAATGAAAATATAGGCCAAATGTTCATGGTGAAATTCTTTGATGAAGATGAAGGATTTCTGTTTAGTCTTACATTGCCTTACGGTAAAACATTAAAAACGTATGACGAAAACGGTAAAATGCATGATGAATATTCAATTAGGCAAGATACAACGATTACAATAAACACACAAAAATATATAAATTCAGAATCGGTTTTACTTGGTTTTGATACTCGTGAAGTGAGAGTAAACTCCACGCAAATTACTGAAGTTTTTCCTGAAGTAAAAATCGCTGTAGATAATAGTCAGATTGCATATGAGAAACGCGCACAAGAAATGGAAGTGAAAGATCAAGCATTCAAAAAGAAAATGACTATTGCAAGTAGCTTGGTTGTATTGTTTGTAGTAATAATTGTCGGGTTCGGCATTTACTTATTCCGGTCAAAAAGAAGAAAATCACAGGAAGAACATGTGCTAAATGTTTGATGTCCTTCAAGCGATTTTAATAATAATAGGTGCAGTTTTTATAGTCATTGGCATTGTAAATGTCGCTAAAGCTTATAACATAGATAAAATATTATCTATTTTTATAAATATGAAAAAACAAAAAACCAACAAAGAAAAGGGGAAATTATAATGGCATTTTTCACATCAGGTGTAGACGTAATGCAGAAATTGGTAATACTTATTGGAGCAGGTCTTGGTGTGTGGGGCATAGTCAACTTATTGGAAGGTTACGGTAACGATAACCCAGGTGCGAAGTCGCAGGGTATGAAACAGTTCATGGCTGGCGCAGGTATCGTATTGATTGCGACACTACTTATTCCACAATTAAAAACTCTATTTGTATAAAAATATGAACTGAAAGCGAGAGGGCGAGTGAATTCACTCGCCCTTTTATTAATATTTAGGAGTGATTAGTAGAATGGAAAAAATAAAAGAAAATAAAGTGTATCTTATTCTAGGTGCAATTCTATATGTTTTGCTGAATTACCTTTTTTATTATTTCAGAGTGACATTTGCAACTGATACACTAGGTGGTTTTAATTATTTATTCTCCGAGCCGAAATATCTTTTGTACGCTTTTCCTTTATCCTTTAACATTATTGATTTGCTTGTACCGTTATTTCTAATCGCCTTTGCAGGCCTTGTTATTGTAGATAAGAAAAATAACAAGAAGAAGTACAAAAAGGGTATTGAACATGGTTCTGCAAGATGGGGTGACGTTAAAAAAGACTTGAAAAATATGTATGACGAAGAAAATCAAAACAATAATATTTTGTTTTCTCAAAATACCAAAATTATGCTTGATGATAGTAAAGCAGGATTTGAGTTTAGACGTAATAAAAATGTGGCTGCTATCGGTGGTTCGGGGAGTGGTAAAACTCGATTTTTTGTTAAACCAAACTTATTACAAATGAACGCCAGTTTTGTGGTAACTGATCCAAAAGGAACAATTGTAAATGAACTTGGTATGGCGCTAAAAAATGTCGGTAAATATAAAATAAAAATATTTAATACAGTCAACTTTTCTAAAAGTATGAAGTACAACCCTTTGGCTTATGTTGAAAACGAGCAAGATATATTGAAATTAGTAGAAACAATCATAGCGAATACAACGGGTGAAGGGTCTAGTGGTGGTCAAGATTTTTGGGTTAAAGCCGAAAAGTTACTTTACCAAGCATATTTAAGTTTAATTACCTCTAAATTCTCTAAAGAAGAACAACATTTAGGGACGTTAATTGATTTAATCTCTTATTCTACAGTAAAAGAAGATGATGAAGATTACAAAAACCCTATAGACTATCTGTTTGAAGCGCTGGAAGAAGAAGATAGTAACCACTTCGCTGTAAAACAATATAAATCTTATAAATTAGCAGCAGGAAAGACAGCGAAAAGTATACTAATCTCATGTGCTACACGTTTAGCGCCTTTAAACATCCCAGCTGTACGTGAGCTAGTGTCAAAAGATGAACTTGATCTAAGTACGCTCGGGGATAAAGGACGCAAAACAGCGCTATTTGTTATCGTCCCTGATACTGACTCAACTTTCAACTTTATTGTAGCTATTATGTATTCGCAATTGTTTAATACGTTATGTACGGTTGCGGATGAAAAATATGGTGGATCTTTACCTACCCACGTTCGATTTTTATTAGATGAATTCGCTAATATTGGATTGATTCCAAACTTCGATAAATTGATTGCTACTATCCGTTCCAGGAATATTTCAGCAACTATTATATTGCAAGCTATGTCCCAACTTAAAACGATTTATAAAGAAAGTGCCGACACAATAATTGGGAACTGTGATACTACAATATTCCTGGGAGGAAAAGAATCCGAAACGGTTAAATCATTAAGCGAGGAATTAGGAAAAGAGACAATTGATGATTATAACGAATCAAAAACACGTTCTAACAGCGACAGTTACGGTCAAAACTATTCAAAACTTGGAAGAGAACTAATGACGAGGGATGAGCTGCTAACAATGGATCGTAACCATTGTATAGTTCAAGTTATTGGTAAACATCCATTTAAGGATAATAAATATGATTTAACTAAACACCCAAGATATAAATATCATTCAAACGGAAAAGGGAAAAAATATTGGTTTGATGTAGACGAGTATTTAGCAACACTTGAAAGACAAAGAACTGAAAGGGAAAGTAAAGTTATTGCAACAGTGCCAGCAGCTCCTGTTAAACAGGAAGAACCAGTAACGAAAGAAGAACCTACAAACCAAGTAGCGCCATCAGAACGAGGATTTACAATGTCGTTTACGTCTTTAAATGATTCAGGGGAAGAAATCCAAACTCTTATTTCTTGAAAAAGTGATTTTTAAGATGCTCTATATGCAATAATTGCGGGGGGTTACCCGTAAAGTGATTTAAGAAGCCTTTAAAATCGCCCTTACAGCGTATCTTTTCATAGAAAAACGACTAAGAAAAATTAATCTTGGTCGTTTTTTTATTTATCATATTTTCACAATTTGAAATCTCTACCTTTTTTTGTTTTTCCAGTTTCAATTGTCCATATGTAAACGCTATACTAAAATGGACAGTTACCGCTAAATAAGATTGAACACTTTCACCAACAAATACCCCTCACCCGTTATACTACTAAAGTAGCTAACTGGTAGGAGGACGAAAGGTGAAAAAGAAACTGATGTTATATTTAACAATCCAACAAATGACAGAACAAAACTTTTCTATCTCACAAATTGCAAAACAGTTGAAGATATCTCGAACAACAGTTTACAAGTACTTGGAAATGACACCAGATGAGTCATTTAAATGGAGCAGCTCTCTAAGTTCTAGAAAGAAAAAACTGGATCAACATAAAGAATGGCTCCTTGCATGGCTGCAAGAGTACCCACATTTATCAGCTGCGCAAATGCAAGATTGGTTACTTGAAAGATTCCCTAATTTTATAGTTGCAGAAAGTACAATGCGATTGTATGTTAGCCAACTACGTGAGGAATATCAGATTGAAAAAAGACCAAGGGAAAGAATTTATGAAGCGATTGAAGAGCAACCTAAGGGAAAACAAATGCAGGTTGATTGGGGAGAAACCCGTCAAAAAACAAAAGACAAGCGAGAGGTTAAATTGTATTGTATCTGCTTTGTCTTGTCCCACTCCCGTTATAAATACATAGAATGGCAAGACCGGCCATTTACCACACGCGACACGATTAGAAGCCACGAAAATGCCCTTCAATACTTTGGGGGGATGCCAGAAGAAATCGTGTATGACCAGGATCATTTGATAACAGTTAGTGAAAACAGCGGAGATATTATTTTGACCGGGGAATTTCAAGCTTATAAAGGACAAAGAAAATTCAGGATGTATTTATGTCGAAAAGCTGACCCGGAATCTAAAGGGATGATTGAAAATGTAGTGAAATATGTGAAAGGTAATTTCGCGGACAGTCGCATATTCACAACAATTGATAATTGGAATGAACGATGCCTAGAATGGCTGAAACGGACGGGGAATTTTAAGGTTCATAGTGGTACAAAAAAAAGACCAGCAGAAGTGTTTCTCCTCGAAAAGCAACACTTAAAACCAGTCTCTCATCTGACCTTATTTGAAGATACGAATGAATCAAGTATAACAAGAACGGTCAACAAGGACAATACTTTACACTATAAATCCAATCGATATTCTGTTCCACTCGGCACATATAGACCCAAGGGTCTTAACAAGGTATCTATAGATATTCATAAAGACGAAGATAACCGCCAACACCTCGTGATTACAAGATATCCAGAGGGCGAGGTTTTAGCCAAGCATCTTATAGAATTAACCAAAGGGAAATTAATAAAGAATCGTAATCATAGTCGAGATCGCTCCAAAGGGATACAAGCGTATAAGGAAACCGTCATTCGACAATTTAAAAACGCAGAGTTAGCAACTACCTATCTGGATAAAGTATTGGAAAGTTATCCGCGATACAAAAGGGATCAGCTTGGTATTTTTCATAAAGCTACGGTTGATTACGTAGCTTTCATCGACCGTGCTTTACAAAAGTGCGTGGATGAACATTTGATGAGTGCCAATGACTTTACCGATGTCGCTAAGTATTTGAGCACAATGACTAATGAAGAACAGCTAATTCAGGGTTCCAAATCAGTTAAATCTAGGTCATATAATATACAGGTTGGAACACGTTCAATCAGTACATACACCGACATTTTAGGAGGTGTCGTTTCATGAGCGAAAGCATAGAAAACCTACAAGAATATTTTAAACAGCTACGATTAGCGGAGGCCGCAAGCGAGCTACCCAAGCTTTTACGCAAAGCTGAACAAGCTTCTTGGACCTATAGAGAATTCGTGCAGGAAATTGTTCAATTCGAGTTACTAAAGCGTGAAGAAAAAAGTCGGGAAAAACGTATGAAATGGGCGAAATTTCCCTATTTGAAAACAGTGAATGAATTCGATCTATCTGATCAAACATCCCTTAGCCAGCGGCAGTTGAACCAGCTAGAGGAAATGAGTTGGCTTGAACAACAATACAATTTAATTTTACTAGGCCCCCCTGGCGTCGGGAAAACACATTTAGCCATTGCCCTCGGCATAGAAGCCATTCAAAAAGGTTTCCAGGTGGTGTTCGTGCCAATGGGCGAATTAATTACGCTTTTAAAAACACGTGAATATACACGTAAATCACAAGTGCAATTGAATCGAATAGAAGCATCGGATTTAGTTATTATCGATGACTTAATGTACATGGCAATGGATCAGCGGGAAGCCAACTTGTTTTTCCATCTTATCAACCATCTTTATGAGCGATGTTCTTTGATTTTAACCTCTAATAAGAGTCCAGATCAATGGGGAGAATTATTAGGCGATGACGGGATTACAACAGCCATTTTAGACCGTTTACTCCATCGTGTAGAAATTATTCAAATGAATGAAGATAGCTATCGAATGAAACATCGGCAAACCATGTTTTAATTTTGATATATATAAAGGTATTCTACGTATAAGAACCGGAGGTTAGTGGCTGATGTGGAAAATGACTGTACAGGAATTGCGAGAATATATTTTAGACACCGGGCTATCTTGTGACTGTAAAATGGTTGAGAAATGGTTGCAGGATGGGGCATTGAAATGTATTAAAGACGGAGACAACTATCTCGTTGCGGAGCAGGATATTGATAGCTTCATTTATGACTTACTATGGGAAGGTACCATATATGAAAGAGGCATTGATGACACGGAGAAAATCGAACGATTATTACTGGAAGTAAAAGAATTAAAAGAAGAAATATCAAAGCTTAAAACTGAAAACTCCTCGTTAGAACAGAGACTAGGAATAGGACCATTTTAATCATTAATTTTCCTGCCTTCGATTTGGGGGCAGGAGAATATAAACGAAAGTGTTCAAAGTTAATTAGCAAAAAGTGTTCAATTCTACTTGACGCTTACACCATATCCAATCGAAAATTTGCTTTATATCATAGCCATCTAATTTACTAGGGAAAGGTATCTCGTCATTAACAATTGAGTACATATGATTTAAAGCAGCTGGCATTTTTCCGAACGAATAGATGTAATCATGTTTTATTTCCCCTTCTACTCGCTTCGATTTACGTAAATAAATGTAGGTGTTCCCTTTACTTTTCTTCCTGGTTAAATAACCCGTCATAGCATCACCTTCCCATATATAAAGTTTTCCCTACAATATCGAAAAGTGTACCTGTAGGGGAAACTTTAAGTGTGAAAAAAGTATACTTACACTTGCAAGTATACTTGTGTGTGCGTGTGCTTTTTTGTGATTAATCTTCGTGTTGGTCTATCCAATAACCGATTAACTCACTTGCGCTCATATCTAGGCTGTCAGCCAATTTCCGTAGTTTTTTTTTATGTGTTGGTGTAAGCATGATGGACATTTGTTGCTTCGTTTCCCTCTTCTTATTCGGGATAATATCACCTGTAATGGTATTAGTAACAGTAGCTGGGGGATTAGGTTTTGATACTTCTTCTTGTGCTTTTTTATAGGCGTTATATTTGTCAGGCATTTTTATTACTCCCTTACTTTGTTTGATTTGCTAAAGTAATAACTTTTTCAAAAAGTTCATTTATACTAGCATAAAATTTTTCATGTCTTGCTTTTTCGCTGTCGCTCATTGTCTTCTGCATTTCAAAAATACTGGTATCTTCAAGCAGGGTTTTTGCAAGCAATTCTTTCTTTTAAATCATTCCCAGGTAGTTGCGCTGTAATTCAACCATTTCTAAAAATTGCTTACTGCTGCTACCAATGTGGTCTACTTTATTGGCGATTAAATAAGGTGTAGCTGTAACATAAGTTTTGCGTGAAACAACATCAACTAATTGGGACTTTAAGTAATTAAGTGTTTCTTCAAGCTCTAACCATGCCCTGAACCCGTTTCGTGAAGGTTCGGAAACACCCAAAACAATATCGGCAACTGCTAAAAAATTTGAAGTAACTAAACTTGTATCGTTATGAGTATCAATAATGACATAATCGTATTCTTGTACTTTTTGAAAATTATCGGCAATCCACATGAATAATAACATACAATTATTTTGTTTTGATTTTAAATCAAGTTCGTTATCTTCTAGCTGCTCCGATCCTTTTATAAAATCGAGGTTTTCCCCAACGTTATAAATTTCCACTGGCTCTTTTCCGTTGAATATATCTAAAATCGAAGACGTACCAACATTAGAGAAAGAATAGCTTAAATTACAAGACCTGTCCCCGTCAATTAACAACACTTTTTTGTTTTGTACAATCGTCAACCATTTAGCTAATGTGTAGGAAACTGTTGATTTACCTGTACCACCTTTATTAACGTTTACGGTTATGATTTTCACTTTTTAACTTACCCCCTTTTTTTTAAAACTTCATTCCAGTCTTCAAAATCCCTCGGTGTTCTATCAGTGAATGATACACCATTCCATTGTGTTTCTTGTAGCTTACCTAGTGCTAATAAACCTGCATTGTCATTATCAAAGCAGACATTTAATGATTCCAAACAACTTTTTAACCGTAAATATTTAAGTCCATAACCAAGAAAAGCAAGTACTTTTTCAATAGCAACGCCATCTATTGCAATTAACCAAAAGTCACCTTTTTCTAAAAGTTCTTTTTCATGCAAAGTATAATAACTGACTAAATCTATTGAAGCTTCAAAGAAGAAAAGGTTTTTCGGTTGTCCGATTAAATAATTGAAACCCCAATATGTATCTTTTTCTGTAGTTGGCGCAACGTACTTGAAATAATCTCTTTTCGTGTGGTGTTTTTCCTTTTGTTCTTCAGTTAATGGTTGTGTGCCTTGTTTCGTGAAACCTACGACTTCATCACCTTTATACCACTTGAAAACAATTTCTTTATTTTCATTTTGACTAATTAAATCAATTGAAAAGAAATGACGTACAATTCTATTCGGTATTTTACGTTCTGCGACTAAATAACGCTGGGCCTCAATCGGCACGAAAACTTCACTGACTCTATAATTAAAAACCTTTGGATAGGCTCTCTCCTTATTTTCAACGGGCTTTAACTCATTCCCTGTTAAGTCGCTCTCAACTTTCCGCAAGGCTTCAGCGAGCGTTAAGTTGTGCATAATCTGAAGGTATTGAACAACCCCACCACTAGCATTTTTTTCACCACTGCGACTATTCCAAACAAAATAATTGCGCTGTACATTTATTTTTAAGCTGTCATGATCTTTATGCTGATAATAATTGCGCCCGACTGATACGATAGGTTCGCCAATGGAAATTAAATAGTCCGTAATCGGAACATTATAGAAGTCAATATTACTTTTTTTAGTCATTTAGCAACACTCCTTCTATTTTTGTTCGTTACGTCTTTGCTCCGTTTTTTCTTTACCTTCTTCATTTCTAAATGCGGATATGCGGTTAACCTGAACATATTCGCCTTTTTTGCTGAAGCTATCGTGATAACCCTCTAACGTCACCAGCGATCCCTTTGTATTAAACTCGGCTAATCGTGTTGCGGTGCTGCTATTTTTTGTGTCCACTGCAACATACTCGATAAAGACTGTTTTATATTCGTTTTTTTCAGTTTTAAAAGGCGTTTTCTGTGCCAGCGTGATAGTAGTTACAACGTTTCCTGAATCCGATATATTGATTACAGGATTTTTTGCAAGTCTTCCTCTTGCTGTAAATAAGTTATCAGATTGTAAAAACATGCGAACAACTCCTTTATATTGTGCGATATTTTTAATGGATAATCTTCCTTGTTACATCTTATATATAATTATAACACACTTACAAGTGCACTTGCAAGTGTGTTTATGTTTTTTATTAAATTGTTACTTGTATTTTTCGAGGATACTTGTGAAGTCTCGCTTGATTTCCCAGGGTTCAAGCTTCTCTAATAGTTCTATACACTCGTCCGCTTCAATGTCGTACCATGAGCCATATGCGATTGTATCACCTGTAATTTCGTCTGTTAAGAAGTCTACAACAACTGAAATCTCTTTAGTTACTAATGGTGAGCTAGTAACAAAATTATACCTATCTAAATTAATTTTTTCGTTCTCCTGGTTAACATTTATGTGTTCGCTGCTTTTTAATATAGTCATTTTTATCTTTCCCTTCTTTTTTAAATGAGTGCCTGGGCTAAATGTTGCAAGTATTTTTTTATGCTTCCGTTTGCAAAATCTATTTGGACTAACATCTTTCTTATGGCTTGCTGTTCTTCTTCTGTGGTAGATAAAATTGCTTCAATGATTGCCCCATACTCGAAAATATGAAGGTTCCCTTTTGCTGTAATGTCGAAAGTATCATCTAGCTCTATTTCTTTTTCCTCTAGTAATGTATAAAGATATTTTTTCATTTTTATCTTCCCCTTCTTTTTGAAATCAATTATTTTCTTTTTTCGGTTTTATCTTTTCCAACTCATTTTTTTTAGGAACTTAGGTGGTGCTGGAAGGTTTACTAAATTCCATATTCACACTCGGCATACTGATCCTCACCTTTTGTTGTTTATGGTTCATTTTTTTCAGTGTACTTAGTCGTTTGCTGTGATTAGGGCTTAGCCTGGCTTCGTAAAAATGAAAGGGCGACTGTAAGGAGTAAGCATTTACCCTTTTATTTTTACGAAGCCAGGCTATAATCACATTTAAGCAAACGGCTTAGTACACTAAAAATGAACCATAACAAAAGGGGGCTACCAGTAGACGAGGGGGAATAGGTCTGGAATTTAGGCACTTGAATTTATTCTCTTGATCTTCGTTGTCGTTGGAGCGTTAAGAAAAGGACAGGAACTTACAAATCGTTATAAGATGGCTACTTTCACGTACTTTGAAAGTGGCCATCTTTTACGACTTGTTGTTATCGGGCTTTTTAGATACAAGCGAGATACTTAGAGATTGTTAGTGAGCGCTTTTCTCACTTACAACCTCTTAGTAGACCTTTGGCAACCCCAGCGTCTGAAGTTGACCTTAAATTTTTAAAAGTTACTGGAACTTAGATCCTTAAAGGGGATAAAAAGAAGATTAACGGGGGATTGTGCCTGAACTAGTTTATAAGAACCTTAAAACAGCCCGTACAGAGTTGATTTTCAACAAAAAACAAGAGAAAAACCATCTTGAAGCAAAAAGAAAAAACCGACAGAATAATACTACTCCTGATCGGTTTTATCTACTTTATTATTTGGTTTATCAATGCAATCATGACAATAATATTTACCATTCTTAAAGTTTCCACCATCTTCAAAAAAACCGCAATCAGCGCATTTTTCATATGAATCTTCAAACCTAATTATCATAGAAGACCCCACCATTTCCTTTTATCGCTTTAAGTTCGAACAGTGCATTAGTAAGCAACTTTGCCCATCCGTACATCCATAGCGCATTTTAATACATTGTAGTATTGTTCATCTAACCTAGCTATACAGTCTAGTAGGTTAAAATGCTCGTAGCCGTTCCACATGTTTAATGAGAATCGTCCAAGTTGAATCATTGAGTGAGTTAAATCATATTGGACTTCTTCCAATTCATCTTCTTTGTCGTCCTGGTATTCTGCCATTTTTGATAAAGTGTGCTGCCATTCATATAGATAAATCCATGAAATGGGGTTTTCAAATTCTGCGATGTGGTTTTCAACTTTTTCGAAAATCATCGGCACAGAAAGGATATAGCAAGCTGAACTATATTCAGTACTAACCTTCGCTAAATTCCATTTCATTAGCACCCGTTTAAAGTTAATTTCATGCTGTTTGTTTATAAAATATATTTCTGTCATTATCTATTCGCTCCTTCACGGTTTATGTAGTTGGTCAATAACTACATTTAGCATAAGACCCCTGTCATTAGAGTTCCAAGAATATCCACGTTCACGCAATTCATCACAAAACCTACTCACTAAATCAACTTCACTACTTGTTGAACCCCTTTCACCTTCTACATAAAGTAAAGCGTCAATAAGTGAAGCTAATTCAATATCGGTCAACTTCATATCTGTTCTCCTTTCGATTTCTGCATTGTGGGAAGCTTCGAAAACCGTAGAAGACTCCTTTTTCACTATTTCTTAATACCATACTTCTACCCCCTTTATACATTGTCCTTTAAAACCATTATTTTATTGACAATTTTTTAATAGCAGGAAAATATCCGTCAGTGAGTATTGCGCCACCTTCTAATTCAACGTCTAAATACACTGCGCTTCCATCTGTAAAATGAATGTCAATAGTTCGATCTTTTTTGACCTCTATCTTCGAAATAGTTTTACCCTCTAATTTTTTATAATCTTCCATTTCTATCGACCCCTTAGTTTTTATTTCGTTGAATGTTTCCTCATACTCTAATTATAACATAACGCACTTGCAAGTATACTTGCAAGTATACTTGGATTCTTGATTATTCATTTGGCAAATGAAACAAGATCAATATATCCTTTTTCATTTACTTTGATATTTGCGTTATAGGTGGTTTTATCTGCTTTTTTAATGTTTTTTACTAATGTTTCTTTTCTCTGAAGTAAGTCTTTTACATTTGTTTTGGTTAATTTTTTCTTCCTGAAATTATCCGACAGTGTAAATTTACAGTTAGGATAATTAGTGCAACCGTAAAATGATTTCTTTGCCGTAATGTTACCTTCACACTTCGGGCATTTACCGACAATATCTTTTTCTTCTTCTTTTACTTTTTGTTTTTCATAGCTGCTGGTATCTAATCCAGCAATGTGAACGGGCGCTTTTTCAATTAAATGAAGAATAAACTTTTGAATATTTTCCAAGAACTTTTCAGCGCTACCTTCTTTTCTCCCTATTTTCTTTAAATAGGTTTCCCACTTTGCTGTCATTTCGGCACTTGTTAGAAGTGGCTCACCTTCAACGGCTTTACATAGAATCTTTCCTTTTTCAGTTACCACTAAGTTGTTTTTATCCGTAATCATATATTTTCTATTTTTAAGCGTTTCGATTACATTGGCTCTTGTGGCTTCAGTACCTATGCCCTCAATCTCTTTCAATAATTCCTGGGCCTGTTCATCGTCTACTGTTTTACCAGCTGTTTTCATGGCTGTAATGAGCGTACCCTCGGTATATGGCTTGGGTGGTTGCGTTTCTTTTTCTGCTAAAGAAATAGTAGCTTCTACTACTTCGCCTTTGTTTACACTTGGTAAAACCGTATCTTTTTCCTCTTTTTCTTCACTTTTAGAAAACAATTGTTTCCAGCCGATTTCCAACGGCACTTGTCCTTTTGTTTGGAAAAGAAGATCCCCCGTTTGAGTTTCGATTATCGTTTCTTCAAATTTATAATCAGGAAGGAACATGGCTACAGTTGTTTTTGCAACTAATAAATAGATTTTTTGTTGTAAGTCAGGCAATTTGTCAAAATTGGCTTTGCTCGGTACTTGTCTTGTAAGTACAATTGCGTGGTGTTCAACAACTTTTTTATTGTCAACAAATCGTTTTCTTGGTTCTAATTGTGTTGATTCAATTTCAATTCCTAAAAATGATTTATAAGAATCCAAATTATTTTTAAGGTAATTAAATTCAGCTTCAGTAATATGCGTTGTATCAGTTCGAGGGTAAGTTAATAACTTAGCTTCGTACAATCCTTGCACTGCTTTTAGTGTGTCGGTGGCACTCGCCTTAAACTGCTGATTTATTTTACTTTGTAAGTTGCTTAGAGAATAAAGTAAAGGGCTGCTTGTTTTTTTCTCTTTCTTCTCAACGTTTGCAATAATACTGCTTTGTGTACCTTCTGTTGCGTTTTTCTCTTGTGAAAAGGCTTTTACTTCATCTTTAGTATTGAAGCGTTGTGATGGGCTTAACGTGGCTTTAAATGATCCTTTTTCTGCTTTTATATTGGCTTCTAATTCAAAGTAAGGTTCTTTTTTAAAGTTCTCAATTTCATTTTGGCGCTTATAAATCATGTATAAACTTGGTGTCTGAACACGTCCGATGGAGTAGGCACCGTTTCCAGTAATTCCTAACCTCTCTAAATGCAGTGAAAACAGGACTGATCCGTTCATACCTATCAACCAATCGCTGATTTGTCTTGCTTTCGCTTCATAATAAAAAGGTAGATAATCCTCACCGTTTCTTAAATTCTGAAAACCTTCTCGAATTGCTTCTTTTTCCAGGCTGTTAATCCATAGCCTTTTAAAAGTCTTATCTTCTGTGTGGGCATTCGCTTTATTAATAATGCTCCAAGCAATATTTTCTCCTTCTCTGTCAATATCCGTCCCGATAATTACCAGTTTTTTACACTTTTTAGAACCTGTTTTTTGGCATTTATTCAGTAATCCTTCAACTATATTAAATTGCTTTTTTCTATCATCTGAAATTAAATAGTCGAATTTTGTAGGGGAAATCGGTAGGTTTTCCAAGCTCCATTTCTCCCACTTTTTATCGTAGTGACCTGGTGGGGCTAGTTCAACTAAGTGTCCAAAACCGTAAGTAATGTAAGCTTCTCCATTGGGTAAAATACTATCTTTCACTATAAAATATCCATCTTTCTTCTCCATTTTTTGGAATGCCCTAGCGTAGGCTAGGGCTTGTGATGGCTTCTCTGCCAGGACAACCGTTTCCATATATTACCATCCACCTTTTTCTTTTTCTAGAAATACAGAATGAATATGAAAATAACTATCTACCTGATCTAAATGTGCAACGAAAAAAACTTCATCTTTTTGTTTGTTAGAAACAATAACGATTTCTTTTAATATTTCCTTCAAATCTTTTTGAGATAGTTCTCCATTGATTTCTTTTTTTGATTCTAAATTAATAGCATTTAAATAAACAATGTCATTTAATAATTCACGTTCAGAATTATTTCTCACTAAAGGCATGAGAACTGAATACACTTCATTTTTTAGATTTTCTCTAGCTGTGAAGTCTTCATCAAATTCAAATGAAACTAATACATCGTTTTCGTATTTGAATAACAAGTTATTTTTGGTTAATTCGTTCGTCCATTTTTGATTCTGACCCGTTCTAAATAAATAATTCATGAAATTGTGCATGTGTGGTACGTTGTTAAAATTAATTGGATCAACATGAGTTAATTCAACATGTAAGTTTTCTTGCATAGTTTCAACCTCACTTTTTATTTTTATCTTCATCTGTATATATTTCATATTTTTCTCTGTACCTTCTGAAAGTTCTTCGGTTAATACCAGTAATTCGTTCAATATCCTTTTCGGTTTCTCCTTCAAGATATAACTTGAAAGCGTACAGCAGCTTAGGATCATTTTCTTTATATTTCAGTTTCCCACCTTTAAACTTGCCCTTCTTTTTAGCGATAGCAATGCCCTGGGCTTGTAGTTCTTTAATACGCTGTCGGTCACTCTCGGCCTGATATTTATATATCTCAATCATTAGAGTATTGATTAATCGCCTTAAATTAACGTCCTGGATACCCTTCAAAGAAGGAAGATTAAGGACTTCTAGTGTCGCTCCCTTCTCTTGAATGGCGTTCATAATATCAGTTATATCTATGTTGATTCGCCCTAAACGGTCAAGCTCTGTAACGACAACAATGTCACCCTCACGGATATATTCAAGCATGGCTTTTAATTGTGGTCGTTCGGTTGATTGTCCACTTAATTTATCGGCAAATATTTTTGAAACGTCTTTTAAAGATTCCAATTGACGGTCTAAATTTTGGTCTTTGGTGCTTACTCTCGCATAACCTACTTTTGCCATATCTTTATGCACTTCCTAAAAATCTATTTATTTTTTGTTCAGTAGTATTTATCACAAATTGCCTCCTTTAGTGCGCAACTCTGTTGTCACTTTTATATCCCTATCATACCACGATTTACCATAATGACAACAGAGTATACTCTGTTGTCATTATAAGCAGCGGCTATAAACTGTCACTTTGGAATTCAATTTGCGCTTGCTTTAAGTGTTATTTTGCACTTCAAACTTTAAAAACCCGGCCACCTTCACATGAGAAGATTAGCTGGGTTTCTGCATTGCAACATAAGATAGATTTTATTAGGTTATTGAACGTAGAATAATGAACAGGGTTTTGTAACGTCTATAGCCATAAAAAGCATTCATTTCAACGGGAATCTGTGCGTGTTCAGAAAAGGACGAGTTTTGGAACAAACGACAACTTCTATTAGATTAAGCTATAATAAAGTTGACGAAGATTTTTTTTGATTGTTCAGCAAACGGGCCATTTAGTTGAACAAGAACTTATTTTTTTGAATGAATACCTTGCATTATATAGTAATCTGTATTATAACTAATTTAGGAGGTGGTCAAATTTGGAAGTGAATAAAGAAGTTTTAAAAGGTCATATTGATACGTTAATTCTATCTCTTGTACATACAAGAGATATGTATGGCTATGAGCTAGCTAAATTAGTGCGAGAAAGAAGCAATGAAAAGTTTGAACTAAAAGAAGGTACCCTGTATTTATCTTTAAAGAGATTAGAGAAAAATGAATGGATTGAATCCTACTGGGGTGATGAACAAGGACCAGGAGGAAGAAGAAAATATTATAAACTCACACCACTTGGTGAAGAAGCATTTGAAGAAAAACGTAAGGAGTGGGAATTTGTAAAAAAATTGATGGATTCGTTTTTGGAGGGTGGAAAAAAAAATGAAGCAAATTGAAGCATTTGTTGATTCGGTTTATCAAAATGTCGGAGGAAATAAAAAAGAAATACAAGAATTAAATGAATTAAAAGCAGAAATGAAAAGCCATTTACTAGAGGCAGTTCACGAATTGAAAAAAGAAGGAAAGTCTGAACAAGAAGCAATCGAAATTGCAATTGGAAGATTTGGCGGAGAAAAAGAAATGCGTTCGGTTGTAGGACAATTATCTAAAGCACAAAAAACATTTGCGAAATGGGTGCTTTATACAGCGATTGCAAGTCTTTTAATTTCCATTCTCATTTTTAGTATTGTAAAGCCTATCGAAAAAAGTAAATTGGATCAAAGTAATCAGATAGCTTCTCAAATTCTTAAGAAATTAGGCGATAATGAACGAATACCATCAAAACTTGAAACTGATATTCAGGAAATTGTACAAAGTAGTGGAAGAATTATTGGAATTAGCATATATGATCATGAAAAACTAATTTCTACTAATGCATACGTTGAACCAATATATAGTTATCGAGAAGAATTCTTACTCAACGTTTGGAATAGTACGGGGTTCCCAATTATCAATGGATATAGCGAAAGTAACAATACCTGGCATGTCAATATTGAATCAGAAAGTTATGAAGGAGCGGCTATTATTTTTCTTTTAGTAGGTATCGGTGTTTATTGGACATTGTTTACTATATGGGCAACTATTAACGCTTATCATCATAGACGATTAAATGTTGGATGGATTATTGTATTTGCTACATTAAATATTTTAGGTTATTTTTATTACCGATTGGTTGGAAATAGACAATTATCAAAGACAAATAGTAGACTTCCTTATTAAACAAACGTGTGCTTTATTGTAACAACAATAGTGCTTTTCTATTTTGTCCCTAAGCGATTAGAAAAGAATAAATGGATCGAATCTTGTTGGGGTGATGAACAAGGGCCAGGAGGAAATTTTATAAACTTACAAGACTTGATGAAGAAGGATTTAAAAAAAACGTAAGGAATGGAGATTTGTTAAGAAGATTATTGATTTGTTTTTCAGAGGGAGGAGAACGGTATTGAAACAAATTGATCAATTTGTCAACTCGATATATGCCCATTTAAGTGGGAAAGAAGCAAAAGAGTTGAAACAAGAAATGCGTTCACATTTATTAGAAACTGTTGAAGAGTTAAAAGCAGAAGGAAAATCAGAGCAAGAAGCAGTTTCTATTGCTTTAGATAGATTTGGAGATGAAAAACAAATTGCAATAGGGTTATTAACAATGTTTCAATCTCAAAAAAAGTTTGCAAAAAGGCTATTACGTTCAGCAATGATATTTTTATTGGTAGGTTTAGTTGTTTCAGTTACGTTATTTATGGGGGATAAAAAATACAGTGAAACCCTAGATATGATGGATAATGTGACACAATCATTTCAAACGAAGGTTGAATTCACTTCCGAAGCTAAACTTGCCTTAGAAGAAATGATTGAACGGAATTCAAAATGGTTTGAAAACATTAGTTACTTTGCACTCTTAAAGGTTTCAGAGGTTGATGGTAAAAGTACGGTTGAAAAGGTATTTACTCACGGGCAAGAAAATACGGGTGAATCAGGTATGATGAGAGTAGATTACAACGGTAATGTCGGAACTGAATGGCGTGCGGAATGGCAATATAAAACCTATAGTTATCTGAAATATGAGTTTCTCTATTATATTTTCTTTGCTATTTCAGGTGTTTTATTTATTCTTTGGGGTGCAGTTCGTTTTTACAATCGGAATCGCTTAAAAGCTTTTGGTTAGTATTTAACATGGAAGTAGTGAATGAGTTAGATGAAAATTAGTTTTTAAGGAAATGTTCCTTATTCAACTAACGGGCCATTATCTTGGATAACGAAAAACTTTACTTTCAATTTAATTGGAACTTATATTGCCTTTAAACGTAATAAAGTAAAGGAATAGATTAATCCAATTGAAGTAAAGGAGCTGAAAAAATGAATTTAAAGTCTCGGAATCTCTTGACTTATGTAATGTTTTTTTTGGTTTTAACTATATTAACAGTCGTATTGTATAATACTTACAAAATAAACGAAAGTGATACAATTCTTTCAAATATTAAATCAGAAGTTCAACAGAACGAGTATGTTGATTTTAGCGAAATAGTAGATGGTGATTGGGACAATATAATACTAGTTACTCCGTACACGGACAAAGCTGAAATAAAGAAGAAATATGGAATTGATGCAAATCGAATCAGCGACTTTTCAGTAGCATATCGAGAAGATCGTGTGCTTATTCTATTTTGTAAAGGAGAAAGTATTCAAAACTATATTTATTGGTTTGGTAGTGTTTCATCAAGTGAAAATGAAAAGTTATATGGTTCCTTTCAGATTAAAAGAGAAGACACCGAATTTAAAACAGATAAAACTTCCAGCAACAGCACGCCCTTAAATTTAATCTGTGTAAAAGAATAATTGTTATGATAATCATTCGAAGATTGGAATGGTATTCAACATTCGGGTGCGTTTGTTGAACATCAAAAGCCTAATTTCCCTATCATTTAAAAGGGAAATTAGGCTTTATTATTTATTTTTGGTGCAAAATAGCACTTGAAATAGGTGCAAATTAACTCCAAAAGTGACACCTACTCTAACAACTTTTAAGTTAAGGTGTCAAAACTCAAAGGTTATGACACTTACAATATATATAAAAGTCTCCCTTTCTGAATTTAACATAGTTGCATTGTATTAGATTCGTATTTTTTCGAGTGAACTAAAATACATCTGGATCTTTCTTTAAACTATCATGATCGATGTAAACGACTTGATAGATAAGACATAGTATTCAAGTTTCCTTTTATCCTCAGGTTTCAGTGAAATGCTTGGGGTAAGTGTGCTTGAATGATAGTTCTGATAGAATTGATGAAACAGCTAAGCAAATGGAAATTACTAAGTATTGGTATGACAATACTTTAGGGAACTTGTCGTTGATTTAACGTTCTGCCGAGAAAGGTCAGGTTGTATTAATGAATAAAATGATGAAAATTGTTGGGGCAGTTGCGATCATTAATATACTGGCCAGGTTACTTGGTTTTATTAGGGAAATAGCGATAACGAATCAGTATGGTATGTCGACTACAGCTGATGCAATTGCAAAAGCGTATACAATTCCGAATTTTATTTACCTCGTTGTTGGTGGTGGATTAACGACAGCATTTATATCCGTCTATCATTCGACGAAATTAGATAAGGTTTTGTACGTTCGAAAGTCGCTTACGACTGTTCTTGTCACTGCAGTTTCCATAACAGTTACGTTAATCATCTTTACAGATCCAACTTTGAGACTATTCTTCAAGAATCAGAGTGCTGAAGAGTATGCATTGGTACGTAATCTATACCTTTGGATGATGCCATCTTCAATCATTCTTGTCCTATCGACATGGATGAGCGGAGTGCTTAATGTAAACGGTAAATACAACCTGTCTAGTATTGCGGTTCTTCTATATAATGCAGCCTTTGTCGGAATAGCTGTCTTGTTAACCAGTTATTTCGGACCTGAATCATATGGGATTGGTGCATTGTTTGGTGCACTGTTAATGGGTGGATTTCTTTATTCAGGACTTCGGAAATCGAAACTCTATTCGTTGAAACTATCTTTTGGCACGTCTGAAGATGTTAAGAGGTTATGGGTTATCGCTTTGCCGATATTGTTCGGTGGAGCTTCGTTACAGTTCTATATTCTCATTCATAGGATTGTATCTGAGCGGTTTGGAGAAGGGGTGGTTACTGCGGTTAACATTGCCTCGAAATCGACTGGCCTTCCGCAGGCAATCTTGATGACCGCAGTGACGACCGTCATTTATCCTCTCCTCAGTAGAAAAGAGGGAGAGGGCGACATGGAGACTATCCGTGCGCTCTATAAAAAGGGATTGCTCTATCTAGTCGTACTACTCGTTCCAACGATGGCTGTCGCTTACTTTTTTGCAGAACCGCTTATCAGTCTTGTTTTCGAACGTGGGGAATTTACAAGGGAATCGGTCTTGCTAACGATACCGATATTTCGCGCATTTTCGTTATCAATGTTTTTCCTCGCTGCGAATACTTATATCACTCGATTCTACTATGCAAAAGCCAATTCAATGGTGCCGGTAATATTTAGTGTGATTAGCGTCTTAGGCATTAATGTAGCGGTTATTTATTTGATGATGGGCTCATTTGGTGCTTCGGCGATTGCTTACGGGACGGTTATTAGTGCCGTGGCGAACTTCATGATGCTTGTTATTTATGCGAGGGTGAAATGGAAATTTTAAATGTAGCTAATTCTTTTATGCTTTTTAATAGATAAATCAAAAGTTCATGGAAGTAGTTAACTTCATTACTCAATAAGTTATGACACATGCAATAGAAAAAAGTCTCCCTTTCTAAATGAAAGAGGGACTTTTCGCAAATCTTACATATTTCCATTGTGTTAGATTGGTCACTTTCGATTTTAAAGTTATGCATAAAAAATCCAGAAAATAGTGCGAGGCTTTTCTATTTTCTGGTGTCATATGATTACAGCCAATGAAATGTACCACTCGTGACATGTTTTTTACCACCAAGTGACAGGGATTGTACCAGTGAGTGACAAAGCCTTTACCACATCATACCTTTTGTATAATTAATGAGCACACCTACTGGTGTGACATTGCTTATACAGGAGGTTTTTTTGTATGATTCATTATCGAAAGATATTGGAACTACACGCTGAAGGGATCAGTTTGAGGGGCATTACCGCAAGTACAGGACACTCTCGTCAAAAAGTAACAGAGGTCATCAATCTCGCTGAAATGAAAGGATTAGTCTGTCCTTTAGAGGAGGTAATGACGAGCCAATGGATCGAAGAGTTTCTATTTCCAGAAAAAACGTTAGAGTCTTCGGGTCGACAGCCACTGAAATTTGACTATATTCATAAGGAATTAGCGAAGCCGAATGTAACACTATCGCTTCTCCATCACGAATATGAGGTTGAGTGCCGAACGAATCATAAGATTCCCTACTCGTATCGCAGTTTTGTGCGGCATTACAGTAAGTATGCAGATAAGTACAAAGCTACCCTGCGTATACGTAGAAAACCAGGCGAGATTATGGAAGTCGATTGGGCAGGGTCCACATCTTTTATCATTGATAGGGATACCGGTGAAAAGATAAAGGCATATGTTTACGTTGCGACACTGCCGTGCAGTCAGTTTGCATATGCAGAAGCTACCTTATCTATGGACTTACATTCATGGATTACAGCTCATAATCATGCGTATAAGTATTTTGGAGGCGTTACACAGATTGTAGTCCCAGACAATCTTAAAACAGGCGTGACAAAGCATACATCGCGCGAATTAGTCTTGAATCCTACTTACAAGGAAATGGCAGACCACTACGGCACGATTGTCATGCCTGCACGTGTTCGGACACCGAAAGATAAGGCCAGCGTAGAAGGTGCAGTAGGTGTGATTTCTACATGGATTATTGCGGCATTAAGAAATTCACACTGCTTCAGCCTTGATGAATTGAATAAAGAAGTTTGGGTGAAGTTGGATGAATTCAATCAGCGACCTTTTACCCGTAAAGAGGGGTGTCGTTTGTCGGCGTTTGAAGAAGAGGAGAAATTTGCGCTTTCCCCTCTTCCATTAACACCTTACAAAATGTCTGAATGGAAAACAGCGAAAGTACGACCAGATTATCACATCTCTGTTGAAAGCATGTTTTACTCTGTTCCATACGAGTATATCAATCAGCAAGTCGAAATTAAACTGTCAGATGATTTCGTTGAGATCCTTTTCAATCACATGAGAGTGGCTTCTCATAAACGGTTGTATGGTAGGTTCGGTCAACTATCCACGGTTCGTGACCATATGCCAGACAATCATAAATTATACGTAGACCAAACGTCAGAAGCGGCAATAGAGTGGGCTGGAGCTATCGGTCCATCAACCTTGAAAGTCATTCGTTATATTCTAGATACTTATCAGACTGAGAAACAGGCGCTACAATCTATCTTTTCACTAAAAAAATCAGAGCATCGTTACACAAAATATGAAATTGAGCGCGCTTGTAAAAATGTGTTTTCTATTACAAAAAGACCTACGGTTAAAAATATTCAAACGATTTTAAAGACCAATAAAAAGGATGATGCCGAGCAAGAAATAATACGTGAAACAGAAATCGGCAAGGATAACCATGCCTTCACGCGGGGCGCATCCTATTATGGAGGTGTAGAAAAATGATGAATGAACAAACATTAACAAAATTACACGAGCTAAAATTGATTGGTATGTCGGAAGCTTACAAGGAACAAGCATCAAATAAAGAATTCCAAAAGATGAGTTTTGAAGATCGTTTTTCTTTACTCGTTGATTTGGAATATTCTCGTCGCAAGAGCAATAAGCTTCAACGGTTAATCAAAGCAGCTACTTTTCTAAATTCAAAGGCTTGTATTGAGGATATCGAGTACTATGAGGACCGTCGACTAGACAAAAAAATGATTTTGACACTAGCTAGCGGCCTCTATATCCAAGACAGTCACAACATTATATTGAAGGGACCTACTGGTTCAGGAAAATCATTTTTAGCTACGGCACTCGGCATTTCTGCTTGTCGACAATCTTATCAAGTGAAATATATTCGCTTACCAGAATTACTTGATGAACTGCTACTCGCAAAACTAGCAGCAGATGGAAGCTATCGTAAATGCATCAAAAAGTATACAAAGGTTGATCTCTTGATTCTTGATGAATGGCTATTGACAGATTTATCAACGGAGGAAGCAACAACTCTGCTGGAGATTACTGAATCCCGCCATAAAGCGGCTTCAACTATTTACTGTTCACAAATTGATCCTAGTGGATGGCATTTAAAATTGGGTAATGAAACAATTGCGGAAGCTATCCTAGATAGAATTATCCATGATTCCTATCAAATATTGATAGACGGAGAAGTTTCCATGCGGGAGCGTCACGGATTGGGGGAGTCTAAATGATTCCATCAGAAATTGAAAATCGTATAGCTAGGTACTTTTTACACATGTATCTACCTGATGAAGTGATGATGAAGGTAGAAGATAGACTATTACCTTCCTGCATATCGATTGAGGATGAGGCAATAGATCATGATGAACTCGTTCGTTGGGCCATTGATATTATTGACAAGCAATTAGAAAATAAAAGGTTTAGATAAAATAGAGAGCCATTGGAACGGTAACATTCCGATGGCTCTCTTCCCCGCACTTACTGGCTTGATCAGTCCGCAATACTCACCTTTTCGTTCAATGGTAAACTCGTTGGCAATGAGTGGTACAATACGTGGCAATCGCTGGTAAAAAGTATGGCAGCAGTGGTACATTCACGTGGCTGTAATCAGTCATAGATTTAAGAACAAATACTGTAAACCCATTCAATTCTGTGTAAGTCTATTTACGCTTTAAATTAAGTACTTCTTCTTTACCTTCCCAACTTATCTTCACGGCAATACTTTCATCCACTTGATGTAATGAATCTTCGGTAGAATCTGGCTTTGTTGATTCAATTAAGCCATCTTTATTTAGGGGATAGTTTTTCACAGCTAAGTTTCTACCTCGGTAGTTATGGGAAATAGTATAATCTATCGTTTCAGGAACTTTTTCATTACCGATGTAAAAGATAGTATGTGAAAGGTTAGACTCAGTTATTACATAACTAGCTCTCCAATTTTCCCCTTCTCCTTGATAGGTGATTACTTTTCCCTTCTCGTTACACGCAGCTAAACTTATAAGAAAAAGTGGAATAAATAGAATTAAAAGTATTTTTTTCATAATACCCCCCCAATTAATACTATAATATCATATTATGATTAACTTTTCTGAAAATAGGATGTTTATTTCATGACATAAGTGCGTGGGTCTATTATTAAAAAAACCTCAAACGAGGCTATCTCAAAAAGGATGAGCAGATTGAAATAGAGACCGTGTATCGCATTCACCAAGACTTATCCGAACCTGCCCATGACGTGTTGGAAACGAAACGACAACTCCTCAGCACCTTCATTTTAATCACCAACAAGTTGGATGAGACAACGTTTCCATCGCTGGGGGTACTAAAAATATATAAAGGACAAACCACTGCTGAGACCCGCTTTCATCTCCTAAAAGAAGAACAAATGATGGATGCTGTTTTTCCGAAAACCTATTTTTCAAAAATAGGTTTTACAAAATCGAGTAAGTAGAATTCTAACGTACGAAAGCTGAGTTGTAAGAGAAATAGACCTTTTTAAGTGTGTATGCTGCATGCACCTTAGGGTGACATAACGCCAGTTCGCGGAAGTAGTTAACTCCATTACGCAATAAGAAAAGGGTGCTTACCCCAAAATTGAAGTAAAGCACCACGTTAGCTTAACAAGAAAACACCCATCCACTATTCAAAAATTAGTTCTCTGATTTCAATCCTACAAATTCAGAAAAACTTGGAAAATCCGTTTCAGGAACATAGTTAAAAGAATAATTTTTAAAAACGCCCTCTATTTCTAATTCACCATCTTCGGGTAATTCTTCTAATTTGTCGCCCAATATTTTTTTTAGTTCCTCATCATTTTCAATATCAAAATAAACGCTACCTCTTTCAAACTGTTCTAACGTGTGTGGTATTCTCTCGAAATTTTCTTTAATTAAAAAAGAATACTGACTTCCTCCAATTACATTGTGTATTATTGAGCCTCTGACTTCAAATTCACCTGTAAATTTCACATAATAACTTGTTGACTCATTAGCCGTCTCCTTTCCTGCATCAGAAACGATTAATCCAGCAATATGGCTTCCTTTTTTAACTTCTTCTGCTGAAAAGATACTTAAAGTATCGGCAATAGTATTCGTATTGGTAGTTAAAAATTCAAAAGCCTTCTGATAACGATTAATTGTTTCCTTTTGCGCTTCACTTTCGACTTGTAATGAACTTATTTCACTAGTTAATTGTTCATTTTCCCTAGATGATTCAGAGCTAACTATTTTCAAATCTAATTCTAATTCCTCTTTAACTACTGATAACTTTGCATTTTCTTGCTTTAACTGTTCATTTTCTTGTTTTAAATTATTCTCAGACCCATTATTAGAACATCCACCCATGATCAATATTGAAAGTATGATAATCGTATATAAATATTTCATATATACCCTCCCAGTTTCAACTACTCATAATTTTTCATTATCCATTCGGATAACCCGTTAATTCAATAAAAAGTACAAATCCCAACTTTAAGTAAAGTACCCCTTAAACACCTTCTCTTCGTTCGAAAATTTACATATATTAACCTATTCGACATCATTTTTACAAAGACCTTTTCTTCCACTAAATTGCCCCGTTAGTTGAAGCTATAAATTAATATTTAGGAAATTAATATTTATTTTTTCTTTAAAATAAATATTTCTCTAATAAAGGCCCCGATTGCTCCAGATACAAAGATTGTAGATATTAAGTTCACAACTCTTACAAATGTATGGGGCGTGTAAATAACTTGAACGCTTTGAATAATTACAAATAAGCCGAAAATAATGGATATCACTACTATGAATTTAGGCGTAGCTTCCTTTCGTTTATTTATTATAATCACCCTCTCATATTCCAATTATAGACCAGTTAACTTTATATGACGTTTCTTATTC
>NZ_JACFTD010000017.1 GCF_014282005.1 Sporosarcina sp. BP05 | reverse complement strand
CACTTCACACCGTACGAGCGACTTTCATCGCATACGGCGTTCCAACTAATCCAACTCATTCAATATTTTTATGTATATGCAAGATGAAATGTAGAATCAGATTGCTTCGTTCAGGCATAGCTCACGCAATTCATTGACCTTTTCAAGTTGTTTTCCATTTAACTTAAGAACGTTTAAAAGCACGTGTATTTTCTCTAGATTTTTCATATGAATGAGGCGATGAACAGGTTCGTGTACTATCATTAAATTCCCGTAAGAATCATCTTGTGTTAGATGAAAGGGTGTTTTATGATGACAGTGACTATCGTTCATTCCTAATTCAATTCCTGTAACGGCACATTTTCCGTATTGTGCAATAAATCGGCTTATCCGATTGTCGTTATATTCGATAGAACGACTTGGGATATATTGCTTCATCACATAAGCGAGGACTTGTTTATTTATTGCCCGCAAACTTTGATGAATTTTATTTCTACCTACGGTAGTGTAGTTACAGATTGATTGAGAGAAGTTAAGATTCACTTTACAACGTTGGGCATGAATTGGAACAATGACCATTCCTTTTATTTTATAAAGTTTACATTCGTACCCTTTATACCGTTTTTGCAAGGTTTTTGTGAATTCCTGAAACGTTGCCTCTTTCCTCATTTCGTTTAAACGATTAAATAATGCTTTATTAAGACGACCGCTCAGCTCATTTAAGTCTTTTGTAATGTGAGATGCTGCGGAATAATAATTCTGTATTCCCATTATTACCGTATTGAATCGCCAAACATTTTCAGGTGATTGATGTTTCTGAATTACCTTTATTGCTTGTTTAAGCTTTATCTGTGCATTATCGAGTGACTTTTTGGTCATATGGGATCGGGCAACATACAGCGTTCTTTTATTCGTCCGCTTCCGATGTGCCTTAATACGAAACCCTAAAAACTCTGATGAGTTTTTCTTTAAGTTGACCACTTTAGATTTTTCCCCACTAATTTCAAGGTGAAGCCTTGTTTGAAGAAAATCCTTCACTGCATAATGCATTTTTATCGCTTGCGAGCGAGTACGACAAAGAATTTTGAAGTCATCAGCGTATCTCACAATATAGCAGTGTTTCAGATTCGATTTTTTCAATGCATTGTATCTGCCAGCATATGATTGATACGGCTTTCGTGTTTCAAAGCTTTCCCATTGATAACTAACCCACCAATCTAGTTCATTTAAAACAATGTTAGATAGCAGGGGTGATAATATTCCTCCTTGCGGAGTACCTTTGGTTGGGAATCCTTCTCCTATAACTTCAGCTTTTAAAAGACGCGAAATAATAGAGAGTATTGCCTTATCACGAATACCAAGCGACCACATTTGTTTTAATAGTTTGGCATGATTTACATTGTCGAAGAACCCTTTAATATCGACGTCAACACAGTGATATAGACAAGCCCGATTAATAAGCGTCTCGAACCTGGCTTTCGCATGATGTGTACTACGATTGGGTCTAAAACCATAACTGTGTTTATAAAACTTTGCTTCACAGATGGGTTCGAGGACTTGAAGAATACACTGTTGGAACAATCTATCCCAAATAGTTGGAATTCCTAGAGGACGTGTTTTCCCGTTTGCCTTCGGGATAAATACCCGTCGAACAGCTTTGGGTGTATAACTCCTAAACATCCGTTGTATCGTAGATACAACTTCGATAACGGATAATTGACTTATATCTTCAATCGTTAGTTCATCATATCCAGCCGTTGTACTGCCAGTATTTCGTTTAATATTACGATAAGCTAATCGAATGTTTTCATCGGATTGCATTAAATCGAGTAATCCATAAAAATTTTGACCATCAGCACTTTTAGCATATAAAGAATCAAAATGATATTGCATATCATAATACTCGTTGTGCCTCAGTTTCTTACGTTTTAACAAGTCGGTGGCTCCTTTGGAGCTGAACCTCTATTAGTCTTACAAGAACCTTATTAATCGTATAAGAACTGTCTTGCTTGGTTGAATGAATCTTTCATTAGTCTAGTGGCTATCCCTCCACGTTCATTACACGCTTCAACGGTACTGTGCCACCACTTTCACTGATATGAAGAAAAGTTATAGAACCGCTAGTCTCACGACTCTTTTCCTTTTCAACGCTTCATCAAGAGTAAGCCCTCCACGTTATCAGCTTACAACGTTGAGTTATATCTATTATGAAACAAACTTAGGTGCTTCCTCTGAGCCTGTTAGCATTGCATGTGCCTGTAACACAAGATGGATTTTTATATTGTCGATTCTTACTCATCCACAGCTAACCCTACATTTGGTAGTAAATACATTTCTATATAACGTGCGTCTAGACCCGTACATTCGGAAGTTCGTCAGCAATACATTTTGTATTGTATTTACATTGCATTCTCACCATATCTGTTCAACCCAAGCATCATGATTCACACCACCCCATCGGGTAGGCTTTCGTCAGCCAAACTGTTACGGTAAATTCTCACGCCTATTAGCCGAGCTTATAACACGCTCCTTCTTACTAATTCGCGTGCTACTCGACGCAGGGGAAGCCTTTCGGAGCGTTACTTCCTCATTCGACTTCTCGATATAACCCTTCAGTTTTAGGCAACCTAAAACTGCCTAACCTTTACCGAAATTGTGTGACCACATTTCATTTGAGTTAGGAACATTTCGCACCAACAATCGCACCCGATAATTGCAAACCAATAAGTGCGCACTCTCAATCATCGTTTATCTTGTCTGAATAACACTTTGATAATGTAGTCTATAATAAAACCATAGATTAACCATACGAAAAGGTGCACCAAAAAGCCGGGAAAGAGGATTTTGGAATGTTCGCTATCATACAGAAAATCATGAATGTTAAGCGCCCAAAATATTTTTCCTAGCAAGGGATCAAGGGCGAATATTATATCTTTAACTGGGTTATACAACAATTCAAATATGTAGTGAATAACTGCCAATATAGGCAGCCAAAAAGAAAACCGTTTTAACAATGACATGAATTCCCCCCCTCAACATCTTGCTAATTTCGTTCTGAAACAAACCAGTTTTCTAAGAACCAGTACAATTCATTCCACAACAATTTGGCCCGATTGCTGAACAATCTGAAATAAATTTTCCTCAACTTTATTATAGCTTAATCTAATAGGAGTTGTCGTTTGTTCCAAAACTCGTACCTTTCTGAACACACTGCTGTTCAATCTGAAAAGGACGGTTTTTATTGGCTTATTCGTAACAAAACTCTGTCCACAATTCTACGTACAATAACCTGATTTATTCTATCTTATGCTACAACAAGTTTTGAGAAAAATAAGGAAAGAGTGACTTCAGTGTAAATTGGATATCCACGTGTATCAACAGGATTACAAAATTTGGATTTGCAAATGGATGCGCTAATGAAATATGGTTGTGGTAAAATTTTTCACGATAAGATGAGTGGTACGAAGAAGCAGCGTCCAGGATTAGCAGAAGCATTAGAGTATGCACGTGAAGGGGATACAATTGTGGTTTGGCGACTGGATCGACTTGGTCGCAATATGCAGGACCTGATTCACGTTGTGAATAGTTTGAATGAACGTGGTGTTGGCTTCCATAGTCTACAAGAATACCTAACAATGGATAAAAGTAATGCAACAGGTCAATTGATGTTCCACTTGTTCGCAGCGTTTGCGGAATTTGAGCGTAATTCAATAGAAGAACGTTCAGCTGCTGGTCGTGTAGCAGCAAGAGTGCGTGGTCGTCTAGGTGGTCGTCCAGAGAAGTTTGGTGAAAAAGATATTGAAATGATGAAATCACTTATCGAAAGTGGCACACCGATTAAAGATGTTGCAGAAAAATAGGGCGTGTCTCGCACGACGATTTATCGCTATTTGGAAAAGACTCCAAAATAAAACTTAAAGCACTTGCTACCAGGTCACAGCTTGGATAGATGCTTTAATTGTTTAAAATAGGCTTAATCTGAAGTGTAAAATATCACTTAAAACAGGTGCAATTTACAGATTAAAGTGACACAAGGTATTAATTGGTGTCGTATCATAGTGTCATAAGTAAACCCCAAAAAAGGGGCTAATATATAAATGAAATACGGATACGCAAGAGTAAGTACAGCATCCCAGGATCTTGAGGCACAACTTCAAGCGCTCGAGAAAGAAGGCTGCGACAAAATCTATTCTGAGAAGTTCACGGGGACTAAGGCAGACCGTCCACAATTCGTTGAATTACTTTCTATATTGGAGGAAGGTGGCACGCTAATGGTAACGAAACTGGATAGGTTCGCCCGTACCGCGTTATCTGGTACAGAAATTATCAAAGACCTGCTGCAAAACGGCGTGAAGGCCAATGTGCTGAATATGGGCTTAGTGGAGGATACGCCAACAGGACGATTGATCCTGAACGTCATGAGTTCCTTTGCAGAGTTTGAACGGGATATGATAGTGGAACGTACGCAGGAAGGCAAAGCCATTGCAAAACAGAATCCCGATTTCAAAGAGGGTCGCCCTAAATAGTACGGTAAAAAACAGATAGAACGCGCTTTACATCTACTGAAGAGTAATTCCTATAAGCAAGTGGAGGAAATAACGGGCATTTAAAAAAGCATATTGATTCGTGCCAAAAAAGGAGCTATCCAGTAACGCTTACTGAGTACAACAGGTGATATATTAACCTGTTGTGTATAGAGGATACTGGAGTTAGTATAGATGTATGGACACACGTTAGTTAAGTCTCTATCCTAAAAAGAAGAGAAGGACGTGTCCCGAATGAAACAAAAACGATATAATAATGATTTCAAAAACACAATTGTCGAGCTTTACAGATCTGGCACATCTGTAGGGGATCTCCACCGCGAATATGACGTATCAGAAGTAACTATTTATAAGTGGATTAAAGCACTTTCACCTGTTGAAGGCGCTGACGGTCTAACACCGAAAGACATTGCAGAGATTCAAAAAGAAAATCTTCGCCTCAAGCAGGAAGTCGACATCCTAAAAAAGGCTATGGTCATATTCGCGAGAAAGTAACAGAACAAGAAATTATTGACTTCATTGAACAGGAGAAGGAAAATCAGCCTATCCAATTGATGTGTCATGTGCTTGAAGTGCCCAGAAGTACGTATTATCAATCATTCAATAAAGTGAAATCTACATATGAAATTGAAAACGAAAAGATTTTGAAACGTATACGAGTCATTCATGCGGAAAGTAAACAGCGTTATGGCGCCCCTAAGATCCATATTATTTTGGGTGAAGAGGGTTTTGTAGTTAGCCTAAACCGTGTACAACGAATTATGAAAAAAGCAGAAATCTTATCCGTTATCATAAAGAAATATCGTCCAACTAAGTCCACTGGATTAGTGGTGGAAAGAGAAAATATACTGAAACAAGATTTCACGACAACCGACATCAATCAGAAGTGGGTTGCGGATATTACTTATATTCATACAAGCAATAACGCCTGGTGTTATTTGGCTTCCGTTCTAGATCTGCATACGAAAAAGATCGTTGGTTATTCCTTTTCAAAATCAATGACAGTGGACTTAGTCCTCGATGCCTTGTCAAACGCAATCACCATCCAGCAACCTGGTGAAGGCCTTATTTTCCATACTGATTTAGGAAGTCAATACACGAGTGACGCCTTTGAAGAAGCCATGACGGACGCTAAAATGAGGCATTCATTTAGCCGCAAAGGCTGCCCATATGATAATGCCTGCATCGAGTCTTTTCATGCAACTTTAAAGAAAGAGGAAGTGTACCGTACAACCTATGTGGATTACGAATCGGCAAGGCTGGCACTCTTTCATTATATCGAATCCTGGTACAACCGGAAACGTATTCACGGAGCAATTCAATACATGACGCCGCAGCAACTAGAAGACTCTTGTCGTAGCAAAATCGGCTCATGATTTGATGAACGCTATAGTTATCCTTATAAACTGAATAAACAAGAGGTTAAAGTCTACACTCAATTCCTGTATCCAGAGAAACTAATTAAAGGTGTCTATTTCACTAATTGATTTCTCTGGATACAGGATATTCACTGAGTTGATGCCTGTTTGAAAAAGACTTAACTTTATTGTGTCCATGGTATTGACTTAGAACCATACAGGTCCTTTTCATGAAGATGAAGCTAAATAGAAAATCAGTTAGTTAAATACAACTTGACATATCGTGAAATGACGATATAATAAGAGTATGAAACCAATTGATGTGTTTAAAGCATTGTCTAATGAAACAAGGTTGCAAATATTAGAATGGTTAAAAGAGCCCGTGAAACATTTTACGTCTCAGGATGTAATGGATTTTCAAAATGTCGGTGTGTGTGTAACTCAGTTCCATGAAAAATTAAATGTTACACAATCAACGGCATCTCAGCATCTTGCCATTCTACATCGAGCTGGCCTTGTGACCACAAGTCGTCGCGGGAAATGGACATATTATAAAAGGAATGAAGAAGCTTTTCATCAACTTAAAGAGATTATTGGGCATCAAATATAGAAGTTAATAGAGATCCCTATAGGTAAGTTAAGGATTTCAGTTGTACTTTTATACAACCTGTTCAATATCTCTTTAGTCCTTTGTCCGTTATGAGTGTTTATAATAAATGACTGTTTTTGTTTCATCATTTTTTTTGTGATTACATATCGGTATTGTGTTAAATGACGATGTGGGTGTGTGGTGAAGAAGGCTATTTTTTTTGCAAGTACGCATCGTCATTTCGCGTAATGTATTAATGTGTAACCCACAAGTTTGAACATTAAATTGTTGTTTATTATTAAACAATTTTGGGATATCAGTGATATGTGATGGTATAAAGAAGACCAGTCAGTATTAAATAAACACCATTATTCCAGCCACACTACGCAGGCAATTCGTGAACACAAATTGGTGGCATCTAAGACAGAACTATTCCCAATAAATTAAAAGGAGTGATTAATGTGGCATAGACTACTACAACAATTGAAATCCCAGCTTCACCTGATAAAGTTTGACAATTAATCGGAGGCTTTGATTCACTTCCAGATTGGCTGCCTTATATACCTAGCGGTGAACTAAGGGAGGGTGGACGCGTGCGCCATCTAGCTAATTCTGATGGCGATGCTGTTGTAGAACATTTGGAAGCATTTAATAACAAAGAGCGCTACTACACCTATTCAATTATGAAAGCACCATTCCCGATCACTGATTATCTATCTTCAATTCAAGTTTGTGAGATTGACGGCGACAGCAAAACATCTCTGGTAGAGTGGTCCGGTAGTTTTACACCTGTAGGGGTTAGTGACGAAGAAGCAATAAATCTATTCCACGGCATCTACGCGGATGACTTAAAGGCATTAAAACAATAATTTAAAAAATAGACAGTAATAATTAATTTTGATGTAAACAATGATATTTGTAAATTTAACAAGTGATTTTCTAAATCAATTCATACTATACCAATAAATTTTAGGAGGATTTTATATGAAAGATATATTAAAAGGAAAATTAGGTTTTGGTACTGCTCCACTAGGTAATATGTTCCGTAATATCCCGGAAGAAGAGGCTATGGCAACTGTAGATGCTGCTTGGGATAGTGGGATTCGTTACTTTGATACTGCCCCATTCTACGGAGCTGGTTTATCAGAGATTCGCCTTGGTGAAGCACTGTCAAAACGTAATCGTGATGAATATGTGTTGAGTACGAAGGTAGGCCGAATCATTTTAGATGAAATGGAAGATCCGGCTGGGCGTGACTTGGGAGAAAAGGGAGGACTTTTCGAATTTGGCCGTAAGAATAAAATTATTAATGACTATAGTGCCGATGCAACCCTCCGTTCTATTGAGCAGAGCTTGAAACGTTTACAAACAGATCGTCTAGACTTTGTTTATATTCATGATATCGCGCAGGATTTTTATGGCGATGAATGGCTTTCATATTTTGAAAGTGCTCGTACAGGGGCATTCCGTGTGCTTACACGTTTACGTGAAGAAGGAGTCATTAAGGGTTGGGGGCTCGGAGTAAACCGCGTAGAACCGATTGAGCTCATGCTGGAACTAGAAGAAGCGAAGCCAGATATAACTTTACTAGCTGGTCGTTATTCATTATTAGATCATGAACATGCACTGCAAAGAGTGATGCCTATGGCATTAAAAAACAATGTCGACATCGTTGTCGGTGGTCCGTACAGCTCAGGTATTCTTGCTGGAGGTACCCACTTTGAGTATCAGAAAGCATCTCCTGAAATTATTTCAAAGGTTGAGAAAATGAAGGGTATTACACAGCGTCACGGAATTAGTATCAAAGCAGCTGCTTTACAATTTTCGCTGGCTAATCCAGCAGTGGCTGCCGTCATTCCTGGTGCTAGCCGTCCTGAGCGAATCGCAGAAGACCAGGCAGCATTGAAAACTGTTATTCCGGATGCATTTTGGCAGGAAATGCGTGAACAAAAACTGGTTGCAGCTAATGCACCACTACCAATGAATTTGAAAGGGAGTAATTAATATGGCACAGACTACTACAATAATTGAAATCCCAGCTTCACCTGATAAAGTTTGGCAATTAATCGGAGGCTTTGATTCACTTCCAGATTGGCTACCTTATATACCCAGCAGTGAACTAAGCGAAGGTGGACGCGTGCGTCATCTAGCTAATCCTGATGGTAATGTGATTGTTGAAAGTTTAGAAGCATTCAACAATAAAGAGCGGTACTACTCTTATTCGATTATGAAAGCACCGTTTCCGGTCACTGATTATCAATCGACAATCCGCGTTCGTGAAATCGCCGACGATAGCAAAACATCACTGGTAGAGTGGTCCGGTAGTTTCACACCTGTAGGGGTTAGTGACGAAGAAGCAATAAATCTATTCCACGGCATCTACGCAGATGGCTTAAAGGCATTAAAACAAGCATTTTAATCATAATATTCACCGAAATTGTGTGACCACATTTCATTTGAATCAGGAACGTTCCACACCAACGAAGCACCCGCTAGTTCAACAACTGGAGACCGTTTATTGCGGTCTTTTTTTATGTGCTTAAATTTAGGGTTAACTACTACCGTGACCAGCTACTCAGTGAATACAATACAAGTCAATACCTATGCGATTTTAGTGTTAGGTACCTATTCAGTAAATACAATACAATTCTATAATAATACAAAGAAAATCAATACCTATGCGATTTTTCTTTACTTTTTGTATTATTACTTGAACGTGTGAATTGTTCGTCTTTGTGTCTCACACAGGTACCCCTTTTTGGTTGCACCGATTATTTGACACCATCCAAAATCTAATACGTCATTCAGCATGCGATACATTGGAAATCACTTTGCAATAAGATTCAATTGTCTTTATGAATGCTAATATAATTATTCTTAGGGGGTGCCGCATGAATAAAAAATTTGCCATTTTATTGATACTAGCTTTATCTTTGTTTTTTACCGAAACAATTTATGCCAATGAACTTACAACACCATCTGGAATTCCATTATCCGATGTAGAACGGTTCGTAGACGATTATGTAAATGAATATATTGGTGAAACAACTGCGGGTGCGGGCATTGTTATTTTGAAAGATAATAAAGTTGTTTTATCAAAAGGATATGGTTATGGAGATATTGAAAACCAGATTAAAATAAATCCGAATACGGCTATTTTTGAATGGGGTTCAGTTAGTAAATTGTTTGTCTGGGTGTCGGTCATGCAATTAGTCGAACAAGGAAAAATCGATTTAGATGAAGATATAAACAGCTATTTACCGCAAGGATTTTTAACAAAACTAACATATGATGTTCCTATCACTATGTTGGATTTAATGAATCACACTGCTGGATTTGAGGAGAATATTTTTGATACGGGATATGCTACCGAATACCGTGTAAAATCTTTAGAAGAAGGATTGAAAATTGCTGATCCAAACCAAGTATATCGTCCAGGTGAAGTCGTTGCTTATTCTAATTACTCAACTTCTCTAGCTGCATATATCGTTCAATTAATTACAGAACAAGACTTTAATGACTATGTTGATGAACATATATTTCAAAAATTAGGTATTCTAGATTCAACTGCCTATTTGTCTTTAGGGAGAAATGAGCAGATAACAAAAAACAAAGTAAATGGATATGAGCTTATTGAAGAAGGAAATTTCAAACTATCCACACCGTACTATATGTCCATGTATCCTAGCGGTGGAATAAATTGAACAGCGCAAGATTTAGCTAAGTTTGCAATGGCACTTATGCCACAATCCGATATTGAAAACGTTTTGTTTGAGGATGAAAATACGCTAGTTACAATGCTTTCGCAAAGTTATGCTATTAATGAAAATGTCCCTGGTATCGCACATGGTTTTTGGGAGTATGATGGAAAGTTTAAAGGATTTACGCATGGTGGAAATACAGTTTCCTTTTCAAGTAATTTTCATATCGTCCCTGAAGAAAATTTTGCAGTAATAATAGTAACGAATCAAGCTTCAGAGTCTGATATTTCCTATGGACTGACGAAGGAACTGGTTGGAGAAAAAGAGATAGATGAAGAAAAATTAGCGAACTTACCAAACTCACAAATAACAGAAGGAAAGTATCTTACTACTCGCAGAATGAAAAGTGGTTTCTTAAATTTGTATTACTATTTAATACCACTTACAGTGAAATCACTAAATGCGAATGAAATTGAAGTAAGTTTGGTAGGTATGAAAGCTAATTACGTCCAAACATATCCAAATGTTTATAAAATGACAAATGGTAGTAATATGTTTATTCTTACAAATGTTCTTTATTTTACGATGGAGAATGGTGAAGTTAAACAAATTTCTACATCGATTTCAGATTACCTTCCTTTCGATAAAAGTATATCTTGGTTAACAATAAGTGCTGTATTATTCATTTATTGTTTAGTTTACTTTATTGCTTTCCCATTCGTTTTAATCGTAATTAGTATTTTGAATTGGAGAAGAAAAAAGCCTTCTATAAAAATCAGAAAATGGATTTACCTATTAAATATTGTTGGTACAGCATTTATCGTAAATATTATTTTATTAGCAATGAGGATGTTGAGTAATAGTGATCGAGGATATTTCGAAGTATTCCCACACATAGTTGCAAATTATGTTTTAACTATTGCAAGTGTTGTTTTTATTATTTTCATTCTAGTTAATTGGAAAAAGGCAGCTTTAACGAAATTCGAGAAGGCTATTTATCTTCTATCAATCTTTACTATTGTTATATTAATCTTTTTACTTATATCATGGCAGTTTTATTCTTAAGTAATGCTAATTTCAGGTAATTTCAGGGACCTGTGCGTGGCACTATTCAGTAAATAAAATTCTATAATAATGCAAAGTAAATCAAAGCCTATACGGTTTTTCTATACTTTTGTATAGTTACTTGAATGCATGAATTGTGTGTCATTGTGTCTGACACAGGTACATTTTAATAGTTCCTTACACACGCACTATACAAAACACAAAAAGGCGCTGATTAAATGGGAAGTTGGTTTCCGCAGCTTTACGATTTGGCGATGAGGCCATTAGAAGCGACAAGATTTAAAAAAATAAGAACTGAGCTTGTGCGTGAAGCAGGGGGAAACGTTTTGGAGATTGGCTCTGGGACAGGGGTAAATTTCCCGTATTATGGGTTTGCTACTCAAGTTACTGCAATTGAACCAAATCCTTTGATGAGTGAGCGGGGGAAGCGGCGTCTGGAGCAAGCAAATATGCCAATCGATGTATTGGAAGCTAGTGCTGAATCATTACCTTTTGTGGATGATACATTTGACACAGTTATCGCAACGCTTGTATTTTGTACGATTCCAAATCCGTCAAAAGCGTTGGAAGAAATCCGGCGTGTTAGTAAACCGGGTGCTAAAATTATGTTTTTTGAGCATGTACGTATGAAACAGCCTGTATTCGGAAAAACGCAAGACATCCTGAATCCTTTATGGACTAAAATCTGTGATGGTTGTCATTTAAACCGTGATACGTTATCAATGATAGAGCTAGCAGGTATCGAGGTGACACATGTAGAATCACTCTATCAGAAATTGTTCTTATCAATTAAGGGCTTGAATATAAAGTGACTTGTACATTCTTGTAACCCGTTCAGTTGAAAGGTACAAAAATCAAAATAACAGATCAAATCACAAGGTTTTTAACGCTAGATAGTATAAAATAAAATTTGAAATAGCACCTCAATTCGTAAGTTCTCCGACAAAGGGAATGACAGCGGGTTTAGGTGCTTTTTATTTACTCTGTTTTCCGCGTTCATCTCACTATATTAAAAGGGGATTCTGAATAAAAAGATAAATATGATACAATTAGCAAAATACACATTTGGAATTATTGGAAAATAGATTACGGTATAATTTTTGATTGGAAGACGTTGTTATATTATTGAGGGGGGTGATAAACATTAAGAATAAATATTTTTATTTATTTGCGATAATACTTATTATTGTACTGCTTTTTATCATTATCAGATGGAATGACTATCGCGAAAAAGAGTTAGTAGATGTGATGGATGCTGAGGATATAGTGGAAGTTCATTATAGAAATTTACCGCTTGAAAGTCATGCTGGCGAGTTCGATAGGTCAATTAGTGATTCTGAGTCTATTCAAGAATTAGTGGACTTTTTTAGTCAATATAGAGTAAAGAAAGTCGGATTAAGGAATTTCACAACCAAATATCCTAATGAACAATTTATTTTTAAACTTGAGTATGCAGATAAACGAATTACCATTGATTCGCTTATTGAAAAAGATGTAGTCCTTCTGATTCATGACCAATATGAGATTACAAATGGACCGTTTGACTACAAATGGATTGAAGACTTTATAGAAAGGCATGAATAAGCTAGCATTGGATCAAAGATCAACACTGCCCCTATGGGTGGTGTATTTTCTTTTTCATCTCCATTCACCTTTGAATTAACCACTGAATCAGCAGTGTTTTTAACGAAAAATGAACACCTTACAATAATTATTGTAAGGTGTTCATTTCATCTGCATTCGTTGGCTAGTAGATTCCGTCGAGATTGACTATTTCGGAATTAAGTGAAGAGAGGGTCGCAACATTCTAACAGGCTTACGTAATGCATATACATTACCGTCTAGAAACTATTATTTTTATGGAGGTAGAGGGTGTGAAAATTTTACGCTTGGGCCATGCGATGTACGTATTTAAAAGCAAAAAAAACTATCTTATTGATCCATTCTTTGATTTAAATCCCGGATGCCCTAAAGAGTTTAATGATGAACGATTCTTTCAGTCCATAGATGGGGTTTTTCTGACTCATGGTCATTTTGACCATACGAGTGGTTTACAAAAAATACTGGATTCGAATCCGGACATACTAGTTGTCGCACAGTATGAGTTGGCACTAATTCTTCTGCAACAAGGAGTTAAAAATGTTTATCCGATAAATATAGGCGGATCAATACAACTAGAGGATGTCAAAGTAACAATGGTCCCAGCAAAACATAGTTCATCTTATAAGGAAACAGAAGGAACCCCCATCTATGCAGGTGAAGCGGCAGGTTACATTTTTGATTTCAAAGATAGTCACACGCTCTATCATTCAGGTGATACTGCTGTTACGTATGATATTAAAATCATTCAAGATTTATATAAACCAACTATCGCAATCCTTTCTTCATCTGGTCAATTCACAATGGGGCCACAAGAAGCCGCATATGTTGTTAAAAACTTTTTAAATGTAGAGTACGTAATTCCGAGTCATACATTTCCTACGAAAGAAACAGCTCCCGAGCCCGCAGCACTTGAGAGCCTATTGGCTGCTTTTCCAATCATAGAAAATATGATAGATAAAGATCGGGATTTAGAAAAGGCATTAAAAGACTATCCTAAAACAAAAGTGGTCATCCTGGGATATGGCGAAGAACGGGAATTTTGAAAGTAGCGATTGGTACCAGAATCCAGAACAATCCCCAAATTCAATGGGAAGCCGGTGCCTTTTACTAGCTTTTATTAGTATGCATACTGGTTACACTATGCACGAAACCATTCTGAGAATGCATTCTAATTATAACTATATAAAAAAGATCGGACATGTAAGCAAATGTCTGATCTTTTTTGTATAGTTATGTGGATGATTTTATTGCTTGTCTGTTAGTGATGGCTGCCTGTGCACCACACACTCAATTGGAATAATGCCATTCTGTTGAATAAGCATAGATACGAAATAAAAGTCCTCTGCCTGAGCAATCGGTCGGAGGGCTTTTGGTTTATAAGTGGAAATGCGTGCCTATGAACCATGCATTTCAAACGCAATTCTGGGTTTTTCCTTCCATGAAATGAAACAAAACAAAACCGATTGTTGAAACAAACATAAAGTTTCGTGCACATGCACCACTCACTTCTGTACTTGTTCAACTAACGAATGGGAATTCATACTTTTTTTGTCGAGATTTTCGCTTCAGGCGACCACTTCCGACAGTGCAAGGGGCCGAAAAGGATACTATGCATAAAAGAGAATTTAAAAGTTTTGAAACTTTTCTCCGTTTCCTCCGTCTATACAGTGCCAAATTCAGACGTAGCCGGTATGGAACTGGTTTGTCTTAGAATAGAAGGGGAGAGATTAGATGAAGAGAAAAATCATGACAGCGCTTGGCGCATTACTATTAGCGTGCAGCTTACCGTTATCCAGCTCAGCGGCAGACAAGCAACTGTTTAAAGATGTGCCGCCGACGAAGCATTTCGCGGAATCGGTGAATGAGCTGGCTGAGCGAAATGTTATCGGTGGGTATCCGGATGGTACTTTCAAGCCGAGCAACTCGATTACGAGAGGGCAGGCTGCGGCAATAATTGCCAAGATGATCAAGCTTGATACGGACAATGTGAAGAATCCTAATTTCAAAGATGTGTCAACAGCGAACGGCTATTACAAAGCGATCGCTGCGATGGCGGAAAAAGGGATTATCGGCGGCTATGCGGACGGACGATACGGTCCGAATGATCCAATCAAGCGAGGGCAGATGGCTTCAATTTTGGTGAAGGCGTTTGATTTGCCGCGTGACGGGGATATCGGCAATCCGTTCAAGGATGTTCCGGGCTATGGATCCCATGACGACAACATTCTGATCATTTATAAGCTCGGCATTACGACGGGAACGACGCCTAGCACATTTAGCCCGAATGCGGCGATTACGAGAGGGCAAGCGGCGAAGATGATCACAGCGACTGAAGATGCGAAGCCGTCGAATTTGGTGACGCTCGAACCAAGTGATTTTGGATGGGATCTCATCACAAACATCACAGCGGATGAAATCAATTCCGGGTTATTCAAAGCGGTTTTGATTAAAGGGAAAGAAGGATATACAGAAGATAAAGTCCAGCTGATTCCGTTGAAGGAAGGGAAAGGAGCCATCGTTTTCCACGGAAGAACTTCCAGAACAGCGGAATTGGAACACCGCAAGAATTACGTGCATATCAAAAAAGAAAACGGCGAGCTGAAGTTGACGTTGGAAAAGATGGAGGATCATCTGCCGACAGTAGCAGAGTTATATATGCTATACGGAGAGTTCGGACAAAGGACTGATGTTTCAGGAGATGTCCGAAATGTATCTCTCGCTACGATGGACGGGAAACTGCTTAATGACAACATGACGTTCAAAGTATGCGATTATTCCATTTGCATTGATATCGATAAGCCGGGCGAGTATATTGCCACTGTCCGCTTTGCTGATGGGAAGGTAGTGCTTTACGGAATCGAAGCCAAGGTAGCCGAGAACAAAATCTACTATACGATGCGCACATTGAAGGAGCAGCCGACATTTTCATATGGTGAAGAGGATAAATACGATATCGGAAAGTACAACATCTGGCCTGAGAATTATGAGCAGATTGCCGACGTTACGAGAGAGCCGGGTACAAATAGGTTCCACTACACCGGCAAAAAAGCAGGCACTGTTATGATTGATTATGTGAATAAAATCGACAAAGGTGTATCTTGCGAAGGACCTAATAACACAGGTGACTGTCATAGACATCTTATGACCGGCATAGGGGTATCTGTCGAACAGATTGGGTCGATCATCCATGTAAGTGGTCGGGGATTAATGGAGCCGGATCTTTAAGAGGAGTAAGTGACAATGAATTTTAGGAACACACTAGCGTTGCAAAGCAGTAAAATAATGTAAAACAAAGGATTGGAATCAGAAATAAAGTTAAATTAATTCGAAAAAAAGAGCTCCTACTGTAAAATGAAACTGACGACTAATCAGTTATCTACTTTACAGAAAGGAGCTTTCTTATGAAAAGTGTAGACGAAGAATTAGTCTTTCGTCAATATTTATCTCTATTGCCCGTTAATATTTTGGCTTGTCCACTGATGAATTATGATGCAAAAAAGTTAACTGACTTTTCCTAGGTGAAAATCTTAATTATGGCCAACTTATGTAAGTAGGCAACCAGGATTAAGTGGAAAGTCACGGAATCCAAGATGAATTGGATCAGTTAGGAAAATAGCCTGTGAAATGTGGTCCGTTCCACAGGTATTGTCATTGCTAACTTGGAGATGGGCTCTATTAAATGTCACCAAGTACTTCTATATCGTTGACTCTTCGACTAATGGAATCTATCATCATTTCTTCTTTTTTAAATTTTTCATAGCCGGTATGCTTTTATCCACTATTTTTTCGAACTCAACAAACACGAAATATCTGTTTTCCCCCATTTCCTGAACATTGATCACTTTTCCATTACGTCCTTTAATTCTCACATTCTCATTAACGGAAGGTATGATTCTTGACGCCTTGTTTAGTACATAGGTTTTACTTTCGTAAAAATGAATGGAATACATATTCTTGTCCCCTTTATTTGTATTTTGAAGGTCGAATCTATTTATTTTATGATGGTGGCAGGGAATTAGAACTAAATTTCAAGTAACTGTGCGTGACACTATTTAGTGAACACAATGCAATTGTATGATAATACAAATAAATCAATAGCTATGCGGTTTTTCTTTATTTTTTAAACAATTATGCGGATGTGTGAATTGTTCGTCTTTTTGTCTGACACAGTGCCTCTTTTTAGGTACTCCAAATATAATATACAAACACAAAATCGCTGCCACGAGAATAGCTCAGGACAACGATTTTTTTGAAACGCATTTATTTCACTGCTTTTACAGATACCAACTCTGTAATTACCCTTCCGTTGCCGCTTGTACTTTTAATTATTCCAATTCCTTTCGCAAGGTATTCTCGGGAGCCATTCGAGTAACGGAGGATGACGACATTCCTGAAGCTTCCGGCTTTCACTGTAATCGTTTTCGTTGTACTTTCTACTAGGACTTTCTGATCAATCGGATAATCCAATTGTGTAGTGTGCGTTCCTTGTTTCAGTGGATAGGGAACGTTCACAAAGATGAAGTCCGAACTTGATACGCCCATCATCAGTCCCTCATTGTCCTCAATATACGTATAGTTAGATAAGTCAGGATAAAGATGACTCTTCTTATTGTAAAGATACGTAAAATCATCTTCTTTTTCCACATAGAACGTCTCTTTTTCGTTACTAATGAAAGAGGGTTCATAGGTAAGAATTAGTCCATTAATTGGCGTCAGCCCTTTCATTACAATAGTAGGGGCAGCTTTCGGACTTATCTTGGATAAAGCCGATGTGTAAATATATCCTTTGTTTTTTCCGGCTTGCACATAAGACCATCCATTCGATGAAGATAAGACAGTCACAGTCGAATGGTTTTTAATGGTATCCAACCTAACAGCATTTTGTTGTGGCTTTGCGCGTAGAAAAATATCTCCTTTCGCACTTACAACCATTTCTGTTGTCTTTACCGCCGCCGCTATCTGTGAAGGAAGTGCATAGGAACAACTGAGTAACAATAACATAATTGCCAATACCAGTTTTCTGATTTAAATCACCCCTGAAAGTAGTTACGTATACGCAAGTCTATGGGGCAAGTAATTTAAGTAGAACTGGTAGTTGCGTCAGAAAAAATATGTAGTGTCAGTACTGATTGGGAAGAGGAACTGATGATTCTTAGACATGGTTACCTACGTGAAAGTTTTGTGAGTACCTGTGGGATGCACAATTGAGACGCGACTTCGAATTGATAGAGTTTTAAGTACGCTGTGTATAAAACTAAAAAAGCCTAACTCCACGGTTAAACTGTAATTTTAGGAACCTACAATGAACAAATCAGAAAAATGACAGCAATTGTATAAAAAATGCAACGTCTGTTAAACCAATGTTTAGAACGATTTCACTTGTATTTTTATAACAATTTTTGAATTTTAATTATTTAACATCGCACCAATACAATTAGTTCATTGAGATAGCGCTTCTCGTCAATTACTTGACGAGTGGGGATATCTTCGGATTCGTATCTACAAAAAGAGAATCTATATGAACTGGATCACAAATTTGGATTTGATTTTCCTGCTTATACTACCTGTGCAATCTACTTGAAAAGCAAGAAGGATAGTTTAATCGTAAGGGCATAGCAATGTCTACTGTCACCACATTAGCTTCATACTGATGGATGAGGTGGTAAAATGACGATTGTACGACTAGGATATGTTGCGATGAGTATGGAACTGAAGAATGCTTCTCCATCTAAAACAATGACGTTTGCTCAGTTTCAAAAGATCGGGGATCGTGAGGCGGCGATTCGCAAATTGGAAAGGATTGCGCTGGCTAATCTTGAAAATACACATAGATTGCTGAAACATAATGTATTTAATGGAATTCATTTTTATCGCTTAACCTCTCGACTAATTCCATTGGCGAACCATGGAGAACTTCCTAATTGGGATTATATGGAGCCTCTAAAAACGAAATTGGACGAAATTGGGGAGTTTGTTAGAAAACATCAGCTAAGAATTGATTTTCATCCGGATCATTTTGTTGTTCTGAATTCCTTTAAAAAAGAGGTGTTGGAGAATTCATTAAAAACCTTAACTATGCATTATTTATTGTTAAAGGGGATGAACATCGATCCTACTCATCGTTGTGTGCTTCATGTCGGTGGCAACTATAAAGAAACAGAAAAGTCTTTGGACCGATTTGTTGCAAATTGGGTTGATTTCCCAAAGCATATTCAACAGATGATCATGCTCGAAAATGATGATACTTCATTTACACTGGACGATACGCTTTATGTATGTGAAAAGTTAGGAATTCCGCTTGTATTTGATTTTCATCATCATCTGGCTCACCATCGTCATGAAAAGTGGGAAGATAATTGGGACCGTGTAGTAGCAACATGGAAGGACTCGCCCCTCCCAATCAAAATGCATATCTCTAGTCCAAAAAGTGAGGACGCATTCCGTCACCATTCAGATTATGTGGATGTGGACATGTTTTTCAGTTTTTTAAAGGAAATCAAAGGTTCGGTTCCTCAAATCGATTGTATGATTGAGGCAAAAAAGAAGGATGAAGCTCTTTTTAACGTTATTAAAGAGGTTAAAAATAGGGACGATGTTGAGATGATTGATGGGTCGTCGTTTTATTTGAAGTAATAGTATAAAGTGATTTTCATAAAAAGCAGGACTCGATGGTATCGGGATTCCTGCTTTTGTATTTTAGAGTTTCCTAAATTGTGATTGATGGTAGGATATGGCATGATAAAGGATAGTAATAGCGTTGCGTTGACACAATTAGATTATAGTAGGGAGGAACACCATTGATTTATCTATTAAAAAGGAGTAAATTATTCATTTTCCTAATTTTCATCCTTATGTTAGTTGGAACTTATACGTTTTTAACGCTGCCGAAGCGGGAAATACCTGAAACCCCTGTCAATCTTGTGATGGTATCTGCTATTCTTCCGGGGGCTGAACCTATGGAGGTAGAAAGAACAGTAACAAATCCACTCGAGCGAGCAGTTAAGAAAGTAGACGGAATCAATACAATGAATTCTGTTTCAGCGAATTCCGTATCAATCATTACACTGTCATTAAATGATGGAATCGACAATGAACAGACAATCAGTAAGTTGCAGCAAGAAGTGCAGAGTTCAGTTAGTGAATTACCTGAGAACGCACAAAGACCTGAAGTGAAAAAACTCGATTTAGCGTTTCCGCTTGTATCATACATGTTTACTGGAGACGATAAAGCACTTGCAGACTTGGAGACATCGTTTGCTACGCTATCAGATGATATCCAGACAATAGAGGGAGTTGCAGGAACAACAGTAAAAGGGTTTACGGAAAAGCAACTAATGATTACGCTCGACCCTAAAAAACTGGCTGAAAATCGACTGCAACCCTTTGATGTACTCGGTGTGTTGCAACAAGCCAATCAACCCCTCTCTCTTGGCACCCACGATGACGGTAAGGAACGTGTCGTCTTGACAGTGAAACAGGATGAGGGAATTGAAAAACTAAAACAATTACAAATTGGAAATGCCGCTGTGCCGTTGGCTAAATTAGCTGATATTGGAGACGTAGCAAAAGATGCGAAAGATATTGTCACGTTTGACGGGCAATCTGCAATTTCTTATACGATTTTCCTTCAGCCAGGGCAAGATATCCCTTCTATGGATAAAACCATTGCGAAGAAGATGGATCGGTTTATTGTAGACCTTCCTAGTGAAATAACGGCCCACACATACGAATCCCAAGCAAACAACGTGAACACAATATTCAATAGTCTATATATTTCACTACTTATCGCAGTCATTGCGGTACTGGTTGTGACAACTGCTGGGCTAACACTGTTCGGTTCGTTTGTAGTCGCATTGACAGTTCTTGCATCTGTACTTGTTGGCCTCATTCCAATTCCGTATATGGGAGTCGACTTGAACCAGATTTCAGTCATTGGGCTCATAATCGCAATTGGGATTCTAGTCGATGATAGCATCGTTGTGAATGACAATATTCAGCGACGTTATAAGTTGGGTGATTCACCACTAAATGGTGCTATAAATGGTGTTAAAGAAGTCTATACATCAATTATTTCTTCCAGTTTAGCGATTGTTGTAACGTTTTCACCGTTACTTTTACTATCTGGTGGAAATGGTGCATTCATCAAAGCACTCCCAAGTATCTTAATCACGACAATTATTGCATCGACTGTACTATCTGTCACGCTTGTTCCAATGCTCCAGTTCATCAAGACTACAAGGAGCAATAAAAAGGTGCCAGATACGCCAGGATTTTTAGGGAAACCTTTAGAAAAAATCGCGGTATTCTACTCAGAAAAAGTATTGCGTTCAGTATTGAAGCGTCCTTTATTCGTCGGTATAGGTGGTCTGGTCATAGCAACTGGATTGCTATTCTTAGCACTTCTAACACCGTTTGAATTCTTCCCAGCTGCAGACAAAGAGGAAGTAACGGTGAATGTCCGACTGGCAGCAGGGACGACGATTGACGAAACAAATAATATAATTCAAAAGATGATTGACGACGTTTCAGATGAAGATGAAAACGTAAAAGAAACAGCCATTTTCATAGGTAGTGGATTACCTAATCTGTTTGCTGCTTCTATGAATAACACAGGTGAAAATACCGGGCAGGCCGTGTTCCGCATTAAAAAAGACAACACGAGTGCCACTGAATTCATTGACAAGTGGGAACCGGAATTACGGAAACGCTACAGTGATGCGGAAATCTTTTTCGGTACAATTGTCCAAGGACCGCCTGTCGGAGCACCGGTTACCGTAACAATTAAGGGCGATGACATCGATCAACTCGCTCAGCTACGTGATGACTTGAAAGCTCGCTTGCTTGAAAAGGGCGCGGATATCGTCACGGATAACTTAGGGGAACCTGTTCCAGCTATCCAGTACATCCCGAATCGCCAAGCACTTGAGGATAATGGGATTTCCTTGAACTTAGTAACGAATCAGCTACAATTGCTTACGCAAGGCGTACCGTTATTTAAGTTATACGAAGGCGATATATCAAAACAAATCGTGTTAAAGGAAAAAGGGATAAATGAGGGGGAACCTGTAGATCTTTCAGAAATTGTCGTGCCTTCCATGACGACTCAAGGTCCACCGAAACTCGTACCACTGGATGAGTTGCTCACTTCAGAGAAAACATCGTTACTCACACAAATCCCTCATGAAAAAGGGGAACGGGCGATTACGTTAAAAGCGTATGGCGATGCAGATGGATTCAAGGATGATATGTTGGATGCTGCTGAAGAAAATAGAAAAGACTTACCTGAAGGCTACACGATCTCTACTGGTGGGGAGAATTCTGATCAGCAGGCATTCTTCGCTGAGATCGGTATTCTATTCTTAGTAGTCTTGTTACTTGTTTACTTGGTCATTGCATTCCAATTCAAATCGTTCAGTCTGCCGTTCCTTGTGTTATTCGCGGTGTACCTTGGTATTTCTGGCGCGATTCTAGGATTGTTCATCACACAGACACCCCTAAGCTTTCTTGGCGTCATGGGGATTGTCTCGTTGACCGGTATTGTTGTGAGGAATGCGGTTGTGTTAATCGACTTTGTGGAAACGCGCCGTCTTCAAGGCAATATGGATGTCATAGAAGCAATTGTCGAGTCAGGATACGTGCGAATCAAACCAATCATTTTGACATCGCTAACGTCAATTGTAGCCTTGATTCCAGTTGCTGTATCGGGTGATCCATTGTTTGAAGCACTTGCAATTACGATCATTGCTGGGCTAGCATTCTCAAGTCTATTTACATTAGTGATGATTCCATCGTTGTATCTGGTGTACTACAAACTAATCGGGCATAAGGCAGAACGTGTATAATCAAATGGAAAAACCACAGCGAATTTGCTGTGGTTTTTCCATTTGCTTTATTCAGTTTTCACATTTGTTTGTTCGTCACTTTGCAACCCGTTCCTCATAAAGTCATCACTAAGCAGTATGTGCTCTTTGTAGCACCTCCTTGGTATGCTCCAGGCAAAATCCTTTATCCCACAAATGAGCGCTATGTTTGGGGAACAAAGACATACTCTGCTAGTGCACATAATGGTCGAAACGCGCCTTAAAACCAGCTTTGTGCCGTAGCTAACAGTTATGTTGATTTTTATCTTGTAAATTTTTTTGAATTAGTGAACCATATAGATTATCCAAGAACAAAACAGTCCCTTCAGAAGATCCAACAAGATCATAAACAACATGCAATATTGATTGCTAATTAAGTTGCATTCAGCGGTCTTTTCTTGTGTGTCGCTTTATCATTGGAATGTGAATTTAGTAACTAAACTTAATTAAATAGATGGCATCATCTAAACGCATATATTTCAAATAACATTGATAACCAAGCTCTATTGTCCAAATCGTACCTTCACCCAAAAATTTATCATTCTAAATTTTAGGTACCTACTCAGTGATGCAATATAATTGTATGATAATACAAAATAAATCAATACTTATGCGTTTTCTACATATCTGAAATAGTAAGGGGACAGACTAAAATGAATCAATCAACGTCCGTTTTGGGTAATTCTTTACAACTTCCAAATGGAACAATCATTAAGAATAGAATTTTTAAATCCGCGATGAGTGAAGCATTGGGAACGGCTCATCAAAATCCAAGTGAATCATTGGTTCCTTTATATAAAACCTGGGCTGAGGGGGGGGCGGGTATTGTCATGACAGGTAACGTTATGATAGATCGAAATTCTTTAGGAGAGCCGAATAACGTTGCTGTGGAAGATGAACGTGATTTAAGTATGCTAATGAAGTGGGCGAAAGCGGGAACTGAAAATGGGACTCACCTTTGGATGCAGCTCAATCATCCAGGGAAGCAATCACCCAAAATGATATCAAAAGAACCTGTAGCACCAAGTGCGGTTCCTCTTACAGGAAGTTTAAAACATTTCTTTAACCAACCACGTGCTCTTCGGGTGTCTGAAATTGAAGATTTGATTAACCGATTTGGAGAAGCGGCAAGAATTGCGAAAAAAGCAGGCTTTACAGGTGTTCAAATCCATGCAGCACACGGTTACCTTTTCAACCAGTTTTTATCCCCCTACCACAATCAACGTACAGATGAATGGGGAGGAACCTTAGCAAATCGTATGAGGTTTTTGGAAGAAACGTATAAAGAAATCCGGAAACAAGTCGGGAGATCATTTCCAATCGGTATTAAACTTAACTCAGCTGATTTTCAAAAGGGTGGATTCACTGAAGACGAGTCTATGGAAGTTCTTCAGAAAATGTCCGAAATAGGGGTTGATCTCATTGAAATTTCTGGGGGCAATTACGAGAATCCGATAATGATGGGCGCAGATGTAAAAGAAACAACAAAAAAAAGAGAAGCGTATTTTATAGACTATGCAAAAAAGGCTCAGGAATTAATCACTACTCCAATTGTAGTCACAGGCGGCTTTCGTTCTCAAAAAGGGATGGAAGAAGCTATTGCGAACGGAGAAATTGATATGGTTGGAATTGCAAGACCTTTTGCCTTAGTGCCGGACTTGGCAAATAGAATATTTAATGGTAGTTATGAAACCGTTCGTGCAAAACCAATCCGAACGGGGATTAAACAAATAGACAAGAGCGCATCCTTGTTAGAAATTGGTTGGTATGAACAGCAGTTAGCAAGAATGGGGAAATCTAAATCTCCAAACCCTGACCATAATGTTTGGTTATCTTTAATACAAAATCTTCTAGGGAATGGTCGTAGTGTCTTCTTAAGAAGAAGAGCATAATTTTGGGAACCTGTGCGAGAAATTATTCAGTGAATACAAAACGATTGTATAGTCATTCGAAATAATTCAAAAACTTCAAGGTTCTTCTTTACTTTTTGTGTAATCATTTGAATACTTCGCCTTTGAGTCTGACACAGGTACCTCATTTTAATAAATCTTGAATTGGATGCGATTGCTTTAAAAATGATTGCATCCATATCGCAATCGGATGCGAAACGTTGGCAAGTAATATAAAAGCTAAACCAATATAATAAAGTAGAAGAGAGGAGTAGCAATTTAACGGGTTCTCTTCAGGGCTGCAAACAGAGAAATAACACACTGTTTAGCATATTGAATCACAGAAAACAGTGTGCAATGAGCATCGCATTTAGCGGTGCTTTTTCATTTCTTAAGCTCAAGAAGAGTCCCCTTTTTTAGGAATACATTGGGATATCCTTGATATAGTTATGGGGAGGGATTTAAATAAGGAGGCTATAGCATAGTTCGTTGAATTCATAACCCTCGGAAAAATGAAACCTTTCAAGCCTTATAAGCGTATCTATAATATAACTATGCTTGTGCCACAATCTGGCCAGATCGTGAAAAGTAGGACAAAAAACGAACTCGAATTTTTTATAGGGGGACATTTATGATCAAAAAAGCAAGATTTATTTTGTTGTTAATTGGTATCTTACTATCTCTAATAGGCATGCCTTATTTATTGGGATACTCATCTAATGACATTTTAAAATATCCTTTGTATTTAGGATTGGTATTAACTGTTGTGTTTTTCTACCCTATAAAATTACTGAATAGAAAATAGTGTTATTAAAGTAATCGGGGCGATTCTTGAAGAAGAATTTGCCCTCTTTTAGCAACAGAGCCAGGTTGTTGAGTATAAACTAAAGAGAGTTTTTACTGTGGAGGTATTAGATATTGAAAAGACCATTTGGAATTAGATTGGATGGTTGTCTTTATGCAACTAGTGGAGAAGATTTAAGTGAAGAAGAGTTTTCGAATGCTTTTATAGAATTTATTGAAGAAAGAGGATTATATTTCGGTGGTGGGCTGTACCAGATTGACGAAGAGGGAAATTTTATATCAGGTGTTGAGTAGAATATCTCGCAATCGGGTGCGATTGTAGCGTAAGCGATTGCGTTCATATCACACAATCGGGCCAGATGATTGAATTGGGATTTGCTGGGATGCAAATCATTACTGTTAAAAGAAGTTGTCATTTTAATTTATATGTTGAAAAAGTTACCTGTAAAAAAATTGAAAAGCAGTGAAAGTGGTGAGTTTTTATGAATTTATTAAGGGTAGAAGGAATTAGATATATTATATTTTGTGTTAGTATGTTGATTCTAGCGTTTGTAGATTTTCTGAATATGAGTGCTTTTTTTGTTCTTGGAGCTGGTTTCGTTTTCCTGAATTATATATTAGGAAAAAGAGGTTTTAATAAAGATTACAGTAATATTTACTTTAATTTATTTTATGTCGCATTTACTATTTTCACTGTTTTGTTAATAAATATAACAGTAGGATGGAGTTAAATTAAAATCTTTTTAGAAGAGTGAAGATGTTTTAGTCACATGAAATCGCTATAAATCGCCAATAGCTCAAATTTAATTATTCTGCAAACGGGCGCGATTGTTTAATAAGTGTCTCTTTTTTCTTCTTCAACTAATCGGGTGCGCCTAATGCATAAGGACTGGGCTACAATCGGACCATATACTGGAGAGATTAAAATGAAAAATGCCTTATTGATATTACTTTTACTATTTTTATCAGTAGTTTTAACCGCTTGTGAAAATGAAAGTCAAGAGTTAGAAAAGAAAGAGGAATTAAATCACGTTGTTAAACCAGAAAGTATACAGGAAGTGGAAGGTCCAATAATTGTTCTTGAAAACGAACAAAACCTTCTTCCAACCTTTCAGAGTATTGCTTCTCCTTCTATATCCCTTTTATCTTCTAATGGGGATGTGATATTCCCATCATTTGACCATTCCTATGGTGATGTGTGTTGGAACGATTGTGACGAATTTTATCATTACAATTACCCGACTATTCATAGTGGCGACGTTGTGGCAGGTAATCAGCTTCAAATTGATTGGAGTACGTTAAAACCACAACCAACAGAAATTCATTTCATACACATAGATAACAGAGATGATTATGATAAGAAAGAATTAAGTAGGGAACAAAAGACTCCTGAAAATACACCGCTAAAAATTACAATTGACGAAGAAATAATTGGAAGTCAATATGCACTAGAATTTATCTGGATAGATGGGGGATCGGTTAAGGGAAAAAGTATAATAAATTTCAAACTAGAATAGTGAATTTAAAAATCCACTTCCCTTCGATTTAACATTGCATTATCAATTGTTTTAAAATGATATTTTCCTCTTACAATAATTATTGTGTATACCTTTAACGGGTGCTTTAATCGTACAGCGTTGTGCAAGAATAGGGTGCGATTGTGGCACAAAAATTATTTTGAGAACCTGTGCGCGACACTATTCAGTGAATACAAAGCGATTGTATGATGGTACAAGATAAATCAATCCCTGTGCGGTTTTTCTATACTTTTTGAATAATTATTTGAATGTGTAAGTAGTTCGTCTTTGTGTCTGACACAGGTATCTCTTTTAATTTTTGCAGATGGTTGCTTACGTGGAGAAGCGATGCGAAAGTACTTTATCCTTTAAAACTTTTAGAAAGAATGGACAGAAAAGTTTTATCGTACATATCATTGAGTGACCCTAGTGTAAAAATGCTAGGGTCACTTTTTTTACCTTATAATTGTTGTAGTGAAAGAAATTAGTGTTAGCTAACTGTGCGCGACGCTACTCAGAAAATACAATGCAATTCTACAATAATACAAAGTAAACCATTACCTAAGCGTTCTCTTCACTTATTGTGTAATTAATTGAATGTGTGAATTGCCAGGCATTTCGTATGAGCACAGGTACCTCTTACTAATATGAGAAAACGGTCCCCAGTCCGAGAACTGGTGAACCGGTCGTTGCTGCTCGTTAGCCGTTTACAAGTTCTGTTACATTGCGCTCGATAACCCGAGCGCTACCTGCCGTTGCGAGTGGAGCGCCGTTGATTTCAAATACGTTCGCAGCAATGATCTCCTGCATCGCCGCTTCTATGCTTTGCGGCGTCAAATCTGCACGGGGTTCATCCACGGTCAAACTGACCTTTTTCCCGCTTGCTGTGTTGAAGTTCAATTGTAGTGTTTTAGCCATGTTCTATCCCTCCCTTTCTATTGTCTAGACTCCGGGCACCACGTCGCTAGATTGACTTATGCCTGTGGCGTCTAGCGGGCGCCTTGCTATTCCTGATTAGTTAATTTGTTACTCAATCAATCAAACTCGATGTTTCCACGATATCCGCTCCGATGAACGGCAAAGTTGAAAGCTGACCAAGTTGTTCCAGCGCTTTGTACAAGTTCTCAGCTGGTGCATTTTCCTTGATGTTGCGGTACGTCTTCGCTTTGCGGATAATCTTTCCGTCCTCTGTCAAACCACCGTCGAAGAAAACGCGACCCGCCGCTTGTTGAAATTCAATTGTTGCTGCCATTGTATTTCACCTCCTTTCACCCTTTATATAGAGTGATGGGGAAGGAAAGGGGACAGTGTTTTTAAAAATGATTGGTGTTGAAGTGGTGGAGCACTGTACACCACACAATTCAAACGCAATTCTGGGTTGTTCCTTCCACGAAACAAATCCGGTTGATGAAACCGACGTGAAAGTTTCGTGCACCCCACACTACTCTATTTTAATACTCTTATACTCTTAGGTTATTGCTAGGGGCATTTTGCCCTCTGTAGAGGAGGCAATTTGCACTTCCACTTGGGCTGATTTTGCGGTCGTCGATGGTGCATTTTGAACCGTCTGATATTGCAACTTTGTAAAATTAATACGGTAGCATTTCGTGTTGTCCATTTTCGACAAAGTATCTAATTTTTATGATGTAATTGCATCATTTTTTGGTTGCTTATTGTTAGCGCAGGCAGCCAAACAATAATATTATTATCGATAGAATAACCCCTCAACGGCTACATCATAATCCATGAAAGCCTTGCTAAATAAAGCCTTGCCAATAATTTCACGGAAAACACCTGAATAATAGCCGGGCAGGTTCCGGACCTTTTTCTGTTTCGTTGTTTGAACGGCAATACGAAGTGCTTGCATAGCTAATTGCTCGAACAGTTCTCCTTTGTCTTTATGAATACTGAATTTCAGCATTTGCAGGGACTGGTGCCGGTAGATGCCGTAAAAGTTTCTTGCCAATTTACTGTCCCCGATTGTTGAAGAAAGAAGCGATTTCATTTTACCGAAAAGTGTAGTAGGCACAATTTCCGGAGGAGACGTTCTTTTAATGTCTTTAGTATTTATCGCTTTAGAAAGAAAAGCTTCGTTTTGCGGTTTTGAAGGTTCTACCTTACTGGCAGAAGGTTTTTCATCATCCTTCGGGGTGTTCATTTTCGACTGGTCACTAGTAGGTTTAATGACGTAAATGTTAGCGCCTAGACCGCTCATAACAGGGCGGATATAGTGAATGCGTTCGATAATTCCGAGCTTTTCTAATTTGCGAATGGCGCGTCGTACAGTCGCGTTGGATTTCAAAATAGCCTTTTCAATTGTTTCGTGTTTCAAATGTGCAGCGCCATATTTAACGGAGTAGCGACGGATCATATCAAGAACAGCCCGCTCAGTTTGGTTCATAGCGTCCCAATTCGTGAGTACATGTTGTCTTGTCGCCGCGTCTAGATCGTGTTTGTTTGTGAAGTGAGCGTACTCAGAAAGGTAAGTTGTCATAAAGAATATCCCCTTTATTTTTTATATAGAAGGAAAGTGGGGGAAAGGGGACAATTTGGTGAAAAAACTTTTTATTTTTTTTTGAGATGCTGGGAAGCAAATTAAAATATGGTTGGCTGGATTCAAATTATTAGACAAATAATAAAAAAGTTGAAAGAAAATAGAGTATTAAAGGTTGTGCAACAAACAGGGAAGTCTCATAAGCGCAAAGAAAAGAGACAACCAAAACAATGTTTGTGGTTGCCTTCTATTTTGTTTTATGTTTGTCGGAGCTAAACGGCGCATCCCACTCTTATAGGTTAATTTACTTCCTAATTTGACAAGGATTCTGCGCTTTAAATGATGGCTACCTGTGCGTCGTGCAATTCTGGTACAATTCTGATTTGTTCCTTCCCTGAAGCAAATCTGATTGTTGAAACAAACATTAAAGTTTGGTGTACAGGCACCTCACAATTATACTTTTAAATTCAATAAGAGTTTCACAACAGCGCATGTTATCCAGTTCCCTGAACTTCTAACAACAATTAGCCAGTACAAGGAGCAACACATTAGTGAGGATACCGTGAAGGGGATCAATGAAAAGCTCGCGGAACTTTTGGCTCTAGTTAAAAATGACAGGAAACTTTTCAAGGCTGAGCACATGCAATCGATTCGAAAAGCGAAAGATGCTAAACAGACGGGACGTTCACATATGAGCCATGCGAAAAAGATGTCCAAGCATGATGCCTCGCTAATACATACTGCTTGTCCGGAGTGTAATGGGCGGTTGACCCTGAAGACAGGTAGATACGGAAATTTTATGGTTGCAGTAATTATCCTGATTGCCGGTATACGAAGAGTGTGAATGTGGATCAGCAGCGGCGGAGAGTTTGATATTGTAAGTTATCAAGTTTAGATAAATTGAAACTCAAACGAGATTGGGCATAACAAGTATAATTAGGTCTTTAAATTTAGGTTCCTATTCAGTAAATGCAACTCAATTTAATAATACAAAGTAATTCAATACCTATGCGAATATTCTTTCCCTTTTGTATAATTACTTGAATGTGTGAACTGTTCGTCTTTGTGTCTGACACAGATACCCATTTTATTTGCTTTTTTAACATATATCTGTTATTCTAAAGAAGAATTATTTTTGTTCGTTTTCAGATTGAGAAAAGATTTTGTTTTTCGTCTAAGTATTTGAGCAAGGATAGTAATACATTGTGTGGATATCCGCACTAGGAGGCAACAATTATGGAACAAGGTACAGTTAAGTGGTTTAATGCAGAAAAAGGTTTTGGTTTCATCGAGCGTGAAGCAGGAGAAGACGTATTCGTACATTTCTCAGCAATCCAAAGCGAAGGTTTCAAATCTTTAGACGAAGGTCAAAGTGTAACATTTGAAATTGAACAAGGACAACGTGGCCTACAAGCTACAAACGTTCAAAAAGCTTAATAATAGCTAGAAAAAGACCCTATATGTAGGGTCTTTTTTTATTTGTTTGAATTAGTTTTAGGCACCCTCGTGCGCGGAACTGTTCAGCAAATACAATGCAATTCTATAATAATACAGATTAAATCAATAGCTATGCGATTTTTATTTATATCCTAAATAATTACTAAGCCGTAAATATTGTACCTCTTTTCTATACCGGAAAGTATCTAATGAAAAGGGGGTTTTCGAGCCCATCTCACTAGTTTTTTATGAAAGTAAGTGGTTAATCAACTGAAGCGCAAATATGCATACTGTCATGCAAGTTTGGTTAGCAGATAGTTAAGCCTTAGTTTTTCTAAAACGCATCCAAACAAAAATGCCAACTAATCCTGCAACAACTAGTGCCCCGGTGTATAAGTAGTACTGCTTAGCATTCTTATCTGGAGTTTTTTCGTTTTGTTCAGGAACTGTGCCTGGACCAATCAATGTAATATCGTCAGTAGCATTCGCTAGCACAGCAGTCCTGTCACAAAGCGTAGTTGAAAGTACGGACTTTCCATCCATATCCCAATTATGAGCATACACCAAATACTCTTTTCCAATCGTAAAGTCTATGCCACAACCTGCTGAATCATTTCCTGTGAAAACGGAAATATCCGCGTTGTCGACACCTTTCCATACTTCCGCCACTTTGAAACGAACTGTTTTTCCGCTTTCCCCATCCACACCCTTACCTTTTTCTATTGTCATTACTTCTCCACTAAAAACAGCAGTTGCTTCGCTTAGTGCTATATCTGCGGGTGGTAGAACCATACAGGAACAAGCCGCCGCAGGCAAAGGTCTATAAAATACTACAAATAGTACCAGTAAGCAAAATGCAATTACACCCAATCTCTTTTCCATAAGATCTCTCCTCTGCACTCTATTTATGATTAGTTCGTTTCGCGGGGGAATAAGTTCCAATACATCTACTTGAATTCGTGCTTTATTTTGAGACACGGGTCCATTACTACCATTAATAATCAATGCACTACTTTCTTACTATACATACGTATAAATAATGCCTGCTCCCAACACTAATTGGGGGCAGGCACTTTAGTTTAAGGTATCAAAACGTATAGAATATGACTACTAATCACTAATTCCTATCAGCCTCAATCATTTCCGCAATAACCTTCCCATCAATGAAATCAGGTGCTTTAATATCCATCAACTGATACAAGGTAGGGGCGATGTCTAGTGTGGATACTTTTTCTGTAATCTTCACTTTTGAATAAGTACCGCCTGTCACATACAAAATAGGGCGTAATTCCATCCGCTCCGGATCGCCACCGTGACTTCCGCGGTCCGCTGCTATTTTGACTGCAGATCCGAAATCATCTTGGCCGATGTAATAGCCTTGCTTCGCAATAAGCAATACGTCACCCGCCTGTTCGTGTTGAAGAATTTCCATGTCCTGATCCCCTGCTGCAACTACTTTTTCAAAGGGGCTCTCTTTCGATCCAACCAACACTTGAAATAAAGATCGTTCATCATCATTATGGCTATTTTCACGCTGCCTATGATATAAATACTTGACTCTGTTAATAAAAGAGGGCTCTGTCGCTTTGAATTCTGTAAAGATATCCATAATTTCCTTTTGAACGTCGGGGAAATCCTCTTCAGAGACGATACCGTTCCGTTCTCTATCCTTTAAATTAATGTAAATATGTGCAATGGCACCACTTGCGACAGCGAATGCTTTGGATTTTTTAGAATCCACTTTGCCGTCTTTATCTAGTTGTAAAAGACCGGCTTGCTCAAGTTCATGATTTGGCGAAATCATTGTGTGAACGGGTTCCATACCGTGATCCGAAACGATTAAAAGTCGATCATTGTCGGTCATTGTCTTTAAAACAGTGCCAATTGTTCGGTCGGCGAGCTTATAGGACCAAGTAACGTACGCCATAAACTTTTCTGACTTTTTCTTCGTATAACCCGGCTGCCTTGGATCTACCAATAAGTATTTATGCTCTTCATGGTCAATTTGGGGATAATAAAAGAAAAGTATATCGGGTTTGTATTGTTCTTTAATATAAAGGGATACATCAGTTGTCCACTTCGCAAAACGTTCATGGATGACCTCGTATTCGTGGCGTGTAATCCAACGCTTTTCAAGTGCCTTATCATCGTACTCAACGGGAAGAAATCCAAACTTCGATGCAATATTTTTTTGAAATTGTTCCGGTCCATGTAGGACTGCTGACGTGACAGCGGTCCTATAAAGTTTAACGTCTTTGAGCGTGGGATCCACATCTTTTAGCTTGAATGACAAGCCGGCAAGGTGATTCGTATTGATGGGAAATGAAATTGAACCCCAATCGTTTTCTGAAATCGTATCAATCAAAAGGCCGTTTTTCTTCGTATAAAAATAAAAAGTATCATAGTCCGTTTTTTTGTTGTCCGTAGAATCTAAGGCTAAAATATAGATTTCCTGATCAACTGTTTCTTTAAGTTTCAGTGTAAGGGTTGCTTCTTTTACAGGACTAAAACTTTTGGGAAGTTCTGTCCACTCAGTAGGTAACTTGAATTTAAGTTTATCCAAAGCGCTATCAGCCCAAGTTGTGCCATAATAAACGGCGTATGTGGCTTTATTTCCCTCCATAGGATTCGAACCTGGAAAGAGAACAGTAGCCGTTGTTTTTCCTTGTTCCCTTGCTTCAGCCCAAATCGGTGTAGCATCAAGTGGTGAGAAAAATGCGCTTTTATTATCAGCTAAATCCATGTTGGGCATACGCAGGTGATTACTAATCATGCCCGTAATTCCAGGCTTTGCTCCAGTGGAGATCGCCGCGTGGGAAGCCGCCGTTAAAGAAGGGTAAATCGTTCGAATATCCTCAGCCACAAGGCCGTTATTTTGCACCTTCTTAAAGTTCGGCAGCACTCCTTCTTCTATGTAGTTTTCTGTAAAATCGTGACGCATTCCGTCAAATGAAATGACCATATATGTAGGGCTATCCAGATTATTTGCAGAAGATGAATGCGGAAAAATTAGCTGCGTGACTAAAACTAGTATAATGAATGAAGTTAATTTCACGCTCACTTTCAAAGTTATGCACCCCCTTTCGTTGTAAGTAGATTCCTAGTGCCTATACCCTTTATTGGAAAAGGCAAAACCTATGAGAAACGAGTAAAGTAGTGATCCTATTGACCAGTACACGAAGTGCTAAAGCTTTGTGGGACGAAAGAATAGAGGGATATTTACCAGGAGAAAATCCGCCAAAGATGCAATTTTGGCGGCTGAAACTTTCTATAGGTTTGCTCTTTTTTACTAGTCTCTTTTACAGAACCTTGAGTTGTCATAATTCAACCGTGAACAGGCACATTAGTTTGGAGTGAATTACTTCTTCTGCTGGTTCCTTCTCTTAGAAGATGGCGGTATTGGCCTATCCGTTCCAGCTTTTTTCTTCACTTGTCGTTCAACCTGTTCAAAACTTCTTATATCTACGGGTCGAACTGTAATAGGTTCTTTTTTTAACAATTTACTCATTCCGAATACAAGCAGAAGAAGGAGTACTGTGAATGGTAATGCTGCCACAAGTGATGCCGATTGCAGCGCTTCCAGACCTCCTGCATACAATAATACTGCCGCAATGGCGGACATGAGGAATCCCCAAACCATTTTAACAACTAATGGAGGGAGTAGACTTCCGTTCGTTGTCATGCTGGCAAGGATGTATGTTGCCGAATCCGCGGAAGTCACTAGGAATGTAAATATCAAGAGAATCGCCAACGCGGACATGAGTCCCGTGAATGGCATATGTTGAAACGTTTCAAAAATTGCAGATGTGACATCTGCGTCGACAGCTTCAGCAATTTTTGTGCCGTTATTCAAATCGCTGTAAAGCGCAGTTCCACCCAGTGTAGCAATCCACATACATGCAAACACTGGCGGCAGAACCATTACGCCAATGATGAATTCCCGAATCGTTCTTCCTTTCGATACGCGTGCAACGAATGCACCTACGAAAGGGGACCATGCAATCGTCCATGCCCAATAAAATATCGTCCAATCCCGTATCCAGGTGCCTCCTTGATAGGGCTGTAATCGAAAGCTATATTGGATAAAGTTTGTTATATAATCACCAATCGCCAATGTAAAACTTTCTAAAATGAATACTTTCGGGCCTACAATGAAAAAGAATGCCAGCATTGCAATGGCTAGACCCAAATTAAAGTTCCCTAAATATCGAATGCCTTTATTCAAACCACTTAAAGAAGACAGCATATAGGATATGAAGACGACTAAAATGATAATTAGCTGAACACTAAACGAGCTCTTTATGTTGAAAACGGACTCAAGTCCGCCGCTCATTTGCAAAATGCCAAGACCCAGTGACGTTGCAATTCCCATGACAGTCGCAATAACCGCGAAGGAATCGATTCCAATCTTCACTTTCTTGTTTTTTCCTAGTAACGGTTCCAAAGCGGTTGAAATGAGTCCATCCTTTTTCTTGCGGAACTGTAAAAAACCAATGACTAAACCCACGATACCAAAAATGGCCCATTGGGATATACCCCAGTGAAAAAACGAATACCCCATTGCAATACGTCCAGCCTGTTCAGATTGAGACTCTATGCCACGGATCGGAGAAGTGAAATAATGACTCATCGGTTCTGCAACACCCCAGAAAACAAGTCCGACTCCGAATCCGGCTGAAAATAGCATGCCAATCCACGTGAAAAATGGAAAGTCTGGACGTTCCTCATCTCCTCCAATCCTAATTGCTCCGTATTTACTAATTGCTAGACCAGCTAAAAATACAACTATGATGAAAACCGAGAGTAAGTAGAACCACCCGAAGTTTATCGTTGTAAAATCGTATAATACATCTGCTACATGTCGGAACTTAACTGGTATTGTAGCACCTAATACTACAAGCACAAAAATTACTGACGCCGAAATTGAAAATACTGGATTCTTCCAAAACTTCTTGTCCAAAGATAATCGCCCCTTATTAGATCCTTAATAATGCTATACCCTAAATTACTAGCATTAAAAGCACATTTACTATAATTTTAGAACCAATAAGAATGATGCAATTCAGACAATTCACTAGTGTGACAGGTTTCACTATACGTCAGGCACCTATGCACAACGATATTCCGACAATTTAATACAACTACATATTTAAATTTAGGTACCTGAAGTGTAGCAGTTGTGTTCCACTGTGAATGTCTTTGTCGAACGCACGGTAGATATTTTTTCCGTGTGTAGTGAAATGCAAAACTCCTCGAGAATTCTATAAAAATAGGGCAGGAAACAAGGCGAAATAGTAGCGCGCAATACATCCGGACCGCGTTGAACCGGTTCGTAAAATACGAATTTCTAACAAATGAATCAACCAGGCAAAATAGGTTCATAACCATTGTCATCTGGAACTCTTACTAAAAAAGCCGTAGCCTCCTAGCTGAGCAACTAACAGACGACCAACATGGCCATCATAAACAACTAACAACTACTAAGTACTATAAGAAAGGAAATAATATAAGAAAAGCTACTTTCTTTCAGAAAAACTGTGTCGTGGTGTGGGTATCACTGGTACTACTTTTTAACTCGTAATTTGCTATGAACAAAACTAAACATCATTTTATATTTACAAAAGATACTTCATGAAGTACTATTACGCTAAACGATATATCGTTACACGTAATACCGCGTGGCATAATAACTTAAAATGTGAAAGTAGGAATGTTAGTAATGGCATATAATGGGGGACCGATGACTGAAGCTATGTATTATGTACTGCTAGCATTAATGCATCCCAACTATGGGTATCAGCTGATGCAAGCAATTACAGAAGTTTCGAATGGCAGATTAAAGATGGGACCGGGGACACTTTACGGAGTACTCTCACGGATGCAAAAAGACGGCCTTATTTCATTAGCAGAAGATGATGGTAGAAGAAAGACCTATCAAATTACATCAGAAGGGGAGCATGCATTAAAGACAGAGTATAGTCGATTAAAATCCTTAATCCAAGACGGAAATATGTTAGAGATAGGTGATGAGAATGAATAAGATTGTTCGTAAACTTCGTCCAAGTGATTATTGGCGAATCGGTGAACATGAAAGCTGGTTTCAAGATATGGCTGCAAAGGGATTCCATCTAAAAAAGATGGGGTTACGTTTTGTTCATTTTGTTAAAGGTGAACCGGAAAAAATGAGGTACAGAATCGATATATCATTAAATAAGAGGATTACACCAGAACAGATTGAGATGTATGCGGATAGTGGATGGGATTATGTGACAGGCCATCAATATTTTCAAGTGTACGCATCACCTGTTGAACGCGGTGCACCAGAGCTACATACAGACCCTGCCGAGCAATCTTTTACATTAAAGGCACTGGGCAAAAAATTAGTCTTTAATGCTGTTATGGTTGTTGTCGCGTTACTTTTTACGATTGGCATGTTAGCAGCAATTTGGTTTCTTGATGGAACACCGACCTTTGTTTTGGTTGATGGGTTAGTTATTCAACAAACGCTTTTATTTATTCTATTTGTATATCCGTCCTATATTTCACTACAAGCAGCCATATCCATTCATGCTTTACGAAAAGATCTGATTGAAGGAAAATCGATTAATCATCATGCCCCATGGAAGAAGCACTTTCGATTAAATTCGGTTATCACATTCCTATTTACAATCGTTGCTGGATTGAGTGCCATCGTTCCAATCGGGCAGCTTATAAAAAGTAATACAGCAACATTGCCAGAAGAAAATCTTGACTTACCAATCGTCAGATTAGCAGATGTAGAGCAGAATCCTGCTTTGGTTCGGGGAGAAGCTTACTATATGGGAGACGATGTTGATTGGAGCAACCGCTATACGTATAATTGGAGTCCGTTAGCACCAATCAAATATGAATCAGATGAACACGGAGTTGTTCCCGGAAAAATGTGGGGGGACGGGAGTGGTGAATATTCACCGAGTATTAGAACAATGGTTTACCAGTTACGTGTACCAACTTTAGCAGATAATCTAATTGCTGATTTAATAAAAAGATATAATTATGAATATAGCGATGATGATTTTGTTGAAACAAAGCATGCAGACCTCAATCTTTTAATCGTTCATGAGGAAGATGATTTTAAAGAAGTATTTGCTTCGAAAGGAAAAGCTGTCATATATGTTCGTTATTATGGGTATGCGGATATAAATCCAGTAATAGAAAACATAGTGGATAAGATTAAATTTATAGCGGAGTAATCATAGGGATCGAATGTTTATTGGATGAAAAGTACTTTAACAGTATAAAGGAAAATTAATTTAAAAGAATTACTGGATACGTTGATTGTAGAATTATTCAAAAGTTAAATAACATTATTTTACCCCCATCATCAATCAGAATGGGGGTATGCTTGTTTGATGAATAAATAATAAATAACTTAATTTCAGCTAGTTGCGGGGCACTATTCAGTGAATACTAAAAAATTGTATGATAATGTAAAATAAATCAATCAATACCTATGCGATTTATTTTTCTTTTTGTATATTATTTTGAGTGTGTGAATTATTCGTCTTTCCGGTCTGACACAAGTACGCCTTTTTATTCACCCTTATTTATACTTATTTACTATTTCCTCTGGAATATGACAATAATCATTTGGACATCTAGCTAACCTATCTTGATGTTCTTCTGCACTTCTTACATAGTTTGTAAGAGGTAATACTTCAACAACTATATGGTCATAATCATTTCTCTCACTAAGAAACGCCTTCGCCTCTTTTATGTGTTCAGGTTTTTCACTATATACGCCTGTTCTGTATTTCTCGCCAACATCCTGTCCTTGTTTATTCAAACTGTAGGGATCAATAATTTCAAATAAATACCCCATTAATTCCCTGATTGTTACAACTGTCGGATCAAATCCAGTTTTTACACATTCGGCGTACCCATCATAATCACCCTCAAGTGTATGACTTGTTCCATTAGCTCTTCCTGCTTCTGTAAACTTTACTCCAGGTAACGTTTTTATAAAAGCTTGTACTCCCCATAAACATCCGCCTGCAAAATATACTTTTTCCATATTGACCCTCCTCTTTTTTTAAAAAACCAGAAAATTTATTCCAAATAAATAGAAGGGAATAACTGTAGTCACTAAGTCTACTACTCATTAAAATAATGACAAATTTTCTTATTCCGCATTATAGCCCGTTTACAGAAGATTTATATTACCTCAAATTAATCAATTTTGTATAGCAAGTATAACATTCCCATTTTTGAAAAGTATATTTTTTATTCTTGATCATCTAGAAGGTATGAGGTGGTAAAGCCTTTGTCACTAGGTGGTAATAAACATGTCATGAGTAGTACCTATTGTTCTTTGTAATCAAGACAAACATACACTTCCGCATTTGCATATAAATTAGTAAAAAGGCAGGCGGTCATGATATGGAAAAAAACAAGCATCTATTCCTAAGGCTAAGTCCCCGGGATCTAGATGGTATCTTATGCGACAACTACGGACTATGTCGATGGATGAGCTACTTGATGGGGAAGACAAGCTTAGTGCTTCAAGGAATGAACAAAGCATAGGTCTGCCAATAAAGTAGAGTAGGGGAATCAAAGAAAAAGCATGATCCTTGGATTAAAGGACCATGCTTTTTCCAATCCCCAATAAAAATGGGGTGCACTCGGAAAATTTGATAGTTTTAAATTACGCAAACTGTTCTTTCTGACGATTATTCGAAGTTCTTTCGTCTATCCAGTTCGTTACTTCTGACTCGATTAGCCCATTTGGCCCTACAGTCGCAAGATGTTAGGTACGCGAACTGTATGTTAAAGTCAGTAATTCAATTGCACTAAAAACAAAAAATGGACCGTTTACTGCTTGATAACACATACTGATTTGGAACCAACGTACAGGGTTCTTAACAAATGTACCGCTCGTCAGTAAAGCAAATTTTCCGCCAAGGCTGTGCAGTTCATCCTCAGAATCGCTCGTAGGTTACTCGTCTACGCGTTTCATCCTTCGGTAGTTCCGCCTTGTAATCTAAGTATACCCAGTAGGAGATTATGATAAACCACTTTAAACCAAAAATATAAAAACATTTTCTGTTTTAAACTTTTTAGGTAGCTGCGCGCAGAACTATTCAGTAAATACAACTTAAGTCTATACCAATAAAAGTTAAATCAATAGCTATGCGGTTATTTTTTTAATCTGTCTACCTAATGGGGACCATATCAGTTTAAGACTAATCGATTCTTTTTTCAACCGGAAACTCTAATTGTTCCTGCAAACTTGCGAGGGACGACTACGCTTTTTTTGGATCATCTAAGTTAATAGCAAGGTTTGCCTACAAATACTAACATTTATAAATAAAGTATTGACATTTGCGGTGTATCCATGTTAAATTTAGCTTGAATTCAAGATACTTTGATTCAAGGCATTTAGATTTAATGCTATAGAAGAGTGATGCGATTGGAAATTGCTACAATTAGCTGTTCCTCTCAATCGACTCATGAAGTGATTAGAAAAGATACAGCTAAATATAAATTGAATCCAACAGAGTCACGTAAGATTTAATTTTTTTTGATTAAGTATCTCGAATTAAAGATGTTTTAATTTGAGATAACAAATAGGAGGAAACGTAATGAACCATTTAAAAGGAATTCACCATGTAACAGCTATTACAAGTAGTGCAGAAAAGAACTATGAGTTTTTCACATACGTATTAGGAATGCGTTTAGTAAAGAAAACAGTCAATCAAGATGATATTCAAACATATCACTTATTCTTTGCGGATGATAAAGGCTCTGCGGGTACAGATATGACATTTTTCGATTTCCCTGGTATTCCAAAAGGAACACATGGCACGAACGAGATTTATAAAACAGCTTTCCGTGTGCCGACAGACGCAGCACTTGATTACTGGGTGAAGCGTTTTGATAAGTATAAAGTAATAAATACTGGTATTGAAGAAGTTTTCGGTAAGAAAACTATTTCATTTGTAGACTTTGATGACCAACAATATATGTTGGTTTCCGATGAATTCAACGAGGGTATTGAATCAGGAACACCTTGGCTCAATGGGCCTGTACCATTGGAATTTGCAATTACAGGATTAGGACCGATTCATGTTCGTATCGCACAATTTGATTATTTAAAAGAAGTATTTGAGAAAGTAATGTTAATGCGTGAAATCGCACAAGAAGGTTCACTGCATTTATTTGAAATGGGTGAAGGTGGGAACGGTGCACAAGTAATTGTGGAACATAATACGATTTTTCCGGAAGGTCGCCAAGGCTACGGAACAGTTCATCATGCTGCCTTCCGCGTAGAAGATACGAAAGTATTATATGAATGGATTGAACATATGGAAGCTGCTGGTTTCGGTACTTCTGGGTATGTGGATCGATTCTTCTTTGAATCTTTATATGCACGCGTAGCACCAGGCGTCCTTTTTGAATGGGCAACAGATGGTCCTGGCTTTATGGGAGATGAGCCTTATGAAACGGTAGGGGAAATTTTATCATTACCACCTTTCCTTGAAGGGAATCGAGAACAAATTGAGGCATCAGTGAGACCAATCAACACGGTGCGTAGCGCGATTAAAATAGAAAAAGAGTACTTATAAGGGGTGAAATAGAAAAAATGGGGTTTTTTAATAAACTAATTGGAATACGACAAGAGGAGGAAAAACCAATGACAAAATCAAACATAGGTATTATTTTAGGATCAACACGTGAAGGACGCGTTAGTCCACAAGTAGGGGCGTGGGTAAAAGAATTAGCAGATAAACGTGGGGATGCAAACTATACGATTATCGATATTGCAGAATACAAATTACCACTTTTAGGTGAAGCTGGCGGCGACGCATCAGGTGCGGCAGCATGGTCAGAAATCGTTACAAAACAAGACGGATTCGTATTTATCGTTCAAGAATATAATCACTCTATAACAGGAGCACTAAAAAATGCGTTGGATTACTTACGTGTGGAGTGGAACAACAAAGCGGCTGGTATAGTGTCATACGGTTCGGTAGGTGGAGCTCGTGCAACAGAACATTTACGTGGTATTTTAAGTGAATTACTGATAGCACATGTTCGTGTACACCCAGCATTATCATTATTTACAGACTTTGAAAATGGTACAGTCTTCAAACCAGCTGCTGTACAAGCAGAATCAGTAAACCAAATGTTAGACCAAGTGATACCTTGGACAACTGCATTAAATACAGTACGTAAGTAATAAAACGTATGTAAATCTCTACATATCACAAAATGTGCAAGAGCACATTTTGTGATATTAATAAATAAGTTCTGAGCAAAATGATATCTAGTGGAATGAAGGTTTTGCTGAGAATTTATACAGGAAGGGAAGATACTAGGATGAATAAGATTGCGGGCCATCACCATATTTCCATGATTACAAAAAAGGGACAACAAAACAATCAGTTTTATCAACAAGTACTCGGACTTCGCAGAGTGAAAAAAACAGTCAATCAAGATGATCCAAGTATGTATCATCTGTTCTATGGGGATTTAACTGGCAGTGTTGGAACAGAATTGTCCTTCTTTGAAATCCCGATGGCAGGAAGCACAAGGAGAGGAACGAATTCCATTACTCGGATTGGGTTACTTGTTCGAACTTATGAAAGTTTATTGTATTGGAGGCAAAGATTTGAATTACTTGATGTAAAGCACGGGGAATTAACCAAGTACGCAGGACGTGACGCACTCCATTTTGAAGATAATGAGGGTTTACGTCTAGTCCTTTTAAATAATAATGACGACGAGGTTCCGGCATTATGGCGGACATGGGACGGTTCAACTGTTGTAGAGCAACATCGTATTCTTGGAATGGGCGCAGTGGAAATGACCGTGCAATCTTTAGATAGCCTAGCGAATACATTAGAAAACTTATTTGGCTATGAACTAGCCTTTCGTAAAGAAAAAGAAGCTATCTACCAGTCAGTAAAAGGGCAGTCTTTTGGTGAGATTGTCATTGTGGAGAAGGGCGGTCCGAAAGAAAAGCCAGGGAAAGGCAGTGTGCATCATATAGCTATCCGGGTAAAAGATGGCGATGAGTTGCGCAAGTGGAATCAGCGTATTCAAGACTTCGGTTTTGAAGTGAATAAAATAACAGATCGTTACTATTTTGAGAGTTTATATTTTAAAGAAGAAAATGGGATTTTATTTGAGTTAGCTACAGACGGACCGGGCTTTACGGTGGATTCTACCATTGAATCACTGGGTAAAGAGTTAGACTTACCGCCGTTTTTAGAAAGCAAGCGGCTTGAAATCGAGGCGAAATTAGAACCCATTGAGTAAAGGCAGGAAGAAGTTGACCAAGTGATAACGATAGGAAAAGAAAAGTGGTCGATGTTTTCGTGGTTATCGTAAACAGCCCGGTGCATCTGTTAAATTCATTGAATAGAGGAGGAAATAATAATGAAAAAACAAACAGCAGGAATTCATCATATTACAGCAATCGTAGGTCATCCACAGGAAAATATTGATTTTTATGCAGGTGTATTGGGTTTACGTTTAGTTAAACAAACAGTTAACTTTGATGATCCAGGCACTTACCATCTATATTTTGGCGATGAAGGAGGAAAGCCGGGAACAATTATTACATTTTTCCCTTGGGCAGATGCCTATCAAGGACAAATTGGAGACGGACAAGTTGGCGTGACAACGTATGTAGTCCCAACTGGAGCATTAGGTTTTTGGGTCAACCGTCTTGATAAATTTGCGATTTCATATAAAAAAGCAGAGCGTTTTGGAGAGCAAGTGATTCAATTTGATGATCCGCATGGCTTGCATTTAGAGCTTGTTGCACGTGCAGAAGGTGAACAAAACAACTGGACATTTGGCGGAGTAACGCCCGAAGTCGCAATTAAAGGATTTGGTGGCGCAACACTTTACTCAAGCAGACCAGAAGAAACTGCTAAAACATTAACGAATGTAATGGGACTTGAATTGGTTGGTACGGAAGGTGACTATACTCGCTTTAAAGCTTCAGCTACTATAGGCAATATCATAGATTTAAAAATGGTGACTGGTGTTCGTGGCACGATGGGTGTTGGCACGGTTCACCATATTGCATGGCGTGCTCAGGATGATGTAGATCATCTTGAATGGCAACAACATGCGATGAATCTGGGTCAACATGTAACTGAATTGAAAGATCGTAATTATTTCAACGCACTATACTTCCGTGAATCGGGTGAAATATTATTTGAAATTGCAACAGACCCACCAGGATTTGCACATGATGAAACACTTGAAACAATGGGGACTCATTTGATGTTACCTGGACGATATGAACAACAACGTGAGCAATTAGTTAATGCACTTATTCCTATTCAAGTGCGTCCAATCGACTAATAAAGGGGCTGAACAACAAATTGATTTCCATTAATCCAAAACAAAATAGTGAGCGGGATAATTATAAACTGCTCATTGGCACTATAATTCCTAGACCCATTGCTTTTGTTACTACACAATCTGAGGATGGTATCGTTAATGGTGCCCCATTTAGTTATTTTAATATAGTTTCATCCAACCCTCCGATGGTTTCACTAGCTATCCAAAGACCTAATGACCATCTAAAAGATACTGCTCGCAATATTTATAATAATCGTCAATTTGTAGTGCATATTGTGGACGAGGACAATGTGGCGAAGATCAACGAAACCGCAGCCTCATTACCTGCAACTGAAAGTGAAATCGAATTGGCGAATCTAACGCTTGTGCAAAGTGAAAATGTATCTGTACCGGGAGTGAAGGAAGCTAAAGTTCGAATGGAATGCAGACTTGTACAAGCTATTCCTTTAGGTGGAGAAGGACCTGGCAGTGATTTGTTTATTGGTGAAGTTGTTCGGTTTCATGTGGATGAAGCAATTTATGAAGATGGACGAATCGACACTAGAGGTTTAAATGCGGTCAGTCGCTTAGCAGGCTCTAATTACGCGGCAATTGGTGATATTTTTTCTATTGAAAGACCTAAGTAGTGGGTGGAATCTTTCAATAAATAAATTCAGGTACCCAATAGCCTTGCGTTATAGTGAATAAAATTAATTACGACCTTTATAAGTATAGTAATCTATATGATTATACAATAAAATGCTCCTTCTGTAGAATACATGTACCTGTTTTAAATAGATGGGCGCTTTATATTTGCATTCTTTATTTGAATCGTGTACGATTTGATTGTACGCGATTCAAATAAAGAAAAAGGAGTTTTGACATGAAACCACTTTATGAAACGACGATTATTAACACAGGCGGCCGCAATGGGTATGTCTATTCACCGGACAATATATTTAATTTGGATGTTGCAAAACAAGCAGCATTAGGGGGAGATGTCACAACTGCAACGAATCCTGAGCAGCTATTTGCTGCGGGCTACAGCGCATGCTTTAACAGTGCGCTTGAGTTACAGTTGGATAAAGGGAAAGTTGACTTTTTAAGCAGTGAAGTCATAGCGACTGTTTCTCTTTATCCAGATAAAGAAGATAAAGGTGTTAAAATTGGCGTCAAGCTCGAAGTAACAATTGAGGGCGTTGACCATACCATCGCGGAAGAATATGTGAATAAAGCGCACCATTACTGTCCGTACTCTAAAGCACTTAATGGAAACGTTGATGTTGAAATAATCATTAAATAAAGGGGGGCTTTAAAATGGTATCAGTTTATGGTTTTGAAGTGAAAAAAACAAATGGGGAAATCGTAACACTGAAAGAATATGAAGGTAAGCCTTTAGTTATTGTGAATACAGCTAGTAAATGTGGACTTACCCCCCAATATGGCGGATTGCAGTCACTTTATGAAAAGTACAAAGATCAAGGGCTGACAGTTTTGGGATTTCCATGCGACCAATTTAATAATCAAGAGTTTGATGATATAAACGAAACAACAGAATTCTGCCAAGTGAATTATGGTGTCACGTTCCCCATTTTTGCAAAGATTGACGTGAACGGTGACAAAGCGGATCCACTTTTCACTCACTTAACGACAGAGAAAAAAGGGTTATTTACGAAAAAAATTAAGTGGAATTTTACGAAGTTTTTAGTGAATCAGCATGGAGAGGTTATTGAGCGATATTCGCCACAAACTGAACCTGGAAAAATTGAAGAAGATTTGAAGAAGATTTTATCGTGAAGGACTTTCTGTCATTAAACAACCAGCTTTGTTTCGCTATATACGAAACTGCCGGAGAGTTTAATAAGCTATATACAAGTGTGCTGCAGCCGTTTGGTTTGACGTATCCGCAATATTTGGTGCTTTTAGCGTTATGGGAAAAAGATGAAGTATCGATGAAAGAACTCGGTACACGGCTAGGCCTGGGAACAGGAACGCTAACACCGATGATTTCACGTATGCAGGAAAACGGCTGGGTACGAAAAGAACGCTCAAAAGAAGATGAACGAAAAGTATTTATTTATTTAGAGGAAAAAGCGCACCGCGATAAGAGTCCTATTACGAAACGAATCGCAGAAGAAATCCAACTTTGCGACATCAGCTTGACTGAATATGATGAGCTGATGACGCGGCTGAATGAACTAGATCAAAAACTGAAAGATCGGTCAAAATCTACTGGTGCGTAAAGTGTAGGGGTAGGGAGCCTTAGTAGCATCCGCCCAAATACTATTCATTGGCTACGGTATGCACGAGATATTGAGTAACTATTTTAAGGGAATTAAAATAGTTACTTGTACAAATGGTATTAGAGATTTTTGCTTGTTTCAGTATTTATACTGAACAAGCTTTTTTGATGTCATTTTTAGGTATCTGTGCATGGAAAACTCGAATACTTCACTTCAATTACATATTTATGAGGAGTGGATTAGGAATTTACTGCAATATCTAATCCCATTTTTATGCAATTGTGTTAGTCGTTTGTTTCGTGGCACTATCCAGTAAGTACAACTCAAGTCTATAATAATACTAAGTAAATCAATATCTGTTCTGTTTTTTTAAGTTTTTTTTATAATTACTTGAATGTGTATATTGATCATAATTGTTTCTGACACAGTGGTGCCTCTTTTAGTATAGCGGTTACAACAAGCCCGTTCAGTAATCCATTTTGTTTCGGATGTTGATGGGACAGGTATCAATTTGTACTTCTGAAAACAAAACCCCCTGAACATCAAGTTTCAGTTCAGGGGGGGAGTAACTGATTATTTTAAATCTGAAACTTTGACGAAGGTATAGCCTTCACTTTGCAAGTAGGCTAAAACTGCGTCTAGGCCGTCTGCTGTCGATTGATGGATATCATGCATAAGGATGGTACTTCCGTCTTTTGTCGCACTTTTAATTTTAGCAAGAAGTTGGTTTGGATCACGGTCTTTCCAGTCAAGTGAATCGACATTCCATAAGATGACAGGTAAGTTTGTTTGGCTACGAACAGCCTCGTTTACAGCGCCATAAGGCGGCCTGAACTCAGTTACTTTCTGACCAGTAATATTTTCAATAATGGCAGATGTCTTGTCGATTTCATTGTGCACCTTTTCTGCGCCTAACTTTGTCAAATCAAGATGACTCCATGTATGATTTCCAAGCTCGTGGCCCGCTTCCTGTACTTTTTTTGCGATATCTGGGTTTTTTTCAACCATGCTGCCAAGCATGAAAAATGTTGCTACTGCATCGTATTTATTCAACGTCTCAAGAATTTGCATCGTCACTTTCGGGTGGGGTCCATCGTCGAATGTGAGGGCAACTTTTTTAATGCCGTTGTCATGCTCGTCTTTGGTGATTGTATTTTCATCAGTATCTTCAATTACCAATTGGAATTCCTCGGAAAGTATGTTGTTTAGTTCACTCAACGGAATTGCTATAACCGGTGGACCGACTTTTCCTGCTGCCAATTCATATTCATCAAAATAAAAAATCAGAGATTCATCTGTGATTGCGAAATTATCGAAGTTGGCCCAGATTGGTTCCGTCTGGATATGAACTTCTTCTGGAAAAAGGTAGTCTGCGATCACTGGATCATTGTATATTGCTTCACGTACTAGTGTAGAAAGAATCTCAAGGTGTTTCGAATTGTGTCCGAGTACATCCGAGATTGTTAAACTTCCTCCTGTATCAGGATTCAAATGGAATGATTGAATCCTAGTCTGTTCGTTAGGCTTGCCAGTTGAACGGCTGTCGGTCAGAACAAAAGAATAGTTGCCTGAACGATGGGTAAGAATATCTAAAGAAATGTTCATTTTTCTATTCAATTTACTGCCATTATGTTTAGTTAAGTAACCTTGCTTGGCATCTTTTATGTAACTAGCAATAGCTTTATTGAAAGAACTATGTAAACTTTTTGGATATTGAATGGAAAATGGTGTATATAAGTCATTCGAAGTTTCAGTACTAATTTTAATAGCTGGATAATTTGAGTCAGTAGTATCGACAACAACCGGAACCTGTGTTGTAGCTTGTTTATTATAAGGGTGCGAAGCAGTCTCCTTCTTAGAAGTTAGTGAAATTAAACTTATAGCGGATACGGTTAGTGCGATGATAACAATTGAAAATGTAACGTCAATCCAGAAGGAACGACGATTTCGATGCGTTTTTTTCAAGTTGAAAACTCCTTTACTGTTTATAGAAAGTTAGACGGGTGAGTCTCGTTAATAGTTTTAAAAAATTATATATTTTTGTCGAAATTTATCAGTAAATATACTTTGATAATATGCCACTAGCGTTACATGAACGTGAACGAGTGTTATGTCTACTAGACATGAAAACAGTTGAATGACTATTCGAATTAAGAACCCAAATAACGAGAAAAATGAGTAAACTCCCTACAACTAGTAGTAGGGAGTTTACTCTTACTTTAAAACTTACTTTAAAGGGATTTCGACAAGGGCTATAGTCTCAATTTTATTTATTGAATCAATTGAGAATTTACCATTATATCTATTCACAACTTCCTTCACAATAAATAAACCTTGCCCCCTTATCTTCCCTTGTTCTGCTTTTTTTGTTGAATATCCTTGTTTTAAAATCTGTTCATTCTCAATAATTTTAGGCCCAGTATTCGTAATCTTAAATACATACTTCGTAACATCCGTATTACAGCTAATTGCTATTTCACGTTCAGCTTCAGGTAATGCAATTGTTGCATCAATTGCATTATCAATCAAATTCGACAGTATTATGATTAAGTCTGTTGTTTTTATTTTATCGAATGCATCATGAGAAACTTCGAAATTCATATCAATATGATAGTTTTCTGCAGCCAGTTTCTTTGTTTGCAATAGGATTGAAAGACCAGGATGATCTATATTTAACTTTAAAGATTCTATTGCCAGAACTTCTTTAGACAATGATGATAGGTATTGCTGCGCCTGCTTTGATTCCCCTAGTTGAAGTAGTCCGTGTAAAACCTGAATATGATTGGTGAAATCATGTCTTATAGAAGATATAGAAGTGATTAACGTTTTAAGTTCAGCTTGGTATGTATTTTCTGTATACCCGACTTCTTTTGCCACCTCTTTTTGATACCATCTTTGCAATAATAAGAAGGATCCGATAGCGAACAAAATAAAGACACCATTAAAGACGAAGAGAAGGATATTGTTTTTCAGTACTTTCCCTTTAATTTCATTAAGTGTATCAACACTAATATCGATACCTAAGTATCCCATGACCTTTCCTGCTTCATCCTTTATAGGTACTCCGACAGAAAGATAAGAGCCATGATCGGGATCGTCAATTACATTTGTAACATATGTATTTCCTTCAAAGGCTCTTTTGACCTGCTTTTCGGGTACTGTACAAACCACTCCAATACTATAGCTATCTTCTAACTCCTTGGGTAATCCACCTATCATTACGTTCGATACTTTTGGATTATCGATTTCCAATGTATAAACAATTAATGCACCCAGTTTTTGTCTTGCATCAACTAAGTAGTTTGTTAATTCCCAATAATAGTCGTTTTTTACGGGATTATTCAAAAATTTCCGATACGTTTCTTTATCTATCGCAGCCGCAATGGATTCTGCTGCTACAAGATTTTGATTGCCGATTGACTCTTCAACCGTCTTTTTCATCTTCACGTAAGAGGTAAAGACATTTAAACTTGTAAACAACAATAACAAGCTAGTAGATACTACTAAAATTAGTTTTATTTTACGATTTTTCATATAAACTGTACTTCCTCATCTTTTTTAATTGAAAGTTATGCCTATGAAATTAAGAACTTTCTTTTCAATACCAGCATTAAACTATCATATTTACTTGTTGACATTGCTTGTATATCCTACTGTACTATAATCACAAAGTCCAATATAAGCATTCGTCGCATGGGCCTTGGAACCATGTAAGCGCTTGTTACTAGGTCTAATAGCGCAGATAGTGAGATTCCCGTCGAGAAAGAACTTGCCATTCACTCGTAGCGAGACTTGGAGGGCTACTGGTAACATTATACTTTAAGCGTAGATGGTTAGGTAGCGGGCCGAAAGCCATATTGTTGAAGGATTGAGCTACATAATGTTAGTAAATCGAGAGGGCTGATGCCTTACCTGAGGCAGAAAGCTACATTTTCCCATCGTTAAAGGAAAGAAGGATAAAACCTCTTTGGAATGCGAGCGCGAACTAGTTTATTGTAGGTTGGCATTAATGTCATCATCTTGTGTCATCAACTAAATTCTTTGTATTAATCATAGCATAACCTTCATTAATTGGAGAAATCAGGGGGATAGATCGAGTGGATGGGGGAGGATTCTCCGAAGAATGTCGAGATACGTTATCCAATGGTTAAAACGATTTCATGAGCATTTTGACGAGAGTATTCAGTTACAGCGTGTGTATGAATTAGGGTTTCTAAAAGCGAACTTGTGCAGGATGTTTTGTGCTTGAATTTCTAGAAAACACTTAACTTATAATAAATTACCACCATTTTTGATTACATGGAAAAAACTGAGTTATAAAAATAAGCGCACCATTTTGGTGCGCTGTATTTCGAAAAAAAGCACAAAGAATTGCAAAGGATATTGCAGACGCGAACCTGATTTGACGTGGAGCATCTACGTGGTCGTTGTGTATTGTTACATTGCACCAGCATCCAATAATAGTTGCTCAATCTCTTTGAACCCTTTTTTTCGTGCATGTTGTAGAGGGGAGACATTATTTTTATCAGGAATAGTTATATCTGCACCGTTATCTATAAGTAATTGTACAGTTTCCTGTTGTACTTTGTTGCCATTATTTAAAATGATTGCTTCTATTAAGGCTGTCCAACCGAGATTGTTTACATGATTAACATCAATATCAGTTGAAGCTAGAAGTTCTTTGATCACGTCGAGATATCCATGTTCGGAAGCGGGGATGAGAGCAGTACCTCCATATCGGTTGGTAATAGTCGGGTCTGCACCGGCTTCGATTGTTAACTTTAGAATGTCTAAGTATCCCTCTGCGCCAGCATACAAGAGAGGATTGTTTTTCATGTCATCTTGGATATTGATGTCTGCACCGGCTTTAATTAAGGCTTCTGCTGTGGCAACGTCATTATTATACGTAGCTAACATAATGGCAGTACGACCGTTTTCATCTTGTACGTTAATATTTGCCCCTTTAGTAATCAGTTTACTTACGGTATTCGTCTCTTTAAGTTCAACCGCATTAAGTAATTCTTGGTTCAAAGTATTTTCCACCTTTTTCTGTTCGGTGGGCATATTCTTCCCACCTGGAACGCAACCTTGCACAATAAGAATACTTCCTACCAGCATAATCAACCACTTCTTCATATTATTACGAAGAACACCCACTACACGAGCTACAACTACTCCCAGAATCAGAGTCCCCCCCGTCCGAAGGTGAACTTGGCGTAGCTCCGGCGTCTGTTCCCACTTCAAACGAATTCACATTAGTGACAATCTCGTTCCATTCTTCTTTATAATCGAAGTCAGCTGCAAAGCCTGGAGATCCGTCTACGGAAGTACCATCCACCTTTTTCTTCTTTAATTGAACTGTGTCATCGTCATATAAGGCGAATAGTGAGGTACCATACCAATAGCCGTCTTTTCGTTTAATTCGCTTTCCTTGGTTTCCATTTGTCTTCATCGCTTGTTGTCGTGCAAATTTGAGAAAGGTAGCCAATATATATGTCGAGGAGGCATTGGATGAGTGACGCCCAAATGACTCAATTAATCCTTTTGGATCATTCACTATACGCTCTATCCATTTTGCGTGTTCTTTCTTTTTTTGCATGAATTTTCCCCATAAATGCGAGCGGGAAGTAACGTTGAAAAAAGAAAGATATAACATGTCAAACCAAGCACGTTCAATTGGAAGAAGTGTTGGCGTTTCATGAGGGTGATGTTCAATCTGTTCACCAATAAAGTCTAAACAGAATTGATTATACAGTTCCTCTTCTTCTAAAAAGAAGTGCCAAATATCGTCTACATTTTTGGAGAACATCGGAAGTCTTTTTGAGATGCCTGCTAACAAAAGAAATTTCTTGAGTTCATACCACCGTTCTCGCAGTTCGACATCTGTTAGAGTGTGTTTTTTATTCTTTACGCGCACATTTACAGTTTTCTCAATCTTCATTGACCAGGCTCGATTGAATTGACGGAAAAATTGTTTTGTCTCTATGTCTGCCCATGGCGGAGCAGTCAATTTCTTTGAATAGAAGTATGTTCGACTCTTCATTACAAAAAAAAGGTGTGGACATACAATAACAAGAATAATTCCTACAAATATTAAGTATAGTTCCATTTACTTTTCCCCCTTGCGTAATGCTGCTCTATTGTGTAAGAAGTGAATATAGAGCCATTCTATTTATAGTGATTTTACCATAAAATGCATTTGTTTGTTTACTCGGGTGCGTTAATTGTTAATTTCAGGTAGCACAGTGGTCGACCCCGTGTAAACAATCATTAAAGAAGAACCTTTCATTGAATTGATGAAGGGTTTTTCATTTTTTAATACCTTGGTTTTTGGTTAGCGCAAAAGTTTAAATAAAGTACCTTATGTATGATTTCATGGGATTAACAAATTATTTTATAATTATGTTGTTGTTTTTCTCCTGAATATGTTTTACAATCAAGTAGTAATTGATAATGATAATCGTTATCAATTAAATTGGTAGTTGTATGGAGGTGAAATTTTGAATGAAAAGGATCTAAGCAAAATAGGGATGGGCAAACGGTATTATGTCTTTATTTTTCTTCTAATAGGCATCATTTTGCTATCGGCTGTCTATTCAGTATCAATTGGACAAGTGAATATTCCTTTCACGCAGTCTATGGATATAGTATTGCATGCATTAACAAATGGAAGAATTGGATCACTAGATCATGTCCAAAGCGAATCCTATTTGAATATTATTTTACAGGTGAGGATGCCACGTGTTATTTTCGCACTGCTTATCGGCATAGGGCTTGCATTATGTGGAACGGTTATGCAAGCAGTCGTGCAAAATCCACTTGCTGACCCATACATACTTGGTATTTCATCGGGAGCATCACTAGGTGCAACTTTTGCAATTCTTGTTGGATTTGGGAGTAGCGCATTTTTGTCGCAGTTTGGAGTGGCATTCGGAGCCTTTTTGGGTGCGATGATAACATCAATGGCAGTACTTATTTTATCGAGCATCGGCGGTAAGGCAACATCTGTGAAACTCGTATTATCAGGGGTTGTAATTGGTGCATTGTGTAGCTCCTTCGCTAGCTTAATTATCTATTTTGCCAATAATGCAGAAGGGATTAAAACCGTTACATTTTGGTCAATGGGAAGTCTAGCTTCAGCAAGTTGGGATAAAACGCCCATTTTAGCTATTGTTGTTCTGCTTGGAGCAGCGCTATTTCTCTTCCAACATCGCGTGTTAAACACGATGCTGCTAGGTGACGAATCTGCTATTACACTAGGGATCAACTTAAGTGCATTCCGAAAATTTTATATGATCGTCACTGCTCTTGTTACTGGGACAATGGTCGCCTATTCAGGAATGATAGGCTTTGTTGGTTTAATTATTCCACATATCACAAGGGGGATCTTCGGAGCAGATCATAAGCGTTTAATGCTCGGAACGCTGCTTTTAGGAGGACTTTTCATGATTTGGGCCGATATTTTGTCAAGAACATTAATACATAATGTTGAATTGCCGATCGGAATCATTACCTCTGTTATAGGATCTCCATTATTTATCTACATGATTGTAAAAAGAGGATACAACTTTGGAGGGTAGACAATGGAATTGATTGCAAAGGGAATCGATATTAGTATAGGGAAAAAAGAGATTGTGAAAAACATTTCAATCCTTGTGAAAAAACAACAATTTGTAGGGCTGATTGGACCAAATGGTTGTGGAAAATCAACCCTGTTAAAGAGTATCTATAAGAGTCTTGTACCTCAAAAAGGAATGGTTTTTTTAGATGACATTGATGTACTAAAAAGTTCAGAGAAAAAGATTTCACAGCGATTAGGTGTAGTAGGGCAATTTAATGAAATGAGTTTTGATTTGTCTGTCCAGCAAATGGTGATGTTAGGCAGAACACCACATAAAAAAATGTTGGAGTCAGACAACAAAGAGGATTTTGTGATTGTGGAGGAAGCTTTGAAACGAACAAATTTACTAGATTACAAACATCGTGGTTTCTTATCGTTGTCTGGAGGAGAAAAGCAAAGGGTTATTTTAGCGAGAACCATTGCCCAACAGCCAAAAATTATGGTGTTAGATGAACCTACAAACCACTTAGATATACGCTATCAGCTTGAAATTTTATCATGTGTTAAAAATTTGAACATTGGTGTATTAGCAGCACTCCATGATTTAGAAATGGCAGCACATTACTGTGACTACCTGTATGCCATAAAAGATGGAGAAGTCTATGCACATGGAACACCAGATGAGGTCTTAACGCCAGCTACAATAGAAGCATTATATCAAATTAAATGTCAAACATATACCAATCCTGTTACAAATGGATTAGGTTTTGCATATGGCATATAGGAGGAGCACCATGAAAAGAAAATTATTACTTGGTATCGGTTTAGCTGCACTTCTAACATTAACTGCTTGTGGAGATTCGAGTAAAGGTACTTCAAAGGAAGCCGAAGCGAAAGGGCATTACCCGTTAACGATTCAAAACTATACGAAAGCTGAAGGCGGAACAACTTGGGATAAGAAAGACCAAGTATTTGATGCAGCACCAGAAAGAATCATGGCTAATACGCGTCCAGCAGCAGAACTATTATTGCATTTAGGCTTAGGCGATAAAATCGTTGGGGTAGGGGCAAACTTTGGAGCTCCTGACAAATCAGTAGAGGAAGAATACTCGAAATTACCTATACTAAGTGATGAATATGTCGGCAAAGAGGTGACATTAGGGACCAATCCAGATTTAGTTTTTGGTCGAGGCGGCTTATTTGATAATGCGGATTGGGGTGTAGGTACAGTAGATACACTCAATGATATGGATATTAATACGTACGTAATAGAGTCATCTGTTACGGGCGGAACGTATGATTCTATTTATAAAGATATTGAAAACATCGGTAAAATTTTTAGTGTCCAAGATAAAGCGGACAGCTTTATAAAAGAGCTAAAAGACAAACAAACATCGATTATTTCAAAATTAGAAAGCATTCAAGACCATAAAACATTTGCTTATTTGCATACAAATGATCCAAATGAGATTTATGTATATCCAGCAGGCGATGAAACATTCTTTAACGATGCCTTTAATATGGTCAAGCTAGATAACATATTTAAGAAGGAGACTGCTGATGTAAGTATTGAAACGCTTATTGAGGCTGATCCAGATGTATTAATCTTACCGGAATGGGTTGATGCAGACCTTGAAAAAGTGAAAGAAGGGATCTATGCAAATCCGAAATTATCAAGTATGAAGGCCATCAAAAATAAGCAGATTTATGTAGTAGATTACAATTATATGTTTGGCTATGGTTATAACACGATTGATGGAATGGAACTATTAGCGAAAGAAATATATCCAGACTTGTTTAAATAAAATGTGATAGGTGCCAGTTTCGAAAGGAAATGTAAATGTTCTAATGCTGGCGTCAAATTTGAGGTACTAAATTGCTCTAATAAACCACTACAATAGCATGATAATAGAATTAAGACCAGACAAGTTGGCGAATGTCTGGTCTTTTTGTATGTTTATTCGCATGGTAAATTGTTTGTCTTTGCGTCAAGCACAGGTAGCCTTCACTATGGATAGTATTTATTATGACAAAGGTAATCACTTTTATTGATAGCTAGTTTATAAAAATAAATCACTTACACAGCGGAGAAAAGGGAGAGTTGGGTTTTGAAAACAACTTATGATACTGCATTATCTTTTGTGTCTTGCAAGAAACATGCATTTAAAATTGGATTTCAATTAAAGAAGTTAACTATGCAAACGAAGGGATTATTTTATATTACTAGCGGCAGCGGGATAGTGAGCATCAATGGGGTAAAACATCATATTAAACCTGGTACTAGCATTTTTCTAGATTCTAGCGTAGCGATAGAAGTTGGTGCAACGATCATGAACGAAGTCCACTTCTATTATTTACAGTATACAAATCTACCTGCATCTAACCTAGATAATATGAACTCTTTTAAAATGATAATCTTACAAATCATGTCGCAGGCAAGAGTACTGTCTTTGTTAGAAAAAATAAGTGATAAAGTTAGTATTGACCCATATATATCATGGTTAAGGAAACAAGCATTGCTCTACGAATTGCTGTATGTGATTTCTAAAAACAAGGCATTAGAAGAAAAGAATGAAAATGGCCCAATTAAGCTCACAATTGATTATATGAATAAGCATTATGAAGAACAGCTAATAATTGGTGATCTTGCTCGTTTAACATTTATGACACAGAGTTCCTTTTGTCGCGCATTTAAACGTGAGACCGGATTAACGCCAAGTGGGTACTTACGAGAATTACGAATAGAACAAGCAAAAAATATGCTAAAAACGTCCATATATTCGATTAAAGATGTTGCACGTACTGTCGGAATTGCAGACGAATTATATTTTAGTCGTTTATTTAAAAACTCAGAAGGTATATCACCTACAATTTACCGTAAGAAGTATGAACCAAGAATTGCGATTTTTAGTAATCTTTTTCTACAAGATCATTTACTAGCCCTTGGGATTAAACCTGTTGCAGCTCCTTGTTTTCCGACAGAATGTCCAACCGAAACTGGATTTCCCAAATACTTAGAAAGTCAATTGCAGGGGACAAAAAGATTAAATGCCGAGATTCCATTAGATCTAAACGATGGATTGACGATGGAACCTCATTATATTCTAAAACAAAATGATAGGAATAATTGTAGTACTACTAATAATGAGGTTCATATTCATAAAAATACAAAAGTTCTCCATTTTGATGGATTTCTTAACTGGAAAGATTATCAAAGATATATTGCAAAAGTAGTGGGAAGAGAAGAATTAGCGGAAAATGTTATAAACGATATTGAAAAAGTAGAGCAGATAGCCAAAGATAAATTAAGAAAGATTACAGTAAGTGGTAAATGGGCAATTATTCGTGTCTTGAAAGATAGTTTGCTTGTCCATGGTGTGACGGGTCATCCTATAAGTGATTTGTTTTATGAAGGTTTGGGATTCAAATGTGATGAAAGATTAACCTATTCGAGTTGTAGGAATTATTCATTAGTTGAAATGGTTGAGCTTAATCCTGACAAAATAATTATTCTTTGGAGTGCGCAGGAGTCAGTAGATAATTTAGTTGAAAATCCATTATGGCTGGAATTACAAGCAGTAAAGAAAAACCAAATTTACATTCCTACTAGTTTTGCATGGGATCCGTGGGGACCATCTGGTAGGAGAAACATTATAAATGACTGTGTGAAGTATTTTCATACACATTATTTGTGAGGACAAACCTATCCATACCCATAAGGCAAAACTGTCTATAGATAAATAAATGGCGACTTGATAAAATATTAAGTGAGATTGATAATCATTATCAGTCATAATACTAGGGAGGTTATCAATTTGTTAAATGAAATAAAGATTAAATTAGGAAAGAGTATTTTTATTTTCTCGATTTTATCAATAATTGTGCTCGCTCTTAGTGGATGTGGGGATCAAACGACTAATACGGACAGTACCAAGGAAACTCCAGTAGTAAGTGAAGCTTCAGCAGAAAGTGATGCTGTAGAAGCGGAAGAAGTTCGGGAAATTCAGCATGCAATCGGGGTTACAAAAATTAAGGGTACACCACAACGTGTTGTAATCTTAACGAATGAAGGAACAGAAGCATTACTAGCATTAGGAATTAAACCAGTTGGTGCGGTTAGATCATGGACTGGAGAACCTTGGTATGATCATATTAAAGACGAGATGGCCGGTGTCCAGGAGCTTGGTTTTGAAAACGAGCCTAATTTTGAAGCTATTCTTGAATTAAACCCGGACTTAATTATTGGAAATAAAGTAAGGCACGAAGAAGCGTACGATCAATTAAGCAAAATTGCACCAACTGTGTTTTCTGAAGATTTATCAGGGCAATGGAAGATCAACTTTGAACTGTATGCAGAGACATTAAATAAAAAAGCTGAAAGTGAGATGATCATGAAAGCATTTGATGATCGTGTTGCTCAGGCAAAAGTAAAATTAGGCGATAAGGAAAAAATGAAAGTATCCGTCGTAAGATTCTCTGCTAAAGATGTCCGCATATACCAGAAGGACACATTTAGTGGGGTACTGCTTGAACAACTGGGTGTGGGCCGTCCAGAATCTCAGGATGTAGATAATTTTATGGAAACGGTTTCCGAAGAGGCAATGGAAACGATGGATGGAGATATTATGTTTTACTGGGTTACGGAAGCAGATGTATATGATAAGGCTAATCAATGGTTGGAAAATCCAGTATTTAAAAGCTTAAATGTCTCAAAAACAAATCAAGTATTTGAAGTGAATGAAACAATCTGGAACACGGCAGGTGGTATTAAAGCAGCAAATTTATTACTAGATGATTTAGTAGAACGACTAAATTAATAATAGAATGAAGACCGGGCAAATTTAGCGACTGTCTGGTCTTTTTTTGTATATGTATTCACGTACATGAATTGCTTTTCTTTGTGTTAAGCGCAGTACTCTTTGCTATTTTTCTTCCAGTTTCACTGAAAAATTGGCCGAAACTATGAATAATTCAGGTGCAAGATTTTCTTTAAATTTTTTAGTGAATTAAATTCGCGTAAATCATATTAAATAATCAATTTATTTAATTGATAATCATTATCACTTATTGTATGTTAGATAGTAACAATAAATATAATTGAGTAAGGAGAATATAAAATGCAAATATACTGGACTAAAATAAATAAGATTATTGAAGAAACGCCTGAGGTAAAAACGTACCTACTCGACTGTCCGAAAGACTTTACATGGGAAGAAGGTTCCCACACCCACTTCGCTCTGAAAGGTTTTAATGCCGGAGATAAACCAAACCGCAGCCTGATTCGCCACATGTCAATCTCGACTTTACCGCACGAAAATTCAATCGGTATTACAACACGCATCAGAGAGCAGTGCTCTGAATTTAAAACAGTTTTAAGAAATCTTGGAGTCGGCGATGAAGTTGCACTATTTAAAACTCATTCGAATGTTCCGCTTAAAAGAGAACACAAAAATGTTTACCTGCTGTCATCAGGTGTCGGCCTGGCAACATTCAGACCGCTTGTACTGGATTATTTCGAACGTGCTGACAACGTCAATCAAATCCATTCCCTTAACATCGATTCATCAAAAGATTTCTTATTCACTACTATTTTTGAATCCGCACCAGACAAGAATTTCACATCACAGTTCGTAGATAACCGTAAAGACTACTATGAAGAAGTGAAGACTCTTGCTGCAGACAAGAATGGACTCTTCTATGTTGTGGGTAGCGATGAATTCCTAGTGCAGAACATAAAGGTACTGCGTGAGCAGGGCATCAAGCCTGAACAGATTATGCTCGACAAGCGTGAACATGCACTGCCTGAGTTTTTATCGTTTGATTTGTCAATTTAAGCGAGACGCTATATTTTCTTGGTAAATATTAAGTAGATGTTCCATTAACCGGGCGCTGATTCTGGAATAAAGGATCTGCGCCTATTCAGTAATAGGGTCATTTTGCGAAGTAAATGTGAGTAATTTTAGGTATCTCTCACTATTTTTAAGCACATTTAGCAAAGGTATAATATTTAAAATAACGAAGGATAAACAAGCCTAATTCCTCTTTCTTTCATGTTGTCTTTGATATGATGGCTAAGATTGCAATATAACAATGCATCATATTAGAATGAGTAAAGGAGTGATGTATGAATGAAAAAATTTATTAATGCGAATATCTATGGGGATCCAGAATCCCATGAATTTTTAGTGGAAAACGGTCAGTTTAAAGCAATCGGTAATGATTTAAACCACACAGGTGAAGTGATCGATTTACAAGGTTGTTTGGTGTTGCCCCCTTATGTTGACCCTCATTTACACTTAGATTATATCTTTTCAGGGCTAGGAGAAGGAAATGCGAATGTTTCGGGTACGTTATTTGAAGGGATACAGCGTTGGAGTGATAATAAGAAATCATTGACTGAAGAAATGGTGCGTGGACGTGCGATTAAAGGAATTCAAAAAGAATTGAGTAAAGGCGTTCAATTCATTCGTACCCATGTAGATATTACTGATCCTAATTTAACAGGGATGAAAGCTTTAATTAAACTGCGCGAAGAATTAAAAGATATCGTTACATTACAACTTGTAGCATTTCCTCAGGAAGGGTTCTTCAGATACGAAGGTGCAGAACGTTTAATGGAAGAAGCACTTAAAATGGGTGCTGACGTAGTAGGAGGAATTCCACACTTTGAAATTTCATATGAACATGGTGTTGAATCTCTGAAGCGCATTGTCGATATGGCAATAAAAAATAATGTGATGATTGATATTCACTGTGATGAAAACGATGATCCAAATAGTCGGTTTTTAGAAGTGTTAAATGCGCTTGTTATGGAAAAAAACTATGGTGAATATACAACAGCAAGTCATACATGTAGCTTCGGTTCAGTTGATAACAGTTATGCAAATAAAATGTTAGGTTTATTTAAAGAATCAAAAATCAACTTTATTTCTTGTCCAACTGAAAACGCACATTTACAAGGACGTGGCGACAGTTATCCTAAACGTCGTGGCTTAACACGAGTAAAAGAGTTATTAAATAACGGAAATAACGTCGCGTTTGCTCAAGATTCAATTGCCGATTACTGGTATCCATTAGGCAATGGAAATATGATGAATATTTTAGACAATGGTATCCATTTAGCACATTATACACATATTGATGAAATCAATAAGGCGTTCAACCTAATCACATACCACGGTGCAAACCTTATGAGAGTTAACGATGAGTATGGAATTGAAGTGGGAAAACCAGCTAACTTTATCGTTTTAGATGCACAAGATACTTATGAAGCAATTCGTGAGCGTGCAGAAGTAATTGCGTCAATTCGCAATGGTAACTATCTGTTTAGACGTGAACCACGAAAAAATGAAATAGAAATAGATTTCTTAAAACAATAATAAGATTCCTTGATCGACGCTAACTATTTTAATCGTAATCGTCAAATAACGGCCACCCATATAACAGGTGGCCGTTATTTGACGATTGCTTTTCTATTTCTTTTGTCTATATGTACCCTAACCGATTTTTGACTTCCGTTGCTGCTAGTTTCGGCTCTTCCTCTTTTTAAAACCTCTTTATTTGATTTGTCTAGGTTTATTGGTGATAGGGTAGTTCGGCAATAATCGGGAATAGCTAGTATGTATACTAGGTAAGGCTGCTCAGTAAACTATCCTCCTCCGATTTTGTATCAAATGGTGCTTTTGTTAGATGCTTAAGACTGAAAAACAGTTTTGGGTTGTTCCATCCATATCTCTTGATACGAACATGTTTGTTTGAATGGCAGAAACCTTATGTGTAATCTTTATACTTGATATACTAATTATACTTGTTTATACTTAAAGTAATAGTTGGAGGTGTTCATTATTAAAGTATGTCCTTATTTAGAATCCAGCTTCGAGATTTTGGGAAGGCGTTGGAATGGGCTCATTATTCATTACTTATCGAATTGTCCCAATTTCACTGCTCATTTTTCGCAAATGAAGCGCGATTTAAACGATATTACCCCTCGGTCACTTTCGTTGAAATTGACCGAGCTTACTGAATGTGACTTAGTGGAAAAAATAGTAACAGCAGGAACTCCCGTTATAATTACGTATCATCTAACTGAAAAAGGACAACAACTTGCAATTGCCCTACAGCCAATACAAGCGTGGGCACAACAAAATATTGAACTTGATTTGTCCAATCACCATAAAGAAAAGGGGAATATAAATGGAAACGAAAAATAACATGATTTGTGATTTAGAAACTGGCATATGTGGGCCAGGTGGGGACGACACTGCCACAATGGAGTTTATCGATTTGTCGACACAGAAAAAAAAGGTTGAACTTTATTACGTAACGGATCCAATCTGTTCGCATTGCTGGGCATTAGAACCGGTCCTTCGAAAGTTTGTCGATCAGTACGGGCACTATTTTAATATGCACACGCTTATGGGCGGGTTGCTTGAAAATTGGGATGGCTTCACAGACGCGAGCAATGGCATTTCTAGTCCATCAGATGTTGCTGGTCATTGGAGAGAAGTCGGTGAACACTCCCGCATGCCGATTGATGGAACTGTTTGGTACGATAATCCAATCGAGTCGTCTTTTATCCCTTCCCGAGTGTATAAGGTAATTCAAGAAAAAAGTCCTGAGCTAGCAAACACATTTTTAAGACGTGCACGAGAAGAGGTTTTTGCTTTTAATAAAAACATCGCACAAGATGAAATTTTAATTAATCTTGTCAATCAAGTTGGGCTTGATGGAGAAGAAATCCTTAATCAATCAAAGCTTCCAGAAGCAAATACGTCATTACATGAAGACTTCCAACTCGTCCGTGAGTTAGGTGTCCGCGGATTCCCAACAATCGTCATGGTAAATGAAGAGCAAAAAGGGGTTCGAATCGTGGGTGCCCGGACTTTTGAGGAATACACGAATGCACTCCAACAATTACTACCAAATGAAACGTTAAATTCGAAGCAATTAACCAATTTAGAACAATTACTAGGCAAAGAAAAATTATTATTTTCACGCGAAATTGAAGAATATTATTCAATTGAGGAAAAAGATGTGACTCCATTTATTCAAAAGAAATTGTCACAAGATGTTTATGAAACAAATGAAATCCTTGGCGAGAAATACATTCAAGTAAAATAACTGTGGTAGGCCAGTAAGTATTAAAATGAAAAAGGAGACTTGAAATGACTTATTTATTACAAGTAGATTTCAAAATGGAAGGTCCATTTGGAGAAGAAATGTCAAAAGGCTTTGCAGAATTGGCTCAAAGCATTAATGATGAGCCAGGTATGATCTGGAAAGTTTGGACAGAAGATGCGGCGGCAAAAGAAGCTGGAGGCGTCTATTTATTCGAAACAAAAGAAACGGCCCAAGCCTATTTAGAAATGCACTCGGCTCGGTTAACGTCTTTCGGGATTCAAGCTATTCGTGGCAAGATTTTCGAGATTAATGTGCCATTATCTATGATTAACAATGGTCCAATCGAAAAATAAATAATAATAACAACAAAATCGACTTTCCAATGGAGAGTCGATTTTGTTGTATACGATATAGAAAGAGGTGATGGCGTGTTTCTGTTGTACGTATTAAAATTTCTTTCTAAAGTATGATGTTTTTTTCAGCGCAATACATACTGGAATCGCGATAAGCAAACCTACAACGTTTTGGATGATGTCTCCAGGAATTGATGCCAAAGGAGCAATCCAACTTTTGGACATAATCGCTTGCCCGATATAGTATACTGCAATCATCACGGGCATTGAAACAACTGCTCCCAAAATGTTTAACCCAATGTTGTCGCCTCTATGGCCCTTAGACCAAGCGATTTTACCGACAATTAGGCCTTGTATTGCGCGGGAAATAATTGTCGTTGGTGCCCAAATAGCCCAGCCACCTAAGATATCGAATAAGCCCATCCCGATTGCTCCAGCAAGTGCCCCTTTTTTAGGACCGAATAAAATCGCTGCGATGAAAAGCACAGATGTCCCTAAGTGAATCAGTCCACCTTGCCCAAATGGTAATTTAATATTAATCATTGTTGCGGTGAAAATAAGTGCTGCTAAAATTGCGGTAATGACTAAATCAAATGTTTTCGTTCGTGGTTTTGTATAGACTTGATTTTGTATATGTTGCATCTGCATCTTCCTCACTTTAATGAATTTTTTAATTGCTTTAACTTTAGCAAAGTGCTGACTATTGTTAAAGTGCCAATTTCATTAAAATGTAAGGGGTCAGATTGTTTTGTCTGCAAAGTAATAGTTATTTCAATCTCTATTAATTGGTGCATTTTCGTCATTGCCTTATTATGATACGATGAAGAGAGTATAAGTAGGATTAGTTAGGTGGCGAATAGGATTAAAAAAGTTGCTGTAATTCAGGATATGTCATCCTTTGGGAAATGCTCGTTAACGGCTGCAATACCTGTTCTATCAGTGATGGGTGTTCAGGCAGTGCCATTGCCAACTGCGATTTTAACGGCGCAGACTGGGTATCCAAGCTTTTATTGTGAGGATTTAACGTCAACAATGGACTATTTTGTTGAGGAATGGAGAAAGCTTGGTGCAACTTTTGATGGCATTCATACAGGCTTTGTAACAGGAAAAGAGCAAATTGATAACATATTTCAGTTTTTAAACGTGTTTCATTCGAGTGAAACGAAGCTGCTTGTTGATCCGGTAATGGGCGACACGGGCGAGGTATATAAAATGTTTACAGGCGAGTTGCTTGATCGTATGAGGGATTTAGTGAAGTGCGCTGACATTATTACGCCAAATATTACAGAGTGTTGCTTGCTTACAGGGGTGTCGTATGACAAGCTTCAGAGCTATCAAAATGAGTCGGATTATATTCAGGTGCTAGAGGAGGCGGGCCATCAGCTACAGCATGTAACAGGGGCGAACGTCATAATTACTGGTTTGAATCCGCCTCCAGCAGATGCGAACAAGCGCTATGTAGGCAATATGTATGTCGATGCAAATCATTCCTATTATCGTATGAGGGATTATAACGGCGAGAGCTATTCGGGAACGGGTGATTTGTTTGCATCAGTCATTATGGGTGGTATGATGCGGGGCCAGGATTTAGTGGAGTCAATGAAGCTTGCGGAGGCGTTTTTAGCCGCTGCGATTGAAGCAACGTCAAAGGAGCAAGTTCCGCGCGAGGCGGGCGTGAATTTCGAACGTTTTTTGCGAATGTTGCTTTAGTTGGTTGACAGTTACCTGCAAAATTCGGACAAGGTACTGAATCCTTTCTGAATTGATGGTTTGACTGTCACCTATGATGACATACAATATGGTATGACAATACGTACAAGAGCAGTATACTTCCTTGGAATGAGGAGGTATACTGCTTTTTGCGTATTCAAAGAAAATGGAGCGGAGATGGTTCATACAAGATTGTTAGGTACACTGTGCACCAATATATTTTGACTATTCTCCGTGAATACATATTTATGAACTAGAGATTAGATTAGGTACTGATAATCAAATCTCTATTGTTTTTTATACAATTGGGTGAATTTTTTGTTGCACAGGCACACACATAATTAAAATTACCTTGTTATTCATCGGCTTTGTTCAAAATGACATAGATACTCGTTTTTTCGGTGCTAGTATTTTTGAAAGCAATCATCAAGTTTCCATTACAGTGAATAAGTTCATCTTTCATGATTGTCATTTCTTGGTCATCTATTGTAAACTCACCATTCCCTTGAATCGCGAGAGCTGTTAAATTCATACCAGGATGCTTATGAGCAGGCATTTCTTGACCTGGAAAGAAGTTTAACACGAATGCGACGCTATCCGCTTTTGTATAGATATTTTTCTTGGTAAATCGTTTTTCATCAAACTCTTGATAATCTAACAGGGATTTTTTCTCCATATTAATCCTCCTCTTAATCTCTTCTCACCTCCATCATAATGCAGTATAAAGAAAATTCAATATAAGATGATTCAATTTTTGGTGCAGAATTTGGAATTGAAATTATTGGTTTGTGCCCACTAGCCTAAAATTTCAGGTGACTGCGCGGCACTATTCAGTGAATACAACACAATTGTATAATGATACCGAGTAAATCAATGACTATGAGATTTTTATTTAATTTCTGCATAAGTACTCGATTGTGTGAGCTTTTCGTCTTTGTCTCTGACACAGGTACCTCTTTTACGATTGTTGAAACAAACATTAAAGTTTCTTGCACAGGCACCACACAATAGAGTATTTAGACTTGAGTGTTACCTTATCAAATTGTTTTTGCCATTGTTATATTCGTAATTTCATAACCCATTTTTTCATATAAGCCACGTGCGATTTTGTTATGACCAAAAACGTGTAGACCAATTTTATTCATACCTAACTTTTTAGCAATTATTTCAACTTCTTTCATTGCTTTCTTGCCATACCCCAGCCCTCGATATTGTTCAAAAATTACAAAATCATATATAAAACCTTCATTAGGATTTGAAGGCGCTTTTTGTAAAACCCAAATCATTCCAACTAAGATATTGTTGTGAAAGATAGAGAATAAATGATTATTCTCGGTCTTCTCATCTTTAGGTAGTTCTTGTTCAAATGATTGCCTAGATAAGTCAAACGCTTCGTCTTCGCTCCAATTTCCGGAAGCAATCTTGTCTTTTGCATAGTCTTCAATCGCATAACTGATATATTGTTTGAACTCCTCTTGGTTCATAGGTTGTAATGTAATCAATTTATTTTCCTCCAGTCAACTTAATAATACTGTTTTCAAAATCCCCCAACCATTTTAGTCTATAATTCAATATACTCAAATGTTATTGCTTCATAATCTGGCCCGTTTCAGGCACAGCGCTTCTTCGGCAACTGCGCCAAATAGTGAAGTTATTTATATACTTC
>NZ_JACFTD010000016.1 GCF_014282005.1 Sporosarcina sp. BP05 | reverse complement strand
ATGGCATTATATACAATAGACTTGAATCCGACAAAAACGTCATTTCCAATGTAACAAGGACCATGTACCAGGGCTCCATGTGCAATCGTCACTTCATTTCCAATGAAGATTGAATAACTATATTGCTCAGGGAAATACGTTTATCTACTAACCCATGCAAAACTACACCTTCTTGTAGATTAACAGTAGAACCAATATGAAATGGAGCCCCTTCGTCTGCGCGGACACTTACATTAGGGACAATATACACATTATCCCCAATGAATACATCGCCGATAACACTCGAAAACGGACTGATAAGCGCTGTTTCATCAATGGATGGATATCGTTGAACTGGATTAAGAGACGTGATTGGATTTGGACTAATAAACGGCTTAAAACAATTGTATTCTGAATCACTATTTCCTCTCAATCACGCACCCCTTTTTCACTTTTATGTCTAGGCATTTTATGTGACTGGGAATGATTATAGTCAAAACTTCGAACGTTTGTGCACGGTACTATTAGTGATCTATGCCCGTGTTGGAAAACAAAAATCCCTCAGTTTTTTAATCTGAGGAATTTTTTCAATCTCATAATCCGACCTTATTACTTTCGAGTATTTCCTTAATTTTTTTCAGGTCTATCTTGTTTGCTCTTTTCATCATCGTGGACATAATCGGAACAAATATCTTTGAAAACCCTGTTGGATTCCCTTTGTTCCGTAAAGTCATCCGTGTACGGTTTCCGTCAATAGCTTCCCATGTATAAGTCGTCTCCATCGGAAATGGCCCGTCTGCAGTTCTCAAGATAAGCTTTTGATGCAGTTTATACTCTACAATCTCATAAACGTATTCTAATTCTCGTCCAAGGAATTGCGCATTAAATGCGATACGAGATTTAGTGACCCGTACCTGTGCATGACACAACTACAAACAGTTCATAGATATTTATAAAAATGCAAAAAAGCCATATATCCCCCTTGATATCTGACCCTTTATTATCTTCATACAATTATAGTGAATTTACAAAGTAGTGTTACGCACAGGTACCCAAAATTAAATAAAGACTAATACTCCTGCTCAGTAGTTTTCATCATCGGTGGCGGGAAGCCCTTCTCCTACGGGGAGAAGGGCTTTCTTCGTCCCATGCGCGGTTAGTGGACCCCCCTTATTTATGGTTAGGTTCACCCCAATATAGTTAAATGCGTATTTTTTTAAATTAATTGATAGATACTTTTTATCTGTTGCATACAATCAACCATACTCATCTCATTACTAATTACACCATTTAATTGATCAACAGAAGAAACAAAAGTGCTCCACATTTCCACGAATTTTTCCTCTTCATTAGTAACCGTTATCCCATATTCTCTTCTCCATACCAATGACCATCTCTCACACAACTCTTTGAACAATTCATCATTATAGTTAGTCACTAAAGTCAGGCATAAAACGCCAATTTCTTGAAACGCCGCAAATTCTAACTTAACTCTCACTTTTGTATCAACCTTCGATATAGCTAACGCTGTAGCATTTTTACCTGCTAAAAATCCATCTGAATGAACAATTGCATGTCTTAAATTACAAATCTTATCATATTCATTAAATATTGATTCCAACAAACTGTTTTTGGGGATTTGAAATTCTAAATACTTCAATGAAGCATTCTTTACCTCTTTACCACTCGCAAATGATATATTCTCAAAAACGCCGTGAATAATATTATTACCTCCGTGCCATAATACTGAACCTATATTTATATTTTGATTGCTAGAAGCTATCTGGGAAACCGGACAAATTAAAATTGTTCTTGTCAAGATATTTCTGAAATAGTTTTCCGTTAAGGAAATCAAACTTAATATCAATCCAGAGGATATATCTCTAAAGTTCTGAAAATAGTCACTCGATCCTAACTGAATTAGTTTTGTAAAAGCTTCTTTAAACTCATCTATTGGAGATATTGAACTAAACGGGATATAATCAATAAAACCTTCTAAGTCAGGCAAGCTGTAGTTGGGTTGAATCTCATTAATACAGTTTGGGATTCTATTCTTACTCATACTATAAATTCCTCCGCGTAAGAGAATATCCTTTCTGTCCATACTTCACCGACTTGTTTCACTTTTCGTAACTCCTTATTATCTGTGTCCATGAGAATATCTTTAATTGTTCTAATATTACACTGTTCCTTAATAGATTTTACTCGCTGCGGCGTTAAAGGTAGCTTATCTATATCGTTAGAGATTAATGACTCAAATACAGAAATACTTTTTAACATCGCCCCACAATTTGGACAGAACCTAGCGTTTTCATCCTGTCGCGGTGTGCTACATTTTTGGCAAGGAGGTAGTGATAAAGGAAATACTGTTTTAGGATCGTTTCCATTTAACAAACTGGAAGAAGTAATTTTTTTATAGTAGTGTGCATTTCTACTTTTTAATGCCGTTTGTAAGTCTTCTATAGATAATGATTTTTTACCTAAAAAAGCATTACTGTCGATTAATACACCAAAATGAAGTGTGAATAATTCATAAACGCCTTCTTGAGAACCTTTACTAATGTCTCCAACGGGCATAATTAACCCTGAATATTGATAAAAACTTATTACTTTCTTTAATTCCACTGGAGAATTTTTAGATATTCCAATAGTCACTGTTTGCTCATTGGCGGCTTTACCCTTATTGTATTGTTTTAATAGGTTTATTAATTCTTTAAATATTTCTTCGCCTTTAATAATAAATTTACTGTATGTTGGTAATTGATACTGAAGTGATTGATAAATCCCCATGGTTTGCTTAACATTTTTCTTAACGATTTGTAACATAGTTCTTTTTTGTAGACTAAACGAAGTAGTACCATCATCATTCTTCTTATATAGTTCTCTAACCATATTTAAGAATGATCTGGGCATGCCAAATGAAGAATACGCAATAACTTCGAGGATATCTTTTCTCTTCATTATTCCATTGAATACGTCTTCAGTAAGGCGTTTATCTAGCAAGCTGAACATAAATTCTATATATCCAGGGGTATCTACACGAAGCCAAGCATTTATTTCTTCTGCATCGTGACCTACATGGAAGTTTGCAGAGTAATTAGTTACTCCAGGATAAACAGCTGCTTTTGGGGATACTTTTTTACTTTTAACGTTTCTAAAAAACTCAAAAAAATCTCTTTGTTGCTCTTGGGAGAATGCATGCGCAGCATCATCTAATAATAAGACACAATGTTGTTTATTAAAAATATTTAGTATCTTATTTATCTCTTCCTCAAGAATACTTATAGTAATAATATTTTTTTCCGTAGATAACTCTGAAAATCTAAATTCCAAATCATTCAGATGCAAGTTCACTTGCCTTTTAGAATACATAAGTTCTGATTCCACTTCAGACATATTACCAGAGTACTCAGCTACCGAGTATAGCCCTTGATAGACTTTAAACAATATCCATTGGTTAAACCAAAAACTAGCGTTGACATTAGCCTTGTACATAGGTTCTACTTTTAAAGCAGATTTAAAGTTAACATATATAGGCAGTGAGTCTCTTGATTCGGAAACATTCAACTTTGATGCTAACTGATAATAAGTTTTTAACATTAATGTTGTTTTACCACAACCTCGGGGACCTACTAATAACTTTGCTCCTCCAGAAGAAAGCCTTTTTATTATTCTCACTTCATCTGGATGTTCTATACTCCATTTAAGAAACTCACTTTTATCAATGTATTCCGCTTGTTCAATGTATATATTTGCTTCTCCATCTAGTGGAATATCTCCATTTCCACCCATTGAGTCATTCAATTTAATACCCCCTATTCATCTCTTTGGATAAATCAAATAACTATTAGTAAAATACAGTACTAAGAAAAGATAGTTTAACATAACCGCACTTACTTATGGTACGGTTCCCCTTATCACAAGTAGAATTCCCTTATTCATTCATTTAGTGACCAAAGGTACCAACACAGTCCCAGTACCTGGTACCTTAAATTGAAATAGTCTTCACAACGTGAGAAAACTACACCCTTTCAGTAAATTCTCTATATAAAATTGTAGGTACTTCATTTTCCAATTCCATTCTTACCGTAATCGGTTGGTTCCCTTCAAATTGAATAGAATCTCCTTTCCCAATATAAATATAGGGCTCGATCTTTCCATCAATCTTTTTGTACTTTCGAATAAACAAATGAAGATTTACTCCTCGCTGGTTGTTAAAAATAATATTCTTTCCTCTTTCAGACTGTTGGGTAGTATTATTCACAGACTGCCATTGGAATTCCCGGGGATTAATAAATTTATCCTGGTAGTTAATGCTTTCCTTAACATCCTCTTCCTTATGCAAGTCAATGAATAAAAAGTATTCATTTCCATTAGCAACCAAGCCAGATCCTCTAAATGAGCTGTGAATCTTTCTATAGTTTGACAGTAAAGCAGCATCTATCATTTGATATTGTTCATACAATTTAAAAGATGGAACACCATAGTATTCTCCTTTAAATTCCTTTTCGTACCTGAAAATCCCGTAGGTAATGGTATCTTCAATAAATTTACGGTATTCCCCATTTTCTAACAGCTCTTTAAAAACTTGTGTCTTAACCATACTTCCATTGCTATAATGAATCAATTTGGGCTTATTTTTTAGTTGGACACTATCATAGTAGTTTTGATTCAAACACTCAAAAGTATGCAGAACACTATCATCATCAACATTAGTAACCAACTTTAAGATTTGTTGCTTAGCGATTTCTAGATTTATTTCTTCGTGTTCTAATAAATATCGAATGATAACAAACTCATGTATCCGCTTCAAAGGTAGCTTACTTGATAATTCTTTTAAAGTACCTTCGAATGCACCATTCTGTAAAAGATCATCTAAAAACTCATCCTTTTCTACTTTGGCCACGAATTGTTGATATGTTTTCTCCCTATCAATAAACCTAATAGGGTCTGGTGCTCCATCATATTTCAGATAATCAAGTAAAAAGTAAGGAGTCCGCCCCTGATTAAGCTTTTTAAATTCAGAGTACTCTTCTTTCAAATACTTCATTGAATTAAAGTTCTCATTATCAATTTGTGCTAAAATTCTTTCCTGAGATATTTTATCCATTTGGATATGGGTACATCCAGGTATATTGGAAAACCCCGTTACAATAGCTACCTTTAGGCTTTCTTTATCATAGTAACGACTTCCATTTAGCGCAAGTGCAATTAGAAACGCTTTATTATGGTTCCCGATAAAATCAAGGACTGTTAAGAAGCTTTTATCCGCATGTTTCCGTAATCCCCTTCCTAATTGTTGAATAAATACAATGGGAGAGTTTGTCGGTCTTAACATTAGTACTGTGTTAATAGAAGGAATATCGACCCCTTCATTAAAAATATCAACCGTAAAAATAAATTCTAATTCATCCTGATCACTTTCTAATCGATTAATATATCGTTCACGTGTTTCTGGTGAATCAGCACCGTATAAACAAACGCTTTTATAACCTCTTTTATTAAATTCACTAGCCATATATTGCGCATGTTCAATACTGACGCAGAAACCTAGACCCTTTCTGTTCTCACCATCATGATCATAGAAATCCAACTTTTCAATAATAAAATCGACTCGTTCATGAACCTTTAACCTTTTCGTGATTTCCGCAATATCGTCAATATTAACATCTGTAAGATCAATACCTTCAATATCAGTGATTCCAAAATAATGAAAAGGTATAACTAGCTCGTCCTCTAACGCTTCATGTAAGCGGACTTCTAACGCAACATTATTATCGAAGAGATCAAAAACATTATTACCATCACTTCGTTCTGGCGTAGCGGTCATCCCTAAAGTAAATTTCGGCTCAAAATAATTCAAAACGTTTTGGTATGTAGGACTAGTTGAATGATGCGCTTCATCAATAATTAAATATTCAAATTCATCCTTTTCAAACTCCTGAAAACATTTGGAGATAGTTTGAATGGTGGCAAAAACATAATTAACATTTTTTTGCTTATGATTGCCTGTCAGTAGCCCAAAAGAAAGGTCCTCATTTGGTAACAGCATTTCAAAGGCGGCCTTTGCCTTTTTCAAAATCTCTTCTCTATGTACAATAAAAAGAAGTCTTTTTGGTTTCAAACCCTTCACATCAAATGCTGACATATATGTTTTACCCGTACCTGTTGCCGCGATGACAAGTGCCTTTTTCTCCCCAAAACTCCTCAGTCTTTCTAAATTCTCAGTGGCCCGCTTTTGCATTCTATTTGGGATAATATATTGTTTATTTTCATAGATCATTTGATTGGAGAATCGATTACTGTTGAACCTTTTCAGAAACGCTTCATACCTATTAATAAAATCTTGATCCGCATCCTCGCTCATATTCCAAAGGTAATCATATTCATTTAAAACGTCTTGAATAAATTTCCCTTTCTCTTTTGTGATGATTTCAACATTCCATTCAATATTACTTTTCAGAGCGCTTTGAGTGATGTTAGATGAACCAATTATTACCTTGTAGCTATCTTTGTACTCAAAAATGTATGCTTTCGTATGAAAACCTATCTCTTTATCGGTAACAAAAACTTTTAAATCAACATTATTAAACTCACTGATTTTTTTCAATGCCTTCGCTTCCGTAAAATTGAGATAAGTTGAGGTAATGATCTTTCCTTGAATCCCATTATTTTCTGCTTCCTTTAGAGGATCAAGCAAAAGTTGAAGCCCACTAAAATTAATAAAAGCCACGCTGAAATAAAACCGTTGGCACTCGCTCATCGATTTCACTAATTCTCTTAATAAATTTCCTTTTTCAGAATTGACTATTAGCTTTTTTTCTACCGCTTCCATTCGATTGCCCCTGACTTTATGTTATTATAATACAATTTATTGGATGTATAGAAACTGTTCTACGTCCAGAGCTAGTAAGATTTACATATTAAAAATATCAACAAATAAAATATAATTAGTGGACATGGCCCTCATTCCCCCCGGGAATCATCACCTATTAACACAGCTATTTTCAAACCTCTTTTTGAAATTTAACCTAATGTACTCAGTAACTTTTCAATAGCAGATATATCTGCTGGCGCCCATTCTAGTCCTTTTAGCTTTTTTCTCGAAACCCATTTTAGTTCAGCATGTTCTGTCGCTTCAGGGGTACCAGAAATGACTTTAGCCATAAAAGTCTCCAACCTCACGATAACTTTTTCATATTCATATATCGCGTCTTCAACTTGAGCAAACACTTCAATTGTACAGCCCAGCTCTTCTTGAATTTCACGTTTTAAAGCCTCTTCTTTTGTTTCTCCTTCTTCAATTTTGCCGCCTGGAAACTCCCAATAATTCGGTAAGGTCATTTCTGGTCCACGTAGTGCACAAAGTATTTTCCCGGCTTCATTTTCTATAATTGCGCCTACAACATGTACAGTTTTTTTGATTGTAATCACCTATTCTTAATTTTATTTTCATCACAGAAACATTTATCTGATTATATAAGCAAATCATACCATATAGTTTCCATTTACATATTAAATTCACCAGAGACCTCAATTCCCCATGATACCTCGCGTGTTATATAACCTCAACAATCATACCAATCCGTCCAATAAGCGTCACCATTTCCATCATCGTGAATTGCCAAATACTCATCCCACGTAATCACTTTTGTTAAACACTTTTCACTGCAATACTGTGTTCCATCCGACTCAAAATAAAATCCTTCTTGCATCGTTATTCCACATTCTGAACATAAGCGCTCCTCTTCCTCTGGGTCTTTCATGCGTAGGTCTTGAGTAGCAAGCATTATGTTTAACTCGAAACTTGTTGTGCAAACAAATTTAAAGTGCCATTCATCTATATCATAAATCGCACAAAGGCCTTCACCTTCTACCCAAACCCCTCTTTTAACAATAACTTCTCCATTATCATGAATCACTTGGACTAGCGTTTCTTCAATACTATACTTGATAGTTGATTTCAAAATAGATCCTCCCCTGAATTCAAATTCTTTATTTCTATACCTTTCCGATCCCCCTATCATCGTTTTTCTAAACCATTCTGTATTAGTGCCGATTATCCTGACTTTATCGAAACTGTCCATTACTTTAGGACTTGAACTATAGCTGGTTACTCGTACAGAAGAGGCGATTATTTTTGCTTGATCAGTTCTAATTACCACCATGATGAAATAAGCGTGTAAAAGCCATTGCCGGCGTTACAAAGGTCAAAACCTAATTGACTGGGCTGAGGTCCGATTCCGGAGTTAGGGCAGGTGATTAGATTGTCTGCAATTCGTCCAACATATCAACGTATACTCCCATCCTAAATGGACACAATACGGATAAATTGGAAAGGGGATTCGATATGTCACATGTTAAAGTTGAATTAGCGGATTTGAACCACGAACAATTAGCAGCGTTAAATGGCTTGGAGGATAAACTAGGGGTAACTTTGGTTGCTTATGAAAATGCTTTAAAGTCTACAAATACAGCTTCAGATCAGTAACGCTGTTAGACGTATTGAACGTCACAATAAAGAGACCCGGTTCTGAAAAACAACACAAAGTTGTTTCAGATCCAGGTCCCTTTTTAGTTATTGAACAACCGATTCAACAATTCCCTTCACTTTTCCAAGCGAGACTTTCGTTAATTGTGCTGATCAAACCAATTCTAGGTTCTGGATGATCTTTTTAAAGTTAAATAAAAATAAAAAGAGAAGATACCCGTGTTGAGTATCTTCTTCTAATGCTGAAAGCTTAATCGAATTTCAATCGAACATTGACTAAGAGCATCAACGTCGAAGCAAATACCACACTACATATCCATAAAAGTTTGGGCCACAATGATGTTATTTTGCTTCTTCTACATCTAATTGTTAGAGGAAATCACCATATGATCGCGGGGGAATTTTAGGGGATGAGCGGGGCCAACTGATTGATTTTTGAAGGGTTTGCCATGGTATGCACAAACTTGCCCTGTATAACCAGGCCTTGATTCGATTGAAAAGCTGTTTAGTTAAATTACTGTAACTAACTCTACAGCTTCTACAACTAATGGAGTTCCAGCAGATATACTGCCAGTGACACCATTAAAGGTCAATTCTGTAGCAGTAATTGTATACGAATTGCCCTCTTGTAGTACACCATTTATATAGAGATTATAGTACCCATTCGCTACTACCGGAAAAGCAGTTGCAGCATTGCCACTGTCATCCAGAAAAGTAGTTGCAAGAACAGTTGTACCATCGATGACAGCTAAAGGTGCTGCCAATACATTAAAAAACCTCGTCGAATTACCAGAGACGTTCACGTTGATATTAATAAGGAAAAGCGCCATTTAATTCACCTCCTTTCGTCTACATTATAGTAGTTGCGAAATTCTATGAAATGACAGGGCTGTCCAGCTATTAATTTCAAATCTTTTCAGATGAAAATCCCAACGATTCAATAATAATTGCAGTACCCGCACGAATTATCCCTGGAGTGGGATTAATAATTAAGGAATTCGCATTCACACTATACATTCCCCCCTCTTGCATTACTCCGTTGATATATAGATTAACGTACCCATTTGGATTAAAAATCATAAATTCAGTTGTTGGGCTTCCATCGTCGTTATAGAAAAGATTTGAAGGAATAGTCACCCCAGTCGTCACGGTAATATTAGATGCCGGAATATAAAAATATCTGTTTACAGTTGGTATGATGCTAACTTCAGAGCTATCTATTGGGGTAATTTCTATATGCGTCTGGCACACAATCTTTTTCCCATAGTCTTTGAAATCAATCATTCTAACTACTTTTTTACACTTTCTATGTCTCTCCATTATATTATTGCCTCCCTAGCATACTATATGATAATAGTTAGTTGACGATTGAGCGTTTAGCCCCGTTAGACCGACAATTATTATTGGCTACTTTTTTATGGCCCCTAAAATTCAAAAACCCCACTTCACAGTGAGGTTTCCAATCATTCTATTCCCTATTGACCGGCATCGAGCAACACCTAAAAGAGCCGCCAGATTTAATAATTTCGGAGAAGTCCACCTCGATAACCTCGAATCCGCGTGCACGTATCTGTGCATTGACTTGCTTATTCTGAGGTAGGCTGAACACTTTTTTGCCGCCGATTGATAAGACATTTGTTCCCATTGTGAATTGTTCTTCTTCGGAAACTTCAATAAGCTTGTATGTTGCCGCTAGCATCTCAACGATATCCGGCTCAAATGCTTGTGGGTAAATCAGTCCTACTTCGGGTGACAGGATGTTAAATACGCAGTCGAGATGCAGGTACTTTTCATCAAAAGAAACAGGAATAATCGTGTAATCTGGAAGATCGACATTTAATTTCTCAGCAGCTTCTATGGATGTACGGCTACTGATGCCGACATACAATGTGCCCCGATCGATGATGACGTCTCCGCCTTCCACTTTATTCGTTGTCGTTTGGAACGAGATGTCCTCATCGTCCAACCATTCTTCCAGCGCCTCTTCTTCCCCTTTACGAATATCACTTGCCATTTCTGCGACAAAAATGTCGTCACCGACCGTAAATCCAATATCACGTGTGAATACTTGTTCCGGGAATTTAGCGGATGAGGGCAATTTGATGACTTCGACCCCATGCTTTACGAGGAGTTCTTCAAACTCTTTATGTTGTTTCATCGCCAACTCAATATTAATATTTTCGTCTTCGTATTTTTTTTGCACATCATTGATTACTTCATCTATAGACATGAATTTAGGCTGACATAAAATTACACGACGTAGCGTATCATATTCCGTCTGGCATTTTGTCGCTGGTGTTTCTTCCTCAGGGGAATTCATGTTTCATCCTCCAACTATTTTTGACGTCTTCTACAAAATTCCCTTTCAGATTTTATTTATACATTACTTTACTGGATGTTGAAGTACATTTTTTTCTCCCTTGTCTATATAAATTGAAATTTTGAAGTTCGTATGCAAATTCAGCGTAGGCGCCTTACAGGGGTAGCCGAAGCCCTAAGACTGGCAGTGAAGCAAGCCTGGCTTAGGGCGAGAGGCATCCCCTAAGAGCCGAAGCTGTATTCAATGGAATCAGAGCGTATATTAACTAATTGAAATGGAGGAGGATTGTTGATTCAGATAGATAAGGTTTTATTAACAAAAGAGGATTTTGCGGAACGTACCGATTTGCCTGATTGGTTGTTGAAGGAATACCAAACGTTCCATGACACAGTGACGGATAAGACATTTCCTTGTTATTTCGGTATGGGAGGAGAGGTCAAGGGCGAATTGCGTTATGGGTATGTTACACAAAACGACTGGTCCAATTTGCCGGAAACGTTGAAGTCATTTTTGGCACTTTTCGACAATCCCGCACATAAGCGGCATGGATTATTCGTTTTTGTGGAGCCGTTTGACAACGAAGGTTCTTTGGAAGAATACAGGAAGCAGTTTTGGGAGATATTGCAGTACCTGCATGGGGTGGATGAGGTCGAATGGCCAGCGGAAAGTCCACGTGATCCAGCGCATCACTTGTGGGATTTCCGTTTTCATGGCGAGCCAATTTTTGTTTTTGGCAATACACCTGCTTATAAGCAACGAAAAACCCGTGATTTAGGCAATGCGATGGTACTTGGTTTTCAGCCGCGCCGAATATTCGAGGGATTGAAAGGGACGGAAAAAGGCGGTGTCATGTCGCGGGAAAAAGTTCGTGAACGCGTGGAAGTGTGGGACCAGTTGCCGAAGCATCCAGATATTAGCCACTTCGGGGATCCAGAACATAATGAATGGAAACAGTTTTTTATTGGGGATGACGTGGAGCCGATTCAAGGGCAATGTCCATTTTCACATAAAGAGAAGATGAGATAATGTGTGCCCAATAAAGACAAAAAACCTCACTGAAGTGTGAGGTTTTTCATTACTCGCAATTATTTCCCGACTATTGTCGATTTCCCGGGAAATAATTGAATTATTTCCCAGCCATACTATAGTATAAATTCATCTCTGCTTCAGGCACCATACTGCCGCCTGTTGCCCAGACAAGATGGGTAGTAGTTGCTAAATTAGCTTCCTTCACATTTTCACGGATAGCTTGTACTGGGCCAGTCATCCCCGCGAGTGCGGACGGCTCGAGTCGAATACTTTCTGTGTCTGCGAGCAGTTTCAATAACTTGAACATCGTTTCGTCCGCAATCGTGTAACAGCCGGATAGTAACGGTTCCATTGTCTTGCCCACGAAACCAGACGCTGTACCAACCGCGAGCCCGTCTGCAACGGTTTTATTGTCAAGACCGAAGTCATGAACTGAAATCATGTCGTGAAGACCAGTCATCATACCGAGCATCATGCACGGAGAATGCGTCGGCTCGGCGAAGAAACAGCGGACTGCATTACCGAAAGCAAGCTTCAATCCAAATGCTACACCGCCAGGGCCTCCACCGACACCGCAAGGCAGGTAAACGAACAGCGGGTTGTCTTTATCAACGATGGTGCCACGCGCTTTCAACTGCGCAGCAACACGTTCCCCTGCCACCGCATAGCCTAAAAATAAGTCGAGTGAGTTTTCATCATCAACAAAATGACAGGAAGGATCTGCATCTGCCTGGCGACGCCCTTCTTCAACAGCTTTGCTGTAGTCATCAGCGTATTCAACAACTGTGACGCCTTTTTCGCGTAGCATATCTTTTTTCCATTGTTTCGCATCTGCAGACATATGAACAGTAACGTTAAAACCGAGTTTGGCGCTCATGATGCCAATACTTAGGCCAAGGTTTCCTGTAGAGCCGACAGCGATTTTGTGCTTCGAGAACAAGTTGTGGAATTCCGGCTCTGCGAATTTAGTGTAGTTGTCAGCGGTTGTTATCAATCCGTGCTCAATCGCCAGGGTTTCGGCATGTTTTAGGATTTCGTAAATGCCACCGCGTGCTTTGATAGAACCTGAAATCGGCAGTGCGTTGTCTTCTTTCAGGAGAAGTTCACCTGGGATTGCTACTTTGTATTGATTGGCAAGCGCTTCTTTCATGTTCGGAGTGGCGGTAATCGGCGATTCAATAATGCCGTTCGACGCTTTTGTTTCCGGGAAGACGTGCTCGATGTATGGCGCGAAACGTTTCAGACGGTCTGATGCATCTTTGACGTTTTCTGCAGTCACACCTGTTTTTTGAAGACCAGTCGTTGTTGACTCTATTAAGGGATTGAGCCAGAGCACTTCTTCATGTGCTATCATCTGTCCAATGAGCGGAAGCTTCTTTTTCCAATTATTTATTTGTGTTTGTTCCATCATTTTTATCGCCTCATTTTTTGAATGTTGTATGAATAGTATAACATGTCATGAGTCCCTAGAATTAGATATAGCCCCACCAAAAGTATCGGCAAGGCTTCTTTTTTTCATTGTATTTGATTGATGATAGAAAGTACTTTTTCTTCGGACATTTTCATAACCCTGGTAATTATTTCAACTGAAAGCCCTTCAGTATGCATGCTAAGAACAGTTTCTTCTTTACCTTCAGCTTTACCTTCCTCTTTACCTTCCTCTTTACCTTCCTTCCTAGCTTGCTCTCTTCTCGTTGCTTGGTCCGATAGCCATTTATCGCGTGCTATTGCACGTTCGCGCATCACTTCATCTTGACTAATCCGATGCAATTCATCATAGGCCTTTTCGATTCCCATGTCAGTCATCGCTAATTCCTCCTTTGTTTTGTCATCCCCAGACAGAAATAACATCCACTTGGTTAATAGATCTTCATCAGTCAATTCTTCAGTTGGTTGTACTTTAGGCAGCTCCAAAACGTGAATTTCTAAGTGGTCTGTAAACTTGATAAGTTTTTCTTTTTCCATTAAATGAAACGTACTATGAAAATGGTCATTTTGCAAGAACTTGAAATTCACAATGGATATTTGAATTGTTTTGCTAACTTTTTCATAAGCCTCTCCAGACTTTAATTATCCAACATACATTCTTGCCCAATACAACAGCATACGATTTTCAAAACCGCTATGATACTCCAATTGCATCTCGATATCAATTTCCACGTTTTCAGTTGTTCGAACCCGGATGTCCAAAATCGAATATTTCTCGTCTACGTATTCTGCCCCAAGATATGAATCTAGGAAAATAATCTCTTCTACTTCTTCAATCAATATTGCGTTCAGCAACAAAATAAGAAGACTCTTATTCTTCTCCTTCCCGAATATCGCTTTAAACACAAGATCATTCCTAACGTCCAATAACCTCTTTGAATACTTCTCCGACTCTTCCCTTACAAGTGCGACCATGCGAACGCCTCCTGTTTAGTATTCCTTCCATTATAGAACGCATGTTCAAGTAGTACAAATTTTTAGACGATTTTCTTTTAACTATAAACGCATGCAGTAAATACATACGTTTAAAATAATAACAACCTATTCATTCAACACAAATCGCTCAATCAGCTCTCTCGTCAACTCAAATCGCGGAGTTGTGGCATCACCGCCATCTGCTTCAACATCCATGACAACTGAAATAATACGTCGCCCATTAAAGACGCCCGTACTAGCAAAGCAAGAACCTGCCTGATCTGTAAAGCCGGTTTTCAATCCGTCAATTCCAGGCAAGGCTAGGGGCATGCCTGCCAACATCAGGTTGGTACTCCACAACGTCGTTCCACTACCCGTTTTGAAGCTCGTCATTCTTGTAAAGTCGAGTACTTCCGGATGATTGGCAATCAGTTTTTGTGCAATGACTGCAACATCTCGGGCAGAGGCATGATTCGTTTGCTCGTACCCTTTGCCAATGTAATCGCCATCAAGTCCGCTTGCGTTGAAGAAAGTCGTTTCTTTCAGACCGAAACTTTCCGCCTGTTTATTCATCAATTTAACAAATGCTTCTTCTGTTCCGCTAACCATTTCAGCCAGTGCCATCGACGCGTCATTTGCGGAGTTGACCGTCATTGCGGTGAACAGTTCTTGCACCAAATAGGCGTTACCTGCTGTCATTCCTAGCTTGACGGCAGCTGATTGTCCTGCAATTTGTTGTATCGCTTCACTTGGCTTATAAGTATTTCCCCATGATAAATTGCCGCTTTTAACGGCATTTAGCACGAGATACTGCGTCATTAGCTTGGACATACTTGCAATTGGTAGCGATTCTGCACTATTTTCTTCATATATTACTTTACCTGTATCAGCATCTATAAGAATGATTGCTTTTGCAGTAACAGTTAACTCTACATTCTCAAAGGTATTTTCTATATTTTTCGTCACAACTGTAATGCTTAACACTATTACCAGCACTATAAAAATCAATTTCTTCATATTTTCCACACCTCTTCACTAATAAAAGCCCATTACCTTCATCATGAAGGCTAATAGTGAAGAATCGCCTAGTATAATCATGAAGAGTTTCTTAAGTTTTGGCATACCAGTTATCTATAGAAACCGATTGATTAACCAGACTACTAGTAATACTGCCCCGAACCCAAACCAAATGAGTGCGAGCACTCTTTCCCTCTTCTTCTTATCTTCCATATTTCTCGTTAGAAAACGCACGAAAAACTCTACCACAATTGCAAAGACAATAATTAGTATCCAACGCATGTTTAGTCCCCCATTTCTATATGTTAATCTTATCATTAACTTCAACCATCAATACGAGACGAATAAGTAATTCCTAATGCGCCCTACATTCCAACTATGCCCATCAAAAAATTCAGATTTATCATTATAATATACTAGCAATTATGTTAGAATCAATACTATATCATTGATAACAATCGCAACTTTCATTAGCTTTTATGAAGGAGGAATTACTATGAAACATGTTCTCCAACAAAAACAACAACTAACTACTTTAATGACTCTCGAACTTAGACAAGCTATAGAATTACTCCAGTTCTCTACTTTTGAACTCGAGCAATACATTAGACAGCAAGAGTTGGAAAATCCATTAATTGAGTTAAAAGAAAAAGAAGCTGACAATTCGTATGAAGATAAGACAAATTATCGATCTCATACTGCCGGGAACTCCCAAGAGATGTTAGAGGTTCAAATTAATAAAATTGATATGAGGGACGAATTGCTCGAACACGCAAAGTTTATGTATTCAGATGAACCTACTCAACTATTGTTAAAATACCTCATTAATAATCTTGATGATAATGGCTATTTACGTCTACATGACAATGTTTCGAATTACCACTCGCAGTTTAACGAAGATGATATTGAAAGAGGTATTCATCTTCTACAACATATAGGGCCCGCGGGAATCGGAGCTAGGAGCTTGAAGGAATGCCTGCTCTTACAAATTAACTTCATATACCCAGCGAACGAATTAGCGGAATCTTTAGTTAGGGAGCATCTAGAATTGATTGCCGATCGAAAGTGGAAAGTAATTGCTTCTCAAATGAAAATTACAATGGCTGAGGTGAAAGAACTTTACGATTTCATCCAAACGCTCAATCCGTGGCCGTGTTCTTTCATCTCTGATTCGTCAATTGAGTATTGGGTTCCAGATATCATTGTAGAATGGAAGGATAGGGAACTTATCTTCTATCTGAACGACGGAACTTTGCCAACCATTCAGTTGAATAGCCAATACTCGCAACTTCTTCACTCAAAAGATAAGACATCACCATACATTAATGAACAGTATAAAAGTTACCAATGGCTTTTAAGTAGCATTGAACAGCGCCGAAATACGATTATTAAAATCATGAAAGTCCTTTTAGAAAGACAAAAAAAGTTTTTTCTAAATGAGTGCTCTTCATTAAAGCCACTAACGCTCAAAGAGGTAGCAGAAGAGATTGATATGCACGAATCGACTGTAAGCCGGGCGACCACGAACAAAGTGATCCAGACACCTTTTGGTTCCTTTGATCTCCGGACGCTTTTCACTTCAAAGTTGGAGACAGTCGACGGAAACAGCATTTCTCAAGCAAACGTGAAAGCCCTTCTGCAAAGTTATATTGCTGATGAAAACAAATTCAAACCGCATTCGGATCAAAAAATAGCGGAGTATTTTAATTCTGAAAAAGGAATTACAATTTCCAGACGCACTATTAGCAAGTATAGAGAGGAATTGAGAATTCCTCCCTCAAGTAAGCGAAAAGAAATCTTGGTGTAGGTAATGAATGAATTATTTACAATAACCCATTTCCATCTTAAAAGGCTGTCCCATTTACATTGGGACAGCCTTTTTTTATTTAGTCTATTTTCGCTAACGTCTTTCTTTTAACTCCAATTCTCTGCTTTCCTTTTTTAATTTCAGGAACCTTTTCTTTACTAACAGTTTCAGAAACGGAATTTTGTTGTTCCAACATTACTGAGGCGTAATCCACTCTCACCCATTTCATGAAAGAAGCAATCATCAACAGAATAATGAATACTAAAGGTAAAGCAGTAATAATCGATAACGTTTGCAGGGCTTCCAATCCATCGCCATACATTAATATGATTGAAATACTTGTCAATACAATTCCCCAAAATACACGGTACCAACGTACTGGTTCTTCCCCCTCTTTCAAGTTAACGGACGCTACATCTGCCAATGTATAGGCTGCCGAATTGACTGTAGTGGCAAGAAAAATTGCCGCGATAAGCAAGTATAGAACTACAACAATTCCACCAAGTGGAAGGGCGTTTAATGATGCTATAATCGCTGCAGGTGCGCCTTCATTCTGTAGAATTTCAATTACAGGTACAAGGCCGCTAATCTCAAAGAACATACTTGTGTTTCCGAATATCGCAAAAGCGAGCCAACACCCTAACGTCCCACCGATTAATTGACCAAGAATGAGCATTTTGATGGTTCTTCCCTTTGAAATACGGGCGGCGAACATGCCTGTAAAAGGAGCGTAAGAGAACCACCACCCCCAATAAAACAGAGTCCAGGATTCACTAAATCCTGACTTGCCAACAGGATCTGTATATAAGCTCATTCTAAAGAAATTCGAGAAGAGCACTCCGACACTATCTGTAAAGCTAGCAATGATAAAAGCTGTTGGACCAAAAATGAAAATGAACACCGCGATGGCTACATATAAATAAAGATTCCAATCGCTTAGCAACTTCAAACCTTTTTTCAGACCAAAATATAAACAGATTGAAAAGAAAACCATAAGCGCAATTACAATGCTCAAATCCAATGTAAGCGTTTTCTCCACATCGAATATATGATGAATTCCCTCTGCCAACAGTGGCGTTCCAAGGGCCAGAGAAGTTCCGATTCCACCAATTAATCCAAACATAAAGCAAACGTCAATCACTTTTCCGAGTAGTCCATCCGCGCGGTCACCAATAATTCCCCGACATGCCGTACTTAGCCTAAATGACTTTTGTTTTTTTATGTAGACTGCATATGCGATTGGAATCGATGGAACACAATAAATTGCCCAAGCCGAAAATCCCCAATGGAACATGCCGTATGTTGATGCAAAACTTGCTGCCTCAACACTTTTAGAATCCATATTGTAAGGTGGACTTGTATAATAGAACGCCCATTCAATTATTCCCCAATACATAATTCCAGAACCGATACCTGCTGTAAAGATAAGAGCTAGCCAACTGAACGTAGAAAACTCAGGATTACCTTCGCCTAACTTTATTTTTCCGTACTTGCTAAAGGCCAACCAAAGCAAAAATCCAAAAATCCCAAGACAAGCCCACAAGTATAAGGGGCCGAAACGTCCAGTAATGAAATCCAATATTGTCTTCAAAAAAGCGGTCCCCTGTTTAGGGTTAATCAAGATTGGAACAACCAATAGCGCTACCAAAGATAATGCTATAGCCAATATTTGTTTATCAATCGTATTGGTTTTCATATATTTCCCCCTAATCAAATTCTATCTCCTAACAAATCCCCGAATAGTACAATAATTGTTAGTGGAAAATGGGTGGGAATTTTGTAAAAAGTCTATCGGTGTTAGCTGAATAACACCGATAGACCTTACTCATATGTTTGCAGTTATTGAGCTAGTCATAATATCAACTAGTCGATCTCCCACTTCAGATGTGGAAGCCGTACCTTTCATATCAGGTGTAAGTGTGCCGTCTTCTACTAAAAGTTGTTCGATAGCGTCGATAACTAGTTTACCATATTGCTCATAACCAAAGTAATCGAGCATTTGGCTTGCCGACCAAATCGAAGCTAGTGGATTTCCAATTCCTTGACCAGCAATATCAGGCGCTGAACCATGTACAGGTTCGAACATCGACGGAAACTCTCTTTCAGGGTTAATATTCGCTCCTGCAGCGAGCCCGATTCCTCCCGCAAGAGCTGCCCCTACATCCGTTAGGATATCGCCAAACAAATTGGAAGTAACAACAACTTCAAATCGTTTAGGGTCTGTAATCATAAGCATTGCCGCAGCATCAACAAGATAAGATGCTGTTTCTACATCTGGATAATCCGCACTCACTTCTTCAAATACTTGATCCCAGAAAACCATCGAATAGTTTAAGGCATTCGCTTTACTAATACTTGTTAAGCTACGTCCTTCTTTTCTAGCTGTTTCAAATGCATAACGAATAATTCTTTCCGTTCCTTTTCGGGAAAACACGCCATTTTGCAACACAACTTCATTGTCTTTCCCTTTGAATAGCCAATCTCCTGCACCCGAATATTCGCCTTCCGTATTCTCACGGATGAATAACATGTCAATGTCCTCACGTTTTACATCAGCTAACGGGCAATGAGCACCTTTTAATAGCTTGATCGGACGAATATTGACGTATTGGTCGAATTCCTTGCGGATGATTAGCAGCAAATCCCATAAGGAGATATGATCGGGAACTCCTGGAAAACCAACAGCCCCCAAATAGATTGCGTCAAACGCTTTCAGTTGCTCCATACCATCATCAACCATCATTTTTCCATGCTTCGTGTAATACTCGCAGCCCCATGGAAAATGCGTAAAATCAAATTGGAAGCTCCCGTCGAGAGTAGCAATCTTATTTAATACTTTGATCCCTTCATCGATTACTTCAGGACCAATACCGTCGCCAGCAATAACAGCAATTTTATAGTTTTTCATCATAATCTCCTTTATCCTTGATTCCAAACGACTAGTTTTAATTCCGTCATTTCTTCTACTGCATATTTAATGCCTTCACGGCCGGTACCACTGTCTTTCACACCACCATATGGCATTTGGTCAACCCTAAATGTTGGCACGTCATTAATAATAACGCCGCCGACGTGTAGGTTTTTCGATGCGTAAAAAGCATTTTTTACATTATTCGTGTAAATACCTGCTTGAAGCCCGAAACGGGAATCATTCACTAGTTCTACAGCTGCTTCTATTGACTTCACCTGATTCACGACAACAATCGGTCCAAATACTTCTTGGCATGAAACTTTCAATGACGCATCTGCATTCGTAATGATTGTCGGTTCCAGAACATTATCCCGCACCTTACCGCCTGTTACGATTTCTGCATCGCTTTGTTTTGTTTCTTCAATCCAGCTAACAGCACGCGCTAATTCTCCCTTAGTAATTAAAGAGGATACATATGTTTCTGGATCAAGCGGGTTACCCAATTTCAGCAGTTTCGTTGCTGCTGCAAATTTCGCAATGAATTCTTCATATTTGTCTTCATGGACAAATACGCGTTGCAACGAAATACAGACTTGGCCCTGATTGGAGAATGCCCCCATCGTACAACGGTCAATAATTCCATCAATTTCTACGTCTTTATCAATAATTAATGCTGAGTTTGAACCTAATTCTAACGTTGTCTTTTTCAACCCTGCCTTATTATTAATGCCAATTCCAACACTAGGGCTTCCTGTAAATGTAATCATACTTACTCGGTCATCTTCTACGATTGCCTCTCCAACGACACCGCCTGGGCCAGTCACTACATTCAACACGCCCGCTGGAAGGCCTGCTTCTGCAAAAAGTTCTGCAATATAAAGTGCAGTAAGTGGTGTTTGTGATGCTGGTTTTAATACAATCGTATTTCCGGCTGCAATTGCAGGCCCCACTTTGTGCGCTACAAGGTTTAATGGAAAGTTAAATGGCGTGATAGCACCAATGACACCAATCGGTTCCCTCAATGTATAACCGATTCTACCAACTCCACCTACCGCTGCATCAAAAGGAATCATTTCACCATGTATTCTTTTCGCTTCTTCCGCTGCAAATTTATACGTTTCAACCGTTCTTGCAACTTCTGCTTTTGCAAACATAAGTGGTTTTGCCGATTCAAGGGAGATGATTTCTGCCGCTTCATCTGCCCTTTCTTTTAATAATACTGCAACGTTCTCTAGTATTTCCGCACGCTTGTAGGCTGGCATGTTGCCGATTAGTGGACGAGCTTTATAAGCGGCATCGATTGCTTGAACAGTTAATTCTTTATCTGCCATCGCAATCTCAGCAATTTTTTCGCCTGAGTATGGGGAGTAGAGTGGTGCATAGTCCTTTGCTTCTACCATTTCCCCATTAATAAGTAAGTACTTTTTCATTTCATTCGTTTTAATCTCTAGATTATTCATCGAGTGCCTCCAGTACCATTTCATGAAATTGGACGATTGCTTTTTCAGATGAAGCATAATGCCCTTTGTTAAATGCTCGGGAGCGGAAGCCAATTTGTTCAAGTTCCACGAGATCAATGTCTTCTGCACGCACTTGTTCCGCAAATGTCATTAAATCCCTCTCATCTTGACTCAAGGCTTCAAGATTATCCTCACGGAAATAATAGGTGTACACTGCCATCGTGGTTTCGTGATCAATTGGAATCATCTCGATTGACGCCAAATTCCCCGGTCCCGGATAAATCGTCAACATTAGGTTCGGCCAAAGCCAGAAGAAAGAACCACCTTGCATTTCAGCTTGATTTAAGTCTACTTCTCCGTACTGTTTGCCCGTTTTGACAACCGTTCCTTGAACAGAATAGTTTTCGCAGGTAGTGATTTGATAGTCGTCCATATTAAGTGCATCTACGAAACTTGGATGTGCAATATGACAGTGATCACACTCTAAATAATTATCGATATATGCTTTCCAATTCGCTTTGACGATACGTGTTTTTCTATGCGTGCGTTTTAATTCGCTGATGAACGGGAACTTGCTTAATCTGTCAAAGAAGTCCCCATAAGAATCGATTAAAGGTGTAGCATTATCATCCAAATTGACGAAAATCAAAGATTCCAACACTTCCATTCGTACAGATCGTAGACAAGCATCCTGAACGCAAGCCGCGTCATCTCCTTGGAAGTTAGGCGCTTTATTTAACTTACCGTCTGTTTTAAACGTCCATCCATGATACATACATTGCAAAATTTTCTTTTTGCCATTTTCACTTTTTTCAAGCTTTGTTGCACGGTGTGGACACACATTGTAAAAAGCCCGGAGAACTTCATCTGTACCTCTAATTATAATGAGTGGCTCATTAGCTACATCAGCCGTAAAGAAAGCACCTGCTTTTTCTACTTGACTTACATGTCCAACAAGCTGCCATGATTTAGAGAAAACTAACTCCATTTCCTTTTCCAATACTTTTGGATCTGTATATTTGTCATATGTCATCGTTCTCTCGAATGTTCTGTTTGATTTGTTCTCTACTGTATTATAAGCCATTTTCCATTCTCCTCTATAATATAATTTTTGTTCCCCTTAAACCTTAATTTCTTTACCTCAGCTGGCTTCATCCTTTTGGCAATCGAAAGGCGTATCTGCCATCTTAATCGAACTTGTAGGACAGCTATCATGGGCATCCTCCAGATCTTCAAGCAAGTCCTCAGACACTTCTGTAACTCCTGTGTTTTCATCAAGAATTGAATAAGAAATGCCATCATCCCTATACTTAAATAGATCAGGTGCTAGTTCGCCGCAAACACCGCAGGCGATACATGTGCTTTGATCCACCATTGTAAAATTGGCCATATCCTCTCCCCCTTTTCCTTTTAACCTACAACAGTTGCTTCTTTTTTCATTGCGTCCTCTTTATCCCCCATTACACTCGTACTGTGAAGTGGTTGTAGCTTCGCTGTGGGATCTACAAACACTTTTGCATTACTTACAGCAATAGGTGCTTCCCCAAAACCGGTAGCAATCAGTTTCACTTTACCTACATACGTACAAATGTCACCGACCGCATAAATACCTTCTATATTTGTTTCCATTCTAGAATTCACAACGATGGAGTTTTTATTAATTTCAAGCTCCCAGTCTTTAATAGGACCAAGATGAGAAACAAACCCGTAATTCACGAGTACATCATCTACTTCAAGCTCTTTTAATTCACCAGATTTTGTTTCTTGAATAATTACCTTTTCGATTCTTTCTATTCCTACAAGTTCTGTCGGAGCAAATGGCGTAAGAACTTCAACATTTGATTGTTTTAGCAACTCGACGCTATGCTCGTGAGCACGGAATTTGTCTCTTCTATGTACAAGACTAACTTTTTCCGCAATAGGCTCTAGCATTAATGCCCAATCAACAGCTGAGTCACCGCCACCGAACAACACTACTTTCTTACCTTTGAATTCGCTTACATTTTTTACAAAGTAATGTAAGTTTTTATTTTGGAATTGTTCTTCTCCGGGTATATTCATTTTTTTCGGCTGAAATGCACCGTTTCCAGCGGTAATGATAATTGTTTTTGTATAATGAATACCTTCATTCGTCGTTAGTTTGAATACACCATCTTCTTCTTTTTCGACAACTTCTACTGACTCGCCTAAACAGATTGCTGGTTCAAATTGATTCATTTGTTCTATTAAATTATCGACGAGTTCTTGTGCCCCTATTTTCGGAAATCCAGCAATATCGTATATATTCTTTTCAGGATAAAGTGCAGATAATTGACCTCCTAATTGCGGCAAGCTTTCAATCACTTTTACCGTTGCCTGGCGCATGCCCGCATAAAAAGCGGTAAATAATCCTACGGGGCCACCACCAATAATTGTAATATCAAATACCTCAGACGATCTAGTCATATTCTTCCCTCCGTATCCGTTAGTAGGACTTCTTTATGAAAGAATTCCTGCAGATTTGAAACCTCTTTGAGATTATTCTTGAATTCTCAATCTCTATTTTTATTGTTACAAGAGATGACGTGTCAATCAGGATAGACCTATTAGATTCACGTTACTTTCTATATATGCAATTTGCGTGCCAAGTTTGAAAAAACCCCATATTCAGGTATTGGTATCGCAACTTAATAAAAGTACTGTTATAATTGAGTTGAAGATGACTCAATTAAATAATCAAATGGTTCAAATTTGACTCAATACTGCAAGAGGTGGAGGGATGATAGATTTTGGAAAACTTTATACTTAAAAGTGTTGATTTAACTTTGGAATCTATGTTAAAAATTTTAGATTATTCTTCTGACGAAATTTATGTTATGGACAGTGAAACGCGGATTGTCTATGTTAACAAAGTTTGCGAAAAACATTATGGTCTTAAAAAGGCCGATGTCATAGGCAAGCTAAACGATGAGCTGTTTAACAAAGGTTATTGGGGTCCCTCCATCGTTCCTGAAGTTTTTAAAAGCAAAGAACCTGTTTCACTTAGACAACAGACCTATATTGGAGCTGAATTGTTGACGAGGGCCATCCCTATTTTAAATGAGGCCGGGGAAATAGAGTATATCGTTACGACAGCAACCGAACTTAAAAGCTTTAATAGGCTGATTATGAAAAGGGAGCAGAAGGAAATTACTAGCGACAGTTCCGCGAATACAATCATTACAAACAGCGAAAAAGTCAAAAGTATATTAAAGTTTTGCAAAAAAATTGCCCCAACCGACTCTACAATTCTAATTCATGGCGAATCAGGAACGGGTAAAGGGGTAGTCGCCCACCACTTGCACAGCATAAGCAAAAGAAAAGATGGTCCTTTTTTGACTGTCAATTGTGCCGCAATTCCTGCTGATTTATTGGAATCGGAACTGTTCGGTTATACCAACGGAGCATTTACCGGAGCGATTAAAGGCGGTAAAACGGGTTTGCTTGAAGCAGCCCACAATGGGACCATTTTTTTGGATGAAATCGGGGAGTTGGCGTTACCTTTACAAGCCAAAGTACTACAAGTAATTCAAGATAAACAATTTATCCCAATTGGGAGTAATGATAGCAAGACAGTCGATATCCGCATTATTACCGCTACCAATCAAGACTTACTTAAAATGGTTGAAAATAAAACCTTCAGGGAAGATTTATATTATCGACTGAACGTTATTGATATCCACATGCCCCCTCTATCAGACCGTAAGGAGGACATTGTTCCACTTACTTATAACTTTTTAAATGGCTTCAATAATAAATATAATATGAATAAGCTAATCTCAGAAGAATGTCTAAATATGCTTTACTACTACTCATGGCCTGGAAATGTTCGGCAACTTGAAAACCTAATCGAACGATTGGTTATCACTAGCGATTCCCTTATTGAAGTGGATGATCTACCAGAGGTCATTAGGACAAGTATGGAGAATACCGCTGAGCTTATTCATCCACATTCATTAGACGATGCCTTAAACGAAGTCACAAAGACGTTGGTGAGAAAGTCTTACCAACAAAACAGTTCCTCAAGAGCAGTCGCAAAAGATCTCAACATCAGCCAATCAAAAGCCTCAAGATTGATTCGTGAGTTTTGTTAAAATCTAACACTACTCTCCTTTAACTAATAAATATCAACTAAAAAGGATATCTTTCACTAAACCATTCGGTCGGCCAGTTTAAAGACTTACCTTTGTCCTAGATGAGTCGTTTCAATCGCACACACAACCCCCGTCCTTGCGGAATATGCTACTATAACAACTCAGTAATGGTGGTGCTTATAATGGAATTCACAATGAGTCCACCTATCGATGATTGGTAATTTCGGTAGGGAAACATAATTTCAAGCACATTGTTCGCATACTGGATATTCCAAGGTTGTGGCAATGAACCACAGCGGTTCGCGGAGGGGTTCCTACTGTCGACGGGCAATCAGTTCGACAGGTTTATTGCCGGCATACTTGCCTCCAATTAGTGAACAAGAAAAATAGATTTAACGTTCGTTTGGATAAAACACTAAAACTCCGCCAACTAGGTTTGTTGGCGGAGTTTCTATGGAATCCTTATAATTTCGTCCGTACATCCCATAACTCAGGAAAGAACTGATGATCAAGCACAGACTTCAAATAGTTCACACCAGACGAACCGCCCGTCCCCATTTTAAAGCCGATAATCCGTTCAACGGTTTTCATATGACGGAAACGCCACTGCTGATGACTGTCTTCTATATCTACAAGCTTCTCCGCAAGCTGATATAAATTCCAGTGATCATCGACGTTGCGGTAGACTTCTAGCCACGCATCCGCCACCGACGCATCTCCTTTGTATGTAACAGAGAAATCGCGTTCCAGCAGTTCTGGGTTTATCGTGAAGCCGGCCCGCGAAAGCGCACGTATTGCCACGTCGTAAATCCCCGGTGCGCGGAATGCCGCCTCTAAATCACTCGCAAGCTCAGGATCTTTCTCGTAAATCTTCAAAATATGCGGTTGCTTATACCCAAGTGCGAACTCAATAAGCCTGTTTTGATAGGATTGGAAGCCTGAAGCCCGGCCCAAACTGTCCCGGAATTCCATGTATTCAGCAGGTGTCAATGTCGACAACACGTCCCATGCCTGGATAATCTGCGTCTGCGTCTTTGACACGCGCGCCAGCATTTTAAATGCTTCCGGCAGTTCATCTTTTTCGATTAAGTCGATGGCTGTATTGAGCTCATGCAAAATGAGCTTCATCCACAACTCACTCACTTGATGAATGATGATGAACAGCATCTCATCATGATGGCCGGACAAGCGCTGCTGGCTCGACAGCAATTTATCGAGATTTAAATACTCGCCGTATGTCATATTATCTTTAAAATCCGTGTGAATTCCTTTTTCAGTCATGGCTGGGATGCCCTCCTTCAATTGATCGCAATACGGCACGAACTGGACTGCCATCGCCGTCTTTTAACGGAAGCGGCAATGCAATTAGTTCATAATCGCCCGGTTCCACTTCGTTAAGGACGATGTTTTCTAAAATCAGGACGCCGTTTTCATTGAGGGAATGATGGGCACTGACTGTTTTGCTTGTTTCTGGGTCAACAGATGGCGCATCAATGCCGATGAGCCGAACCCCTCTTTCTTTCAAGAAAGGACCGATATCCGCGCGCAAATACGTAAAGGTTTCCGGAAATACATTTGGATCAGGACGGCTACCTGTTTTCAATAAAATTCGTTCTGCCCCGCCGAAATCGATGTCCTTTAAGTCAGAATGACCGACACTTTCTTTACCTGAAACATCGATTACACGCGCCCGCCCGATGTATAAATCAATCGGTAAATCGAGTACTTTTAGTCCGTTGTCATCGAAGTGAAATGGTGCGTCAATATGTGTTCCCATATGCGTACTTGTTGTTAACTTCCCTATATTGACTGAGCCCGTTTCGGCTTTGGAGTATGCAACTTCATATGAAAATGGTGTGTCGCCTGGCCATTCTGCGATATTATTTTGCAGCGGTTGTGAAATATCAATCCATTTCCCCGTCATGCGACGACACCTCGTTTATTCTCGAATTTCCCATAACGTTTTTCATCCATGATAAGTTTTAGCTTCTGCACAGTATGCCAGACGTCTTCGAAAGAATTGTATAACGCAACTGGAGCAAGTCGGACACCGTTTGGCGCACGGAAGTCCGGGATGACGCCGTCTTCTTTCAACGCTCTGCAAATACGTGCCGCCTCAACGTGCTCAAGCAAGATGTGGCCCCCACGTGATTCGTCGGCTGGGTTGCCAATTGTGAAGCCGTGAGCAGATAGCTCCTGTTGAATTAACGCCAGCATATAGTCCGTCAGCTGAAGTGACTTTTCGCGAATTTTTTTAATGCCCACTTCTTCAAACAACTCAAGTGCACCGATGACCGGGGCTAAACTGAGTACATGAGGTGTTCCGATTTGATAGGCAGCGACGTCGAGTGCAGGATCCATCGTATGATCCATATCGAATTGTGCTTCTTTTTTTGAACCGAACCATCCCGCCAAACCAGGTGCTGTACCGAAATGTTTGTCATGGACAAACAGTCCTGCGACGGATCCTGGCCCCCCATTTAAATGCTTATACGTACACCAAAAAGCGAAGTCCGCGCCCCAATCATGCAATGCGTGTTCAACGGCGCCGATTGAATGACATAAATCGAAACCGATTGGAATGCCTTTGTCATTTGCAGCTTTCGAAAGTTTCTCCATATCAAGGATTTGCCCACTTCTATATAAAACGGCTGGTAGAACAATGAGCGCGATGTCTTCTGTCATTGCTTCGATGATATCGTCTTCAGTAATAAATCGACCATCCCTGCTTTTCACCTGGACAAGTTGTTCGTCAGGATTAAAACCTTTCAGTGCTAGCTGGCTTTTTAGTGCATAAACGTCTGAAGGGAAATTAAGTTCATCGGCAAGAATCTTTGTTTTAGCCCCTGATGGTTTGTAGAATGTTGCGGCAAGCTGATGTAGGTTCGTCGTTGTCGAGCCCGTTGCAATGACCTCGCGTCTTGTTCCCCCGACAAGCGGCCCCATTTTTTCTCCGACCGACTCCGATAGGTAAAACCAAGGATTTTCCCCTTCTGTCCAGCCATCGATGCCTAGTGTTTTCCATGAATTAAGTAATTCGTGCAGCGTGCGCTCCGCTCTTTTGGACAATAAGCCGAGTGAATTACCATCCATATAAATTGTGTTTTCAAGTAGATAAAACTCGTCTTTGTATTTCGCGAGTCCATCTTTTCCGTCGAGTTTTCTTGCGTAATCGATGCCAAACATGTTCGGTTCCCCCTTATTTGAACTTTCCGTCTTTGGTGAAATTGTAACATATTCGAGTTGCGCCCGTAACGCGTTTTATTGCTGGAGTGGGGGTGGGAATTATGATTGGTTTGGAGAGGAATATAATCTGTACTACTGTTTTACGCTCGGTCGACATATTCCCCCCCCATCCCAAACAACAAAAAACCGACATCGCTGTCGGCTCATACAATCAATTCACTTTAACCAGCCCTTCTCCTTAAACCGAGATATCGCTTCAATTCGGTTCCCAACACCGAGCTTATCCAAAATCGTGGAGATGTAATTCCGCACTGTACCAGGCGTCAAATACAACTCACCAGCAATTTCTTTTGTCGTCTTCCCTTCAGCAATCAGTCCAAGCACTTGGCTTTCACGCTCCGTCAGCGGATTTACCGTCTCATCCCCATCCCCGTAGGCAATGTCAACGAGTTCTGGCGCGTAAATTCGTCTGCCGTCCATTATCGTTCGGATTGAACTGACAAGCTCTTCAATCGGACTGTCTTTCAATAAATAGCCGCGTACGCCCGCTTTCCTTGCACGTTCGAAGTAACCTGTTCTGGCAAATGTCGTCAGGATAATGATTTTGCAATGCTCATCATGCAACGCTTCTGCTGCGTCAAGCCCCGTCATTACTGGCATTTCGATGTCCATGATGCAGACATCCGGCTGATGTTCTTTCACCAGCGCGACTGCTTCTTCCCCATTTTTCGCTTTTCCGACGACTTCCATGTCATCTTCCATATTCAATAATGATCCAAGTGCTCCGAGCATCATCCCTTGGTCTTCCGCTATGACAATACGTATCACATCAATCACTCTCCATAATATGTTGTATGACTGCTGGAACACGAATCGATAATTTCGTTCCTTCGCCACCCTCGACTCGAAGACTTCCATTAACAAACTCAAGCCGCTCGCGCATGCCAGTCAAACCATTCCCGGGCGACGTTTCCCCGCCCCTTGTAATGCCGATTCCATCGTCTACCACATTGATGACAAATTCATTCGGCAATTGTTCAAACGACACGCAGCAAGTCTTTCCATAACTATGCTTCACAACATTTGTCACAGCCTCTTTCAAGCACATACTCAATACGCTTTCAACGATGGCCGGTATATTGGTGAACGACGGATTCCCCTCTATGGTGTATTCCATTTCAGCTGCCTTCAACATCTGCTTAATGCGTATCACTTCATCTTCCAGCTTCGTTGCCCGCATGCCCGCAACTAACTCTCGGACTTCCTTCAGCGCTGTGCTAGCGGTCTGCCTGATATCCCGCAATTCTCTTTCAGCTGCTCTAGGATCACGAGACACCAGCTTGCCAGCTAAATCACTCTTTAAGCCAATCAATGATAACTTCTGGCCGAGTGTATCGTGTAAATCACGAGAAATCCGTTCCCGTTCCTCCACTATTATTAACTCCGAAATCCGTTCGTTGGCATGTTCTAATTGACCTACCAAGTTTTCACGCTTATTCCGGTTGTATAAATTGAATGGCAATAATACTACACCAATAACCGAGATGAGGATGAAATGAACTTGCGGGAGGAATAAATCGAGTTCGATGAAAAAGCCTGCGACAATCGCAATGATTGTAATGGCAATATGCAGCCCGTATATAATGAAGAATCCGACTTGATTGCGAATATTACCTATAAAAAATGCAGTGAATATGGATAAATACACATAACCAAATAACAGCGTCATAGCGACACTTATCACAATTTCAAAACTAATCCACATATAAACAAGGCCGCTTTTCGATGTGAATGAAAATCGATAGGACAAAAAGAATAAGAATAACAATGAAATCCCAATGGAAATTTCGATGGGCGACGATGATCTGAATATGAAAAAGAATGGAAGAAAACAAAATACTGCCCATGCATAAATACTAAGCCAAGGGTTTTTCGGAAAAATACTATACCAACTTTGCATATACTTGTTTCACCGTCCTGTCTATACTTTCCATTATACCAAATGACAGATTTAAAAAAACAGCCATCCTCTGAAGAGATGACTGTTTTCAGTATTATTTCGAGTCAAAAGTGGTGCGTTTTGGTTTCAGGTCGATTGAAGGACGTGCGCCTTTCAGCATGTGCTTCACGTCTTTAAATGCAATAAACCGCATTTTCTCTGGATCATACAAACGGTAACGGATTGACGACAAACTTTCTTTAATCGTAATCGTTGTTGCTTGATGAAGAGGTGGTGTCGATTCGTGTGCTAGTTCCAAGTTATAATTCGGAACACGTGGTGACAAGTGGTGGACATGATGGAAACCGATGTTTCCTGTCGCCCACTGCAACACACGCGGTAACTTGTAGTATGAACTGCCATCGATAGCAGCTTTCACATAATCCCACTCAGATTCCTCTTCGAAATACGAATCTTCAAATGTATGTTGAATGTAGAATAACCAAATACCTAGTGATCCGGCAACAAACATAATTGTTCCTTGTATAAGAACAAATGCCTGCCAGCCGATAAGTAAAATCATACCTGTGTAAAGGGCAACAAGTATTGCATTCGTCAAATACGTGTTGTTACGTTCTTTATTACGTGCGTCTTTACGGTTGAAACGGCTTGAGATTAGGACAAGAAACAGGGGTCCGAAACCGAACATAACGATTGGGTTACGGTATAAGCGGTAACCAAAACGTTGCCATTTCGATGCTTCCACGTACTCTTCAATCGTCATGATCCAAATATCACCCGTACCGCGCTTGTCGAGATTCGAGCTTGTCGCATGGTGAATCGAGTGTTCACGTTTCCATTTTTCATATGCAAAAAGTGTAAGAACGCCAGTAATGGTACCGACAATATCATTTGTTTTCTTGTTTTTAAAGAATGAACCATGCGTACAATCATGGAAGATGATGAATGTCCGAATGACAAATCCTGCTGCAATAACACAAATTCCAAGTGTTAGCCAAATCGACACCGACAAACTTTGGTACGCTAAGAACCATAGGATTAGAAATGGTGGGACTGTATTGATAAGCTGCATAATACTTTTCTTTTTATCTGACTTAGCAAAAGGGGCAACGTCTTTGTGTAGCTGCTTTGTTTTTTCTTTAGACATGTTGTGTAATCCTCCTTCAATCTGATGTTCTATTTCTGATTCGCTATCTTGAATCTAATGATAAAGAACTTTCGGACTTCACAGAAGACATAACTGTCATAATTTTTGATATGACAAGTGTCACTTATTGTGAATTATTTCACAAGGATTTCTCTTTAACTTCATTGGAACAACCTCTATTTCCAATTCTCCCCTATCTATACTCTTGCGCAAGCCTTGAATTCTATCCCCACTGTAATTTCATTACCAAGTAATGAGATTTTTCTATATAGTCTGTACAATAATTCGCGAATAATTGAAAATAGTTCTTTCATTCGAAAATTGTTTATGTTATATTCAGAATAATTATAGTCAGACCATAATTATTTAAAAGAAATTACGACGTATACAGAATCTTTATTTCCCACACTATCAATTATCAAGGAGTTTGAAGTCATGGAAGATATTCATACAAAAATTAAAGCTTTGCGATTACAAAAAGAGCTCACATTGAAAGAGCTCAGTGAAGTGACTGGATTATCACTCAGTTTCCTTTCACAAATTGAAAGGGGTGCCTCTTCTTTATCAATTACGTCTCTAAAAAAGTTAGCTGATGCATTAGACGTATCAATGATTCATTTTTTTGAAGAGGAAAAGATAGAGCAGAACTTTTTATTAAGAGCTAACGAGCAAAAAGACTTTAAAATGAATGGTGCAGAACAAACTTACAGGCGATTGGCGGGCACGTTTCACGATCGAAAACTTGAGCCTTTAAAGGTCACACTTCCACCTAGACTCAAGGAAGAGCACAGTTACAGCCATGCTGGTGAAGAGTTTTACTATGTCTTACAAGGTGAGATTATCTTTCATCTCAACGGAGTAGTGCACCACCTACTAGAAGGAGATACCATTCATTTCCCATCAGAACTATTGCACACATGGGAAAACCCTACAAATGCAGAAACAATTATTCTAACCGTCACAACGCCTTTAATCTTTTAACTACAAACAAGGAGAGTGGACTAAATGAGAGTTGCTACAGATATCGGCGGAACGTTTACAGATCTTGTCTACGTAGATGAAAATGGTCACATCGGCATTGAGAAAACGAATACGACACCACCCAACTTCGAAAAAGGTGTATTGGATGTTATTAAGAAAGCACAAGTAGATACTAAAAAACTTTCTATGTTCATCCACGGTACGACAGTAATCATCAATGCTTTAACAGAGCGTAAAGGTGCAAAAACGGGTCTTATTACAACAAAAGGATTCCGGGATATTTTAGAAATTGCTAGGGGTAACCGACCAGACCTGTTCAATATCCGCTACAAAAAGCCAACGCCTTTCGTTGAAAGGTATTTACGCATTGAAGTGGACGAGCGCTTGAACTATAAAGGTGAAGTTCTCTCTCCACTAGAACGTAGGGACGTTGAAGCCTGTGTTGAACACTTCAAAAAAGAAGGCGTCGAAGCCATTGCTGTCTCGTACTTACATTCCTATGTAAATCCGTCGCACGAACAGAAAACAGTTGAAATCATTAAAGAGCTTTGGCCAGAAGTGCATGTAACTGCGTCGAGTGATATCACAAAAGAATGGCGCGAGTATGAAAGAACAAATACAGCTGTTTTAAACGCATATGTTCAACCAATCGCAACAAAATATATCGACAAATTAGACAACCAGCTGCGTGAGTCAATCGAAATCGACCAAAGCTACATCATGCAATCAAATGGCGGTACAACGAAATTTGAAAACGCAAAGGCTGCTCCTATCAATATGGTCGAATCTGGGCCTGTTGCAGGTATCTTCGGTGCAGCTGTTCTAGGCGAACTAATCGGCGAAAAGAATATCATTGCATTTGATATCGGCGGAACGACTGCGAAATGTTCACTTATCGAAAACGGTGAAGTCAAAGTATCCACAGATTATTACATTGAAAAAGATAATCGCAATGCCGGTTATCCGATTAAAGCACCCGTTGTCGATATCGTGGAAATTGGAAATGGTGGAGGTTCTATTGCGTGGATTGATAACGCAGGTTCATTGAAAGTAGGCCCTCATTCTGCCGGAGCTCGCCCTGGTCCTGTTGCTTACGGATTAGGTGGAACAGAACCTACGACAACAGATGCAAACTTACTGACTGGCCGTCTGTCTCCAAAAAATTTCGATTATGACGTCAATATGAACAACATTAAAGAAGCGATTCAAAATAAAATCGGCAATCCTTTTGGAATATCTGCCGAAGAAGCGGCTCTGGGAATAATCCGCATTGCCAACTCAAACATGCTTAATGCACTGAAACTGATTTCGATTCGTAAAGGACATAATCCACAAGACTTCACGTTGCTCGCTTTTGGTGGCGGCGGTTCCATGCACGCTCCAGCACTCGCACTTGAACTTGGCGTAAGGAAAGTTGTTGTTCCAATTGCTTCACCTGTATTCTCAGCTTGGGGAATGCTAATGACAGACTTGAGACATGATTATATTCAAACATATATCAAACGCTTGAACGACCTCTCTCTTATAGAAATGGACGCGAAATGGGAAGTAATCGAAAATAGCGCACTAAATCATTATAAAGATGAAGGAATGGCAGCAGAAAATGTTGAGTTCCACCGTTTTGCAGATATGCGCTACCTAGGCCAAGAGCATACTGTAAAAGTTCCTGTTCCAAACGGCAAATGGTCTGAAACAGACAAACATACGATCATCCAGAACTTCCATACGCTGCACGAGAAGAATTACACATTTAAGCTCGAAGATTCACCTACTGAAATCGTCAATGTTCACGTAACAGCTTACGGTAAGGTGCCTAAGCCAACGATTGGTAAAATCACACGGACTGGAACTGTTGCAGATTCAAAAAAAGAAAACCGCGACATTTACTATGAACAAAAAGGCTGGGTAAACACGCCTGTTTACGACCGCGAAAAACTTCCTTCAAATGAAGTAATTCATGGACCTGCAGTTGTAGAAGAAAAAGCTGCAGTCACTGTCATCTATGAAAACCAGCAGTTGTATCTAGACGAATACGGAAATATCATTATTGAAATGGAGGGGAAATAGTATGACAACTCCTGTGAAAGTGGATCCGTTTACACTTGAAATTGTTAAAGACTCATTGTTGGCGGTTGGCGACGAAATGTTCATCGCACTTGCCCGCACTTCAATGAGCCCAATCATTTATGAAGTACTCGATTATGCCAGCGGACTAACTGATGCAAAGGGAAATCTTTTAACACAAGGGAACGGCGTTACCGGATTTATCGGAATGCTGAGCTTTATGGTAAAAGAAACCCTTCGTAAATACCCTGGAAACAAGATTAAACAGGGTGATGTCTTCATTATTAACGATCCGTATAACGGCGGAGGTTCTCACCTTTCCGATGTTGGACTTGTTATGCCTATCTTCCACGGAGGAGAACTTGTTGCATTTTCTGCGAACAAAGCTCACTGGACGGAAGTCGGCGGTAAAGATCCGGGTTCATTCACAAATGACGCAGTTGACATTTTCCAAGAAGGACTTCAATTCCCATGTATCAAACTCTACGATGAAGGCCGTGTAAACGACGGTATCGTTGAAATTATACGTTCTAACGTTCGCTTCCCAGACCTTTCATTGGGAGATATGTGGGCACAAGTTGCCGCATTACGCACTGGTGATCGCCGTTTGAATGAGCTTTGTGATAAACACAGTAGACAAACAATCTTAGCGGCAATTAGCTACTTATTGGATCACGGTGAAATTATTTCGCGCCAAGAAATCAAAAAACTGCCGAAAGGCATATTCGAAGCTGAAGACTACATCGATACAGATGGTTTAGGTAATGGACCATTCAAGATAAAAGTAAAAGTAACGATTACAGATGACGATTTCATTTGTGATTTCCGTGGAAGTCATCCACAAGTTCCAGGACCTATGAATTGTTCTTATACAGGTCTTGTATCAGCGGTACGGGTCATTTTCCTCGCTATGACAAACCCTGATCAAGACGTAAATGACGGCGTATTCCGACCTCTTCAAGTCATCGTTGATAGGAAATCAATTATGTCTGCAGAACGTCCGGTTCCTGTTTCTAATTACTTTGAAACACTTTTAGGTAGTTTGGACATAGTATGGCAAGCGCTTGCGCCCCACTTGCCAAATCGCCTTGCCGCAGGACAACATTTATCTGTTTGCGCGGTGACATTGTCCGGTAATCACCAAGATACGGACGAACCTTTCCTTATCGTAGAGCCTTCAGTTGGGGGCTGGGGTGGAGCAGATGGCCAAGATGGAGCTTCCGGTCAATTCTGTATCGCCGATGGTGAAACCTACAACGTTCCAGTAGAAGTAGCCGAAACCCGTTATGGCGTTTTGCTTGATGAATACAGTTTACGTCAAGACGGAAATGGTGCGGGTGCCGGTCAATATATCGGTGGAAAAGGGGTTGTCCGCTCGTACCGGGCATTGTCAGATAACCAAGCCGTAACGGTGACTTTCGGTAGAAATAAGTATTACCCATGGGGCATGAAAAAGGGTCACCTAGGATCTCCAAATGAATTTTATATCCATAAGGCAAACGGTGAAGTGGATGGACCGTACGGAGTTTATCCACGATACAAGTTGCAAACAAACGACGTTGTACGCTTAATGACCGGCACAGGTGGCGGATACGGCGACCCACTAAGCAGACCAGCAGAACAAGTTGCCAAAGATGTCAAGAATGGCTACTTTACTATTGAAGAAGCGAAAGAATATTTCAATGTAGAAGTTGATTCGCAAACATTCGACTATACAGAGCTACCTAGAAGAACATCATAACTAAGGAGGTATATTTATGAAAATTGAACAACCAAAAGTTACAGATGAAATTGTGCAATCACTTTTTAAAGATAAATTCGAAGGTGCTGAAGTGGATTTTGGTTTCGTTTCCATTCCAGCAGGTGAACGTCTTCCGTTGGAAGGAACGACTTTCCATGAGGAGCAAGAGTATTCTTTCATCATCAAGGGAGCCTTATCCGGAGTAAGTGGTGGGAAACCATATACAATCAAGGCCGGAGAAGCTTCCTACATTCCGGCAGGTGAACCGCATTGGTGTGTCAATGAAGGCGACGAAGCTTGTGAATTAGTATTTGCTTTGGTAAAAGTTTAATTTTGTAATAGCACTGTAGAATAGGAAGATTATATAATCTTCCTATTCTATTTTTTATAACTAAAAATGAGGATGTGAATAGGATGGATCAAAAGAAAGTGCATGGAAATACAGGTAAAGAAAGCACGGGAGGATTTATGGATCAGGATCAGGCACTGTTACCAATTCCTGAATCCGAGCGTCAACACTGGATTACACCAGCGATGATTTTCGGTGGACTTGAATTTACAATTCCAGTCTTAATGGTTGGCGCGGCATTGACCGCGAGTTTCGGATTATCAAAGATTTTTTGGTTACTAATCATTGCACTATTTGGTTTCCAATGGATTGGGAATACGCTTTCAGGATATATTGGCGCTAAAACTGGCCGATCATCTTCCGTTATCGCCCGTTCTAGTTTCGGCGCAATACAAGCAAAACTGATTGTAGGTTTAACAATCTTCATTGTTTCACTTGGATGGTGGGCTCTGCAGACAGCAGTGGCCGGTAACGCCATTTCTGCAATGTTCGGTATTGATTACAAAAACGATTGGATGGGCTGGGCAATCGTAACCGTTATATGCGGTCTACTCTTCGCATTGCCATCCATTATTGGTTACAACTCTATGAAATGGACGGACTATATCGCCGTCCCTGCTGGTTTAATCTTAATTGTTGGCGGTCTCTATTTGGCCTTTAAAAACATAGGTTGGGATATCATTACGTCCTGGCAGCCTGAACCTACTATGACTGTATTTGCCGCTATCAGTTTAATTATCGGTGTTAACGTGTCACAATGGCTTATCGCGTCAGACTACACCCGTTATGCCAAACCTACGTTAAAAGACAATCTTATTATCCCTAGTGGAATCGTACTAGTCGGTCTCCCCCTCTTCATGGTTGGTGCAATTATGGCTGTCGGAGTTGGAGATGCTGACATCGTTAACGTTATGATGGGGCTTGGTTTCCCAATTTGGGGCTTCCTGATTCTCTGGTTTGCAACTTGGACTTCTCAACTCGTCAATAACTATAGTATGGGGCTTGCGCTGGCGAATATCTTCAATGTCAACTCAGGTAAAGGCCGTGCTTTCCTAACATTCCTTGGCACAGTTTTGGCAATTATTGTCGCACTAATGGGGATTCTGGAGCATTTTATGGACTTCCTTTACTTTACTGCTTTACTTTACCCTGCAATCGCGGGTGTCATAATGGGGGACTTCTTCTTCATCCGGAAACATCAGTGGAAGGATAATACTGGATGGAACTGGATGGCTACAATTGCTATGGCTGCAGGGATCTTGGTGGGCTATATTACACAATACTTGTATCCGTTCGGACTGCCTGCAGTTCAATCCATTGTTGTATCCATCATCGTCTATGTGATTGCTATGAGAATGAAAAAGAAAGTAGCTCCCGATCAGTTTACAGTTTAAAAGAGTATCATAATGAAGCAACTACAGGCTAATCATTGTTTTATGAGACAGTGTCGAAATCTCAATCTCATTTTCTTTTACCAAGATGTCATCTTCGATTCGAACACCGCCTAGTTCAGGAATATAGATACCCGGTTCAATTGTGATAATCATGCCCGGAAGTAGTTCTTCAGTTGAATTCTTTAAGAAGAAAGGATCCCCATGAATATTATTGCGAATTCAATAGTATATAATTCTGCGTGTGTTCATTTTTTTACAGCTAGTACCCTTTTAGTGAAAAACCGTCTAAACATTTTGAATTAGAAGCCAAAACCACCAAAAATACAAACTTTTATTTACACTTTTTATCCCAAAATACGCCTACCGAATAATAATTACTCGGTTATTCCATCTATTAAACGCAGTATAGTACGCTTATAACATAGATGCGATTATACAATTAAGACGAAACGGCTAACTCTTCTCCTTTCCTTGTCTTATAGTAATTATTAACGCAATTCCCGTGCCAACATTTTCGAAATTGTCATTAATCTATTCATTGACATAAAAAAAATCCCTTTACTTTTATTTGCTAATACGGCATCATACTTGCATGATTATTAGATAACACAAACTAAGGAGGATTCCATTTTGACTACTGTATATGAAGCACGACGTTCACTTTTGAAATCGTATCTCACCGAGAACAATATCGCCGCAGTTATGATTACCGCACCGGCAAATGTTTTTTATTTTACAGGCTTCAACTCAAATCCCCATGAAAGATTCATGTCTTTGTTTATTGATACACATGCTGATAAGAACTATTTGTTTGTACCCTCATTAGACAAAGATGCTGCCATGCAAGTTTCTGATATTACAACAATCATTCCTATTTCAGACGAGCAAATACCTTTTGAGGTTGTTCGTGAATCGATTGGTGAACTTTCGAAAACAGTTGGTATCGAGGCCAAGGCGCTGAGTTACCATCTTTACAATAGCTTGGTGGAATTTTTCCCAGGCGTAGAAGTCGTCGATGTGCAGCCATTCATCAACAAACAAAGAATGAAGAAGTCTAAAGATGAAATCGCAAAATTACGGACGGCTATCGAAATTATTGAAAAGGTTTTGGAGGAAGGCATTAAGAAAGTGAAAATCGGGATGTCTGAGTCCGATTTGACGGCTGAATTGGAATTTCTGATGAGGAAGTTCGGAGCGGATGGTGCTTCCTTTTCAACAATTGTGTTATCCGGAGAAAAAGCGGCATTACCACATGGTTCTCCTGGAGAACGGTCAATCCAAAAAGGAGATTATTTGCTGATTGATTTTGGGGTCATCAAAGACGGATACTGTTCCGATATTACAAGGACCTTCATTATCGGTGAAGCTTCAAAACAACAAAAAGAAATTTACGACATCGTCCTCAAGTCTAACGAAGCTGGCATCAATGCTGTACAAGCGGGGGTACCCTTGAAAACTTTTGATATTGAAGCAAGAAATGTCATCGTTAACAGCGGCTACGGGGACTATTTCAATAACCGTGTCGGTCATGGTTTAGGTATCGAAGTGCATGAGGAGCCTTCTATTCATGAAAAAAATGAACAGATTGCAGAGGTGGGACTTGTCTTCACAATCGAGCCCGGTATTTATATTCCCGATGTCGGCGGTGTTCGGATTGAAGACACTGTCTATATCAATGAAGACGGGAAAGTGGAAGTATTGTCCACATTCCCGAAACAAATCCAAATTCTATAAATAACTCATTTCGGACACGCCCTTGTATATGTCGTAGGTAACTTTCATGTATAGTTGCTACTCACGCGTACGAGGGTTTTTTTATCCACTTTCATGCCATGCCCGCTGCACATCCACCGTCACTTCAACATGCCACCATCCACTTCTAAAACAGTCCCGTTAATGAAATCAGATTCGTCGGAAGCCAAAAATAGATAGGCATTTGCTACATCTTCCGGCGTGCCTAGTCGTGTATAAGGTGTCATCAATTTAATCTGGTCCAGGACTTTCTTTGGAATCGTACCAATCATATCTGTTTCGATGAAGCCAGGTGCGACAGCATTTACATTGATACCTTTGCGACCAAATTCCTTCGCCCACGTCCTCGTCATGCCTATGATGCCCGCTTTTGCCGCGGCATAATTTGTTTGACCGACATTGCCGCCCGTTCCTGCGATTGAAGACGTATTAATGATTTTCCCTTTCCCTAGAGCAAGCATCGTCGGAAGGAACGCTTGCGTACAATTGAAAACACCCGTCAAATTTACGTCGATTACTCGCTTAAAATCATCCACTTCGAGCTTCAGCATCATCGCATCTTTCGTAATGCCAGCGTTGTTAATAAGGATATCTACCTTGCCGAACTGTTCAAGAACTTTTATGGCCATCTCTTTAACAGCTTCACTGTCAGAGACATCCGCCTGGAAGAAAGCGGCCTCAATTCCCAATTCATGCAGTTGTTGTGCTTTTGCCTCTCCAGCCTTTTTATCAAAATCAACAATAGCAATTTGTGCTCCATGTTTGCCAAAAAGTGCAGCAGCAACTGCACCAATTCCATTTGCCCCACCTGTTATGACAACAGTTTTATCTTGTAAACGCATGTAAAGAACCTACTTTCGCTTGTTATTTGACGGACTATTTGAATAACTATTATTTTACCATATTTTATACCACGCCATAGGGTAATCTCCAACAAAAAAACAGAAACCCCTGGAATGGAGTTCCTGTTTCACCTTATTTACTTCCGAATTCCTCTACAGCTTTACCAATTTTCGATCCGCTAATTGAGTAATGAGTTGCCTGCCAGACTGCTTGTCCATCTTTCAATAGAAACAGTTGGGGTGATTGATGTTCAACACGCAGATTACTTTCGATTTCATTGGAAACAGGCCTTCTTTCCTGCACTTTAAGAAAGTATTTTGGTATTCCCACTGCGGATGACTCAAAAGCATTATAGGCCGCTGCACTAATTGGACATGTCGTACTATGTTTTAAAACGAACAAAGGATTCTCTTTCGATTGCTCCAATACGTCGTACCACTCATTAACTGTTCGTAATTCCTTCATTACCTTCAATCCCTTCTATATTAACGTGTTTTCCCATTTGTGTTATTCGTAAACACTTGCTCATGCGCTAAAGTTAACAAAGGGAGCAGTTCAAGCATTCTCATTAACTCTTTTTCCACCACATCGTTCATACAAGAGATTTGAAGCCAATTCCTTTCGCGTAAATAAGCACTCTCGTAATGAACATTAAAACCGTTCAAAAATAAATTATTCCCGAGCTGAATTGCGCTTAACCCTGTAGGTAAAGCAATCGTAACAATGGCATCTGCAGCACTTTCCCCTGACGCCAAAATTGGCAATCCCGCTTGTTCAACAGCCTTCCTCACTTTACTCGCCCTGTTTGAAATTGCTGCGTAGACTTCTTCCGGGTGCTCAAATGCCAGTAATGCTACGTCGAGCGCTGCTATCAAATTAGACGATTGGGTATACGGAATCCCTTTTGCCTCCGAATAAGTACCTAAGTCAAGATAGCGCGGCAAGCTATTAGTTGCGGCGATTTCTTCATTATGAAATACGAAAGATAGGCCTGTATAACTTAACAGTCCCTTGCCACTGACACCTGTCGCATAGTCAACACCAGTGAGATTAACTGCTGTAGTCCCAATCGCACTTACACAATCCACAGCGAGTGTAATACCATATTGTGAACAAAGCTTTTTGAATGAACATAGATCATTCAACACACCCGTTGATGTTTCACAATGAACAACCCATAACCAACTGTAGCGACCCGAGCATAATGCGTCTCGAATTTCATCAGCATCAAAAGGGGTCCCCCACTCGATTTCCATTGTGTCAAATTCCATACTGAAACGCTGTGCATGATCAGTGAGTCTAAAGCCAAATTCCCCGTTCACCAGTATAAGTCCTTTACCACTGTGCATACTTAACTGTGCCCCAACAACGTCGTTCGCAAGCGTACCTGTCCCTTGAAGGAGTTGAACGTACTTGGCACCAGTCAATGCGGTCAGTTTTTCTTTCACACCTTGCAAAACACTTTCGAACTCAGACGACCGATGTGAGAATGGTTCTGCCATCATGGCCTTTCTTACGTCTACAGAAATTGTCGCAGGACCTGGTAGGAAATTGACCAGTGGTTTTGATATTCTTCCTGCAACGCCCGCTTCAAACGTTTCTATAGTCAAATACATCGGCTGGAAGGCGGCTTCTGCCGTCCCCGTCAATTGTGCAAACGGTAAAAATCCAAGTTGTCCGTATAATTTCTGTTCTCGAACCGTCCCTGAGATGAGGGCAGCGTCATACCCTCCCTTTAGGCAATACTGTACTAACGCCTGGGCAAGTCCGAGAAATGCCCTGCCATTTCGAAAGTTCTTTTCTATCGCTAGAAGCCTGATTTCTACAGGGTTTTTGGCTTGAAACGGTAATTGATGTTCAACTGCACCAATTTTTCCATCTAGCGAAAATGGACGTTTACTTCGTAGCGCAATCATTCCGACGACCCGATAGTCTTTCTTGCAAATAATATATATATTTTCATCATGAAATTTGTCTACAAGTTTCCTTGATTCGTTCCGGTCGTGCTGCGGAATCTCCTCGGCAAACGTCCGGTAATTCAACTCATGAATCTGTTCGAATTCCAAAGCCGTTTCTGCAATTTTATACATAAAACTCATTCTCTCAACTCTTTTCCGGCATGAGTTTCTCTTTCAAATCAACTCGATGCGTAAATAAAAGAAGTGCCGATAACAAACACGCCACGATGAATACAGGAACTCCGTATGAAAAAACTAGCACTAAAACCGGCATCAATAGAACTGCACTTAACCCGGCTAACGTGAAGCTTTTTAGGAATGGATAGAACATGATGAATAAGCCCACAAAAACAGCAAATAATAGTGGATTGAACGCAAGCATGCCACCTATGAAAGTGGATACGCCCATCCCGCCGCGGAACTTCAAAAATAGTGGATACACATGCCCCAACGTCACAGCGAATAACGCACAAAGTTCTACAGTCGCTCCGAATCCAAACCACTTGGCAACGAAAATGGCCGTTGCCCCTTTCAATGCGTCTCCTATGAATGTCGCAATGAAGGCTTTTTTCCCAAACACCCGCCCAGCATTACGCGCACCAGGATTGCCGCTTCCTTCTATTCGTATATCTTTCTTAAAAAAGAAGTTACTAATCATCGAGCCTGTCAGCACATTGCCCAGTATGTACGAGCCAACTACTAAAAATATAAGTGTCATAATCGATCCTTTATGGTAAATGATAGGTTCTTTCTAGTGTAGCATCTTTCTAACGTTTCTATTAATACTTTCCAACTTGTCCATTAGGATTATTCTTCGTCGTTTTCACTTAGAAGTAGTATACAATTAATTGAAAGGGGTGCATTCAATGCGCGAATTGTCATTTCGTCTTCTTTTAGCATTTGTTCTCTGCATCTTCTTTGGTATCGCTTTTGGATATATCGCTACCGCTGTTGGTAACGAATCAATTGCACACTTCGATACTGCCGTTATTGGATTTGTCCAAGGACTGGAAGCACCGTGGTTGACATCTATTATGAGAGTATTTACGTGGATTGGTTCAGGTTATGTCGTTGCGACAATTGCCTTGATAGGATTTATCGTCTTATTCTTTGTGCTACACTACCGTCATCAAGCATTTCTATTAATTGCAGTGATTGCAGGTTCCGTTTTATTAAACAGCGCGCTCAAAAGTTATTTCAAACGAGAGCGACCGAGTATCCACCGGATCCTGGATGCAAACGGCTTTAGCTTCCCCAGTGGTCATTCGATGATGGCCTTCGCTCTTTACGCAATCATTGCGTATATCGCCTGGCGTAATGTAAAAACCACTATGAACCGTGTTGTTCTTGTTCTGTTCACTGCTTTCATGATCATTATGATTGGCACAAGTCGCATTTACCTTGGCGTCCATTATCCGAGTGATATTGTTGGAGGATTCGCAGCAAGTGCGATTTGGGTGACGATTGCTATTTCAGTTTACGGGTATTTCCTAAACAAATGTGAGAAATAAGAAAGGCCGTTTCGCGTAAATAGATAACGTGAAGCGGCCCCTTTAACATCCACGGCCAATTAGTTGAAAAAAGGGCCTAATTCAATTCATTTCCTGGCAAATCCCGCGAAATAACTCCCATTCCAATCTATTTTGAGATGTCATTTCCTATTGATTTAACTGCTTGAAAACCTAATACAAAACTCGCTATCCAAGTAACAATCCCTTTTATAAAGTAGGTTTCTACCCCCATTTACCAAGTCTATTCAAAGTACTTGGTTGCTTCTTCCTCCGTAAGGGTTTTTGGCGTAAGCCCTCCAAGTTCAATGTAGTCAGTGCGCCCATTTACTTTTACAATGAAAATAGTCCGGTTTTTCGAAGGTAGTATCGAGTCGGCCCAGATGTTTTGATTTGCATAAAATTCTTTTATCTCCTGCTCGGCAGCTAATGGAATCGGCGTGTTAGCAACAGTGTGCGAATTGGCTTCCATTACCTGTAACGCTTGTACTTTTGGGTCATTTTGGTCATGAATATTTTGCAATAAATCAACGACTTCCCCGAAACCGATAATTAAGATTCCGCAAATTGAATAGGTGAAAATGGTATTCAGAAAACCAGCAATCCCCATTCCATTCGAAAATGAATCACCGAACGAAATAATAACTATAGATCCTTGCATAATGCCCCACGTAATAACAACCAGCCCGGCAGCTTTTAACACAAACCCAATGCCTGTGCGCTTTGCGAATAATTCACTCATACAACTCAATCCCTTCCATTTTCGAACTCTTCTATTATAACTATACGTACTTGAATGGAATTAGTTTCATTCGGATTTGGTACAATGAAAGTAACGTAAGGAGGCTTTTATATATGAATTTATTCACAGAACGTGCCATACGTATCATCCAAGGAATTCCTGCCGGCCATGTCATGACATATGGTCAAGTTGCTGCAGCTGCCGGAAGTCCACGTGGTGCGAGGCAAGTTGTGCGGCTACTGCATTCAATGAGTAAAAAATACGGGTTGCCTTGGCATCGAATTATTAATGCGCAGGGCGAAATTACATTTACGAATGGCGACCAGCGTGAGTTGCTTGAGATGGAAGGAATTATCTTTAAAGAGAATGGTAAAATTGATTTGACCGTGTACCGATGGTTTCCTCTTAATGTTGAGCAGGGGTGAAAAAGACTAAAACACCGCAATGAAAAATATATACATCTCCTCTAGAAGATTTAGAGACAAATGGTTTATAATTCTTTTATAGAGGGTAATGTCGAATAGGGCTTGCCCGTGCTATGAAAATATTAATTGGTTAGGAATGAAAGACATGCTAAAAGACTTTAAAGACTTCGCACTCAGAGGAAACGTATTCGATCTCGCCATTGCAGTTGTAATTGGGGCCGCATTCGGGAAAATCGTATCTTCGCTCGTTGAAAACATTATCACACCGCTTATCGGAGTGATTTCTGGTGGTATTGACTTTTCAGGGCTACATCAGAAAATCGGGGATGCAGATGTTACATACGGTGTTTTCCTTCAATCTATTTTTGATTTTCTCATCGTCGCGTTTGTCATTTTCATGGTGATCCGTCTGATGGCGAAATTTAAACGTAAAGAAGAGGTAGTTGAAGAAGCAGCACCTGAAGTGGATCCTAAAGAAGCCCTACTCATAGAGATTCGTGATTTGCTGAAAGAAGGAAAAACACTTTAATATGTACTTTAATAGAGGACAATCCTGCTATGGGACTGTCCTCTTTTTGTTTTAAAAAAACTAATAGTTCACTTCTATAGATGAGTGAACAGAAAGATTAACAATACGAAATGATGACCCCATTACCCGGATGGCCTTCCTAACTCAATCTACTGTTACAGAAAGCTCTTTTACTACTAACGAAGGTGAGCCATAACCGCCTGGCATGAACTTTAGGTCTGAACCTACCTCTTCGATATCTTTTAAAAAATCGAAGAAGTTACCGGCAATTGTCATCTGCTTGACGGCTGACGCAATTTTCCCACCTTTAATATGGAAGCCCGTTGCTGCGATGGAAAAGTCACCTGAGACTGTGCTGGCTCCAGAATGAAGGCCTGCTAAGCTTGTGATAAATACACCTTCTTCCATAGATGCAATTAGTTCTTCCTTGCTCTTGTTACCCGGAGCGATATACATATTCAACGGTGCGATTGTCAGTGTGCTTTTATACGAAGGCTTGCGTGCATGCCCGGTTGTTTTAACCCCATCCTTTTTTGCCGTTTTCCGGTTATGAAGCAGCGTTTCCAGTGTTCCGTTTGAGACAATTGCACGTTTTTGGGTCGCCACGCCTTCACCGTCAAAATTCGAACCGGCAATTGCATCAGGATGAGACGGATCGTCAAGCAGCGTGAATGTTTCGGCCGCAATCTTTTCTCCCACTTTTCCTTTTAGTAACGACTGGCCCTTTTGCGTGTTTTCAGCCGAAAAGATTGGTGTAAACGCTGCAAGTAACGACGCAGATGCATCATGGCGCATGATGATTGGGTATTTCCGTGTCGGAATTGATTGTTCCCCTAGGTTTGACAATGCCTCTTCCGCTACTTCTTTCGCAATTGCGTCTGGGTCGAGCTCATTAAAGTCGCGCGTCATTTTACTGAAGCTCCCGGTTTTCATTTCTTCCCCGTCTTTGACGACAGCCGAAATATAAATAATAAGACCGTTCTGCTTTTCATTCAACGAAAGGCCTTTGTTATTCGCCATAACGCGCTCTTCAGAAAAGTCTTGTAGCATGCAATAGTTGAGAGTGACAATACGCGGGTCATATGCAAAAATTTTCTCTTCAATTGACTTGATCAGTTCGATTTTCTTAAGGGTAGGCACTTGCGCAAGCTCTTCGCTATAAAAGTCATGCTTTGTGTATGTTTCACTGCCCTCGAAAATATCTGTTCCGTCATCTTCATCTAGTACATCCGCATTCGCTTTTGCACTGTCAATCAAAAATGCAATTGAGGCTTCCTCAATTTTTTCCGTATATGCATAGCCCATTTTCCCATTGTAGAGACCGCGAAAACCAAGGCCACCTTCTTCAGACGTCTCGTAACTATCAATTTCTCCTTTGAAAATCATGACTCGAAATGATTCGGACTTCTTATAATAAACTTCGGCTTCTTCGAAACCCATTTCCACTGCTTCAGCTAATAGCTTCTTTTGAAATTCGTTGATAGTCATTAATTATTCCCCCTTCGTCCCGCCGACGGTAATTTCACTGACACGAATCATTGGCTGACCGACATTAACCGGCAAGCTTCCACTTATTGACCCGCACATACCAGCCCCGTGTGCCAAGTTATCGCCAACCATGTCGACAAGCTGCAGCGTTTTTGCACCATTGCCAATCAAGGTTGCACCACGGACAGCGCGATCGATTTTACCATTTTTCACGAGGTACGCTTCCGCAACAGAAAAGTTATAATCGCCTGTTGCCGGATTCACAGAACCACCGCCCATATACTTCGCGTAAATGCCATGCTCCGTCGATGCGATAATTTCTTCTGGTGTTGATTCCCCTGGCGCGATATAAGTATTCGTCATACGGGATGTCGGATTGAATCGATACGACTGGCGGCGTGAAGAACCCGTCGCTTCTGCATCCATACGGCGTGCATTGAATTTATCGATAAGATAACCTTTTAAAATACCATCTTCAATGAGAATATTCTTTCGTGTCTTTTCACCTTCATCGTCAACATTGAGTGATCCCCATTCGTTTGGAAGCGTACCGTCATCAATGTACGTCACGATATCCGGTGCCACCTTCTCGCCAATTCGATTTGCGAAGACGGAGTTGTTTTTTGCAACAGAAGTTGCTTCAAGTCCGTGCCCACAAGCTTCATGGAAAATAACTCCGCCGAATTCATTGTCGATTATGACTGGGAATTTTCCACTTGGACATTCATCCGCTTCGAGCATCGTCACCGCAATGCGCGCAGATTCACCTGCATAATGATTCAGATCCAGGTTTTCGATAAATTCAAAACCTGCATGTGCGCCTGGTCCATAGAAACCAGTCTGCATTTCAATGCCATCGGAAGCCGTCGCCTGAATAGATAGCCTGCTATAGACACGTGTGTCTTCAACAAATTTCCCTTCAGAGTTCGCAATAAGTACATTCTGCTCCTCATCGATATAGCGCAGCGCGACTTGTTTGATGCGCTCATCGTAGTTTTTGGCAATGTCATTAGCCTTTCTCATAACTGCTACTTTACGTGCATGTTCCACCGTTCGCGGCATTTGTGTAATTGTATGGATGGGTTGAATAATTTCTTTTTGAAGAGGATGAATTGTGCCGTTCGCCCCGCCTTTAATCGCAAGTGCTGCCCGTTTTGCTGCATTAATTAAACCCGCTTCCGAGAAATCCGTCGTATAGGTATAAATGCATTGGAGCCCGGAAAATATGCGGATACCTATCCCGAAGTCACGGCCAGAAATACTTTTCTCAATCTTTCCACTTTGTAATTCCATTGTGTTCACATACTTATCTTCAATAAATACTTCTGAGAAATCGCCCCCCGTGGAGAGTGCGGCTTCCAATACGTTTTCAATAATTGATTGCTTGATCATAGTCCCATTCCTCCTCTACTACTAGATTATAGCGAATATTCTATACAATTACAGCATTTACATTACTAATTTGGTATTTCCAGAGAATTGATTCGCGTCAAAAAGAAGTGCGTCAGACGTATGACCTCTAAACTTTTATTCGACCATGCACTCATGGATTATCCTCGCTCCAACAACAAATTCGCCACAATTAACACCATCATAATTCAGACAACATTGCCTGCCAATCTCGGTGGTGGTATAATGGAAACAGGATTTATCGTCTAAAAGGAGTGATAGTCAATGTGGTTCCTATACATCATGTTCACACTGTTTGCATTCGTAATCGTTGGTAATATCGCAGGTCTAGTTCGTACATTCAGTAGCCATAAATAAGTACACGCAAAAGCCCTCCATTATCGGAGGGCTTTTTGTATGTTATGCGGTTATATCTCGTTTTATGAATGTTGTATAACTGATAAATAGGAAGATCACGATATAAACCGCAAGAACGGCGAGTGAAAATGGCATTGTAATACCCTCCACAATCCGAAAGTCCGATTCATAAATCGTCAAATCCATATGCGTAAAGACAATGTATTTCACAATTTCATATCTCGCCAGGAGCATAACCAATGTCGACCCCATAAAGTAGATGAATAACGACAACCCGATTGCGAGTGAACTGGAACGGAAGACACTCCCAATCATAAATGCAAACGTTGCTGTTACAAATACATTTGCAAATGACAGGAGCAGCATATAAAGCCCTTTCCCCCAAATAGAAACTTCTACGACTTCTTTACCATTCCAAACGAGTTCTTGCCCATTGCCCGATTGGAAGAAGATAAATGCGCCAAGTATAGAAACAATGAAACCGACGAGCATAAGAAGAATACCGAATAAAATAACCGTCACATATTTCGACGTTAATATTTTCCATCTTTTTACGGGACGAGATAACAACATTTTAATTGACCCTTGCGTAAATTCAGACGCGACAATTCCCGCAGCAACAATGACCGTTAGTAAAACAGCGATGGAGCCGATACCGCTCGAACCCATAATCATTTTTTCCCTGCCAGTTTCGCTTAGCGGTTCAATTGAGTTCGCAAGGCGGTATTCAAGAACTTTTTCTTTGCCCTCTATCCGTTCCTTTTCGCTCTTCACAAGTTCAGGATTATTCAAGTCTTCTTTCACATAGGTTAATTCATTTTGAACAGACATTTTCCAATCTTGTTCTTCGGAATTATTCATTGTATTGACCCATTTCGTCAGACCAAACATCCCTAAAATCGCCAAAACGAGTAGACCCGTCATAACCCAAGTCCCTTTTTTACTCCACAGTTTCATCCATTCATTTTGTATGAGCCTCAGCAATCTGGCCACCCCCTGTCATTTCTAGGAATTGATCTTCAAGCGTCTTGCGATGCGGATGAACCGCAAACAATTGCATCTCATTCGCCGCAATTTGCTGAACGAGTCCTGGAATCTGCGTTTTTTCTGCTTTGATAATAAATCCGTCGTTATGCGCTTCTACAGCGAATCCTTCAGCTTTCAGCAGACTTTCTGCCGTTTCGGTCGGGAATATTTCAATATAATAGTGAGATTCTTGCGTTTCAGACATTTCCCGGATATCAACCAATTTACCATTCTGAATGACCGCAATCCGGTCGCACATAAGCTCAATTTCAGATAACATATGGCTAGAAACGAAAACGGAAACACCTTCTTTTTCTGCTATCATCTTGAGATACGTCCGGAATTCGCGGATACCCGCTGGATCCAGTCCGTTCGTCGGTTCATCGAGAATTAAAAATTTCGGACGATGCAGAATCGCCTGCGCAAGCCCTAGCCGTTGCCGCATTCCCAGTGAATACGTCGATACTTTTTCGTGTATACGGTTTTGCATACCTACCTGGTTAATGACTTCTTCGATTCGTGTTTTTGTAACACCGTCGTGCATACGCGCAAAATGCAGTAAGTTTTTATAGCCGGACATGAACTTATACATTTCCGGGTTTTCAACGATAACACCTACTTTGGAAAGCCCAACTTCAAAATCATCAGCGAGTAATTTTCCGTCGATGACGATATCCCCGCCCGACGGCTCCATTAAGCCAACCATCATCCGAATCGTCGTCGTTTTCCCTGCCCCGTTCGGACCCAGGAACCCGGTGATTTGCCCCGGATACAACGATAAATTCAAGTTGTCAATAATCTTTTTCTTGCCTATCGTTTTCGATAAGTTCTTCAATTCCACTACTGGTTTCATTTCCATGTCAACTTCCCTCCCTATAGAAAAGCGCAAGGCGCCGTTTTATGCCTGGCGCCTAGACATCATTTCAATTTGAATACTTTTTACTTATTCCCTAAACAACGACACCATCCAAGAAGTAGCGTCTTTCCCATACGTATCACGGATTACGTCAACCGCTTCATGTGCGATTATCCGTCCCCCTCTTAGTACTACGATTTCATCGAGCAATGGTTCCACTTCTTTTAATTCATGCGTCGACAGGAGGACCGTTTGCCGCACCGGATCAGTAAAACGGATAAGCCCTTTGGCGATATCATCACGCACCATCGGATCCAGTCCGGAGAACGGTTCATCCAGCAAATAGTAATCAGCTTCACGCCCAAGAGTCACTGCAATTTTAACGCGTCCGCGGTTCCCTTTCGACAAATTTTTTATTTTTGAATCAAGAGACAAATTTAGAAACTGTGCAATTTCTTTGGCTTTCGCCGGATTAAAATCAATGAACTGAGATTCATAAAACTCAATCAGCTGACCTACCGTAAAATATGGATAGAATAGGTCTGCATCTGGCATGTAAGCAATATTGGTTGCCACTTTACGCGTAATGCGACTTCCGCTGAACGCCGCCCTTCCCGAATCAGGTGTCACTAACCCAGAAATCAGTTTCAACAGCGTCGTTTTTCCACTCCCATTTTCTCCGACAAGCCCTATGATTTTCCCTTGTGGCAAAGAAAGTGTCAGGTCTTCAAGCGCTTTCCTGCGGCCATACTTTTTCGTTATATTCTTCAGTTCAATCATCTTTTCCACCCCGTTCCTGTAGGTGCTGCAGCATTTCAGACTTCGTAAAACCAAGCGCTTCAACACTTTGAATGAATGACGTCACAAGCCGTTCCTTCATTTCATTACGAAGCATAGCAATCTTCATTTCATCTTCCGTTACGAAAGATCCCTGCCCCCTCTTGGTTTCAGTGATTTCCATCTGCTCCAGCTCCTTATAGACGCGTTGCATCGTATTGGCATTCACACCGGCTTCAACTGCATAATCACGAACGGATGGCAATTTCTCCCCTGGTTTCAACGTTCCCCGAATAATTTCGCCTGCAATCAGGTCGATGAGCTGCTGATAAATTGGTTTGTCTGGAAGAAAATCTATGCCCATCATTACAACCTCACTTTCTTTTCGAACAACATTGACCCGACAACAAAATAGAGTGCCGTCATCATACCGTAAAGGACAAGACTACCGATTGTTAAAATCGTTCCGCCTGGGACAATATAATTGTTAAGCATTAAGAGTTCCATTGGCTGAATCGGTCCATACATAGGCATCATTTCCTTGACTGTCTGGAATACTTGCGTAAACCAGACAAGTGCCCATCCATAGAGCCATATGTTCACCGAGATAATAACGACGACAATCGAGAACCAACCCATCCAAGAACGGAATACTTGGTAAATGGACCAGAAGAAAAAAACGAGTGCCATGACATAAAGGGCGTTCAATAATATAACAACACCCACACGTAGCCATAAAGACAAATTGTCTGCAATGGATATAGCTCCTTCGCCTACGTAATAGGAGATACCCACAACCATCCCGCACAACAAAAGCGAAAAGCCTGTTGCCAAGAGTATTAGTAAAAACTTTGCGCCAATCAGCTGTTGCATCGACGCGGGGGAATGAAGCCAAATATCCGGCCGTCTTATGTCTTTTCCTAGGCTACGGAAAAGCAATGATACCGCCATGATTACGTGAAGGAGAAAAAAAAGTCCAATCATCGGTTGGATAGAAGTAAGGAACCCTTCCGACAGCCCAAAAACCACGCGATCCACACCCCAAGAAAGGAATAGACTATTGATTAAAACAAAGATGGCCAGTCTCCACTTCATCTGCGCCCACTCTTTTTGCAATAAACCTTTCCAAACTTTCATATGGTTTACAACCTCACTTTCTTCTCAAAAAGGACGGCTGCAATGATGAATATAGCGGCTGTAAAGAAAGCATCAAATAGAATTTCACCCGTGTAAAAAAATGTTTCGGTATGGTCGAAGTAAATAAAATCCACATTGATTTTCGGATTTTTGACTTTCATTAAATCAATAGGACCAATTAAAAACAGTTTCTCGTATAGTTCGGAGAGGGCAAATAGAGCATATTGCCGAGACGCGACAAGGAATATTATAATTGTTGCAACAATTGAGAATCCCTTTATATATGGTTTCATCAGTCGGTCAATGACCCAGAAGAAAAACCCGATACTCATAAATGATATCGATACTGCGAAAATTATGACGATAAAAATACTTCCAAAGAAAAGTAAATCATCAAAGGTAGCCATTGTCGAGCTGAATAATACGTGTTGAATCGCAAGAACCGTTGTGGGAATTAACAATGCCACAGCGCCAATAAGGGTTGCAAAAAGTGCTTTCACTCCTACCAATTTAAAAATGGAAGCCGTCGAATGAAACCATACATCTGGACGTTTCATTTCTCTTTCCAACATTATAAACAATGCAGTAACCGGTGCTAACACACTTGCACCCGCCCAAATGAAACAGATTACAAGCGCCACTTCAAAGACATGTGCTTTGATACCAATAAAGTTTACTAACAGATGTGGGACAAATGACATTACGATGATCCCAAGTACCGCACTAACAAGTAATGGCCACTTCATCGTTACCCACTCTTTCTTCAACAATCCATTCCACTGCTTCATCAGCGTACCCCCTCTTCGTATTAGTGTATTAGCTACATGGTACACTATATGCAAAGAAGTTGTAAAGGGATTTGTTGGGATAAGTTTAGTCGATCATTAAATCAAATTACTTTCAACCAAGTCGATAAGGTTTTCTTATGCCATAGTAATGGAAAAGGGTATTAGCGCGATGGTTCAATGAGGATTATACTGGAAATATCACATTCAAAGGAGTGTTGGATATTATAACAGGCATTGATCATATCCAAATTGCGGCACCGCCCGGGTCTGAAGATGAAGCACGGAAGTTTTACGGGGAATTGCTTGGTATGAAGGAAATTCCAAAACCGGAAAATTTGGCGGGACGCGGTGGTTGTTGGTTCCTTTGTGGCTCACAAGAAGTGCATATCGGTATCCAGAAAGACTTCATGCCTGCGAAAAAAGCGCATCCTGGATTTACGGTGAATTCACTTAGGCAATTGAAATCACGGTTGGAAGAAGCTGATTATGAGATTAGTGAAGAGCCTCCAATCGAAGGACGTTCTCGCTTTTTTACACATGACCCTTTTGGCAACCGTATAGAGTTTTTAGCGTTTGAATAAAAAGTGTATAATACATTTAAATTTCACCTCATTATGCAAAAGGATGCACAATGAGGTTTTTGATTTGAATCTATAATTTACCGGGTCAGTTCCATGCCCCCCCCTTACTACCCTGTCACTCCATTACGCTTCAATAATCTCCCTCTCTTGCACATCCAATCGTTCCAGTTCATGTAGCAATTCATCACGCTTTCTCGCAAGTCGGTCTTGAACCTTGCGCACATCTTGAAGCACACCGTTCAGCTTACTTTTCGCGCCTGTAATGCGTGAATGAATCATCCAGTCTGAAAAAATATTATCGAAAAACAGGTCAGTAAATGTAAAGATGTCATTTTTGTTCACCGTGAATGATTCAGTCGCGGCATTTTGGACATCCATCAGTTCCGTCTCAAAATGGCGAAGGGCACGTTGCGCGCGATGGACAAGATCATCAGAGCTATTAATTTCGGAGTATTTAAGAGCCGATACCAGCAAGCCACCGCCAAGGAACGTATCCCATATCGACAATCCTTCTGCCGCCCCAAGCTTCTCCAACGCCGCATCGAGTGCCCGATTTGCCTTGGTACCCGCATCGCAAGCTTCGTCAATTTCACGCAGCATCGAACGCAGTCTTACTCTATCATCTGCTATCTTTTGTAGCGTACCATTCGCAATTGTGTCATTGAATCGAATCCACGTCTCTTTCTCCTTCAGAAAGTCCGCCCACTCTTCCTCGATATGGTCGAAGTCTGGATTTTTAATCTCATCACGTAATCGGACCGCATCCGCTTCCAAGTCCTTCACTACTTTTTCTGCTTCATTATAATGGAGCTCCGCATCTGCTGCTTCTGAAATCTCCTTCTCCATTTTTTCATCCCACTTGCCTGTCCACTCACTTATCTTATTCATAAAAGAAAACTTACCAAGCTTTACTACATCCTGTTGTTCTTTTGTAAGTTTTTCATGCAAGTTATCACGTTGGATAATAGCTTCTTTAAGTTTTACCTCCGCGCCCCCAAGACGCCTTGTCACCCGGTCGCGCTCAGTGCGTATCATCGTCAATTCCATTTGTCGTTCTTGTATTTCCTGTCTCATTGACTCCACCCCTTTCTCTGTTATACGAAAACAATTGGATGAAGTTTCATTTACACATTATATTTTACCCACATGTGGATAACACCTAATTAATCGTCAGAGGAATCACCTTATCCACAGCTATTTATTGATTTCAATCAAGGTTTATCCCCCCCCTCAAAGGTATATGCTAGAAGTGGAGGTATGTCCATCATGAAAAAAATACTGTCCATTGCAATTGTTCTTATACTACCCCTCTCCGCCTGCGGGATAGAACCAGCAGTTTCTACACTGCCTGATCCCGTGCCCGATCAGGAAATGTTTTCATCAGAAGAAGGTTTATCTCTTGTATTGGACGAAGATTCATTCATCGGTTCGCCTCCCGTCATTAAGACGCTTGTGCGAAACGACAGCTCATCCGATTACCAGTTAGGCGAGTTTTATCATATAGAAGTAAATAAAGATGACCAGTGGTATATGATTACCTACTCAGATGCCGTGTTCTTAAAAAACCCGTCTTTCAAAGACTATGGAAATATGTTGTCAGCTGGCAGTAAAACAAACCAGACTTTTTCGGTCGACGCACTCGGCGTGACACTGATTCCAGGTGAATACCGTCTTGTGAAAACCTTTATTTCAACAGGTGAGCCAATGCACGAACTATCCGTTGCCGCGCTGTTTTCAGTGGAATAATAAATAAACCGGAACAAAGCATATGAGCCTTGTTCCGGTTTATCAGTTTTTATCCCCAAACTTCCTTCGCCACGCCCACTATGAATTCCAATTTTTCACATTGCTGCTCTTCTGTCAGTTTGTTGCCATGATGCGTTGACGCCAATCCGTTTCTTTTCTTATAACAGGATCGCAAATGAGCGGACCTTCTTTCTTTTCTTACAACAGGTGCGCGAATGGGCGGACCTTCTTTCTTTTCTTGCGGCATGAGCGCAAATGAGCGGACCTTCTTTTTTTCTTGCGGCAGGAGCGCAAATGAGCGGACCTTCTTTTTTTTCTTACGGCAGGAGCGCGAATGAGCGGACCTTCTTTCTTTTCTTACGGCAGGAGCGCAAATGAGCGGACCTTCTTTCTTTTCTTACGGCAGGAGCGCAAATGAGCGGACCTTCTTTCTTTTCTTACGGCAGGAGCGCAAATGAGCGGACTCTTTTTTTATGGCAGTATCGCGAATGAGCGGACTGGGAATCCCGATGCTTTTTCCGGCTTAGGGACGATATTAAAAATGACTGCGCCTTTTGCAGGCACTTTATCCAAGTTTGTTAATAGCTCAATTTGATAGGTATCTTGTTCAAGAACGTAATATTCGCCTAGCAGAGCTTGGTTCTTTTGAAAGTCTATGGCTGAATCCGTATCGAATGTTTCATGACCAACTGCTTTCACTTTTCTTTCGTCAAATAAAAACTGCAAAGCAGCAAGACCCCAACCCGGTATACGGTTATTCCCATCGGCATCTTTATTGCAAAAAGCCTCGTTATCCGGCCAGCGTTTGCTCCAATCTGTGCGTAGTGCTACAAATGTACCTGCCTCAATTTGTCCGTGCTGGGCTTCAAACTTCAGAATATCTTCAACAGTTAATGTAAAATCTTGATTTGCATCGGATTCTTTCGATTTATCGATGACCACAAGCGGTAATACCAATTCTTTTAAACCCAATTCATCCAGGTATCTTGTTTCACGTACGAAGTGAATTGGTGCATCAATATGTGTCCCATACTGTCCTGCAAATTTAAAACTCTGTGCAAAAAAACCATCATCATGATCGAATAATGTCGTAAACTCTGCTGCATCAAATGCTGAAAAATGGGGTGATTCGGGTCCAAAGGTATGTGTTAAATCGACCCATTCTTTCTTTTTTAACAAAGCAATTGCATCGATTAATTCGTTTGACATAATAATTCTCCCTTCATCTTTTGAAGGTAACTTTAGTCTCCAGAAAGAACAAAAGCGAAGGGCGCCTGAATAATGCTACACAGTCTAAATCCGCCACGTCCTGTGGCAACGACTGCATGACCTACTTCCTGTAGGCCCGCGACAGGCATAAGATGAAGATGCGTGGCGGCGTTCTTTGCCGCAGAGTAGCTTTAGCTTATGACCCTAGCATCTGGCGCCCGGAGCCTAGACGAAACAAAAAAACCTCTTCTAAATTTCAAGAAGAGGTTTTGGCATAATCGCTTTTTGCTCTTCTTATCTACAAGCCCTAAGCATTACACTTAAGCTTCTGGAATTAGCACAGTACTTTTACAAGTCTGTTGCTGAGGTATCATCGGGCCAGTCCCTACACCTCTCTGGATAAGAAAGTTACGTATTTAGTTGTTAAATAGTACAATACATGTTTCTGAATGGATTGTCAACATAGAATATATAAAACTTTCTATTTATATCGCGATATAGAATCCCATTGAGTGTACCTTCGCTCAGTTTATATAGGCATTCATTTGTTCTACATATATAGTCACATCTTTTTCCCTCGGACAAGTTAGACAAACAAAAAAGCTCATAAGTATGTACCAACTTTTCGCTGCTACTGTTTTTCCTTATAGTCTGCCATTATTTTCTTTCTAACATAGCTTAAATGCCTGTACATCTGTGTGAATGATTCGTACGGGTCTCTTTTTTTCAACGCCTCATAGATGGCTAAGTGATGCTCTATTGTAATATCAGGCTCTCGATAAGTGATTAAGCTATCTGTTTTCTCATGCGTAATGAGCAGGGAATCTATCATTCCTTCGACGACTGGATTGTTGGCGCTTTGTGCAATCAATCTGTGGAATTCCTTATCTAAACGACCATAATCACTATCGGCATTTTCTTGAATGCTCTCAATTGTTTCTTTGATCTTTTCGAGTTGCTCATCCGATATCTTCTCGGCTGCAATCGTGACAAGCCCCAACTCTAACGCCATGCGTGCTTCAATGATCGCAGGAACATTGTTAATGGATAGCGCGAGCATTACCTTGAATGGATTACTTCCGACCCTATCATTTATAAACGTACCTCCGCGCGGCCTTCTCGTAATGATTTCCAAGGTCTCCAAAGAGCTAAGCGCTTCCCGCAGTACAGGCCTGCTAACGTCAAATTGTTCCATCAAATTCATTTCTGGAGGCAATTTATCCCCCGGATTCAGCTGCCCACTCATTAATAGCTGAACAATTTGTTCTAACACCTGTTGCGAGAGGGTGCTTCTACGGACAGTGTCCATTTTATATTCTTTCATTTCAACCCTCCTTTACTTATGTTTCCAAGGACACTTTAAACTTCAACCAGACTTTGATATCTCTCATAGATCAGCTTAGCTGTTAGGATATCAAAAATAGATACACCTACCGATTTGAAAACAGTTACTTTTTGTTTCATCTTTTCATTTTCACCTTGTTGAACCAATGTTTTCAACTCCGGGATTGTCTCTTCACTGTGGCCAAACTTTTTTGCGTTAATCATTTCTCCACATTCGGAAAATGCTGCATGCGTGTCGACGAATAGATGATCTGCTTCTTTGATGATTGAGTCGGGAATCTCTTGCATAAATGATTTGAATGCACCTGAACCTGCGAAATGCTTTCCAGTCAAATCAACTTGCCCGTCGTAAGGAATAACCGGATTTGTTGATGTCGTCGTTGTAATAATAATTTGTGCCTCTTTTACAATGCTCGCAGGATCTGAACTATCAAATCGAATAGTTGGAAACTCCTTCTTCGCTTTCTCTATAAATTTATCGAGTCTTTCCTTACTACGATTATACACTAAAAGCCTCTTTACTGACCTTACAGCGCAAGCCGCCTGTAAATGACTCCACCCTTGATCGCCAGTGCCTATAATGCCAATGGTCTCCGTTTCATCCGATGCCAAGTATTTCATACCCAATCCACTGACTGCACCAGTCCGCATAGCGGTAATCGTTCTGGCATCCATAACGACAAGTGGTTTCATCGTCTTCCTTTCATTCAACAAGAAGATGCCCCTTAACGTAGCTTCCCCGATTGCAGCATTGCCTGGAGCGATACCAATCAGCTTCGCCCCATAATAATTTTCATAAAAAGAAGGCATTAATAGCGCCGAATTGTCATCATCATTGATGAATAATCGTTCGGGGACAAAGGATTTCTTCTCTCCATCGTTTATGTAATACTCTTCGATTGTATCGATAATATCCTTCATCGAGATAAGACTTCTAATTTCCTGTTCGTCAATAAAATGCATAGCCAACCTCCTCAAAATAATCGCGTTACTTAACTATTTCTATAGGGTTCAATACGTTAGATGGTGTTTCCCCGGCAAACACTTTTAAAACGGACTCCGCAGCCAGCATCCCCATTTTCAATCTCGTTTCCTTTGTCCCTGATCCGATATGGGGTGTCGTAACGATGTTTGACAACTTCAACAATGGATGACTCGGATCAATTGGCTCTTGCTTATAAACATCTAAACCAGCCCCAGCTATTTCTTTGTTGACCAATGCATCATGCAAAGCTTCTTCATCCACGACAGCACCACGTGAACCGTTTACGAAGATGGCACTGTTCTTCATCGATTTAAATTCAGCTGCACCAAATAAATTCTTTGTCTCATCACTGAGTGGCACCATATTATAGACAAAATCAGAGCGCTCTAGAAGTTCAGGTAAACTACAATACTGCGCGTCATAAGTCGATTCAGCATCCACATCACGGTTGCGGTTATGATAAAGGATCTCCATACCAAATCCAAATCTCGCCCGTTGAGCAATTGCTTTCCCAATGCCGCCCATTCCCACAATTCCAATCACTTTTCCGTGAACATCCGTTCCGAATAACTCCTCCCCAAGCTGCTGATTCCAATCCCCCCGCTTAACGTAGGCATCCAATTCAGGAACTCTTCTTGCAGCCGAAAGTAATAGCCCAAACATTGCATCCGCTACTGTCTCATTCAAAACACCTGGCGTGTTTGTTGCCACTATATTTCGTTTTGTCAGCAATGATAAATTCAAATTATCGTATCCGACCGAAACGTTGCTTACAACTTTCAATTGCGGAGATTGTGCTAGTAACGCATCGTCTACCTTTAAACCAGATCCTAGAAGTGCATGCGTATCTTGGAGATGTGTTTTAAACTGTGGATATGTATATTCATTTAGCTCCTCAAAGTAAACGACCTGACACGTTGTTCGAAGATAATCTAAAACTTGTGGATCTATTTTTTTATAAACAATCACTTTATGCTCCATCGAATTTCCTCCTTACTAAAACGGAATATAGACCAACGTTTCCCGCTGGCCTATCCCATATACTTTCCATATAGTAGAATACTATCGATTCAAAGTCACCTGACTAAACAAGGCCGTTTATTATCGAATTTCCATTCTGGAATTAAATACTGCATACCGATAGAGTCATCACGAGCGCCAAGTTTTTGATCGATATAGAGTTTATTGGCCTTTTCGATCTGCTCCATATCAATTTCAACACCTAAGCCAGGCGCAGATGGAACTTCGATTTTCCCACTTTTAATTTGAAGCGGTTCTTTTGTTAAGCGTTGACCATCTTGCCAAATCCAATGCGTGTCAATCGCCGTGATTTCTCCAGGTGCAGCTGCAGCAACATGCGTGAACATTGCAAGAGAAATGTCGAAATGGTTATTCGAGTGCGAGCCCCACGTCAATCCCCAATCATTACACATTTGTGCGACACGAACTGAACCTTGCATCGTCCAGAAATGCGGATCGGCCAACGGAATATCAACAGCATTAAGCTGAATCGCATGACCCATTTGTCTCCAGTCTGTTGCAATCATATTGGTAGCCGTTGGAAGTCCAGTAGCGCGGCGGAACTCAGCCATTGCTTCGCGTGCAGAATAACCGGCTTCCGCTCCACATGGATCTTCAGCATAGGCAAGTACATCATGTTGGTTTTTACAAAGTCGAATGGCTTCCTCTAATGACCAGGCACCATTTGGGTCCAGTGTAATTCTCGCCTCCGGGAAACGTTTTGCAAGCGCTGTCACAGCTGCCATTTCTTCATCTCCAGAAAGCACTCCGCCTTTTAGTTTAAAGTCATTAAAGCCGTAGCGTTCATAGGCCGCCTCCGCAAGTGCAACAATCGATTCAGGCGTCAATGCTTCTTCATGCCGCAGTCTGAACCAATCATCTTTGGCGTTCAAATCGCTTAGATAAGGTAAATCCGTTTTGTTCCGATCACCAAGATAGAACAAATAACCAAGCATTTCCACACTACTGCGCTGCTGACCTTCACCAAGCAATGCCGCGACAGGTACATCTAGGAACTTCCCTAGTAGATCCAATAATGCCGCTTCAATAGCCGTGACAACATGAATTGTCGTTCGTAAATCAAATGTTTGTGCACCGCGCCCATCCGCATCCCGGACAGCGAATTGTTTTCGAACTTTATTTAATATCGAGTTATATGTACCGACGGATTCACCAATTACGAATGGCTTTGAATCCTCTAACGTCTGGCGAATCGCCTCTCCGCCCGGTACCTCTCCTACGCCTTTATTCCCGTAATTATCTTCGAGAATAAGTATATTTCGCGTAAAGAATGGGCTATGTGCGCCACTCAAGTTCAACAACATGCTATCGTGACCTGCTACTGGAATTACAGTCATTTTTACGACCTTCGGAGTATTTGACTTTTTCCCCTCCGTATTTGTACGTTCTCCCGCAGTCTCTGTTAACATAAATAGCCCCTCCAATTACTGAATTGTTATTTCCTTAATTTCACCAACGACAAATAAATAACAGCATATGGCGATGAATGCATTCACACCGACAAATAATAGCGCCATATTGAATGAACCAGTAATTTGTAAAATGTAACCGATTATAATGGGTGTAGTAATACCCGCTACATTACCAAATGTATTGAATAATGCACCGTTAAGTCCCGCAACTTCTTTTGGCGATGTTTCAGAAATAATCGCCCAGCCTAATCCTCCGAAACCTCTTCCAAAAAACGCAAAAGACATAATAACAATGACAAAGACAATCGAATCCATATAGTTGGCACTAATAATAGTCATTGAAATGAGCATCCCAGCGATAATCGGAATTTTTCTTGCGATCGTCCGAGAATAACCCTTTCTAATCAATGTATCGGAAAATACCCCACCAGTTAAAGCCCCGATAAAAGCGGCAAGTGCAGGAAATATGGAAATGAATCCGACTTGTAAAACAGTCATTTGCTTTTCCGTAATAAGGTATACCGGAAACCACGTAAGAAAAAAGAAAGTAATAACGGTTGAACAATATTGTGCAACGTACACTCCGACAACCATGCGATTGCGTAACAATTGGAAAACTGGACGCTTATAACCGACACGTTTTTCACGTCCACTATCCGTTTTTTCATTGCCTAAAACGGACGCGCCACCTCTTTTGATAAATTCAAGTTCATCAGCACTAATCCATTGATGCTTTCCAGGTTGATCATAATTCCTTAACCAATCGACTGCACACACGATTCCAATGCATCCTAAAAGAAAGAATACATATTCCCAGCCATAAGAATATGAAACCCATCCGATTAGTGGGGCAAAGAGCACGGCGGCAAAGTATTGTGCTGAAGTGAAAGTAGCAGTTGCAAATCCCCGTTCCTTCATCGGAAACCATTCAGCTACAATCCTAGAATTTGCAGGAAATAAAGGGGCGCCTATCAATCCTATAAAAAATCGCAAGATAAATAATGATAGTACTGCAAAGTGAAGGGGTATAAATCCAATAACACCATGCAATAACGATAGCAACGACCACAATATTATCAAGCTGCCATACACTCGTTTTGTTCCAAACTTGTCTATCAACAGTCCGCCTGGAATTTGTCCGATGACATATGCCCAACTAAAAGAAGAAAAAATGTAGCCCATCGTGATTTCATTAATCCCTAGGTCAATGGCGATACTATTACCTGCAATCGACAATATGGAACGATCCGCGTAACTAATCACTGTCACAATGAAAACCATAAAAATAATTTTATATCGAAAACGATTCTTTTTATACTGCATGATTCCAGTGAATTTCCCCACTCATTTACTTCCTTTCATAGAAAGAAAAAAATGAAAGCTCAGTTGCTCTTTTTGAAAAATAAGGAGTTAAGCTTTTTATCGCATAACTCCTCCTGACTTATCTTATTTAATAAATACTGTTTTGATAGACGTATAGAATTCTTTTGCAGCTTGCCCTTGTTCACGTGAATGGGAACTAGATTGCTTCATGCCGCCGAAAGGAGCTTGAAGTTCGACACCAGCACTTTCTGCGTTAATGCGTACTAAACCAGCATCCATTTCATTGATGAATGAAAGCATATTACTAATTTTCGTCGTGAAAATTGAAGCACTTAGTCCGTATTCCGAGTCATTTGCCACTTCCAGTGCCTCTTCCATCGTATCCACTTTCATAAGTGCAAGAACTGGTCCGAAAATCTCTTCTTGTGCAAGCACCATTTTAGAAGTTACGCCCTCAAATACTGTTGGCTCCACGTAGTACCCGTTCAATCCATCTTTTCCGACTACTTCATTCCCACCAAAGAGTAGGTTAGCACCTTCTGCTTTCCCTTTTTCAATATAGGACAGCACTGTGTCCAACTGACCTTGGCTTGAGCTTGGACCCATCCACGTACCTGCATCCATGCCGTCACCGACAGTTATTTCAGCAACCTTTTTTAGAAGTTTCTCTTTAAATTCGTCATAGACATCTTTTTGAACGATGACACGGCTTGTTGCCGTACATTTTTGTCCTGATGATTTTAATCCACCACTTATCGTCGCTTCAACCGCCAAGTCAAGATCTGCATCGTTGGCTACGATTACTGGATTTTTCCCACCCATTTCAAGTTGATATTTAATGCCTCTTGCAACAGCTGTCTGAGCCAGTGATTTCCCAACCGTATTCGACCCTGTAAACGTGATTGCATCAATGTTTTTATTACTTGCCATCTCTGGTCCAAGAAGGGAACCGGAACCTGTTACCATATTGACTACACCTGCGGGAATCCCTGCATCATGCAAACACTCAATCACTTTTGCACATGTAATAGCCGTTTCGCTCGCTGGTTTAATAACAACTGCATTACCGTAAATTAAAGCCGGAGCCATTTTCCAAAGCGGGATTGCTACTGGGAAGTTCCAAGGAGTAATTACTCCAACAACGCCAAGTGGTACTCTCGTTGTAAACATAAGTGCTTCGCTATCTGTAGATGGAATTACGTCACCAACCGGTCTCATCCCTTCGCCAGCATAGTAACGTAAAATAGCTACTCCGCGTGCAGTCTCACCTTTTGCTTCTGGGAATGTCTTACCCATTTCTTGTGTCATTGCAGTCGCGATATCATCGATGCGTTCTTCCATAATAGAAGCAGCTTTCAACAAATAGTCGCCCCGTACGTTTCCAGTAAGTTTGCGCCATGCTTTTTGAGCTTGTCGTGCAGAAGATGCGGCTTTATCGAAATCAGTACTTGAGGATAGTTGATAAGATCCTACAACTTCATCTTTCCGCGCAGGATTCTTACTTACCCCTGTCTTTCCTGTTTCAGAGGCAACCCATTCGCCGTTAATATAATTTAAATACGTTTTTGTTGTCACTTCAGTTGTAGTAGTCATAATTGCCTCCTATTGTACTGTCTCTGCATGAGCAGGATATTTCTTCAATGCATTTTCAATAATTACCTTTAGCTCTTCATAATGCTCTTCTTCAACAGGGGCGATTGGTGCCCTAACATTTGTTGTAATTGGGAGGCCAACAATTTGCATACCTGCTTTGATTAAAGAAACCGCGTAGCCTTTCTTCTGTTTACGGATACGATGAATCGGGAATATCACGTTTTCATATAGTTCATTCAGTACTTCTTTGTTTCCACTTAGAAGCGCTTCATAATACTTCGCTGAAATATGTGGAATATAGTTTGAGATCGCTGATGAGTACGAAGTGAATCCAAGGTTCACATAGGCAGCCATTGTTACTTCCGCCAAAGGCATACCGTTGATCCACTCAAGACGATCCCCGATTAGATGTGTAAACTCGACATTCAGTTCCATATTTCCAACGCCGTCTTTATAGCCAACAAGCTGTGGTAATTCACATAATTTCTGTAATGTTTGTGATTCCAAAATACAATTGTCACGCTGATAAACGATTGCGTTCAAATCTGTACTTTCAATAATCGTACTCAAGTAGTTATAGATACCATCTTGAGATGGATCGATTAAATACGGTGGTAAAATCAAGTATCCTTCTGCCCCTAGTTCCTTGGAAATATTTGCCTGCTCTAAAGCATGCGCAATATTTCCTCCTACTCCTGTATAGAGAGGAACTTTACCTTTTGTCTTTTCTACGGCGACTTCTACCATTGATCTGTATTCTTCATTGCTAATTGCATGTAGTTCACCTGCTCCGCATGCTACAAAAACGGAAGACAAACCATTTTCGACTAAAAACTCAATATTCTTTCCTAATCCATGTAAATCTAATTTGCCTTCTGCATCCATTGGAGCAACTGGGAATCCTAAAATACCTTTCGGTGCCTGTCTTTTCTTTGTTGTCATGTGAAATCCACCCTTCAATAATAGTTAATTAGTTTCTATATGTCTTATTGTAAGACAATTGGATTAGTCTGTCAAATGATATTTTGATATGTTCTGAAAATGGCGTTTATGTTACCGGCGAAGGATTGAATAAGGCCAAGTCATTATGGATTCCCCATTTATCTGCCCATGTTTTTTTCGTTCCGCTGGCGACTTCAAGAATGTCATTGAAGATTTCCCAGCCAACATCCTCAATCGTCGCTTCACCCGTAGCAATTTTCCCTGCATTAATATCAATTAAATCGTGCCATTGCTCTTGCAACGCATTTCGAGTGGAAACCTTTATAACCGGTGCTATCGATAATCCATAGGGAGTTCCTCTCCCAGTAGTAAACACTTGCAGATGAATACCAGATGCAAGTTGCAATGTTCCACAAACAAAATCACTTGCAGGTGTCGCCGCAAACACAAGGCCCTTCTTGCGCGCCTTTTCCCCCGGCGCTAATACATCTACGATTGGCGATGTTCCCGACTTCACAATTGAACCAAGTGATTTCTCAACAACATTGGACAATCCACCGCGTTTATTGCCCGGTGAAGGATTTGCACTTCTGTCCGCTTCACCTCTACTTAAATAATCGTCATACCATTTCATTTCTCGTATTAATGCCTGGCCGACTTCTTCCGTCGCAGCACGAGGTGTTAAAAGGTGAATTGCATCCCTCACTTCAGTCACTTCCGAAAAGAGAACGGTAGCTCCTGCACTTACTAGCAAATCGGCTGCATAGCCCACTGCTGGATTTGCAGTTACGCCGGAAAACGCATCACTGCCACCACATTGAACACCAATCACTAAATCTGAAACTGGACAAACTTCTCTTTGCCGTTCATTCAAATTCTGTAATCGTTCCTTTGCCATTGCGACAATCGACTGAATCATATTAACGAATCCATTTTCATCTTGTAGCGACAAAATGTTACCGTCGTCTTTTCCATCATTTAATCGCTGAGGAACTAATTTCTCGCAACCAAGTCCGATAATCATGACTTCCCCACCGAAGTTCGGATGTTTCGCTAGGTTTTGAATCGTTCGGATTGGTATCACAGCATCCGGTGCGTTAATGGCTACACCACAGCCGTAGTTGTGAGTTAGTGCAATTACATCATCCACATTTGGAAAAGATGGCAATAGTTCTTGCTTGATTTTCTTCACTGCAAAGTCAAGAACACCAGCTACACATTGAACGCTCGTAGAAATTCCCAATATGTTTTTAGTCCCAGCGCTTCCATCAGAATTGCGATAACCTAAAAATGTGTATTCTTTTTCAAGTGGAGAAACGATTGCCACATTAGTGGACATTGAAAGGGAATCCAGATTAGGAGGAGTAGGCATAACTACCAATGCCTCTCGAATCCAGGCACCTTTTTTTATTGGGCTTTGTGCATACCCGATGACTTCTCCGTAACGAACTATGTCTTCCCCCGTATCAATATCCGCCAAAGCCACTTTGTGACCTTGGGGAATAAACTCCGTGAGAATAAGTCCACATGAAAATTCAATTCCTTCTTTCAACCCTCCTGCATTAACAATAATTGCAGTATTGTCTGCTTGATTTACTTTAATGAACAGTGGAATTTCAAGATTAGCTTTGATCGCCACCCAAATCATCCCTTCTATTGGTACGTTTAATAGATGTAATTTTAAAAAACTGCCTGCAAACCTCACAGGCAGAGCAAATATTTATTGCGGATTCAATTCAGTGTAGAATTTATCCTCTTTCTCCATAAGTTCATTTGCTTCAGCTGGATTCAAATACACAGGCTCAACCATGAAGCCTTCCATTTCCTTTTGGTACTCTTCATTCGCAACTACTTTTTCCAATGCTTTCGTAAATGTATCTACAATTTCTTCAGGAGTTCCTTTCGGGAAGCCCCAGAAAAAGAATTTGTCCATCACAAGGTCAACGCCCTGTTCTTTAAATGTAGGTACATCCGGAGCTGCCTTTAACCGTTCATCAGACATAATTCCAAGAGCTCTGAAATCCCCAGATTCAACGTAGCTGTTAACTAGTCCTAGTTGAGTCGGGATAATATCGATTCGCCCACCAAGTAGTGCTGTAATTTTGTCTGAAGCACCTCCAACATCTACGATATTAAACTTGGTACCTGTCGCTGCTTCAAATGCAAGCAATTGTAAATGTGTAAACGATCCTACTTCAGTTGCCACAGTAACCTTTTCAGGGTTCTCTTTCGCAAATGCGATTAAGTCATCAAGACTTTTAAATTCCGATTTGTTATTAACAACAAACGCATTCCCTTTATCCATAACACCCATACCCGCTACATCAAAGTCTGAATACGTATAATCAACTAATCCTAGAATTTTACTAATAAGTGTTGAGTTATGGTAAGACAGCACTGTGTAGCCATCCGGTTTTGAGTCAAGTACCTTTTTGGTACCTGTTGTTCCTCCCGCAGCATTCACGTTGGTAATAATCATTGTCGTTCCCAATTCTTTCTCCAAATACTTAGCCATCGTACGTGTGTTAAGATCTGTATCCCCTCCAGCGCCTGCTGGCACAACTATTTCAATTGGTTTCGTTGGGTAAGAACTTGAGTCTTTTCCTCCCGAATCTTTCTCCGTTCCCTCTACAGTTTCAGAACAAGCCCCCATTACAGCCACAGCCCCAACGAGAAGAGCTCCGAATAGTACCTTTTTAATCATTTTCTTCATCTAAATACCCCCTATTTTCCCCCATTATTTGGTGAATCTCATTGAAACAATTATTCAGCTAAAGTTAAATCTGTTAATAGACTTTTAGGCGCCTTTTTTTCTTCCAACCACTATAGAATTTTAGCCCTAGTGAAGCAACTGTCACTAGAAGGAAGAATGCGGCGATTGGCTCTGTTAGAAACGGCATAAAATCACCTTGTGACAACATGAGTCCCCGGCGTAAATTGGTCTCTAAAAGCGGTCCTAATATGAAACCAAGAACTAATGGCGTCAATGGATATTTAAATTTGACCATGAAGTATCCAAGAACCCCGAAAAATAAAAGCGCTCCTACATCAAACAAACGGCTGTTTACCCCATACGCCCCTACAACACAAAGCGTAATGATAATTGGCAGTAAAATGTTTTGTGGAATACTTAGTAGCCGAATAAAACCTTTCATACCTATGAACAAGAAGAGAGCCATAAAGATATTTGCAATTAGCAAAGCTGCAAATATCCCAAATACGACATCTCCGTGATTTTGCATTAACAACGGACCTGGTTGAAGGCCGTGTAAAATTAATCCTCCTAGTAACATGGCAGTAACCGTATCACCTGGAATACCAAGCGACACAAGCGGAACAAGTGCACCGCCGATTGCAGCATTATTTGAGGACTCAGATGCCACAACACCATTCGGAATACCTTCACCATATTTTTCCGGTGTCTTAGATGCGTTCTTCGCAGCAGCATAAGCAATTAGGTTAGCCGTCCCACCACCGATTCCTGGTAGAATCCCAATTCCCACCCCAATTACACTAGATCGTAAGAAGTTCCATTTTTGATCTAGATATTCTTTAATTGTTACTTTGTAACTTATATTTTTAATATCGACTTTAAGCTTGTTTTTATATTTCTTTTCTGCCACTAACAAAATTTCGGAAATTGCAAACAATCCTATAAGAACTGGCAACAAGTCAAATCCAGCATCAAGTGAACTAAATCCAAATGTAAATCTCGGGAATGCATCGATTGGGGCAGAACCGACCATCGCAAACCCGATTCCGATTAACCCTGCCATAACCCCTTTCGGCAATGAGTCGCCTGATAGACTTGCAATCAATGTCAGAGAGAAGATAACGATTGCAAAATACTCAAACGGACCGAACTGAAGGGCTATTTTACCCAGTGGTGGAGCAATCATGATGAGAACGATGATGCTTAAAAGTCCTCCCAAAAAAGATGATACAATTGCAAACGAAAATGCTTTACCAGCCTCACCTTTTTGAGCCATCGGGTATCCATCGAAAGTGGTCGCAATAGAAGACGGCGTCCCTGGCAATTTTAAAAGAATGGCAGGTATTAAACCACCTGAAACGCCCCCAATGTATAAGCCCATTAATAGTGACATTCCCGCGATTGGATCCATTCCATATGTAATGGGAAGACAGATTGCAATAGCCATCGTTGCTGTTAAACCGGGAATTGAACCAAATACAAGACCTAAAGCAACCCCCATGACAATCAATAATATAATCTTAATTGTCATTACAGAGGTGAAACCGGCCAATAACATTTCTATCATTCTTTTACCCCCTTAGCCAAGAATTCCAGATGGAAGCATGACATAAAATATTGAACGGAATATGAAATACGTAACTGCTGAAGATACGATAGAGACGACTATGAACAACACCAGTCTTTTATTGCTTTTATCGGATAATACATACATCTGAAAGAATAAGTAGACGGCTGTCATAATCAAGAAGCCAACATACGGCATGAGAATTAAATAACCTACCATCAATGCCAAAGAAAGGATAACCGGCAAGTAGGTTTTCTCTTCCGATTCTTCTACCGTTACAGAAGTTTCCTCTTCCACCGTTTGTATTTCTAATGACTTTTTCTCTTTCAATTTATTGAAGGCGCTTACAATGATCGCAATGCTGACAAGCGCTATTAAACATGCAATAATCTTGGGCATGAAGTCGGGACCAACCTTACTAACTGTAAGTGCTTTAAAACTAAATGTTGCCGTGAACATGCCAACGCTTATCAATAACAAAAATAATCCTGAAAAGACGTCACTATATTTCCCTACCAATATCCTCTCCCCTTCCACTCTCATCTTAAAGGAATATTCTAATAAGTCTGTTTGTAAATCTTATTGTAAGACAAATAAACTTTAGAGTCAATCGTATTTTAAATATTTTTTAAAATACCTTTATCCACCCTTCTAATTACAAACTTACTATTTACTGAAATTTCAATAAACACTAGAATTCTATACTTCTTTTTGTTAGACTTGGCAGCGTAAGATAACCACTTCTGAAAGGAGAATACAATATGGTTTCATTAATCATTTATTTCGACAGTGTATCCCAAGAATACAAAGATGAGCTAGTAAGTCATTCGAATGATTTTAAATTGCTTTTTTGGCAGGATTTGTCCATTTCTCAGAAAGAAAAAGCGTTATGCGAAGCGGATTATTTCCTAGTAAGCACATTTGAACTGACTGAAGATATGCTAGAACGTGCAACTAATGTAAAGTTAGTACAAAAAACAGGAATTGGCCTGGATAATATTGACCTAAAGGCTGCTGTACGACTAAGCATTCCAGTTTGCAATTTGCCTGGTGGAAACGCAAGAGGTGTCGCTGAACTAACTATTGGAATGATTTTAAGTCTCTATAGAAAGTTAACTATTCTTGATAAAGCTACTAAATCAGGAAAGTGGTTGATGTGGGAACATCGTCTATCTTCATATGAAATGTTTGGGAAAACACATGGATTTATTGGATTTGGGAATATTGGACAGGAAACAGCGAAGAGGTCTAAAGCATTCGGAACTGAGATTATTTATTATGATAAATTCCAACTCAGTCCTGAACTAGAAATAGAGCTTGAATCAACATTTGTATCACTTCAAGAAGTACTTGAGAGTTCTGATATTATTAGCATACACATCCCTTTACTTACTGAAACGAAACATCTTATTAGTACATCCGAATTCTCGCAAATGAAATCAAATGCTATTTTAATTAATGTTTCACGCGGTAATATTGTAGATGAAGATGCACTTGCCGAGGCATTGTCTACTAATAAAATTGGCGGTGCAGGTCTCGATGTATGGGCAGAAGAACCAATAAATATAAACAATCCATTATTAACTTTTGATAACATTATTGCGACACCTCATATAGGGGCTGGCACAAGAGATACTTTGAAC
>NZ_JACFTD010000015.1 GCF_014282005.1 Sporosarcina sp. BP05 | reverse complement strand
TTAAGATTTTATGTCGGGACTGGAAAACTGCTGAAAAGTGGTATCATGCTGTTAAGCTTTATCTGAAGGAACGCTTAAAACTCGATATTTCACCAGAAAAATCGAAGATTATTAATCTCCGTAAGTCTAAGTCTGATTTTCTTGGATTCACAATACGTGCCAATCGTAAAAGAAAGACACGTGTGGCCCATACATTTGTTAAAGCTGAGAAAATAAAACAAATTAAAGCAGATGCAAAGAAGCGAATTCAAAAACTGCGAAAATCACCAACGGCTCAGAATGCTATGCGGTTTAATAGTTTTGTCTTAGGGTTACACAATTATTTTAACAGAGCTACTCACGTCAACTTAGCGTTCTCATGTCTTGCCTACGAAATAAGTGCATTCATGTACAATCGTCTTAAACCTGTCGGGAAATATGAACATCCAAAAAAACCTCCACCTGTCTATAAAAAGTTTTATAGCTTAAGCACTAAAACTTATAAAATTGCTGGTGTACATCTCTTCCCTCTTGGAATCATCAAAACCAAAAATACGATGTGCTTCACACAAAGTTTAACACCGTTTACTGAAGAAGGTCGAGTACAAATAGCCACCAGGCTACGCACAGATATTAGACAGGAAATAGTGTTGTTACTGGACTCGAAAGTCCCGACAAGAAGTGTTGAATATATGGATAATCGGATTAGTAGATACAGCATGAAACTAGGTAAATGTGAAATCACAGGTACGTTCTTAGAAGCACAAGACGTAAATTGTCATCACTACATTCCTATGCATCTTGGTGGAAGCGACAAATTCAATAATTTACGTATCCTCCAAAAAGAGGTACATAAATTAATCCATATGACAGACAAAATTAAGATAGATTCACTCATCAAAGTTTTGGGTATCACAGAACCGATGTTAAAAAAGATTAATAAATATCGGGGAATATGTGAATTAGAATGTATTAAATAATCCAATTCAATAAGGGTAACTTGAAACTTATAATTAATAAAACCATCGCTAGATGGAGCGCGGAATGCTTGGAAACTGGCACGTTCCGTGCAGAGCAGGGGAAAAGCTGGAGATAACATCAAAGGTTTACCTATTGCTACTTTACTTAAACATGAATGGTAAAGTTAAATGGCTAAATGAGATGGGGGAATAGAATGAGAAAGTTTATAGTTTTGGGGATTTTGTTGTTACTATTTTTAGTTGGTTGTTCGACTAAAACAACTGATGAAAAAGTTGCAACCCTTGTAAGTAATTACTTAGAAGCTGTAGAAACAAACGACGTATCATCAATGGTGAAATATGCAGATGATATTAGATTTCCCGATAAAGCTGAGCAAAAAGAGGAGTATTCAAGTATTATTGACGAAGGTATTAACTCAAATATTACTGGTACAAAAATAGTAGAGCTTAAAAAGGTAAGTGAAACGGAGTTTGCAGCAACTGTTGAAATGATTGATGAGGGGAATTTAACTAATTTCACTTTCCCTGTTGAGAAGAAAAAAAGAGGTTGGAAAGTTATAGTTGGACAAGACTCATAGCAAATATAGATTGTCCTTCTTCAAGTAAAGGGTGCGATTGTAGTAAAGTGAGTTCAGCTTTTCTTAAACAATCGGGCCAAATTATGCATTAATAGATTGATTAACTAACAGGTAATTGACTTTACGAAAGGAGTGATTAAATGAGTATGGATATAGCAGTATCCCCGTTATATGCAATTGGTGGAATCCTTAATTTGATTCTATACATAGGGGCTATCCCAGCAATCGTTTATGCGTTATATTTACTTCGTAAAATTGCAAATAAGTAAAGAATAATCTAATAGCGTTTATCCTGCATAAGGGGGCAATTCTTGCATAAGGTTTGTGCCTCAATCGGGCCATTTTATGGAATCATTCCTTAAAATAACGAGCAGGTTAGTTGAATAAAGAATGTTTCTATATTCTTATAGGATAGTAGTAAATATAAATAAAATGTAAAAGGTGTGGTAGTAAATGGAACCAACAATCTTAATTGGGTTATTTCTCATTACAATATGTATTTTTGCAGTGGGTCTGTTAACTTTTCTATTACCTAAGAAAGTTAGGAAGCTTGTTTGGGTTATATTGGGCATCATTTTAATTTGTAGTTATATCTATCAAGGAGCAATTAGACCTTTGATTATAGAGCAACAAACTGGAAAAGCCATAGAAGTATTAGAAGGTCATTTAGAAGAAAAATATCCAATGGATTCATGGGGAATTACAGATACAGACGACTTTAAAATAGAACCTGTTATAAATCTTCATGTAATTTTCGATAGTGAGCCAAAAGTAGTTTATGAATATACAGTTGAAGATACAGTTGAAGATACAGTGGTAAGGCAAGTAAGTATGTGGACTGTATCAGGCACATCGGTAGAAGAAAGTGGAATTGAACCACAACATGCAGAATAATTGATAAAAGTATGTGAATGATTGTACTTAAACTAACGGGTAGCTTTACTTCAAGAAGGAGTAAAGCCTTTTTTCTTATTGAACTAACTGGGCAGTTTAGTTGAATAAGATTATTATTAAATTTGGAACTATTACCAATATATAACGTCAAACTTACGTATGGAGAATTGTTGTGGAATGTGCAATTTATTTTTGAAAGGAGAATTTAAAAGTGATGAAAAAAGCTATATTTTCAGGAATTTTATTTTGTTCAATCTTGTTAGTTGGATGTAATACAACCGAGGTATTAGAAAGCGAACAGGAAGTAGTAGTTTCTCAGAGATACGGGGGGGACGATGGAATATCAAACTTAATATCTGAATTACAAAATGAAATAATAGTATCTATTACAGAACAAACGGAACTTGATAGTGAGTCAATAGCAATATCGTTAGGTGGTAATTTTAAAGAAATGTCTGTATCAGTAAGTTTCCCGAAGGATGTAAAAGTTGATGATACGTTGATTCAACAAATAGTTGAATATTCTATAAAGAAAGTTTCTGAAACAGAAACAGTATCAATTAGCGAAGAAAAAATGAAAAAAAAAATAAAGATTGAGAAATACTAACAGTGAAGTTCTTAAAGGATACAAACAGCCTTAAAAATAAAGTAGTTTTATAAGTATGTGAATAAATGTACTTCAACTAACGGGTGCTTTACTTCCAGAAGGAGTAAAGCCTTTTTTCTTATTGAACTAAAGAGGCAGGTTAGTTGAAGAGTGTTGTATAACTTGTGTTTAACAACTTAACGCAATGTAATCAATCTACTTTTAGGAGTTTATAATGAAAAATATTAATGTTTCTATAATTTTAAATTTAATAGTTCTTCTATTTTTATTTGCAACTTTTTTTCTTCAATATGAATATTTATTTGTAACGCGTATTGTTTCAATTGTTTTTGCAATAGTATATTTAGTGATTGAAATAAAAAAAGAGTATTTTTTGGCAAATAAAATGATATTTATTATTTTCAGTGTGGTTAGTATAATTGCTTTAGTAGTAAGTATTTTATTTGATACTTCAGCAAATAGCCTGATAAATAATAAAGTTTTTTTAATCCCTGTATTTATTTTTATTCTGATTGCTACTATGTATAAAGATTTATATGATAATAATAAATAACAATAAGCTCCTTTTAGTTCAACGTCAACTGAAAGGGGCTTTTGTTATAATAAGAGACGGCTAGATGAAGAAAAATAAAGCTAATTAACATTCTTGTGTCTACTTTCGTTATTCCATTATAGGGGGCAATTGTTTAATAAGTGTCTCTGTTCTTATTAAACTAACGGGTGCTTTACTTGAAGAACATTGAGTTGATTAAACGGCTTTTTTTTGTTGCACTAAAGGGGCGGGTTAGCTGAAGAGTACATACAAATCTATTATTGTTTTACTAGGGGGAGAATAGTGAATACTCTATTGTATTTTATTGGACCATTGATAGCGGTTTTAATTGTTAGTACGATATCGTCGGTAATATATAAGGACGTAGAAAAAAAGGATAAAGGATTTGTACTAAACTATCATAGATTAACGTACAGAAGAAGGTTGATACGTGGCTTGTGGGGGATTCCATTAGTATCCCTAATGTATCTTGCTCTATATCGGTTTAGTGATTTAACATCAAATGAATACGAAGTAATTGGAATAATTTACCTGTTTTTGGTTTTAATGGACGTCGCTTATAATTATGTGAAATGGAAAAATAATGAGAAGAAAGTATAACTTATGTGAAGGAATGTACTTAATCTAACGAGTGCTTTACTTGAAGATTGTTGAGCTGCTTAGACGGCTCTTTTTTCTTGTTCAACTAAAGAGGCAGTTTAGTTAAATAAGAAAAATCAAAGGTAGGTTCGTTTGAATGCTTAGGAACTTATAATAAATGATATTCGAAATTAGTAGAAAGGGGATAATTAATTGAAAAAAATCGGGGTTATTTCAGGTTTATTTATAGCCGTTATTGCAGTGTTCATATTAATAAATAAATTACATTATCCTTCTCTTCCAATAGATGATATATCTTCAAAAGAAGCGATTGATAAATTGAAGGAATCGGATAGTGAAATAGCTGAAATTGCAGTAGAAGGCGATTCTATTTGGTATATCACAAGAAGTGAAAACGAAGGTATTTCGATTGCTGACGAAAATATAAAACAAATGGTTGTATCAAATGGATGGGAATTTAAACAGAAAGATGGTGGTGGTATGCTCTTTGAAAAAGATGGAGAAAAGTTAATTGGTACTACTCAAATGTGGACTAAAAACTATGTTCTCGTTAAAATTTCAAATAATTTAAAATAATCTTGAGAAGTTCTTTTATTCTTAGATATTCAACAATATCATATAACAAAGTCAATAAAAAAGAAAAAACCATAAAGAAAGCATCAGCCGCCAAAATTGCATCTTTGGCGGCTTATCTTCAGGTAAGATGCCCATCTATTCTTTCGTCCCAGAAAGCTTCAGCACCTCGTGTATCTGTAATTTTGAAGAGCGACGGATAAATAACCACCATACGATTATCGAAAAAAATGTGTAGGAATGCCACAAAGTCGCATTCCTACACATTCAGACAACACGGTTATCGTATGGAAGTCATTCAATTGAGAGCGACCTCAAAAAATTATACACGTAATGCCTAGAGTGGAATCAAGTTAATTTCAGGTTACTTTTAGTTAAGCAAAAGCTATGTTTTTGCATTCAACTTTTCAGTTCAATCTTCACAAATGACAAAACAGGTTTATCCCTCAAATAAGAAACATGCCGCACTTGACTCGGACGGTTTCGCCCACCATTATCATGAATGATTAGCTCAACATCATAATCTTTTTCTTCGTAGCCAATTACAGGAACCCAGTGGTAATCAAATTCGTAACTGCCACGCCAACGGAAAGAAAACCATTTATCAAACTTCGCCGCAACGGGTCGCCCACTATCAATTTGGCGAATCACTTCGTCTATACTACACTCTGCAACAGTCCAGTCGGCGCCAAGGACTTCGCGCATATTACAGATGAAACGCCTTTTTGAAAGTCCGATTTTCGTCCCGCCAAGAAGTTTATATAATTCGTTAACGTCATATGGGCATGCATTTGGAGCAATCTGATCCATTAGAACACGAGCTGTCACGGGCCCGCAGGCGGAAGCACGCAATGATTCGTTTATATCCTCGTCATATTGCGATTTGCCATTCACGTTCAGCATCCTTTTCACTAGGCACACCTCTCATAATGAAAAAATCACTTCATCAAAAAGAAGAAAGTGATTTGTCGTTTTCGGTTAGCAGAGTTTTTAATGAAGTTTTGAAGTTGATATAGGTTTCAATCTCCATGTGAATGCCAGCATGCACGATTTCTCTGACAATCCTTGGGTTAAAGCCGACAAAAATAGGGCGTACGCCCATTAGTTTCAACGTGTTATTCAGTTGGTCGATCTCGTTTGTAAGTATAGTAAAATCAAATTCCTTTACGTCATTGAGATCTACTCCAGTAAAATCGAATACTGCACAAATTGTATCCCTGTGGACTCCAACGTATTCGAGGACGCGTGTGCGGATTAAATTAAAACGATCTTGGCTAGTGTAGCCTGAAATCGGAACAAGAATTGTATTGTCGACAATTGAAGGAATGATTGGTGCTGCTGTGTCCAGGAGAACCTTTTCATAGGAAGCGATTTTAGATTTAAGTTGTTGGATTTCATTTTCGTAGTCCAATTAACGCACCTCGTTAGCATTTTAACCTATTATACTTCAAATGGAAAATAGGTGCATGAAAAACGGATAGACATGGGTCTATCCGTTTAGATTGTGTTTCTATTCTATTATGCTTTTACGCCTTCAAGGAACTCAGTAACTTGTGCCGGTGATTTTGCGTTAGCGCTATGCAGATGCGCCTGCTTTTCACCGTTTTGGAAAATAAGAAGACTTGGAATGCCCATGACGTCATACTTGTCAGCGATTTCTGGCAGTACATCGCGGTCGACATCATACCATGTGTATTCATCATATTTCTCGACGATTGGATCGATAAACATATCCATGCGCCTGCAGTCAGGGCACCATCCTGCCTGGAATTTAACAAGTGCTTTAGAATCGCCGGAAATAATTTCATTGAACTGTTCAACTGTTGTAATTGGTTTCATATTATATATTAACCTCCTTTATATGGACAGTGTACAACGTAATCACTTTAGTGGGGTAACGATATGTTTCAGATAGGAAATTGAAAACTTTTAGATTTAAATATTGCGAAAACTAGCAATGTGTTTTACACTGATAGATATAGAAAAGGTTTTTATTTTTTTGCCTATTAAATGAATGAGTGTTCATTCAAGTGGAAAAGGGAGGCTTCGCAAGTGACTTATCAAATTAAAAAAGCGGCAGTTTTAGGTTCAGGCGTTATGGGTTCTGGTATTGCAGCTCATCTCGCTAATATAGGAATTCCGGTTTTACTTTTGGATATCGTTCCTGGAAAGGTAACGGAAGAGGAAGCAGCAAAAGGACTTACGCTTGAAGATGGCATTGTAAGAAATAAAATTGCAACAGGTGCTTTGCAGAAACTATTGAAACAAAAACCTGCACCCCTAACGAAGAAAAGTAATCTGTCTCTTATAGAAGCAGGGAACTTTGAAGATGATCTGGATAAATTAAAAGATGTTGACTGGGTTATTGAAGTGATTGTTGAAAATCTTGATGTTAAAAGAGGCTTGTATGAAAAAATAGATGCAGTTCGTAAACCGGGTACAATCATCACTTCAAATACATCAGGTATAAGTATTGAAGCGATGGCGGAAGGTCGTACGGAAGATTTTCAAAAACATTTCATGGGTACACACTTCTTCAATCCACCGCGTTACTTGAAATTACTTGAGATTATTCCAGCGAGCACAACTGCACCGGAAGTACTTGAGTTCATGACTCGTTTTGGTGAAGATATGCTGGGTAAAGGCGTAGTAATCGCAAAAGATACACCGAACTTCATCGCAAACCGGATCGGTACATATGGCCTTCTTATCACGTTGCGTGAGATGGAGAAACGTGGTTATTCGATTGGGGAAGTTGACTCGGTCACTGGCACTTTGATAGGTCGTCCGACATCGGCAACATTCCGTACGCTTGACGTCGTTGGACTTGATACGTTCATGCACGTGGCGAAAAATGTGTACGACAAGACGGAAGGCGACGAGCAGAAAGTGTTTGAATTGCCGCCATTCATGAAGAAAATGATTGATAACGGCTGGATTGGTGCTAAGGCAAAACAAGGATTCTATTTGAAAAAAGGGAAAGAGATTCTCGAACTAGATACAGAGACATTTGACTACAGTCCTGCTAAAAAGTTGCAAACACCTTCTATTGAAATGGCTAAACAACAAAAAGGGCTCGCTAATAGAGTGAAAACGCTTGTGTATGCAGATGACCGTACTGGTGAAATTTTGTGGAATATCCTAAAACCCACATTGCTTTATTCTGCACAACTAAACGGTGAAATTGCAGATGATATCGTTGCTATCGACAATGCCATGAAATGGGGCTTTGGATGGCAACAAGGTCCATTTGAAATCTGGGATGCAATCGGCGTAGCTAAATCTATTGAGAAGATGAAAGGTGAAGGCGAGGAAGTTCCAGCATTCGTTCAAAGTTTACTCGACAAAGGCTATGAAACTTTCTATAAAGAAGAAGACAGTGAACTTTACTTCTTCGATGGAGAAGATTACAAGCTTGTTCCTGTTAATGAAAAAGTAATTGACTTGAAACGCTATAAGCAAAAACATGGCGTTATTAAAAAGAATGCAGGCGCTAGCTTAATCGACCTTGGCGATGGCGTGGCACTTCTTGAGTTCCATTCACAATCGAATTCAATTGGTCCTGACATCATTCAAATGATCAATTTCGCTGTTGATGAAGTTGAGCAAAACTTCAAAGGGCTTGTCATTGGAAATCAAGGCAAAAACTTCTGTGTAGGTGCAAACCTAGGAATGATTCTTATGGAAGCGCAAGATGACAATATCTTTGAACTTGATTTCACTGTTCGCTCATTCCAAAATGCCATGATGAAAATCAAGTATTCCACAAAACCTGTTGTTGCAGCACCATTTGCAATGACGCTTGGTGGAGGGACTGAGGTTTGTCTGCCGGCAGCACATATTCAGGCGTCAATGGAAACCTATATGGGGCTCGTTGAAGTCGGCGTTGGTTTGATACCAGGCGGTGGTGGAAACGTAGGGCTTTATACGAAACATTTAAAAGGATTGCCGAAGGGCGTCCATATTGACTATCAATTTGTTGCCAATAAAGTTTTCGAATCAATTGCGACTGCAAAAGTTTCCACTTCGGGAGACGAAGCACGTGAAAATAACTTCCTCGATTTCGCAGATGGTATTAGTGTCAATGCAGATCACTTAATCTATGATGCGAAACAGGCAGCTATTGCATTGTTTGACATGGGTTATAAAGCACCTAAACGTGAGAAATTCCCCGTTACAGGTGATTCGGGTTATGCGACGATGCTTCTCGGAGCAGAGGGGATGTTCCTGTCTGGCTTTATCAGTGAACATGATCTGAAAATCGCGAAGAAGTTGGCGTTTGTTTTATCCGGCGGAAAAGTACCATACGGAACACTTGTTGACGAACAATATCTGTTGGATCTTGAACGTGAAGCGTTCCTTAGCCTTGTGGCGGAACCAAAATCACAACAGCGTATGCAGCACATGCTCGTAAAAGGCAAACCACTGCGCAACTAAGTTTGTATTGTATAGCAAAATGAGAGTTCAAAAAGGAGGATGAAAAGTGCCGAGGAGGGAGGGCAGTCTAAAGTCGCGACGTCCTGTCGCATCGACTGCATGACCTACTTCCTGTAGGCCTCAATTTTCACCGGACTTTTTGAACAACTGATATAAAGGAGGAAATTCAATGCGTGAAGCAGTACTAGTAGCCGGTGCCCGGACACCGGTGGGAAAAGCGGGTAGAGGTTCTCTTGTAACCGTACGCCCGGATGATTTAGGGGCACTTGTCATTAAAGAAACGTTGAAACGTGCAGGTGGCTATGACGGCCCAATTGATGACTTAATCATTGGCTGTGCAATGCCTGAAGCTGAACAAGGGATGAACGTTGCACGAAATATTGGTGCACTTGCAGGTCTTCCTGATACGACGCCTGCTATTACAGTAAACCGGTTCTGTTCATCTGGCCTTCAGTCAATTGCTTATGCAGCTGAGCGCATCATGCTCGGTCACTCGCAAGCGATACTTGCAGGCGGCGTCGAGTCAATGAGTATGGTACCGATGATGGGGAATACAATCAGACCGAATGCTCACTTAGCAGAAACGGCTCCACAGTATTATATGGGAATGGGTCACACTGCTGAGCAAGTTGCAGTAAAATACGGTATCACGCGTGAAGAACAAGATGAATTTGCCGTACTGTCTCATAAAAAAGCAGGTGCAGCGATTGCTGCTGGGAAATTCGATGATGAAATCGTCCCAGTCGAAGTCGTTAAGCGTTCTGTAGATGATAATGGTAAATATAGCGAGAAGAATTTCGCATTTAAAATGGACGAAGGAGTCCGTCACGGAACAAGCGTAGAGGGATTAGCGAAATTGCGTCCGGCATTTTCAGTAACGGGTACTGTTACGGCAGGTAACTCCTCGCAAACATCAGACGGAGCAGGTGCAGTACTTGTGATGGACCGGGAAGTGGCAGAAGCGCAAGGCTTGAAGCCAATCGCGAAGTTCCTGTCATTTGCTGTAGGCGGCGTGCCACCTGAAGTGATGGGAATTGGTCCAATTGTAGCCATTCCAAAAGCACTTAAAATTGCAGGGCTTTCTATTGAGGATATCGATGTATGGGAGTTGAACGAAGCGTTCGCGTCTCAGTCACTTCAGGTTATCCGTCATTTAGGTCTTGATATGGATAAGGTGAACTTCAACGGTGGAGCAATCTCTCTAGGGCACCCACTTGGAGCAACGGGATCTATTTTAACGATTCGTATGATGAGTGAATTAAAACGTCAAGGCAAACAGTTCGGAGTCGTTACGATGTGTATCGGCGGCGGAATGGGTGCAGCCGGGGTGTTTGAGCTTTTATAGAAGGAACGTAGTCTAAGTTCGCCGCGTCCTGCGGCAATGACTGCATGACCTACATCCTGTAGGCAAAAGCGGAGGGCTAGCGCACGGAGTCTAGACAATTAAAAGGAGGAAACAACATTGACTGAATTAAAAACAAACGACCTGATTAAAGGTGGAGCATTCCTAACAGAAGACATTGAAGCAAGTCGGGTATTTACGCCTGAAGATTTTACTGATGAACAGAAAATGATTGCGAAAACAACAGAAGACTACGTGAAAAACGAAGTTCAACCTGTTGTGGAAAATCTTGAAAATCATGAATTCGAACACTCTGTAAGACTACTAAAATCTGCCGGGGACCTTGGACTTCTGGGAGCGGATGTACCTGAAGAATATGGTGGCCTTGGGCTCGACAAAATCGCGTCTGCACTTATCTCAGAAAAAATGTCTGTAGCAGGCGGATTCTCAATCACCCATGGCGCACACGTTGGTATTGGAACGTTGCCAATCGTCCTTTTCGGAAATGAAGAGCAGAAGCAAAAATACTTGCCGAACTCTGTATCAGGCGACAAAATTTCTGCATATGCACTGACTGAGCCAGGTTCTGGTTCGGATGCATTGGGTGCGAAGACAAATGCAAAGTTGAATGCTGCCGGAACACACTACATCTTAAATGGTGAAAAACAGTGGATTACGAACGCTGGATTTGCGGATATTTTCGTTGTTTACGCGAAAATCGATGGCGATAAATTCACTGCGTTTATCGTTGAAAAAGAATTCCCAGGTGTATCTGTCGGAGCTGAAGAGAAAAAGATGGGTATCAAATCATCATCTACTCGTACGCTAATCTTACAAGACGCAGAAGTACCAGTTGAAAACCTGTTAGGTGAAATTGGTCGCGGACATATTATTGCGTTCAATATCTTGAATATCGGCCGTTACAAATTAGGAGTCGGCACAATGGGCGGATCTAAACGTGCGCTTGAACTTGCAATTACCTATACAAATCAACGTCAGCAGTTCAAAACGCCAATATCTTCATTCAACTTGACGAAACAAAAGTTAGCAACGATGGCATCTAAACTGTATGCAGCTGAAAGCTTGATTTACCGTACAGTTGGCTACTTCGAAGAGCGCCAAAGCCAGTTGAGTGTTGAAGAGCAAAAAGACGGCAAAGCAATTGCGGCAGCAATCGCAGAATACGCAATCGAATGTTCAATCAATAAAGTCGTGGGATCTGAAGTATTGGATTACATCGCTGACGAAGCAGTACAGCTTCATGGCGGATATGGTTTCATGGCAGAATATGAAGTAGAGCGCATTTACCGCGATTCACGCATTAACCGTATTTTTGAAGGAACGAATGAAATCAACCGTCTGCTAGTGCCAGGCACGTTCCTGAAAAAAGCAATGAAAGGCGAATTGCCATTGCTACAACAGGCGCAAGCACTTCAAGCGGAACTTCTAATGATGATGCCTGAAGAAATCGGTGACGAAGCACTTGCACAAGAAAAAGTACTTGTTAAAAACGCTAAGAAAATCGGTTTGCTAGCTGCGGGTCTTGCCGCGCAACGTTTTGGCACGAAGCTAGAAGCTGAGCAAGAAGTACTTGTAAACATTGCAGACATCGCTAATAATGTCTTCGCAATGGAGTCTGCACTTCTCCGTACAGAAAAAGCAATTGCGCGTAATGGGGAAGAAAAAGAACAACAGAAAATTCTTTACACACAAATCTTCTGTCAAGAAGCATTTGAGGATATTGAAAGAGATGCGAAAGAAACACTGATGGCAGCTGTTGATGGCGACAACCAGCGCATGATGATTTCTGCACTGCGTAAATTGACACGCTCAAATCCGTATAATATCATTGCGAAAAAACGTGAAGCGTCGGTTAAGCTGATCGAAGCGGAGAAGTATATCGTTTAATACGTTTGTTGAATAACCATTTATTTGCATAAAACGCTGGCGAGAAGGGCTTGGAAATCGCTATTTTTCACTGGGTTATTTCCGGTTCGCTTTCGGCGAAATAATCACGACACATTTACCGAGTGAGAGGCAAATATGTCTAGAAGTGACGGAGTCACTTCTAGACATATTTTTTTTCGGTTATCCTGTTGCGAATAGTTGCCTGTCGCGTTCCTACAATGTTCAAGTGAAAAATGCAGTTATGTTTGAAATAAATGAATCGAAGACTTTCTATAAAGAGTGTAAGTGCCCGAAGATGCAATTTCGGGCACTCTTTCACGTTGTACAATGTGCTTCTTGCTAACTTTTAGCAAAGATTATGCATGTAACAATGTGATGCATACTGGAATGTGACACTTCTTTACTAGTAAAAAAGGGAAAACCATATAGAACGTTTCAATCGCCAAAATTGTATCTTTGGCGGCTTTTCTCCAGTTAAGAAGCCAGCTATTCTTTCGTCCCAAAAAGCTTCAGCAATACATGTATCTGTGTTTTTGAAGAGCGAAGGATGAAGGACCACCATACGATTACCGAAAAAAGTATGTGGGGATGCGACAAAGTCGCATCCCCACATATCAAGACATCTCGATAATCGTATAGAAGTCATTCAATCCGAAGCAATCCAAAATCACCTATACGCGTAACGCCCAATAGGTACCTGGACGTCTTTTCTGTTATAATGGCGAAAACGGAGGCGTTACGGTATGGGATTAATTTACTACGGTTATCCAAAGTGTGGAACATGCAGGAAAGCTAAGAAGTGGCTTGAGATGAACAACCTGGACTTCCAGGAAGTGAACATAGCAGAGGCTCCTCCTTCAGAAGAAGAGCTCGGGAAGATGATTGCGGCATCTGGACTGGAATTGAAAAAGTTTTTCAATGTCAGTGGGCTGAAATACAGAGAACTTAATTTGAAAGATAAATTACCCACAATGACAGATGAAGAGAAGATCAGCTTGCTATCATCTGACGGTATGCTGATTAAAAGACCGCTTGTTTATGGAGACGGTAAAGTGACTGTTGGTTTCAAGGAAGATGAATTCGACAAAGTATGGGGTAACTAATTTCCTATCTTGTCTTTATCCAAGAAATATGACAGAATTGAAGAGAATGAAACTATTTATTTGGAGGGATACGGAATGAGCACACCAAAAGATCTGCGTTATTCTGAAGAGCATGAATGGGTAAAAGACGAAGGCGGTAACTACCGTATCGGTATTACACACTTTGCACAATCTGAACTTGGCGATATCGTATTCGTTGAACTTCCATCTGTCGGCGATGACATCAAAGCGGACGAGCCTTTCGGAAGCGTTGAGTCAGTTAAGACAGTATCTGAACTTTATGCACCTATCAGCGGTAAAGTCATTGAAGTGAACGAAGGACTTGAAGATAGCCCTGAATTCGTCAATGAATCACCGTATGAAAACGCATGGATGATCGTCGTTGAACCTTCAAATGTTTCTGAGCTAGACGAACTTATGTCAGCTGAAGCGTATGAAAAAATGACTGTCGGAGAATAACTAAAACAAGGCGCCGGTATTTTTCCGGCGTTTTTTGCATCTCTATATAGAACAGAGCAATAGAGGAGGCATCTTGTGTCGGATGAAAGAGTAATTATCGTTGAAGGTGGTTCGGATAAGAAGCGTTTGGCACGAATACTTATTGAGCCTGTCGAGATTATTTGTACGAACGGCACAGTAAGTCCTTATCGGCTTGAAGAGTTGCTTGCACCTTACGAAGAACATGAACTATTCGTCTTCGTTGATGCGGATGAAGATGGAGAAAAGACCCGCATATTATTCAAAAGAGAGTTCCCAGCGGCAATCCATTTGTACACGGAAAAGGTTTACCGAGAAGTGGAGACAACACCGTATAAAGTGTTAGCTACAATACTACAAGGTGCGAATTTTAAAATTCGACCGGAATTTCTAATTTAAAGGATGTAGAATTAATGGAAACTTGGACTCGCGAACAATGGGAGACGGCTTTGAAAGGGTCTTCATTAGCAGCGTTTTATTTATATACACCGATGTGTGGAACATGTGCGGTCGCTTCTAAAATGATGAACGTTATTAACGTCATGAGACCGGAAATACCAATTGGGAAAGCAGATTTGAATTATGTACAAAACATCGCAATTGACTATGAAGTCGAAAGCGTTCCTTGCCTTCTTATACAAAAGGATGGCGTTGTAATCCATAAAATATATGCGTTTCAGTCAGTTCCGTATCTACTAGAAAAAATAGATTGACAACGGATGTATAGTACTGATATACTACGTATTAACATTCAATTGAATAGTCACTCTTATTAAGAGAGGTGGAGGGATAGTGCCCTGCGAAGCCCGGCAACCGTCACGAAAGTGAAATGGTGCCAAGTCACACAAAGCGTAAGCTTTGAAAGATGAGAGATTGGACAAACGTTTATTTTAATATAGCGTTAAGCCTTTCTGCCCGTCTGCAGGAAGGCTTTTTTGTATTCTAAAGGGATCGCAGCCAAAGAGCGCCGCGTCCTGCGGCAAAGGCTGCATGACCTGCCTCCTGCAGGCCCAAGCGTCTGGCGCCTGAAGCTAGACAGAGTTAGTAACAAAACAATTTTTCAGAGGTGAAATAGATGATTCATTTAACAGATATTAATAAAAGATTCGGTGAAGGACCAGGAAGCATTTCTGCAGTCGAAAATGTATCGCTTGAAATTGCTGACGGTGAGATTTTTGGAGTCATCGGCTACAGCGGGGCAGGAAAAAGTACGTTGATCCGACTATTGAACGGTCTTGAAATGCCGACATCGGGCAGTGTGAAAATTGGAAGTCTAGAAATATCAGCAATCAAAGGTAAAGAACTGCGGGAAGCACGACAAAAAGTGAGTATGATTTTCCAACACTTTAACCTACTGTGGTCTAGAACAGTGAGGGAGAATATCGCTTTCCCTCTTGAAATAGCGGGTGTAGGAAAAGTCGAGCGTGAAAAGAAAGTGGCGGAATTGATTGAAGTAGTCGGTTTGAGTGGTCGTGAAAATGCGTATCCATCCGAATTGTCCGGAGGTCAGAAGCAGCGCGTAGGGATTGCTCGTGCGCTTGCAAACGACCCTGAAGTCCTTCTTTGTGACGAAGCGACTTCAGCCCTTGATCCAGAAACGACGGATTCGATACTTGATCTCTTAACGGGCATCAATGAACGACTTGGACTGACAATTGTTCTTATTACACATGAAATGCACGTTATCCGTAAAATTTGCCACAGAGTTGCAGTTATGGAAGCAGGGAACGTTGTTGAGATGGGGGATGTCCTTGATGTGTTCCAATCGCCGAAGGAAGCGATTACGAAGCGATTTGTCTCTCAAGTGACGGAGCCAATAGAAGCGAAGCAGGCAATGGCGCATATTAAAGAAGAATTTCCTTCTGGAACGCTTATCAAGCTTGTTTTTGTAGGAGAGAAAACAGAGCAACCTGTGCTCGCAAGTCTTATTCGGAAATTCACTGTCGATGTGAATATCGTTCAAGGGAATATTTCTCATACACATGGCGGAGCATACGGCACACTCATACTTCAGCTCCTTGGCGATTCGGCAATCATTGAGGAAGCAATTCACTATCTTCATGAAAATGATGTTCAGACGGAGGTGATTGGTAATGATTGAAAACCTTTTTCCGAATGTCGACTGGACTAAAATGTGGGAAGCAACAGTGGAAACACTTTATATGACTACAGTTTCGACAATCTTAACATTCGTTATAGGATTAGCACTTGGCGTTTTGCTCTTCTTATCTGGTCCCGGTCAACTGTGGTCGAATAAGTTGGTCAATATTATTTCAGGGGCATTCGTCAATATTTTTAGATCCATCCCTTTTATCATATTAATCATTTTGCTTATTCCGTTTACGAAATTTCTTCTTGGCACAATGCGCGGACCGGATGCAGCGATGCCGGCTCTTATTATTGGGGCGGCACCATTTTATGCAAGAATGGTGTTGATTGCATTACAGGAAATTGATAAAGGTGTAATTGAAGCTTCGAAGTCAATGGGAGCTAAAACGAGGACGATTATTTTTAAAGTCCTATTACCAGAATCAATGCCTGCACTTGTTTCGGGAATTACTGTAACGGCCATTGCACTCGTTGGGTATACCGCGATGGCGGGGATTATCGGTGCAGGTGGTCTGGGGACACTCGCGTACTTAGATGGATTCCAGCGTAGCCGTGAGGACGTTACACTTGTTGCAACAATCACTATTTTAATTATCGTCTTCATCATTCAATTCATCGGGGATTTCGCGGTGAGGAAATTTGACAAGAGATAATAGTAGTACAGTAACATCAGGCCTTGCCTGTAAATCATAAAAAACAGAGAAAAAGGGGAGAAATAATTATGAAAAAGCTTTTAGGGGGAATAGTATTAGCAGTACTGGTATTAGCATTGGTAGCTTGCGGTGCGAAAAACGACAGCGGCGATAAAAATGTAAGTAGTGAAGATAAAGCAGTCAAAGAAACAGTTGAAGAAACGAAAATCGTCATTGGTGCATCTAACACACCGCACGCAATTATTTTAGAAAAAGCAGCACCGATATTGAAAGAAAAGGGCATTGAACTTGTCATTGAAACATACCAAGATTATGTTTTGCCAAATAAAGATCTTGAATCTGGTGATTTGGATGCAAACTTCTTCCAACACATACCTTATTTAGACCAACAAGTAATTGACCATGGTTATAAGTTTGCGAATGCAGGGGCTATCCATATCGAACCGATGGCTGTGTACTCAACGAAATATAAATCAATCGAAGAACTTCCAGACGGTGCTGTTATTATTTTTAGTAACTCAGTAGCTGAACATGGCCGTGTCCTATCTTTGCTAGAGTCAGCTGGGTTAATCAAATTGGCTGATGGAGTAGATAAAGTAAAAGCTGAAGTGAAAGATATTGTAGAGAACCCAAAAAATCTAAAGTTTGATGCGAATTACGAACCATCACTTTTACCGCAATTGTATAAAAATGATGAGGGTGATGCAGTTGTTATTAACGCAAACTATGCAATCGATGCAGGTTTGAATCCGGTTGAAGATTCGATTGCAATTGAAGCCACAGAATCTCCATATGCGAACATCATCACAGTAAGAGAAGGCGATGAAAATACTGAAGCGATCAAGACTTTGATTGACGTACTGAAATCGAAAGAGATTCAAGACTTTATTCTTGAAGAGTGGGGCGGCGACGTCGTTCCAGTTAAGTGATTTGATGATGAAAGTGGACAACCCGCTTTACCTGTCATCCAGATTAACATCATAGAAAAAGGGAGATTGTGAAATGAAAAAACTTATTACAGGAATTTTATTAGCAGTACTGGTACTTGCACTTGCAGCTTGCGGAACAGGAACAAAAAATGCGAGCGACAGTAATAATGTAAGCAAAGAAGACAATAACGATAGCAACGGGGAAAAAGAATTAACTAAACTTGTTGTCGGTGCTTCCAATACACCGCATTCAATCATCCTTGAACAAGCAAAACCGTTATTGGAGGAAAAGGGTTACGATCTTCAAATCGAAACCTATCAAGACTATGTGTTGCCGAATAAAGATCTTGAATCAGGCGACCTTGATGCAAACTACTTTCAGCATATACCTTATCTAGAGTTGCAAATCAAAGATGCCGGATACGACTTTGTGAATGCAGGCGGTATCCATATTGAACCAATCGGTGTTTATTCGAAAAAGTATAAATCACTTGATGAACTTCCAAATGGTGCGACGATATTAATGAGTAGCTCAGTTTCGGATCACGGACGTGTGCTTGCAATGCTTGAATCAAAAGGACTTATCAAACTTGACGAAAGCATAGATAAAACAGCTGCTGAACTGAACGATATCGTTGAAAACCCTAAAAATATTAAATTTGATGCAAACTACGAACCTGGACTAATGCCGCAACTTTACGCAAATGATGAAGGTGATGCATTGTTGATCAACTCGAACTTTGCAATCGATGCGGGCTTGAATCCGATTGAAGATTCTATTGCAATCGAAGACGCGGATTCACCTTACGTAAATATCATCGCTGTTAGAAAAGGCGATGAAGATAAAGAATCGATCAAAGCATTGATTGAAGTATTGAAGACGAAAGAAATTCAAGACTTTATTATTAAAGAATGGGGCGGCACAGTCGTTCCGGTAAAATAAGTATGAAGAAAACTCCACCGATGATTATAAACTCGGTGGAGTTTTTCTGTTTTCCAATAGATGTTAATCACAAATAGATGTTCCAATAGCAAAAACATTATGGTATCGTTGTTTCTTAAATACATATAATTATCATAGGGGGATATGGTTTTGAAGCTCAAAATTGGTCTAATTTGGCGTATCATTATTGCCATTGCACTAGCGGTCGGACTCGGTTTAGTTATACCTAAAATTAGTGAGGGTTTTGCAGATTGGTTTGTCAGTCTTGCTGCTACATTCAATATGATTTTCGGTGGCTTTTTGAATTTTGTAGTACCACTAATCATTGTCGCATTTATCGCACCAGGAATTGCTAAGCTTGGTAAAGGATCAGGTAGACTTCTTGGTCTGGCGACAGGATTCGCTTACTTTTCGACAATCGTAGCCGGGATTCTTGCATTCTTTGCAGCAACGGCAATACTGCCTGGATTTATCGGAAGCATTGGCAATGATGATATTGAAAATGCGGGCAGAGCAGCGGCAGAATCATTTTTCACGATTGAAATGACACCAATAATGGGCGTCATGTCGGCACTTCTTCTAGCATTCGTTCTTGGAATCGGGATGGCTTCCATTGGTAGTAAATCAATGCTTGCTGTGTTTGATGAATTCAATGTGTTGATTGAAAAAGTGATTTCATTCGTTATTATTCCGCTTTTACCTTTCCATATTTTCGGGATATTCCTTAATATGACGTATACCGGTCAAGTTGCAAAAGTACTTTCTGTATTTGCGGTGGTGTTCGTTATGATTATCGGTCTTCACCTCGTTATGCTTACCTTGCAATATACTGTTGCGGGAACGCTTACAAAACGCAATCCGTTCGGTCTAATGAAAATAATGGCACCTGCTTATTTCACTGCACTCGGGACGCAATCATCAGCTGCGACAATTCCAGTTACGCTAAGACAGGCGCGTGAAACAGGTGCGTCAGAGAAAGTGACTGGTTTTACAATTCCACTATTTGCAACGATTCACCTATCAGGAAGTACGATTACACTTGTATCCTGTTCGATTGGTGTCATGTTGATGAATGGAATGTCGGTTGAATTCAGTACGTACTTGCCGTTCATCTTCATGCTTGGTGTTACGATGATTGCAGCACCTGGAGTGCCAGGTGGAGCGGTTATGGCGGCACTTGGATTACTCAGCACAATGCTTGGTTTTGATGAAGGAATGGTTGCGCTGATGATCGCTCTTTACATGGCGCAAGATAGCTTCGGGACAGCAACAAACGTAACAGGCGATGGTGCACTCGCTATTATGGTTGATAGGTTTACGAAAAAAGATAATGCTGTTGCTGCTAAAACGAATCTAGAACCAGAACAATACTAATCAATAAGTTTTAAACCGGTACATTGTGTACCGGTTTTTTGAATTGTGTGGATTCTCATTAAGGATTTGACAATTGAAAATGAGTGAAGACTTGAAAAATGGATGCATACAAGTCTTGAATTAAGGGCATTCCTTTCTAATGAAACGATTCTCAATGATTTGCAAGGCAATGCTTTATGCGTTAAGATTAGAATGATACTAAATTGAGAATGGATATCCGTTCATCTTTATTATATTGGAGGTATTGGAATGGCTACTTTAGAAATTAAAGACCTTCACGTTGAAATTGAAGGCAAGAAAATATTAAAAGGCGTCGATTTGACGATCAATACAAATGAGATCCACGCAATCATGGGTCCAAATGGTACAGGTAAATCTACACTCGCGCAAGCGATTATGGGGCATCCCAAATATGTTGTGACATCCGGTACAATCACACTTGATGGTGAAGATGTACTTGAAATGGCAGTGGACGAGCGCGCTAGAGCGGGTATCTTCCTTGGCATGCAATATCCAAGCGAAATTACAGGCGTTACAAACGCTGACTTCCTTCGTTCTGCAATTAATGCGAAACGTGAAGAAGGCGACGAAATTTCATTGATGAAATTCATCCGTGAACTTGATAGTAAAATGGAATTCCTTGAAATGGACGAAGACATGGCTACACGTTACTTGAACGAAGGTTTCTCAGGTGGAGAAAAGAAACGTAACGAGATTCTTCAGCTTACAATGTTGAAGCCTAAATTTGCAGTGCTTGATGAAATTGACTCTGGTCTTGATATCGATGCATTGAAAGTTGTTTCAAAAGGCATCAACGAAATGCGCGGAGAAGAGTTTGGTTGCCTAATCATCACTCATTACCAACGTCTTCTTGACTACATTACGCCAGACAAAGTTCACGTTATGATGCAAGGTAAAGTTGTTAAATCCGGTGGAGCTGAACTAGCACATAAACTTGAAGAACAAGGATATGACTGGATTAAAGAAGAACTTGGCATCGAAGACGAAACTGTCGGGCTGGAAGTTTAAGAAAGGAGGACGATTCAAAATGACGGTTGAAACAAAGATGGCATTAACCGAACAGGACGTCCGTTCCTATTCCGCTAAGATGAATGAAGCAGATTGGATGGCGGATTTCCGTGCAGACGCATTAGTGAGAGCGGAACAGCTTCCAATGCCAAAACCAGATAAAACGAAAATCGACAAATGGAACTTTACTGAATTCCCTGCCCATACGGTAGAGAGTACTGTGTATGCTTCATTGGACGAGCTTTCTGAAGAAGCGCGTGCACTTGTTGATAAAGAACAACAGAACAGCATTTATGTACAACACAATAACACACCCGCTTACTTGTTTTTATCTGAAGAGTTGAAAGCGAAAGGCGTCATCATGACAGATATTTTCACAGCATCACGTGAACATAGTGATCTTATGAAAAAGTATTTCATGACAGACGGTGTGAAGGTAGACGAGCATAAACTGACTGCACTTCATGCAGCACTTATAAACGGCGGCGTTTTCGTATATGTTCCGAAAAATGTTGTTGTCGAAGAGCCAATTCAAGTGTTGTTTTTACATGATGATGAACAAGCTTCACTCTTTAACCACGTTCTTATTGTGGCAGAAGCGAATAGTTCAGTGACGTATGTCGAGAACTATTTGTCAACTGTAGAAGAAGCAATAGGATTAGCTAATATCGTTTCTGAAGTATTCACAGGTGATAATGCACAAATTACTTACGGTGCGGTTGATGTACTTGCGAAAGGATTTACAACCTATGTGAATCGTCGTGGAGTTACAGGACGCGATAGCCGTATTGATTGGGCACTTGGACTGATGAATGACGGAGATACGATTTCTGAAAATATTACACATCTTGTTGGTAACGGATCTCATTGTGACATGAAGACAGTTGTTGTTGGACGCGGTAAACAGCGCCAAAACTTCACAACTGAAATCGTGCACTGGGGTATGGATACAGAAGGATTCATCTTGAAACACGGTGTTGTGAAAGAAGAATCTACATGTATCTTTAACGGTATCGGAAGAATCGCAAAAGGTGCAACAAGAGCGAACGCTGTCCAAGAGTCACGCGTCCTTATGTTGAGTGAAAGGGCACGCGGCGACGCAAACCCAATTTTACTTATCGATGAAGACGATGTAACAGCAGGCCATGCGGCATCGGTTGGTCGTGTTGATCCAATGCAACTGTTCTATTTGATGAGCCGTGGAATTAAACAGCAGGAAGCAGAACGTCTTGTCATTCATGGTTTCCTTGCGCCAGTTGTCAGCAAATTGCCGATTGAAGGCGTTAAGAAGCAATTGACGGAGGTTATCGAAAGGAAAGTGCGCTAATGCTCAGTACAGACATCCGCAAACATTTCCCTATATTGGACCAAGAAATAAACGGGCATCCGCTTGTTTATCTAGATAGTGCCGCGACTTCACAAAAGCCGCGGCAAGTAATAGAAGCAATCAGCAACTATTACGGCCTTGATAACTCGAATGTCCACCGCGGCGTGCATACGCTTGGAAATCGTGCGACAGAAGGATATGAAGGGGCGCGCGAAAAAGTGCGCAACTTCATCAATGCGAAGTCGACGGAAGAAATCATATTCATGCGCGGTACGACAACGGCTTTAAATACAGTTGCGCAAAGTTATGGACGGGCGAATGTCGGTGAAGGTGATGAAATCGTCATCACGTACATGGAACACCATTCAAACATTATTCCATGGCAGCAGCTGGCAAAAGAAAAAGGGGCAGTGTTGAAGTACGTTGACCTTGAGGAAGACGGCACACTATCACTTGAAAAGGTCCGAGAAGTTATTACAGACCGGACTAAAATCGTGTCAATCATGTACGTATCGAACGTACTTGGTACGATGAACCCCATTAAAGAAATTGCTGAAATTGCACATGCACATGGAGCTGTCATGGTTGTAGATGGTGCGCAAGCTGCGCCACATCTAAAAATCGATGTACAGAAACTAGATTGTGACTTTTTCGCTTTTTCAGGACACAAGATGTGCGGTCCGACCGGCATTGGCGTCCTTTACGGGAAAAAAGAGTTACTCAACAACATGGAGCCGATTGAGTTCGGTGGCGAAATGATTGATTTCGTTGGTTTGTATGAATCGACATGGAAAGAGCTTCCTTGGAAGTTCGAAGGCGGTACACCGATTATCGCAGGAGCGATTGGTCTAGGTGCTGCAATCGATTTTCTTGAGGAGATCGGACTAGATAACATTGAACGGCATGAACACGAACTTGCTGGATATGCAATGGAACGGATGTCGGAAATCGACGGACTATCCATTTACGGTCCACTCGATCCTGAAAAACGTGCCGGGCTTGTTACTTTTAATCTGAACGATGTCCATCCACACGACGTTGCAACCGTGCTCGATATGCATGGTATTGCCGTCAGAGCAGGTCACCACTGTGCTCAGCCGCTTATGAAATGGCTCGATGTATCATCCACGGCACGTGCCAGCTTCTATATTTATAATACAGAAGCTGACGTTGACCGCTTAGTGGACGGACTCCGTATCGCAAAGGAGTATTTTGCAGATGTCTACTAATAAATTAGATCAGCTATATCGCTCGGTCATCATGGACCATTATAAAAATCCTAGAAACAAAGGCGTCATCGAAGAAAGTAGCATAACTGTCGATATGAATAATCCGACATGTGGAGATGTGATCCATCTGACACTACAAATAGATGATGGCATTGTTCAAAATGCAAAATTCGAAGGCGACGGCTGTTCAATTTCAATGGCATCCGCGTCGATGATGACACAGATTGTTAAAGGGAAAAAAGTGGATGAAGCATTAAAAGCTGCCTCTGTTTTTTCAGACATGATGCTCGGGAAAGATGTTGACGACTCCATCGACCTAGGTGATATTGAAGCACTTGCGGGAGTATCGAAATTTCCTGCCCGCATTAAATGTGCAACATTGGCATGGAAGGCGATGGAAAAGGGAGTCGGAAATGACTCCGAACAGTAACTAAAAGGACGGAGGAATAGTAATGGCTAAAATAATGCCGGATATCGGCGATTACAAATATGGGTTTGCTGATAAAGACGTTTCCATTTTCCGTTCGGAACGTGGTTTGACAAAGGAAATCGTTGAAGAAATCTCAGGTATGAAGAACGAACCTCAATGGATGCTAGACTACCGCCTAAAATCATTGGAAATGTTCTACAAAATGCCAATGCCACAATGGGGTGGAGATCTAAACTCCCTTAAATTTGACGAGATTACTTACTATGTTAAACCTTCTGAAGGAGCGGAACGCTCATGGGATGAAGTACCGGAAGAAATCAAGCGTACGTTTGATAAACTTGGTATTCCTGAAGCTGAACAAAAATACCTTGCAGGTGTTTCTGCACAATACGAATCTGAAGTTGTTTACCATAATATGAAACAGGAACTTGTGGACCTTGGAATTGTGTTTAAAGACACGGATTCAGCACTTAGGGAAGACGAGGAACTTTTCAGAAAATATTGGGGAACAATCATTCCGAACTCGGATAACAAGTTTGCTGCATTGAACTCGGCTGTATGGTCCGGCGGTTCGTTCATCTATGTACCACCAGGCATTAAAGTAGAGACTCCGCTTCAGGCCTATTTCCGTATCAACTCGGAAAACATGGGTCAGTTCGAGCGTACTATGATTATTGTTGATGAAGGAGCAAGCGTCCATTACGTTGAAGGATGTACTGCACCTGTTTATACAACGAACTCACTTCACAGTGCTGTCGTTGAAATCATTGTTAAAAAAGATGCGTATTGCCGTTATACAACAATCCAGAACTGGGCAAATAACGTTTATAACCTTGTTACGAAGCGTGCAGTTTGTGACGCAAACGCAACAATGGAATGGATTGACGGGAACATCGGCTCTAAATTGACGATGAAATACCCTGCAATCATTCTTAAAGGCGAAGGCGCTCGTGGTATGACACTTTCTATTGCATTAGCAGGAAAAGGTCAGCATCAGGATGCTGGAGCGAAAATGCATCACCTTGCACCAAATACGTCATCTACAATCGTGTCGAAATCAATTTCACAACATGGTGGTAAAGTAACGTATCGCGGAATCGTTCACTTCGGACGTAAAGCGGATGGCGCACGTGCAAACATTGAGTGTGACACGCTTATTATGGATGAATTGTCGACATCTGACACGATTCCATATAATGAAATTCTAAATGATAACATTTCACTTGAACACGAAGCGAAAGTTTCTAAAGTATCAGAGGAGCAGCTTTTCTACTTGATGAGCCGCGGTGTTCCTGAGCTTGAAGCAACTGAAATGATCGTTATGGGCTTCATCGAACCATTCACAAAAGAATTACCGATGGAATATGCTGTAGAAATGAACCGTCTTATCAAGTTTGAGATGGAAGGTTCAATCGGGTAATAGTTATATCGGAAAACCGGCCACCAGTGCCGGTTTTTTGGTCTTTACATATTTAGTCGGCCATAGCTTAGTCGTTACGTGTATAGTTGCTTTAAGTCGCTTTGGATTGAATGACTTCTATACGATTACCGGGATGTTTGGATGTGTAGGGATGAGACTTTGTCGCATCCCTACACAATTTTTTCGATAATCGTATGGTTGCTCTTCATCCGTCGCGCTCCAAATGCATTGGTACACGAAGTGCTGAAACTTTCTATATGGTTTTTCCTTTTTTCCTAGTAAAGAAGCGTCACTATCTAATAGGCATCACATAATTAGCTGCATACTCTTTGCTAAAAGTAAGCAAGGAACGCATTGTACAACGTGCAAGAGTGCCCGAAATTGCATCTTCGGGCACTTACACTCACAATAGATTGCCATCTATTCTTTTCTTCCCAAGCAACCGAATTTTTCACTGGAACATTGTAGATACGCGAAAGGCAACTATTCGCAACAGGATTACTAAGGAGGAATGAACTACAATTCCTCCCCAAGAGTGTGGCTAGAAGTGACGGAGTCACTTCTAGCCACATTAGGCCCCCTCAGTAAATCTGTAATGAATAGTTAGCCGAAAGCGGGCCGAAAATAGTCCAGTGAAAATGAAGTTCATCAAGCCCATCTCACCAGTATTCTATTTGTTAAGTGCCGACTAAATAGAAAGAATAGTTTGAGGTTGTAGAGTTTATTCTGGCTGATGTAGAGTTTATCCCTCATTAACGGGCAGTAAGACTCCGACTAATTGAAGACTAACTGTACCAAATCTGTTGTCCAGATATGTTAATATAGATAGTATCGATTCAATTGAAAGGTGGCGGAAGGATGATCCAAATTGGATTAACTGGTTGGGGCGACCATCCGGATGTCTACGACTCCTCCTCTTCAAAGAAAGAAAAACTAATTAATTATAGTGCACACTTTCCAATCGTTGAACTAGATGCTACTTTTTATGCCATTCAGTCGGAGCGCAACATTCGCAAGTGGATTGAAGAAACGCCCGATAACTTCAAATTTATCGTCAAGGCATACCAAGGTATGACCGGGCATCATCGGGGGGAACTCCCATATGCATCTGTGGATGAAATGTACAATCTTTTCCGGCTATCGATTACACCACTTCAAGAAGCAGGCAAACTTGCGATGATTCTTGTCCAATTCCCTCCATGGTTTGATTGTACAAAAAAGCATGTTGCGGAAATTCGCTTCGTCTGCGCTAATTTGGATGGATTCGATATTGCAATTGAATTTAGGCATCAGTCATGGTATACACCCGAATTTCAACCAGGGACCTTGTCTTTTTTGAAAGAACTAAACGTCATCCACTCGGTGTGCGATCAACCACAAGCAGGACAAGGTAGTATTCCACTGGTAGCTAATTCAACTCGTTCGGATAAGGTGCTTCTTAGATTGCACGGTCGTAATATAGCAGGGTGGCGCAACACAACGGGTGATGGTGAAGCATGGCGTAAAGTTAGATATCTGTATAACTACAATGATACTGAGCTGAAAGAGATTCAGTCAGCGGTCCAAAAACTTAAAAATGAAACTGATGAAGTCTACGTCATTTTTAACAATAACTCCGGCGGACATGCAGCGCAAAATGCAAAACGTTTTCAAAAAATGCTTAACATCAACTATGAAAGTCTGACGCCGAAGCAGCTCGACTTTTTTGAAGGAGAATTTTAATGGAATTTATCTTATTGGCCGTTATCGGTCTAGCATCCGGAATTGTCGGGGCGCTTGTCGGATTAGGTGGCGGTATCATTCTGGTACCAGCGACACTTTTCGTTGGCATCAATCTTGGTTTAATCGATGGAATTACACCGCAAACAGTCGTTGGGCTTTCTGTTGTCATGATGATTTTTACGGGGTTAGCATCGACACTCTCTTATATGAAGACAAAAACAATTGATTTTAGAAGTGGGTTGATCTTTTTCTTAGGAAGTGCTCCCGGGACTCTTCTTGGTGCATTTGTGAATAAAGGGCTCGACCTGCCATCGTTCAATCTCTATTTTGGTATTTTACTTATTCTATTATCGACACTTCTTCTGGTTCGTAAGTATTTGAAACCGGTCAACTGGTTTGTCAATCATGGTAAAAAGAGAACTTTCACAGATAATACAGATCAGACTTTTATTTATGGTTACCCTATTTGGTTCGCATTATTGCTGACATTTGGCGTCGGATTTTCATCGGGTCTTTTCGGCATTGGCGGAGGTTCGATAATCGTACCAGCGATGATCCTTCTTTTCTTATTTCCACCGCATGTTGCGGTCGGTACATCCATGTTCATGGTATTCTTATCGGCTCTTGTCAACTCAATCACGCATATCTCTCTTGGCAATGTGCCGTGGCTTTATACGATTCCAGTCATTCCAGCCGCCTATATTGGCGCAAAGATAGGTGCTCACCTAAATCAAAAGATGAAATCTGAGACGCTTGTTGTTGCACTGCGAGTTATCTTACTATTACTAGGAATCCGATCAATTATTGACGGACTTATGGGGTGACATATGAATAACGGGATTGAAACAATTCATTTTTATCATACGAATGATATTCATAGTCATTTTGAAAGTTGGCCGCAAATCAGTCGATTTCTTTCTGACGAAAAACGTAAGCATACAATAGAAGGTGATGCTTGCTACCTCTTCGACATGGGTGATCATGTTGATCGTTCCCATCCTTTTACGGAAGGGACAAAAGGTCAAGGGAATATCCGTTTGTTGAATGAAGCGGGCTATGACGCTGTTACGATTGGTAACAACGAAGGAATTACAATGTCAAAAGAGGCATTGTCTGCTCTCTATGAGGATGCCAAGTTTGATGTTATCTTGAGTAATTTATTCGAAGAAGATGGTAGCCGACCAAAATGGTTAGTGCCTTATACAATCTATGTCACAGAGCTAGGTACGAGAATTGGTGTTATAGGGGCTACGGCAGAATATAAAGCCTTCTATTCGAAGTTAGGTTGGCAAATAACGCCACCCCGTGAAAATTTAAAACTTGTTGCTGAAAGCATTGCAGATGAAACGGATATGATTGTTTGTCTATCACATATGGGGATTCATGAAGATGAAAAGCTTGCAGTAGAATGCCCCGAAATCGATATCATTTTCGGTGCGCATACGCATCATCTTTTTCATGAAGGCAAATTGATAGGCAACACCCTTTTGGCTGCAACAGGTAAATATGGCGAATATGTGGGGCATGTAACCGTGAAATTTAACGGGGATACAAAAGAAGTTTTACAAATGACTGCACAACTTGTCAGGGCAGATTCAGTTAAAAGCAATGAAGAGGATATTGAAAAAGTAAATAAGCTAATCCAAATGGGAAAACAAGCGATGGAGGAACAAGTTTTTTATAATCCTTCTCACTTATCTCAAAATCTATTTGATGGTAGTCCGCTGTCCACTTTCTTTGGCAGGGCCCTCATTGCATATTCGCAAGCGGATTGTGCCATGTTTAACGCAGGGATCTTTTTAGGTAGCCTGGATAAAGGCTGGGTGACAAAAGAGGATTTACATTCACTTCTACCTCATCCAATCAATTTATGTCTTATTACACTGGATGGATCAGCATTAAAAGATGTTTATGAGCTGTCATTAACGAAAGAGTGGCCGCAAATTGAAATCAAAGGGCTTGGTTTCCGAGGAACTATAATGGGTGCGATGATTCACGAAAGACTGTATAAAAATAGATATGGTCAGCTTTTTGCTGGGAATAGGGAAGTTATAGCAGGTGGAAAGTACACACTTGCAACACTGGATATGTTCACATTCGGTTTTTTCTTCCCATCGCTTAAACATGCAGAAATTGAGTACTTTATGCCCGAGTTAATCAGGGATGTTGTTGGTTGGTACGGAACTATACTATTCAAAGAATGAACGACTTCCTCCTTGCATAATGTATAGCAGGAGGGAGTCGTTTTGAGATTTAATGGCCAGGTCACTAGAAAGTCTAGGAAAAAGAAACGTAAACTGTTACCCCTTCTTATTCCTGCGTTTATTATCGCGATTGCCCTTTTTATATATTTTATCAATGCGAGGCTTACTCCGATTTATGTTGACTATGCAGAGGTACAAACACAAAGAATCGCATCTCATGTAATCAACAAAGCCATCAATTCAAGGACTGTCAATGTCCTTGACGTCAATGATATTATCGTAAATGTCCCGAATGATTCTAAGGGAATGGTTAAATTCAACACCGAAATAATTAACAGAGCATCAGCAGAGATACATGGTCTTGTCGAGGCCCACCTTCAACAGGCTGAATCGGGAAATCTAGCAATATTACCAACAGAAGAGATCGAATTTGACCCGCAAGCGATGGAAAGTGGCGAGGGAGTTGTCTTTTTTGTCCCTCTTGCTCAAGCGGCAAATATTCCATTACTAGGGAACTTGGGGCCGAAAATACCGATTCGTTTCCATGTCATAGGTCAAGTTCAGTCGACAATAGATACAAAAATAAGTGAATTTGGTATTAACAATGCTCTTGTTGAAGTGAATATACTATTGACAGTAAATGTCCAAATCATTGTCCCGCTTGCAACAAAGCAAAGTGTAGTGACACAAAGAATACCAGTAGCTATGGGTCTTATTCAATCAACTGTGCCACAAATCTATACGACTGGTAGTGGGAATCCGCCATCAGTTGAAGTTCCTGCCCCTCCCGTGAAAGAGGAATGACAAGGGACTTGAAAATGCTGTGGATAACTGATAGGCTAGTAAAGGATTGAAATATCGATTGGGTAGAGGCTGCATTGCTTATTAGTCACACACGCGAGATTGACACCGATGACCGTGTGTAAAAGGAAGCTTTGCCGAAGTTTGGTAGGATTGTCAGGATCTATCAAACTGGGGTTATTCCGAATAGGGATAACACTGTCATACATCTTTGAACATGTATGATGAGCTACAAGTCGTGAGTTAGATAAGCAGTATTAGTTATCCAACAAACGAAACGTAGATAAAGCCGGCTCCTGATGCACTCTGCTGAGTGTAGTTAGTAGCCGTATTTTTATTCCCCCTATATAGGGCCTCAACCCGACAAAATGGAGGAATAGTAGATGATAGGAACATGGGTATCAATTTTACCACCACTAATCGCAATTATTATGGTGTTTGCAACTAAGCGAGTGCTGTTGTCGCTCGGAACAGGAATAGTCTCAGGCGCATTACTCACGGCGTCATTCGGACCTGTCGAATCGCTGAAGAACTTATGGGAATCGGTCAAGGCTACATTTTGGGATGGTGGACTTAATACAGGAAATATTTATATTATCCTTTTCATTCTTCTATTAGGAGTTATCACTGCATTTGTTAGTTTGTCAGGGGGAAGCCGGGCATTTGCAGAATGGGCAGTGCGTCATATCAAAACAAAACGCGGTGCAAAATTACTTACGGTGTTTCTCGGTATTGCTATTTTCGTGGATGATTATTTTAATGCATTGGCAGTGGGGCAAATTGCTCGGCCGATTACAGATCAGCATCGCGTTTCCAGAGCGAAATTGGCTTATTTAATTGACTCCACGTCAGCACCGATTTGTGTCGTATCACCAATTTCAAGCTGGGGTGCCTTTCTAATAGGACAGCTTGCACTGATATTTGGTGGCGCTGCAGCAATTAGCTATTCGCCACTATCTGCCTTTGTTATGATGGCGCCTATGAATTTTTACGTTATCGCAACACTTGCAATGGTATTTTTCCTTGCATGGACGAATTTCGATCTATTCGAAATGAAAAAACATGAACAGCGTGCGACAGAAACAGGTCAATTGTTTGATCCTGATAAAGTCATTCCAGGTCAGCTGAAAGAGGAATTCCCTGTACATGCACATGGTCGCGTTCGAGATTTGGTAGCACCAATCGTCACACTAGTTGCAGTGACATTTGCGGTGATGGTTTGGACAGGCTATAAAGCGGGCGGATCAATGAACGTTTTATCGATTTTTGAAAATACGAATGTCTCTCTTGCATTACTGTCGGGTGGAATTTTCGCCACGCTGATAGCGGTAGTATTATATATGCAACAGATGAAAAATAATGAAACGGCAAGCTATTCTCTTATTGGCAGTGCCTTTACAAATGGATTGAAAGCAATGATGCCACCTGTACTGATTCTTATTTTTGCGTGGTCATTATCTTTCTTGATTGGAAAACTGGAAACAGGCCTATATTTATCAGAGCTTGTACTGAAATCAAATATACCGGTTTCATTCCTGCCAGTCATCATGTTTATCCTTGCTGGTATTATGGCCTTCTCGACAGGAAGCTCATGGGGATCGTTTGGTATTCTTATGCCGATTGCAGGAACCATAATGATTGACGCGGCACCAGAAATGTTACTACCTGCGCTTGCAGCAGTTCTTGCAGGAGCGGTTTTCGGTGATCACTCTTCACCGATTTCTGACACGACGATTCTATCATCTACAGGTGCAGGATGTAACCATATTGATCATGTTTCGACACAGTTTCCGTATGCGCTGATTTGTGCTGTAGTAGCTACATTGGGCTATATCATACTGGGTATTACGGGGTCCATATGGATTGGTCTAGTTGGTGTCATTGTTATTCTTGTAGTATTGTTTTCTGTGTGGACGATGAAAGCTAGAAAAAACGTAGGACAGCAGTCTTTATAATAGTAAATGATTGGAAGCGGCGAGTTTTTTTGCCGCTTCTTTATTATGTCTAAAATAGTATTTCGACAAAAAAGTTTTGACAATAGTCAGATAGGTATATATACTAGGTGTTAATACTAATATAATCAGAAAATGGTGAACTTCCACTCAATGGTTAATTAAAAGAATTCAGAAAGGATGATTGCGAATAACCGATTTTCCTGTCAATTGAAAGACTTATTTGAAGGAATTCAACTGTGAAATAAGGAGTTAGAAAAGTCTCTATAGACTGAATAGGGAGTTTGTTTTACAATAGGCATGTAAGAGGAAACAAAATGATATCTTCCGGAAAGCTAAATCGTTTGTCATTACTCGTACGATTTAAATTGTCGGAAGTATCAATCAAAAGGGGGATTTTATATGAAATTGAAAAATTTTGTAAGTGTATTTGCTGCTTCGGCTTTAGCAGTCGGATTGTTGGCAGGCTGTGGTGCGGGGAACAAAGCTGAAGAAGGAAGCACAGGTGGAACTAAGGGTGGCGATACGATTAAAATCGGAGTCAACCTTGAATTATCAGGTGCTGTTGCCTCTTATGGTACTTCAGAACTATCGGGAATTGAACTTGCAGTTGAAGAAATTAACGCAGCAGGTGGAGTTGACGGTAAGAATCTCGAACTTGTAAAAGTTGATAATAAGTCTGAGCCTGCCGAAGCAACAAGTGCAGCGCTTAAATTGATCACTCAGGATAAAGTAATTGCAATCATCGGAGCAGCTACAAGTGGTGCTACTGTTGCACAGGCTGAAATTGCGAATAGCAATAAAACGCCACTGATCAGTCCATCTGGTACAAGCCCGAATGTAACAGTTAAAGACAACGGAGACGTTAATGAATTCGTATTCCGTACGTCATTCATTGACCCATTCCAAGGAACGGTTGCAGCAAACTTTGCAGCGAACGACCTTGGCGTTAAAAACGTAGCCATTTACTCAGATAACTCGAGTGATTATTCAAAAGGGCTAGCATCATCATTCAAAAAAGATTTTGAAGCTGCAGGCGGTACAATTGTTAGAGAAGAATCTTACGTAGGTAAGGATACTGATTTCCGTTCAACACTTACACGTATTAAAGCGGCAAATCCTGAATTCATTTTCATCCCTGGATACTATGAAGAAGTAGGATTGATTGTTAAACAGGCTCGTGAAATGGGTATCACTGTTCCACTTATGGGAGCAGATGGTTGGGATTCTCCAATCTTGCTTGAACTTGCTGGTGCAGAAGCATTGAATAACACGTTTACAACAAATCACTATTCATCTGAAGATCCAGACGGCATCATTCAAGACTTCAACAAAAAGTTCAATGACAAATACAGTAAATCACCTGATGCATTTAACGCACTTGGTTATGACACAGTTTATCTTTTAGCTGATGCTATTAAACGTGCAGGTGGTCCAGACTCTGTGAAGATTAAAGATGCTCTAGCTGAAACAAAAGACCTTGAGCTTGTAACTGGATTGTATTCGGTTGATGAAAACCATCACCCAGTCAAATCAGCTACTATTCTTGAATACAAAGACGGCAAACAAGTCTTCAATACAAAAGTTAATCCTTAAATCAATCACGCCTCGGTGTGATTGCGTCCAGATTTTGAATTGAGCTTGCTCAATTAACTCCATTCAGAATCTGTGACATCCGCCGGAGGCTTTAACTTTATTCAGGCGGGGTTTGAACCCCACTGCATTGTAGATTTCGTTCGCATTTATCTAGCCACTAATAGAAGTGGTAGACTTCTGCTGAATGAAGTTAAAACTGTAGGAATGGGGGAGGATGTCCTCCCTTCATTCCTTTTTTAATCTCAGGGAAATTATAAAGTCTCGTACTGTGGATAACCTACGAAAGGTGATATTTCACGTCTAGACTCCAGCGCCTAAGGGCTCGGGTCATAAGCCAACCCCGCTGTGAGGCAAAGAACGCCTCTTCGCCGGTCTGTCTTATGCCTGTCGCCCTTGACCAGGCGCTTTCGCTTTTGTTTATCCTTACTTTAAAGCTGGAAAAGGAGTGAAAAGTTAATGGAATGGTTACAACAGCTAATAAACGGTATTTCACTCGGCAGCATTTATGCGCTAATTGCATTAGGTTATACAATGGTTTATGGAATCATAAAACTCATAAACTTCGCACACGGTGAAATTTTTATGATTGGTGCGTTTATTGGGTATTACTCCATTGCAGGTTGGGGTCTTGGATTCTTCCCCGCTTTACTATTATCGATGGCTTCCTGTGCAGTTATTGGTGTTCTTATCGAACGGATAGCCTACAAAAGATTACGTAATGCGACAAGAATCGCGGCTTTGATCACTGCAATTGGTGTATCACTACTAATTCAAAATGGTGTCATTTATATGCGTGGGGCACAACCCAATGCGTATCCAGAAGTACTTCGCAATAAATCATTTGATTTTTTCGGTGCTCAAATCAGCAGTCAATCAATCTTAATTCTATCTGTTTCTGTGACATTGATGATTATTCTTCAATTTGTCGTACATAAAACAAAAATCGGAAAAGCGATGCGAGCTGTTTCCTATGATGCTGAAGCAGCTAAGCTGATGGGGATTAATGTCGACAACACAATCTCGGCTACGTTTGCGATTGGATCAGCCCTAGCTGGTGCAGCGGGCGTTATTTTCGGTATTTATTATACAAAGATTGACCCACTAATGGGTATTATTCCTGGTTTGAAAGCATTCGTTGCCGCTGTTCTTGGTGGAATAGGAATTATTCCGGGAGCAATGGCTGGAGGACTTGTGCTTGGAGTAGTTGAAACTTTTGTCAGTGCGCTTGGTTTCTCTCTATGGAGGGATGCTGCGGCATTCGTCATTTTGATTTTGATACTCATCTTCAAACCGTCTGGACTCTTTGGTAAAAATACACGTGAGAAAGTGTAGGTGAAAAAAAGTCATGAAAAAGTCAAAACAGTTTTGGTCTTTTGTTGCTTCATCTCTAATCGTTTATACAGTTATTCAAGTACTTATCAGTGTAGGTATATTGAATGATTTCCATTCTAATACATTAATCTTTATGGCAATTAATATTATGTTGGCCGTCAGTTTACACTTAGTAATTGGTGTTACAGGACAGTTTTCACTTGGTCATGCAGGATTCTTAGCGGTGGGTGCCTATATTTCGGCAATCGTTACAATGAAATTACAACTGCCATTTCCGATTGCAATAGTAGCGGCAGGAGTGATGGCTACGGTTGCAGGATTAGTCATAGGGATTCCAAGTTTACGACTGCGCGGTGATTATCTAGCAATTGCTACGCTTGGATTTGCAGAAATCATTCGTATTGTGTTCTTGAATATTGAATATGTAGGTGGAGCGGCAGGGATGCAAGTGACGCATTTAACTACATGGACCTCTGCGTTTATCTGCCTTTTCGTTACGATAGTCGTCATCGTCAATTTTACAAAATCAAGACATGGCCGCGCGTGTATCTCAGTTCGAGAAAATGAGATTGCGTCAGATGCCATGGGTATTAATACAACGTATTACAAAGTGTTAGCGTTTGCAATTGGTGCTTTCTTTGCGGGCGTCGCAGGCGCTTTGTATGCACATAACTTTTATATCATTCAGCCTTCAAACTTTGGATTCTTAAAATCCATCGATATCTTGATCTATGTTGTATTGGGTGGTTTAGGAAGTTTGTCAGGAGCAATTGTTGCAACAATTTTATTAACTATTGTTTCCACATTCTTGCAAAGTTATCCTGAAACACGCATGATCATCTATAGTCTTGTACTTATCATTGTTATGCTTTATCGTCCAAAAGGTTTAATGGGCACAATGGAAATAACGGATTACTTCAAATTGTGGAGAGGTTCGAAAGGAGGCAGCCAGCATGACAAGTGAACCGTTACTGAGAGTGAAAGATGTAGGTATACAGTTTGGCGGGCTGAAGGCAGTTTCGAATTTCAATATGGAAATCAATCAAGGTGAACTGATTGGGCTTATTGGTCCAAATGGAGCGGGTAAGACAACGAGTTTCAACTTATTGACTGGTGTTTATAAGCCTACGGAAGGCGACATTTTGTTTAAAGGAGAACGCATTAATGGAATGGCTCCTTATCAGGTAACGCGCAGGGGAATGAGCCGGACATTCCAAAATATACGTCTGTTTAATGAACTTTCCGTTTTGGATAACGTTAAAGTTGCTTATCACTCGTTAGCGAAGCATTCAGTTCTAAGTTCTATGCTACGCCTTCCATCCCATTTTTCTGGGGAGAAGGAAATGGAAGAAAAAGCAATGGAATTCCTCAAGATTTTTGAATTGGATAAATATAAAGATGAAGATGCGAAAAACCTGGCATATGGGAAGCAGCGTAGGCTTGAAATTGCACGCGCATTAGCCGCGGGTCCAGAGTTGTTACTGCTTGATGAACCCGCTGCTGGGATGAACCCGCAGGAAACGAAAGAGCTTATGGAGTTAATCGCATTTGTCCGTAAGAAATTCAATCTAACCATTTTATTAATTGAGCATGATATGAATTTGGTAATGGGGATTTGTGAACGTATTTACGTGTTGGATCATGGTGTACTTCTTGCTGAAGGAACTCCTGAAGAAATCCGTAATAATCCGAAAGTAATCGAGGCTTATTTAGGGGAGGAAGTTGACGAATGAGTATGTTAAAAGTTGACAACCTAAACGTCTATTATGGCAGTATCCATGCGCTTAAAGGTGTTTCACTACATGTAGATCAAGGTGAAATTGTGACATTGATTGGCGCGAATGGTGCTGGGAAGAGTACGTTGTTGAAAACATTATCAGGTTTATTAAAACCTAAAGAAGGCACTATAAAGTATTTGAATGATTCAATAGCGGGTAAACAAGCTCAAGCAATTGTAAAATCAGGAATCTCGCATGTACCTGAAGGAAGACGAGTGTTTGCGGAGATGAGCGTTGAAGAGAATATTGAATTAGGTGCTTTTTTAAGAAAAGATAAAGCAGGTATTCAACAAGATTTTCAAAAAGTCTATGAGATTTTTCCACGCTTGCATGAGCGTCGCAAACAAACTGCTGGAACGCTGTCTGGCGGTGAGCAGCAGATGCTAGCAATGGGCAGGGCTATCCTGGCAAGGCCGAAACTGTTGTTGTTAGATGAGCCTTCAATGGGACTAGCACCATTAATGGTTAAGACGATTTTTCAAGTCGTCAAGGATATTAATCAAGAAGGAACGACGATTCTTCTCGTAGAGCAAAATGCCAATATGGCCTTATCAATTGCTGACCGGGCGTACGTTATTGAAACAGGTCGTGTCATTCTTTCTGGGACTGCTAAAGAATTGCAAGCCAGTGAAGAAATCAAAAATGCTTACCTGGGTGGCCATTAATTGAAAAGAGATAGTGCTTGGTAAAACCGGCACTGTCTCTTTTTTGTGACAGTAATGGAATAAGCGTCTAGAGGTGGTTGTTTGAAGTCTGAATATATGATACATTGGCAACAGTAGTGAAAACACTTTAAAAGTTAGTAGGAATGGAGTCGGTCGTCGTGTCATGCAAACCGGAACAGGGAAACAGAGCTGAACATGTTAGAAAACCCGATTGGTTAAAAATTAAGCTAAATACGAATGATAACTATACAGGTCTTAAAAAAATTATGCGTGAGAATAATTTAAATACCGTATGTGAAGAAGCGCGTTGTCCTAATATTCATGAATGTTGGGGAGAGCGTCGTACGGCTACATTTATGATACTTGGTGCAGTTTGTACACGTGCATGCCGTTTTTGTGCTGTTAAAACAGGCTTACCGACAGAACTAGATCTTGCAGAACCAGAACGCGTTGCGGATTCTGTTGCCCTTATGAATTTAAAGCATACAGTGGTAACAGCAGTAGCGCGTGATGATCAGAAAGACGGAGGATCTGCGGTATTTGCGGAAACAATCCGTGCTATTCGCAGAAAAAATCCATTCACGACAGTGGAGGTTCTTCCATCAGATATGGGTGGCGTTTATGAGAATCTAGAGCGGCTTATGGATGCTAAACCGGATATCTTGAATCACAATATCGAAACGGTACGTCGACTGACACCAAGGGTTCGTGCGCGTGCAACATATGACCGTTCACTTGAACTTTTGCTACGTGCGAAAGAAATGCAACCTGATATCCCTACAAAATCTTCTTTGATGCTTGGCCTTGGTGAAACGCATGAAGAAATTCTCGAGACAATGGATGACCTTATTGCGCATAAAGTTGATATAATGACAATAGGCCAGTATTTACAGCCTAGTAAAAAACATTTAAAAGTACAAAAGTATTATTCGCCACAAGAATTTGGCGAGTTGAGAAAAATTGCAATGTCCAAAGGGTTCTCACACTGTCAGGCAGGTCCGCTCGTACGCTCGAGTTACCATGCTGATGAACAGGTGAACGCGGCTGCAAAAGAAAGGCAGCGTCAAGGTGATGAACAACTGGAAACAACACTGCAAAGCTAAATTGGCGGTGAAAGTTGAATGATAATTTTAGAAAACTGGCAGTTTGATATACTAACAGACTACCGTGAGGGATTTAATGAAGAGGCTTTGCTTGCAAGATACAGTGATGTTCTCCTCAAATACGATTACATACTTGGGGACTGGGGATACGGACAACTCCGTTTAAAAGGGTTTTTTGATGACACAAACCAGAAAGCAACGTATGAAACTAAAATCAGCACATTACAGGATTATCTATACGAATACTGTAATTTTGGCTGTGCTTATTTCGTTTTGAAAAAATCGGGGCGGGTTAAACTAGAAGTTGAAGCTGCTGAAACCTCTGAAACTCCTGAGACTCCTGAAGTATCTGAATAACTGGGCTTGCGCGTGGATATTAAATCTGCCCGCGAGTCTTTTTTTGTCTCTATATATTGAACAACTAGCACGTCTGTTGATCGACCATTTATTTGTATAAAGTACGGGTAAGGAGAGCTTGCTATCCTTTATTTTCACTGGACCATTTCTGGTTCGCTTTTGGCGAACTATTCATGACAGATTTACTTCTAGGCACACTCTTTCCAGTAATCCTGTTGCGAATAGTTGCCTGTCGCGTACCTACAATGTTCAAATGAAAAATGCAGTTGTTTCGGAAGAAAAGAGTAGATGACATCCTATAGAAAGTGTAAGTGCCCGAAGATGCAATTTCGGGCACTCTGGTACTTTGTACAATGTGCTTCTTGCTTACTTTTAACAAAGAGTATGCATCTAATCGTGTGATGCCTTATAGAAAGTGATACCTCTTTAAATTAGAGAAGAAAAAACCATAGAGAAAGCATCAGCCGCCAAAATTGCATCTTTGGCGGCTTTTCTCCAAATAGGAAGTCAGCTATTCTTTCGTCCCAAAAAGCTTTAGCACTTCGTGTATCTGTGTTTTTGAAAAGCGACGGATGAAGGACGACCATACGATTAACGGAAAAAGTGTGTAGGGATGCGACAAAGTCGCATCCCTACACATCCAGACATCCCGGTAATCGTGTAGAAGCTATTCAATCCAAAGCGTTTCAAAAGCGCAACTATACAAGTAGCGAATTCGATGAGATTCTTTATCTCACCATATTTAAAATCGGAAATATGGTATCATAAGTTGAAGAAAGTTGAACAACCAGGAGGGAAAGTCCATGTATTTTGTTGACCGAAACCAAATAAGCGAATCGCTAAATCATATGGAAGTTTTGCTTGAATTGTACAGAAATGAAAATGGATGGCAGCAAGATATCATTCACTCACTTGCGCTTGAACGGATAACGAATGTACTCATCGAATCGGTTATCGACGTCGGAAATTCGATGATTGATGGTTTTATCATGCGTGATCCAGGGAGCTATGAAGATATTATTGACATTATGGAAGACGAACGTGTTATCACTTCGGAAATGGCAGGTCCATTAAAGCAGGTAATCGAACTTAGAAAGATGATTGTCCGCGAATTTACGAAAGTGGATGTTGGGACGATAATCGAAGTATTGAACGCTTCAATGGACGAACTTCTCGAGTTCCCAAACAAAGTGCGTCATTATCTTGAAAATGAACTTGGCCCTGTTTCTGCCTTCTTACCGGAAGATTAATGACCATGGATAAATACAAAGCAATCTGTCTTGATCTAGATGGAACGGTTTACCGTGGGATTGATCCGATTTCAGAGGCGGTCTCTTTCATTGAAAATACGCAACAAAATGGAATTGATCCTTATTTCATCACGAATAATTCTTCGATGACTCGCGCGAAGCTACGGGAGAAACTAGCTTCATTCGGAATAAAAGCAGATTCTGACCGCATCATGACCTCTGCAATTGCCGCCGCAAAGTACTGCAAAGAAAACTATTATGGCGCATCTGTTATGATGATTGGTGAAAAAGGGTTGGAAGAAGCGTTAGCATCTGAAGGGATAGCAATCACAGCAACGAATCCCGATGTTGTTATCATGGGCATTGACCGAAGTATAACGTATGCAAAATTGGCGGATGCTTGTCTAGCATTACGTGCAGGCGCGCATTTCATAGCAACGAACAGTGACAAAGCATTTCCGACGGAGAGGGGACTCGTTCCGGGGAATGGATCATTTGTGAAATTAATGGAGAATGCAACAGGAGTATTGCCGGTATTTGTCGGGAAACCTGAGCCCCATATGCTTGAATTCATTCAAGTAGAAAACGGCTATCGAAAAGAAGAGATGATCCTGATTGGTGATAACTACGATACGGATATACAAGCGGGAATTCGTTTTGGCATTGATACGATACATGTTGCAGGGGGAGTTACTTCACCAGAAGAAGTACTTTTGAAATCGCAGCAACCGACTTATTCATATCGGACACTGCTTGATTGGATAATATAAAAAGGCCAGCCGCCTGAAAAGGGCGGTTAGCCATAATGCTCAAAAGAGCGGATTGTCTTCTATATATTGATAGATGCGCTCAGTCAGTTCGTCATTTGTATCAGCCTCGACGATATCACCATTGACGATGGCATAGAGCGTATCTGAACATTTTGTACAGTAACTCAGGCAACCATACTCAAGAACGTCAAGATTTGGATCTTTTTCCAACTTTTCAAATGTTTCCTGTGAATAGTTTGCGATATTACTTATGCAAAATTCGACAATCGGATTCATGATGATCACCTCACCTATTTGGAATCCTACTCTTTTTTTCTTCGCACGTCAACAATCCCGCATTACCGGATAGACTAAATTCGCCTAGTTTACAACTAATTAAATTTGTTGAACATCTCGTCTGCTGATCAAGAAAAGTAACCAGTAACTAACTTGATTACCCCCAGGCCGCTACTTGTATAGTTGCGCTTTTGGATCGCATTGGAATGAATGACTTCTATAAATCTGTCATGAATAGTTAGCCGTAAGCGGGCCAAAATAATCCAGTGAAAATGAAGGATATCAAGCCTTCACAACAGTATTTTATGCGAATAAGTGGTAAATCAACAGATGTGGTTGAACATATGAATACATGCACAAAATGAGCGTAGGCATCCGCTAGTGCCGAAGCGAATTCAATGGAATTTTTTACAACACAGATTCGATAAAGAAACTACCGACGTTGAATAAAACTTCACTTTCCCGTGAATCATTGTGAAGCATGTCACAAACTGATATAATCGTAATTGGGAAAACAACGGATTAATGGATTACGAAGGAGAAAAAATTATGAGAAAACTTGTCTTATTAGGTGCCGGATATGGAAATATGCGTATTTTACTGCGTTTATTGACGAAAGAATTGCCGAATGATATCGAAATAACGCTTGTCGATCGGACTCCGTTCCATAGTTTGAAAACGGAATTTTATGCGCTGGCATCTGGAACTGTATCGGATTCAGTTGTGCGTGTTCCGCTACCAGAACATGATAGGTTGAAAGTTGTAAGTGGAGAAATCATTGAGATCAGGCCGGATGAGAAGTGTGTTTATCTCGATGATGGCGTGCAAATCATGTATGACGAACTGGTAATAGGGCTTGGTTGCGAAGACAACTATCACAATGTACCGGGTGCTGCGGAATACACATATAGCATTCAAACGATTGGTAAGTCTAGGGTTACGTACGAAAAACTTCTTGGTTTTGGTAGTGGAGCGACGATTGGTATTGTTGGCGCCGGCTTAAGCGGAATAGAACTTGCCAGCGAGCTTCGAGAAAGTAGACCAGATTTGAACATTAAGCTGTTCGATCGTGGTCCGCGAATTTTGAGGGATTTCCCTGAGAGACTTAGTAATTATGTTAAAGGATGGTTCGACGAACATAATGTAGACGTTGTTCCAAATTCTAATATCACGAAAGTGGAACCAACAATTCTATATAACCATGAAGAAACTATACCGGTTGATGCAGTTGTCTGGACAGCTGGGATTCGTCCAGTGGCATCTGTGGAAAACATTGACACGGAAAAAGACGGATCAGGTCGTGTTGTACTGAACATGTATCACCAGTTGCCTGAATTTAACGATGTCTACGTCGTAGGAGACTGTGCAGCACTTCCTTATGCTCCGAGTGCACAAGTTGCAGAAGAACAGGCGGAACAGATTGTACGTATATTGCGTAACGTTTGGAACAACGAACCGCTTCCGGAAACTATGCCGGAAATTAAGCTGAAAGGGTTCCTCGGTTCCCTAGGTAAGAAGCAAGGATTTGCATATCTTGCTGACCGCACTGTAACAGGCCGTATTGCGCGATTGTTGAAATCAGGTGTGCTTTGGATGTATAAATGGCATAATGGCTGACAGAGCAAAAGCGCAAGCGCCTGTCGCCCATAGGCGCTGAAGTCTGGATGTGTAATCTCTATGTTGCAACTTATCCACAGCGCGAGATTTTATAGTTTCCTAAGCTATAAAAAATCCCTTACTCGCATTGTCGCGAAAGGGATTTTTTCTTCTCATTTAAGTTAACTCTTTATCACTTCAAGATTCAGCTATATAGCCGTTCTTTTCAAGTGCAGCAAACACCGGTTTTAATTGGATATAACCTTCACCAATCATTTCGTCATTGATCATGACCAACGGATAGAAGAACTCATCGTCCTGTATTTGCTGGACGATTTTTTTGTGTTTGTCGTCAGAAACAGCTGATTCGATATCAATGTATGTGATACTGTATGGCTGATTTGGGTACTTTCTGTCGATAGCAGCTTGAAGCCATTCGTATGTATCTTTGGATGAAGGTGAATTAACACAGCTTGCACAGATGATATCCGCGCCATAAATTTCAATGATTGTAGTAGTTGTACTCATAGTAATTGTCCCCTCCCGATTGATTGTTGGATTTTTTCTTCTTTCCAGTTTATAATAAGTATAAGGAAAGGAGAGTTAAAAAACAATGACAGATACAGCGCTAACTGAACCAGTACAAGAAGTATTGAATAAATTACGTCCATTTCTCCTACGTGATGGAGGAGACTGTGAACTTGTTGATATCGAGGACGGCATCGTTAAACTCCGCCTACTTGGTGCTTGCGGTACATGCCCAAGTTCGACAATTACACTAAAAGCAGGGATTGAACGCGCACTTTTGGAAGAAGTTCCAGGCGTCGTTGAGGTAGAGCAAGTCTTCTAATTTAAAAGCTGAGCGGGCCGAAGTTTGGTCCGCTTTTCTATTTGATAGCTCGGATATCCTGCCACCGTTCTTTTGCCATTTTGATAATCTTCGGATCACTGGACATGCGCTGGCCTTCTAGAACGCGTGAAAAGCTTTTTATTGCTTCATCTTTATCTCCGATTTTCCATGATAGTTCTGCAATCAGATACAAAACCCTCGTTTCAGACATTTGTGTTCCAGCGAAATCGCCTTCTGAAAACGAAGCGTTATAGAAATTTCGTGCGATTGTTAGAAAACGTTGTTCTTCTACCTCCGCGCCTTTATCACGATATAACCAAGCAATTCGTAAGGTAAGTCCTGCCAGTGTAAGAACTTTTTCCTTTTTGAACATAGCGCTTAAATAGGCAAGCTTATACGTTTTAATCGCTTCATCGACATCGCGTTCTGAACTGAATGATCGGCCATTCCACTTAGATGTTATCCGTTCGGCTATGTCTTCTTCCGTGCCTGGAGCAAAGTAAGGGGAGAAATCATCGGTAAAAGAGAAGCCGCAATGAGGGCAGACGGCAACGTTATAAAAGATTGGATTTACTTCAGGATCTGAATAGACAGGTTTGAAGTCATTTTCGTGGGATGCAACCCGAACGAATCGTGAGCGAACTCTTATAGTAGTGAAATTATACTTACAATAAAGGCATGCAACTTTTTTATCATAAAACGGGCTGATTTCCATATAAACCTTCCTTTCGTACTAGTTAATTCATTATAGCGTAAATCCTTCAAGACTGGAGTTAATATGATTGCGTTATGCTCGATTTAATTGCTATGATAGAAGGAAGAAAACAAAGGGAAGGTGAACACGGATGACACAAGTTGTTGAAGTTACAAAAGCAGCGGCAATTCATGTGAAAGAAATGATGCGTCATAATGAGGAAGAAGGATCATTCCTGCGTGTCGCTGTGAACGGCGGAGGATGTAGTGGTTTGACATACGGAATGGGTTTTGAAACTGAAAAGTCACCGGATGATCTTCTGCTTGAACAGCATGGTTTACAAATTCTCGTTTCTAGTGAAGATGCAGGAGTTCTTGAAGGCACACAAGTCGATTATAAAGAGTCCCTTATGGGGGGCGGATTTACAATAAATAACCCGAACGCAATTGCTTCTTGCGGTTGTGGGACATCATTCAGAACAGCTAAAAAAGAAGGAACTCCAGCAGACTGCTGACTCTTTTTTTACTCTCCTAAATCATACTTAGGAGGGTTTTTTTGTTGTATTTTGATGATGTTTTATTAATCAGTATTTTCAAATATTTGCTATTTCAAATATACTATTGAAAAGCCGTATCAAAAGGGCTACTATAAGAGATAGAAGTTTGTCGAAAAAATGACAAAGGCCGGGACTGTGTAAATCGTCGGTGTACCGATTTCACGTGGGCCGGGCACATAAAAAAATCAAAGGTGGTTTCGATCTTCGTGAAAAGACCGACAATTTTAGTATTAGGCGCGGGTTATGGCGGTTTAACAACAGTCGTTAACTTGCAAAAATCTCTTGGAGCAGACGATGCAAATATCGTTCTTATAAACAAAAATGAGTATCACTATGAATCGACATGGCTTCATGAAGCTGCTGCAGGAACAATGTCTCCTGAGTCAGTGCGTTATGATATCAAAGATGTTATTAACAGTAATAAAGTAAAATTCGTCCAAGCTGAAGTTCAAGCAATCGACGTTACTGGGAAAGTCGTAACGACAAATGTCGGTACACATACATACGATTACCTTGTTATCTCACTTGGTTTTGAAGGCGAAACATTTGGTATTCCAGGTCTTGATAAATATGCACTTTCTATGGCCAACGTTAAAGCAGCACGTCAAATCCGCGAACATATCGAATATCAATTCGCGACTTGGTCAACTGAAGAAGTTAAAGACGATAGCCGTCTGACAATCGTCGTTGGAGGAGCGGGCTTCACAGGCATCGAGTTCCTTGGTGAACTTGGTAACCGTGTACCTGAACTTTGTAAAGAGTTCGACGTTCCACAAGAAAAAGTACGCGTACTTTGCGTAGAAGCAGCTCCGATGGTTCTTCCAGGATTTGACCCTGAACTTGTCGATTATGCAGTAAGACATTTGAACTCTAAAGGAATCGAATTCTCGATTGGTACGCCAGTTGTAGAAGCAACTCCTGAAGGCGTTAACATTAAAAAAGGCGAAGATGTATTTGAATTCGTCAAAGCTGGCACAGTCGTTTGGGCAGCAGGTGTCCGTGGTAACCGTCTAATCGAAGAAACGGGTATCGAAAATATGCGTGCTCGTGTCAAAGTAGACAAGGATCTTCGTGCACCAGGTTATTCCGATGTATTCATCGTTGGAGACTGCGCACTAATGATCAACGAAGCAGTGAACCGTCCATTCCCACCTACTGCACAAATTGCTATGCAACAAGGTGACATGTGTGCGAATAACATCATCGCACTTATGAAAGGTGAACCTACTTCTGACTTTACACCTGATTTAAAAGGTAGCGTTTGTTCACTTGGCGACAGCGATGCAATTGGTGTCGTATTCGGTAAAAAAGTGACGGGTACTAAAGCTTCATTCATGAAGAAAATGATTGATAACCGTGCGCTCTTCATGATCGGTGGTCTGGGACTGACACTGAAAAAAGGTAAATTTAACTTACTTAAATAAAACATATATAAAGCATTCGCCTGTCATTGACGGCGGGTGCTTTTTTTTGAAAGGGGATCCTAAATGTCGCGGAAAATGCGAGGGAATGTATGGCTTGGCGCGGCTGGACTTGTTGTGAATGGCCAAGGACAGTGGCTTGTTGTTAGGAAAAACTACGGTGGTTTAAAAGGTTTATGGTCCATACCGGCGGGATTTGTTGATGGCGATGAAACGGCAGATTGCGCAGCAATTCGTGAAGTAAAGGAAGAAACAGGAGTCGTTTGTCAGCTCGAAGGCATGATTGGGTTCCGTACAGGTGTATTGAATGGGGAAGTGAGCGACAACATGGCCATATTTATGTTGACGCCTACAACTGAAGGGCAGTTATTAATCCCGGAATTAAAAGAGATTTCAGAAGTGGCGTGGAAGAGCCCAGTCGAATTAAAAGCAGATCAGGACGTCTCAGTGATGATTCATGAAATTGCTGAAAAGGTGATTTCATCAGGGTTTGATGAAATCGGAAATATCAACCCGGGCGATCAATTCGGTTATACTTCTTATAAACTTTTTTTCAAAAAGTGACCTTTATTGAAAAGATTAAAATCGACAAATTATTGAACAAGTCGTGTAATGTTGAAAGCGTTCAGCCGTTCCTGTAAAATAATGAATGGAAAACGGAGGTAGTCACATTGGGAACGATTTCAATAACGCACGTCGTTTTATCTATAATGATTTTCATAGTTATGTTTTTTGGAATAGGATTCCTATTAAATATGCTTCTTCGCATGACATGGTTGATGGCTATCATTTATCCGATTGTCGTCATACTAATTATTGATGAAGTACGTGTATATGAATACGTCACGAAACCGAAATACGCGTTCCAGCTTCTGGGTGATAAGATAATTGCACTCCATACAGCAGATGTCCTTATCTTGGCAAGCGGGCTTGTCGGAGCGATTATTTCAGGTTTCGTTATTAAGCTATTAAGAAAACAAGGTTACCAGATGTTTTAAAAAAGGGTGTGTTCAAGCGATTATGCTTGAACACACCCTTTTTTGTTTTTAAACAATGAACGAATAGATAATAACTGAGATTAGAATCCCGGTTACAGCACCTGCAAACACTTCATTTGGTTTATGACCTAATAACGTTTTTAATTCTAGAATCTTTTGCTGTCCATCTTTCTGCTGCCAGCCTTTTGCTTCTTGAACAAACGTCTGGAAGTCTACTCGCATTTGATTGATAATCAGTGCTTGTTGTCCTGCCTGGTAACGAATACCTGTTGCATCAAACATGACGATGACGGCAAAGATGGCAGAAACCGCAAACATAGCTGAGTCTAATCCCTGTTCGTAAGCAATTGCAGTCGTTAACGATGTAACTGCAGCCGAATGGGAGCTGGGCATCCCGCCTGTCGAAGTCATTAGTTTCCAGTCAAGTTTACCTTCCAGAAGATAATGAATCGGAATTTTAACGAATTGAGCAAAGACAATCCCGAATAATGCCGCTAGAAGCGGGGTATTTTGTAATAAGGCCATTAAGTTCGACTCCTCTATAAAGTACGGAAATTATATATTCAGTATACCATAATGATGTGCTACAAAAAAACAAGGTAGTACGGATACCGAATGAATTGCTACAAACGGCTGAAAATTTAGGCTATACTAAAGAATGTAGGTAAAACTGGAGGTTGTCAAATGAAAACAATAATTATGAAACCAATTTTTGATAATGTAGAAGCCGATGTACTTGTAATTGGTGTACCCGAACATCCGGAAAATATAACAGGTTGGGACGACTTTGTCAGTTCTTTCAGTACCCGTTTACCAGAATGGGTTAAATCCGGAGATGTTAAAACTGAATTCAAAAGTATTGTTAAAATGCCATCCGTAGAAGTCGGTGGCTACAAGCGTGTACTCTTTATCGGACTTGGCTTGCATACGAAATTGACGGTGGATCGGTTGCGTCAGGTATTTGCAGCGGTCGGAAAAGAGCTTGCAAGCATGAAAGTAGCTTCTGCTGCCATTTGGACGGCACCATTCACGAATGACAAGTTGACGTGTGAAGATGTTGTTTTTGCGGCGACGGAGGGTATTGGGCTTGGCATGTACAAGTTTGAAGGATACCGTACGGATTCAAACGAACGCGATGTTGCACTTGAAACGCTATCGTTCTTATCTTCATTTGATGAAGATGAACTGAAAGCGGCTTTCGAAGTAGGAAAAGTACATGCATATGCGGTTAATGAGGCACGTAATCTTGTTAATATGCCGCCTAATCTATTAACAGCAACTAAAATGGCTGACTATGCACGTGAAGTCGCTGAAAAATATGATTTCGAAATTGAGGTACTTGGTAAGAAAGAAATGGAAGAGCTCGGTATGGGTGCAATTCTTGCGGTCAACAAAGGTTCAGTGGAAGAGCCTAAGTTAATCGTCATGAAGTATGTTGCAGCTGACAAATGGGAAGATGTTATCGGCCTTGTCGGCAAAGGAATTACCTATGATACCGGCGGCTATTCTTTGAAAACGAAAGACGGAATGGTTGGTATGAAAGGTGATATGGGCGGTGCGGCTGCAGTTCTTGGAGCTATGACAATTATAGGAGAGCTACGCCCCGCGAAAAACGTCATTGCTGTTATCGCATCAACGGACAATATGGTTTCTGGAGATGCTTTCAAACCAGATGATGTAATTACATCACTAAGTGGCAAGACGATTGAAGTGCTCAATACAGATGCAGAAGGACGACTTGTTCTGGCAGATGCGGTTACATACGCTAAGCAGGCCGGTGCAGACTGTCTGATTGACGTTGCGACACTAACAGGCGGAGTCATCGTCGCGCTTGGTATGGACAAGACAGGGGCGCTTACGAATGATGAAGAATTCTTTGAAGAGTTCATGCAGGCATCCATGGAAACGGATGAATTCGTCTGGAGACTTCCGTTGACGGAAAATGATAAGAAAAGACTTCGTAAAAGTGAAGTAGCAGATTTGAATAATTCACCAGGCAGAGATGGACATATGATTTTTGGTGGCGGATTTGTAGGGGAATTTGTTGGTGACACACCTTGGATACACCTTGATATTGCAGGGACATCTGATGCAATTTCCGCACATGATTTAGGGCCGAAAGGTGCAACGGGTGTCATGGTACGAACGCTGGCGACACTTGTTGAGCGGTTAGCCGACACTGATATAGAAGCTGAATAGGCGATAGCCTTTTTCCCTTTAGTCTTATTCGAATAGGATAAGTAGGAAAGGGGAATGACTATGACTAGAGGTTTTCACGGTGGTGGCGGCGGCGGCGGCTTTGGTCGAGGTGGAGGTTTTGGCCGTGGTGGAATTGGTCGCGGCGGCTTCGGTCGAGGTGGGGGTTTTGGTGATTTTGGCGGACCTTTTATTGGCGGATTTGCTGGTAGTTTATTAGGTAGTGCATTGTACCCGGGATACGGATATGGCGGCGGATACGGGGGATACCCAGTCTATCCATACTCACCGTATCCATATCCACCCTATCCATATCAACCATACGGCTATTACGGGCCATACTAAAAAGATGAAAATACCTGTCAACTGAGTTATCGGCTGATAGGTATTTTTTGGTGTCAAGGAAATGGGTATGACGGTTATAAAGTCATTCATGGCGGTCATAATACTACCCAGGGCGATTATGCAAGTCGAGAACACTAGCGACGCTTGTTGAACGGCTTGCCGATGACGATATAGAAGTACAATAGGCGATTGCCTCTTTCCTATTAGCTTTATTTGAATAGAATGAGTGGGAGAGGGGAATGATTATGTCCAGAGGTTTTCATGGTGGTGGAGGTTTTGGTCGAGGCGGCTTTGGTCGCGGCGGCTTCGGTTTTGGAGGATTCGGAGGATTTGGCGGACCTTTTCTCGGAGGACTTACCGGTAGTTTATTAGGCAGTGCATTATTCCCAGGGTACGGATATGGTGGTGGATATGGCGGTGGATACGGTGGTGGATACGGCGGCTATCCAATTCAACAGGTTCAACTGTTCCAACAGTTCCCACAGAATCAGCAATTCCAGCAATTCCAACAGTTTCCGCAAACTCAACAATTTCAGCAGTTCCCGCCGTCTTCATATCAACAATTCGGGTATAACGGGCCATACTAAAAAGAGAAAAATACCTGTCAACCGAGTTTTCGGCTGGCAGGTATTTTTTTAAAGATAAGAAAGCATAAGTTTTTTTTGACTTGGAATAGTGTCTAGCTCCAGGCGCCAGCCGCTTTTCTTAGTCTTCCTTCTGATGAGTCGGCGGATTCTTTAATTTAGCTTGTTTAATAACTTCTGCAAGATCATCACCAACAGTTAGTTCTGTCGGTTTTACACCAGAGATATAAGCGGCACGGCTCATAAGATGTCCGCCAATCGGAGAGGTAATGAACAGGAATGCAATTGCGAGTAGAAGTTGAATACTAAAATGTCCTTCCTTCAACCAGAAGTGAAGAAATACGCCAACCAGAATACTAAGTACTCCCAACGTTGCACTCTTAGAAGCTGCATGCGCCCTCGTATAGACGTCCGGTAAACGAATGATACCAATGACAGTCACGGTAGTGAAAATGATGCCAACGACGATTGTAATGACAATGAGGATGTTAGCTAGTACGATCACGCTCGATTATCTCTCCTTTCTCAATGAATTTAGAGAATGATACGGTTCCAATGAATGACATAATCGCAATCAGCAAGATGACTTCCATGAAAAATCCGGTATCGAAGATGACTGATAACAGAGCGATTGCTGAAATCAGCATGACGCCAATCGAGTCAAGTGCGACGAGTCTATCCGGAATAGATGGACCGCGGAATACACGGTACAGCAGACCGGCAATCGACAGCAGTACAAGGATTAGGCAAACCCAGATGAATGTCGTCATGGTCGGCTTACCTCCTTAATGGCTTTTTCGAATGAATTTTTGATTGAATCAATTGCGTCATCGACATCATCGACGTCAATGGCATGGATATAAAGCGTCCGTTGATCATCGGAAACGTACAACACAATTGTTCCAGGTGTCAACGTAATTAGGCTTGATAATAATGTAATCTCCCAATCATGCTCAAGATCAGTCGGCAAAGCGAAAATCATGGGTTGAATATTCATCTTCGGACGTAAGATGAGTTTCAGCACTGAAATATTAGACAGAGTTAGCTCCTTGAAGAAGAGCAGTGCCAATTTAAATGCTGCCCAAAGCCGCCAAATATACAGCCTTTCTGTGAAAAATCGTCTCGTTATTATGATCAAGAGTAGACCAATCAAGAGCCCGATTACGAACGTTGAAGCGGTGAATGAGGTGCTCATGAACATCCAAACAAGAGCGATGAAAAAGTTCAATAATAGTTGAAATGCCATTGTCATCTACTCCTTTAACACCGCATCAATATAGATGGATGGTTGTAGTAATACGTCTGTCGCGTCCGTCATATAGGGAATGAGCCATTCAGACCCAACACCGTACAGCACGGACAGAATGACTAATGCAACAGCCGGCATCATCATCTTGCGGTAAGTCCGACGGTTTGTTGTCGGCAACTCTACAGTTGTGGGATCTCCCCAGAATGCATAGATGAAAATCCGGATGACAGACAACAGGACCACAAGGCTCGATGCAAGGATGATAATACTCCCCAAGACGTGACCCGCCTCGAACGCACCTTTTACAATAAGAAGCTTGCCGACGAATCCGCTTAATGGCGGAATGCCCGCTAGTCCAAATGCTGCGATTAGATACATCCAGCCAAGTGGCGCATGGGTTTTCATTAGCCCACCCATCTTACGTAAGTTTGAGGTACCGGTTACGTAAACGATGATGCCAATCAGAAGGAACAAAGCCCCTTTAATGAGCATGTCGTGGATCAAATAGAATACGGCACCTGTTAAACCAGCCTCGTTCATTTGTGCAGCTCCGAATAAGATAACACCCACTGCAATGACGATATTGTAAATAATAATATGTTTTACATCGAAATAGGCAAGGGCACCAATGCAGCCGGCAACGATTGTGAGTAATGCCAGTGCGGATAATAAGCCATGTGTAAATCCAACATCATGAACAAAAAACAGCGTATACGTTCGGATGATTGCATAAATGCCGACTTTAGTTAGCAATGCACCGAATAGTGCAAGCACCGGTATTGGAGGTGCTGCATAAGATCCTGGTAGCCAAAAGTAAAGAGGGAACAAGGATCCTTTTACGCCAAACACGATTAAAAAGAGCACTGCAATGACCGTTATGATACCAGGTTGTCCAATCTCTGCAATCTTCACTGAAATATCGGCCATATTTAATGTACCAACAACAGAGTAGAGGTAAGCAACTGTAATAACGAATAATGCAGATGAAATGACATTGACGAGTATGTACTTGATTGATTCGCGAAGCTGCTTTTTCTCGCCGCCTAGAACGATTAACAGGTAAGAGGCGATGAGCAGAACTTCAAAGAATACGAACATATTGAAAATATCACCTGTTGTAAATGCGCCATTGATGCCTGTAATCATGAACAGGATAGCGGGATAATAGAAGTAGCGCTCTCGCTCTTCACCAATAGCTGTGAAACTGTATAGCACAACAAAGAGAGTGATCAAGATTGTTGTCGTCACAAGTAATGCAGACAGCATATCGGAAACCATTGAAATTCCGAACGGTGCCGGCCAGCTTCCGAGAGTAATTGCCTGAACGCCATCAGCTTTCACTTTTGCAACAAGGAAAAGTGCGGCAACCAGGCTGATTAACAGCCCGATACAAGTCAACAATCGCTGTACCTTGATATTCTCCTTGAAGAACAGAAGAATAATGGCGAAAAGGAATGGCAAGATGATTGGGAATAGAAGTAAATTAATCATGTTCGTCATTTCCTCTCATGAGATTCATATTGTCTGTCTTATGTTCAGCATACGACCTGTAAGCAAGAACAAGGATGAACGCTGTCACACCGAAACTGATGACAATTGCCGTCAATATTAGCGCTTGCGGCAATGGATCTGCGTAATCGGCTACCCCTTCTGCCAAGACAGGCGGGGAAGTGCCACCAAGGCCGCCCATTGTCAGGAGTAGCAGATGGGCACCGTGACTCAACAGGCCTGTTCCAAGTATGATTTTAAGGATGCTTCTAGAGAGTATCAGGTAAACAGCGGCCATGAAAAGGATTCCGATGACGATAGCCATTAGAAATTCCATTATTCATCTCCCCCAATCGTTTGAATCATTGTAACGGCGGCACCTACAACAACAAGATAGACACCGGCATCGAAGATCATCGCTGTATGTAAGGATGTTTTTCCGAACAAAGGCAAAGTAAAATAATCGAAAGCGTGTGTAAAGAACGGAACGTTGAAAAAGATTGAACCTGCAGCTGTTCCGAACGACAGCAGTAAGCCGATAGCCGTCACAATTGTAAAGTTAAAAGGCAATGCTTTTTGGACGGTTTTTAAATCAAAGGCTAACAACAGCAGCACAATTGCCCCTGCTGTTAGCAGTCCTCCAACGAATCCGCCCCCTGGTGTATAGTGTCCCGCAAAGAAAATATGGATTGAAAAAAGGAAAATGATAAAGAATACGAACTTTGTTGTCGTTTGTAAAATGACATCATTGGTTTTCATCCGTACTCTCCTCCTTTCTTGACAACTTCAGACGAATCATGGCAATGACAGCGATTCCTGCAATTGACAGAACGGCGATTTCAAATAATGTATCAAATCCACGGTAGTCTACAAGGATGACGTTGACGATGTTACCGCCCCCGGCTTCTGTTGCAACTGTGTCTTTGTAATACTGCGAAATAGATGGAATCAGTTTTTGTGAATGGGCTGATAAAGCAATCAAAGTTACCGTGATTCCGACACCGGCAGCAATAATCAAATTGCCAATCTTGTTGCGTTTTGTTTGACCGTGATTATTAAGTGACGGTAGATGTTTAAAGGCTAATAAGAATAAGGCAACCGATATCGTTTCAATAACGAGCTGGGTAAGCGCCAAATCGGGTGCTTTGAAAATGACAAAGAATAAAGCAACCGAATAGCCAACGGCACCTAATGCAATAATTGCCGACAGCCTTGTCTTCGCAAGAAGAACCATACAAACTGCGACGACCAAAACAATAGCAGTCAGAACGCCATACAAGTTGATGGGAGAAAAACTATCCATATCAACAACGAAAGCTTCTTTGATGAATAACGTCGCAGCTGTAATTGAAGCAATAAACGCAAACATATAAATCAGATACGTGCGGATTAAACCAGTCATATAGAAGCGAGAAAGTTTGTTCATCCCACCCTCACCAAACATCATGGCGGAATCATACAATGCATTTAACGACAAGTACTCTGGTTGGATATCGTACATTTTTTGCCATCTTGCCAATGTCAAAAATAGAACGAGACCAACACCAACAAGCGAAACTGTCATCCATAATTCAGGAGCATCAAAGCCGTGCCAAGCTGCAACGTCAACATCGACTTCAGAAGGATGATTGTATAAATCAGGCTGAACAGCCATCACGGCTGGTTTCACCAACCATTTTCCAATCAAGTTCGGAATGAAGAAGATACCAACAACGAGCGTAGCAAGAATGACGGGAGAAACAAGCATCCCGACAGGCGCCTCATGCGGCTTAATAGGAAGAGGTTCACTCTTTTGTTGTCCTGCGAACGTCTTGAATACAAAGTAAAAGCTATAGACGAGTGTAAAGACGCTGGCAATCCAAGCAATAACAGGGAAGAGTATTCCCCATGTTGCAAAGTTGAACAGTTCAAAATGTCGGATGGCCAACATGGATTGAAGGAACATCTCCTTACTTAGGAAGCCATTGAATGGCGGAAGACCTGCCATTGACATAGATCCGATGAAAGCTACCGTGAAACTAACTGGCATAATACTCATCAATCCACCGAGTTTCCGGATATCTCGCGTACCGGTTTCGTGGTCAACAATACCTGCGATCATGAACAAACTACCTTTAAAGGTTGCGTGGTTGATCAAATGGAAGATTGCTGCGAACGTTGCGAATTTGAAAATCGGATCATCCGAGTGATAAGCAAGCGCACCCGCCCCGAGTAGGGACATGATAAGTCCAAGCTGACTGATTGTCGAGAAAGCAAGAATCGCTTTCAAGTCGGTCTGTTTCACCGCAAAGAAAGAGCCCCAGAACAGCGTCAGTAGTCCGATACCGGCTACGAGCCAAATCCAAACTTCCGAAACTGCGAAAATAGGGGTGAATCGTGCGACAAGGTACAGCCCAGCCTTTACCATCGTTGCGGAGTGCAGATAGGCACTGACCGGTGTAGGCGCTTCCATTGCATCAGGAAGCCAAATATGGAACGGGAATTGTGCTGATTTCGTAAATGCACCTAGCAACACGAGAACGAGTGCGAGTGTAAAGAATTCATGCCCTACAAAAGTGGGGGAGCTAGCGATAAGTTCGCGGATGGAAAACGTATCTCCCATAATTCCTAGCAGAACGAATCCCCCAAGCATCATTAGTCCACCAAATACAGTGATCATCATCGATTTCAATGCACCAAATCGTGAACCATCACGTGTACTCCAATAGCCAATAAGCAGGAATGACGAAATGGATGTTAGCTCCCAGAATAAATAAAGGGAAATAACGTTATCCGATTGCACAACGCCTAACATGGCACTCATGAAAATCAACAGATAGACGTAAAAGTGATTCAACTTTTCTTTACGTTTATCGAGATAAAAGATGGAGTAGAGAACAACGAGTGCACCGATACCAGTTATAAGTAAGGTGAACAGCAGGCTGAGACCATCAATGTACGACACGAACGAAATACCAAGAGACGGAATCCATTGCAGTTCTGATAGAGCATGTCCGCCGTCCATTGTTGTTTTAATGAATCCTATGTAATAAATGAAGAGGGAGACAGGGACGAGTAAAACGAACCACCCAGTATGTATGTCTTTCAGTTTCCTGAATAGCAGGGGAACGAATAGTGCTGCCATAATTGGCAGGAAAATCAGTAATACGAAATTCAAAAAAATCCTCCTTCCTAATGAATGAAACATTATTCTTTGCATTGTTTTAAAGTATAGCGTAAAGAGAGCGCTTTTGCATGAAACACTTTCTGCCTTTGTTGCTTATTCAGTCTCTCTTCTTATATTATAGAAACGAAGAAATAAATTGCTTTTGAGGTGCTGAAATTGAAAAATCCGTACATATTTGGTTATTTGCCGTTTGTCACAATTGTCTTATTCAGTTTAACGTTCGGTGTTTACACAGTAGGTGTGTCAGTTGAACTGTTCAAAGGAATTGGTTTATATGCTGGTATGCGCGAATTTTTAACGGATATACAATTACGTATTTTTCTGCTAGTTATTTATGCATTGTTATTTTTCATGGTTTTTTCAGCGTTAAAATTGATTGCGGAAACGATTCACGAAACCGCGATGTTATTCTTTTCGAAGGATGTGGAGGGGAAATCGTATAGCGAGGCACGCGGAGGCAATGTCATTTACTTTTTTGGCGCGCTTGCATCAGCAGGTGGCATCAATTCGATTAACCTATTAACAGCTATATTTTTGCTGACAACGTTCATCTACTTTGTCTATGTCGTATTCAAATTAAGTAAATTCATGACAATCTTCAGTACGATCGGGCTCCTCGTTTTTGAAATTATGGTTTGGACGTTACTGGTTTCAACCATCATCTATATTCTGTTGAAGCTTTATAATGGCGTCATTGCGAGTTTGCCTTTCATTGGCAGTAAAACGGACTAGCCTTTTGAATGAAGGGCTAGTCCTGGAGGAGTGTGGAAAATATACGTAAATGAAGTTTCTGATCACTCAAAAGCTTTATAGATTGCGGTCTATCATAGCCGACCCAGACGGCGGTTGTATAGTTGTCGTTCAATCCGCCAACCCATAAATCTTTATAATGATCTGTGGTGCCCGTTTTTGCTCCTGTATACGAAGTTGTATAGGGGATACCGCGGCCAGTCCCGTTCAATACGACATCTGACATCATGCCGCGAATTTTGGATACTGTAGTAGCTGACCAAACATCCTCTTTGTCATCTGGCCATTCGTATAAAATAGTCCCCTCTCTATCCTTCACAGCACGAATTGCATGGGCAGGGGTATATTTCCCATCGATGAAACTTGAATAAGCCCCCGCAAGTTCAATCGGCGTCATCCCTTTTGAAAACCCACCGAGAGCAGCTGCATAGGTCATATCCTCTTGCGTAACTGATTTGAATCCGAATGGCTTGATATAGTTGAATGCCTCTTCAATGCCAATCATCTGAAGTAACCTAACAGCTGCTGTATTATGGCTGTGTCGAAATGCTTCTTTTACTGTGACATTGCCATAAACGTAACCGCCGATATTTGTCGGGCAGTACGAACCGATGCAAATAGTACCGCTGTTAATGGGCATGTTTTCTGTATAGGATCCACTTTCAAACAGTGGGGCATAGACCAAAAGCGGTTTAAGAGCGGAACCAGGTTGTCGAACAGCCTGGAATGCGCGGTGGAAATCAGCTTTTTTGTAGTTTTTACCGGCGAATAGGCTGATGATTTCACGGGTTTCATTGTCAATAACGGCTGCACCTGCTTGCACACCTGTAGGTTCTAAAAGGGAGGAGATTGTTTGTTCATCTCGCTGTTGCTTTCCAGGGTTAAGTGCCGTTTCGATAATCAATCCTTTGGACAACACTTCAGCTATCCGCTGTTGAATAATCGCTTCAAGTGCTATTTTTTCCGCATTATCTTTCGTATTTGTCATTTTTTCAGATAAGCCTTCGGACTGCGCTATGAGATCAGTAAGTTCGGCAAGTGCATATGTAGTGTAAGCAGGAAAATTATTCGCTTTTTCCTTCAGGTTTAACTGGATTGTTGTGTTTTTATGTATTTCGGCTTCCTCGGTAGTCAGAACCCTGTTTTTTGTCAGTACAGACAAAAGGCGCTCCTGTCGACCTTTTGTCCGATCGAAATGTTTTAGTGGGTCATATAAAGAGGGATTGTTTGGAATCGCCGCAAGGAAGGCCATCTCCGCCTCATTCAGCTCATCTAATGGTTTGCTGAAGTAATAGGTCGCCGCAGCGCCAATGCCGTACACTTGATGGCCAAAATACATTTCATTCATATACATTTCCAAAATCTCATCTTTTGTCGATTGTTTTTCAAGTTCAGTTGCGTAAAAAAGTTCAGTCAATTTACGTTCATACGTCTTTTCGGTCGATAAAAAACGCATCCGCACAACTTGCTGCGTAATGGTAGAGGCACCTTGTCTGACATCGTCTGTTGCTGTATTGACAGCAAATGCACGCACGATTGCGGCTATATCATAGCCTTTATGCTCGAAGAAACCTGTGTCTTCACTTTCTAGAAACAGCTGGCGTGCGAATAACGGGATGGACGAAAGTGGAAGCGGATTGCGCCACTCTATGTACTCTTCTGCAAAAATGAGACCATTGCCATCTTTCAACGTTACGGGGATATTGATTTCTGGGGACGACAGTTCGATGGAGTCATACATTTGATCATTGAAGGATCCAGCGCTCTTCAATTCGACAGCAATGGCTTCTTGGACAACAAAGAGAATTGGGATGGATAATAGAATAAAGATGAAACCAACAAATTGTTTCAATGTTTTAGCACTCCGTTCAAGAAATCCTTCAGTAACAAAAATATAGCACACTCCAACTAGCGAAGTGTGCTGATTTTAACCTAGGTCGCTGTCTAGGCTTCAGGCGCCAGCCCCTCGAGTCGCTTGAGTCTTGATGAAAAGGCAAAGGACGCCTTTATCTTCAAGCCTTCCAGCGCTTGTCGGGGCTAAACGGCGCCTTACGCTTTTCTCAACTATGTGTCCGTTTCTCTTCAGCAGCGAGAAAGTCCTCAAAGTCCTGTACGGGTTTTCGTTTGGCATAATAGAGAAATGCGAACCCGACAAGGAACAAAACACCAGTAACGATGAAGACAGACGAAATACCGATATAGCCACTGACAATCCCGCCGAACATTGGACCTATAATATTCCCGAGAAAACGGAAGCTGGTATTATAACCCATGACTTCTCCTTGAATATCGATGGGTGCTTCACGTCTAACTAGTGCAGTCGTTATGGGGATCATTCCACCGAGCGCAATACCGAACAGCAGCCGCCAAAAAATAAGTTGCCACAGCTGCGTCACAAATGCTTGTGGGATGATAAAGATAAATGACAGGAGTAGTAGGATTGACAACACCTTTTCGTAGCCAATGTCGTCACCGAGTTTGCCCCAGCGGCGCGCGAATAAAAGATTGCCGACCCCAGCTGCACTGAATGTAATCCCTGCTAGGAAAGCAACGTCTTTTGCTTCAGTTAAATGGGACACGTAGAGCGACAGAAGTGGCTGGATACTGAAGTTTCCGACTTGGATAAGTGCCGTAACAATCATTACGTTCAACATGAGCCGGTGATGGAGCAGTCCGCTGATAATGGCTTTACGGGAATACTGGATAGCTCTTGGATTTTTTACCCGTTTTTGTTCCTGGATGCCGAAGAGAACGATAAGTGCAGCGACAATCACAGAGATGGATGTGATAACAAAGGTATATTTGAAACCGAATGAATCAGCCAGTAACCCTCCAAATACAGGTCCGAATAACGTGCCCGTCACACTGCCCATCTGTAAAGTCCCAAGCATTTTTCCGGCTTCCTTCTTCGCAGTCTGTGAAGAGATAAACGCGAGTGATGTTGGAATGAAACCTGTGACAACACCATTTAACAGCCGGAGCAGGAAGAACATCTCGACGGAATCCACAAATCCCATAAGGAAAACGGATGTTGCAATCCCGAAGCCATTTATGAGAAGGATGGGCTTGAAGCCGTATTTATCGGCGACTCGTCCCCAAATCGGTGACATAATAAAAGCCGTGACAAATGAAGCGCCAAAAATCAGGCCAGACCATTTTTGAACATAAGCTTCGGAATGGTCGCCAAATGTTTCGATATAAAGGGATAAGAAGGGCATGATCATTGTCATTGTCCCCGCAACGAGGACGTTGGAAATCCAAATGATGATGAAATTCCGTTTATGCACGTCCATTTAGAAAACCTTCTTTCCATGTGGTGCTTTACAATCAGTATAAAACAATTCGGAAAACGAAGGAAGTATCATGCTTATTCGTCGAAATAGATTGTCCAATATGATAAACTAGTCCAGGGTGAATGTTAATGAGGAAAATGTATTTCTCCCTTCTGACAATCATTGGTCTCGTCTTACTTGCCGCTTGCGGAAATAGTGCGTCTGAGAACAAGAAATCAGAAGAAGTAGTGTCTGCTGGCAAAGCGCCAACGGAAGAAAATAGCACGAAGAACTCAGAGGAGGCAACAACAATGTATCCACAATTATCGACAGAAGTAGCAGCAAACGAAGCACTAGTTATTATGAACACAACTATGGGACCAATCAAAATCAAGCTTTTCCCTGAACAAGCACCAAAAACAGTTGAAAACTTCTTAACACATGCAGAAAACGGTTATTATGACGGCATTATCTTCCACCGTGTTATTGAAGACTTCATGATTCAAGGTGGCGACCCAACAGGAACTGGTATGGGCGGAACAAGTATTTACGGCGATACATTTGAAGACGAATTCACTATGGATCTATTTAACTTAAAAGGAGCTCTTTCAATGGCGAACGCTGGTCCAGGAACAAATGGCAGCCAGTTCTTCATCGTTCAAGCTTCAGAAGTTCCAGCTTCAGTTGATCAACTGAAAAAAGGCGGATATCCAGCAGAAATTGCTGAAGCATATGGCAAAATGGGCGGAACTCCTCACTTAGACCAAAAACATACAGTATTCGGCCAAGTTATTGAAGGCATGGATGTTATCGACAAAATTGCAAAAGTGAAAAAAGGCCGTCAAGACAAGCCTGTTGAAGAAATTTCTATTGAATCAATCGAAATCCTTCAAAAGTAATTTTGATCTTATAGAAATTTACAATGTGAGGAAGTGGATGTAAGTGAACGCACTATTAATGCCGTTCCTTTACTTTCCTGAAGATAAAACAGAATATATATCGGCGGGTATTTCAATGGTTTTCTTTGCGATTCTTTTGGTACTTACATTCATGTGGATTCGACGTAATTCGAAGAAACAGGAATTAGAAACGAAAGAACTTGAAGAACGCATTTTACGTGAACGCCGTGAACAAAAAGAAAAACAGCATCCTCAAAATTGAGGATGCTGTTTTTCTTTTTAAATGATCGTAATGTCAACTGCGCTAAATCACTCACTCATCGCAGTGATAAATCGGTTAACGCCGTCTTGAACAACTGACAAAGGTGTTGCCACGTTCATGCGAAGGAAGCCGCGTCCTGCTTCACCGTATTTCGAACCAGGATCAAGGGCAAGTTTTCCTTTAGTCAAAAGCTTGTCCATTATTTCCAACTCGGTAAATCCAGTACCACGATAGTCAATCCAAAGAAGGTATGTACCATGCGGCTTAGCAATTTTCAAAGCAGGAATTGCAGCTGTTAGTTCACGAATTGCATAGTCCATATTGTTAGAAACTATTTCAAGTAATTCAGCTAGCCAAGGACCTCCATCTTTATAGGCGGCAGTCAAAGCCGCGGCTGCAAAAGAGCTCAAATCCATTTGACCATGTGACAGTGCATTCAACGTAAGCTTCTCCCTTACACCTTCATCTGTCGCAATCATTAACGCTGCTTGGATTCCTGCGAGGTTAAATGATTTTGTAGGAGCAACACATGTAATTATACGTCCCGATTCTTCACCTGCAAGTGTTGCAAGCGGAATATGCTTATGCCCTGAGAAGACTAGATCGGCATGGATTTCATCCGATAAAATCAAGACATCATATTTTGTGCAAAGTCGCAACATTTCTTTCAATTCGTTTGCTGTCCAGACAATTCCACCGGGATTATGCGGATTGCATAAAATGAATAGCTTTACATTTTGCTGCAGGCATTTCTCGAAATCTTCAAAGTCAATGGAATACACACCGTCTTGTTCTTTCATAATACATTCGACCATATTTCGTCCCTGACGTTCGGGAATTTGGAAAAAGGGAGGATAGACGGGAGAAGTGACAAGAATGCCGTCACCCGGATTCGTAAACGTTTCAACGACCGAAGCGATTGCGGGAACCACGCCATGGTGGAATAACATCCATTCGTTCTTTGTTTCCCATGCATGACGTTCAGCAAGCCATATACTTACTGCGTCTTTACAGCCTTCACAAATATAGGAGTAGCCGAATACTGGATGATCCAGACGTTCTTTCATCGCGTTGACAACTACTTCTGGAGCAGCAAAGTCCATATCTGCAATCCACATTGGTAAAATATCGGATGCATCTTCCATTCCATATATCATTTCCATTCGGTCCCATTTTACAGAACGCGATTTACGACGTTCAATTACAGTTTCAAAGTTATTCATGGAAATCTCCTCTTTCCTTTTTTCTTTACTATGTTATCATAATCTAAACTATTGAGAAAAATAAGGTGACTCAGCGTGCAAACTAAAGGGATGAATAAAAAGGCAGTAGCGCTTCTTGAACAATGGGATCCATTTGAAGCGGGACCAAAAGCGTATGCACTCGAAATTGTTGATGTCGTAGCGGACTTACATCGTCTTGATCATCCAACCGACCTTGCAAAGCGAATTCGGGAGATTTATGAACATTCTTACAAATTGTGGATACCAATCGAGAAATGTGTGCAAATTTCTTATAAGCTATTAGCGATTAAATACGAGGCGAAATGTATCGTCTAATTTTTGTGTGGCTGTACCCACTTTAATGCGGGTACAGTTTTTTTATACAATAAAACACCAAACCTGTTGATTAACCAAAAGTAACCATTGAATAACATGATCACCAACTGGGCGCTACGTGTATAGTCGATTTTGGATTGCTCTGGATTGAATGAATTCTATACCATTATCGAGAGGTCTGGATATGTAGGGATGCAGCTTTGTCGCATCCCTACATACTTTTTCAGTATTCATATGGTGGTCCTTCATCCGTCGCGCTCCAGGTGCATAAGTACACTTAGGAGGGCACTGAAAAAGTCCTAATTCCTTCAATCCCGTTGATTTCCGTTCCGAGCGGACGCTTTCCGCGGGCACGGCTTCAGCCTCCTCGTCACTGCGTTCCTGCGGGGTCTTCAGCTCGCGCTGTTCCCGCTGGAGTCGCCGCTCTCCACTACAATCAACTAGTTTTTACTATAAAAAAGAACATTTTTATTGGCCTCACACGTGGGCTGATGCTTTCTATATGTTTTTTTCTTTTTTTATTAAAGAAGTGTCACTATCAATAAGGTATCACATGAATACATGCATAATCTTTACTAAGAGTAAGCAAGGAACGCATTGTACAATGTACAAGAGTGCCCGAAATTGCATCTTCGGGCACTTACACTCTTTATAGAATGTCATCTATTCTTTCTCCCAAAACAACTGCATTTTTCACTTGAACATTGTAGGAACGCGACAGGCAACTATTCGCAACAGGATTACTGAAAAAAAGTGTGGCTAGAAGTGACGGAGTCACTTCTAGCCACACTAGGACCCCTCAGTAAATCCGTCATGAATAGTCGCCGAAAGCGTAACGGAAATGATCCAGTGAAAATGAAGGTCATCAAGCCCTTCTCACCAGTATTTTATGCAGATAAATGGTTAATCAACAGACGTAAAAATACCCACAAATCCAGTTACTGGGTTTGTGGGTATTTTATTATGCCTTATATAGTGTCTAGGCTCCAGGCGCCAGCCCCTCGAGTCGCTTCAGGCTTGCTGAAAAGGCAAAGATCGCCTTTATCATCAAGCCTTCCAGCGCTTTTCGGGGCTAAACGGCACCTTACGCTTTTCTCAGAGTGTCTAGGCTCCAGGCGCCAGCCCCTCGAGTCGCTTCAGGCTTGCTGAAAAGGCAAAGATCGCCTTTATCATCAAGCCTTCTAGCGCTTTTCGGGGCTAAACGGCGCCTTACGCTTTTCTCAGAGCTCGATAATCCATACGATGAAAATGACGATGATAGCAGTAGGTGCTATATATCGGACGAGGAATTTCCAAAGGCTGCTCATCGCAGGGTGCATGCGAAGCTCGTCGTCGGTTTGCGATTTCGTCAATACATAGCCTGCAAATATCGAAACGAGCAATGCACCAAGTGGCATCGCTATTTTGCTCGTCAGTGTGTCAGCAAAGTCAAAGATTGTTCCGCCGAAGATTTGTACATCTGAAAGAATTCCGAATGACAATGCGCTAGGAATACCGACGACAAAGATTAGTATTCCGAATACCCATGCAGCACGTCTTCGGCGGTTGTGTTTCTCTCGGATACCCGTCGACACGACAATTTCAAGCATCGCAATCGATGAAGTAAGTGTCGCAAAAAGCATCAAGATGAAGAAGATAATCATAAACAAATTGCCGAACGGGATCTGACTGAAAATAGCCGGCAAAATGACGAATATCAGTCCTGGTCCTTCAGCCGGTGAGTGGCCGAGAGCGAATACCGCGGGAAATATAACAAGACCAGCTAAAATTGATATTGTGATATTCAAAAGCACCACATTCACTGCCGATGGTCCTAATTTTTCTTCTTTCGGTAAATAAGAAGCATATGTCATCATTGCTGTTACTCCGACGCTTAATGAGAAAAAAGCCTGGCCGAGTGCTACTAGAAACGTCGAACCTGTTAGGTGGGACCAATCAGGTACAAATAGGAATCGAACGCCTTCCATTGCACCATCCAATGTTAATGAACGAATGGCTAAGATAATGAAGAAAATGAACAACATTGGCATCATCCATCTACTTGCCCGCTCAATTCCTGCCTTAATACCACCTTGTACAATCCAAATCGTCAGCCCCATGAACACGGCTTGGGCCACTAGAACTTCTACTGGATTGGCGATGATTGTATTAAAAAGATCTCCGTGATCTGTCGTGGCATCGAGTTTGAAGAAAATAGCACGTGTTAAATAGGAAAGTATCCAACCGCCAACCACGCTGTAAAATGACAGGAGAATGAATGAAGCTGCAAGCCCTATCCAGCCAACCAAAGGCCACTTTTTGCCTGGAGCAAGTCGTTTTAGTGATGTAACTGCATCAGCTTGTCCCATACGTCCGATGACAAACTCTGCGAGTAAAATCGGAAGTCCAATTGCAATTGTACATATGATGAAGAGTAGAAGGAAAACACTTCCTCCGTTCATCCCAGCCATATAAGGGAATTTCCATATTGCACCGAGTCCGATCGCACTGCCCGCGGCAGCAAGAACAAAACCGATTTTTGACGACCATTGATCACGTTGTTTCATAAGATATTCACTCATTTCATTAGGATACAGATTTATTAATTGTACACTAACTCAAATCGAATACCATGGTATTTTGTATCAAATTACGCCGTCAATCTATCTTTGTTATAATTGAAATAATTAGACACCTTTAATGGAGGAGAGGATTGCTTGTGACAGAATTTGAGTGGATGCAAAAGGTGAAAGCTGGAGAGAAGGATGCTTTTGAAAAATGGATGGACATTTATTCCGGAGACATTGAGCGTTTCGCCATTCAGTATGGCTGTGCGTCTAAGCAGGTGGGGGATGTAGCGGAGGAAACGTTTAGAAAGTTACATAATCAGTTAGATTCCATCGCCAATGAAGAGTCGCTTGTTTGCATATTATATAAATACGCTTTAAAAAGTCTTGCATATGTTCAACAAACTGAATCGCAGAATGAAACACTATTTCCTTTTGAAGAGGATCAGGAACTACATGATAGGATTGTGAAAATTGAAACGGTAAAAAAAGTACCATTCATTCTTTCGCATTTCCACATGCTAGATGATTTAGAGATAGCTGCGATTATGGATACTTCATTAGAAGAAGTTCGGCAGGCTATTACGGCAGTATCCAGTCAACTGGAAGATGCGCAATTGGAAAAGAGGCTGGAATTCCTCAATAAGTCATATAGACGAATGAAATCTTCATTTAGAAAAGAGCAGGTTTTTGCAAAGCCGCAAAAAGAGTTGAGAGCGACAGAAAAGGTAAAGCAATCGATATCAAAAAAGACCATGATTTCATGGGTTGCGGGAATCCTCGTCCTCCTGTCGCTTCTAATCGTTCCTGTAGTTACCGGAGAAGAGTTCAAAAAAGCTTCAGCCGAAAAATACATTGAGCGGTTAAAGTCATCGTTTGAGAATGAAATCGACAGCCGCCATATCGAATTGGGCCTGACAGAATCGACCGAAAAGGATGAGATAGAATTTAATATGATGTTGTATGGAAACAAAGCGCGTGTAGATTTTGAGGCGATGACAACCAGATATGAACGTGTTATTACTGAAACGGGAATTTTGAATAAAAAGAAGGTTAGTGAAGAGTACAAAAAAATAATAAAAACAGTAGAGTTACCATCTGAAATGGCCGAGCGATTAGTTAAAAATCCACTTACAAACGATAGGGTGAACAGTGAGGAATTCATGAAGGGCTATTTGGAGCAGTATGACATCCTCCAACAATCGTATTACATGATATTTTTCAAACATGAACAACTTATTAGGGATGCAATCGATAATGAAGGAGGAGATGTCGAAAAGTTTATGAAGGAGAGAGATTCATATCCTAAAGACCTGAAAAACGCATTGGACGGCATGATTAAACAAAACATCTACCCGACCTATATAAAAGAATGGGGATCAATAATTCCAAGTTACGGTAAGAATGATTTCAACGCTAATATCCGATCTTCAATCCATGAAGACTTTGGTGGTTTTTTTACAATGTTGGAATCTGCACCTTTCGTCTCGTATCCAGGACTCGTACATTCCCTAGAGGATTCGGTTAATTTTTTAATGGAAATGGAAAAAACATTGTTGGCGACAACTTTGGGTAATGAAAAGACTGAGATGCTTAGTTGGATATACAACGAACTCTTCTATGTAATCGTTGGAGGGATGGAACCTAATCGCATATTTGGAACGAATGGCAAGGTGAAAAAAGAGTATCAAGCAGCATGGGAAAGGATCGCTTCCGCCGATGAAGGTTCTCCAACAGCTTTTATTATGCAAATTGTCATCTCCGAAATGGAAGCAACAGATTGGACTGGGTCAAAAAGCCTCAATCGTTTAGAAACATATGATGTTGATCAAGCACTGAAGCTTGCTAAAGCGGGAGAACTTGAAACCTTTGGTATAAGTGGGATTATGCAACCTGAAGCGGGTATGGAAGTTGTGACGTTTCCCAATTCTGACTTTGAGAACAAAGTTCAAGAGACATATCGATCATTCTCCTTGAATCATGATCTAGCTATATTAAAAGAAGTAAGTCCCCTGGTTATTATTGGTGTGTATTTTTACGCGAATGATCAAGCAGATCCAGAGACGATGTGGCATCTTTATAGTAAAACAAAAAATGTAGTCAAACTTGAAGAATACGTCAATGGATGGAGTCAATTGGATGTAGATATTTATAGTCTCGACAGTCTGCAATTTGGTGGTAGCGAAGAAAGGGAGGATTCAATCGGATTTCAGCGTGGAAATTCTCTTTCTGTTAGTACGAAGATGGCTTTGAATGAAGATTTCGTATGGGAAATCGAGCGTATTATTTTAGATCCAATGTTTTTTGAATAAAAGGGTAGAACTGTGTAAAAGAGTTATATTTTATACACGGGGTAAAATTGCCGAATTTTTGCTCACACTCTATAAACATGGTATAATTTTAAGTGGCCTTAAGGGCAGAATCGATACCAAAATAGATTGGGAGTTGTTTGAAATGGCGCGAAAATATGAAGTAGGCGAAGAGTTTTCGGGCAAAGTGACAGGTATCCAGCCGTATGGTGCATTTGTTGCACTTGATGGTGAAACACAAGGACTTGTCCACATTTCCGAAATAACGTACGGATTTGTGAAAGACATAAATGACTTTCTGACTGTAGGGCAAGAAGTACAAGTGAAAGTGCTAGAAGTCGACGAAGCTGCTGGTAAGATTAGTCTATCAATCCGTGCTCTGCAAGAAGCACCGGTCGCAACACGAAAAGAAGACCATCCGCGTAAGTCACTGCAAGCGCGTGTCGACGAAAGTGATGCAGAAGGATTCAATTCATTGAAAGACAAACTTCAAGACTGGATCGAGAAGTCTGGACAATAAAGAAAAGCGTAAGCGGCCGCACAGACGCGACAGGTATAAGCGGACCTGCGAAACGGCGTACTTTGCCGTGTAGCTGGGCTGCTTATGACCCGAGCGTTTGGCCGCTGAAGTCTGGACATAAGAGGAACGCAGCCTAAGTACGCGACGTCCTGTCGCAATGGCTGCATGACCCACATCCTGTGGGCCCAAGCTAGACAATAAAAAATGAGGAAAAAGGCAAAACTGCCTTTTTCCTCATTTTTTTAATTTCCGTAACCGGTACTGCAAATTTTGCCTGCTCATACCGAGCGCATTTGCAGTTTTCGTGACGTTTTTATCATTGAGTTGCATCGCTTTTTGTAAGTAATAAGCTTCTGCCTCACGCAAAAACTGGTCAAGCGGCAACAATTCTTTACCTGGCTGAACTAAAAAATCGGCAGCCTGCGTTGGTTCGTCGGTGATATCCGCGCTCTTCATCCTAAAATGAAGAGGGAGCAGATCATACGTAATGGCTGTTTCATTCATCGCAAGGGAAGAGATTTCGTCGAGAAGAAATTCGAGTTCGCGCATATTTCCTGGCCATTCATACCCAAGGAAAAGATTCTCAACTTCGGGCGTAATATCTTTAAGTGCTGAACCGTAGCGTTCGCTACGCCGTTCCAAATAAGCGGAAATGAATGGCAAAATATCCTTTTTCCGTTTTCGCAGGGGCGGTATTCGGATTGTGAATGATGCAAAGAAATAATATAAGTCTTTTAATAATGTGCCCGAAGCGATTAATTCCACAGGGTCATCCCCGATGCTCGCGATGAATTGCTTGTTACTGTTAGGTGATTTTAAAAGGATTGATAGCAGTTTTTGCTGTAAGGGAATGGATAATAAATCGATTCTTTCACAGAATAATGTAAGTGGCTCCACCACATTTAAATCTTTATCTAAGCGACCTATAAGTATTGGGTCTGAACTATGGCAGAACAGGGTATAGAGTACAGTGCTGGAAGGCGATAATTCATTATGTATGCTTTCAGCGATAAGATCTTTACCTGTACCAGTTTCACCGATTAACAATACCGGTAATTTTGCTTTTGCTGCTTTTTTTGCAGTCGCAATAACCACTTTCATAGGCGGGGAGGAAGCAATTATTTGATTGAATGTAACGGGATCACTATTTTTTCGAAATGGCTGAAGAACGAATTTCTCAAGAGCCGTTACGTCACGGGCTAATTCAACTGCTCCGATAAGCGTTTGGTTGTTGAAAATTGGGTATGTGTCATTAATAGACGTAATTTCTGTACCATTTCGGTTCCAGTACGTTTGTTTTACATTTAGTTGTTCTTTGCCGCTTTGCAAAACTTTTAACAGTGTACTTTCTTCTTGTTCAAAATTGAACAGTTCCAAAATTGAACGGTCAGCGACGTCTTCAAGTGCGAGTCCTTCAATTTCTTTCATCTTTTCATTATAGATGACAGTTCGGCCATTTTTGTCAACGGCGTGTATACCAACCGCGGCATGACGCGCTGCAAACTCATAAAAAGGGAAGAGTGAATCGTCTATATTCTTCAAAAAAATCACCTTCCAAATAATATTTTTGCGAAATTAATGAATAATGCTTGATATCTGCAACAATCTTTTGCATTATTATATATGTAATCTATTACTAAGTGCAAATAATCTTTGCGTTTCACAATTGAAGAGGAGGAATAATATGATCCCATATAAACACGAACCATTCACAGATTTTACAGTAGAAGAGAACAAACAAGCTTTCCTTGAGGCTTTAAAACTAGTCGATGGTTACCTTGGTCAAGATTATCCACTTATCATCGGTGGAGAACGAATCATGACTGAAGAAAAACTTGTTTCAACAAACCCTGCAAACAAAGAACAAGTAATTGGTGCTGTATCTAAAGCGAGCAGAGAACTTGCTGAAAAAGCGATGACAGTTGCTGACGAAACATTCAACACATGGAAAAAAGTTAAACCTGAATTCCGTGCAGATGTACTATTCAAAGCTGCTGCAATTATTCGTCGTCGTAAACACGAATTCTCAGCATTACTGACTAGAGAAGCAGGGAAGCCTTGGAATGAAGCAGATGCTGATACAGCTGAAGCAATCGATTTCCTAGAGTTCTATGCGCGCAAGATGCTTGAACTTAAAAATGGTATCCCTGTTGAAAGTCGTCCGGGCGAATTCAACCGCTTCGACTACATTCCTCTTGGAGTAGGCGTTATCATCTCTCCTTGGAACTTTGCATTTGCAATCATGGCGGGAACAACAGTTGCTGCTCTAGTAACAGGAAATACAGTACTTCTTAAACCAGCATCGACAACACCAGTTGTTGCATACAAATTCATCGAAGTTCTTGAAGAAGCGGGAATGCCAGCAGGCGTTGTCAACTACATCCCAGGTTCTGGTGCTGAAGTAGGCGACTATCTAGTTGATCACCCAAGAACACGTTTTGTATCATTCACTGGTTCACGCGAAATTGGAACACGCATTTTCGAACGTGCAGCTAAAGTAAATGAAGGCCAAATTTGGTTGAAACGCGTTATCGCTGAAATGGGCGGTAAAGATACAATCGTTGTTGATAACGAGGCAGATCTAGAACTTGCTGCACAATCAATCGTTAAATCTGCATTTGGATTCAGCGGTCAGAAATGTTCAGCATGTTCACGTGCGATTATCCATGAAGACGTTTACGACGAAGTTGTAGCACGTGTTGGCGTATTGACGAAAGAATTGACATACGGCGATCCAGCAGAACTATCTAACTTCACTGGCCCGGTAATCGATCAAGCGTCATTCGACAAAGTTATGAGCTACATCGAAATCGGTAAAACAGAAGGCCGTTTAATCGCAGGAGGAACAGGCGACAGTTCGAAAGGATTCTTCGTTGCACCAACGGTTATTGCGGATCTTGATCCAAAAGCACGCGTTATGCAAGAAGAAATCTTTGGCCCAGTTGTTGGTTTGTCGAAAGCGAAGAGCTTCACTGAAGCAATCGAATTTGCAAACAACACGGACTACGGTCTAACTGGTGCGGTTATTACAACTAACCGTGACCACATTGAACAAGCACGTGAAGATTTCCATGTTGGAAACTTGTATTTCAACCGCAATTGCACAGGCGCAATCGTTGGTTACCAACCATTTGGTGGATTCAACATGTCAGGTACAGATTCAAAAGCTGGCGGACCGGATTACCTACAACTTCATATGCAAGGTAAAACAACATCAGAAACTTTTTAATTTAAGAAAAGCTCCGGGCGTCTGGCGCTTGAGTTAGACATTGATTTCCAGACCCATCTATAGGGTGGGTCTGTCTCTACATATAAAAGGGGAGGGAAATGTATGACGGTATCAGAAAAAGTAATTGTACAAACAGAGAAATTTGGGGCAAACAACTATCATCCACTGCCAATCGTTATTTCTGAGGCACAAGGGGTTTGGGTAAAAGATCCAGAAGGCAATAAATTCATGGATATGCTTTCCGCATATTCAGCAGTAAACCAGGGGCATCGTCATCCGAAAATTATTCAGGCATTGAAAGACCAAGCTGATAAAGTAACACTTACTTCCCGTGCTTTCCACAATGACCAACTTGGTCCATGGTACGAAAAGATTTGTGAACTGTCTGGCAAAGAAATGGCACTTCCTATGAACACAGGAGCTGAAGCTGTTGAAACAGCTATTAAAGCAGCACGCCGCTGGGCTTATGACGTTAAAGGGGTAGCTGAAAATCAAGCAGAAATCATTGCGTGTGAAGGAAACTTCCATGGTCGTACAATGACAGCTGTATCTTTATCATCAGATGCTGAATACAAACGCGGATTCGGTCCAATGCTTCCAGGTATTGATCTTATTCCTTACGGCGACATTAAAGCGCTTGAAGCAGCAATTACACCAAATACGGCTGCATTCCTTATCGAACCGATTCAAGGTGAAGCGGGTATTATCATTCCGCCGGCAGGTTATATGAAAGCAGCACGTGAACTTTGTAAAAAGAATAACGTACTATTCATTGCAGATGAAATTCAAGCTGGCCTTTGCCGTACTGGAAAAATGTTTGCATGTGAATGGGAAGACATGGATCCGGATATGTATATCTTAGGTAAAGCACTAGGTGGCGGCGTATTCCCAATATCTTGTGTACTTGCTGATAAATCTGTTCTTGGTGTATTCAATCCAGGATCACATGGTTCAACTTTTGGCGGAAATCCAATGGCGTGTGCAGTATCAATCGCGTCTTTAGAAGTGCTGGAAGAAGAAGAATTAGCGAAAAAATCTCTTGAACTCGGAAATTACTTTATGGAAGAGTTAAAGAAAATTGACCATCCGTCGATTAAAGAAGTACGCGGACGCGGATTGTTCATCGGTGTTGAGTTAACGGAAGCTGCTCGTCCATATTGTGAAGAGTTGAAAGAGCTTGGATTGCTATGTAAAGAAACACATGACACAGTGATTCGCTTTGCTCCACCACTTATTATCACAAAAGAAGAGTTGGACTGGGCAATTGAGAAAATTAAAAAAGTTTTCGTGAATTAAAATACTTAACAATCTAGTTGTCCGATATGTTACAATGTATGCATAGAAAACATTATGAATCAAAGAGGCGAATCATTAAATGACTGAAAACCTGAATCTGTTTACGTCTACACAAGGTCTTTTTAAAGATGCACTTGATAAACTAGGCTACGATGAAGGAATGTATGAACTTCTAAAAGAACCACTTCGTATGATAGAAGTACGTATTCCTATAAAAATGGACGATGGCAAAGTTAAAGTCTTCACGGGTTACCGTGGACAGCATAACGATGCCGTTGGACCGACAAAAGGTGGCGTACGATATCACCCGCAAGTAACGTTAGAAGAAGTAAAAGCACTTTCAATGTGGATGACATTAAAAGCTGGAATCGTCGACCTTCCTTATGGCGGCGGTAAAGGTGCAATCGTTTGTGATCCACGTGAAATGTCTATGGGCGAACTTGAACGACTAAGCCGCGGTTATGTCCGTGCTTTAAGCCAAGTAATGGGACCTAACAAAGACATCCCAGCTCCAGACGTCTTCACAAATGCGCAAATCATGGCATGGATGATGGATGAATATAGCCGTATTGATGAATTCAACTCACCTGGTTTCATTACAGGTAAACCAATTGTTCTTGGTGGATCGCAAGGTCGTGACCGTGCAACTGCTGAAGGTGTAACAATCATCATCGAAGAAGCGGCTAAACGTCGTGGAATTGATATGAAAGGTGCACGTATTGTAATTCAAGGTTTCGGAAACGCGGGTAGCTTCTTATCTAAGTTCCTTCATGATGCTGGTGCGAAAGTAATCGGAATTTCCGACGCTTACGGCGCGCTTCATGATCCAGAGGGCCTTGATATCGATTACTTACTAGACCGTCGAGATAGCTTCGGAACAGTAACTACACTTTTCGATAACACGATTTCGAACCAAGAATTACTTGAACTTGATTGCGATATTCTTGTGCCAGCAGCAATCTCTAATCAGATTACTGAAAAAAATGCACATAATATCAAAGCAACAATTGTTGTTGAAGCAGCTAATGGGCCGACAACAACTGAAGGAACTAGAATCCTTAAAGAACGTGGAATTCTTCTTGTTCCCGATGTTCTTGCAAGTGCAGGCGGCGTAACGGTTTCTTACTTCGAGTGGGTCCAAAACAATATGGGCTACTACTGGACTGAAGAAGAAGTACGTGAAAAAATGACGAAAAAAATGGTTGATGCATTTGAGAACGTCTATACAACTGCAGAAACTCGTAATATCGACATGCGTCTAGCAGCATATATGATTGGTGTACGTAAAACGGCGGAAGCATCACGTTTCCGTGGTTGGGCATAATAAGACGAGCGGAAGATGCCGTTAAGACGCGACTTATGACACGAGCGTCTGGTACCTGAAGTTTGGACACTATTTTTAGTGGAAACTTATTCTTCCTATAATATAAACAATAAAAGGCATCTCCCGGTTTAAACGGGAGATGCCTTTTACACTTTTTCAGGAACAGTAACAATTACCTGGTCACGGTCTCTAATATGGTCGAATAACAAGCCAAGATTGAATAGACCCGAAACTCCTATGATTAGATAAATAAATCGTGCGAGCGGTTCCGCGGAGCCACCGGCGAATTGTGCCACTACATCGAAACGGAATATTCCTGCCACTCCCCAATTGAGAGCACCGATAATTGTGAGTGCTAGAGCTAATTTATGCACTTTACCCATTTAGCAACACCTCCTTAAATTACTATGCCCAGAAGGTTAATTTTCATACTTGCACCTTTATTTTTGCAAAATGGCTTATTGTTTCGGATAATGAAAAGAATAAAGGGAGGCAATATAGAATGAATGAATTTGTATTCCACAATCCAGTAAAGCTTATTTTTGGAAAAGGTCAACTTCAGAAATTATCACAAGAGCTGACGAGTTACGGTAAAAAAGTGCTTGTTGTTTATGGGGGCGGCAGTATCAAGAGAAATGGCCTATACGATGAAGTAATGACAATATTAAAAGAGAATGATATGGAAGTGCATGAACTTTCAGGCGTTGAGCCAAATCCTCGTGTATCAACTGCGCGAAAAGGTGCGGAGATCTGTAAGGAAAAAGACATCGACGTTATCTTAGCAGTTGGCGGAGGATCAGTTATCGACTGTGTAAAACTCATTGCATCGGCTGCGAAATATGACGGCGACGCGTGGGATCTTGTAACAAGGAAAGCATTTGCAAAAGATGCACTTCCATTCGGTACAGTTTTGACGCTTGCAGCAACAGGTTCAGAAATGAATGCTGGATCTGTTATTACTAATGAAGAAACGGAAGAGAAGTATGGATGGGGCGGTCCATTCAATTATCCGAAATTCTCTATTCTCGACCCAACCTATACATTATCTGTTCCCAAAGACCAGACGATTTATGGGATTGTTGATATGATGTCCCATATTTTTGAACAATACTTTAATAATGCAAAGAATACGCCTGTCCAAGATGAGATGTGTGAAGGGGTGCTACGTGCGATAATGGATAGTGCACCAAAACTCGTCGAAGACTTGGGGAATTATGATTTACGTGAGACGATTTTATTCGCAGGTACTATAGGGTTGAATGGCTTCCTTCAAATGGGCTATCAAGGGGACTGGGCATCACATGATATTGAACATGCAGTGTCTGCAGTTTATGATATCCCGCACGCGGGAGGACTTGCGATTCTTTTCCCACACTGGATGAATCATAATGTTAACGTCAATCCTGCACGATTTGCCAAGCTCGCTGTCAACGTATTTGGTGTTGCACCAGAAGGTAAGACACCAGATGAGATTGCGGTGGAAGGAATTGCTTCTCTAAGAGCATTTTGGACATCTATTGGAGCGCCCGAAACGCTTGCCTATTATGACATAGACGATTCGAAACTTGAATTGATGGCAGAAAAAGCAACAGTTAACGGACCACTCGGGAACTTCAGTAATCTGAATAAAGAGGACGTACTGTCGATTTTACAAGCTTCATTATAAGAGAACTGAAAAACGTCACGCGGGAGGCATTCTCCATGCGTGACGTTTTTTGTTATTCAGGTAACTTTGAATTAAATTGCTTAGTAGCATCAAAGGTATTGGACCTCTTCCATGTCGATACGCCGTCATCTTCATCGAAAGAAATAAGAACGTCTTGCACTCCTTTTTGATTTAAAATAATGTCCATGAGACGGTCCCGCACGTCATCTAAATAAGCAAGCGTATGAGATGGATCGACTTCTGCGACAATCTCGACGTGTAAGAATTCCCCTTCTTTAATAACTTCAATCCGTTGAATATCAATAACGTCGGAATCCGCTGCAACGATATGGGAAATATGATTGAGCATTTCCTCATCGGTTTCCCCGATTGCACCACGTGCGTTTTCGAGAAATACTTTACCAACCACATAGAACATCATCATACCAATCATAATGGACGCAATGCCTTCCGCTACAAGTAACCCAAGGAAATGAGCCAGCAGGACAGCGACAAATGCGAGGAGACCGCCTAGAGTTGCGACGAAATCCTCCATGAACACGAGTTTTGTCGCCGGTTTAGCGCGTTTTAGGTTTTGAAAACCTAATGTAATGGGGGCTATCCCGCCTTTATCAATACCTGCTTCATGAAGTATCTCTTTACCCGCCTTATAAAGTACAATGCATTCAAGAATAATACCTATACCGAGAACAGAGAGGTTGATAATTAAATTTCTCATTCCACCTGACTCAGATGGATTCAGGATATGATGCCACCCGCCTATGATAGCCTCATAAGACATGATTCCAACAATAATGACAGCGCCCAGACAAACTAAGTTAACGACACGGCCGAATCCATTAGGATATTTCGGAGTGGGTGCTTTTTTCGAAAGAGCAGAACCAACGAAAACAAAAAACTGGTTCGCTGCATCACCAAATGAGTGCATCATTTCCGCAAACATGGCAACATTTCCGGTGAAGAAGAATGCTATGGCTTTTAAACAAGCGATTACTGTGTTAACAATTGCTGCGAGTAGCGAGGGCTTGTTGCCTTCTTTTAAAAGTTTTAGTATGTCTCTCACAATATTCCTCCGTTATAGAAATATTTCGATTTCAACTGATACGATATAGGGTAGCGTCGTTAACTCGATATACAAACTAGACAAAGGTTTATCGGGGAGTGTCGAAAGGCGAAAGTTGAGCTGATGAAGCACTTGATGATTAAATGAATCGATTTGTCGTATCCGCAAGTTTTTGATTTCCATGTTCTCTGCCTTTAGATAAGCAAGCAAATCCTCAATCTTTGATTTGTTGGATAAAACAGCAATGAAAGAAACTTCCTTTGTACGCAATCTTTTGGGACCAAATTTACCGAGCGTGGGCGCGATGACTTCAATAACAAACATTACGAGTAATACAGCAAACGTTGCCTCAATATAAAAGCCGGCTCCAACGGCGATCCCAATACTCGCAGCTCCCCAAATCATCGCTGCTGTTGTTAATCCAGAAATGTTATTATTATCACGTCGTAGTATGGCCCCTGCTCCGAGGAAACCGATGCCACTGACAATTTGCGCGGCAAGGCGAAGCGGATCCATCGTAACATTAATGTCATTACGTGCGGGAACGAGATAAGCTGCTTCTATAGAGACGACAGTTAGGAGACAACTGAAAGTGGCAATAACTGCACTCGTCTTTAATCCAATCGGTTTCTTCTTTATTTCCCTCTCTACACCAATAACTAAACTTAAAACTAAAGCGAGCGTGATTTTAATTAATACTTCGGGATACATAGCTTCATTTGCAATCCAAGTCATTATTGTGTCCCCCTTGTAATGTTCTCTCTTAATAACCATGTTATACTTACAATTATCTTTTACTTATATAGATAGAGATGTAACCTAATTCTTTTTGAAAGAGATGTGTTAGAAATGGAAAAACCACGAATTCATCCGTATATACCAATTATCATAGGAGTTATATCAGTAGCGCTTTCTGCGATTTTTGTAAAACTCGCCACAGCAGATGCTGGTGTGATTGCATTTTATAGAATGTTCTTCTCTGTTCTAATTATGTTACCTCTCTTCCTGATGAAGTATAGGAAGGAAGTATTGACGCTCAGTAAAAAAGACTGGATCTTTTCAGCCATTGCGGGAGTATTTTTAGCCTTTCACTTCATTCTATGGTTTGAGTCGTTAAATTACACATCGGTTGCCAGTTCAACGGTGCTTGTTACCTTACAACCCATATTTGCTTTTGTAGGAACATACTTCTTCTTTAAAGAGAAGTTATCGTTTAAAACAATTTTATCCGCTTTGATTGCTGTAACGGGGAGTGTAATCATTAGCTGGGGAGACTTCAAGCTGAGTGGTACTGCTTTTTATGGAGATATGCTCGCGTTGATCGCTTGCGCACTTATCACAACCTATCTTCTATTTGGACAAGATGTGCGTAAACGTCTTTCGCTAATTACATACACGTTTGTTGTTTATTCGATAAGCACAATCACATTGTTCTTTTATGTTCTCATCAAAGGGGAGTCATTTGGCCCTTATCCAGGGTCTGATTGGTTCTGGTTTATAATGCTCGCACTGATTCCGAATCTGTTAGGGCATACACTTTTCAACTGGGCCATTAAGTGGGTAAGTACAAATGTCATATCCATCGGTATACTATTTGAGCCGGTCGGAGCAGCAATCTTGGCGTTCTATGTCTTTAATGAAACCTTAACCATATCCCAGATAGTCGGTGGAATGGTTGTGATAGCGGGGATTTTGCTCTTTGTAATTGACGTTAAAAAGTTGCGGGGGAAATTCTTTTCAAAAAAGGCTTGATTTCTTATAACGTTCTGTAGTATATTAATACATGTCCTCAGGGAGCGAGAAACAACAGCAAAAAGAAGTTGAAATAAAATGTTGACTCGTTCTGGAAGATGTGTTATATTAGATAACGTTGCACTTCAAACATTGTTAAAACGACGAAAAAGAAATTGAAATTAGTTGTTGACATGAAGAATGTAACTTGGTATGATATAAGAGTTGCTGCTGAAACAACAGCAACCAAATGAACCTTGAAAACTGAACAGCAAAACATCAATGAAATACAGCGAGAGTGCTAACGCACTTGAGCAAAACGTTTCTAACTAAGTCAGCTTCGGTTGGTTGAAAAGAAACACACACAAGAATCTTA
>NZ_JACFTD010000014.1 GCF_014282005.1 Sporosarcina sp. BP05 | reverse complement strand
TAGCTTTAGTTGAAGAAGGACGAAAAAATATTACTTATAAAAACAAAAACGCTGAATTATTTTCAGTGTTTTTTTGATTGAATAAATCTCATCTGTTTCATCTTCATTTCCCTGCAATTTAACCACTGAATTAGCAGTGGTTTTAACACAATATTTTCACCTTACAATAATTATTGTTGGTCGTTTAATTCATATGTCAATTCGATTGTTAAAACAAGTGCCATTTTTTTATAAATGTTGATGTATAGGCATTTTAAAGACCGCTAATTCATATGCGAATTAGCGGTCTATTTCGTTCTTTATTTTGCATTTTGTACCACTCAACTGAACGGGTTACTCTCAAAGTCGGCTGACTTTCTTTGTTTTCATTCCACCTTGGAAATTTCACCGTGCTCCAACCCATAATAAAAGTTTTCGTCAGCTACTGTAACGAGAACATTGATTTTGGATGGGTCTTCTTCGTTTGAGCTATACAGTAAAAGATCTTGATTTTGCGGTACTAGTAAATAGTCGGTACCGTCTTTATTGCGATAGCGGTCGCCTTCAAAGTGTTCTGCGATTTCCGCCTCAAGCGCCTCTTTTGTTGTTGTGAAATAAATCGTTTCTACCCAATCGTCGTAATACGTGACGAGTAATTCCTTCGCAGGGTACTGTTGGATCCAGTAATTTTGTATCATTTCATCAGGGCCTTCAGATTCTGGATTGCCAAGCGTAGCTTTCACTGATGACGGTTTGTCGCCTTGCAGAACACCGTAGATTAGGAATTGGTCATTTTTCATACGGAAGACAGGAGTTTCTTCTATAGAAGAAGATCTTTTGTATTCACCGCTGAGTATAAGTTCAGATCCGTCCGTAACTTCATCATTGATGGTGAGCTTGAGCGTTGAACCATCCATCTCAATCATCATTTTACAGTTGGCGGCAGGTTCGCAAGTGGCTTCGGCTTGATTGCCGTCAATTTTTCCGTTCCCTTCAAAGGTAAGTGCTACCGGAGAAGAGCCTTCGGTAGTTGGCTGTGAGCCGCTAATTTTGTAGTCGAATTCGCTATCAGCGTTCTCAGTAATGTGCAGGGTACCGAGTATCTTATCGCTTAGGAAAATCCAATCACCGTCCCAAGGGCTTTCGGAGACAATTACGTCAGTAGTAGGCGGATTTTCATCCTGATCAGTTTTATCACTGGGTATCTGTTCTTTGGTGGGGCTGCATCCCGCTACAATGATTGCGAGAAGCAAGATGGCCGATCGTGAAATCCATTTGTGCATATTGGTACCTCCATTTGTTGGGTAGTTGTGCATTCAACTATACAGGAGATACATGGAAATTACAGATTTATCTGAACGATAAAGCCCGTTTCTTTAAACGTCGATGTTGTAGTTACTGACACCTTCTTCAGTAACTTATCGTTGGCCAGTCTTTACATACTGAACAAACTCTTCTGGCGTCATGCCATCAATGCCAAGGTTCTCAAGCGTCCGTGCACCCGTCATCAAATCTTGTTCAAGTACCAACTGACCCATGTCGATAATCGTTTCCATTCGGGCTGTTGGTAGACCAAGCAAGTTTCCGAGAGCCACGAAGGGTACGAGTCCCATAGGAATATCCTCTGTTAGATAGCGCGTGTTGAGCGTCTTTTGCCCTTTGATATCCTTATACACGCTGTTGCTGCGCACCGATTCTGCTAAGTTATCTTCAAACACACTGTATTCCACTTCAAGCTGTTCACGACATGAGAGGAGTTCAAGACCTAAAGCTCGTCCAATTGCAAGCCGTTCCTCATCCATTTTCTCAACAAAACGTCCAATCGACGGAGTAAACCCGTCGATGTAGAAGTGCCATTCGCGATCTGATTCAATTGTACCTGCATTTAGTAGTGTTGTTGCAGGATGCAAAATCGGATTCGTATTGTCAAAACTTGTTACAAGGATGCTATCTGCGGCTTCGAACTGTGGAAACGCAGTTTGTAAAGCTGCAACGACTCTTGTCGTTTCCGTTGCAGGTAGGGCTGCGGTCAAAATCCTATTTTTTAGTCCGAATACCTGTGTTTTACCGGGTTCGATGATCCGGCAGCCATACAACAATGTATTCGTTTCCGCCAGTGTAACAGTCGCAGTGCATCCTTCATCTTCAAGCGTTTTCTTGAATGCTAGCGAGCCGAAAGTTGCAGCCGGGTTTAGAACGACAATTTGACCATCTTTCAAATATGGTGCACATGCTTTAGCGACAGTTGTGTGTGCAGTAGCGGGTACCGTGACTAGTACGATATCTGCATCTTGTAAAGCTTCTTCGATATTCGTTGTCGCGCAGCTAACTTTTCCGAATCCAATTAGTGCATCTTCAAGATAGACCCCGCCTTGCTTTTTAATCACTTGGATCGTTTCATCGAAAATATCATAAAGTGTGACATCGAAGCCCATCATTCCTAAATGTCCAGCTGTCGTTTGGCCACCATTGCCGCCACCTAAAATCGTCCATTTCATGCTTGTTTTCATCTTTATCTACTCCTAATTAAGTAATTTTTAAACCATTATAATAATAGTTCAAATTAAAATGGACCCCAGTTAATCCAAACGCCAATTGCTAAAATAATCATTGTCCAAATTGTCCATTTCAGAACGAGTGGTCCTGCAAAGCGTATCCACTTGCCGAATGGTACAGCCGCAATTCCAAGTGCAGCCATGAGAACTGGATGTGTTGGTGTAATCATATTCCAATACCCGTCTCCTGATTGGAATGCTTGGACTGCAATTTGTCGATTAATGCCGATGACATCACTAATGGACGACATAATAGGCATGACGACAGCTGCTTGTCCTGTAGATGACGGAATAACAAAGTTGATGAGACCTTGTGAAATATACATTCCCCAAGCCGCAAAGACACTGTTTAAGCTCCCAAGTGGAACAGACACTGCATAAACGAATGTATCAATGATTTGTCCTTCTGCCATAACGACGAGAATTGCACGTGATAGTCCTATAATTAGTGCAGCAGCTGTCATTTCAGCTGCACCTTTCATGAATTCATCTGTAAATTGATTGAAGCTACCATTAAATGCGATAAGACCAACGATAATGCCCATAAGTAACATTAGTGCAGAAATTTCACCAAGATACCAGCCGTATTTCAGTACGCCAAATACCAGTGCAACAAGCGATAATCCCAAAACAGCCATGATCCATTTATGTCTTTTTGTCATTGTGAGGCTGTCTAGCAGTGTCAAATCAGTTTCCACTTCAGTTGTTTCATTTGCGAGAAGGCTTGTTTTAGGATTAAGTTTTACTTTCTTGGCATATCTCAATGTATGATGAATTGCAATAATCAATCCGCCAACCATTAAAATGGTGCGTAGTCCGATACCGGAGAAGAGAGGTAACCCCGCAATACCTTGTGCAATCCCGACGTTGAAAGGATTGAGAGGACCAGCAGAGTATCCAGCATAGACCCCAACGACGACAATTGACACCGCGACAATTCGGTCATAACCCATGGCGATTGTCGCTGCTAGTACAATCGCAACAAAAGGTAATGTCTCTTCTGCCATTCCGAACGTTGCACCACCAATAGCAAATGCGGTCATAGCAATTACGATGAAAAGAGATTCCCTTCCATGAAGGCGTTTAATAAGTTTGGCCAACGCTGCATTGATAGCCCCACTTTTTACGACGACACCAAAGACTCCGCCGACAATTAATACAAACGCGATGATTTCAGCAGCACCGACAATTCCGTTAAAAACAGATGCCAATATACCTCCAGGTCCAACGGGTGATGACTCTGTATAAGAAAAGCTGTCTGCAACTATTAATTCCCTGCCCGTTTTGTCGTCCATAACCCGCTCATACTGCCCCGCGGGTACAATGTAGGTCAATAACGCAACCATAACAATCACCAACATGAGTAATGCAGTTGTGTTTGGTGCTTTCAATTTCCATCTCTTTTTCTGCTTTTCCATTCAATCCACCATCCTTTTATAGTTTAGGAACATTCAGTCAAATTAGCTCGTACATACTATTTGTTTACTTGAGTATAACATTATAACTTTATATACTATAGAAACTACGCAATGCATAGTTTCTACTAACACAAACGGTTTAAGGTGTTTTATAAGGAAATACCTAGTACTACTGTGACCCAAGGTTTGAAAATTACCGATCTAACCAATTTTCACGTTAGATCAAACTCTACATAATACTTCTCTTTATCCTGTTTCATGATAAATTTTGAATACTCAACGGGGTTCTCCGTTGTAGAATAGGTAATTCGCTCCCAAACAAAGAGTGGTGTATTTGGTCGAACATTAATCAGTTTCATTTCTTTTTCATTGGCTACTGCACCAGAAAAGTAATTTTTCGAACGTGCCAGGGAAATACCACATGTTTTTTTCAGCACATCATAGATGAACGCGTCCTTATTCGGAGGTTGCTCAATAGGTGGCCAAATCTCCTGCGGAATATAGGTATACTCCAGGGAAACAATCTCTCCTGCTTCGTATCCAATTCGCTCCAAATAGACGAATTTTGTATCTACTGGCAATCCAAGTTTTTTGGCAATACCAGGATACGACTGGTTGAATCCACTGGCAAGTAAATCATGCGAACTACTTACTTCATCATCCATTCTGATAAATTCGGATTTATGGATATTTTTCTCTTTTTGCAAATTAGTAACAAACGTCCCCCGGCCACGTTGCCGAACGAGCATCCCTTTATCCACTAGATTCATAATCGCACGTTTAATTGTAATATTACTGACATCATAAGCCTCTGCCAATTCATTTTCTGTTGGAATCTGAGCACCTTCATCCCAAATACCTGTAACAATCTTGTCTTCTAAAATCACCTCTATCTGTGAATAGAGAGGTGTTGTCGCTGTTTTATCGATTTTCATGCATCCCACCCTTTTTCCTTACATGATTATAATATTATAACTATTCAGTACTATACAGGTTGGGAATTTGATTGTAAAGCTTTTTTTTGAAAACGGTTACAAACAAATTAAATTCTATAAAGATTGTAAGTGCCCGAAGATACAATTTCGGGCACACTAGTACTTTGTACAATGCGTTCCTTGCTAAATTTTAGGGAAGAGTATGCATCTAGTTATGTGATTTCTTATAGAAGTCATTCAATCCAAACCAAAAGCGCAACTATACAAGTAGCGGGCAGGAGGTGATCATGTTATTCACTGGTTACTTTGGGTTAATCAACAGATGTGGGTAATTATAAAATACTTCGATTAGTTTTGATTTACCTTGGAGCCAGTTAACGAAAAGCGTATAATGGAAGAAAGTTGAAATGAAGAGGAGGTATTAATCAGCATGAGGACAAGCCTAAAATCATTTCTGTTATTATTTGCTATGCTATTCGTATTTCTTCCGCAGGTAACGTCCGCATCAGCCGAACCTCTTGATGAGATCCGCCAGTTGGTACGCGATTACTATGTCGATGACGTGCCAGAATCGGTGTTGTCGAAGGGCTCAGTTAAGGAGATTATAAAACAACTAGATCCTCATTCCGTCTATATGAGTGCGAAGGAGTACCAAGGATTTATAAATGGGATTGAGCAGCGAATTGTTGGAATTGGTGTTGTGCTTGAAGAAGATTTGAAAGGTGTCAAAGTCATATCGGTAATTCCGGATGGGCCTGCGGCGCGAGCGAAAATGCAACCGGGCGACGTGATCACAAATGTAAATGGAAAAAGTATCATCGGGAAGTCGATTCAGACTGCCATATCGTTAATTAGCGGAGAAGAAAACACAGTGGTCACGTTAACAATTAATCGGATGGGTCAACTAGCTCCTATCACGAAAAAAATTACGCGGGAAGAAATTAGTCTGCCGAATGTTGAATTTGAAATGCTTGGCGGCAATATCGCCTACATTCGACTGAACAGTTTTGCGATGGAATCCTCGAGAGAAATGAACAAAGCTATTCAATCCTTAAGCGGAGCAGATGGATGGATTGTTGATTTGCGTAACAACGGCGGCGGTTACATAACAGCGGCACAGGACGTTGCAGGATTCTTCCCAAGTACAGCAAACGCGTTTCGATTAAGGGAAAAGAACAGTAAACCAATGACTTATCCGTCGACCATTCAACCAAGAAAGTTTAAGGGACCAACTCATGTTTTGATTAATGAATACAGTGCGAGTGCTTCAGAAATGGTCTCTGCGACAGTGAAAGAGCAGAAGACGGCTACGTTATACGGTCAAACGAGCTATGGTAAAGGCACGATGCAAGCGATGTACGGATTTGATGATGGCAGTGTGTTGAAGATGACGACAGCAAGGTTTTATTCGCCGGGCGGGCAGTCTGTGGATAAAGTGGGTGTTAAGCCAGATGTCATAACGAAAAAAGAGGCTGAGCTCGAAGTGTCCCATCATGATCAATTAGTTAAAAAGTTGAAGGGATACAAACAGCTTCCTGAACTTGTTAATGTCCACGTAAACAAGAAGTTTACGGTTGAAATGAATACGACAATGAATTGGAAAAGTAGCGATAAAACAACGGTTCAACTTATCGAATTGGGAGGACAAGAGATCGGGGCTTCTATAAAGGTAGTAAATGGTACTACAATTACGGTCGTTCCGAATAAACCATTGATGTCGGGAAGTAGATATATGCTTGTGGTTCATCCACTTTATAAAAATACGCAAAATAAACCGATGAAACAGGGAGCTTACCTAGAGGTATCGGTAAAATAAGTAAGCACCGGGTTTTCACCGACTTTAGAAATGTTGAGTCGGATGGAACTTGGTGCTTTTTGTTGTGGAAAAAAAGCCCCCTTAAAAAGGGCGTCGGAAGAATCAGGAAGAAAGTTGGACTTTATAGTGTAAAGAGCGTCGACGAATTTCGGCTTCTAATAATTGAATAAAGTGAGGGCTTAGATTGATGTCTTTTGCTTTGAAATAGGATTCAATCAACAAGTCATCAGGTAGTTTATTCATCCGGGATTCCACCTCCAATTGTATAGATTATCGATTATGTGTACTAAATTGAAATGTGTTTGCATAAAATGGTACGTAACAACGTTGTACACTTAATCTACCAAAGATTGGGGTTAAGAACAACCGTTCCGTTATCCACAGAAGGTGGTGGATAAGCTGTGGTTAACATGTTTGCAACGACCCTGGGGGCATAGTGAATGCTAGGTATAACGTTAGTAACCTTATCCACATAAACTGAAAATGCAGATTTTGTCGAAACATTTTTTTGGGTTTCTTATGGATTTCCTGCTAATTGTTGTAAAAAAGCCCTGTTGGAATAAAAAGGTGAGTTGAAGGAATAGAATAGTGTACTGATGTTGTTGAAAGTGAAACTTTAACAACGACTGAAAATTGGAGGGGATAGATTGCACTGCATAAATTGCGGACAGAGACAAAGTGAGGGGAATTTTTGTGCAGTTTGTGGAATACCTTTGGGCGCGAAGCAAACAAGAAGTCGGGCGGCTGGAAAATCCAGTCTTCAATCAAATAAATACATCAAAAGGGTTAAAATTGCTTCTAACAAGTACTGGAACTATTTTTTGAACTATTTGAAGCACCCTTCTTTAGTACTCAAACAAGGTGAAAAGGAGTTTTCGAATGGCATAATAAATATAGGTATTATGGCGTTTTTTATGGGTCTAATTTTATTTACCTTCATGAAACGTGCACCATTTCCATTTCATGAAGCTTCGTACGAACCATCATTTATCTCGGTGGTTGGGGGTTGTTTGTTATTTGTCGTTATCAGCACGGTAATTATCGTCGGTTCATTGTATCTGACGACTAAGTTTCTTGGTCCCGAGCAATCCTTTAAAAGTTTTATAGGTATTTACGGAACGCACCTTATCCCGTCCACATTCCTCGTATTGATTGCCTTTATTTTGCTCCTACTAAAAGCGTACACCTACAGTAACTTTCTTCTATCCTTCGCGCTCCTATTTTCGTTCTTCGTCATACCGCTGTATATCCTGATAAAATTATTGACCCAAGAAGTAGGTGGAATTGATCCACTATACTGTGTCATTGCCTATATCGTTACCTTTGGAATTGCCTTTACTATCTACCTTGTTCTTTTGCAAGGCTCTTTAATTGTGGATGTGTTGAATCGTTGGATGACAGTCTCTTGGTGAATTGATAACGCACACGTGTTGATTAACCAGAAGTAACCAGCAAATAACTTGATCACACACTGGGTGCTACGTGTAGGGTCGCATTCGGATTGCTTTGGATTGAATGACTTCTATTCGATTACCGAGATGTCTGGATATGTAGGGATGCGACAAAGTCGCATCCCTACATAGTTTTTTCGGTAATGATATGGTGTTCCTTCATCCGTCGCGCTCCAAATGCAAAAGTACACATAGTAGTGCTGAAGCTTTTTGGGACGAAAGAATAGCTGGCTTCTTAACTGGAGAAAAGCCGCCAAAGATGAAATTTTGGCGGCTGATGCTTTCTCTATGGTTTTTTCTTTTTTATTTTAAAGAAGTGTCTCTTTCTATAAGACATCACATGACTAGATGTATACTCTTTGTTAAAAGTAAGTATGAAGCACATTATTCAACGTGCAAGAGTGCCCGAAATTGCATCTTCGGGCACTTACAATCTAAATAGAAAATCATCTATTTGTTTCTATCAAACATAACTGCATTTTTCACTTAAATAATGTAGGGACGTGACAGGCAACTATTCGCAACAGGATTACCGAAAAGTGTTGTCATGAATATTTCGCCGCAAGCGAACCGAAAATGATCTAGTGGAAATGGGGGTTTTCGAGCCCTTCTCACTAGTGCTTTGTGGCGGTAAATGGTTAATTGGCAGACGTGTTGATAACGGTTAAAATGCAGCACCCTGAACCGGTTTGGTTTAGGGATGTTTTTTTATAGTTCCTGGGCTACATTTTGATAAACATAAAACTAGTGATATATATAGAAGGAAATGGATTGTCGGAGTTGCCGATCTTCCTTAGTGACGCGCATGACAGCCACACGATTGAAGTGTTATAATAGTGGGACAATTGTTTTGTTCTAAAATGTAATTATAGTGAGGGAGTGAAGATAATGGCTGTTGATATCTATCTTAATTTTAATGGGAATTGTCGTGAAGTGGTGAATTTCTATGCAAAGGTTTTTGGAACAGAAGCACCAAAAATTATGACTTTTGGAGAAACACCGCCTAATCCAGAATATCCACTTCCAGAAGAAGCGAAAGAATTGGTTATGCATACTCGATTGAACATTAGTGGAAGCAACGTGATGTTTTCGGATGTATTTCCTGGCATGCCTTTTATTGAAGGAAATAATATTAGCCTTGCGTTTGTTAGTACAGATCTGGAAGAGATTAACTCTGCATTTAGTAATTTGAAAGAAGGCGGCAAGGTAGGTATGGAACTCCAAGAAACATTTTGGAGCAAATACTACGGTCAAATAACGGACAAGTTTGGCATTGAGTGGCAATTTAATTACGATAATGGGGAAGTTTTCATGTGATTTGAAACAAATTCGTCATGATGTCTCGATAGATAAAACGCAATGTGCACACTTCAAAGTGCCTTGCGTTTTTTTTTTTTGTCTAGCTCCAGGCGCCAACCCCTCGGGTCATAAGCCGTTTTGCTGTGGGGGCTGAAGCACGCCCTCCTCGCAAACCGTCTTATGCCTGTCGGAGCTGGACGGCGCCTTGCGCTTTTCTAATTGTCTATCTCCAGGCGCCAACCCCTCGGGTCATAAGCCGTTTTGCTGTGGGGGCTGAAGTACGCCCTCCTCGCAAACCGTCTTATGCCTGTCGGAGCTGGACGGCGCCTTGCGCTTTTCTAATTGTCTATCTCCAGGCGCCAACCCCTCGGGTCATAAGCCGTTTTGATGTGGGGGCTGAAGTACGCCCTCCTCGCAAACCGTCTTATGCCCGTCGGAGCTGGACGGCGCCTTGCGCTTTTCTAATTGTCTATCTCCAGGCGCCAACCCCTTGGGTCATAAGCCGTTTTGCTGTGGGGGCTGAAGTACGCCCTCCTCGCAAACCGTCTTATGCCTGTCGGAGCTGGACGGCGCCTTACGCTTTTCTTATTGTCTAGACTCCAGCGCCTAGCCCCTCGAATCGCTTTGGTCCTTAAGGTTAAAGGCAAAGAGCGCCTTTAACTTAAGGCCCTCCAGCGCTTGTCGGGTCTACCAAGGCGCTTACGCTTTTCTTTAACAAAATACGTATCATTCCCCTCTCTCGCATATAGATAATTGGCAGGACCTACACCTAATTTGGACATATGGAGCGTATTGGAGGGGGCATTGAGTTGAAAAAGTTTTGGCTACTTAGCGTATTGCTAGTGCTGTTGTTATGTACTGCATGCCAGCAATCGGGTATTGCCGAGGTGAAAAAAAGTGAAGTTCAGTCGGTAAAAGCGGTGGAGATTGCTGCAAGTTGGGCAGCGACAGCGAGTCTTGTGCAAGCAGGTGGGGCCTATACTGAAGGGGAATATAAGAGGTTCAACTATAAAGGGAAGACATATCGCTATATGGCTAGCAACTTGGATACGAAGAGGGAATTAAGGATTGAGTTGGAGAAGTCGGTGACAAAAAAAGTTGCCAAACAGTTCATCAAGGACCAAAACTTTATTAAACAAAAAAGGAGGTTGGCGCAGGTGGAGGCCGATGGTGGTTCGCTTCTTCAATGGCGTGAGGCGACAGCAAGAGTGGTGAAATCGAAAAAGAATAAAAGTGTATTCGAAGTCAGTGTGCCCGTGGGTTATACAGGTACATTTGATACGTTCAAAGTTACATACGAATACGTGAGGAAATCTGGTTGGCGTATAAGTAAGCTTCCGGAATATAAGAAGTAAAACATGAAGACCTCTCCATAAGTTGGAAGAGGTTTTTATGTTTTGAAATTATGGGGATAGTGTCCTGGAAGACTGTCATCCAGCGGAGAAAGCTTATCCTCCCTGCAATTAATTCGCAAGGTCCTTCAAGTTTATGTTGGAGTGGATACGCTGAAATTTTAGTTCGAAGAGGGAATCACCTCGGAAGACATTGCCTTCATCAATTGGATGAGCACTGCTTATTCCGGCTTCTTGTAAGGCGTGAATCGCTGCCAAACTACGTTTTCCATACGGATATGCTGGGCCATGACTTGATCGTTTCCGATGACTGTATGATAAAAAAGGTTTGATTCATCCACCACGGTGTACGAAGCGCCTTTTAGGAATACAGCAACTTTCTGATAGTCATCGAAAACAGAAGTGGTTTCGGTAATTTTTATCGATTTTACAGTTAATGCTTCAGTGGTTTCTGTGAAAATTGGAAATGCTACAAAGAGTAGTAGTGAAAACAGTATAAATTTCTTCAATTTCTATTGTGCCCCTTTAGTCTAGTTTCTCTCTCTATGATAGATGGGATGGGAGAAACTGCTGAGTAATAATTGGAATTGGGTATAAGTATAGAATAATCGGAACTTATCCACAAAAGCGGTGGATATCCTGTGTGTAACTTGTTTGAAATGTCAGTCAATACGGATAACTTGGTTAAACTGGTGTTAGTAACTTTATCCACAGTGTAAAATGAAGGGGTTTATTGTCGAAAGATATTATGGGGAAAACATAGCGTATAAAACCATGATGCTTGCAATATGTTTCTAACAGACAGCTAGTTAAAAACATGGGAGTGAAGTAGATGTTGATTTTAAGCGCAAATGATCAAAAGAATCTAGTGGACATGAATGAAGTTTTGCAATGTGTTGAGGTTGCTTTGAAGGAATTCTCGGCATTAAAGACGGACACGCCAATCCGAACGGCTCTCCCTTTTGGAAATGGGAATTCTGGATTAGTGATGCCCTCGGTTGCTGAGGGCTTAGATACGATGGGACTAAAATATGTAACGGTCGTCCCAGGGAATAAAGATAGTGGGAAAAAGGCGATTCATGGTGTTGTTTTACTGTCGGATATCAAGACGGGGGAACCGCTAGCATTACTGGAGGGATCTTATTTAACGCTTATTCGAACCGGGGCTTTATCAGGTGTTGCAACAAAGTATTTAGCACGTCAAGATGCTAGGAGTTTAGGAATCATAGGGACTGGGGAACAGGCGAGAGGAATTTGCGAAGCGATTTTAGCTGTGCGCGATATTGAGACCATTTATCTGTTCAATCGCAGTGAACAGAAAGCGCATGAATTTGCGACGTTTGTAGCGACTACATTTCAAAAAGAAGTGGTCGTCTGTTTGGATCCGAACGAGGTAGTCCGAAATTCCGATATTCTTGTGACAGCTACAACGTCTATGTCGCCGGTGTTTTCGGAAATCTTACAGCCTGGGATTCATGTGAATGCAGTGGGTTCTTTTCGACCTACGATGCAAGAAGTGCCAACCGACGCCATTTGCTCAGCCACTAAAGTCGTAGTTGAATCTAGGGAGGCGGCACTTGAAGAAGCCGGGGACCTACATATACCGATTCTAGAGGGCGTTTTTTCCCAGGATGAACTTCATGCCGAACTTGGACAAATTGTAGGTGGTGAACGACCTGGTAGAGAAGACGATCAGGAGATTACAGTCTTCAAATCGGTTGGGTTGGCAATTGTGGATATCGTCGTTGCTAAATATTTATATGACTTGGCAATTAAGAGTAAAAAGGGCGTCATTGTTGATTTGTAAAAAAGAGTTCACTGATTAAGTTTGTCAGTGAACTCTTTTTTTGTTTTATGAATTCGGAATAACTGAATAAGTCCAGCATATCTTGAGTAAATAGATATGTGGGACAAGACATACGATTATTTTTAGTTGAAGGGGGAAAAGTCAGATGCACAAAGCAGATATCATCATTGTAGGTGGCGGAGTAATGGGGTCAAGTACCGCTTATTCCTTACGAAAGAATGGCTTTGAAGGGCGTATTCTTGTTTTTGAAAAAGATTCTACTTATGAATACTCTTCCACGGCCCGCAGCGCGGGGGGATTTAGGCAATTATATTCGACAGCTATAAATATTCAACTCAGCCGGTATAGCTTACATGTGTATAAAGATTTTGCTGAAAAAATGGCTTTAGACGGGGAGCCCGCAGAAATCGATTTCAAGCAGCGAGGGTATTTGTTTTTAGCGACGGAAAGTATGATTCCTTACTTTGACAAACAACTAAAGAAACAACATCAATACGGTGTGCCTTCTGAATTGCTGTCCCCTCAAGAATTAGTGACCATTATTCCCGAACTGGAAACTAGCGATTTGGCGGGGGGCCTTTATTGTCATGAAGATGGTTACCTCGATCCATATTCCGTCATGCAAGCGTATCGAAGAAATGCCCTGGCGTTGGGAGTAGATTATATTTCCGGGGAAATAATTTCTTTATTGACAGAAAGGGACAAGATAACGGGCGTACGTTTAACGAATGGTACGGTTTATTCATCCCCAATTGTCATCAATTGTGCTGGTGCGTGGGGAGCTGCTTTAAGTGAGGAAATCGGTCTGCCGGTGCCGGTCGTACCGCTAAAAAGGCAAATGTATGTGTTTGATACATCAGAGCCTCTTGAAAAGAAGCTTCCATTAACAATCGATCCATCAGGTGTCTATTTCCGTCATGAAGGCGAAAAAGTAGTAGCGGGATTTTCAGATGACTGTAAACCTGGCATTGATTTCACATGGAAGCGCTCATCATTTGAAAAATTGTGGCCTATTTTAGCGCACCGTGTTCCGAACTTCGAAAGGTTGAAGTTGGAATCGGGTTGGGCGGGATTATACGATTATAATACGCAAGATCAAAATGCCATTATTGGCGAGCATCCGCTAATGAAAGGCTATTATATGGCACTTGGTTTTAGTGGACATGGCATGCAACAGGCTCCAGGAGTTGGACAAGGGTTGGCAGAGCTGATTTGTAAAGGGCGCTATGAAACGTTAGATCTTACACCACTGCGTGTCGAACGATTTGCGGAAAATGATTTAGTGTTGGAAGATGCCATCGTATAACTGCCGAACGTAAGGAGTTAACTACCAAATTCGAGGGGGATGGGAAAATTGCATACTATCATAATGATTGAATTCGTTTTGTATCTAGTGCTTATGCTCGTGGTCGGCTATGTCGTTAGTCGGCGTACGAAAAGCCACGCTGATTTTCTGCTCGGTGGGAAGCAATTGCCGGGCTGGGCATTGGCGTTTTCTGAGCGTGCCACGGGGGAATCCGCTTGGCTCCTTTTAGGCTATACAGGCTTTGTCTTTGCGACAGGTCTATCAGGCGTTTGGGTAGCGGTGGGGATTGCATCAGGTATTATCTTTGCTTGGTTATTTTTAGCGAAACGCTTCATGAGGGAGGCGGAAGAGACCGGAGCGTTGACACTGCCTAGCTATTTGGCGAAACGTTTTGGAAAACACGGAAAAATCATCCTTTGGCTTACTACCATCCTTATCTTCAGTTTTATGATGTTTTATTTCGGGGCTCAAATTGCCGGAGCGGGTAAAACATTATTCGCTGTTTTCAATATCCCTACGACAGTTGGCGCTATTTTAAGTATCATAGTCGTTATTATACTCGCTTACATCGGTGGATTTGTGACGGTCGTTTGGACAGATATGATTCAAAGTGTAATGATGCTTATCACATTAGTTGTGTTGCCCATCGTTGCCCTATTCCATATTTCAGCAGCCGATTTGTCTATCAGCCAAGCTTTGACTGCAGCGGGTCCGTCGATGGATTCCTGGACAGGAGGAGCAATCGGGTTTTCTCTGGGGCTATTATTGTTCAATAACTTCGCTTGGTTTTTCGGTTTCCTAGGCGGACAGCCGCAACTAAGTGTTCGTTTTATGGCACTTCGAAGTGAAAAAGAAGCAAGAACGGGAAGTATCGTCGCCATCACGTGGACACTGTTGGCATATGGCGGCGCGTTCATGATTGGGATTACTGCGCTCACATTGTACCAAGGGCAAGCGTTTGCCGATGTCGAAATGATCTTGCCATTTATGATCCTTGACTTGATGCCTCCTTGGATTGCGGGTATTTTGCTAGCAGGTATCCTTGCAGCTATCATTTCAACCGCAGATTCACAGTTAATGGTCATTACCAGCTCGGTCAGTGAGGATATTATAAACAACGCATTGAAAAAGAAACTATCGGAAAAGAAGCTTGTCGCCATATCAAGAATCACCATCATTATTGCTGGGCTCGTGGGTTTAATCATCGCTTTGACATCCAAGTCATTGGTCTTTCTGGTCGTCAGTTGGGCGTGGGCCGGAGTGGGATGCACATTATCGCCCGCCATCATCTTGACGTTTTTCTGGAAAAGGTACTCAGGCATCGGCGTGATCGCGACAATCATCTCCGGATTTGTCAGCACGGTGATCTGGATTTCGACGCCGCTTGAAGAAATCGCTACTTCCCGATTCACGACGTTCTTCATCGCCGCGGCGTTCGGGATTGTCTTTAGTTTACTGTTCCCGGATAAGAAGGAGTCGTAGGACTTTATTAAAGAGATTAGATATGTTGAATAACACATCTGTTGATTAATTAAAAATAACCGGTAAAAAAACGTGGTTAAACCCTAAACGCTACGTGTATAGTTGCTTTTTGGGACGAAAGAATAGCGTTGCTTCTTATCTGGATAAAAGCCGCCAAAGATGCAATTTTGGCGGCTGATGCTTTCGCTATGTTTTTTAAAAAAATTTAAGGCAATTTCACCTTCTATATAGCGTCACACTATTACTTGTATGAACTTTGCCGAAATAAGCAAATAAGCTTTATTAAAAGCGGTGGAGTGCCCGAAATTTCAACATCGGGCACTTGGAACCTATCTATAAAGGTAGTAATTCTTTCATCTTCCAAACTATAAATGCTGAACTTTTGATTATATCTACTTTCTAGCGAAAGCGACTACTGGGGTAGCTGGCTTATCGCGGGAGGCATCCCCAAGCGCCAAGCGTTCTTAGCAGGATTCTTTATTTCAACATATATAGACCTTTTCTAGTCATTCGTGGCTAGGGAAGGTTTTTTGTGCAATCAAGCAATAACTAAAGAAGTGTCTTAATTGACCATTGCACCCCGCAACTCACCTATATACACATATATCAACACATTACACCATAATGTGTTATTTGAATAGGTAATATATTCTGATTTGGTGGTTGTAATGCGTTGTAATATGAGGTACCATAATTAGAAAATATAGATAACTGGAGGTGCAACTTATGGATGCTGAACATTTAGTAGATGTAATAAGAGGCGCAAACGTTGAAAGTGAACATTGGGGACATATTGCGGTAGTGAATAGTGAAGGTAAACTTCTATACTCCAAAGGTAATCCTTACAGAGTAACGTTTGCCCGCTCATCCATGAAACCTTTACAGGCAGTTCCGATTGTTGAGACGGGAGCGGCTGACTTTTATCAATTCAATCAAGCTGATCTGTCATTAACATGTGCATCGCATAACGGAGAAAATCAGCATACAGATCGGGTGAAAACCATTTTATCCAGACTAGGATTAGGTACGGACAACTTGAAATGCGGAACACATCCTCCACGCTGGCAAGAAGCGTACGAGGGATTAATTAAAGCCGGCAAGGAGATCACGTCGGAATACAACAACTGCTCTGGGAAACATAGCGGCATGCTAACTACAGCCAAACATATGGGAGAAAGTCTGGAAGATTACTATAAAACAGATCATCCCGTTCAGCAAAGAATCATGGAAGTGATAAGCGATATCTCTGAAACACCACTAGATGAGATAGAAATTGGCATTGACGGTTGCGGAGTTCCCGTCCATGGCATTCCGTTAAGAAACCTCGCATTAAGTTTTGCGAAGATGGAAAACCGACATCTTTTCCTGAAAAAAGAAAAAATGCAATTGAGCAAGTGACTGCAGCCATGATGGCGGTACCGGAAATGGTCGGAGGCACTGATCGCTTTTGTTCAGATTTCATGAGAATTGAAGAGGGAAGAATGTTTGGAAAAGCCGGGGCAGAAGGAGTTTATTGTATAGGTGATCTTGAAACAGGCCTAGGAATTGCCATTAAAATTGAGGATGGCAATGGTCGGGCAACTTCTCCTGTTGCAGTGGAAGTGTTAAAACAGCTCGACTTACTTTCTGAACAAAAATGTGAGCGCTTACATGACTATCACTATCCGAAGTTGAAGAACGCAAGACAAGAAGTCATCGGACAATTAAGGCCAATCTTTTCATTAAAAAATGGATAATGCTCTTCATCAATCCAGATAAGAAGTCGGATTAGAAATTCCAAGCTGCCCAAGGAAACAACCCAGCTATGAAAATCATTAAAGATTGGGGTGACTTTGACCTCTTAAAGAAGATGAAGTTGGTGCTTTATTGACACTTTAAGGAGTGGATGCAATCGACAATGATTTACAAAAGGTAACGATTCTTTATGAATTGGGCGTTCGATCAATCGGTCTTACATGGAATAACGCGAATTCAGCGGCAGACGGTGCGGAAGAAAAACATGTGGCTGGTCTTATGCCTATCAAAACTTCTTGAATCACCGTCCTAAATAACTGAGCGTTGTATGAATTGAAAACGGTTTGGTCCTGAAAAATTCAAAGGGGGAAATTGGAATGAAAAAGAAACTCGGTCTCGTATCAGCCATTGTCCTAATGCTATCACTACTATTAAGTGCTTGTGGATTTTCAAATTCAAAAACGGATGAAAAAGAAGCACCTGAAGGAGTGGAGAAAACGGAAAGTCAAGAAACTAAGAAAGAAAAGGTTGTTAATCTAAGTCTTGCAAACGATATACCGGATTTGAATCAAGTATTAACTACAGATGGTATTTCCTTTACAGTTTTAAATAACGTTATGGAAGGTCTTTACCGACTGGATGAAAATAATGAACCTCAGCCGGCAATGGCGGAGAGCGTTGATATCTCTGAAGATAAGTTAACATATACATTCCATTTGCGTGACGGAATAAAGTGGAGTAATGGGGATCCGGTAACGGCGGAAGACTTCAAATACTCATGGCTAAGAGCGATGCATGCAGATACATCTGGTGCATATGCGGACATACTTTATAATTACATCGCTGGCGGAGAAGAATTTTTTGAAGGTGAAGCTGATGCATCGGCCGTTGCAATAGATGCAAAAGATGAAAAAACACTAGAAGTGAAGATAAAATCACCATCACCATTCTTCTTAGGATTAACAGCATTTGCTACTTACTTCCCATTAAATGAGAAATTCATTACTGAGATAGGTGATGATAAATTTGCTTTAAAAGCGGATGCGATTCTATACAATGGTCCATACGTTATGACTGAGTATAATCAGGCGCAAGGTGTCAGTCTTGAGAAAAATCCAGAGTACTGGGATAAGGAAAATGTAGATGTTGATAAAGTATCGTTAAAAGTAATAAAGGAACAAAGTACGGCATTGAATTTATATGAAGCCGGAGAACTGGATCGTGTCTATTTAGCTTCTTCAGATGTTGATAGCTACCGTGACAGTGCTGAATTTGGAACAGAGACTGAGTTTATTTCCTGGTTCCTTCAATTTAACCATAATACAGCACCGTTCGATAATTTGAACATTCGTAAAGCCTTCCAGTTAGCTTTTGATCCGCAGATTTTAACAAAAACTATCTTGAACAATGGGTCAGAGCCCGCTTATGGACTTGTTGCTGCTGGAGTTCATGGGGATGATGGTAAAACATTTAGAGAAGTAAATGGAGATCTTATTCAACCAGATTATGACAAAGCGAAAGAGTTTCTGGCGAAAGGAATTGCCGAAATTGGTAAGCTCCCATCTATCGAAATATTAACTGCTGACGATACGATTGCCAAAGATACAGCAACTTTCCTTCAGAGCGAATTTAAAAAGAATATCGGTGTAGATGTTCAAATTTCAACAAAGCCTTATAGCGGACGTTTGGATGCTATGAGAGCTAGTGAATTCCAAATGGGGATTTCCAAATGGGGTGCCGATTACAACGATGCAATGGATATCTTAAGCTTGTGGATAGGCGATCCTCCAAAAGGTCTTCGCGGGAACTATTCAAGCGAGGAGTACAAACAATACATCAATGATGCAGGGGATGAAAAGGATGTAGCGAAACGTCTTCAAATGCTTATGGATGCTGAGAAACTCATGATTCAAGAGGACGGGGCGTTGGGACCACTCTATTTTGAAGGTAAAGCATTCCTCCAAAAATCCAATTTGAAAAACTTCGTAACGCATCCATACGGCGCTTCGATAGATTTGAAATTCTTAACACTAGAATAAAAGAAAAGGAAAGAGAGGTTCTATCACCTCTCTTTCTATTTATATACGATGTGGGGTGTGCGGATGAAGAAGTTTGTTGTTGTAAGACTCATAAATATTGTCATCACCTTGTTCATTATTGCCACAGCAACGTTTTTCCTTATGAAGATGCTGCCGGGATCGCCATTTGACGAAGAAAAACTATCAAGCCTCTCGGACGAAGCGCGGTTGGAGTTTTTAGCAAAATACGGACTCGATCAGCCTGTCGGTGTACAGTACGTGAAATATATGGGGAATTTAGCAAAGGGTGATTTGGGGATTTCTTATTATTTCAAAGGACAGGAAGTGACAACACTCATTACCGATAGAATTGGACCGTCGGCATTGATTGGTACACAAGCTGTTGTTTTAGGTCTTTCAATCGGTTTGCTGCTAGGTATTGTTGCTGCATTTCGGCATAATTCAGGTTGGGATTATGCAACGATGATTATAGCTGTGCTCGGTGTTTCGATACCTAACTTTGTATTAGCAGCTCTGTTACAGTATTATGTCGGTTTAAAATGGGGGCTTTTGCCGGTAGCCTTCTGGGATAGTTATTCGAGTTCAATCATGCCGACTTTAGCATTGTCACTAACCGTGGTTGCAATGGTTGCACGTTTTATGCGCAATGAGATGCTTGAAGTTTTACAACAGGATTATATTATCACCGCCAGGTCAAAAGGACTTGGACAATTAACGGTTATTATCAAGCATGCAATTCGAAATGCACTCATACCTGTTGTGACAATCTTGGGACCGATAGCAGTTAGTTTGTTGACAGGCTCATTAGTCATTGAAAATATTTTTGGTGTTCCCGGTATTGGAAGTTTATTTGTTGATTCCATCAAGGTAAGCGATTACACAATTATTATGGGCTTAACGTTATTTTATAGTGCGTTTTTTATTTTAACGATGTTAGTCGTAGATTTACTCTATGGCATAATGGATCCGCGAATTCGTATTAATGGTGTAAAGGAGTGAAGGGGTTGAGTGATTCAAAAAAGTTGGAAAACGACGATTTTCCGGACAAGCTATTTCAGGTAGTCGGCCGCAAGCAATCAGAAAGCGAATTGATTTCACGACCATCCATTTCAGCATTGAAGGATAGTTGGATCCGGTTAAGAAAAAATAAAGCTGCTATTTTAAGCTTAGTAATCTTGGTGCTGATAATGCTGATAGCAATTATTGCACCCTTTCTTTCAGGGTATACGTATTACGATACAGACTATGATAAAACCTTTCAAAAACCGAGTGCAGAGCATTGGCTTGGGACGGATAAGTTTGGACGTGATCAATGGACAAGGGTTTGGGAGGGTACAAGGATCTCGCTTTTTATAGCCTTTTTGGCAGCCTTTCTGGATTTGGCAATAGGCGTAGGCTATGGATCTATTTCCGCTTTGTATGGCGGTAAAGTTGATAATATTATGCAACGGTTTATTGAAATTTTAGTTGGTATTCCAAATCTAATTGTAGTTATTTTGTTGATTATGATTATGAAGCCCGGCATATTAACGATTACGATTGCAATGGTTTTGACAGGATGGGTTACGATGGCGCGTCTTGTTAGGGCTCAAATTTTTAAATACAAAAACCAGGAATTCATTTTAGCCTCAAAATCCTTGGGTGCATCCAATAAACGTCTAATAATGAGTCATATGATACCAAATACATTAGGCATTATTATTATAAATATGATGTTTACGATACCAGCTGCCATATTTACAGAAGCATTTCTAAGCTTTATCGGATTGGGATTGCAGGAACCTCTGGCTTCTTTAGGAGTACTTATTAATGATGGCTTTCAGGCAATGAGAAATCATTTTTACTTACTTCTCTATCCAGCCCTTATCATTATCGCTTTGATGGTTTGCTTTAATTCATTAGCAGATGGTCTTCGTGATGCATTTGATCCAAGAATGAGAAAGTGAACAATTAGGGGAGGTAGAATGAGTGGAAACGATATTAGAAATTGAAAACCTCCATGTATCTTTCCATACATACGCAGGTGTGGTTAAGGCTGTGAGGGGTGTAAACTTAAGTTTGAAAAAAGGAGAGACCCTAGCGATTGTTGGAGAGTCCGGTTCCGGAAAAACAGTCACTTCAAAAGCGATTATGAATTTGCTTCCCAATCAAGTTGCCAAAATAGATCAGGGGTCAATACGGTTTGAAGGCAAGGATTTGATAGGGTTATCGGAGAAGGAAATGGAGAACATACGCGGATCAGAAATATCGATGATTTTTCAAGATCCTATGACGGCCTTAAATCCAACAATGACTGTAGGTAAACAAGTAATAGAGAGTATTATAAAACATCAAAAACTAAGTAAAAAGCAGGCCTATGAAGCGGCTAAAAACTTATTTGAAGTCGTTGGGATTCCTGATGCTCCATTCCGTATACACCAATATCCGCACCAGTTTTCGGGGGGGATGCGCCAACGCGTAATGATTGCAATTGCATTAGCATGTAACCCCAAGATATTGATTGCTGATGAGCCGACAACTGCACTGGACGTAACAATTCAAGCGCAAATATTGGAACTGTTAAAGGATATTCAGAAAAAGTTTGGAACATCGATTATCTTAATTACGCATGACTTGGGTGTTGTCGCGAATATGGCCGATACGGTCGCCGTGATGTATGCAGGAAAAGTTGTGGAGACGGGTACTGTAGATGAAATATTTTATCAGCCGCAACACCCTTACAATTGGGGGCTGCTAAGTTCAATGCCAGATATGAATTATAAGGGGGAGTTAGTTTCAATTCCCGGAAGTCCTCCTGACTTGATGAATCCCCCGACAGGCGATGCTTTTGCTTCAAGGAATGAATTTGCCATGCAAATTGATTATGAGCAACAGCCACCGATGTTTAAGGTGTCTGATACACATTACGCGGCAACATGGCTTTTGCATCCCAAAGCACCCAAAATTGAGCCGCCGTCTATTGTCAGAGAAAAGTTAAAGGAACAGGTGAAAACTACTGCCACATCATCTCAAGTTCCAAAGAAGGAACAAGTACCCCTTGTGAAAATTCAAAACTTGAAAAAATATTTTAAAGTTAATGAGAAAGATTCTTTAAAAGCAGTAAATAATATTAGTTTTGATATTTATCGTGGAGAGACCTTAGGTATAGTAGGCGAGTCGGGTTGTGGAAAATCTACCACTGGCCGAACAATCATGAGATTATACGAGGCGACTAGCGGCGAGGTATTTTATAATGGAAAACCAATCCATGGGAAGCTGAGTCAAAAAGAGGAGAGTTTACTTAAACGAAAGATGCAAATGATTTTCCAGGATCCGTATGCTTCATTGGATCCGCGCAAAACGGTAGAGGATACGATTGCGGAAGGTCTGGACATTCATGGTTTAGTGGGAAATCAGGCACAAAGAAAAGCGAAAGTAAAGGAACTGTTGGAAACAGTTGGTTTGAACAAAGAACACGCGAGTAGGTACCCCCATGAATTTTCAGGCGGTCAGCGCCAACGGATTGGGATTGCCCGTGCGCTAGCTGTTGACCCAGAATTTATTATTGCCGATGAGCCGATTTCGGCACTAGACGTTTCTATCCAAGCACAAGTTGTGAATTTGTTGAAAAAACTTCAGAAGGAGAAAGGGCTAACTTATTTATTTATTGCCCATGATCTTTCGATGGTGAAGTATATAAGTGACAGGATAGGGGTCATGTATCTGGGGAATCTAGTAGAGCTTGCGACCTCAGATGATTTATATGACGAACCGCTTCATCCTTATACGCAAGCGCTACTCTCCGCGATACCTATTCCGAATCCAAACGTAGAGAGAGAGCGTGAAAGAATCATGCTGGAAGGCGAATTGCCGAACGCAATTGATCCTCCAACGGGTTGTCCTTTCCGAACACGTTGTCCGGCAGCGATGGAAGTATGTAGTCAACCGCCAATTTGGAAAGAAGCGAAACCGAATCATTGGGTCGCCTGCCATTTGGTTAATGAAAATTGAGATGTGGAAAGTTCAAGGTAATGCCATTTCTTATATAAAAGCATTACTAAGTGCAGTTCCAATATTGCGAGGTTAACTGGATGCGAAAACTTCATGTTATATCCATACAAAAAGCTTATTTAGACACCGTGGTCAATCAATTAGCAGAGATATTCGGGGACGAAATCGAGTTATCCGCAATCACATTGCAAGAGCTCACAATGGATGTCATTGAGGAACAGGATATCGTTATCCTTTCTAAAGGGATATTAAAGGGAATCACTCGTCCGTTCATTCCGGAGTCATGTCCAATCATTATAGCTAATCGCGAAGTAAATATAGCAGCAACGAAAGACTTGTATAAACTGCTAGGAGGACAACGGATTTTAGTCATAAATGATACGATTGAACATGCGGTAGAAACAGCGACTTCCCTTAAAAGTATCTATTTTGAGCATGATTATATTGCTTATGATCCTATGAATTTAATGCCATCCAATATCGATTGGATTGTTACTCCTGGAGAGATGGAACTTGTTCCAAGGGAATTTGGAAATGTGATTGATATTGGACCGAGGACACTGGATTTCAAAACTGTGCTGGAGGCAGCTAAATTCGTAAAATGTGAAATGGAACAGGTTTTATTAATGAATCGATTTTTCAAATCGCAATTGGCATTGGCGGAAAAATTGAATGATAAAAACGGAATTCAGTATAAGGAAGTGTTGATTCAACAGACTGATGAGCGTTTAAAAGTCGAGGATAGTAGAGAAAGGTATGGCTGCTTGCCGGAAGAAACGATGAGTTCGATTATCGATAAAATCGAAGAACATGGTTTTTTAGAAGAGAGTATAGCAATCTTAGCTGTCTACAAAGAAGCCAAGGGGAATTTCGAATCCTTTGGTCGTGCGAAAGTGAAACTGAAATTGCGCGATGCTGGTTTTACGTTTTCTGATCAGCAACTCCGACTTCGATTAGAAATAATGCAGGAGATAGGTTTGGTCAATGCGCGTCAAGGGAGGGGTGGGACGAAGTTATCGGATAAAGGCGAAACGTTTTTGAAGCAGCGCAATGAAGTACCAAGCGCTGGGTTTTAGGAGTTGGCTCTGATATAGACAAACTAAATCTTTGGCATTTACCAGTCCACTAGGCTAATAACAACGCACTATCTTAAAGAGAATTATTAAATGACGATTGGTTATTTAATGGTGAATTCATTTCAGTTGAGCAGCTTGTTACTTCCATCGACGAACGAGGTCATCAATTTGGCGATGGTGTTTCTGCATACTTGATGGGCATTCATCTGAAAAAACGCTACTGCTTGGAGTGAATAAAAATGAAGCTACAAGAACCCCAAAAAATTAGGGCTAGAGGTATCACGATTGGTCGTCTTCCGGTCGGGATAAAAAACTGTATTACGGATGTAGATGGTGTGAAAGTTGGACATGTCACACTGGATAATCCATTGCGGGGGGATGAATTTGCTGCTACAGGCGTGACGGCTATTCTACCGCATGGCGACAATCTATTTTTGAATAAAGTAGTGGGTGCGAGCTATGTATTGAATGGTTTCGGTAAGACAACAGGACTCGTTCAAGTGGATGAATTAGGTCTGATTGAGTCCCCGATTATGCTGACCAATACGTTTGGTGTTCCCGCAGTTACACAAGGGACGCTCCACTATATGTTAGAACAAAACCCTGAGATTGGAGATACAACTGGAACGATTAATTTGGTTGTCGGGGAATGTAATGACAGCAGGCTAAACTCAATCCGCGAGCTACCGATTCAACCAAGTCACGCGGTTGCTTCTATTAAAGGAGCTTCCACTGATGCTTCCGGGGAAGGGGCGGTTGGAGCTGGAAAAGGCATGATTTGTTTTGGTTATAAAGGCGGAATCGGCTCTTCATCACGAATTATTAAAGACGGTGAAAGTGGAAGGACCTATACAATTGGTTGTTTAGTTCTTAGTAATTTTGGGCGGAAAGAAGATTTTCAAATTGACAGATATAAACTGAGTGACAATCAGGATGTGCCTACCTATCCTAAACCTGCTGACGGATCCATCATGATTGTTTTGGCTACAGATGCACCGCTGGGGAGCAGGCAGCTAAGGCGGGTGGCGAAAAGATGTGGCATCGGACTAGGAAGAACGGGCAGTCATTTTAGTAATGGTAGTGGTGACATTGTCATCGCTTTTTCGACGGCACATAAAATACCGCATTTCACTACGGATACTGTTGAGACAAGGCTAGAGCTAAGAGAAGATCATCCGATTATGAATGACCTTTTCTCTGGTGCATCGGATGTTACAGAGGAAGCGATTTTAAATTCATTATCACAGGCCGGGACGACTACGGGACGGATGGGGAATACCGTTTACGCCTTTCCGTTTAGGTGAACAAGCATAGAGTTGGAATGAAGTATGGGCCTTTTCAAGCATATGGAATTAACAAAGCAATTCGCCGTGCAGACAACATTTTGATTGTTACAATCGACTTGTCTAGCGAGCTTCTTTCTATTGAACAATAACTGCAACACTTAAATATGCAGATGGCAAAAATGTTGAAAATGCGTCAGATTCTAATAGGAAAGTACTTCGCGTTACAAAAGCCGAACTAGCTCATCTTGAGCGCGTTCGGCTTTTATTTGTCTTGGTGACTGTCACACAGGCAACATAATGATGTGAACGATATGTGAAAGGTCTGGTTAGTTATTTGACAATGTGAATCTATAAGCTAATATAGAAAGAGTAATAGTTGATAATCATTCTCACAATGAAATCTTCCACTGTGGAGGGGGGAGGTATTATCTTTTTGAACAAGAAACTAGTTATTCCGTTTTCATTCATCCTATATCTAAGCATGATGGTTGGTTTTCATACGCCAAGGGTCATCGCCGCTGACTTATCGGATGGTACGTATGTTGTCGACTACGAAATGTTGCAAGCTGAGAATGATTCCGTCTCGATTGCAAATGATTATTTCGAAAAGCCCGCAAAGTTGACGATTGATAAGGATGGGCAGTATTTACAATTCACGTTGAACCATGCTAAATGGGTCAAGTTCATAAAATCGGTAAGTGGTGAATCGTTTGCTGACGTGGATGTGGTCAATGAAGATCTTGAAAATGACAAGCGTGTAATTGCATTTAAAATAGACGGGGACGTTACAGAGCCGTTGCTTATGCAAATGCATGTCATCATTAAAGAGATGGAACCGTCGTATGACCACAAATACTCGGTTCGTTTGAATCTTGACTTAGAAACAATGGAAGTAACAGACGCTCCAGCTGTTGTTGTGAATACTTCTGTTGCTGAATCAAAGTCCGTCGACACGAATGAAAAGCAGGATGAACCAACAAGCAACAATGCAGTAATTTATATGCTGCTCGCAGTAGTCGCTATCATTGCAATACTATTTGTACGCAAGACTAGATCATTGAAACAAAAAAATAAAACACCAAAAGGGGATTAACGAATGAAAAAGCTAATAATGACGTTATTTTCAGCACTACTAGTATTATTTACAGTACTACCTTCTATTCAACCTGAAGCAGCTGAAGTGACTATACAAGCAAAACAAGAATTTGAATTGCCGTTTGAAATATTAAAAGCTGAAAATGATGAGAAGTCTACAGCAGGAGATTTTGTGAAAAGTCCAGCAAAAGTTGTTGTTGAAGACGGAAAGACGTATGTTTATGTGACATTGTTGCAAAGTAAGTTTTGGCAGTCGCTAAAAGTTCAAACGACGCAACCTGGTACATTTAAAGAAAATAACTTTGTAGATGCGGTAGAAGTAAGTCAAGATGAAAAAGAAGATACAAAAGTTGTTAAATTTGAAGTTCGGGATGTTACGAAAATATTGAATGTAAAAGCTCATATTATCGTTACGGGTGTACCAGGAATAGGGAAGTATGATCACAGCTATGATCTTCGTTTGAAGCTTGATAGCAGCAAAATCCCTACAACTCCGGTATCAGAAGTAGTTAAAGATGGCGCATACACAATCGACTTTAAAACATTACATGCAGAGAAAGATGAAGCGTCTACAATGGCTAGATATATCGAAACACCAGCAGCGCTTTCAGTAAAAGACGGTAAAAATTTTGTAGCACTAACACTTAATGACAATGAACAAATTACAGCATTCCAAGCAGAACAAAATGGTAAACTTGTTGATGCTACTGTGATCAAAGTAGATGAGAAAACGAACAAAAGAGTTGTAGAATTCGAAGTAGCTGATTTGTCAGCAATCATCAATGCCAAAGTTTCAGTTTATGTGGCATCAGCAAACCATACAGGTAACTATACTATCCGACTTTCATTTGATAAAGCTAGCATTAAAGCCATAAAAGGTGAAGAAACACCGGCAGTAAAAGTATTATTTACAGATATCAAAAATTCATTTGCAAAAACATATATTGAGTCACTTACTTCAAAACAGATCATAAAAGGACTATCGGCAACAACATTCGCTCCGGATGCACAAATTACAAGAGCTCAGTTCACTGTAATTTTATCCCGTGCGCTAGAGTTACCGAAGCAAGAATATAAAGGGACATTTTCTGATGTAACAACTAATATGGAGTGGGCTGTTTCTGAAATTGAAGCGGCAAGTCGTGCAGGTATCGCAAATGGTAGTGGTGGAAAATTCATTCCGAATGAACCAATCACACGCGAACAAATGGCGGCAATGATTATCCGTTCGATTGAATACAAAGACGCTAGCGTATTAACAGGCGTAAAAAATGATGTGTTATTCACAGATGCGAAAAACATTAGTGCTTATGCAAAAACATCTGTCGACTTGGCAGCTGGTCTTGGGATCATTAGTGGTAAAGAAATAAACGGTAAAAAGGTATTTGAACCGAAAGAGAAGGCAACACGTGCACACTCAGCTAAAATGGTTTATTATCTACTTGAAAAGCTAGAAAAATAAAATTAAAATCAATCAATGCCGGCGTCACTGCATCATTCGTGACAGCCGGCTTTGTACTGATTAAAATGGTTTGGTAAAGGAGCTAGTAAATTGGGGAAAAAAGTGAGTTTTACAATGGCGATATTGTTCGCTTTATTTATGATATTACCTGCGTTTGCACCTGAAAAAGCTGCGGCGGCATCTAAATTTGCCGATGGCGAGTATACAGTTCCGTTTACGGTGCTAAAAGATACAGGTAATGAACAGTCAACGACAGCCGAATATATGGTTAGTCCAGCGAAAGTGATCGTTCAAAACGATAAAACGTATGCCGTTGTTACATTGAAAAACAGTTCTTGGTGGCAATACTTTAAAGTGCAAGTCGGTGGTGGTTTTGCCGATGTGCAAGTAGTAAGCAATGATACAGCAAATGACAAACGCGTTGTGAAATTTGAAGTGAAAGACATTGAGCAATTGGTAAATGCCAAAATTCATGTCATTGTAACGGGCATCCCCGGTTTTGCATATGACAACAAATACGATATCCGCTTCAAATTTAACAGTACTGCCATTCCTTTGGCGCCTGTCGCCGAGAAGCCCGCAACACCTCCAGCTTCTAAACCAACACCTAAACCGGTACAACCAACGCCTAAACCAACGCCTAAACCAGCGCCTCAACCTGCAGTGACGGAAAAGGCAACTGCAACACCTAAACCAGTTGAAAACAACCAAGCTGTAACAAAAGTAGAAACGAAAACTGAAGAAAAAAACGAAGCAAAACCAGTAGAATCTAAAGAAGTTGCAAGTGAAAAATCAGATACAACAACAGAAGAAAAAGCCCCTGAATCAGCTGAAGCAACCGAGCAGCCGAAAGATGAAGCTAAGTCTGAGGCAAGCGAAGAAGAACTTGTAGCCGAAGATCAAGCAGTGGCAAAAGAAGAGTCAGCCGAAGTAACGAAAGAAGCCAATGATGCTGAGGTTGAAGCAGATTCAACATCTGAGTCGGAATCAAGTTCTACATGGTTTATCGTCATTTTCGCAGTTGTAATTCTTGGTGGAGCTATCATCTTTGCTATGAGACAGCGCACAAGGACTGAAAAGTAAGAGGAATATGGTAGTTGGGTCTTGAGAGCAAACAGCGAGACCCTTTTTTATATTAGCTACAAGGAGTTGTGATTGAAAATGCAAAAAGTACGTACTATTCTCTATATGCTTCTAGTCATTGTAGTTCTGGCTGGTTGTTCGTCTCAAAAAGGCACTTCATCCCATGAAGAAAATGCCAATCCAGCGGGTGAGCGGGTTGTTGCAACTACGGTCGCGTTGACGGAAATTATGGATGCCCTAGAAATCGATTTAGTCGGGATACCATCGAGTTACAAAGAGTTGCCGAAACGCTACGCTGACGCGCAAGAAGTTGGGAATCCGATGAGTCCTGATATGGAAATGCTGTTGTCACTGAAACCGACAGAAATTCTGTCTGTTACAACACTAAAATATGATTTGCAAGAGATGTTTGACGAGCGTGACATCGATATGACTTATGTAAATTTGGAAAGCATAGACGCGATGCACAGCGAAATCTTAAAATTAGGTGAGAAGTATGATCGCCAAGAACAAGCGAAAGCGATTGTTGATCAATTCGAAGAGAAAGTTGCCGAAATTGATAAGCTGTCAGAAGGCAAAGAGCAGCCGTCCGTGCTCATTTTACTTGGTATTCCAGGGAGTTATCTAGTTGCAACAGAACATTCCTATATCGGAGACCTTGTTAAACGAAGCGGCGGTAAAAATGTCATTACGGGAGAAAAAGTAGAGTTTCTTTCTTCTAATACAGAATACTTACAGCAAGCAAAACCGGATATCATTTTGAGAGCATCACATGGTATGCCAGAACAGGTCATTCAAATGTTTGATGAAGAGTTCAAATCGAATGATGTTTGGCAACATTTCGAAGCCGTTAAAAATGACCGTGTGTATGATTTAGACGAACTGCTATTTGGAACGACAGGCAGTCTAGCGGCAGTCGAAGCACTTGGCGAACTGCAAAAAATGTTGTATCCAAACTAAAAGGTAGGGATAATAATGTTTCGGAAAAATAAAAAGGCGCTTAGTTTTATCAGCGTCATTATTCTACTCATACTAGTTAGCATTCAATCTGCACTTACGGGAAGTATTAAAGTTACACCGTTCGAACTGATTCATGGACTAGTAACGGGGACAAATGATCAGGTTGCCATCATTAAGGATTTGCGGCTTCCGCGGATTCTAATCGCTTTATTTGCAGGAGCAGCTTTATCCGTGGCGGGTGTACTTTTACAAGCAGTTATGCGTAACCCATTAGCAGACCCAGGAATTATTGGCGTTTCTGCTGGTGCCGGGTTTATGTCTATAGTTGTTGTCGCGTTCTTCCCGACACTGTACTTTTTCGTGCCGCTTTTTGCTTTCTTAGGCGGGGCTTTGGCGTTTTTCCTCGTGTACTCACTATCGTGGAGATCTGGACTTGATCCACTGCGCATGATTTTAATCGGAATAGCGGTGAATGCCTTATTTACAGGGCTGAGCCAAGGGCTTGGTTTTAGCGGAAGTGCACTTACACAATCGATGAGCCAAGTGATGACTTCGACACTTACGATGAAAAAGTGGAGTGATGTCGATGTACTCCTTTTATATGGAACGATTGGCCTCGTGTTAGCGTTTGTCGTTTATTCATGGTGCAATTACTTGGCATTAGATGATAAGACAGCAAAGAATCTTGGGATTAATGTAAACCTGGCGCGATTGGTGATTTCGTTAGTGGCTGTACTGCTTGCTTCCGTTGCAACTGCAGTCGCAGGTCTATTTGCATTTGTCGGCTTGCTTATACCTCATATTGGGCGGTCATTGGTCGGAACGGACCACAAGGTGCTTATTCCGTTTTCAGCACTGGCAGGGGCCTTGCTGATCTTAACAGCGGATACGCTAGGCAGAACGATTATCGCGCCGAATGAGATTCCAGCTTCTATTATTATGGCCGTCATCGGGGGACCTTTCCTTATATTCTTGCTGAGAAAGAGTGATCGTATTTATGGACATTAAGGCTATTACTTTCTCCTACGATAAAAAAGTAAATACGTTACATGGCGTCAACAGTACGATTGATAGTGGGAAAGTGACGACGATTATTGGGCCGAACGGTTGTGGGAAATCGACACTACTTAGCGTGATGGCCAATAATAATCATCCGCAAAGTGGACAGGTTCTATTAGAGGGAAAAGCACTCGCTGATTTTAAACCGAAAGAGCTGGCGAAAAAATTAGCCGTTGTTCATCAACAAAATAATGCTCCGTCCGATATGACCGTCGAAAAACTAACGGGTTATGGCCGGATTCCATATAAGAGTTTGTTCACTTCAGCAACGGATGACGATGAACAGGCAATTGAGTGGGCGCTCGCGTGTACCAATCTGACGGATAAGCGAACAGTACCAATAGACGAATTGTCTGGAGGTCAAATGCAGCGCGTCTGGATTGCGATGGCGTTAGCGCAAAAAACGCCTTTCCTCCTATTAGATGAACCGACGACTTATCTTGATATTTATTACCAATATGAATTATTGGAACTGATCAAGGGCTTGAATCGCGCACATGGTATGTCAATCGTCATGGTTTTACACGACATTAATCAGGCGATACGTTATAGTGACATCATTATTGCGATGAAAGATGGAGAAATCGTTGCCAAAGGTACACCGAGTGAAGTGATCACTGTTCAAACCGTGAAAGAGATTTACGGAGTTGACGTAGTTGTGAAAAATGATGAAGAAACAGGGATGTATATCATTCCTATAGGGATTTGAATCACGTGGGTGATTGTCGACCACATAAGTAGCCACTCCAGTAAACAACTTTGGAGTGGTTTTTTATCGTTTAGACTCCTTCTAGCCCCACACGAAGTGGGTTAGAGGCCGCTGGAAAGTTCTTGATATATGGGGAATGAATCAGAAATCCTGCTAATACCGCTTTGGCGCTTTGTGGATGCCTCCCGCGATAAGCCGGAAAGAAGACCGCTTTCAGCCTTATCGCTCCGGCTACCACGAAGACGCGCCTGCGCTGGATGGTCTATGTAAGGAGGCGTATTTCGGTATCGGGGGTGAGAGTGACAGTCGCAATACATGGAGTGAATCAGAAATCCTACTAATACCGCTTTGGCGCTTTGTGGATGCCTCCCGCGATAAGCCGAAAAGGAGACCGCTTTTAGTCTTATCGCTCCGGCTACCACGAAGACGCGCCTGCGCTGGATGGTCTATGTAAGGAGGCGCATTTCGGTATCGGGGGTGAGAGTGTCAGTCGCAATACATGGAGTGAATCAGAAATCCTACTAATACCGCTTTGGCGCTTTGTGGATGCCTCCCGCGATAAGCCAAAAAGAAGACCGCTTTTAGTCTTATCGCTCCGGCTACCACGAAGACGCGCCTGCGCTGAATGGTCTATGTAAGGAGGCGCATTTCGGTATCGGGGGTGAGAGTGACAGTCGCAATACATGGAGTGAATCAGAAATCCTACTAATACCGCTTTGGCGCTTTGTGGATGCCTCCCGCGATAAGCCGAAAAGGAGACCGCTTTTAGTCTTATCGCTCCGGCTACCACGAAGACGCGCCTGTGCTTGATGTGTCTATGTAAGAAAGCACATTTCGGTATCGGGGACTAAACCTGGAAATTGTAGTGCTTCCTTCTTCCAGTTAAATTAGTGTCAAATAGTAATCACATTATAATTTCAGCATATCCATCCCAAAATCATTTTGAAATCCACACCTCGAATCACAACTCTCCCGATATTGAACACTCTAGCGCAGGCGCGGCAAAGGGGTAGCCGAAGTCCTAAGACTGGATGTGAAGCGCCAATCCAGGCTTAGGGCGAGAGGCATCCCCAAAGCGCCAAGCGATCTATAATCGACACTCCGAATCACAACACTCTCTATAATGAACAACCCCAGCGCAGGCGCGGCAAAGGGGTAGCCGAAGTCGTGAGACTGGATGCGAAGCGCTAATCCAGGCTCAGGGCGAGAGGCATCCCCAAAGCGCCAAGTGATCTATAATCGACACTCCGAATCACAACACTCTCTATAATGAACAACCCCAGCGCAGGCGCGGCAAAGGGGTAGCCGAAGTCCTAAGACTGGATGTGAAGCGCCAATCCAGGCTTAGGGCGAGAGGCATCCCCAAAGCGCCAAGCGATCTACAATCGACACTCCGAATCACAACACTCTCTATAATGAACACCCCAGCGCAGGCGCGGCAAAGGGGTAGCCGAAGTCGTAAGCCTGGATGCGAAGCGCTAATCCAGGCTCAGGGCGAGAGGCATCCCCAAAGCGCCAAGAGATCAACAATTTTCACTCAGAACCACAACACTCTCAATAATGAACAATTATAGCGAAGGCGCTTGCGCGGCTTTTAGAAAAGTCCCAATTCCGGAAAAATCATTAAAAATAGAATTCATAAAAAAAAGTTTGAAAGTTTTTTTAAATGTGCTATATGCGATATATCGCTATATAACTAGCATGTAAGCGGATACATTTAAATGTACTATTCATAATTGGTTAACAATTTTAAAAACACTGTTGACTCCAGCCGGTATCCAAGATATGATGACATCAATCCAATATCAGTTCGTGATTCAATTCACAAACTACATAACCTAGACAGCAAGATAAACAGAATTTCAACATGTAAGTGATTTGATGAGGGGTGACTACAATGGAAAAACCAATGAGAAGTGACATGATTAAAAAAGGTGTAGATCGTGCACCGCATAGAAGTCTGCTGTACGCTACAGGCGTTAGAATGAAAGATATGCACAAACCTTTCATCGGTGTCTGTAACTCCTATATTGATATTATTCCGGGACATATGCATTTGAACAAATTCGCAGAAGTCGTCAAAGAGGCGATTCGTGAAGCTGGCGGGATCCCGTTCGAGTTCAACACAATCGGTGTTGACGATGGGATTGCAATGGGACATATCGGAATGCGCTATTCATTACCAAGTCGTGAACTCATCGCAGACTCTGCAGAGACGGTTATCAACGCTCACTGGTTCGACGGTGTATTCTACATTCCAAACTGCGACAAAATTACGCCGGGTATGTTGATGGCAGCAGTTCGTACGAACGTTCCATCCGTATTCGTCTCAGGCGGACCAATGGAAGGCGGCGTATCATCGACTGGTAAGCCTTTATCGCTCGTCTCCGTATTCGAGGGTGTTGGAGCTTACAAACAAGGTACGATGACAGCAGAAGAGCTGCTCGACATTGAACAGAGTGCATGCCCGTCATGCGGATCATGCTCCGGAATGTTCACAGCAAACTCCATGAACTCTTTAATGGAAATGCTGGGAGTAACAGTTCCGGGTAACGGTACAATTCTTGCTACTTCGAATGAACGACATAGACTCATTAAAGAAGCCGCGGAACATCTTGTTCGCATGGTGAAAGAAGATATTAAACCGCGTGACATTATAACAAAAGAAACAATTGATGATGCATTTGCACTTGATATGGCAATGGGCGGTTCTACAAACACAGTGCTCCATACACTTGCAATCGCACACGAAGCAGAAATTGAATACGATGTCCGTGATATCAACAAAGTTGCCGAACGGATTCCGTATTTATCCAAAATCAGTCCATCTTCTGACTACACCATGCACGATGTCCATCTTGCAGGCGGTGTCAGCTCCATTATTAAAGAGCTATGTGAAATTGAGGGAGCGGTTCATCCAGACCGGATGACGATTACCGGAAAATCACTTTATGAAAACGTAAAAGACTCTCACATACTTAACGATGAAGTCATTCGACGTCACGATAATGCATACAGTCCTGTAGGTGGCTTGTCCGTCCTATTCGGTAATATTGCACCGGACGGCGGCGTCATCAAAGTAGGAGCCGTTGACCCATCGATTACAGCGTTTCGAGGAAAAGCCATTGTGTTTGAATCGCAAGAAGATACACAAGAAGGTATTGACAACGGAACAGTAAAAGAAGGCGATGTTGTTGTTATTCGTTACGAAGGTCCGAAAGGTGGACCGGGAATGCCTGAAATGCTCGCACCGACTGCTGCAATTGCAGGACGTGGGCTGGCGACGAAAGTAGCGCTCATTACAGATGGACGTTTCTCAGGGGCATCCCGAGGCATCTCGATTGGCCATATATCACCTGAAGCGGCTGAAGGCGGACCAATCGCGTTAGTTGAAGATGGTGATATCATCTCAATCGACTTAACAAACCGGACAATTGAACTTGAAGTTTCTGATGAAGAACTTGAAAAACGTAGAGCAAACTTAAAGCCATTCGAACCTAAAATTAAAAAAGGCTATCTAGCCAGATATTCAGCGCTTGTCACATCTGCAAGTACAGGCGGAGTTATGAAAATTTAATAGTTAAAATCAATGATGGGGCAAAAGTAATTAGAGCCTGTATTCACAGAGAGCCGGTAATGCTGAAAGCCGGTAATACAACTAGTTACGACATCACCCCGGAGTGGATTGCTGAAAGTAAAGTAGGCAATCCCGGGCGACGAGAAATCGGCGCTCGTTATAAAAAGAATAGACCTAGTCTATTCATGAGGCGGCTAGATTGCTGCGAACAAGGGTGGTACCATGAAAAGTTTTTTCATCCCTATGTAAAGGAGAAGTTCTTTGCGTGGGATGAAAAGGCTTTTTTTTTCGACAAGAAGATTGATTATTCAAAAGTATGAGTAAGGAGGAGTTTATAGATGAATGCTGACGTTCAAACGAAGCAAGTGGTAAAGGAAACGGCGCCAGAGACTGTGCAGGAGCCACAACAGACTGTACAACCGAAAGATGGGTCTGCTGTACTCATTCAAGCTTTGAAGGATCAGGGTGTCGACGTTATTTTCGGTTATCCTGGAGGAGCTGTATTACCGATTTATGATGCATTGTATCAAAACCCTATTTCCCACATACTTGCACGTCACGAACAAGGCGCGATTCATGCGGCTGAAGGATATGCACGTGTTTCAGGAAAACCTGGTGTCGTCATTGCGACATCTGGACCTGGGGCGACGAACTTGGTGACGGGAATTACCGATGCAATGATGGATTCACTGCCACTCGTCATCTTCACCGGGCAAGTGGCAAATACAGTCATTGGTACCGATGCGTTCCAAGAAGCGGATATTATTGGGATCACGCAACCAATCACAAAGCATAACTACCAAGTGAATGATGTAGCTGATTTCCCAAGAATTATCAAAGAGGCATTCCACATTGCTTCAACAGGACGCCCAGGACCCGTACTCGTTGATATTCCTAAAAATATTGCAACGGGGCTCTTCATTCCAACGGGCGATATGGACGCGGAAGTAGATTTACCGGGTTATCAGCCGACAACGACTCCGAACTATTTACAAATACAAAAAGCAGCAGAAGCCATTTCTGGGGCGAAAAAACCACTGATCCTAGCAGGTGCAGGTATCTTGCATGCGCAGGCGATGGATGAATTGAAAGAACTTGTAGAGAAACATCAGATTCCTGTGACGAATACACTTCTTGGTCTTGGCGGTATCCGTGGTGATCATGAACTATTCCTAGGAATGGCCGGCATGCATGGAACGGTTACATCCAATATGGCGCTCAGTGAATGTGATGTACTTGTCAATATCGGCGCACGTTTCGACGACAGGCTGACAGGTAATCTGGCATCATTCGCTCCGAATGCAAAGATTATCCACATCGATATCGATCCTGCTGAAATCGGGAAAAATGTACCGACGGAAATCCCGATTGTAGCGGACGCTAAAGAAGCACTGCAAGCCCTGTTGAAACAACAATTCTCGTCACCGGAAACAGCGCTTTGGCTGACATACTTAAAAGAATCGGCCGAGAAGTTTCCATTGTGGTACAACAACGATGATGAAGGAGCAATTCTTCCACAACAGGCGCTTGAAATCATCCACCGCATTACAAAGGGTGATGCAATCGTCACAACGGATGTCGGACAGCATCAGATGTGGACGGCTCAATACTATTCACTGAATAATCCGGACCATTGGGTAACTTCAGGCGGTCTTGGCACTATGGGCTTCGGCTTCCCGGCAGCAATTGGTGCACAAATCGCCAAGCCGGATGCACGCGTCATTGCAATTGTTGGAGATGCTGGATTCCAAATGACAGCGCAAGAGTTGTCGCTGTTACAAGAAATGCGCATTCCAGTCAAAATTATTATTCTAAACAATGGCTGTCTTGGAATGGTTCGCCAATGGCAAGAAACATTTTACGAAAAGCGTTACTCCCAATCATTGATGCCCGTTCAGCCAAACTTTGTGAAATTAGCAGAGGCGTATGACATTAAAGGGTATCGGATCGACACATTGGAAGAAGCAGAAGCAGTATTTCAAGAAGCACTGTTGTCTGATGAACCCGTTCTCATCGATTGCCGTGTAAAACAACTCGAAAACGTCTATCCAATGGTTGCACCAGGTAGAGGACTACATGAAATGATCGGGGTGAGTAAACTATGAAACGAGTTATTACAGTAACTGTAATCAACCAAAGTGGCGTGCTCAACAGGGTGACCGGCTTGCTGATGAAAAGGCAGTTCAATATCGAAAGCATCACAGTCGGTCACACCGAAATAGCAGGCAGGTCCAAAATGACGTTCATCGTCAATGTAGAAGACGAACGGAAAATCGAACAGCTCGTTAAACAGCTGCAAAAACAAATCGATGTTCTTAAAGTCAATGACATCACGGATAAAGCGATCGTTATGCGAGAGCTTGCGCTAGTGAAAGTCATTTCACCGCCACATGTTAGAAGTGAAATGAACAGCATTATCGAACCATTCCGGGCAACGGTTATCGACACTGGGAAAAACGTCGTCACCTACCAAGTGATTGGAAATCCGGAAAAGATTGAGGCATTTATCGATTTACTTAGGCCTTATGGCATCAAAGAATTGACAAGAACAGGCGCTACGGCATTTGTTCGTGAAACACAAAAGGTTCAATCACCTCAGCTATCTATATTAAAGTAGGAAAAGCGAAGGGCATCCCCTAGCGCCGTAGCAGATTCAATGAAATTCATTATTACAACCTATCTAGACAGAATTACCAAACTAAAAAAACCCAACTATTAGGAGGAAAACAATTATGGCTAAAATGTATTATAACCAAGATATCAACGAAGGACTTTTGAAAGATAAGCTTGTAGCAATCATCGGATACGGATCACAAGGTCATGCACACGCACAAAACTTGAATGACTCTGGATTCAATGTCGTTGTCGGCGTCCGCGAAGGTAAATCATTTGATCAGGCAAAACAAGATGGACTACAAGTATTGACTGTTCGTGAGGCTGCTGAAAAAGCGGACGTTATCATGATCCTACTTCCGGATGAAAGACAGAAACAAGTCTATGACGCAGAAATCGAGCCAGCACTTAAAGCAGGTAAATCACTTGTTTTCGCACACGGATTCAACGTTCACTTCGGTCAAATCGTACCACCTGCTGATGTTGACGTATTCCTAGTTGCACCAAAAGGACCTGGACACCTTGTTCGTAGAACATTCGAAGCGGGCGCAGGTGTTCCAGCATTGTTCGCAGTCTATCAAGACGTTTCGGGCCAAGCGAAAGACGTAGCTCTTGCTTATGCAAAAGCGATTGGATCTGCACGTGGCGGCGTACTTGAAACGACGTTCAAAGAAGAAACAGAAACAGATCTATTCGGCGAACAAGCGGTACTATGTGGCGGACTGACTTCACTTGTTAAAGCTGGTTTTGAAACACTAGTAGAAGCAGGTTACCAACCAGAACTTGCTTACTTCGAAACATTGCACGAAACAAAACTGATTGTTGATCTTATGTATGAAGGCGGAATGGCAGGCATGCGCTACTCGATCTCAGATACAGCTGAGTGGGGAGATTTCGTTTCAGGACCACGTATTGTTGACGCGGATACAAAAGCGCGTATGAAAGATGTACTAACAGACATTCAATCAGGTAAATTTGCGAGAGAATGGATTGAAGAAAACGAAAATGGTCGTCCGAACTTCAATCGATTTGAAGAAACGGAAGCACAGCATGAAATTGAAATTGTTGGTAAAAAACTTCGCGCAATGATGCCTTTCGTCAATGAAGGTGCAAAATCAAAAGAGGAAGAAGTGGTGGGTAGTGCGAAAAATTGACATATTTGACACAACTCTTCGGGACGGTGAACAATCTGCAGGTATTAACCTAAATACAGCGGAGAAGTTAGAAATTGCACGGCAGCTTGAAAAATTCGGGGCAACAATCATCGAAGCAGGGTTTCCTGCTTCATCCCCGGGTGATTTTGAAGCGGTACAGAAAATCGCAAACGCAGTGAAGAAGTCGACGGTAACTGGTCTTGCCCGCGCAATGAAAAGCGATATCGAAACATCTTGGGAAGCACTTCGCGGTGCGGAACAACCTCATCTACATGTGTTTTTAGCAACTTCACCTATCCATATGGAATATAAGCTTCAGAAAACACCTGACCAGGTCGTAGAAATTGCAGTAGAAGCCGTGAAATATGCCCGTAAGTTCTTCCCGCAAGTTCAATGGTCTGCTGAAGATGCATTCCGCTCAGATCGGGAGTTCCTAGTGCGTATCATCAATCAAGTAATCGCAGCTGGCGCATCCGTTATCAATATTCCTGATACGGTCGGCTACGCAACACCACAAGAATACGGTGCATTATTCAAGTTCCTGAAAGAAAACGTCACAGGCATCGATAAAGTGAAGCTTTCTGCACATTGTCATGATGACCTAGGTTTTGCAGTAGCCAACTCAATCGCAGCGATTGAAAATGGTGCCGATCAAGTCGAAGGTACAATCAATGGGATCGGAGAGCGTGCAGGAAATGCAGCGCTTGAAGAAATTGCTGTTGCACTCCATATCCGCAAAGATTATTACGGATTGGAAACGGGTATTAATTTACACGAAATTAAACGCACAAGCCAACTTGTCAGTCAATTAACAGGCGTTGTCATCCAGCCAAACAAAGCAATTGTTGGCAAGAACGCATTTGCTCATGAGTCAGGAATTCACCAGGATGGCTACCTGAAAAATCGTGAGACATATGAAATCATTACACCTGAATTAATCGGGGGCAAAACTGAACCGCTTGCGCTAGGTAAACACTCTGGCAGACACGCATTCAGTGACCGCGCCATTTCAATGGGCTTTGATCTTAGTGCTGATAAGTTAAATGAAGCGTTTGCTGAATTTAAGAAACTTGCGGACCGTAAAAAAGAAATTACAGAAGATGATCTGTTTGTATTATTTACAGATCAGCAAATTCAAACTAATGATGTACCTGTTTATAAATTTACAGATGTTCAAGTTCAATATGCAACTGCGAATGTTCCATCTGCAACCGTTACAGCTGTTAATCCGGATGGAAAAACAGTCACTGCGACAGCAACAGGTTCAGGATCAGTTGAAGCCATTTTCAATACGCTAGAAATACTTGTTGAAGGCGAAGTTCATATTCTAGATTACCGTGTTACATCGATTGGCAAAGGACGCGATGCACTTGGCGAAGCGGTTGTTAATCTCAGTATTAATGGCGAAGTGTCTATTGGACGCGATGTCGCACAGGACGTGTTGGGCGCATCTGCAAAAGCCTACTTTAATGCAATTAACAGACAATTGGTCAAAAAGCATTCCCAAACAAAAGTTAGCACAGCTCAAATAGTCTGAATAAATAGAATTAAAAACAATAAGGAGGAGAAGTTCTATGGAGAAGAAAGTAGCAGTATTACCAGGTGATGGAATTGGTCCAGAAGTGACTGAAGCGGCAGTGAAGGTGCTTGAAGTGATTGCAAGACGCTTTAACCACACGTTCCATGTAGAGTACGGAGTAATTGGCGGCGCTGCAATTGACAAACATCAAAATCCGCTTCCAGATGAAACAGTGGCACTCTGTGAAGCGAGTGACGCGGTACTTCTTGGCGCTGTAGGCGGTCCGAAATGGGACCAAAATCCTTCAGCACTCCGACCGGAAAAAGGACTGCTTGCGATTCGGAAACGTTTCGACTTGTTTGCCAATCTTCGGCCTGTGAAAGCTGTGCCATCCTTACTCCATGCATCTCCTCTAAAACCAGAAGTGGCAAAAGATGTAGATATGATGATCGTACGGGAACTGACAGGTGGTCTATATTTCGGCGAACCAAGTCGGCGGACAGCAGATGCTGCAGTGGATTCACTGGTTTATACACGCGAAGAGATTGAGCGTATCGTAGTCACGGCGTTTGAAATTGCCCGCTTGCGCCGAGGAAAAGTAGCTTCTGTTGATAAAGCAAATGTACTTGAAACGAGTAAGCTATGGCGTGAAGTTGTTGAAGAGAAAAAGAAAGCTTATCCCGATATTGAAGTGGAGCATATGTTAGTCGATTCTACGGCTATGAAATTGATTACGAACCCAGCGGCATTTGACGTTGTCGTTACGGAAAATATGTTTGGCGACATTTTAAGTGATGAGGCATCTGTCATTACAGGATCACTTGGCGTACTTCCGTCAGCAAGTATCCGTTCGGACGGTTTTGGTTTATACGAGCCAGTCCACGGTTCCGCACCTGAAATTGCAGGACTTGGTTTGGCAAATCCTGCAGCAGCGATTCTATCGGTTGCCATGATGTTGAAGTATTCATTCAACCTAGATACGGAAGCGTCTGCAATTGAAGAAGCGGTTAACACAGTGTTTGAAGATGGTTTCTTCACAGCAGATCTTGTAGAACCGGGTAAACGGGTTTTATCGACAAAAGAGTGGACGGACAAAGTCATTGACGAACTTGATACACAATTCGTCTCGAATAGCATTATGTTTTCATACGTTTAAGAGAGGGAGGGCTGCCATATGGAGCAAAATATTATCGAGAAAATCTGGAATCAGCATATCGTTTACGAAGAACAAGGGAAGCCTGATCTGCTCTATATCGATCTTCATTTATTGCATGAAGTGACTTCTCCGCAGGCGTTTGAAGGGCTGCGACTTGCGAATCGTACTGTGCGCAGACCCGATCTCTGCTTTGCAACGATGGATCATAACGTTCCGACACGAAATCGTGATGAGATTAAAGATCCAATTGCGCGGAAACAAATCAACACATTGCAAACAAATTGTGATGAATTTGGCGTCCCGCTTGCAAATATGGATCATCCGGATCAAGGAATTGTTCATATAATCGGGCCAGAACTTGGACTAACGCAGCCAGGTAAAACAATTGTCTGTGGTGATAGCCATACATCTACACATGGCGCTTTCGGAGCAATTGCATTTGGCATCGGTACGAGCGAAGTCGAGCATGTCCTTTCAACGCAAACATTGTGGCAATCAAAGCCGAAAACAATGGAAATCCGCATTAACGGGAAACTTGGATTCGGTGTTACCGCAAAAGATGTTATTTTAGCGATTATCGCCAAATTTGGAATTGATATGGGTACGGGGCATATTGTTGAATTTACGGGTGAAGCAATCCGTAATTTGACGATGGAAGAACGGATGACCGTTTGTAATATGTCCATTGAAGCAGGGGCAAAAGCCGGTTTGATCAGCCCAGATGCAACGACTGTTGCTTATTTGAAAGGCCGTAGATATGTTCCAGAAGGTCAGGAATTTGAAGAGGCATCGGCGCATTGGCTGTCGCTTGCATCTGATACAGACGCGACTTATGATACGGTTCTTGAAATGAATGCAGATGAAATCGAACCGTTCGTGACATGGGGTACTAATCCTTCAATGGGATCTGGTATTTCGGCAAGTGTTCCTTACGCGAAGGATTTTGAGTCAGAATCAGATAAAGATGCACTGAAACAAGCACTGGCGTATATGGGGCTTGAAGAAGGCGCTCCGCTGAAGTCAATTGATATCCAGCATGTCTTCATTGGTTCGTGCACAAATGCAAGATTGAGTGATTTACGTGCAGCGGCGAAAGTGATTGCAGGGAAGAAAGTCCATCCTTCCGTCACGGCAATTGTTGTACCAGGTTCACGCACTGTTAAAAAACAGGCGGAGGATGAAGGGTTAGATTCAGTATTCCTTGAGGCTGGATTCGAGTGGCGGGAATCGGGTTGCAGCATGTGCCTTGCGATGAATGATGATGTTGTTCCAGCAGGTGAACGGTGCGCTTCAACATCGAACCGGAATTTCGAAGGGCGTCAAGGAGCAGGGGCACGTACACATCTTGTAAGTCCGGCCATGGCAGCCGCTTCAGCAATTGCAGGCCATTTTGTAGATGTCCGCGAATTGGAAGTTGTTCATTCATAAGTGAGGAAAGGATGATTAGATGGAACCGATTAACGAAGTCGTTAGTGTAATAACACCGCTTGACCGTAAAAACGTCGATACCGACCAGATTATTTCGAAAGAGTTCTTGAAACGAATTGAACGTACAGGGTTCGGGAAATATTTGTTTTATCACTGGCGACATAATGCTGATGGAAGCGAAGTTCAAGATTTCGTCTTGAATGATGAGCGGTTCAAAGAGTCTAAAATCCTCGTTGCTCAAGAAAACTTTGGCTGCGGATCCTCTCGTGAACATGCACCGTGGTCGATTTTAGACTATGGATTCAATGTCGTTATCGCGCCAAGTTTTGCGGATATATTCTATAATAACTGCATGAAAAACGGCTTGCTTCCGATTAAATTAACAATGTCGGAAGTGGAAGAGTTATTGGCAAACGGTCAAAAAGATCCTTATTCAGTTGAAGTTAATCTAGTTGAACAGACGGTGACGGGGCAGGATGGCAAGTCCTATTCGTTTGAAATTGATCCGTATTATAAAGAAATGTTGTTAAATGGCTGGGATGAAATATCCTTGACATTCCAATATGAAGAACAAATAGCCAACTATGAAAAACAACATCAGCACACGTAAATGCCGACTAAAAGGGGAGATGGTGTAATTGGGAATTTGTATGAAACAACGCGCTTATTCGAAGCATTTGAACGCTTAACCGAAATTGTTCACCGTACGCCAATTAAACAATCGGAGACATTGAATGAATGGACACAATCCGAAGTGTATTTAAAACTTGAAAACTTACAGAAGACAGGGTCATTTAAAGTACGTGGCGCGTTCAATAAAATCTCTCAATTGACAGAGGCAGAATGCGCAAAAGGTTTACTTGCGGCTTCCGCGGGAAATCATGCACAAGGTGTTGCACTGGCAGGACGGAAAGTGGGCGCCAAGGTTACAATATTCATGCCTGAAACGACTCCAGCGGCAAAAGTGGATGCTACCCGGAAATACGGAGCGACTGTTAAGCTTGTTGGGAAAAGTTTTGATGAGGCTTATAAGGCGGCGCGTACCGAACAACTGGCAACAGGTGCGACGTTTATTCACCCATTCGACGATCTAACAATTATCGAGGGTCAGGCAACTGTTGCGATGGAAATGCTACAACAGCAACCTGATCTGGACACGATTGTTGTACCAGCAGGTGGTGGAGGTCTGCTCGCAGGGACTGCACTTGCTGTGAAGACAATACGGCCTTCGGTAAAAGTGATTGGTGTCCAGGCCGCAAACGCACCGGCTATTGTTTCGGCTTATCACGGTAGAAAAAGTAATTTGGCTCACTTTTTACCGACGATAGCGGAAGGGATTTGCGTCAAAGAACCAGGTAAAGTAACGATGGATATCATTCATAATTATGTAGACGATATGATTACGGTAACTGAACGGGAGATTTCTTCAGCGATTCTTTTCATGTTAGAACGCGAGAAGTTGCTTGTTGAAGGGGCGGCAGCTGCAGCGATTGCAGCTGTTCTGAATAAGAAATTGCCAACTTCTGCTGCACGAGTCGGTGTGATTGTCTCAGGCGGAAACTTCGATATTGCGAAGCTAGGAAATTGTATAACGGCATGTAATGATACTGTGCTTAATTTTTAATATCTAAGCTATGTGTATTACACAATAATGATTATCGTTAGAATTACTAATGTTTAATCATCGAATTGAAAAAGCCCCTTTCATTTTTATTAATGAAAGGGGTAATTTTTTGTCTTTTGGCAGTCTATGCTATTCCATGTCAACTATGCTTCTTCGTGTGAATTTTATAAACTAATTGTCAACCCTGCACTTGCACCACCTGTTACAGTGTTTATTAGAGAAAGACCTGTGGCACTTGAAGAGAACACCATCAATAGGCGGTCACCTTGTGCTACCGGAACTGAAATTGAGCTAGATGAAGCAAAACTAAGGTTACCAATAGCGATCAAACCTGTTAATGATGGAGCTAGAGTTAAAACAGCAGCTGTAGGGCTAAAGGTGTTGTTACCTGCTACCGCACGATATACTTGTGCGGTAATTGTTATAGTTGTACCAATAAGTGTCAATGCCAATGTATTCTTGAATGTGGCTGACATTGCCGTGATAGTACCAGCTTGAGGTACTGTGAAAGAGTACTCAATCGGGAGTAACGCTGTGGAGATATCAGTACCCAAAAGAGAAACACCCGCAATAGACCCTCCGAACCCTATTAAACTTGTAGTACCAACTAATCCACCCAAGACAGTGGTCATGACAGCTGGAATACCTGATGCAAAAGGAATAAAGGCACCAGCTCCGGTTGCGCCCGTAGCTCCGGTTCCGCCAGTAGCACCAGTAGCTCCGTCAATGCCGTTAGTTCCTGTAGCACCAGTAGGACCTGTAGATCCAGTCGCGCCGTCAATGCCGTTAGTTCCTGTTGCTCCAGTAGGACCCGTAGATCCTGTCGCGCCGGTCGCTCCAGTAGCTCCGTCAATGCCGTTAGTTCCTGTAGCTCCAGTAGGGCCAGTAGATCCTGTTGCCCCGGTAGCACCATTAATGCCGTCAGTTCCAGTAGCTCCAGTAGGACCGGTAGATCCCGTTGCGCCGGTAGCGCCGTTAATGCCGTCAGTTCCCGTCGCACCAGTAGGACCAGTAGATCCCGTTGCACCTGTCGCTCCGTCAATGCCGTTAGTTCCAGTCGCTCCAGTAGATCCCGTTGCACCGGTAGCGCCGTTAATGCCGTCAGTTCCTGTCGCACCAGTAGGACCAGTAGATCCCGTAGATCCCGTTGCGCCGGTAGCACCATTAATGCCGTCAGTTCCTGTTGCTCCAGTAGGACCAGTAGATCCTGTTGCACCTGTCGCTCCGTCAATACCGTTAGTTCCCGTCACGCCAGTAGGACCGGTAGCTCCAGTGGCCCCGTTAATGCCATTAGTTCCTGTTGCACCAGTAGGACCCGTAGATCCAGTCGCGCCGTCAATACCGTCAGTTCCTGTAGCTCCAGTAGGACCAGTAGCGCCGTCAATGCCGTTAGTTCCTGTAGCTCCAGTAGATCCTGTTGCCCCGGTAGCTCCGTCAATGCCGTTAGTTCCTGTTGCTCCAGTAGGACCCGTAGATCCAGTTGCACCAGTAGCCCCGTCAATGCCGTTAGTTCCCGTCGCACCTGTAGGACCGGTAGATCCGGTCGCTCCGGTAGCTCCGTCAATGCCGTTAGTTCCCGTCCCACCTGTAGATCCGGTAGCACCAGTGGCTCCGTCAATACCGTTAGTTCCCGTAGGACCTGTAGATCCGGTTGCTCCAGTAGCTCCGTCAATGCCGTTAGTACCCGTAGATCCAGTCGCACCAGTAGTTCCGTCAATGCCGTTAGTTCCTGTAGCTCCAGTAGGACCCGTAGATCCCGTCGCACCAGTAGCCCCGTCAATGCCGTTAGTTCCGGTAGCACCAGTAGGACCGGTAGATCCCGTCGCTCCAGTGGCTCCGTCAATACCGTTAGTTCCCGTAGGACCTGTAGATCCGGTAGCACCAGTGGCTCCGTCAATACCGTTAGTTCCCGTAGGACCTGTAGATCCGGTCGCACCAGTAGCTCCGTCAATGCCGTTAGTTCCCGTAGATCCCGTCGCACCAGTAGGACCGGTAGATCCGGTCGCTCCGGTCGCTCCGGTAGCTCCGTCAATGCCGTTAGTTCCCGTAGGACCTGTAGATCCGGTCGCTCCAGTAGCTCCGTCAATGCCGTTAGGACCCGTAGATCCAGTCGCACCAGTAGCCCCGTCAATACCGTTAGTTCCCGTAGGACCTGTAGATCCGGTCGCACCAGTAGCACCAGTGGCTCCGTCAATACCGTTAGTTCCCGTAGGACCTGTAGATCCGGTCGCTCCAGTAGCTCCGTCAATGCCGTTAGGACCCGTAGATCCAGTCGCACCAGTAGCCCCGTCAATACCGTTAGTTCCCGTAGCACCAGTCGTACCAGTCACGCCGGTAGCGCCAGTCGTACCAGTCACGCCGGTAGCGCCAGTCGTACCCGTTGCTCCAGTAGCACCAGTTACTCCAGTCGCGCCAGTAGATCCAGTATCACCGGTAGTTCCGGTAAATCCAGTAGCTCCGGTCGCCCCGGTAGCGCCAGTAGCCCCTCTTTTACAACAACACGGATCGTAATTACATGTTTCAGGTTTGATACAATCAATACATTTATTACATTCAATACATTTATTACATTTTCGTTTATTTTAGTCATAATAATTCATTTTTTCACCTCCTATCTCTAACATCCTATTCGAGCATTATATGGGGGGACGGGCATTCAACTGCGTGCCTAAAATAATAGTTAATTAAATATGTACTAATGGGTGGAGGAATTCTCCACTATTTATACTTCCGAATAAAAAAACAACCGCCTGATAAATTATCAGTGGCTGTTTTATTTGGATAGGCAAATTAAATTTTATCCTCAATACTTCTAATAACTTCATCTAAATACTTTTTGTTATTCACTATTTTGTCATAATTTGGTTTGTATTTCCCGGCTAATTCATTATGATGATAGGCTTTGTCGTACTGTTTTAGTCGATCATAAAGAACACATAATTGAAGATTGGGTAGCCATGTGGAAAATGAAGTGTTCTGAAAGCTTATCTGTTGATGATTTTCATAAAGGAGCGCTTGACTATACCAGTGGATAGCCTCGGCGTTTTTAAATTGTTCCATAAAATAATACCCGAGTCGGCAACACGCTTCGGGCCGAGGAACATCAAAGGCGAGGGTTCTTAAGGTAGAACTAAGCTCCTTATCCTTGTCGTTTAAATTATGGTAGCAGTCCGCAAGTTTAAAGCATGCCCTGATATTATCTTCGACCCAGCCTAGTTTCGATTCAAGAAACATTTCGTAATAAAGGATTGCTTGTTGAAAATCACTATGATCCATCAATTCATTGGCGTAATAGAATGTATCCCGCGGAGAAAGTGTTTCCCCTGACTCCACCAACTTTTTATATATTGTGATATTACGTTCACTATCATGGCTTAAAGGGGAGTGGGTGACTGCCACATCACTAGCGTATAGATTCCCTGATACGGAAAGATACTCGTGCACGGCTCCTATCCATTTAAACTCGTTGATTCTTTTAACTAGACGATACCTCCTCAAAAGGGAAGTCACATTTCCTTCATGATCAAAACTTAAATGATAATTCATTGAAACAGCATCAATCTCTGGTTGTAAGGATTGTTTCAACAACTTGAACTTTTCCTGATCTTCAGCTGTAAATACGTCATCTGCGTCGAGCCAGAGAACATAATCCGTTGTTGCTTGTTCGAATGAGAAATTACGTGCCGCTGAAAAATCGTCAATCCACTGAAAATCAAAAATTCGATTGGTGTACTTATTGATGATTTCCTTTGTTCGGTCGTCAGACCCCGTGTCCACAATATTGATTTCATCCACTAACCCACTAACAGAATCTAGACACCTCCCAATCACTTCCTCTTCGTTTTTTACAATCATACACAAACTTATCGTTATCACTTTTTATCCCTCCAAGCTTTCCATCTATTTATATGCAGTCTCCGAGATTTTGACGAACAAATTACTCCTGGGTATTACGAATATATATATTTTTTCTAGAGAAAGTTTTCTTGGAGGCTATCTAATTATGTCGGATATATCTCTTTGTTTAAAAGGTTTTTAGTTACTCGTTAATTGTGAATTCACTAAGGAATTCGGAGTTGTCCGTTAAGTTTACTAAGGCATTAAAAGATGTTATCTTAGTGAAAGTTGATAAAAAATTATGCTTTTTATATTCGTGTAATCGGTTACATAGATGTTAAGAGAGGGGCATTTAATTCAGCAAAAAATAATGTATAGATTAGGAGAATAATAATATGGATTTTTCACCATGGGTTTTATTTACGGATATCGGTTTGATTTCATTGCTACTGCTTGTAGGGACGATTATTCGAGCGAAGGTTAAGTTCATCCAGCAAATGTTTTTGCCGGCTAGTATTATTGCTGGGCTTCTGGCTTTACTGTTAGGGCCGAATGGTTTAGGGCTTTTGCCGTTTTCAGATCAAATTAAAGTCTATCCGGCAATCTTGATAGCAGTCATCTTTGGAACACTGCCGTTACTGTCACCACGGATTGACTGGAATGCGATTAAGACAAGAGTCGGAAGCATGTGGTCGTACTCTCAAATTGCTATGGTATTAATGTGGGGTGGAGGATTGTTATTCGCGCTCCTACTGATTAATCCATTTTGGGATGTACATGACGGTTTCGGTTTGTTACTTGCAGCCGGCTTCGTAGGGGGACACGGAACTGCAGCGGCTATTGGTGCGACGTTTGAGCAAAATGGCTGGGAAGAAGCGACTTCGTTAGCTATGACATCTGCAACTGTAGGGATTATGAGTGCCATCCTAATTGGGATCCTCTTCATTAAATGGGGTTCTTCGAAGGGGCATACGTCATTCCTCGCTTCGTTCAAAGATTTGCCGGACGAGCTTAGAACGGGATTAATCCCACCTGAATCGAGAACGAAGTCTGAAACGGATACGGTATCGTCAATTTCGATTGATCCATATGTTTTTCACCTTTCTATCATTACGATTATCGCCATGGGCGGTTATTATTTAAGCCAATTAGGTGCAACTCTATTGCCAAGCGTTGTTATACCGGCATTTTCACTGGCATTTCTTGTTGGATTGTTCGTGAAGAAGATATTGAATTCTACGAATACAGATAAATATGTCAGTAAGGATGTTGTGTCAAGAATTAGTGGAAGTGCGACGGATATTCTCGTTGCATTCGGAATTGGTTCAATCAGTATTGCAGTTGTACTTGATTACGCTGTTCCGTTACTAATGCTGTTTGTGTTTGGTCTCGTGTATGCTTTCTTATTTTTCGCAGTCTTTTCAAAGAAGTTTTTCCCGGAATACTGGTTTGAAAAAGGGATATTCACATGGGGCTGGACAACAGGAACAGTTGCTATGGGTATGGCGCTGCTTAGAATTGTCGATCCAAAATCTGAAAGTAAAACGCTGGATGATTACAGCTTGGCTTACATACCAATTGCGCCAGTTGAAATTATGCTCGTTACATTCGCTCCGATGCTTGTATTAAGTTCACAAGGATTTATTTTTGTTGCGATCACATTTGCATTCGCATTCGTTATTTATTTGATGGCAATTAAAAATAAATGGTTAAATAGAAAAGCATAAAAGAACAGCATAAAAGAACAGGATCCTATTGCCGTCGAATGACGGTTGAAGGGTCCTGTTTTTGTTGTGGTGTTATTGGGTGACTGTCACCCCATAAGCCGATTATATCCCCGTGCGAACCGATCATAAACCCCTCCCAACAACCTAAAACCCCAGGGCCTTCCTAACATCAGCCATATACGTCTGGCCAACAGGTAACTCTGTACCATCTCTTAATGTAAGTACTAGATTAGAAGTAATGTCTCTGGAAATGCGCTGGATTGCTGGAATGTTAACAATGTAAGACCGATGGATACGTAGAAACGTCTTTGGTAATCGTAATTGCAAATCTTTCAGCGTATAGCTGGTACAGAATTGTTCACTGGCTACATAAAACCAAGTTTTCTTTTGTAAGCTTTCTATATAAGCAATTTCTTCAATTGCAACCGGGCTCCATTCATCTTCTTGTTTTCCAGTGAGGAAGCGAAACGGTTCATGTCGCAGTACATGATAATACGGTGGCAAGATAACGATTAGCGCACCGGGTTCGCCTTGGAGGTCGACTGGATAACCAATTCCATAATAGGGGATTCCGAACAATGAGTTATCCATGATTTTATCAACCTTGAGTCGATGGTTAATGACTTTATCCGCAATGCTACCAGGCATGACAGGCTGCCCTTCTTTTAAGCGGATATTATGAATACCTTCCACGTAATAGATGTAGGTATCACCCATCGCAATTGCAATAGCAGCATCTTTCGGTACCCAATCTTCCAATATAGAAGCATATTGCTGTAACACTTCTCTCGCAATCTCCATATTCACCATCCTCACATCTGTATCCCCCTTTGTTTTCTATGAAACTTCTACTGGCGAACTATTTCGTCATCTATAAACCGCTTTCATCCTAAAATTACAACCTTTTGTCGGAAAGTACAGACAACTTTGTATCTTCTGTTATATATTACTGTATAACAACTTCGGCTGTTATGAAACAGTGCGAAAGAATTAATTTCACAACTAGCTGAACATAAAAAAACTGGAAGGTGTGACTGAGATATGACTAGACAAGAGCAGATTGAACAATTGGAGAAAAGCTGGGCGGAGGATAGCAGATGGAAAGGAATTGAACGTCCTTACACTGCTGAAGATGTTGTTAAACTTCGTGGATCCGTTTTGATTGAACAAACACTGGCAACAAAAGGTGCGACTCGCTTATGGAGTTCATTGCATGAAGAGGATTTCATCAATGCCCTTGGCGCTCTAACAGGTAATCAGGCAGTTCAACAAGTAAAAGCTGGACTTCAAGCAATCTATCTTAGCGGGTGGCAAGTGGCGGCGGATGCAAACCTTTCAGGCCAAATGTATCCTGACCAAAGTTTATATCCAGCAAATAGTGTTCCTTCTGTCGTCAAACGTATCAATCAAGCACTTCAACGGGCCGACCAAATCGATCACGCAGAAGGGCGCGCAGATGGTTTCGACTGGTTCGCACCCATTATTGCAGACGCTGAAGCAGGTTTCGGTGGACCCCTTAACGTATTCGAATTAATGAAAGGCATGATAGAAGCTGGAGCAGCAGGCGTTCACCTTGAGGATCAACTTGCATCCGAAAAGAAATGTGGACACTTGGGCGGTAAAGTATTGTTACCGACACAAAATGCGATCCGGAACTTAGTGGCAGCAAGACTTGCGGCTGACGTTCTAGGCGTACCAACTGTTCTTATCTCACGTACAGATGCGGATGCAGCAGATATGGTCACCAGCGATATTGATCCAGTAGACGCTGAATTCCTTACTGGGGAGCGCACACCTGAAGGATTCTACCGTACAAAACCTGGTATCGACCAAGCGATTGCACGAGGATTGGCATATGCACCTTATGCAGACCTTGTCTGGTGTGAAACATCGCATCCATCTCTTGAAGAGGCACAACAGTTTGCGGATGCAATCCATGCGGAATTTCCTGGGAAAATGCTTGCTTACAACTGCTCGCCATCATTCAACTGGGAAGCAAACTTGGACGAAGCGACAATCGCGAAATACCAAGTGGAACTCGGTAAAATGGGCTACAAATTCCAGTTCGTTACACTTGCAGGCTTCCATTCATTGAACCACAGCATGTTTAATCTTGCGCATGACTACAAAGACAATGGCATGGCAGCTTATTCAAAACTGCAACAGGCTGAATTTGCCAATGAAGATAAAGGGTACACAGCGACTAGACATCAACGTGAAGTTGGAACAGGTTACTTCGACGAAGTGTCACAAATCATTTCTGGCGGTACTTCTTCTACAACGGCGATGAAAGGCTCAACTGAAACCGCACAATTTGTTTGATCTATCGGTGCCAGTAACAATCGGAAAGGATGATTCATCTGACTATAAAACAAGAAATATCTCATACTATAGAAGTTTTAGGCGAACTGACGGCCGAGAGTGAAGAGATTTTAACACCGGAAGCACTGGCGTTTCTACAATCTCTTCATGATAACTTTGACGAGAGACGGAGAGACCTTTTAGCTAACCGTCAACAGCGTCAAAACGCTATCGACAGTGGAATAAAACTGGATTTCTTAGCCGAAACAAAACACATTCGGGATGGGGATTGGACAATTGCCCCCCTCCCGCATGACCTACAGGATAGACGGGTAGAAATTACAGGTCCAGTCGGTCGGAAGATGGTCATCAATGCATTGAATTCAGGCGCAAAAACATTCATGGCTTGCTTTGAGGATGCGACATCACCCACATGGGCCAACATGTTGGAAGGTCAGCTTAATATGAAAGATGCCGTGCGGCGGACGATTGAGTTTGAACAGCATTCCAATGGTAAGACATATAAGTTGAACGATGACACCGCAGTGTTAATGATACGACCGCGCGGATTGCATCTGCTAGAAAAGAATGTCGTGGTTGATGGAGAGCCGATTGCAGGAAGTTTCTTTGACTTCGGACTTTACTTTATTCATAACGCCAAGGAATTAATCACACGCGGATCAGGACCTTACTTTTATTTACCGAAGCTTGAAAGTCATCTGGAAGCAAGGTTGTGGAATGATGTATTTATCTTTGCGCAGCAGCAACTAGGTATTAAGGATGGGACAATTCGGGCGACGGTGTTAATCGAAACAATCGCGGCAGCATTTGAAATGGACGAAATTCTTTATGAACTTCGGGACCATTCAGCAGGCCTTAATTGTGGCCGTTGGGATTATATATTTAGTTATATTAAACGGCTGCGCAATCAACCAAACGTTATTTTGCCAGATCGTGGGCAAGTAACAATGACGTCGCCATTCATGCGGGCTTATACATTGCTTTGTATTCAAACTTGTCATAAGCGCAATGCTCCAGCAGTCGGTGGGATGGCCGCGCAAATCCCGATTAAAAATGACCCGGAAGCAAACGCGGCGGCATTTGGCAAAGTGAGTGAAGATAAACGCCGTGAAGCGACAGACGGTCATGACGGAACATGGGTAGCGCATCCAGGACTCGTCGAAGTTGCGATGGAGCAGTTCAACGAGCATATGCCGACACCGAATCAGATTGACCGGAAGCGGGAAGACGTGAAAGTCATCGCTTCAGACTTGCTTGAAGTCCCTGAAGGAACGATTACGGAACAAGGACTGCGAATGAATTGCAGTGTAGGCGTCCAATATATTGCTTCCTGGTTCAGAGGAAACGGCGCCGCACCTATCAACAATTTGATGGAAGACGCGGCGACAGCTGAAATTTCAAGATCACAAGTATGGCAATGGATCCGTCATCCACAAGGTAAACTTAGCGATGGGCTGGATATTACTGGGGAACTGGTTACAAAAGTATTGCAAGAGGAATTGGAATTAATCAAACAGACTGTTGGTGACACTGCGTTCCGTTCAGGCCGATATACTGAAGCAGCCGAGCTGTTTTCATCCTTGATCGTGCAAGATGACTTCGTTGAGTTTTTGACACTGCCGGGTTATGAATTATTAAATTGAACTACAAATGGAGGTCAAACAATATGAGAGTGGAGGAGATTTATATGCAAACAAACAATAATAGGAAAGAAATGCCCAGAAAGATTTGTCGTGAATGTGGTTGTGAAATAATAGAGCAAGTTGAATCCCCATTGTTCGAGTGCGAGCGGTGTATGGGTTCGAACGAAGAGTGACATAGTAACGGCTCTATTCCTACAAGTGGAATAAAGCCGTTTTTACTTGCTTTGATTAACTATAAGAGGATTTAAGCGACATGTATGGAAGTAGTACTAGAGCTAGAAAGTATATTTTGAAAATAGGTAGGGGGAAATAAAATGCGAAACGAAGAAATGCTACTGATACCTGGACCGACGCCTGTTGTAGATTCCATTTATAATGCGCTGGCGAGTGAAACGAGAGGACATACTGATCCACGGTTTGTTGCGATTTACAAAAATGCTATTGAGCAGACGCGTGAAATGTTGCAAACAGACGGAGAAGTGTTTGTCGTTGCTGGATCAGGAACGATTGCAATGGAAATGGCGCTTGTTAACACGGTCGCAGCTGGGGAAAAGATATTAGTCGTCAGCCAAGGTTACTTCGGGGACCGGTTCATTAAGTTAGGGCAAGCTTTTGGCATAGAAGTGGATGTACTTCAATCGGAATGGGGCAAGCAAGTTACGCCTGAAGAAGTGGAAGCGAAACTTACTGATGGGCATTATAAAGCAGTGACAATTACGCATGCCGACACTTCGACTGGTGTTGCAGCTGATCTCGAAGCACTTGTACCAATCGTGAAAAAGCATGGTGCACTTGTCATTTTAGACGGTGTCTGTGCAACGGCTGCGATGGAAGAAGATATGAGTAAAACATATGGCCATCCGGACTATAAAATTGATGTCATTTTGACAGGTTCTCAAAAAGCGATTGGTGTACCACCGGGATTGGCTATTGTCGCCTTCAATCAAACAGCATTAGCCGCAAGAAAGCAGTTGGAACGCGTTTCCGCTTATTATTGCGATATCTATAATTGGATTCCTGTCATGAACGATCCTTCAAAATATTTTGCAACACCGCCCGTGAACTTGATTTATGCCTATGATGAAGGTATGAGACTCGTACACGCGGAAGGCTTGTCGACTAGAATTGTTCGCCATACTGCATTCGGCAAAGCAGTACGAGCCGCGCTGTCTGAATATGGCATGAAGGCAATTGCCGGTGAAGATGTTGCAGCATCAACATTGAGCTGTATCCTTTATCCAGAGGGAGTCAACGACGCGGAATTCCGCGCAGCACTTGGTAAAAAAGGTGTGATTGTCGCAGGCTCACTTGCTCATTTAGCAGGCAAAGCGTTCCGCATTGGGCATATGGGGAATACAACGGAGGAAATGTTGGAAAAAGCGGTTGAATTAATTGGTGACACCTTGAATGAATTGGGCCATCCAGCTGATTCGGCGAAGGCAGTTGAACGGTTTAAGCAAGAAGTACAAGTGGTTGTTTGAGTAAGGAAATAAAGGGGGCTATCCTTTAATGGATAGTCCTTTTTTTGCTAAAAAAAAGGTTGAGCGATTTTCTAACCCCGCGAACCAATCAAATAACCCTGTCGACCAATTCTATCCTGCTGCGTATAATCACAAAAAAGGGGCGCCCAAAAGCTAAGCAGCTGGGTACCCCTTGCTTATTCAATCTCTCGTGATTTCTTAAAGACGACTAACTCGTAAGGATCGATAGATGTAAATTCACCTATTACTTCCTGTTGCGCTGTGTTCTTTTCAAAATTATTGTTCGCCATAATTCGCCATATTGCCGATGAAGGTAAGCGCAACTGATAGGCTATTTTTGTTGGATTAACATAGATGGCGAAGTCTTCGTTATCGCCAAGTAATATGAAGCCAAAAACAGGAGCCGGTGTGTCTACTATATATAATCTTCTTCTAATCTCTTGTTTAGAAGTCAGGCGAAATACATCATATTTTTTTCGTAGCGCAATCAGCGTTTTAATAAATTCAACATTGTCATTTTCTACTTCTCTTTTCCGCCAATCTAATTGATTGATGCGATCACCGGAAATATAGCTATTCTCATCGCCCTGTTTCGTTCTAAACCATTCTTGACCGGCATGGATAAACGGAATCCCTTGGCTTAATAACGTGATTCCTGAAGCAAGTTGATGCATTTTCTTACGCGTCAAATCGCTGTCTTGCTCATTGCTAAGTAGAAGCCGATCCCATAGTGTATGGTTATCGTGACATTCGACAAAGTTAATTGTTTGGTTCACCTCGTACACAAATGGTGCACCTAATTCTTCTAATGCGGTTCCAGATACGAGATTGTGTAGCCTTTCAACGAAACGACCTTGACCATTTATATAACCAGTATCAAGTTTGTTAAACAACTGCCCCTTAAGTGAATCGCGGAAGTAGTCATTGAAAAATTTGATATCCATTAATTGATTGGCGTGCATGGAAGTAGCTTTCTTTTCGGGAGCTAATGCCGTTGGAAGATCCCAACCTTCACCTAACAACATAATCGGTACTGATTCTTCTTTACAGCGTTCATGAATTTTGTTCATTGTCTCGATATCAATGGCCCCCATTAAATCGAAACGGAATCCATCTACATGATAGTCATTAAGCCAAACATCAATCGTATCTACTATGAATTTCCGCGCCATTGCACGTTCTGTTGCAAAATCATTACCTACCCCAGTTCCATTACTAAGGCTTCCATCACTGTGATACCTGAAGTAATAGCCAGGAACAAGCTTTTCAAAAGGTGATTCTTCCATGATAAAAACATGATTATAAACGACATCAAGGATGACCGCGATATCTTCCTGATGAAACGCTTGAATCATCTCTTTACATTCAATGATTCTTGCCAAGGGGTCATTGGGTGTCACGGAATAACTTCCTTCTGGTACTTGAAAGTATAATGGATCGTAGCCCCAATTATAGTTGTCGTTCGGACTAGTTTCATCTACGCGTGCAAAATCATTAATTGGTAAAAGTTGAACATGCGTGCAACCCAATTCTTTCATATAAGTGAGCGCTGTTGAAAAACCATTTTTAGTTGTTGTAGCTGTTTCTGTCAAACCTAAAAATTTCCCTCGATTAACGATCCCACTTTCTTCTTGAATTGTTGCGTCTCTTACATGTAACTCATAGATAATTGCATCTTGTAAATTTTGAAGTTTTGGTCTGTTTCGTTTGCTGAAATTAGGCAGGTCTGTTTTAGCGGGGTCTATAATCACGCTTTTTTCACTGTTAGCAAGCATAGCTTTCGCATAGGGGTCATTCAAACATGTCGTTTGTCCATTGACGACAATTTCATAATGATAAGCAAAACCATGCCAGTCACCATCTATTTTTAGTTGCCAAAGACCACTTTTTTGTCGATTCACTAAAAAATTACGATTATCTAAATGTACCTTTACAGAAGTAGCCGTCGGGGCCCAAATAGAGAATGTTGTTGCAGAGTCTTCGTAGTCAGTCCCTAATTTGGCTGTCAAATTGCCATAGTGCTGATCAAACCAATCTGTTCGGACGATTGCTCTAGGATAAACAGGGATCTTTGCTGTGCCCCATAAGAGTACAAGACTTTCTCCGATTGGCAGTTCTTCTAAAAGAATGATTCTTACGGTGGAATCAGCGTTTACTTTTTCAACCTTTGTCGAAAAGTACTTCTCTTTTGCTGCCCAATAAATGATGGGTGGTTCTTCCGTGTGCAGCGCTATTGAACTATCGTTCACGATAACGGTTAGCACGTGAACATCATCGATCCAAGCTACATGAGTTTCCACAAAAGTACCCCCTTATTTTGTTTAGATTTAACATACTGGACGTACGGGTGCCAATGTCTCTATTATCATTACCTAAAATCTAACCCTGTAATTTCCATTCATACGTGCTTAATCTTAGTATATGTTCTTCCACCAATTTAAGAAACGTACCTAAACTTTAACCGGAAATCGATATTTGTTGTTCATTGAAGTTATTGTCATCCTATTAAAAGTTTAAACAATATCTGCTTATTTACCATAAATAATCAGTAAATAAAGTAATCAAACCCTAGGCGCTTCTTGTATAGTTGCATTTGGATTGCTTTGGATTAAACGTCTACTATACCATTACCGGGATGTCTGGTTGTGTAGGGATGCGACTTTGTCGCATCTCTACACATTTTTTTCGGTAATCGTAGGGTGGCCCTTTATCCGCCCTGCTCCAAATGGATAAGTATACGTAGTGCTGATGCTTTTTAGGACGAAAGAATAGCTGCTTTCTTACCTGGAGAAAAGCCGCCAAAGATGCAATTTTGGCTGCTGATACTTTCTCTATGGTTTATTCTTTTTTATTTTAAGGAAGTGTTAATATCTACAGGTAAGCACATGATGACAAGCACAATTTTGCTAGAAGTAAGTAAGGAACACATTGTAGAAAATGCAAACGTGCCCGAAATTGTATCTTCGGGCACTTACACCTTCTGTGAAAAGTCATCTATTCTTATTTTCCAAGCAACTGCAATTTTCATTTGAACGTTGTAGGTACACGACAGGCAACTATTCGCAACAGGATTATCGAAAAGGGTGTGGCCAGAAGTGACGAAGTCACTTCTGGCCACACTAGTCCCACGGTAATACTGTCGTGATTAGTTTAGCCGAAAGCGAGCCGGAAACGTACTAGTCCAAATGAAGACTTTTGCGCCTACCTGACCAGTATCTTATGCAAGAAAATGTTTAATCAACAGACAGGGGTTTAATTAATTCACTTAATTTATATATGGAAATGAAGTCAGCGTTAAGTCCTTCATTCGACAAAAACTAACATTAAATTCACAAAAAAAGAAATTTGTAGAACGATTTAAAATTTATTTACATACTAATCTGCTAACATAGAATGTGATATAAGCGATAGCAATAAGGGTTCTACGTAGCATAGGAAACTAGAAAATTACGAACTATGGATAAGCAGTGACATAGAGATTTCACGTCAAGACTTCAGCGCCTCTGAACAGGTGCTTGCACTTTTGTTCTTCCAATTGTAATTGCTTAGGATATGAAAGTTGTGTCATTCCAATACTCAACTATTACAAAGAAGTAAATAATAAATGATCCACGACAAAGAAGAACTAGTCATATTCGTATACCTTCATGAATATAATCTTAATTGGCTCAAGAAAGGAGTCAGCACGATGCATTACGATATTTCAGAACAGGAACTATTTTTATTTCACCAAGGTACTAATTATCATAGTCACCAATTAGTAGGTTGCCATACGATTGAATGGGAAGGTACTCAAGGTTATCGATTTGTAGTGTGGGCACCTAACGCCGAAGAAATCCATGTAGTCGGTGACTTTAATCAATGGAAAGGCAATTTACACCCATTAAAGAGAATCACGAACGAAGGGTTATGGGTTGGTTTTTATACGGACATTCCTGAAAATACCCCTTATAAATATGAAATTGTATCGGAGAATGGTCAGGTGCTATTGAAGGCAGATCCATATGCTCTTCAATCTGAGCTTCGCCCTGAAACGGCATCTTTAACCCCGATGCTATCCGTATATGAGTGGAGCGATACTGATTGGCAAGAAGAAAAGAAAACGTTTGATGTGTATACATCACCAGTATCGATTTATGAAGTTCATCTAGGCTCTTGGAAAAAAGACGTAGACGGTGAATTTTATTCATATCGCGAACTTGCTGATCAATTGATTCCTTATGTGAAATCGCTCGGCTATACACATATTGAATTACTTCCACTTGCAGAGCATCCATTTGATTTGTCATGGGGTTATCAAATAACTGGGTATTTTTCTGTCACGTCGCGTTATGGTCCACGTGATGAATTTAAATATTTTGTTGATCAATGCCATCAACACAACATCGGAGTCATTATGGACTGGGTTCCTGGTCATTTTTGTAAGGATGATTTTGCACTTCGTCAATTTGATGGGGAGCCATTATATGAATATGCCGATCCCCGAAAAGCTGAAAAAAAGTTGTGGGGAACATTAACCTTCGACTTTGGGCGACCAGAAGTACAAAGTTTTTTAATCTCCAATGCGCTTTTTTGGCTAGAAGAATACCATATCGATGGGATTCGTGTAGATGCAGTAGCTAGTATGCTCTATCTTAACTTCGATAAATCAGAAGACAAGGATAAAATCTACAATTCATACGGTGGAGATGAAAATCTTGAAGCATATGCCTTTATTCGCAAATTAAATGAAGTTATTTTTTCATATGAGCCAGGCGTAATGATGATGGCTGAAGACAGTTCAGATTTACCACTTGTTACGGCGCCTACACATGTAGGAGGGCTTGGTTTTAATTTCAAATGGAATATGGGCTGGATGAACGACACGCTTACATATTTGGAAGCTGATCCATTTCACCGTAAATGGCACCACAATTTACTTACGTTTTCATTTATGTATACACATACGGAAAATTTTCTACTACCGCTGTCACACGATGAGGTCGTTCATGGTAAAAAATCATTGCTTGATAAAATGCCTGGTGACCAGTGGCAACAGTTTGCAAATCTTAGATTGCTATATGGCTATATGATGGCGCACCCTGGTAAAAAGTTATTATTCATGGGAGGCGAGCTAGCGCAGTACGCTGAATGGAAGGATCAAGAACAATTGGATTGGCATCTACTGGAGTATCCACTTCATAAAGCGATGTTTAACTATGTCAAAGCGCTCAATCATTTCTATCTAGAATATCCAGAACTTTATGAATTAGATCATGATTCTGAAGGGTTTGAGTGGATTGATCCTCATAATATCAATCAAAGTGTGATTGCTTTTCGGAGACGTAGTACAAGTCCAGGGGAAGAACTAATTATTGTCTGCAATTTCACACCGGATGTCCTTTTTGACTATAAAATCGGTGTGCCAAGGGCCGGGACTTATCACGAAGTTTTTAATTCCGATGCTGTTCAATTCGGGGGATCTGGACAAGTAAACGATGCTAACCACTTTAGCATCCCGCAAAAATGGCACACATTATCACAGCATATAAAAATAAAGGTACCACCTTTAGCTATTACTATTTTCAAATGCAAACTAATACCGGAATTCATCGAGGAGGCTAATTAATGAAGAATTGTGTAGGCATGTTATTGGCTGGCGGAGAAGGAAAACGTTTAGGAGAATTAACGAAAAACTTAGCGAAACCAGCGGTGCACTTCGGTGGTAAGTATCGGATTATTGACTTCACGTTAAGTAATTGTACAAATTCTGGGATTCATACATTGGGCGTGATGACTCAATATTCACCGCTCGAATTAAATAAACATATTGGGAATGGAAAACCGTGGAACTTGAATCGGCAAAATACGGGTGTGACGATACTGTCCCCTTATACAGCGAAAGAAGGAGGAAACTGGTATTCTGGCACGGCCGATGCAATCTATCAAAATATTCATTTTATCGATCGGCATGACCCAGAATATGTCCTTGTCATTTCGGGTGATCATATTTATCAAATGGATTACGCAGCAATGTTGGAAGATCATAAAAAAACGGGCGCTGATGTCACCATTTCTGCAATCCCAGTGAGTTGGGAAGAAGCATCACGGTTTGGAATTTTGAATACGACCGAGAACATGCGCATCTACGAATTTGATGAAAAACCGCAAAAACCAAAAAATAATTTAGCATCTATGGGCGTTTATATATTTTCCTGGGCATTGTTAAGAGCCTATTTAGTGGAAGATGCTGCAAATAGTCACTCCAGTCATGATTTCGGAAAGGATATTATTCCAGCGATGGTTACTGATAATCTTCGCTTGTATGCTTATCGTTTCGAAGGGTATTGGAAGGACGTCGGTACAATTGAAAGCTATTGGGAAGCCAATATGGACCTACTTGATGAAGATTGGAGTCTCTTGTTAAATAATGCGAACTGGAGAATCTACACCAATGAAACGAACATACCCCCGGAATATATCGGGGAAACTGCAGTTGTAAAGCATTCATTGATCAATTCTGGTTGTCGGGTGTGTGGAACAGTTGACAGTTCTGTATTATTTGAAAATGTAGTGATTCACCCTGATAGCATGATTAAGCAATCAATTTTGTACCCAGGCGTAGAGGTGGGTAAGAACTCGATTTTAGAACGAGTGATTGTAATGGAAAATACAAAGATACCTGAAGGAACACATATTAGCATCGGTCTTACTGAAGAGCCGCTCGTCATCAATCAAGAAACACTTGAGGAGATTTTAGCGTTAAGTTATTAGGCTAAGCAATAGAAGCACAAATTGAACTTTTCAATGAAAGAATGTCGTGAACATTGGAACTATAGTTCTCAGTTGGACTAGTACGTTTCCGGTCCGCTTTCGGCCAAACTAATCACGACAGGTTTGGGGAGGAATTGAAGTACATTCCTCACCGACCTTGATCATCCTGTTGCGATTAGTTGCCTGTCGCGTACCTACAACGTTCAAGTGAAAGTTGCAGTTGCTTGGAATAGTAGAATAGATGACCTTTCATAGAAGTTATAAGTGCCCGAAGATGCAATTTCGGGCACGCTTGCACTTTCTACAATGCGTTCCTAACTTACTTTTTAACCAAGGGTACGCTCGGGATCATGTAATTCCCTATAGAAAGTGTCACTACCTAAAATTAAAAATGGAAAAAATCATAAAGAAGGAGTGAGCAGCCAAAATTGCATCTTTGGCGGCCTTTATCCAGATAAGAAGCCAACTATTCTTTCGTCCCAAAAAACTTTAGCACTTCGTGTACCTGTAACTTTGGAGAGCGACGGACGAACGGCCACTATACAATTAACGAAAAAGCTGCGTAGGAAATCGCGGTAAGTGTATAGGAGTCGATCAGTCTAAAGCAATCCGAAAGCACCTGCACATAGGGCGCCTTGTGTTTTATCACAAAAGTAAGCTGCTTGGCTAAGGGTGGGGGTATCCCTGAGTGCCGCAGTGGATTTGAAGGGAATAGTTATTTTAACTTAGCTAGACAATTTAAGGGGGAAAAATAGATGAACACAATGATGGGCCTTATTAATCTGGAACACGAGCATCATTTTTTTCATGAATTAACTTATTTTCGTAGTGGTGCCTCAATTCCATTTGCAGGTCGTTATCGCTTGATTGATTTTCCGCTTTCCAATATGGGAAATTCGAATGTAGAGTCAGTAGCGATTTTTACCCGCAATAAATATAGATCCCTAATGGATCATCTTCAAACAGGGGATAGCTGGGAGATGGATGAGCGCAATGGAGGTTTGTTTATTCTTCCACCGGACTGGAACGATCCATCCGATATTTCAAAAGGCGATCTAAGTTTTTTCCATAATAACCGTGATTATTTTGATCGTGGAAAATCTTCCTATGTGCTGGTTAGCGGAAGTCAATTTATAACAAATACGAGTTATCAAGATGCGTTTAAGAGTCATCTTGCAAATAAAGCAGATATAACGCTGATCTCTACTCATGTCGAGACGTTAAATACTGAACATGATTCTGCTTTTCGTATTGAAGCAGACGAAGATGGCCGGGTTACTACTATCACGAATGATAAGCAGAATAACAACCTTTTCACGGGTGTTTATATTATAAACAAAGACTTATTAATGACGTTAGTTGATCAATGTATCGCACACCACCAAGATCACTTTTTTGTCCATGGCATTAAAGAGAATCTTGCTACGTTAAAGGTTCAAACTTATAACAACGATGGTTACGGTGTGTTTATCAATTCAATCGAGAGTTATTATCGTCATAATATGAACCTATTATCCGAGGAGAATTATCAGGAACTGTTTTATAAACAACCGTTTATTAGGACAAAGGTTGGGAATCAGCCACCTACGAAATATCGTAATGAAGCGAGTGTCAAAAAGTCAATTCTAGCAAATGGTTGTATTATTGCTGGCGAGGTAGAGGGTAGTGTGTTGTTTCGGGGTGTAACCGTAGAAGAAGGAGCCACGATAAAAAACTCCATTATTATGCAGCGATGTACGATTGAAGCAGGTGTCTATTTGGAGAATGTGATATTAGATAAAGACGTTCATGTGACCGCCAATCAAAAATTAATCGGGTCGAAGGATAAACCATATGTCGTTGCAAAAAGACAAGTTATGTAAAATAAGAAATCGTTGGTTGGAAAGGGAAGATTTCATATGAGAAACGTATTATTTGTAGCTTCGGAATGTACTCCTTTTATTAAAACTGGTGGATTAGCAGATGTGATCGGGTCACTTCCACAAGCATTGAAAGCGAACCAACGAATCGAGGTGCGAGTGATTCTTCCACTTTATGATGAAATACCGGAAGAGTGGCGAAATCAAATGGAGTATCATATGAGCTTCAATGTACCGCTTGGGTGGCGTAATTCGGAAGCAAGTCTTTATTCTTTAAACTATAATAATATTATTTATTACTTCGTTTCAAATGAGTATTATTTCACCCGTAAAGGGGTATACGGGTATTATGATGACGGTGAAAGGTTTTTGTTTTTTAGTCGTGCTGTTATTGAAGCATTAACCCATCTAGACTTTAAACCGGACGTACTCCACGCACATGATTGGCAAGCGGGTATGGCTGTTGCTCTTGCTAAAATACTTCAGCCAATCGCTGATATGAAAACGGTCATGACAATTCATAATATTAAGTACCAAGGCATGATGCCAATCGACATATTTGAGGATTTCTTTGATATGTCACGGGAGCATATTGGTGGTTTTGAATGGAATGGGATGTTGAACTGTTTGAAAAGCGGTTTGTTTCATGCCGATAAAATCACAACCGTTAGTCCTAGTTATGGAGAAGAAATAAAAGACCCTTACTATGGTGAAGAACTTCACCCATTTCTCTTGGAACGGTCCGCTGATTTAAGCGGTGTGCTTAATGGTATTGATACTAAAGATTATAATCCTCAAACAGATCCGGCAATTGCAGTTAACTTCCGCTCTTCGAGGGCTAAAAAGAAGGAAAATAAAATGATGATTCAAGAGAAACTAGGATTGCCGATTGCCGCTGAAAAGCCGCTCTATATTATTATCACTCGGCTTGTTGAACAAAAAGGCTTGCATCTTGTTCAACATATTTTAGATGATTTTCTCCACGAAGATGTTCAATTCATTATCTTAGGAACCGGTGATGAAGAATTTGAAACGTATTTTACAGAAGCAGCTGAAAGTCATCCGAATAAACTTGTGACCTTGTTGGCTTTTGATGAAGCATTAGCGCGACAATTATATGCAAGTGCTGATTTCTTTGTCATGCCATCAAAGTTTGAACCTTGTGGATTAGCCCAACTCATTGCCTTACAATACAAAACGGTACCAATTGTGCGGGAGACGGGGGGACTGAAGGATACAGTTCAATCGTTTAACGAACTAACTGGTGAAGGAAATGGATTTAGTTTTACGAATTACAATGCGGATGATTTATTAGCTACCTTACGCTATTCGTTACGAATTTATCATGATCCTCTACAGTGGTCTGTAGTGGTTAAGAATGTGAATAAAAGTCAGTTCAGCTGGCAGGATTCAGCTCGGGAGTATGCAACTATTTATGACCAGTTAATGACAATAAACGTATAGGGGGTAGATCCTTGCTTGAACTAACTGTGGATGGATTTAAAGAACGGATCATAAGTAAATTACAAACAGACCAAAGAAAAGAAGTAGCGGATGCGACCGGTAAAGATATGTATTATGTGATTGCTTCAATTGTCAATGAGGAGATCCTACCTCATTGGCAATTGACTCAAAAAAAATATATCGAGAAAAGTTGTAAACAAGTTTATTATTTATCGATGGAGTTTTTAGTTGGCAGTTTACTCGAAAGTAACCTGCTTAATTGTGGGATGCTTGAACAGTCAAATGAGGCGCTGAAGCAGTTAGGATTTGACCCTGATACTATATATGCCCAAGAACATGATGCCGGTTTAGGGAATGGCGGGTTAGGTCGATTAGCAGCTTGTTTTCTTGATTCATTAGCTTCCCTTAAATATCCTGGACATGGTTTCGGAATAAGATATCGTTACGGATTATTCGAACAACGAATTATCAATGGTAACCAGATTGAACTTCCGGATTATTGGTTAAAGGATCAGTACGCTTGGGAAACGCGAAAAGAGGACGAAGCCATTTGCATTCATTATCACGGAAACGTACATATGTTTCAGCGAAATGATGGCAATATCGAATTTAAACATGAAAATACAGATAAGGTCATGGCGATACCTTATGATATTCCTATAGTTGGCTATAAAAATGAAGTGATCAATACACTTCGTCTTTGGAGTGCAGAATCAGTTGGTCAAGACCTAGATGACTCACATTTTTACCATGATCTAGATCATAAGCATTCGATTGAGCAAATTTCAGGGTATTTATATCCGGACGATTCGAAGTATGAAGGAAAAGAGTTGCGCTTAAAGCAACAGTATTTCCTTGTTTCTTCCAGTATACAAAATATCATTAACGACTTTAAAAAGAATCATCAAAAATCGTTAAAGTATTTACCTGAAAAAGTGGTTATTCAAGTGAATGATACGCACCCAACTTTAGCAATCCCTGAGCTCATGAGAATTCTTATGGATGAAGAGCACTTCAGTTGGGACAGTGCCTGGGATGTAACGACAAAAGTAATTGCCTACACGAATCATACGACATTGAGTGAAGCGCTTGAAACCTGGCCAAAAGGAATGATGGAGCATCTACTTCCGCGTATTTATATGATTATTGATGAAATCAACGAGCGTTTTTGTAAAGGACTCTGGTTTGATCATCAAGAGCTTAGGGAGAAGATTCCGGAGCTAGCCATCATCGCTGATGAGCAAATTCACATGGCGCGGCTTGCAATTGTGGGTAGCTTCAGTGTGAATGGTGTTGCGCAAATTCATACGGATATTTTAAAGAAAAAGGAAATGAAGAACTTTTATGAACTTTTCCCAGATCGTTTTAATAATAAGACGAACGGAATCACCCATCGCCGTTGGCTGTTGCAAGCAAATCCGAAATTGTCGGAACTTATAACAGAGTCAATTGGTCCGCAGTGGATACAGCGCCCCAAACAGCTTATCAGCTTATTAAAGTATTCCAAGGATGCTTCATTTTTAGAGAAATTTAGTCAAGTGAAGCATGAAAATAAGCGAGTATTAGCTAACCTCATTCATGAGCGCACGGGTATTTTAGTGGATGATCAATCAATTTTTGATGTGCAAATTAAACGGCTTCATGAATACAAACGTCAATTGCTTAACATTTTCCACATTATTTATTTATACAATGAATTGAAAGAAAATCCAAATCTGAATATGATTCCACGCACATTTATTTTCGGAGCAAAGGCCGCACCGAGCTACCATTTAGCGAAAGAAGTAATTAAGCTTATTAATAAGGTGGCCTCGATTGTAAATCATGATGCGGGTATTCAAGGTAAGCTGAAAGTTGTTTTTTTAGAAAACTATAATGTCAGCCTCGCTGAAAAAATCATACCGGCAGCCGATATTAGTGAACAGATATCAACTGCGAGTAAGGAAGCATCAGGTACTGGCAACATGAAAATGATGATGAACGGCGCTTTAACAATAGGTACGCTAGATGGTGCAAATGTTGAAATTAAAGAAGCCGTTGGCAATGAAAATATTTTCATTTTCGGTTTAACAGCGGATGAAGTATTGAATTACTATCAACATGGCGGTTATAATGCTATGGATATTTACAATACGGACGACAGGGTTAGCCGGATTTTAGATCAATTAAATCACGGTGAGTTTGGATCGCATGAAATTGAGTTTAAAGATATTTATTACAATCTTTTATCCCAAAATGATCCTTATTTTGTCTTAAAAGATTTTGAGCCTTATCTTGAAACCCAAGAGCTAGTGGAGCAGACGTACCGTGATAAATTATCCTGGCTCCATAAGAGTGTTACGAATGTCGCTCATTCAGGAAAGTTCTCCAGCGACAGGACAATTCAAGATTATGCGACAGAGATCTGGAAATTGAAAAAACAGGTTTGAAGTGAACGGAAAGCAACCTTAATCGTAGTGTAAAGGGAGTTCAAAACTAAGCTGATTCATTACTAAACATTTTGTCGAATTAACTAAATAACCCATACAAAAAATCCTGTAAGAAGTGAATTTACTTCTTACAGGATTTTTTCAATTCATGTCTTCTGTTAAGCTTTTCGACCGAAATTGACGAATCCACACAAGCAACATGATTTCGACAATAAAGAACACAATCGCCATGAACATCCTACTTGGCATCCAAACTTCTTTCTTCACTTTTTACGCGCACGGCTACATCCGGATTATCTGTAAACACTCCATCAGCACCCATTTTCATAAGTTTTCGGATCAATTTTTTATCATTAACGGTAAAGGGATGGACATCCAATCCTTCTTTATGCATTGATTTGATGAACTTTTTCGTCACCGAATCCACGTTGACACCTACACCTGATGCATATTTTTTAAGTTGTTGCACTTTCTTCTTTGAAAGACGGGCTTCTTTGTCGAATGAATATAACTTTATAAGCGGAATGGAAGGTTCCATGGCGAATATAGCCTTCAAACTATTTTCGTTGAATGATTGAATGATCACTTTTGGTATCACATCATCACCACTTAGAAGGTTATTTTCTCGAAGTAGATGTAGCAGGTCTTTTTCAATACCCGGATACGCATTGGGTGATTTCATCTCGATATAATAGTTGACTGAGTCGCCGAAATGGAGAAGGATGTCCTCTAATTCTACAACGCGTAATTGTTTATAAATAGGAGAAGCATATCGGGGATTCCTTTCGTTAAATTCCTCACCGGGCATATAAAGTTGAAGTTCATTAAATGTCACATCAGCAATGGCTTGTTCTGTGTCTTGAAATGTTAAATAGGAATCGTGCATCGCAACAAGTTTTCTATCTCTTGTCATGTGTACATCAAGTTCGATGTAGTCTGACCCCATTTGAACAGCTAACTCATAGGCGACTATCGTGTGAGGAGGTGCATAGGCGGATGCCCCACGGTGGGCGATGACGAGGAAGTCATCAGGTAAAGACGCACGTTCAACAGTGGGCTTCGTAGAACCAGATGACAGTAAAAGTACTAGAAGCACCACCAATACTCTTTTCATCGCAGTCACTCCTTATTTAATCTGCAAATGTAAATGTTTGTAAAGATTTCATCAACAATGAAGGGAATAGCGTCTATTTATCGAAAGGTATAGCAGAGAGTTGTACTTATCGCCTTTTAAAAAGATTAGGAAGTATTAGCTTTTCACCTGGAGCGGTGTCTAGACTCCAGGCGCCAACCCCTCGGAGGCTCACAGGATGTGAGTCAAGCAGCCATTGCCGCAGGACGCGGCGAAATTAGGCTGTGATCCTTGAAAGCCATTTTGCTGTGGGGGCGAAGTACGCCTCCTCGTGCCTGCAAGGAGGCAGGTATGCAGTTGTTGCGACAGGACGTCGCGCTCTTAGACTGCCTTCTTCCTTACTTATGCCTGTCGGGGCTGGACGGCGCCTTGTGCTTTTCTTAATTAATGGAAAGGGATTGAGTTTGTGAAAAAAGTGGAGCTTATTAATTTGTCAAAGTCATACGATAAACAGGTAGATGTTATCTCAAATATAAACGTAACCATTGAGCCTGGCGAGTTTTTTGTCCTTGTCGGTCCATCCGGTTGTGGGAAGAGTACGATGCTCAGGATGATTGCGGGCCTTGAGACTATTACCAGTGGCACGCTTAAAATTGGTGATCAGGTTGCCAATCACTTATCACCGGATAAGCGTGACCTTTCAATGGTATTCCAAAACTATGCGCTTTATCCACATTTGACAGTTCAGCAAAATATTACGTTTGGGCTGGACGTGAAAAAAGTGAAGAAAGCGACTCAGCAAGAAAGAGCGGCTGAAGTGGCGGAAACGTTGGGGCTCACCGATTATTTAAAAAGAAAACCACGTGAACTGTCAGGCGGTCAGCGTCAGCGAGTTGCGCTTGCCCGTGCAATTGTGAGTGAATCGCCAATTTGCCTTATGGATGAACCGTTATCCAATTTGGATGCGAAGTTGCGGGCTCATATGCGTACGGAAATCAGACGGATCCAGCGTAAGCTAGGTATTACCATGATTTATGTGACGCATGACCAAGTTGAGGCGATGACGATGGGTGACCGTATTATGATTCTTCATGAAGGGGAAATCCAACAAGTCGGAAAACCAATTGATATTTACAATAATCCAGCCAATCCATTTGTAGCTACCTTCATCGGTTCACCGCCAATGAATTTAGCGTATTCCGATGCCGATAAAAAAGCGTCAGAAATTGTCATCGGAGATATACTGCGTTTGCCGGTACCGTCAAATGAAATCATTACTATTCCCGAGTATCAACTTATTGCCGGTATCCGCCCGGAACATTTACGACCCGCCTTAAAAGAGTCGCCAGAAGAGGACAAGTTGTATGTCGTCGTAACGAACGTTGAAGTTTTAGGCAATGAAACTGTGTTTTCATTTAAATTGGGTACTAATGAATGGAAGGCAAAATGGAGTGGACAATGGCATATCGAGATTGGAGATTCGATTCCAATCCTTATTGACTACGGTGCGTTCTGTCTCTTTGAAGCAAGAACTGGAGACTTAATCAAAAAGTCGACGGACCTTGGAAACGTCGTGTTCGGCAAAGAGGTGCTCGTATGACTTCGCTTGAAAAGCCTGGAATCTGGAAAAAGACGGCGAATGGCAGAACTGCGCTTCTTTATTTATTGCCATCGATTCTCCTCTTTTCAGTGTTTGTCTTTTATCCAATGTTTAGAACAATTTACTTAAGTTTTTTCTTAACTGACCAAAATGGAGATGCCGCGATATGGGTTGGCTTTGAAAACTATAGTTATTTACTAGAGTCCACTGCATTTATCAACAGTATGAAAGCAACCGGGTTATTTGTCTTATACACAGTACCCATTGGCATCGTCTTGGCGCTATTTTTCGCCTTGTTAGCGAATGAAAAACTGAAGGGAATTGGATTCTTTCGAACAGTGTATTCGTCGACAATGGGCATTTCCGTAGCCGCTTCATCCGTCATCTGGTTATTCATGTTTAATCCGAGTATGGGGATGTTCAATCGGCTACTGAGCTTGTTGAATTTACCACAAATCCAGTGGTTGCTTGATCCGCAGTGGGCACTTCTATCCGTCTCCATTTCGACGATTTGGATGAATATCGGCTTTTCGTTTCTCATTTTACTTGGAGGGTTACAAAATATTGATGAACATCTCTATGAAAGTTCCAGGATCGATGGAGCAGGATATTTTTACCGGTTGCGCCGGATTACACTTCCGATGTTGTCGCCAACTTTGTTTTTCATCATTACCATTTCACTCATTAATGCGTTCCAATCGTTCGGCCAGATTGATATTTTGACGCAAGGCGGTCCGTCGGCGTCGACGAATCTTATCGTTTACTCCATTTACCGTGAAGCCTTCATCAATTATCAGTTTGGAACGGCGAGTGCGCAGGCGGTCACTTTGTTTATCATTATTTTGGTTGTGACTATTCTTCAATTCAAACTGGGGGAAAGGAGGGTCCATTACCAATGACAACAAGCCTTCCTAAAAAGATTTGGATCTACTTCCTGCTAATTAGTACGTCATTTCTTGTATTCTTTCCAGTTATGTATGCGTTTTTGATTTCATTTATGACAGGGCCCGAACTATTGCAGGGGAAGTTTCTGCCGCAATCATTTAGTTTGGATAACTATATTAAAGTGTTTGATAGGTTGCCATTGTTGAATTACTTATTGAACAGTTTCATCGTTTCCGTAAGCGTCATGCTTGGGCAACTAGCGGTGTGTAGTCTTGCTGCTTATGCGTTTGTTTTCATCCACTTTAAGGGACGCGATTTCATCTTTTTCCTTTTCATATCGACAATGATGATCCCGTGGGAAGCAACAATGATTCCAAATAAATTCACTATCCAAAAACTCGATTGGCTAAATACGTATCAAGGGTTGACGCTACCATTTTTTGCACTGGCATTTGGGACGTTCCTACTGCGACAACATTTCAAAACGATTCCGAAAGAGTTGCACGAAGCGTCTCAAATCGCAGGGTTAAGTAAATTCGCCTTTTTCCGGCGTGTGATCCTGCCTGTCTCTAAAACGAGTCTTGTCACGTTAGGTGCATATGGCTTTTTGACGACTTGGAATATGTATTTATGGCCGTTGCTTATTACGACAAATAAATCCGTGCGAACCGTTCAAATTGGCTTAAAGCAATTGCAGTCGCAAGAAACAGGAACAGAATGGGGGGTGGTTATGGCAGGCGTTATCGTAGTCATTATTCCGACATTGTTATTGCTGTTTCTCGGACAGAAGCAGTTGCAGAAAGGTTTATCTCAAGGAGCTTTGAAATAAGGTTCACTACTATATCAAAGGGGTGCTTACTATGATAAAACTATTGAAATCATCAATTTTCTGGCTTCTTATTTTGAGTTTGGCAGTTCTGACAGCGTGTACGAACAGTGATAATGCTACAAAAGAAGATGAGAAGGAAACACCCAAACCAGGTGCTAGTGAAGGAACAGTATCAGAGGACGCGATAGTATCCATTGAATTTTGGCATGCGATGTCTGGTACAGGGCAGGAATCACTCGATTCAATCGTTAAGGGTTTTAATGACTCACAAGATAAGTATGAAGTGGTTGCTGAGTTCCAAGGGACTTATGAAGAATCACTGACAAAACTACGTGGTGTCGGCGGTACAAAAGACGCGCCAGCCATTACGCAGGTATTCGAAGTCGGTACAAAGTATATGATTGACAGCGGATATATTGAGCCGATACAGTCATTCATCGATAAAGATAATTATGATTTATCGCAGCTTGAAGAAAATATTCTAAATTACTATAAAGTCGACGGTGAGCTCTATTCGATGCCATTCAACTCATCGACTCCAGTAATGGTCTACAACAAAGATGCGTTCAAGGAAGCAGGGCTTGACCCTGAAAAAGCACCCGAAACGTTTTCAGACGTAATCAATGCGGCAGCAAGACTGAAAAAGGGTGAGATGTATGGATTCTCCATGTTGACGTATGGGTGGTTTTTCGAACAGCTCGTTGCAACGCAAGGCGGATTATATGTCAATGAAGACAATGGACGTTCAGGAGACGCAACAGAAGCACTCTTTAACGGACCAGAAGGACTTAATGTCTTTGACTTTTTGGATACAATGAATAAAGCGGGTACATTCGGTAACTTCGGAACGAACTGGGATGATATCCGCGCAGCATTCGCATCCGGAAAAGTTGCCATGTATATGGATTCATCAGCAGGAGTAGCGGGTGCCATCACGACAGCGCCATTTGACGTAGGTGTTGCCTATATCCCATATGCGGATGAAGTGAAGCGAAACGGTGTTGTAATTGGTGGTGCTTCGCTTTGGATGTCCAAAGGCATCGCTGAAAAAGAACAAGAAGCGGCATGGGCGTTCATGAAATATTTAACAACGCCAGAAGTGCAGGCACAATGGCATTTGGATACAGGCTATTTCGCCATTAACCCAAAAGCCTATGATGAAGAGAATGTAAAAGAGAAGTGGGCGGAATTCCCGCAGTACAAAGTAACGGTAGATCAGTTGCAAGACACGGTACCAGGCCTTGCGACACAAGGTGCGCTAATTTCAGTCTTCCCGGAATCACGCCAGCAGATTGTCACTGCGTTGGAAGACCTTTATCAAGGGAAAGACCCAAAAGAAGTACTTGATAAGGCGGCTGAAGCAACAAATCGTGCAATGGAGATTGCCAACAAAACGAAGAAATAGAATCATAATAGGTAAGCCCCTATTTGCGTAATGCGAATAGGGGTATTCCGTATGTCGAATTAGCTCTCGTTGGAATTGTGAGAGAAGGCAACGCTTCGGCACAAGTAGACATCGTATCGCAAAACTGAAACAACCTACAACCCCAAATGTGCCCCCAATACCTTTGACACCTCGACCAGTTCCTCGTCATCCAACAGATAATACCAGATTCCATTCATCTTTTGACCATTCCCATCTTGGAAGTGAAGCTGTTCCACTTTACCTAAAGCAGAACAATATTTTTTTTGAACATCTGTCATTTCATCGAATGTCATGTTTGTCCGAACATTATTGCCAAGTGCATTAAAAATACCTTAATAGTTCATAAGGTCCATTAAAGAGGCACCTTTACGTAAAACGCCTTCGATGATTTTCATTTGTCTGTTCTGTTTACCGAAATCACCACTAGGATTCTCATACTTCATCCGAACTTAAATGAGGGCAACTTCTCCATCCAATTGGATCTCCGCTTTAGGGAATACATGATCATCTACATGGAAATCGAGTTCATTCTCGATCGAAATGCCACCGACAGCGTCGACAATGCTTTCAATCCCTTCCATATTAATGGTCGCACTATAATCAATTGGGATGCCACGGCCATTGACTTTCCCCAAAATGCATAGGCATGATTGATTTTATCATTAGTGTTCAGACCAACTTATCTTGTTAGTCATATGCAATCTCCTTAGTTAACCACTTTTGTATAATTCGATATATGCAAGTAGTGGCGTTGTATTCATCCATAGGAAAAGTCGTTGATCCACTAAGTAGTCTGAATTGGTATAAAAGTAGTGCTATTATACCTTAATAGCTATATAATCTAAATAGGATAAAAGATCGTGGGGGAAAATGATGAAATTTACTGTAGCGAGAAAATTATGGGCGGGTTTTTCGACAATTTTGGTATTACTTGTAATTGTAGGCGTGATAGGTTTATTGACGTCTATTCGTCTAAACTCGGATTATACCTTTTTACTAGATGACCGTGTAAAAAAAGTTGAGTTAGTAGATGAATTCATCTTAAAGCACAACGAAATTCAAGATGATGTGCGAGGCTTTATGTTATTCAAGGATGATTCACTTTTGGAGACACGTACAGAACATGTAAATCGTTACAATGAATTGTACGACAAATTGCACGTTATTCTACTTAATAAAGACCATCAGATGTTATTGGATGAACTTGAAGTGGCTCGAACAAAATATTTAAATCTGCAAAATGAAATTGTATTAAATGTCCAAGATGGAAAAGATCACAAAGCATCAGCACTTGGGCGGGCATCTGCCAATGTTGGCTCGCTTGTCTTGGAAAATGCAAAGATTATCAAAGAGGGACAATACAAGGCATTAGAGGAAACGCGAACTGAATTGAAAGGTTTAGTGGCCGTTTCGAAACTACTTATTATCGGTACGATTATTTTTGCAACGATTGCTGGTATCATAATTTCCTTATTAATCAGTCGCAATATCTCGCGTCCAGTACGCGTTGTGACAGAGGGCTTGAATGAAATCGCGGCAGGGAATTTGACGATTGATTTACTAGTGGTTAGCAACAAAGATGAAATTGGAGATATGGCGGCAGCGTTCAATAAAATGGGGACAGATGTCGCGAATATGGTTCGTAAAATCAACGTTTCAGCTGCTCAATTAGCAGTTCAGTCAGAAGAATTATCAGCGAGTTCCGAAGAAAGTATGGCCTCTTCAGAAATGGTTGCCAAGACCGCTGAAAATCAGCTGATCGGCAGTGAACAGCAGCAGAGGATTATCGGACAGTCTAGTTCATCTATGGAAGAACTATCATTAGGCGTTGCTGAAATTGCGACGAATAATGAAGAAATGCTACAGGCGGCAGAAACCGTAGCGAACCTCGTTACGACAGGATCGAGTGTAGTTGGGGAAATGTCAAATCAGATGTCGACGATCCATTCAACAATCCATGAGTCTTCCAAAATTATGGAGGAAATGGCACAGCATTCGAATGAAATTCAAAAAGTCACGACGCTCATTACGACGATTGCGGAGCAAACGAATTTATTAGCACTTAATGCAGCGATCGAAGCTGCACGTGCAGGGGAATACGGTAAAGGTTTTGCGGTTGTAGCAGAGGAAGTCCGGAAATTGGCAGAACAGTCGAAGACGTCTGCCTCGGAAATCGGTAAGATGGTAAGTATGATTCAAAATGCCTCGAAACGGGCCGTCACTTCCATTACGGCAGGAAATGGGCGAGTAGATAGCGGTATCGCAGCAACCGAGCAGTCACGTCTAGTTTTTGAAGAAATTCAACAAGCAGTCGGGGATGTTGCCGCTAAAGTCGAAACGGTTTCTGCGGCAATTGAGGAAATCCAGGCGATGGCAGAAGACGTGAGCCATGGTGCTAACGAAATTGAACAGTTGAGTGGTGAAGCTGCTGCTGCTGCAGGCGATACAAGCGCAGCAACGGAAGAACAGCTAGCGGTCAATCAGGAAATTTCATCAAGTGCACAAACATTATCGAAACTTGCTGAAGATCTTCAAGTGGAAATGAAGCATTTCAGAGTGTAATAGTAAAATAGAAATAGCGAAAGCGAACAACTAGTCTTCGGACATGTTGTTCGCTTTTTTGCTTAGCACTATATAAAACTCCCGTGAGTAGTTTTCCGAAAGCGAGCCGGAAACGTACTCGTCCAATTGAAGAATTTTACGCCTACCTTATCAGTATCTTAGGCAAGAAAATGGCTAATCAACAGACGTGCTAATAAATAATTATACTTAAATTTTTAGATTAAAAAACCGGATGTTCCATTTAAGGAACATCCGGTAATAAGAAATTAGTTATTGAGACGATCAGTGAATTTCTTGAACTGACTTGCAGTAACTTTATCATTTAGACCAAAATTACCATCGCCATAACCGGTTGTAATTTCATTGTGATAAAGAATGTTAATATATTCACTTGCCCAATGATCTTTTGGAACATCTTTGAAGGAAGTTTCTGTAGACCCTTTAAGATTGAATGCTCCTACAAGTACTTTAGCAAGTTGCGCACGTGTCATTTCACTACTAGGATCAAATTTACCGTTATTACCAGAGAAGATACCTGCATCTGACACTGCAATGATGGCATCATGTTGTGGATGATCTGCAGCTACATCAGAATAAGAAGAGTGAGTGCTCGTTTTTTCCAAATCCAGTTCTTGGACAAGTATCTCAGCAATTTCAGCACGAGATGCGTATGTAACAGCCTTTTTAACTGCAGTTGGTGTATCAACCGATGCGACGAGAGTGCCAGGCGTGAAATCATTTACTCGTCTCGCGCCGATATAACGGCTGCCCCAGTAAGCAGGGTCGTTTATTGATGAAATCATGACGCCCTTGCTTGAAGAAGAGTGGATGAATTTGCCGGAACCAATGTAAATTCCATCATGTGAAACTCCACTTCCGCTTGTATTGAAGAATACAATGTCGCCTGTTTTCAAATCACTTTTTGCAACGGATGTTCCCGTAGCATACTGTTGGTCAGTCGTTCTAGGAATGGATATCCCTTGTTTTTTAAATACGAATTGCGTATATCCTGAGCAGTCGAAACCGGAAGTGGTTGTCCCTCCGTATGAATAAGGTGTACCTATATATGATTGAGCTGTGTTTACAAGATTAGTTGCAGAATTTGCCGATGCCATGGACGGGATGGACGTTGAAAATAGTATACTTGCAAAAACTAATAATAAAAGACGTTTCATTAGGTTCTCAAAATCCCCTTTCGCACATATAATAGAGTGTGCTTTATCTGTCAATATCTTAGCATAGCTAAACCTCTAATTAGGTTACAGTTACATTACAATAGCATTACAACGCTTTCATTTTATTCATAAGTAGTCGTGAAACGCCATTTGACAGGATTCTATTCTATCAAATGGTGTATTTGTTATGGGAAGTAAATAGTATTAGATTGCAGTATTGGCTGTCGGGAGGTCGAATGTCAGAGGATATGCTATAATTATTGAATCTAAATATAGGTCTTACTAGTTAGGTTATTGAAAGATGGGGTTGAGAACTGAAATGAGAAAAATAGTCGTATTCAGCAATATGTATCCATCAACGCAACATCCAACATACGGTCTTTTTGTGAAAAATCAGGTTGGCCTTCTTCAGTCTGCTGGTCTTGATATCGATGTGGTTGCTATTGAGAGTCCTGGAAAAGGGAAAATCCAGGCATTAAAAAAATATACGACATGGTTTTGCCATTCTATTTTATACATGATGAAAAATCGTAAGCATGTATCCTTAACACATGCGCATTATGCGTTTCCAACAGGAATCATTTCATTGATTGGGAAAAAAGTGTTTGGTATTCCCTATGTTGTGACTGTTCACGGTGGAGATATCGATAAGATGGCGGCAAAGAGTCAGCGCATTGCCGACATGACAAAAAAAATCTTACAACAAGCGGAATCGGTCATTGTTGTCGGCGACAAACTTCGGGAAGATGTGATAAATAACTTCGAAGTTCCGGAAACGAATGTGCATGTCATGAGTATGGGTGTCGATACATCCGTTTTTAACTATGTAGCTAAAGTAGAAGCGAGGGAAAGTCTCGCCCTTCCTATAGAAGAGAAAATATTGATCTTTGTCGGAAATGTGATTCAAGCGAAAGGCCTTCTTGAACTTGTCGAAGCATTTGATTCACTGAAAATGTCCTTCCCTGATAGTTCGTTGTATGTAATTGGTTCGCAGAAAGACGGTCAATTTGTCGAAGAGTTACGGTCGTTCATCCGAGAAAAGGATGTTGAAGATATTCATTTCAAAGAGCCTCTTGGTCAAGCCGATTTGGCGCTTTGGATGTCTGCGGCTGATGCGCTTGTACTCCCTTCCTATCATGAAGGGTTCGGATTGGTTGCACTCGAGGCAATGTCGGCTGGAACGAAAGTAGTCGCAACGAACGTTGGAGGGCTTTCTTATTTGTTGAAAGACCGTGCAGGAATTCTGGTTGAGCCGAAAGATCCGGATTCATTGGCGAAAGGTTTATGGACTGCACTGGATGAGAATTCTACTGTCATCGATGAAGTAGTAGTGCAGGCGAAAATAGCGCAGCATTCATATAAGTCGATTTTAGAGGACTTATTGTCGATTTATCGTTCAGCCGTGAAGGGGCAGGTTGATCAAAACGAGTAAAATGATGAAGATTATCGGTGCTGTTGCGGTTATCTATTTGATGATTGACACGTATGGTGTTTCAGCAATAGCATACGGTACGGTTATTAGTGCCGCGGTGAACTTCGTGCTGCTCGCTATTTATGAAAGAGTGAAGTGGGCGTTATAATTTACTATAGTAATGGAGTTGCCCTGGAATATATGGGGCAA
>NZ_JACFTD010000013.1 GCF_014282005.1 Sporosarcina sp. BP05 | reverse complement strand
TGATCGAGGACTTAACCAATTTTGAAAAGGGCTTGATTACCCTGATTCTGTGTAGCACAATGTCTGTTTTATTCAGTTTTGAGTGAATAAGCTCAATAGTCTGGTGACGATTGCGAAGAGGTCACACCCGTTCCCATCCCGAACACGGAAGTTAAGCTCTTCAGCGCCGATGGTAGTTGGGGGTTTCCCCCTGTGAGAGTAGGACGTCGCCGGGCGCAAGGTCATTGCCAATAGGTAATGGCTTTTTATTTTTAATTTTAATTGGTCTTTTATATAAGCGTAAGGTCATTGCCAATAGGTAGTGACCTTTTTTTGACGTCTAGAAAATAATGAAAATCTCGTACTGTGGAAAAGAGAGGACGTAAAGATTTTACGTCTAGATGCCAGTACCTAGAGGCTTGGAGTCCCACCTGATGTGGGTCACGCAGACATTGCCACAGGAGGTGGCGTACTCTGGCTGTGTACCTTATATTTATCAGTCGGGTTTCGAAGGATTGAACTGCATCCTTCCCCGGACAAAGACGCAGCTAGGGCCTACAGGATGCAGGTCATGCAGTGGCAAGGGATTGAATTTATATCACTCCTTGTGTGACACGACGTCGCGAGCCTACAGGATGTAGGTTATGAAGCTGGGGGGATTGAACTAGATCCCCCTTGTTGCCACAGGAAGTGGCGTACTTTGGCCGCGTTCATCCGTTACAGGAGCTTGCGCTTTTGTTCAATTTATTTTTAATACTTAGTTCGAAAGTCAATTAACAAGCAGAGTTGCCATTAGAATTCCGAAGTTAGTATAAGAGGTGGGAAGTTGGTATTAGAAAGCGGAACTTGCAATTAGGACCCAAAACGGTACTTATAATCAGTAATATCCCTATATCCTATAAACTTCTAGAGATTGTTCAGTGTGTGCTTTGGTACCGAGAGTGTGATTCCAACTACTGACACAATTTGAATGGCACAAATGGAGTCAGTAACTAGAACGATGCGTTTATCTTTATGTTACTAGTTATTTCTTTATCTCTTTAGATTTAGCGGGAGGTATCCCCTAAGCGCCGAAGCTATATCCAATGGAATCAATCAATATACATAAAAGTTTTCTGCAAATTCTCAATGCCTTGAAATCATCCACAATCAGAGATACGATGATAACTATGCAGTAATAGAAAGGGTTGTTTGTTGTGCAAATGGTGCTCATTATATTCGCAATTAATATCGTTTACGTTACTTTCTTTACAGTACGCATGATTATGACGCTGAAAGGGTATAGGTATATTGCTGCTGTTGTTAGTGTGGTGGAAATTGTTATCTATGTTATCGGTCTTGGACTAGTACTAGACAATCTGAATAGAATAGAGAACGTGATAGCCTATGCGGTCGGTTATGGTTGTGGTGTAGTCATCGGCTCAATGATTGAAGAGAAGATGGCACTTGGTTATATTACTGTAAACGTAATTACATCAGAGAAATTATTGAAATTACCGAGTATACTGAGGGAAAAAGGATATGGCGTAACGGATTGGTCAGCGAATGGACTAGACGGAGAACGAACTTCTATGCAAATACTAACACCAAGAAAATATGAATTAAAACTTTATGTTGCAATTAAGGAAATAGATCCAAAAGCATTTATTATTGCATATGAGGCAAAAACAATACATGGCGGTTTCTGGGTGAAGAGCGTGAGGAAAGGAAAGTTGTTCAAGTGAGTAAAAAAACAGTATGGTTTGAAGTGGAAGCCGAAGAGGCTATTGAAGATTGTTTGAAGAGAATGACTGCTGAAGGTTATACTGTTGCAGGCCGAAAGGAAGAGCCCCTGTTTGCAGAGGTAAACGGAGAATACGTGCCAGTAAGACAGGTCATCAAGTTTAAAGGTATCCTGACAGAACAATAACGCGCCTCAAAGGCGAACGATTTTAAAGTAATATATACCATTGTTCGTCTTTTTCATTGACGAACGGTTCTGTTCTTGATAAAATAAAGAGAGTTATTAGAAATCCCCATATATACTGTGGAATTGGCCACAGTGTTTCTACCAGGGCACCGTAATGTCCGGACTATGCGGGAAAGCGACTTTCAGGAATGGTAGCGAAAGGTGTGTGGGTACCAATGGGTGCAGTCATCTTAACGCATATTTCAACGTCCTCGAATGATCTGCTTTTCATGCATATGAAGAGTGGTTTGTTCGAGGACTTTTTAGTTTATAAATGTCGGCTAAGCCTCGGGGCCAGACGCGCGGGTCATAAGCCGGTCCGTCTTCTGCCTGCCGCTGGCGTACAACATGTAAGTCATGCAGCGGGGAGGGATTGAACTACATCCCTTCTTGTTGTCACAGGCCGTGGCGGACTTAGGCAGCGTTCATTTGTTGCGGCACCTTACGTTTTTCTTAAAAAGGAGCGGATTATAAGTGGAACCGAAAATCGGTGTCATTATGGGAAGTAAAAGTGATTGGGAAACGATGAAACATACTTGTGACATTTTGGACGAACTAGAAGTCCTTTATGAGAAGAAAGTTGTCTCGGCACATCGTACTCCTGATTTTATGTTTGAATATGCAGAACTAGCGCAAGATAAAGGTTTAGAGATTATTATTGCAGGAGCTGGGGGAGCTGCACATCTTCCTGGAATGGTTGCAGCAAAAACATTGCTCCCGGTTATTGGCATACCAGTTCAGTCGAAAGCGTTGAACGGAATGGATTCCTTATTGTCGATTGTTCAAATGCCTGGAGGTGTGCCAGTTGCGACAATGGCGATTGGGAAAGCAGGCGCTGTGAATGCAGGTCTTCTTGCAGCACAGATGTTAGGCGTCCATGATAAAGCCTTAATGAAACGTATTGAAGAGCGTCGTAACAACATGCGTGATGCGGCACTGGAAAGCAGCGGTGATTTACTATGATAACAATTTTACCTGGACAAACGATAGGGATTATTGGCGGCGGACAGCTTGGTCGGATGATGGGGCTAGCTGCGAAGGAAGCGGGATTCAAAATCGCGGTGCTGGATCCTGTCATGGATTCACCGTGTGGTCAAATTGCTGATATCCGGATTGTTGCACCGTACAACGATGAGGCTGCACTCGAGGAACTAGGTGAAGTGAGTGACGTCATCACATACGAATTCGAGAATATTGATTTTGAGGGTTTGAAAAGACTCACTCAAATCGCGCACGTACCGCAGGGCGCAGAACTTGTTCGAATCACACAGAACCGTATCAACGAAAAAGCAGAAATCACAGCATCAGGTGCACCAGTCGCAAACTATGTAACGGCACAAACCTTTGACGAACTAACAACAAGAATCACAGAGGTTGGCTTCCCTTGTATCGTTAAGACGGCATTCGGCGGCTATGACGGAAAAGGGCAAGTGAAAATTGACTCTGAAAGTGATCTTTACGAAGCGGAAACACTCTTTGAACATTCGGCATGTATTGCAGAAGCATTCGTTCCGTTTACGAAAGAAATATCAGTAATCATTCAACGCAATGCTAAAGGACAATCTTACTGCCTTCCCGTCGCTGAAAATATCCATAAACACCATATATTACATGAATCAATCGTTCCAGCACGGGTCCATGGAAATGTCTTAGCCAAAGCCGAAGATGCAGCGACGAAAATCGCAGATCATCTTAATCTTGTCGGGACATTGGCGGTTGAAATGTTCGTTTTAGAAAATGATGAAATTATTATTAATGAATTAGCACCACGTCCACATAACTCGGGCCACTATTCAATAGAGGCGTGTAACATATCTCAGTTCCATCAGCATATACGTGCCATCTGCGGGTGGCCTCTTCGCAAGCCAATTCTATGGCAATCATCGATTATGGTGAATGTACTCGGAGAACATGTTGCGCCACTGACAAAGATTGTCACGGATTATCCTGATTGGTCAATCCATCTATACGGCAAAGCCGAAGCGAAAATAAAGCGTAAAATGGGACATGTCACAATTATGACTGACAATATTGAAAAAACATTGGAAGTTATTGATTCTACGGGCATTTGGTCTGAATAAAGGGGAATACTTATGATAAAGAAATACCCCAATCCAAAAATTGGCGCTATACGGTTAGAGCAAAATAAGTGTGAGACGAATTTCAAACAGCTCCGTCTTGACTGAATAATTGACGGCAGCTTTTCAACATTTCAAAAAGAAACCTAATCTAATTCCATTTGGGAGGAAAAAAGACATGACGAAAGTAAACGTATACGTAACACTCCGTGAAAGTGTTGTTGATCCACAAGGGGTAGCAACGATAGAAGCGCTTCAAACGATGGGTTATAAAGAGGTCGAAAACGTACGCATTGGGAAATTGATTGAGCTAGAAGTAGATGGATCAGTTGCAGATATCGATGCACGTGTCAAAGAAATGTGCGAAAAGCTTTTGGTTAATAAAGTTATTGAGGACTACCGATATGAAATCGGGGAGGTCGCGGGCAAATGAAGTTCGCTATACTTGTTTTCCCAGGATCGGGTTGCGACATCGACATGTTTCATGCAGTAAATACCGTTCTGGGCAATAAAGCAGAATATATCTGGCATACAGAAGCGAATCTTGATGGTTATGACGCAGTACTTATTCCAAGCGGAGCATCGTACGGTGATTATCTGCGTCCAGGCGCACTGGCGCAAAGTTCACAAGCAATCGAGAGCTTGAAAGCATTTGCGGCAACAGGGAAACCTGTTCTTGGTGTGGGGAACGGATTCCAAATCCTTGCGGAAGCAGGTCTTTTACCAGGAGCTTTCTTGCGCAATAAAGGTCTGAAATTCAGGTCTGGAAAGACGAAATTGACTGTCCTGAATACAGAATCGACATTTACTTCAGATTACGAAAACGGGCAAGAAATCACAATTCCGTTTGCTCATGAATTCGGCAACTATTATGTTGATGAAAAGACGGCAGCAGAATTGGAAAGTACTAACCGTATCGTCTTTACATATGCGGACGGAAATGCAGATGGCAGCACAGCAGATATCGCGGGTGTGTTGAACGAAACAGGCAATGTACTCGGTATGATGCCCCTTCCTGAACGTGCAGTTGAGGAAATCATCGGAGGAACAGATGGATTGCCTCTATTCAATTCAATCTTAAAAAGGTGGAGTGAAAATAATGTCAGCCAAGCATGAACCGAACGCACAACAAATTAAAGATGAACAATTATACCGCCAAATGGGAATGACAGACGAGGAATTTGAACGTGCCGTAGGGATGTTAGGACGCCTTCCGAACTATACGGAAACAGGTCTATTCTCAGCATTGTGGTCTGAGCATTGTTCATATAAGAGTTCTAAACCAGTACTTCGTAAATTCCCAACTGATGGACCGCGTGTTCTTCAAGGACCGGGAGAAGGAGCGGGAATCGTCGACATTGGCGACAATCAAGCTGCTGTATTCAAAATGGAATCTCATAACTCACCTTCTGCGATTGAACCGTTCATCGGTGCAGCAACAGGTGCGGGTGGGGTTCTGCGTGACGTATTTTCAATGGGTGCCCGCCCAGTAGCACTTGTTAACTCTCTCCGTTTCGGCGATCTATCAGATGCGCGTGACCGGTATTTATTCGAAGAAGCGGTTGCAGGGATTGCGAGTTACGGAAATGCGATTGGTATTCCTACTATTGCCGGCGAAGTTCAGTTCGATAATTGTTACTCTAAACGCCCACTCGTAAATGCGATGGCTGTTGGTTTGTTAAATCATGAAGACATTCAAAAAGGGATTGCTTCAGGTGTCGGTAATAGTGTGATGTATGCCGGTGCTACAACAGGACGTGACGGGATTCATGGTGCGACGATGTCTTCATCCGAAGTGTCGATTGATAAAGAGGGTGAACTGCCTGTAATGCAAGCTGGAGATCCATTCCTTGAAAAACTTGTGATGGAAGCATGCCTTGAGCTTGTAAAATCAGACGCGTTAATAGGGATTCAAGATATGGGTGCGGCGGGACTTACTTCATCTGCGGCTGAAATGGCTTCAAAAGCAGGCTATGGCGTTGAGCTAAACCTTGACCTAGTACCACAACGTGAAGAGGGAATGACAGCTTATGAAATGATGTTGTCAGAATCTCAAGAACGTATGCTAATCGTCGTGAAAAAAGGCCGTGAACAAGAAGTAACGGATTTATTTGCGAAATATAATATCGAAGCGGTAACGATTGGTAAAGTAACGGACGATAAAATGCTACGTCTGCTTCATAAAGGTGAAGTTGTTGCAGAAGTATCGGCTGATGCACTTGCTGAAGACGCACCGGTTTACCATAAGAAATCTGAGGAACCTGCTTATTTTAGAGAATTCCAAGCAATGGAAATGACAGAACCTGTCGTGACTGATTTGAATGAAACACTTAAAGATCTATTACAACGTCCAACGATTGCATCGAAAGAATGGGTCTACAACCAGTTCGATACACAAGCTAGGTCAAATACCATCGTTGCACCAGGCTCATCTGCAGGTGTCATTCGTGTCAGTGGAACGAATAAAGGCCTTGCAATGACATCCGATTGTAACTCGCGTTTTGTCTATCTTGACCCAGAAACAGGCGGGAAAATTGCAGTTGCTGAAGCAGCGCGTAATCTCATATGTTCAGGTGCGGAGCCAATTGCAATTACAGACTGTTTAAACTTTGGTAGTGCGGACAAACCGGAAGTGTTTTGGCAGCTTGAGAAATCAGCTGACGGAATTTCTGATGCATGCCGCAAGTTGAATGCACCTGTAATAAGCGGGAATGTTTCCTTGTCTAATGAAGTGAATGGTGTTCCAATCTATCCGACACCAACGATTGGTATGGTTGGTCTTGTCCATGATTTATCACAAGTAACGACTACTGAATTCAAGCGTGCAGGCGATGTCATCTATGTCATAGGCGAAGCATCACTTGACTTCGGCGGTAGTGAATTGCAACAAATGATGGAAGGGAAGATTTTCGGCCAAGCTCCGGCAATTGACCTAGAAGTTGAAGCAGCACGTCAGAAAGAGCTTTTGACGGCAATCCAAGCAGGACTTGTTCAATCTGCAACTGATTTATCAGAAGGCGGATTTGCAGTAGCGCTTTGTGAAAAAGCATTTGGTACGGAAGGTCTTGGGGCAGGCGTTACAGTCTCTGGATCAGCAGTAACGGCATTATTCAGTGAAACGCAATCACGTTTCCTTGTGACTGTAAAAGAAGAAAATGCAGCAGATTTCGAAAAAACTGTGGCAGATGCGATTAAAATCGGTGTAGTTACGGATAGTAACCGTATCGTTATTAATGGTGAAAATGGCATGTTAATCGACGGGACGGTGGATGAACTCCGTTCTGCATGGAAAGGGGCTATCCAATGCTTGCTGAACTCAGAGGCCTAAACGAAGAGTGCGGTGTGTTTGGCATTTGGGGTCATGAAGACGCGGCGCAGATCAGTTATTATGGTCTGCACGCATTACAACACCGGGGTCAAGAAGGAGCCGGTATCGTTACGAAGGAAGGCAAGAAATTTCATGTGATCAAAGGCGAAGGTCTTGTCAATGAAGTGTTTTCTGGTAACGAGATAGATGATTTAAAAGGAAATGCTGCAATTGGACAAGTGCGTTATTCTACAGAGAACGGTCGCGGAATCGAAAATGTTCAGCCGCTCGTTTTCCGTTCAACAACTGGAAGTCTTTCGGTCGCTCACAATGGTAACATTGTGAATGCGGTCGAACTACGCGAGCATCTTGAACGCCAAGGTAGTATTTTTCAAACGAATTCTGACACGGAAGTGCTAGCGCATTTAATCAAGAAGAGCAGCGGTTCTTTAACGCAGCGTGATCGCGTGAAGAAAGCATTGTCGATGTTAAAAGGTGCGTTTGCGTTTGTCATCTTGACAGATGATGGGTTAATGGTCGCGCAGGATCCGAATGGTCTTCGTCCACTATCCCTTGGGAAAATAGGCGATGCATGGGTCGTAGCATCTGAGACATGTGCGTTCGATATTATCGGCGCAGAATGGATTCGTTCGGTAGAACCAGGAGAACTCATCATTATTAATGATAAAGGTCTTCAGTCGGACCGCTTTGCGCCAGCAGCGGACTCAGCTATGTGCTCGATGGAATATGTTTATTTTGCACGTCCGGATTCGGATATTGATGGTATTAATATTCATTCGGCGCGTAAACGCTGCGGCAAACGCCTTGCACGCGAAGTGCATATCGAAGCAGACGTCGTCACAGGTGTGCCGGATTCAAGTATTTCAGCCGCTATTGGATTTTCTGAAGAAAGTGGAATTCCGTATGAGTTAGGGCTGATCAAAAGTCGTTATGTCGGGCGAACGTTCATTCAACCGACACAGGAGATGCGTGAAAAAGGCGTGAAGATGAAACTTTCTCCAGTGCGTCAAGTTGTGAACGGTAAACGAGTCGTCATGGTGGATGATTCGATTGTTCGCGGCACCACGTCTAAAAGGATTGTCAATCTGTTAAAAGAAGCCGGTGCGACGGAAGTTCACGTTGTGATCGCGTCTCCGCCGCTTGTCAGTCCGTGTTTTTATGGCGTAGATATCAGTACGGATTCAGAATTGATCGCAACAAACAGGACGGTTGATGAAATCCGAGAACTTATCGGTGCAGATTCACTGACGTTCCTGTCTGCTGAGGGAATGGTCGAAGCAATTGGACGTCCCGATAAAACAAAGAACTGTGGACAATGCCTTGCATGCTTTACAGGGGAATATCCTACAGAAATCTATTCGGATACAGTTTTGCCACATAAGAAAGAAATTGTTTGATAGGGGGACTTTTACATGTCGAAGGCTTATGAAAACGCAGGTGTAAATATCGAAGCTGGTTACGAGTCAGTTGAACGGATGAAATCCCATGTTGCGCGTACTGCACGTATTGGTGTTACAGGAACGTTCGGCGGTTTTGGCGGCATGTTCGATCTATCCGCACTTAATTATAAAGAGCCGGTTCTTATTTCCGGTACAGACGGTGTTGGTACAAAGTTGAAACTGGCGTTCATGGCAGATAAGCATGACACGATTGGTATTGACTGTGTTGCTATGTGTGTTAACGATATTGTCGCACAGGGCGCAGAACCTCTTTACTTCCTTGACTACATCGCGCTTGGAAAAGCCGTTCCTGAAAAGGTAGAAGCGATTGTTAAAGGAATTGCAGATGGTTGTGTTCAATCTGGCGCGGCATTAATTGGCGGAGAAACGGCTGAGATGCCAGGACTTTACGAAGTCGATGAGTATGACCTTGCAGGATTTGCAGTTGGCGCATGTGAAAAGAGTAAAATTGTTACGGGTGAAAAAGTTGTTGCTGGAGACGTTCTTGTTGGTATCGCTTCAAGCGGTATTCATTCGAACGGATATTCACTAGTGCGTAAAATTGTGATAGAAGACCAAGGCTGTGAAATTGACGGTTTAATCGCCGGGTACGAAGAGCTTGGAACGGTTGGAGACGCACTTCTTACACCGACGAAAATTTACGCGAAACCTGTTCTTCAAATGCATAGCGAACTTGATGTCCATTCAATGGGCCATATTACGGGCGGCGGCTTCTACGAAAACTTACCACGTATGTTGGTAGATGGATTCGGAGCAGAAATTGACCTTGGTTCATGGCCTGTACTTCCAGTATTCAAGATGCTGAAAGAAAAAGGCGAACTGTTAGATAAAGATCTATACAGCGTATTCAATATGGGTATCGGTTTTGTTGTTGCACTCCCTGAAGAACAAGCGAATGCTGCCCTTAAAATTGCAGCTGAGCATGGAGAAGAAGCATTCATTATCGGACGTGTGATTGAAGGAGAAGGCGTCACATTTACAGGTACACATGACGGAAGTCTTGCCGAATGAATCCAAAAATAAAGATTGCCGTTTTCGCGTCTGGAAGCGGCAGTAATTTTGCGGCGATTGAAGAAGCATGTAAAACAGGTGAATTGAACGCTGAAATAGTCCTCATGGTGACGAACAAACCGGAGGCATTTGTGGTTGAACGTGCTGAAAAAGGTAATATTCCAGTCGCAGCGTTCCGTCCAAAAGATTTCGAAACGAAGGATGCATACGAAGAAGCAATTCTTCATGCACTTCGGGAATCCGGGGCGCAGTGGCTGATTCTTGCTGGTTATATGCGTCTTGTTGGTCCGGTATTATTGACGGCTTATCCTTCTCGCATCGTCAACATTCATCCTTCACTGTTGCCTTCGTTTCCTGGGAAAGATGCGATTGGACAAGCGGTTGCGCATGGTGTGAAAGTGACGGGTGTCACCGTTCATCTGGTAGATGAAGGTATGGATACAGGACAGATTCTTGCACAGTGTGCAGTTGATGTTGTCGACGGCGATGAAGACAAAACGGCCGAGGCGATTCATGCTGTTGAACACGGTTTATATAAAGATACGTTAAATAATATTTTTAGCCAGTAATGATAAAGGCTGGGGCCGGCAGGATGCAGGTCATGCAGTCGTTGCGACAGGAAGTCGCGATTTTAGACTGCTATCCTTATATACTAATTGGAGGGTTTTATTCGTGAAAAAACGTGCATTGCTTAGCGTGTCAGACAAAAACGGTATTTTGGAATTTGCAAAGGAATTGGAAAGTCTCGGCTATGAATTGCTATCAACAGGCGGTACGATGAAACATCTTGCGGACAACGGCGTAGCAGTAACAGCGGTCGATGCAGTAACTGGATTCCCTGAAATTATGGAAGGCCGCGTGAAAACGCTCAACCCGATGATTCACGGAGGACTTCTTGCAAAACAAGACGATCCCTCTCACATTGCGCAAATGGTAGAGCACGGCATCCAACCGATTGACGTAGTTTGTGTTAACTTGTATCCGTTTAAAGAAACGATTTCAAAACCGGATGTAACCAATGAAGATGCAATCGAGAATATCGATATTGGTGGACCAGCGATGCTTCGTGCTTCTGCGAAAAACCATGCATACGTTACAGTTATTGTAGATGCAACAGATTACAATCAAGTACTATCCGAACTCAAAGCAGATGGTAAAACGACACTTGAAACGCGTAGACGTCTGGCGGCAAAAGTATTTCGTCATACAGCGGCATACGATGCACTTATTGCCGGTTTCTTAACTGACCTTACAGGCGAAGAATTCCCGGAGCAGGTTACGTATACATATGAACTAAAACAACCGCTTCGTTACGGAGAAAATCCACACCAAAAAGCAGCTTTTTATAGCCGTCCGCTTGGTTCTGATTTCTCAATTGCGTACGCGAAACAATTACACGGTAAAGAACTTTCATATAACAATATTCAAGACGCGAACGCGGCTATCCAAATCATTAAAGAATTTGATAAGGCAGCTGCAGTAGCGGTGAAACATATGAATCCATGTGGAGTTGGAACAGGCGAAACAATTTTCGACGCGTTCAATAAAGCATATGAAGCAGACTCGACGTCTATCTTCGGCGGTATAATTGCATTGAACCGTGAAGTAGATGCAGCAACTGCTGAAAAATTATCGGGCATCTTCCTTGAAATTATTATTGCACCAGCTTTCACGGACGAAGCAGTTGAAATCTTGACGAAGAAGAAAAATATTCGATTGATGACAATTTCGTTTGATCAACATAAAAAAGACAAATGGAATACGGTCTCTGTTGAAGGCGGATTGCTTATGCAAGAGCCGGATGCATACGGATTTGCAGATGCGACTATCAAAGTGGCAACAGACCGTCAGCCAACTGAAGCTGAGTGGGAAGCGATGAAACTTGGTTGGGCTGTTGTTAAACATGTGAAGTCAAACGCAATTGTCGTCACTGATGACAATATGACACTTGGCGTAGGTGCAGGGCAGATGAACCGTGTTGGAGCTGCGAATATCGCGCTTACACAGGCAGGCGAACGTGCTAAAGGTGCAGCGCTTGCATCTGATGCATTCTTCCCAATGGATGATACAGTCGAAGCGGCAGCGAAAGCGGGCATTACGGCAATTATTCAACCAGGCGGATCAGTGAAAGACGAAGATTCGATTAAAAAAGCCAACGAATACGGTATTACAATGGTATTCACAGGCGTACGTCACTTCAAACATTAAGGAGAGAGTTGCATTGAATATACTCGTTATCGGGAGCGGCGGCCGCGAGCATGCGATTGCCAGACAGTTCAATGTCTCCCCTTCAGTAAATAAAGTTTTTGTAGCACCTGGCAATGATGGCATGATAAATGATGCTGAATGTGTGCAAATCGATGCGCTGGATTTTGAGGCACTTGCTTCATTTGCACAAGAGAATCATGTGGACCTGACATTTGTCGGTCCTGAACAGCCGCTTGCGGAAGGAATTGTGGATTACTTTACTGATCGCGGATTAACGGCGTTTGGTCCAACGAAAGCCGCGGCGCTGATTGAAGGAAGTAAGTCATTCGCCAAAGAGCTGATGACGAAGTATGATATTCCAACAGCTGCGTACGGAACATTTACCGATGCAGAAGAAGCAAAAGCATTTATCCGAGAAAATGGTGCACCAATTGTCGTTAAAGCAGACGGACTTGCAGCAGGAAAAGGCGTTATCGTTGCGATGACGCTGGATGATGCACTTACGGCAGTAGACGACATGATTGGCAACCAGAAGTTTGGTGAATCTTCATCACGTGTCGTTATCGAAGAATTTTTGGACGGTGAAGAGTTCTCCTACATGTCATTTGTCCATGATGGACAGATTTACCCGATGGTTGTCGCACAAGATCATAAGCGTGCTTATGACGGCGATAGAGGACCGAATACGGGTGGTATGGGCGCTTATTCACCCGTTCCGCAAATTTCGGATGCAGTTGTGAAAGAAGCATACGATAAAGTCGTTGTTCCGACTGTTGAAGCAATGGCTGCAGAAGGGACTCCGTTTACGGGTATTTTATATGCAGGTCTCATTTTGACTGACAAGGGTCCGAAAGTAATTGAGTTCAACGCACGTTTTGGCGATCCTGAAACGCAGGTTGTCCTTCCACGAATGGCATCCGACTTTGGTGAATTCATGACCGCACTTATGGCTAGTAAACCGTATGACTTGAAGTGGGATGACAAAGCGATGTTAGGCGTTGTCATTGCTGCCGATAGATATCCGGGAGATGTAGTAAAAGGGGCAGCATTGCCTGATCTTGATGTTTTGTCAGCACGAGGCTTAGAAGTCTTCCATGCAGGCACGAAATCGAATGGTGCAGGCTTTGTTGGTAATGGGGGGCGTGTACTCCTTATTACAGCGAAAGCAGATTCATTGAAAGAAGCGCAGGTTGAGGTTTATAAAGGCTTGTCTCAATTAGAATGGAACGGATTCTTTTATAGGCAGGACATTGGCTGGCGTACGTTTGAATAAGAAATCCGCCAATTCATCTAAGTGATGAATTGGCGGATTCTTTTAATTTGGGAAGACTTATTTGTTTTTCTTATTATTCAGCTTTGCAAATCCACCCACCAAACATGTTAGTTGTAAAGAATTTCGCGATATTACCAAACCCTGCTTCTTGCAATAAATGAACAATTTCCTCTTCAGGAATGAAGGAAAGCTTCCGAACGGTTTTCTCCATTTCATTTACTTCCGCTTCAGTTAAGTTGGTTGAATCCAGCCAGTATGCTTTCCATAGAGCAAATAACTCATCGAATGCCGAATCGTTCGGGTTACCGTACATGGACGCCATAACGAATGGGGCGCCGGGTGATAGATGGTGTCGGATTTTTTTAAGTAGACGCCTTTTTTCATCGACATCTTCAATGAAGTGAAGGACGAGCATACAGGTTGCAGCCCCAAACAGTTTCTCATCTGTCACATCATTGACAGTTCCTTCGATAAATTCTACACGGTCATCCATCTTCAAATCGATTGCTTTCATTCGCGCGAAATCAAGCATTGGCGGCGCGGGGTCCACTGCCGTAAATGTCCACTCGGGATTAGCAGGTCCTAATGTGGCGAGTTCATTGCCGCCACCCGCTCCAATTATTAACACACTTTCTTGTTGTGTTATATTTGCTCGAAGATAAGCCTGTACAAGTTTGAACATTGAATCGTAGGTAGGCAACGTCCGGCGTACACCTCGATCATATTCTGCGGCCATCTCTTTATCAAACTGCATCTTGGCGGTCATTTTATCAAATCCAATCGATTGTAGTACTGTACTATTTCGTCAAAAGGAGGCGGAACCCTTTTAGTGAGTGGACGATTTGGGGAAGTTCGCAACGTTACTCTGAAAGTAAACAACGCTAGTCGCAAACTAAACAACACACCGCGTAAACTTAACAACGTACGCCCTAACACGCCTTCTGCGTCTGTCAGCAATATCAAAAGATGTCTACTGAATTACCTATTTATTTCCTCAATGCTATGCTAGGATAAATAGTATGAATAGTTCAGTAAAAAGGAGAGGGTATTATGTGGGAACCCAGTGAAATGAAAAACCAACTACATATGATTGACGGTAAGAAAGCGCCGGACCTCATTATCACCAACGCAGAATATTTACATTCAATCTATAAAAAATGGGTGACAGGAAACATTTGGATTGCTGGTGACCGGATTGTTTACGCTGGCAAAGAGATGCCTGCAATGACAGAAGGCGCCGAAATCTTCGATGCTACGGGGAAGAAAATTGTTCCTGGTTATATAGAACCGCATGTGCATCCGTTTCAGTTGTACAACCCACGGACGTTTGCAGATTATGCATCTCGTCTTGGGACAACGACATTCATTTCGGATAATCTCATTTTATTTATGTCACTTAAAAATGAAACATCGTTTGCGTTGCTTGATGAGTTGAATAAATTGCCATTTTCGTTTTACTGGTGGGCGCGGTTTGACTCACAGACGATTCTACAGAATGAGGCTGAATTGTTTAATCTAGCGTCTATTAAAGAGTGGATTGAACGTCCAGAAGTGTTGGTGGGCGGGGAATTGACAGGTTGGCCGCGGCTGATGGCTGGGGAACCCAACATGGTCGCTTCTGTAAATGCTGCAAAAATAGGGGGCAAGAAAATCGAAGGGCATTTCCCCGGCGCTTCTGAGCGGACCTTGGCACGGATGCGTCTTCTTGGAACAGACGGTGATCATGAAGCGATGACGGTAGAAGAGGTAGAGGCACGGCTGCTGCATGGGTATGGAGTGACCCTTCGCTATTCGTCTATTCGCCCAGATCTCCCTCATTTATTAAAAGACATTGTTGCCAAAGAATTAAATGTGTTCGATCACTTAATGATGACTACGGACGGCTCGACACCTTCGTTTCACCTCGATGGCGTTATGGATAAGTGTATCCGTGCCGCGCTTGAAGCGGGGGTTCCGCCAATTGATGCATACCAGATGGCATCTTATAACGTTGCGCGCTATTATGACATGACCGATTTACACGGATTCATTGCCACAGGTCGTTATGCAACGCTAAATATCCTGGAGGATGAATACAACCCAGTACCGACGGATGTTTTATCCAAAGGGAAATGGTTAAAACGTGAAAATGAATCGACGGAACCTTTCCCCGCCATTGATTGGTCATTTGTTGAAGCGTTCGCACCGAATTTCGATCTTGATGAATCGGATTTCACATTTGACAACCCGATTGGAATCGAAATGCTCAACGACGTCATTACAAAACCATATAATGTGACGATTGATACAAAAGGCGATAAACTGGCGGATGATCACGATGAAAGTTTCCTGATGCTTCTCGATAGGAATGGAAAATGGCATGTCAACGCAGTTATTAAAGGGTTCGCAACAGGGATTCAAGGCTTTGCATCTTCGTATTCGAATACAGGGGATTTTATCTTAATCGGTAAGGATAAAAAAGAAATGCACAATGCCTTCAAGGAAATTAAACGAATTGGCGGGGGTATGGTGCTTTCGGAAAACGGTGGAATCGTCGCGACTCTTCCACTGCCAATCGGCGGCGGATTATCGGCGGAGCCGGTTCATAAATTGATTGAACAAGAGTTAGAATTGAAAAAGGCGCTTACAGAACGTGGCTATACAAAAGGCGATGCGGTCTACACGTTGCTGTTCCTACAATCAACACATTTGCCGTACATACGTATCACGCAGATGGGACTGTATGATGTTATGAAAAAAGAAATTATTGTTCCGGCAACCGGAAGATAGGGGGCAGAGATGGAGAAGAAAATGAGAGGATCGCTATTGTTCATAGCAATCTTACTATTGCTGTTAGCGGCGTGTTCGAAAGAAGAGAAGGCGGAGGACGAAGTACCCGAGCCGATAGAGAAAGAAGTAGTCGTTGAAGAAGAACCAGTACAGGGCCCAACTTTGTATAAAGCACCGTTCACTGGTGTTCTATCAGAAGAGGAAAGTACCCGTCGTCCAGTTCTTGTTACGATTAATAACCATCCGCTAGCAAGGCCGCAATCAGGTATTAGTGATGCTGATATTGTCTATGAACTCGCAGCAGAGGGCAACATCACAAGGCTTTTGGCATTATTCCAAAGTGAATTGCCAGAAGAAATCGGTCCTATTCGCAGTGCTAGGGATTATTTTGTTCATATCTCAAAAGGACTTGACGCATTTTACGTGGCGCACGGATATAGCCCTGATGCCAAACAAATGCTGCAAGACCGTTTTGTAGATAATATAAACGGCATGCAATATGATGGAACGCTTTTCAATCGCTCCAAAGAACGAAGGGCTCCGCATAATTCGTATACAACGAAAGATAATGTACTAGCAGGTATGGAGAAGACCAATTCGTCAATAGAATTGTCAGTAATACCGGCATTTTCTTTCCTAGAATCGATAGAAGATGCTAAAATAGGGGATATCGCATCGATGCTTATTGTTCGTTATGGAACAGACCCGGAATTTACAAGCACGTATTCCTATGATGCTGAAAAAGGAACGTACAATAGAATGGTAAAAGGGATTGTAACAGTCGATAAATCCAATGAAAAACCAGTGGAACTGTCTAATATACTTATATTCGAAACGGCTCATCGTACAATCGATAACGTCGGTAGACAGTCAGTCGATATTGAGTCGGGCGGTAAAGGTATGCTATTCCACGCTGGTATTGAAAAGGAAATCGAGTGGGAAAATATAGATGGAATCCTGACACCAATGGAAAATGGTGTTCCCGCAGAACTAGTTCCGGGTAAAACATGGATTCACATCGTTTCTACTCATCCTGGAATGGGAACGTCTGTCACATATACCCCTTAAGAAATTCATTCAGAGAGAGGGAGACGTATGCAAATTGACAAAATCCGTGGCCATCAGACGGACCAACTATTTAAGGCAATGCTCGAATTAAAAGACCTCGATGAATGCTATGAATTCTTTGACGATCTCGTCACGATAAGTGAATTGCAGTCACTCGCCCAACGTCTCGAAGTGGCACAAATGCTTATGATGAAGAAGACGTACGATAAGATACAAGGTGAGACAGGTGCCAGTACTGCAACAATCTCAAGGGTGCGGCGCTGTGTGGATTATGGCTCTGGCGGGTATGGAAAAGTACTTGGACGCCTTTATCCGCAAGTGGATGAAGAGCAAGTCGAGACTAAATAAGTACCCCAAGATGCCAAATGCTTTTAGGTGTTATCTAGGCAGGCGGCTTACGCTTTTAGGGAGAACCGGACAGGGAAAGAATCTGTCCGGTTTTTTTGGTATACTAGAGGAACGTACATTATAAGATTGGGTGGTCAAACATGGATTTCACTACATGGCGTCATGCCTTTAAATTAGATCCTGAAAAAGCGGTAGCAGAAGAGCAATTGGAACTCCTTGCAGAGTCAGGAACAGATGGGATTATTGTTGGTGGTACAGATGGAGTGACACTAGATAACGTACTCGATTTACTCGTCCGCATCAGAAGATATTCCGTTTCAGTTGCACTTGAAATATCGACAGTTGACTCAGTGACACCGGGTTTTGATTATTATTTCATCCCAACGGTGCTTAACTCAACGAAAGTAGAATGGATTAATGGTCTCCATCATTCCGCGCTCCGTGAATATGGTCATATGATGGATTGGGATGAAATTCAAGCGGAGGGGTATTGTATTATGAACCCCGACTGTAAAGCGGCGAAATTGACCGGCGTGACAGAAGTACCGGACGAGGAGGATGTCATCGCTTATGCTCGCATGGCGGAACATCTTTTCAAATTACCTATTTTTTATCTAGAATACAGCGGTATGTACGGTAATCCAAGGGTAGTAGAAGCAGCATCACGCGTGCTTGAAAAAACACGTCTTTTTTACGGCGGTGGCATCAGAAGTGTTGAAGATGCTAAAAAGATGGCTGAAATCGCGGATACGATTATCGTTGGCAACGTCATCTATGAAGATTTCAAGGCGGCACTCGCAACAGTCGACGCGGTGAAACGGGTTTCCCGTTAAGACCAAATCAGTGTATAATAAAAGAACAAATGTTCCGAGAGGGCGATAAATAGATGAATAAAATAGCAGAAGACTTACTTATAGGTATGAACCCAGAACAAGCACGTGCAGTGAAAAAAACAGAAGGTGCACTTCTTATAATGGCGGGTGCTGGCTCCGGTAAAACACGTGTCCTGACACACCGGATAGCCTATCTCGTCGTTGAGAAGAATATTTATCCTTCCAATATTTTAGCGATTACATTTACTAACAAGGCAGCACGTGAAATGCGTGACCGTATCGATGGACTGCTTGGTGCGGGGACAGGCGAGCGGATGTGGGTTTCTACCTTCCACTCAATGTGTGTTCGGATCTTGCGTCGCGATAGCGATCGAATCGGAATTTCAAAATCATTTTCGATTCTCGATTCAGCAGATCAATTGTCGGTTATTAAAAGCGTTTTGAAAACGTTGAACCTTGATGCGAAACAGTACGAACCGCGTACAATGCTGAACGCTATCAGCTCAGCGAAAAACGAATGTATTGATGCGGAAATGTACCGCGCTCAAATCAACCCCCACAACCCTTACGAAAAAACAATAGCAGATGTCTACGATGGCTATGCAAAACGATTGCGCCAAAACCAATCGTTCGATTTTGATGATTTAATCATGATGACGCTCGTCTTATTCGAACGTGTACCAGATGTCCTTGAATTTTATCAAAACAAATTCCAATACATTCATGTTGATGAGTATCAGGATACAAATAACGCACAGTACAGACTTGTTAATATGCTGGCGGCTAAATTTAAAAACTTATGTGTAGTTGGAGACTCTGACCAATCTATCTATAGATGGCGCGGTGCGGACATCGGCAATATTCTATCCTTTGAAAAAGACTATAAAAATGCCGAAATGATCATGCTTGAGCAGAACTATCGTTCGACGCAACGCATCTTACAGGCAGCGAACGACGTCATAACAAATAACAAGAGTCGCTATGATAAAAAGCTTCGTACAGACAATGAAGAAGGCGATTCAATTTATGTCTATAAAGCGAGCGATGAAAAAGATGAATCGCAGTTTGTTGTTGGTAAAATCATTGAATTGAAAGAGCAGGAGAAATTAAAGCTAGATCAGTTCGCTGTTCTATATCGTACGAACGCTCAGTCTCGCGTTATCGAGGAATATCTTGTGAAATCGAATCTCGATTACACAATTGTTGGCGGCACGAAGTTCTATGAACGGAAGGAAATCAAGGACTTGCTTGCTTACTTAAAACTCATCTCTAACAATGATGATGATCTTGCGTTGGCCCGAATTATTAATGAGCCGAAGCGAAGTATCGGTGCTACTTCATTCGATAAAATGGCGCGCTTTGCAATTGAACACGACCGCTCTATTTTTGATGCATTACAAGAAGTTGACTTTATGGGCATCACGTCAAGAGCTGCAAATGAAGTTGCCAAGTTCCGAGAGCTTATCGTCGGATTCACTCAAATGAAGGAATATTTATCAGTAACTGAACTCGTTGAGCAAATACTTGATAAATCGGGTTACCGCGAAATGCTTCACCGTGAAAAGACGATTGAATCAGAAAGTCGTCTAGAAAACATCGAAGAGTTCCTATCTGTCACAGAAGCTTTTGAAAAACGGGCAGAAGAGGATACTGGTGACAAATCATTACTCGCCTTCTTGACAGATCTTGCACTCATCGCAGATATAGATTCACTTGATAAAGAAGAGAACAAATCTACAGAGAAAATTGTGCTTATGACGATGCACGCAGCAAAAGGTCTTGAGTTCCCTGTTGTCTTCATCATCGGAATGGAAGAAAACGTCTTTCCACACTCCCGTTCAATGGGCGATGATGAGGAGATGGAAGAAGAAAGGCGTCTTGCGTACGTGGGTATCACGCGTGCGGAGCAAAAACTCTATCTCACTTCCGCATCATATCGTACGCTGTATGGACGTGCGAGCTATAACAGCCCTTCCCGTTTCATCGCAGAAATTTCGGATGACATTACAGAAATTGTTTCAAGAAATTCTGGATTCTCCATTGGAGGAGGATCCAAGGCACGCAATGAAGCACCTGTACGATCTGCAGTTAAAAAGCCTGTCTATAACACAAGTGGCGGAGACAAAATGGGATGGAGCCCGGGCGACAAAGCGGTCCACAAAAAGTGGGGAACCGGCATGGTTGTCAGCGTAAAAGGGACAGGCGAAGAAGTCGAACTGGACATCGCATTTCCGAATCCAATAGGGGTCAAACGTCTCTTAGCGAAATTTGCACCAATTGAAAAAGCATGATGGTTGAAGGAGAGAAAAAATCGATGGATCGACTTGAACTCGAAAAACGGGTGGAAGAATTGAATAACCTGCTTCATCAGTATGGCCATGCTTATTATGTGCTCGATAAACCGCTTACCTCTGACGCAATCTATGACCAATATATGCAGGAATTGTTGTCGATTGAAGCGGAAAATCCTGACCTTATTTACCCGGACTCACCGTCGCAGCGGGTAGGTGGCGAGGTACTTAAGGGATTCGGAAAAGTCGTCCACGAGTTTCCGATGCTTAGTCTATCGAATGCGTTCAATGAAGAGGATTTAAGAGAATTTGACAGGCGTGTTAAGGCGGCAGCAGGACACGACGTTTCGTATATTTGTGAACTCAAAATAGATGGACTTGCGATTTCGCTTAGATATGTCGACGGAAAGTTTGTGCAAGGCTCAACGCGCGGAGATGGTACGGTCGGGGAAGATATCACGGCAAGTTTGAAAACAATCCGGACAATCCCACTTCGACTGCAAGAATCTGTTGCGATTGAAGTACGGGGCGAGGCCTATATGCCGAAGCAATCGTTCGTGAAATTGAATGCAATGCGCGACGAATCGGGTGAAGAACCATTCGCCAATCCACGTAACGCAGCGGCGGGTTCACTTCGTCAACTCGATCCTAAAATAGCGGCGAGCCGAAATTTGGCGATATTCGTTTATGGGATCGGCGGCGACGGCGGTGCATATGGACAGGATAGTCATTCGGATTCACTGGATCACCTGGCTGCACTTGGATTCGAAACGAATAAGGAACGTAAGCGATGTGACACAATTGAAGAAGTGATTGACTATGTCGGGAAGTGGGGGGAAAGCCGCTCTGCTCTTGACTATGAAATCGACGGGATTGTTGTTAAAGTCGATAACTTTGAGGATCAGGAACAGCTTGGATTTACAGCGAAAAGTCCGAAATGGGCAATCGCCTACAAGTTTCCTGCTGAGGAAGTCGTCACAACATTGCTGGATATAGAGCTTAGTGTTGGCAGAACAGGTGTAGTTACCCCAACCGCTATACTTGAACCAGTACTTGTCGCAGGATCGACAGTCGGACGCGCATCACTGCATAATGAAGATCTCATTAAAGAGAAAGACGTTCGAATCGGTGACACTGTTATTATCCGTAAAGCGGGAGATATTATTCCGGAGGTAGTCGCTGCAATTGTGGAAAAACGTACTGGCGATGAAGTGCCTTTTGAAATGCCGAAGAACTGTCCTGTATGCGATTCAGAACTTGTCCGAATTGAAGAGGAAGTGGCGATACGTTGTGTTAATCCGCAATGTCCAGCTCAGATGAAAGAAGCAATCATTCACTTCGTGTCCCGGGGTGCGATGAATATCGAAGGAATTGGTGAACGAGTAGTCGACCAATTGTACAAAGCAGATCTTGTTCACGACGTCTCCGATCTATATACGCTAACAAGAGAGCAATTGATCGAACTCGAACGAATGGGTGAAAAATCCGTCTCAAATCTACTAATAGCAATTGAGGCATCGAAAGAAAATTCACTTGAAAAAATGCTCTTTGGACTTGGTATCCGCCATGTAGGTGAAAAAGCGGCGGCCATACTTGCCGAGGAGTTCGGAACACTTGCCGATTTAATGGTAGCCGATGCAGAGCGACTTCTAACCATCCACGAAATCGGGGATAAGGTAGCAGATTCAATTACGACCTATTTCAGCAATGAAAAAGTTCTTGAAGTACTTCGAAAGCTGGAGTCTTACGGATTGAATACAGCCTATAAAGGACGCAGGCGGCAAGACGCCCCAACAGACGGATTGTTTTCTGGCAAGACTGTCGTGCTAACTGGAAAACTATCCATTTTAACCCGCGGCGAAGCGAAAGAGAAAATCGAAGCATTCGGTGGAAAAGTGAGCGGCAGTGTGAGTAAAAAGACAGATCTCGTAATTGCGGGAGAAGATGCCGGCTCGAAATTGGCAAAAGCTGAGGAGCTCGAAATCACTGTATGGAATGAAGCACAGTTGATTGAAGCGCTTGGCGAAAAGGAGTAATTATATGATGAAAAAGTTAGGTGTATTACCTGGACTCGCGGCCATTCTTCTACTTGGAGGGTGTCTGCCTTCATTCGGAACAGAGAAAGAAGAAGTCATCCAGGAGAACGAAGAAAGCGTTGAAGAGACTGTCATGATACCGGATGTCCGATTGAAAGAAGAGTTTTACAAGACGCCTATCCCTTTCAAGAAAAGTGCGAGCCGTGGTCTTATCGTTAGCAATATCTATACAAAATACGATATGCAGGAAGCCGAGGAAGGGCTGTTACGTATTTCCAATCAGCATTTCAATCCGAAAAATCATTACTTCCAGGAAGGGCAACATATTGACAAGGAGACTGCCCGTGCCTGGTTATCAAGAAGCTCTGCGAATGAGGCCGGTTTGAATCCACCCATCGATGAAGGCATGAGCGAAGATACAGCCTCGGAAGTAGCGCCGAATTATCTGGCCCATATCGTCGAACAGAACTACCTCGTTATGACGGATGAAAAGAAAGTTCGTCTTGCCGGTATTTCGGTCGGTCTAGCACTCAACTCAACCAGTTATTCGAGAAGTGGAAAAGCGACCAAAATAACGGATGAGGTACTTGAACAGCAAGGCATGAAAATGGCAGAAGAAGTCGTTCGTCGTCTCCGCACACAGGAAGGGCTATCAGATATCCCGATTGTTGTCGGATTGTTTAAACAAGAAAGTCGCAACTCCATTGTTCCAGGCACATACTTTGCGACAGCCGTCGCTGGAAAAGGGCAATCGGCACCGACAGGCTGGAAAGAAGTAAAAGAGAAGTATGTGGTGTTCCCGGCGTCTTCAGAGACTGGCGCATACCGGGATATGAATACGACATTTGATAAATTCAAACAAGATATCGATGAGTATTTCCCGAGTTTCGTCAACGTCATTGGCACAGGATTTTATAAAGACAGCAACTTAAAATCACTCGAAATAGAAGTGCCAATCCAATTCTTTGGTACAAGTGAAACGATTGGTTTCACGCAATATATGACATTACTCGTCAATAAATATTTCCCGAATGTGCATACAGAAGTAAGTATAACTTCCGTCAATGGACCGGAGGCATTAATCGTAAAAGAGGCTGGTGACGCGAAGCCATTCGTTCATATTTATGGCTATTAATCAACATAACTTTTCATCATAATAGGAAGATGATATGATTAACCGTACAATTCAAAGAGGAGGAGGAAAAACAATGACACAACTGACGATTGATGAAGTGAAACGTCACGCAGGTCTAGCAAGGATTGCTATGACAGACGCTGAGGCTGAAATGTTCGCTGAGCAACTCGAAGACATGATTGGATTTTCCAATAAGCTACAAGAAGTGGACACTGAGCAGGTTGCTACAATGACACATCCACTGCCGCTTTACAATGTATTGCGTAAGGATATTCCGACAGACGCGCTTGACAGGGAAGAGATGTTGAAGAGCGTGAAAGAACACGAAGACGGACAAATCAAAGTGCCGACTATCCTTTGATGAATGGATTTAAGGAGGAAGAAAAATGACGTTATTCAAAAAGACGGCAACAGAGCTTCAGTCGCTATTACATAATCGGGAAGTATCTGTCAAAGAACTGACGGCAGAATCACTAAACCGTATTGAAAAAATGGATGGACAGGTACAAGCTTTCTTGTCGACAAATGAAGACCAAGCACTTTCTAAAGCAGAAGAATTGGACAAGCTGCCAATGGACGGACGTGGACCACTATTCGGTTTACCAATCGGTCTAAAAGATAATATCGTTACAAAAGGCATTGTTACGACTGCTGCAAGTAAGATGCTTGAAGACTTTGTACCTGTTTACGATGCGACAGTGGTTGATAAAATCAATGAAGCAGGCATGGTAACGATCGGGAAACTAAACATGGACGAATTTGCCATGGGATCGACAACAGAACGCTCTGCATTCAAGACGACACATAATCCATGGAATCTTGAATACGTTCCAGGCGGCTCATCAGGTGGTTCTGCGGCAGCAGTAGCAGCTGGCGAAGTTGCGTTTGCACTTGGTTCAGATACAGGCGGATCTGTCCGTCAACCTGCTGCATTTTGTGGCGTTGTCGGTATGAAGCCAACATACGGTCGCGTATCACGCTCTGGTCTTGTTGCGTTCGCATCATCATTAGACCAAATTGGTCCGATTACGCGCAACGTTGAAGACAATGCATTATTGCTAAGTGCAATTGCGGGCTTAGACCCTAAAGATTCATCTACATCTCCACAGGCTGTTCCTGATTTCCGTGCCGCGCTAACTGGCGACATCAAAGGCTTGAAAATCGGTGTTCCTGCAGAGTATTTAGGTGAAGGCGTATCTGCAGAAGCGAAAGATGCAGTGATGGATGCGCTCAAAGTGCTCGAATCACTTGGTGCTGAGTGGGAAGAAGTTTCACTTCCGCATTCGAAGTATGCATCTCCTGTTTACTATGTGATTTCTTCATCTGAAGCATCATCAAATTTGGCTCGTTTTGACGGTATTCGCTATGGCTATCGTGCTGAAGGCGTCCAGAATCTTGAAGAACTATACGCACATTCACGTTCTGAAGCCTTTGGTACCGAAGTGAAAAAACGTATTTTATTCGGTATGTATGCACTAGGTGCGGCTCATCACGAAGATTTATATGTGAAATCACAAAAAGTTCGTACACTCATTGCGCAGGACTTTGCGAATCTATTTGAGAAATACGATGTAATCATCGGTCCTTCTTCTGCGACAACGGCTTATAAGATTGGTGAAAAGCTTGAAGATCCGTTGACGCTGTATGCAAACGACATTTTGACAGTTCCGATTAACCTTGCAGGTGTACCGGCAATTTCGGTTCCATGCGGCTTTTCGAATGGACTTCCACTAGGTCTTCAAATCATCGGGAAACATTACGATGAAGCGACACTCTACAAAGTAGCACATGCTTACGAACAAGCGACTGATTTCCATACACAAACTCCAGTCATATGGGAGGGGAAATAATAATGAACTTTGAAACAGTAGTAGGACTTGAAGTCCACGTAGAACTTAAAACAGATTCGAAAATTATGTCTCCATCTCATGCTCATTTCGGTGCCGAACCAAATATGAACATTCATGTTATTGACTTAGCTTATCCGGGTGTATTACCGGTGATGAACGAACTTGCAGTTGATTTCGGTATGAAAGCTGCAATGGCACTTAACTGTGAAATTGCGCCTATCACTAATTTCGACCGTAAGCATTACTTCTATCCCGATAATCCGAAAGCTTACCAAATCTCTCAAGATGACCGTCCAATCGGTGCAAACGGTTGGGTCGAAATTGAAGTTGACGGTAAAAAGAAAAAGATTCGTATTGAACGCGTTCACCTTGAAGAAGATGCAGGGAAATTGACACATACCGATGAAGGTCACTCACTTGTCGACCTAAACAGACAAGGTGTACCACTAATTGAAATTGTGACAGAAGCTGATGTACGGTCCCCGGAAGAAGCGTATGCTTTCCTTGAAAAATTGAAAGCAATCATTCAATATACAGGTGTTTCCGACGTCCGTATGGAAGAAGGATCACTCCGTTGTGACGCCAACATTTCAATCCGTCCGTTTGGACAAGAGGAATTTGGTACGAAAACGGAATTGAAAAACTTGAACTCATTCAACTTTGTACGCAGAGGAATTGCATATGAAGTGGATCGTCAAGTAGATGTCTTGTTATCTGGCGGTACAATCGAGCAACAAACACGTCGTTACGATGAAGCAACAGGTAAAACACTTCTTATGCGTGTCAAAGGCCCAGCGAATGATTATCGTTTTATCCCTGAACCTGACTTGACAGATATTCATATCGACGAAGCGTGGATTGAGCGTGTTCGTGCTGAAATACCAGAACTTCCGGATGCTCGTAAAGAACGTTATATCAACGATCTTGATTTACCTGCTTACGATGCGATGGTTTTGACATTGACAAAAGATATGTCCGATTTCTTTGAAGCAACTGTTACGGCTGGAGCGGATGCGAAACTTGCTTCTAACTGGCTGATGGGTGAAGTTTCGGCTTACCTAAATGCAGAGGCAAAAGAACTTGATGCGACGGCATTAACGCCTGAAGGTCTTGCGAGTATGATCAAACTGATTACAGATGGTACGATTTCATCCAAAATCGCGAAAAAAGTATTTAAGGAATTGATTGACAACGGCGGAGACGCAGCAGACATCGTCAAAGAAAAAGGACTCGTCCAAATTTCTGATGAAGGCACGCTTCGTACAATCGTCACCGAAATACTAGATGCAAATGAACAATCAATCGAAGACTTTAAAAACGGGAAAGAGCGCGCAGTCGGCTTCCTCGTTGGTCAAATTATGAAGGCGACGAAAGGGCAAGCAAACCCGCCACTCGTCAATAAAATCCTTCTCGAGGAAATCGCGAAAAGGTAATGAGAAAAGCGTAAGGTGCCGTTAAAAATGAACGCAGCCTAAGTGCGCCACTTCCTGTGGCGCCAGCTGCATGACCTACATCCTGTAGGCCTGCGACTGACAATCAAGGAACGTAGCCAAAGTACGCCGCGTCCTGCGGCAATGTCTACGTAGCTCACATCCTGTGAGCCTCCGAGCGTCTGGCGCCTGGAGCCTAGACACCATTTAAGGTAAAAACTTATTATTTCTTATTTTTAAAACGAGACGCTCTGTATAAGACTTTTTCAAGTCACTGTACAGAGCGTCTTTTTCTAATCTCGTAATTTGATTCGCGGGAAGGGACGACGTACAATTGAAGAAAAGGAGTGTGGATAGTTAATGAAAACTGAAAAACAATACTTTGATGAAGCCATTTCACTCGAACTGTATATGAATAAGATGGAAAAACATAAAGAAGAAAGTTTTCGCATTTATGAACAATTCGAAGTGCCTGCAGATGATGAATTCATCGAGCTGTTAAAAGTAAAGAAACCAAATATCCTAGTCATTACGGAAGATTGGTGCGGCGACGCAATGATGAATAATCCGGTTCTTCGAAGAATAGCGGAAGCCGCGGAACTTGACGTACGCACGGCTTACCGTGATGCTGATACAGACTTAATCGACAAACATCTGACAAACGGCGGCAGATCGATACCTGTCTACTTGTTGCTAGGGGAAGATGGGGAAGTCGAGGCGAAATGGGGACCGCGGGCGGCAGCTATCCAAGAATATGTTTTGGAACTGCGTAAAGACTTACCCGCGGCGGATTCACCAACGTATAAAGAAAAGCAGCAGGCGTTCATTGAGCGAATTACTGCTGAATATACATCTAAACCTGAACTTTGGTTAACTGTATACGATGACATCCGTAAAACTTTCTTACCAGTATTGCAGAAACAATCTTAAGCGCCAAAGAGCATGTCTTATAATTGGAGTACTTTTGCTGATCAATAAAAAACATATGTACGAATAGAGGGAATTCCGGATGAAACGAGCAAGAATTATTTATAATCCGACGTCGGGACGCGAAGCATTCCGCAAACACCTGGGTGAGGTACTCGAGAAGCTTGAAAAGGCCGGTTATGAAACCTCTTGTCATGCGACAACGTGTGAAGGAGATGCGACAGAAGCGGCTAAACATGCTGTTAAATCTGGTTTTGACCTTATAATTGCCTCGGGTGGGGATGGTACACTGAACGAAGTCATCGCGGGTGTAAGCCCATTCGACAAGCGTCCTAAGGTCGGTCTTATTCCTACGGGAACGACGAACGACTTTGCACGTGCGCTACGCATTCCTCGTGATATTAACGAAGCGGTAGATATTATCATTCGCGGAGAAACGATTCCTGTTGATGTCGGTTTAATGAACGACCGCCACTTTATTAACATTGCAGGTGGCGGCAGATTGACGGAATTGACATATGACGTTCCAAGCAGATTGAAGACGGTACTTGGGCAGCTTGCGTATTATTTAAAAGGTATTGAGATGTTGCCGTCAATCCACTCTACTCACGTCAAGATTGAATACGATGGAGAAGTGTTTGATGATGAAGCAATGATGTTTCTTGTTGGCTTAACGAATTCAGTCGGCGGCTTTGAAAAACTTGCCCCCGATTCGAGCATTAATGACGGGAAATTCACTTTGCTCATCCTGAAAAAGTGTAATATCGCTGAATTCATACGTGTTGTTTCACTTGCTCTCAGAGGTGAGCATCTTGATGATCCGCTTGTGATTTCAACTAAAGCAGAAAAGATTACAGTGACATCAAATGAAAAGGTTCTTCTAAACCTGGATGGGGAATACGGTGGCGTATTGCCGGCGAGGTTTGAAAATCTTTACAGACATATTGAGATGTTTGTTCCGATGGGTGAAATTCGGAAAGAGGATCGAATAGATCTATTGGACTCTTCTGTAGAGTCGTAAAGAGTAGCCAGGGTTAGGTATTTAGAGGATTGGACAAAATAAGCTGTATGGATGTCGCTAGTGGACATCCATACAGCTTATTTTTCTAAATGAATTCAATTGCCTGGTCTTGATTGGCAGCTAGTTCAGGTAGATTTTGGACGGATACCCAACGGTGGCAGAATGTCATACCGTCGTCTTTTCCGCCTCCGTCTACGCGATGTTCCCATTTAGCATGTTCTTCGCCAATATATGCAAGATGAAAGATATTTCTTTCATAGATGACATGCTTATGTTCAGGGAAATAGTTTGTTTTATTCACTTTTCCTTTTAACTCTAAATCACTACGCTGTATACCAGTTTCTTCTTCAATTTCTCGGTACAATGCATCTAACAATAACTCGTCCTTTTCGATGGTACCACCAGGGACTTGCAAGCCAGCATCAGGATTATCTTTTTGCTCGAACACAAGAATTTGACGTTCGGCACCTTCACCTTTTGTAATATAAGCTAATACTTTTCGTTTCAACCTCATTGTGTTCACCTCATCTTAGTTTATTAATGATACACAATATTCTGCCCATTAACAAGCACATACTTTGCTACTAGTCACAAATAGTTCATGTAAATCGTTTTAAACGTAACTACCGGGTGGTATAGAGGGTATACAATAGAATCAAGATGTATTTGAAAGGACGTGGTGCCGGTGTACAAAATACATGAAAAACGACTTATGTGGCTTGCGTTTATTATTGCAGGAATTATGCTGTTATCAATTGGTAGTAAAATCTTCGGAAGTTAAAGGGGGATAAGCAAATGGGAAATGAAGAAGCAGTCTTTTTTTCAAGGGTCTTAACCGAAACGACTTTATCATTCCATATTATTTATGCAACTATCGGCGTCGGAGTACCGCTGATGATTATGATTGCACAATGGGTTGGCATAAAGAAAAACGATGATCATTATATTTTACTTGCACGACGTTGGGCACGAGGTTTTATCATTACAGTTGCCGTTGGTGTCGTAACAGGAACAGCGATTGGTTTACAATTATCCTTGTTATGGCCTAATTTCATGGAACTTGCAGGGAACGTTATTGCACTGCCGTTATTTATGGAGACATTTGCGTTCTTTTTCGAAGCCATCTTCCTTGGCATTTACTTATATACATGGGATCGATTTGAGAACCAGAAGAAACATTTTCTGTTACTTATTCCGGTTGCCATCGGTGCATCCTTTTCTGCGGTATTCATCACAATCGTTAACGCATTCATGAATGCACCAAGAGGATTTGATATCGTTAACGGTGAATTCGTTAACGTCAATCCGCTTCTTGCGATGTTTAATCCGGCGATGCCTACGAAAGTGGCACACGTTGTTGCTACTTCTTATATGACAGCTGCTTTTGTGCTTGCAGCGATTGCGGCATTCCGTCTGTTGAAAGGTTCGAATCACGAATATCATAAAAAAGCACTATATCTAACGATGAAAGTCGGCCTTGTGTTTGCAATTGCATCAGCAATCATCGGTGACTTCTCAGGGAAATATTTAGCGGAGTATCAGCCTGAAAAACTGGCTGCCGCTGAATGGCATCTTGAAACGAGTGAAAATGCACCGCTGATCATGTACGGCGTTCTCAAAGATGGAGAAGTTAAATACGCCATCAAAATACCGTACGCATTATCATTCCTTGCACACGGTAGCTTTACGCAAGAGGTAGCTGGTTTGGATCAATTCCCTGAGGATGAAGTTCCACCCCTTTATATCCATTATTTATTTGACATAATGGTGTCAATTGGTATTTGGATGACCCTTCTCTCCGGCGTATTTTGGTTAGGTGTTCAACGAGGTTGGAAAATGGTTTCGACGAAATGGTTCCGCTGGCTTATCGTACTTGGCGGTCCGCTATCAATAGTAGCGATTGAAGCAGGTTGGTGGCTCGCTGAAGTGGGGAGACAACCATGGATTCTAAGAGGTATCATGCGAACGCAGGACGCCGCTACAACGAGCGGACATGTTGACTCGATGCTTATTCTGTTCTGCTTGCTCTATCTAGTCCTTGGGGTCGGTAGTGTAGTTGTACTGAGAAGAATGTTCCGCAATAATCCAGTTGAACGTGAAATTGAAGATCGTGATACGGAGAAAGGCGGCGACGTGCTATGACGCTCGAGATACTTGGCATATCCGTTCTATGGACTTTCCTTTTCGGTTATATACTGATTGGTGCTATTGATTTTGGAGCAGGTTTTTTCAATGCTTACAGCACGCTCACTGGCCGTCAGCATATTTTAACGAACATCATCCAGCGTTATTTATCGCCTGTATGGGAAGTAACAAACGTTTTCTTGGTGTTCTTCTTTGTCGGGATCATTGGGTTTTTCCCGAAAACAGCGTTTTATTATGGAACGACGTTACTAATCCCCGTAAGCATCGGAATTATCTTACTGGCCATCCGTGGTTCCTATTATGCATTTGAGACGTATGGCGCGCGTGGACACAAAGGATATTCGTTTATGTACGGTCTTGCTGGAATACTTATTCCAGCATCACTATCCATCGTACTAACCATTTCTGAAGGCGGATTTATCGACCTGGTGAACGGCAATCCGGTTCTTGATTATTGGAAACTGTTCACCAGTCCGTTGACGTGGGCAATTGTTGTGCTGAGCATCGCCGCAACGCTCTATATATCGGCGGTATTCTTGACCTGGTATGCGAATAAAGCACGTGACACGGAAGCGACAAATATGATTCGGAAATATGCGCTTATCTGGGCATTGCCAACGATTATTACCGCAGGTGGTATCATTGTTGAACTCAGAAATCATAATCCCGAACATTACAGCAATATCCAAAACTTTTGGCCGATGTTCCTCATATCGTTCCTTATGTTTATCGGAACGCTGTGGTTAATCTGGAAGCGCCGTAATTACGGACTCGCCTTCCTGTTACTTGTAGGGCAGTTCGCATTTGCCTTCTTTGGCTATGGTGCGTCCCATTATCCATACTTGTTGTACCCGTATTTGACGATTTACGACAGCTTCACGAACCCAGCCATGGCCATCTCGCTTATTGTCGTGTTCATCATGGGACTTGGGCTACTGATTCCGTCGTTGTACTTACTCATGCGCCTATTCCTTTTCGATAAAGACTACGTCCGCGGAAAAGGCGACTACCACGCATAAGGAGGAACAGAACATGAATCACTTTCTAATGTTTTATGCACCCTTCATCGTCCTCATTGGGGGACTCGCCGTTGCGTTCGTAATTGGACCGATGGATGGGGCTGTAAAGAAACAGATTGAAAACGAGAAATAAAAGAAAGCAGACGTCGATTATGGCGTCTGTTTTTTGTTGTACGATTAAAAAGAGGGATGACCGATTATATAAGTATGGCGACCAAGCATATAAGCAAGCTGAGCAATCAAATGTGAGTGCTGATCAACCATTTCCCACCGTAAAGTACACGGATTGTCTAATAGATGCCCTCGCGACATCTGTTTTTTCAGCCTTAGCATGGTAAACTAAAGACATCTGAAATTTGGAGGAAAATATAATGTCATATAGTGTGAATAGAAACGACCGTCTCAACGTCTACGTAGAAGATTTAACACACGATGGTTCGGGTGTAGCCAAAGTGGACGGCTATCCGCTTTTCATCCCTGGCGCGCTGCCAGGTGAAGAAGTTGATATACAAGTAGGTAAAACATTGAAAAGTTACGGCTTTGCCAGACTGTTAAACATTACGAAAGCATCGCCTGACCGTGTAAAACCGCCTTGTAATGTGTTCTCAAAATGCGGAGGATGCCAGATGCAACACTTGTCTTACGAAGGCCAACTGGTGCAAAAACGTAAAACGGTACGCGATGTTATGGATCGCATCGGAAAACTACCGCATGTGCCAGTGCATCCAGTAAAAGGGATGGACGACCCTTGGCGCTACCGCAATAAATCACAGATACCTTTCAGTGAGCGTGACGGGAAAGTTATTTCTGGATTTTACAAATCGCGTACACATGACATCGTTGACACAGACATCTGTCTCATCCAAAGTCACGAGGCAGATGACCTGATGGCTATGTTGAAATATGAGCTACACGCAATTGGTGTAGATGCTTATGATGAAAAAACTCACCTTGGTCTGCTTCGTCACTTAATTGTCCGTACAGGACGTGCTTCAGGTGAAGTGATGGTTATTTTAGTAACACGCAAAAAGAAATTCACACAAAAAGATGCAGCCATAGAACTAATTAAACGAGTTGTTCCAAATGTAACGTCAATTATGCAAAACTTTAACACCGAGAGAACGAACGTTATTTTAGGTGATGAAACTGTTTTACTATACGGAAAACCGGTTATTGTCGATTCAATTGGCAACATCGATTTCGAAATTTCTGCACGCTCTTTCTATCAAGTGAACCCTGAACAGACGGAAGTTCTTTATGGACAGGCACTAGAATACGCACAGCTGACGGGAGAAGAATCGGTCATCGATGCGTATTGTGGTATCGGTACAATCTCATTGTTCATCGCCCAAAAAGCGAAAGAAGTATACGGCGTCGAAATCGTTCCTGAAGCGATCGAAGACGCTAAGCGTAACGCGGAATTGAACGGCATCAGTAATGCTCATTTCGAAGCAGGTCCCGCTGAAGTCATCATTCCGAAATGGTATGCAGACGGCAAACGATTCGACGTGCTAGTTGTCGATCCGCCACGTAAAGGTTGCGACGAAGAGCTATTGAAAACGATTTTGGAATATAAACCGAAGCGTGTTGTCTACGTATCATGTAATCCTGGTACGCTTGCACGGGATTTACGTATACTTGAAGATGGCGGTTATCGCACGCAGGAAATTCAGCCGGTTGATATGTTCCCACATTCAAGTCATGTGGAGTGTGTGGCTTGGTTGGAGATTTGAAATAAAGTATTATGTGACTGGTGAAGAATCAATTTCAACTTGATTCTTCACCTTTTATATTGAATGCTTTAAGCAAATATCATAACCTATCACCGAACATTTACGATGGCACTAATTGGTGAAATTCATGAGAGAATGAGCGCAGATAAGGAATTGAAGTTCAAGTAGGGTTAAGCTAATTGATATGGTACATAATTAGTAGGGATGAAAAAATTAGGAGGAAATCAATATGACCAAGGGAATCAAGCAGTTGTCACTTGAACAACGTGACGAATTACTCACAACATTGAAAGCACGTTTTGAGCAAAACATGAAACGACATACAGGACTAGAATGGGCTAAAGTCCAAGAGAAGCTGGAAGCTAATACTGAAAAACAGTGGTCGCTTAATGAGATGGAAATAACCGGAGGAGAACCGGATGTTGTTGGTCATGACAAAAAGTCGGGCGAATATATTTTTTATGACTGTTCGGCAGAAAGCCCTAAAGGCCGCAGAAGTGTTTGTTACGACCTTGAAGCGCTGGAATCAAGGAAAAAACATAAACCAGAAAATAACGCTATTGATATGGCTGCCGACATGGGCATTGAGCTTTTAACGGAACAACAATACCGGGAGCTGCAGGAATTTGGAAATTTCGATTTGAAAACGTCGAGCTGGGTGCAAACACCAGCTGATATTAGAAAGCTAGGTGGGGCCATCTTTTGTGATTATCGCTACGATACAATCTTTGTGTATCACAATGGAGCGGATTCCTACTATGCCGCCAGGGGTTTCCGTGGCTTGCTAAGGGTCTAAATTTAAAGTTTGGGTAACTGGTACCTTTTAAGAGAAGCCAAAAGAGAGCAGATACATCGGGAATAGTGGTGTATCTTTTTTTATATTTTGCATATTAAAAAAATGTTGTATTAAAATGCACTAAAGGTTATAATTATAAAAACGTTGCAATTATAGGAGTGAATACTGATGAAAAGAAAAAATACAATTATTATAGGCGCTGCAGGAAGAGACTTCCACAATTTTAATACGGTTTATCGTGATAATGAAGCGTATAATGTTGTTGCTTTTACGGCAACGCAAATACCTGATATAGATGGACGTAAATATCCGAGTGAATTAGCCGGTGAACTATATCCAGAAGGAATTCCGATTTATTCACAAGACCAATTACCAAAGCTGATTGAAGAGTTACAAGTGGATGAATGTGTTTTTGCTTATAGCGATATAAGTTACGATGCTGTGATGGGCGTTGGTGCGATTGTGAATGCAGCGGGTGCTGACTTCACACTACTTGGACCAAAAGGCACGCAGTTAAAGAGCAATAAACCGGTTATTTCGGTTTGTGCTGTGCGAACTGGAACAGGGAAAAGCCAAACGTCACGTAAAATTATCGAAACATTATTGGAGCATGGTTTAAAAGTTGTTGCAGTGAGACATCCAATGCCTTACGGCGATTTAAATGCTCAGCGTGTTCAACGTTTTGCGACAGTGGAGGATTTGAAGAAACATAATTGTACAATCGAAGAAATGGAAGAGTATGAACCACATGTTGATCGTGGAAATATTGTTTATGCGGGTGTTGATTATGCAGATATTTTAGCGGCAGCTGAAAATGATCCGGATGGCTGTGATGTTATTTTATGGGACGGAGGAAATAATGATTTCTCTTTCTTCAAGCCTGATTTAGCGGTTACTGTCTTGGATCCACATCGTCCAGGTCATGAGTTGAAATACTACCCTGGTGAAGTTAGTTTACGAACAGCAGATGTTGCCATCATTAACAAAATTGATAGTGCAACAGCAGAAGCCATTCAAATCGTAGAAAATAATATCAAATTTGCAAGCCCTACTAGCACAATTATTAAAGCTGAGTCAAAGATTACTGTAGATAACCCAGAAAGTATTATTGGTAAACGTGTATTAGTCGTTGAAGATGGTCCTACGTTGACACATGGAGAGATGAAAATTGGTGCGGGTACAGTTGCGGCTGAGCGCTTAGGTGCGAAGGAAATGATTGACCCACGTCCATTTGCAGTAGGTTCTTTAATTGAAACGTTTAACAAATATGAACATATTCAAAACGTTCTTCCAGCGATGGGGTATGGCGAACAGCAATTGAAAGATCTTGAAGAAACCATCAATAATGCAGACTGTGATGCCGTGATCATTGGAACACCGATGGATTTATCTCGAATCATTTCTATTAATAAACCATATACGCGTGTACATTATGATTTAGATGAAGTGGGTAGCCCTAATTTAAGCGGAATATTAAAAGGTTTTATCCAAGAACATAAGCTTTCGAAGTAAATATCCGATATGAAAGCTAGCATGCAAAGGGACATTAAATAACAAATGAAGGCGCAGAGATTCTCTATTGAATCTCTGTGCCTTCATTTTTTTTTTGGCAGCCATGGTTACTGATAGATGTGAAAATTTCCCACTTAAACTAGCTGAAATGCCCATTTGTATAAGCAGAAATACAATCAGCAAGTATTAATCCAGTTGACTTTAAAATAAGGGATCCTAGACAAGGAAATAAAGTGATGGGGCCAGGTTCTTATTGATTTGTGAATTGATTTAGAACCTGGAACCTTTCACAACCTTTTTAAATAGTAACTTTTTCATGGATATTTAGTGCTTGTTGTAGTGAACTAAGTTGTTCATCGTTTAAAGGAATCATAGGTAGGCGGACACCACCGACAGGGATTCCTTTTAAAATCAAAGCTGCTTTTACAGGTGAAGGATTTGGGGCAGCAAAAAGTGCTTTCATTATTGGTAGTAGTCTGCGATGATCCCTAGCTGCCTCTTGAACGTTGCCACTTTTGAAATGTCCAATCATCGTTTGCATTTCATTCCCTAAAACATGGGATGCTACAGAAATGACACCAGCTCCGCCGATCGATAACACTGGAATCGTTAAACCATCATCACCGCTATACAATGAAAAATCTTCAGGTGTATGACTAATAATTTCGGCCATCGAATCTAAATTACCGCTTGCTTCTTTAATAGAAACGATATTTGGGATTTTTGAAAGGCGAATGACTGTTTCAACTGATATGTTGACAACACTGCGTCCGGGAACATTATAAAGTATAATCGGTAAAGATGTGACCTCCGCAATTGTCTTAAAGTGTTGATATAATCCTTCTTGGCATGGGTTGTTATAGTATGGGGCAACAAGCATAATACCATCGACACCTACATCTTCTGCAAGTATTGTTAGCTCAATTGATCCTTTCGTGTTGTTCGAGCCTGTACCAGCAATTACTGGAACTCTCCCATTCACAACTTCTACTGTAAACTTGAATAAATTCAACTTTTCATCATCCGTTAACGTCGGAGACTCTCCTGTTGTACCAGATACCACTAAGCCATCTGTTCCATTAGCAATTAAATAATTAATTAAGTTTTTTGTAGCTTGAAAATCAATTTCACCATTTTCATCAAAAGGAGTCACCATTGCAGTTAACACTTGTCCGAAATTCATTATTTCTCCACATCCTATAGTTTATTTTAAAAAAATAGAGGAAGAAGGGCAGTTAGTGAATTAACGCAAAAAAGCAACAACGAGGGCTCGTTGTTGCAGTAGAAATAATAAATTATTTCTTTGCATAAGATAGCCCTCCATATAGTTTCCTATATGACAATCCTGTGTTTATTCAACACAGAACCAGCTTCAAGAAAATGAGATTCTCTCCACTTCGGCAAATTCCCCTTTCCACAATTGTCATAGGATCTCATTATCCTCTGATTGTGTACTGATGGTCTTTGCGCCTCTATCCTTACTTCAAAAATTTTGAAATAAGTGAATTTCTAATTAGACAAACTTTACCCCTATTCTAATGCAATTGCAAGTGAAAGGTGGTGGATTCTGAAAAGGTTCTGAATTTAATGGGGAATTTGTATTCTTTTAAATGTTAAAACGTCTGTTCATTAACTATTTTTCTTACATAACATACTGGTGAGGAGGGCTTGATATCCTCCATTTTCACTGGACCATTTCCTGCTCGCTTGCGGCTAACTATTTATGACATTTTTACTGTGGGGCAGGTATGGCTAGAAGTGACTACGTCACTTCTAGCCATACTCTTTTCAGTATTACTGTTGCGAATAGTTGCCTGTCGCGTTCCTACAATGATCAAGCGAAAAATGAGGTTGTTTTGAAAAAAGGAATAGATGACTTTCTATATAGATTGTTAGTGCCCGAAGATACAATTTCGGGCACTCTAGTACTTTGTACAATGTGTTCCTTACATACTTTTAGCAAAGAGTATGCAGCTAATCATGTGATGCCTTATAGAAAGTGACATTACTTTAAAATAAAAAAGAAAAAACCATAGAGAAAGCATCAGCCGCCAAAATTGCATTTTTGGCGGCTTTTCTTCCAGTAAGAGGCATACTGTTCTTTCGTATTGCTTTGTTGAGGCGTTATCAAGTTGAGCTAAACTATCTTATTCTACGAAGCGTTTGTTGCCAGAATGGTTAATACCCACTAAGATGAATGTATCAGGGAATGAATCGATGAATTGTGGCTAAGAATAGAAAGAAAACAGTGGATAAGTTAAAAACAAGGGTTAGGAATAAATGTATAAAGGTGATGCTAGATATGAAGGTTGAAATTGAAAATAAAATGATTAAAGTTGATGTTCAGTATGGAAATAGGAAGAAGCTATCCATTCATATTGATTCATTTGGTTTTATAACTGTTAAAGCACCCAAAGACACAAGTCAAGAAGTGATTGTCAGTGCAATAGAAAGTAACGGGAAAAGAATACTAGAGAAAATCCATGAAATTGAAGTAGCTCGAGAAATCCCTAAGGCAAGAGAGTATCATGCCCAAGGGAAGTTCTTATACCTTGGGAAAGAGTGTTTTCTTCATGAATTAATAGATAGTAGTGAGTTAAATGAAGAGGTCCTTAAAAGGAATCTCAAAAAGTTCTATATCAATAGCTGTAAAACGATTGTAGAAGAACGGATAAAAGTCTATCAAAAACAACTGAAGGTAAAGCCCAAAATCATTGAAATAGTAGAATCTAAAGCTAAGTGGGGAAGTTGTAGTTCAGATAGAAAGCTGACCTTTAATTATCGTCTAGCCATGGCTCCAATTGAAGTCATCGATTATGTGGTAATCCATGAGCTATGTCATTTATTGCATATGAATCATGATCGGTCATTTTGGAGACGCGTTGGAAGTATTATGCCAGATTATAAAGAGAAGGAAGAGTATTTGGCGAGGTATGGGCATTCGATGTCATTTTAATTAAACGGTTACATTTTGAGGGAAATGTGGCCGTTTTTTTGTGTTCGGAAACTTATTTTCTTGCCTCTTGTAAAGCTATTGTAGTTGGTAAAGCAATTTCAATCTAAAAAAGCCGATTTCCTGTACCTTAAGGAATCGGCTTTTTTAGGTTGTATTTCACTAAACCGATTAACCGATTTCATAACGAGGAGTGATACAGAATTCACCAGCAGCTGGTAGGGCTGCTGTAGCATCAGTGGCGAATACACGAATTGTATCGAATCGTGAAATTGTAAAAGTAAAAGCTCCTCCAATAGGTACAACTGCTTGTCTGACGATTGTACCACCTAGACCTGTAGTGGGGTTAGCCCCCTTTACAAATTGCACGGTAATAGGGAAGTTACCAACATTTTTTACAAATCCAGATGCAAAAATAACATCGTTTGCATTTGTAGCATAAATGATTTCCGCACCTACTTCATCGATTCCCGAAACTGTGAAATCATTACATACTTTATCTTGTACAAAATTTTTAGGCTCGCAGCAACTGAAACTGCCTGCTCCCATGTTTTCACTAGAATTTTGACACATAATATAGATTCACCTCCTTCCTTGCGTAATATAAACTTGCTTTATAGTAAATGCGCGATCGCTAGAAACTGCTTGGACTTAGGTTAATTCATCGGATAGATATGAGACCACAGTAGTTACCTTCTTGTCCTTAGAAACATAAGATATAAGAGGAATATACTTTTGAAGAAGGGGCTACAAAGTACATGCAGTCAAATAAGAATCCAACCATCCATTGTGTAAAGGTACCTAGAGTATTAGATTGGGTAACTAAATCCACTGTTATAAAATTAAAGGAAATTGTTGATATAGGGAAAAATAAATTTGACGATTTAATTTGCTGTGATTTTTGTATACCATCTGGAGAATTTGAACGGACCGTTTTATGGACAACATACGGGATTAGCCAAATCGGAGGCTCAATCTGTATTAAATTTAAAAGAGGATGTGGCAGTAATTTATCTGTGTTTGTAAATGGAGAAAAACAAGCAGATGTAAACGAAGGAAGTTCATTTTCAGCTACCTTTACACATCTTGATTCAATAGAGATCCAATGCAATGAAAGAAATACGAGGGCTGATAGCTGCTATGGAGAATTAAAAATAATGTTGCATTTTCATCCAAATGATGATTGCAATCTAAATTCGATTAAAGATATTAAGAAGACAATCTGTTATTTATCAGATTGTCATGGGAACCCAGTTTCTTTGAATAGTGGTTGCCTATTAACATGTGAAGAATTGACATGTTCAGAAGGTAGAGCGAAAGTTCATGTTAATAATGAACTAGAAAAGACTATTTTGCTACAAAGGATAGATCTCTTAAAACAAGGATTCGTTTGCGTTCAATTCGTAAATCATAAAGGGGAAATCTGCTTAAAATGTATTTTTCCATTTACTGAAGTAGAAACAGTGGTTTTATGCGCTCCCCATGGGACAGAAATCAACTGTGAAATAACCGATGTTGATTGCAGGGCACATGTTATTCCTTCATTTCATAACAATAAGGATTGCATAGAGGTTGTAATAATAATTTCAATTTGTCAAAGCATAGAATCTGTTGATAAGGTGATAATTGAGCTTGAAGGAACTATCTGTAATCCACGTAAAGATTTGAATTTATGTTAATTTAATGCGTTTTTAAGTTACAATTTGGTGTGCCGATGTTTTCTTGTATTGTACTAGCGATGAGTGGTGGGTTATGTTTTGTTAATACAACCATTTACGCTGCTCAAGTTGCTAAGCCTAAAAACCACTACATCTCGTTTTATAGTTAACTACCTTGAGCAAGTTGAATAGTTGGAGTTACCCTAAAGTAAATCTTAATAACCCAGATACCTGATAATAATCCCATTCGGGTTTATTATCAGGTATTTTTCATTATGCCAAAGAAGAGCGCTATAATTGCATCTAACGATTATTGAAAAAAGTAAATAAAGTAAATAATAGTGAATCGGAAAAGGCTTGGAGTCCGTCAGTAAGGTGAAGGTAGGTGAGCTTGTGGAGGGAATTGAAGAAATTATTGCCGAGCATGGTGATTATTTATTGCGTGTCGCCTATTTGTATGTGGAAAATAGTGCAACCGCGGAGGATATCGTGCAGGATGTGTTCATCGCCTTTTATGAAAAACGGAATCAGTACAGGGGGGAGGCATCGCTGAAAACCTATTTGGTAAAAATGACGGTTAATCGGAGCCATGATTATTTACGAAGCTGGAAGAACAAGCGAATCATGCTGTTTGAGAAAATTAAAGGGAGAAGCACAAATCATACACCTGAACGTGCGATGCTCGAGAAAGTAGAGAAACAGGAATTAGTGGATGCTTTGTTTACATTATCAATCAACTATCGTGAAGTGCTCATTCTCTATTACTTTCAGGAAATAACGACGGTGGAAATAGCGAAACTATTGAAGTGTCCGGAAGCTACGGTAAGAACTAGACTACAGCGTGCAAGGAAGCAATTGGAAAAACAAATAATTGGTTATGAATGGGGGGAACTACGCCGTGAATCAATTTAAAGAGGATTTAAATCGTGAGCTACAGTCCGTGTCATTCTCCAAAGAGAAAAAGCAGCTAATTGCAACAAAGGCAAAAGCAAAATTACACAGCCAAAAGAAACGTACCAACCGGCAATATCGATTTGTGCTCACGACTTTCACAATTTTCGCAATCGGCTTCGGTTATTTGCTATGGCAACAAGCAGATTTTTTAAATAGCCCGCAAACCGAACCGTTGGATAAAAATATAGGGGCCATACAAGCTGTATTAGAACATGAGTTTAATGCCCCTAATGAAGAGGTTATTCATATAGTAAATGGCCTGAGTAGTGGGGCGGAATCTGGGCCATTAAGTAGCGAATATTACAGTTATCTAGAGGATACTTACGGACCTTATTTTACGGACAGTGGTTATGAAAAATTCGTTGCTACGGGTCTGGCTTTAATGTTTCACTTAGAGGCAGACCAAAGCAATTATCGGATAAACGTTACCAAGATTGACGTGGAGCAAAACAAGGAAACGCCAACGAATTATCATTTTACGGTTTATATTAATCATGAAAAAATAGACGGGGCCAAAATGAAGTTAGAGATTCCAGGTATAGCAATTTTACGAGAGGGGAAAATCGAGAAAATTACTTATCTTATTGACGGGGAACTGTGGAGGGAAATGAAAGAAAGCGAATGAAAACGGGAATAACGTACGTTCATTATATAGGAAATTCAAAAAAAAATTCAACATAAAAGGGGCGTTTCTACAAGTAGTGGAGACGCTTTTTTCTATCGGAAAACGATTATTTGAGAAGTGTATATGGTGAAATAGTGAGAAAGGATGTTGATCCTAATTAAAACTAAAGTCGACTACCCATTTGTTTATTATTGGAGCCCAATGTCATTTTTTTCTGAGGATAATAAGCAATACCAAATTAAAAAAATCGGGAATTAATGAAGAAAATAAACAGCGGGGATAAGTCGACCGATAGATTCACTGCATTTTTTAAATTTAATAGATCAGACGAAAAGTTAAAAGATGATTTAAAAACTAATTGACAAAGTTTAGTGATAACGGTTATCATTACGTTGAGATTGAAAATCATTATCAATTAAACTCGCGAATATTGGTAGTGACATTATAAATATACATATACGGAGGGGTACATTTTGAGGAAGTTTTACTTTGTTTTACCTATTTTAGCTCTTACTTTACTAACTGCATGCGCGTCTGATTCAACGGATGATGCTGCAAAAAACGAAGGGGTATCGAATACCGAAAATAGTGAAAATAATCAAGCCGACGATATCTATAGCTTGGAGAACGACGGTGTAGATGAAGCAGCGTTTACTGAAGCAGTCAACCAATTTCCTACGGAGGTGCCGGAGCGAGTAATAACGACGTCGGTACCATTAACTGAGATGCTGCACTTGCTAGATGTTACTCCGGTTGGTGTGCCTACCTCTACAAACCCTATTCCAGCAGACTTTGATACAATTCAGCGAATTGGCTCACCTATGCAGCCAGATCTTGAAGTCGTAACCAATCTGGAACCAGATTTAATTCTTGGAGCGGAATCACTTCGAAGCACATTGGACAAAAGTTTAGAAGGCATCGATTTACAAACAGCTTACTTACCAACGGATTCATTTGATGATCTAAAACTAAGCTTTAAAGCGCTCGGTACATATTTCGATAAAAAAGATGAAATGAACAAGGTACTTAGTGGGCTACTAGACAAGGAAAACGAATTGGTAGAACAAGCTAAAGGAAAGGAACTGCCAAGTGTCATGCTAATGATTGGAACTGCGGATTCGTTCATGGTGATGAGTGAGGGTTCTTATCTAGGAAGTTTGGTGCACAAGCTAGGTGCAGATAATATTGCGACTTCCGTATTGAAAGTGTCTGATACGTATTCCCCTATTAATATGGAGGACGTGGTAGCTGCAGACCCGGACATTATTTTTGTATTGGCATCAGGCGATCATGGTGCATCGGAAGACATGTTCGAGAAAGAAGTCCAAAGCAATACAACTTGGACTAAACTATCTGCCTATAAAAACGATAAAATTCAGATTCTGGATTACAATATCTTTGGCGTAACTTCAATCAGTAACGCAGAGCAAGCATTGACGCAAATCGCAACTTATTTTTATGAATAAAAGAGGGGCTAGCTGGTGATGAATAAACCTCAAAGTGGGGCAATTGTACTCTTAACCTTTTCACTAACAATTCTTGCTGCGGTGATTGCTATAGGATTAGGCAGTGTGACAATCGCAGTTCCAGAAATAATAAAAACGCTTTTTAGCGCATCGTCTACCGCGGTTCATGATACCATTATATGGGATATTCGCCTACCGCGTGTATTACTGGCGATGATTATCGGTGCGAACATTGCGATTTCGGGTGCGTTATTGCAAGCTGTTATGGGTAACCCACTTGCAGATCCAGGCTTAACGGGTGTGACGAGCGGGGCAGCCGTTTGTGTGCTCATCATTATGCTCGCAGCACCCGAGTATACGCAATTCATTCCACTAGCTGCTTTTGTGGGCGGACTTTTTGCGGCAACTATTGTCTACGCTTTAGCGTGGAGACGCAATGGTATATCACCGATTACCATTATTTTGTCTGGTGTCGCAGTGAATGCGTTGTGTGGCGGCGGAATTGGGTATTTGTCGATTATCTATAGCGATCGACTTCCATCTGCTGTCCAATGGCTGAACGGCAGTTTGGCTGCTAAAGGTAATAACGCCTTGTTTATGGTTTTCCCGTATGCGATAGTTGGTTGGATTTTGTCAATATTCGCTATCCGTAAGGCAAACATCATTCGAATGGGTGATCAGGTCGCATCGAATCTTGGAGAGAATGTGAACCGAATCCGAATTTCATTGTCCATATTGGCAGTTTTTTTAGCGGCTATTTCCGTTGCAGCTATTGGGATGATTGGATTTGTTGGTCTCGTAGTTCCGCATATGGCTCGATTGCTAGTAGGTTCAAACTATAAGTATTTATTGCCAATGAGTATGGCACTTGGTGCGCTTGTATTATTGCTTGCGGATACAGGTGGACGAACATTATTTTCGCCACTGGAAATACCGGCAGGCATACTGATGGCAGTCGTGGGCGGACCTTATTTTCTATATTTGATGAGAAGGGGGAAATTCTAATATGTTCACTGTGGATTCCATTTCAATTCGGTATGAACAGAAGAATGCAATTAGCAACTTCTCCTTTGCTGTCAAACAGGGTGAGGTCGTGTCTATTATTGGTCCGAACGGTTCAGGGAAATCGACATTGCTCAAAGCAGTCGCGCGGCACATTCCTTATCACGAAGGTTCGGTGGAATTTGAAGGCGTAAATTTGAAGTCAATGAACGCCAAACAAGTAGCACGTAATATGTGCATGCTTAGTCAAAAAAACCAAGCGCCGAGTGATATGACTGTTATTGATCTGGTTTCTTATGGTAGGTATCCCCATAAAAAGTGGTTTGAGAAATTAAATAATGAGGACATGGAAATCGTCCATTGGGCGCTTGAGAGAACGCATATAACAGCCTATAAGGATCGAACGGTCGCTTCTTTGTCAGGCGGTGAATCTCAGCGTGCATGGATAGCTATGGCACTTGCACAACGTCCAAAAGTTTTATTGTTAGATGAACCAACAACCTATTTGGATATCTCACATCAGCATGAGGTACTTGAGCTTGTTCGTGAACTTAACCGTGATATGGGCATGACGGTTGTAATGGTGCTACATGATCTCAATCAAGCTTCTTCTTATAGCGATAGCATCGTTGTTGTGCAGGCTGGTGAGAAGGTGATGAGTGGAACACCGAACCAGGTAATGACGCCAGATATGATTCGGCAAGTTTATCGAATGGATGCGGAAATTGATTATCTTTCTACGGAGAAGAAACCGCGCATTCATTTGTTAAGTACCGCTAGATAGTAGATTAATAAATGGAGGAATGAATGTTGAAAAAGCCTGTTGATTTGGAAATGAATAAGGCAAAGTATTTGCAGTTTGTGGCGAGTAGAAAAAACTTGATTTTGAATTTACTGGATGATGAAGGGAAGCCGTTTGCTAGTTATGCGCCTTTCGTTAAGAAAGATGGCAAGTTGTATATCTATATTAGCCAGATTGCGGAGCATTATAGTTTTATGGAGAAAAATGAATATGTGGATGCGCTTCTTATTGCTGACGAGTCCGCAACGATTAATAAATTTGCAACGCAGCGAGTACGCTGGAGTTGTACGCCGAAAAATATTGGTAATGAAGGGCATGATGAAATCTTTGAACTATTTAATGCCGATCATGGTGCTAAAATGATGGATCTCTTGCGAGGACTGGATTTCTCACTTTTCGAATTGACACCCTTAAAGGGACGTTACGTAGTCGGTTTTGGGATGGCATTCGATCTGGATATTGATGCCAATGTATTTACGCATGTTGTTGTAGACAAGAAGAAGGACGCTGAAGCGTAAAATTAAAGCGAATGAGGTATGCTCAAATGACATATTCTACTGTGTTACCAATCTGGAATGCAATTCGGGAACGATTTCATAAAACAGCAGAGGCATTGCCGGAACAAGATCTAGGTTTGCAGCTGGGAAAATCAACAATAGGGTCTTTGCTTCATCATACCGCGGAAGTGGAGTATATGTTCGCTGAATGGTTTTTCGGCAGAAGTATGCCAGAAGGTGGGGTTACGAAGCCATCCTTAACTGATTCAGAAGCGCTTGTTGACCTGTTGTCAGCTTCGAACACACATCTCATTAAAGCAATGATAGAGTTACCTGAGGAAGAGTGGAATAAGAGTATGGAGTCACCAATCGGGATATCAACACCTTTAGAAGCTGTTGGAAGATTAATGTACCATACAGGTATTCATGCAGGACAGATATCACTCATTCAAAAAAACGGCAGTAGTCAAGTAGAATAATGAATATACAAAAAAAGCGAAGATCTCATCTTCGCTTTTTTTGATGATTAACCATTTATTTTCATAAAAATGCGGTAAGTAGGACTTGGAAAAATCCATTTTCACTGTTTACTTTGGTCAATCAACAGGTGTGATCCTTTCCAAGAAAAATTCAAAGGATCCCATCTCGCCTGCTATCTATAAAAGTTGCAAGTGAATAATGTTTGTAACTTCATATAATTATAGAGCAGACGTGCGTGCCTACCTTTTTTAGTGCATGGATCTATTTTATGACGTAGACAACGAATAAATTCACGGTCACATTCACATGGACATCCGCCCCTGCGGTAACAATCGTCATGTGCTTTACAAGCTGCATCTACCTCATTAATAGGAGCGCCGGGTCCACTACAACCAGGCCCACACCAGTTATAACCTGGAAAAACACAAAAACGAAATCGTCCATTTCCTCTCTGTGGCACAATAAAAACCTCCTTATGGTGGCTTAACCACTACTTACTATAGGTTATTCATTGCCGCGATATAATGTATAAGCTGTTACCTATGGATTTTACAATTAATTTATCAAATGGAAGAGAGGGGGGAGGTCAGGACTTTCATAATCTTCCTATAGTATAATATTTACAATTTATTTCAGTTCTAACAGCATTAGGAGCTTTAAGGCTGGCCATAACTAAGCGACAAAGCGGCGTTGGAAGAACAGCCTATTCGTTAAGTGTCAACTATATAGTTACGAATAAAATTTCACTTAATCTTAATAGAAATAAGGTATCTGGTTCTAAAAACAATGCCGAATTGTTTTAGAGCCAGATACCTTATTAAGTTTAATCTAAAATTATAATCTTATTGATTACTTTCGATATATGCTTCAGAGGAAATGGCAGTTACTGTTTTTTCGTATGTTTCTTTAACTTTTTGGTCCTTTAATAAAAATAAGCTAATAAGGTCAATCAAATAAAGAACACTTAAATCCAAACCAGTAGATATATATCCGGTACGTAAAGGATGTATCGTCCATAATACGGCTTCAGATAATTTGGTTAGCGGAGTATCGCCATAAGCGGTGAACGAGACGATTTTTGCGCCATTATTTTTAGCTTCTTTAATGGAGTGTAATAAATCTCTAGTCTGTCCTGAGCGAGAGAATGCTAGAAGTAAATCACGGTCTTGGACTAGTGTACTCCTAATGATCATTAAGTGTGGGTCAGTTACAGCTTCTGATGCAAAGCCCATTCTACTTAAACGATAATTTAACTCTTGCGCAGCAAGTCCTGAACTGCCTAATCCATAAATATACAATTTATTTGCTTCTTGCATGAGTTGCATAACCTCATTTAACGAATCTTTTCCACTTAGTCCTTGAATATCATTTAGAATATCCTCATATTGCCGCTTTAATTTTGAGTCAACTTTATCATTACCTACCTGATATGCTTCTCGCGCTAATTTTATTTTCAACTCGACAAAGTTTCTACAAGCAACCTTTTTGCAAAAACGTGTAATCGTCGCAACAGAAATATCAGTCTTGACAGCAATATCTTTAATATTGCTTTGTGAAGCCTCAATTGGCGAGGAAAGAAAATAATCGGCTAGACCTCTCTCTTTTTCCGAGAAAGAAGAATATCTAGATTGAATTTCCTTCAATAGTGTAACCATTCATTACACTCCTTTGATCTCGTCTACAAACCGCCTAGTAATTTGCTGGGGTCTTGAAATAGCCCCTCCCACGACAACGGAATAAGCGCCGAGAGATATTACTATTTTTGCCATTTCAGGTGTAAGAATATTACCTTCAGCTATAACCGGAATCCGAATGTTATTTAGTACGATCTTAATGAACTCAAAATCATTTTCATAAAGTTTACATCCGCTGGTTTCTTTTGTATAGCCATAAAGAGTGGTAGAAACACAATCAAATCCTAAACGTTCCGCTTCGAGTGCATCTTCTAAAGTTGAAATATCAGCCATTAATTGGATATGTGGGTGATTCGTTTTTACATAATCAACAATATCCTTTAACTGCTCACCATTTGGACGTGGACGTAATGTAGCATCCATAGCAATCATTTCGCAGCCAGATTCAATTAATTCATCGACTTCTTTTTTTGTCGCAGTAATGAAAACATCACTATCAGGATAATCACGTTTAACAATTCCTACAACAGGCAAAGAAACTTCTTTTTTTATAGCCTGAATATCGCGCAAAGAATTTGCGCGAATACCAGCAGCTCCGCCAAGGTCGGCAGCAAGCGCTAATTTTGCCATAATAAACGAACTATGAAGAGGCTCATCCTCAAGGGCCTGGCATGAAGCAACAAGCCCATTTTTAATTTTATTCAACATAATTACTCACCAACTATTTCTGTGATTTCATTTTTAATAATGGTAACATGCGGTCCATAAACGACTTGGACACCCTTACCTTTCATAATAACACCTTTTGCTCCTGTTTCTTTCAATAGTGCTTCATCAACTTTTCCTGGATCATTGACGCTAATACGCAAGCGAGTAGCACAGCAATCAACATCTGTTAAATTATCTGCGCCGCCTAATGCCGTAATAATTGTTTGTGCTCTTTCGCTTGTGTTTTCCATTGTTGGCGTATTTTTTAGGTCTTCATCTTCACGGCCTGGGGTTTTGAAATTGAACTTCTTAATAAAGAATGTAAATAAGAAGTAATAAACAAAGAACCATGGAATGCCGATTAGAGGAACAATGATCCAATTTGTTTTCGCGTCACCTTGTAAAATTCCAAATAAGACAAAGTCGATAAATCCGCCCGAAAATGTTTGCCCGATTGTAATTTGGAAAATATCAGCCATCATAAAGGCTAATCCGTCCAAAAAGGCATGTAAAACATAAAGTAAAGGAGCAATGAACAAGAATGAGAATTCAATGGGTTCTGTAATTCCTGTTAAGAAGGATGTTAATGCAGCAGATCCCATTAATCCTGCAACTATTTTTTTGTTTTTAGGTTTTGCTGTGCGATAAATTGCATAAGCTGCCCCAAGAAGGCCAAACATCATCGTAATAAAGCGTCCGGACATGAAGCGGGATGTTCCGCTATAAAACTTTTCAACGGTAGGATCAGCAAGCTGTGCAAAGAAAATTCGCTGTGTTCCTTCAATAAGTTGTCCATCAATAACGAGTGATCCGCCTAGACTAGTCGTCCAAAAAGGCATATAGAATATGTGGTGAAGACCGAATGGACCTAATAAACGTAACACAAATCCAAAAATAAATGTTCCAATGTAACCAGTTGCCTCTACTAATCCACCCATTTTAAAAATACCAGCTTGAATAAATGGCCAAATTAGGAACATAAGCACCCCAAGAAAAATAGATGCAAATGCAGAAATGATAGGAATAAATCGTGATCCGCTAAAGAAACCTAAAAATGGAGGAAGTTGCTTCTTATTATAACGATTATGAAGAAAAGCGACTAAAATACCAACCATTACACCGCCAAAGACACCTGTTTCTAACGTGTGAATACCAAGTACTAATCCTTGTCCAACAGATGCGGGATTTTCAGTATTGAGAATTCCCATGATTGATAATAATGCTGAGATAGTTGCATTCATGACTAGGAAACCGAGCATTCCTGCAAGTCCAGCGGTTCCTTTATCACTTTTGGCTAAACCAACCGCTACACCTATCGCAAATAAAAGTGCAAGGTTTGCGAATATGACGCTTCCTGCACTTGCCATAATGGTGAAAATGGATTGCAACCAAGTTACGTCTAAAAATGGATAAGCTTTTATTGTATTGGGGTTGGATAAAGCACCGCCAATCCCTAAAAGTAAACCTGCTGCGGGCAATACAGCTATAGGCAGCATAAATGATTTACCAAATTGTTGTGCTTTCTCGAAGAAACTACTCATCATTAATGCCTCCTGGATGTAAATGATTATCATGTTTATTATAAAAAAAGTAATCTGTAAATGCAAGATTAATTTAAACCGCTTACAATTATATTATGTGTGTATTGAGAATCCAGGACTTGAAAAAGTACTTGGTTTTAAACAACTATGAATAGTTTTAGTACTAGGTAACCTAATTCAAGCAGTTGAAGACCCGCTGATAAACCAAAATGTTACGCATTGAAAAAACAATTTCAGTAGGACCACGATCCTAGAGAAATCCTGTTTCGTTTTGTTTTCCTTCTGCTATCCGTCCTTTGGGGATAGGGAGTCGATAAAAGATGTCGGATACATATTATTGGATTGGAGCTTTGATTTGTATTTCTGTTATGCTATAGACTTCCCATATTTAATATATTTTAACTATTCATAACCGATAATTATTAGTTAGTGGTATTACAATTTTAGGTGTATAGTTAGATAGATTAACACTTATTGTTGGGCGAACCGTTCAGCTTTTGAGAGGAAGATAAACAATTGGGGAAGTTATTTACAAAGTCAACGGCCGCACTTTTGTTATTAGTCTTTGTTTGGGGTGGTAGTTGGCCGATCTATAAACTGGCCGTGCCATATACACCACCATTATTGTTTGCAGGTATGCGTGCAATGATAGGAGGTCTTCTATTAGCGGCTTTGATATATAAAATGCGGAGCAAGATCAACTGGCGAGAAAATTGGTCGAAATATTGTATTTCTGCATTCTTCAATACGATTCTCTTTTTTGGGTTACAGACAGTCGGGCTGATCTATTTACCGGGAGGACTATTTTCGGTGCTTGTTTATTTTCAGCCAGTATTACTAGGATTGTTTGCTTGGATATGGCTTGGAGAACATATGTCACCGATTAAAATAATTGGTTTGATTGTCGGATTTATTGGAATTGTAATTGTCAGTGTGGATGGGTTAAGCACTCATATATCGGTCGTTGGTGTAGTTTTAGGGTTGGTTACAGCATTTAGCTGGGCACTTGGAGTGGTTTATGTGAAGAAAGTAAGCAACGAAGTAAACGCTTACTGGATGGTGTCTTTGCAGTGTATTATTGGTGGGGGTATTTTAATAGGCACTGGGTCAATCTTTGAAAATTGGTCCGCTATCGAATGGAACGGCGCATATCTTTTTGGTCTCGGATACGGTTCTACTTTTGGTATTCCACTCTCCTATATCATTTATTATAAACTTATAAATGCAGGAGAGGCGAGTAAAGTTGGTACCTTTACATTTCTAGTACCGATCATATCAGTCTTTATAGGCACAATTTTTTTAGATGAACCGGTAACGTACCCTTTAATCATGGGGCTGTTGTTCGTGGGTATAAGTATATGCTTCGTTAACTATCGCGGGAAGAATGCGATTGCTTCATTGTCCAATAGGGCACAGATAAAAGTTAATATGGAAAAATAAAAAAGGAAGTTCGAGTATAGCTAAAACTATTATAGAAATGGGCATCACATAAGGAGATCATATGAATAATAAAAATAAAACAGTTGTCCGTTCGATGGATATTGTAAACTTATTTATGGACCATACAGAGTTATCGTTCCAAGAAATCATTGATTTATCGGGTATACCAAAGACTTCCGTCTATCGAATGTTAATGTCTTTAGAAGAAATGGGGTTTCTCGAGAAGGGGATTGATTTGAAATATCGGTTAGGGCTCCTATTTCTCAAATTCGGCCATCTTGTTTCTTCAAGACTTGATATTCGGCAAATTGCATACCCCGTTATGGAGAACTTACATAATGATGTAAAAGAAGCAATTAATTTAATCATTAAACAGGGCGATGAAGCGATTTATATTGAAAAAATTGATAGAAACCAAAAAGTTCGCTTATATACCGCAATCGGTAGAAGAAGTCCCTTATACGCTGGGGCTTGTTCTCGAATTATTTTATCTTATTTACCGCAACCAGAAATTACTGCTTATATGGAATCGATTGAACTAAAACCATTTGCGTCGGGGACAATCACCGATAAAGAGCGTCTCCATGATACGATTCGGCAAGCTAAAAAAGACGGTTATACGATTAGTAATTCTGAATTAGAGAATCATACCTCGGCCATCGCCGCGCCAATTTTCGATTATAAAGGAAACGTAGTTGCCGGACTAAGTGTTGCAGGGATTGAAGCGAATTATCAAGATGAAAACATTCCTATATTTGCAGCGAGAGTAAAAGAAGCTGCTGAAGAAATATCGCAACGGTTAGGCTATATGAAAAGATAAAAAACATCTTCTGCTTAGCTGTTAATCAGGCATAAGTAGAAGATGTTTTTATTCAAATAAATTTGCATTAAAGTGGCCGATTTTCAGTCAATCACCTTTATTTTAATATGATCATTTCCCCATGTTAGTATGTTCTTTTAAAGTGAATGGCCATTTTTATTTCATCTATAATGTGTTCTTTTTTTAATAACTCCATAAATGCTTCTTCATGTGTTACTTCCTTGAATTGAATTATTGAAGTTGGTTGTAACTGGGCTAAACTTGGTAAATCGGCGGAAATAATTTGACCGATTTTTGGATAACCGCCTGTTGTTTGACGGTCTGCCATTAAAATAATGGGCTGTCCATTTGGCGGAACTTGAATAGTTCCGTATGTGACACTTTCGGACAGTAATTCAAATGGCTCAGCTAATGAAAGAGCAGGACCTTCCAATCGATACCCCATACGGTCGGCTTGTGTTGTTATTGAATATGCTCCATTAAAAAGCGTTAGCTGACTTTTACTTTCGAATCGATTGAATTCAGTACCCTTTAGAACGCGTATCGTTTGAGATGATTTTAAATTGATGAGAGCACTGTAGTTGACAGCCCATGTAAAATGTCCATTCAACTTTTCTAATTGTTGGACGAGGGAATGATTGAGTTCATTCAATTCTCCACATTCGAATGTATCCTCTTTTTGCAAGGCCCTACCTTTGAAGCCGCCAATTCCTGCACGAAGATATGTACTTTTACTATCCATAACCTTTGGAATAGCAATACCTCCCGCAAAAGCTAAGTAGGCTCTACATCCTTTTATTGCGGATTTAAATTTTAATACAGAGCCCTTTCGCATGAGTATGGGACGCCACATCGGTGCATTTTCACCATCGATGGTAGTAAGTAGGTCCCCACCAGTGATGGCGATTAACGAATCCTTTTCAAAATATAGGGTTGTTCCGAATAACGTGATTTCGAGGGCTCCTTCGCCTTCATCATTACCTACTAGCAGATTAGCGACTCTCAGTGAAAAGCTATCCATCGCACCGCTAACAATTACACCATATTTTTGAGAACCATATCTTCCTAAGTCTTGTATCGTGGTCAAAAGACCTGGATGAAGTACTTTGACGGTCATAGTTTCATCTCCTTATAGTGGTCATATTCTTTAGGGCAAATTGGTGCAAAACGAATTTTATCTCCAGCTTGTAATAATGTTGGTGGAGAGATAGCGGGAAGAAATAAATCGAGTGGGGTACGGCCAATAATTTGCCATCCTCCGGGTGTTTCCAATGGGTAAACGCCCGTCTGCTTTCCAGCAATCCCAACGGATCCAGAGGGAATGACTAAACGAGGCGTTTCTTTTCGTGGCGTTGCGATTTGTTCACTTAGTCCTCCCATAAATGGAAATCCAGGAGCAAATCCAATCATATAAACTAAATAATCACCTTCGGAATGTATTTGAATAACTTCATCAACGGATAGGGAATGGCACTGCGCTACATACTCTAAGTCGGGACCATACTCCCCCCCATATAAGACTGGAATTGTAACAACCCTTTTATCATGAAATTTATTTTTTCTAGTTTGTTGAACCAATTCTTCCATGAAAGCGCTAACCTTTTGGAAAGGAGTTAATCGTGCATGGTGTACTTCCTTATTTATTTGTGAATGGTGTACGGCGACGGGGTTGTAATAGATAGTTAGATTATTGTAGGCAGGTACCGACTCAATAAATCCTTCAAAAGGATGATTATTTAATAACACTGACAGATTGTTTACCAATTCATGAATAGATGGACTAATACCTTCCCCAAGTTGGACAATTAGTGCTGAATCACCTAAAGGCTTCATGCTGGCTCCTAAGTTACGATTGCTCATTCCAACAGCTCCTATTGTTTCGATTTACGGTACTCCAGTTCTTAAAAATGGATTATAGAACAATTATAGTTGTCGAAATACAAAAAACAAGCCCAGAAAACTAAAAAGACGTATTATTTTTTATTATTGCAACATTTGAAGATAACATCTATTCAGTTAAATTAATTTGTGATAGAATTAATTTAGTTTCAAAACTTAAGTTCCTTAATTCGGAACCAAGTCAATGTGTAAGCGCTTACGCGTGCTGATTTTTACCACTTGGAGGGGAAGACAATGTTTAGAGTCGATTTGAATTGTGATCTAGGGGAAAGTTTTGGACGATATAAGCTTGGTGAACAGCAAGAAATATTGAAATATGTAACATCAGCAAATATCGCGTGCGGTTTTCATGCGGGTGATCCAAGCGTGATGAGGGAAACGGTTAAGCTTGCAATTGAAAATGGAGTAAAAATTGGTGCACATCCTGGCTTACCTGATTTGAATGGATTTGGACGACGCGAAATGAAGATTACTCCACAGGAAGGGTACGATATGGTTGTTTATCAAATCGGTGCTCTGCAAGGATTTTTAGCGACATTCAACGAGACCATGCAACACGTAAAACCGCATGGCGCTTTATACAATATGTCCGCTAAAGACACGAAGCTCGCGGAAGCAATTGCCCAAGCTGTGTATGATGTTTCACCTTCGTTAGTATTATTTGGACTTGCTGGTAGTGAATTGACGAAAGCAGGAGAGAAGATTGGCTTGCGTACAGCACATGAAGTGTTTGCTGACCGAACCTATCAATCGGATGGGACGTTAACTTCGCGTTCACAATCTGACGCTTTACTAACAAATCAAGAACAGGCAGTTGCCCAAATAGTTAAAATGGTGACGGAAGGAAAAGTCATTTCTCAGCAAAATACGGAAGTTTCTTTAAAGGCAGATACGATTTGCATCCATGGAGATGGAGAACACGCCCTTGATTTTGCAAAATATAGTAAAGAATCGTTAGAAAAAAACAACATCATAGTTTCAGCAGTTTGTAAGTAGGGGGCAATTTAAATGAGCGAGAAAAAAATAGAGAACTTAGAAATAGCGGGAACAGCAAAAACTAAAAAGAAAGTTAGTATGAGTATTTTATTAGGTGCAGCATTCCTAATGGCAACATCATCAATTGGTCCTGGATTTTTAACACAAACGACCGTATTTACGCAGCAACTGGCGGCAAGCTTTGGTTTTGTTATATTAATTTCGTTAATATTAGATATATTTACTCAAATGAACGTTTGGAGAATAATTGCTGTATCAGGGTTACGTGGGCAAGAAATTGCAAACAAAGTATTACCAGGACTCGGTGTAGTTTTAGCCATCCTCATTGTAATGGGAGGCCTTGCATTTAATATCGGTAACGTTGCCGGAGCAGGTCTTGGATTAAATGCGATGCTTGGGCTTGATCCGATAATGGGTGCTGTTATAAGTGCCACATTCGCGATCTTTATATTCCTTGTAAAAGAAGCAGGAAAAGCAATGGATAAAGTTGCCCAAGTTGCTGGTATTGTGATGATTCTTCTCATGTTGTATGTAGCCTTCACTACATCACCGCCTGTTGGTGAAGCGATTATTCGTACATTTAATCCGGAACAAATCAGTATATTTGCCATCGTGACATTGGTTGGAGGAACAGTTGGGGGATACATAACTTTTGCTGGTGGGCATCGTCTGTTAGATGCAGGGGTAAAAGGGATAGAATCATTACCCGAAGTTACGAAAAGCTCTGTAATCGGTATTGTAGTTACGGGTGTTATGCGTGTGGCATTATTCTTAGCGGTACTTGGGGTAGTTTCCAAAGGACTTGCAATTGACCCATCAAATCCTCCAGCATCCGTATTCCAACTTGCTGCAGGGAATATAGGGTATAGAATGTTTGGTGTTATTATGTGGGCGGCGGCCATTACCTCAGTAGTCGGTGCGGCTTATACTTCAGTTTCTTTCATTCGATCATTCCACCCGGCAATAGAAAAGTATCATAACTGGGTTATTATTCTATTCATTTTAGTCTCAACAATTACATTTACATTGATCGGACGTCCTGTTAATGTGCTCTTACTTGTTGGAGCTCTAAATGCACTTATTTTACCACTTGCTTTAGGAACGCTATTAGTAGCTGCTTACAAGAAAGATATAGTCGGAAATTATAAACATCCACTGTGGTTAACAATAGGAGGCGGATTTGTCGTAATCAGCATGGGTGTTTTAGGGATTGTGACACTTATTGAACAAATTCCATTGCTTTTTAAGTAAGTAGAGTTTATATGTGAAGGAGTGATATGGGGTGAGAAATTATGAAACGATGGCATCAAATGAAATAAGGGAACTCATCCGTAAACAAGAAATAACAGGTCCAACAGCCGGTATGTCTAAAGGTTTCACACAAGCAAATTTAGTTATTTTAAAGAAAGAACATGCCTTTGATTTTTTGCTATTTTGCCAACGAAATCCGAAGTCATGTCCTTTATTAGATGTGACTGAACCTGGCTCTTTCATTCCAAGCAAAATTGCAAAAGAAGCCGATATTCGTAAGGATGTCCCAAGCTATCGTATTTACAGGGATGGTGTGAATACGGAAGAAGTTCTGGATGTAACAGAGTATTGGGAAGATGATATGGTTGGCTTTCTTTTAGGTTGCAGCTTTACATTTGAAACGCCGCTACTCGAAAGTGGAATTCCGATTCGTCATATCGAAGAAAAATGTAATGTTCCAATGTACAAGACGAATATTCAATGTGAAAAAGCAGGTGTATTTGAAGGTCCAACCGTTGTCAGTATGCGTCCGATGTCGCATGAAGATGCCATTCGCGCGATTCAAATAACAACTCGCTTTCCTGCTGTACATGGGTCGCCCATCCATATCGGGGATCCAAGTCAAATTGGTATTGCTGATATTTCAAAGCCGGATTTCGGCGATCCGGTAACAATCAAAGAAGGTGAAATTCCGGTTTTTTGGGCTTGTGGTGTGACACCTCAAGCGGTAGCTATGCAAAGTAAACCTTCGATAATGATTACGCACGCTCCGGGCTGTATGTTCATTAGTGATATAAGGGACGAAAAGTATAGTATTTTATAACAAACACAAACTCCAAACGAAGAACCTTGGAGCTTTTAGGAGAATAGATAACTATCAACAAAATGATAACGACCCCCTCCTATACAGAGATTATAGGAGGGGGTCGTTGAATTCTAATCCAATTTCAGATGGAGTGGCAGGCATCTATTTTTAACATAGTAAGTCATTAAGCTTTTGTGACACAAGATGTTCAACGAATACATCAATAATTTGAAGGGAATGTTACTTTCTATATGGCATTACGCTGTTACTTGTATGGTCTTTGTTAAAGTTGCAAGGAAGGCTTTATTAAAAGCGATAGAGTGTCCGGAATTTCATCTTCGGACACTTGCAACATCTATAAAAAGGTAGTTGTTCTTTCATTATCCAAAGTCATTTCCAGCCACCTTTAACCCGCGGTAAAGGTGTTGTGATCATTTCGTCTAAAGCGAGCAGGAAATGAAAAAGTGCAAATAGTTATTCTCCAGCAATTATTATAAGTTTCCCATGTAATAAAATGGTTAATAAACAAACATATTATGTTCAAGAATTCAGACATATGTTATTGCTGGCGGACAGCCGGCTCCATCACAGTCAATGTACGGTTAAAAGTGTTCATATTCAAGGTAGCACCGATAGGTATCGCTGCTTTATATAGGCCATGTCCAGTTGCCAGATTGGACATAAGTGGTTTACCTAAAGGAACTAGAAATTCGTTAATAAGTTCTTGATAGGACTTTCCGTATGCATCCTGACAATTCGTACATTCCCCCATTATTATCCCTACACAATCATCGAACTTCTTGGCTAAGAATAGATGATTCAAATACCTGTAAACTTTGTTAATTGGTTCATGCGTTTCTTCAAGTACGATAATTTTACCTTCCGTATTGATTTCATAAGAAGTTCCTAATGTGCCTATGAAAGAAGTAAGATTGCCTCCGATTACGGGGCCAGTTACATTTCCTGGAACTAGGCTTTCGAGTAACATACCAGGCGGATTTATGATTCCCCAAGGTGCGGTTAATGTTGTGGTTGCTGAGAAGAACTGATTAAAATTATATGCTGGAGTATTTGAATTGAAGTCTAGCAGGAGAAGGCTATGAAATGAAATTAAGTTCGCATATTCGTACAGTACATTCAGGAGTACTGTGATGTCACTGTAGCCTGAGACGATTTTGGGATTTTGAGAAATGATAGAAAAGTCGAGGAAGGGGAGAATACTTGCTACACCAACGCCGCCCCTCGAAGGCAATATCCATTTCACTTCTTTATTCTGAAACATCTTCATCAAATCTGACGCCATTTGTTGGGGTGTGGCTGCAATGAATCCATTCGCTGAATAGACATGCTCGCCTACAAGTACTTTAAATCCCATATTTCGCAAAGTCGATATCCCTTCATCTATTCTACTTGCTGCCAATGGACTACCTAACGTAACAATCCCAACAGTATCTCCCGGCTGCAATCGAGGTGGTTTTGTAGCCATATTTCACAGCTCCTTTTCCTTTTTAAATAAAATAGGATTATACAAATGGGTGTATTTATATAAAAAGACGTTTATTTCTATTGGAACTTTTTGTATCTTTAAGCCTAGTAGGAATTAACAGTTACAGGACCTTGCACATATGCTATAATAAATAAAAAGAATGATTAGAATAGTTTGTATTCATCATTTGGTGTGAGGTTTTAATTATGGGGGAGATACGGAAAAAGAAGCTATTATTCGTCTTTGTAAGTATATGTATGTTACTTCTAGTTGGTTACGAGGCACGACCTTTTAATCATATTGAAATGAACGGAATGATTAGCGTTGCGCACCGTGGGGCTTCCAATTTTGCTCCAGAAAATACGCAGTCCGCTTTTCGAAAAGCGCTAGAACTTGGGGCAGACTTTTTAGAATGTGATGTGCATTTGTCGAAAGATGGGGAGCTAATTATTATCCATGATGACAAAGTGGACAGGACAACAAACGGTTCTGGCTATGTGAAAAATTTCTCGCTTGCCGAATTAAAAGAGCTAGATGCAGGAGGGAAATTTCATACTGCATTTGCCGGTGAAAAAATCATTACGTTAAATGAGTTGCTCGATGAATTTTACGGGGAAGTTGGTTTATTAATAGAGATTAAGAAACCATCCAAGTATCCGGGCATCGAAGAGAAGGTAGTAGATTTGTTAAGTGAATATAAGGATTTGAACGGCATTATAGTTCAATCTTTCGATATCGAATCGATGAGGAAAATGAACACGTTGCTTCCTGAATTAGAAGTGGCACTACTCATGAGACCATCCATTCAATCTCTGTCATCCCAAAAGATAAGTGATCTGACATCCTTTGCGACGTACATTAACTTTAACGTATCATATGTCAATAAACGTGTGGTCAATCAAATACATAATCAAGGTGGAAAAGTATTAGTTTGGTCTACGAAAAATCAGGGATGGGTGGACAAAGCTTATCAATACGATGTTGACGGCATCATTACTGATTATTCAATATGGCCGGTCGAGGCACCCATTCAACTGGTACTGGAGTAATCCATAGTGTGAATAGCAGTCCAGTACTAGCCTTTCGGGGAAGTACTGGACTTTGTTATGGTCCAACCCATAATGCGCTTTCTTGACAATGAAAAACAGGAGCCATACACTTATGAGTAGAAAAGATAGTTGGAGGACAAAATGACAAATAATAAATTCATACCAATCATTATCGGAACAGACATGAATGCTTACAACATGGCGATTTCATTCCATGAAGAGTATGGGATCAACCCAATTCTAGTAGGAAAAGAACCTTTATCATTCACCAGTTTAAGCTCAATTATAAAGACGATAGAACTCAATCCGAAACTGCCTGAAAAACAAGTATTCGTGAGCTTCTTGCAAGAGGTTGCGGAGAAGTATGCGGAACCAGGGAAAAAAATGTTACTCATTGGAACGAATGATCTTTACGTCCGAATGATTATTGAAAATGCGGACGAGCTGAAAAGTCATTTTGTATTTAATTATATCTCGGAACCACTTATGAACGATGTGCTTGTTAAATCGAATTTCTATAAGTTATGCGCCGAACATGGTATCGAAGCACCAGCAACATATTACTATTCTTGCCGGGATGAAAAGCCATTTACAGAAAAGGTCATGTTCCCAATCATTATCAAACCAAGCAACGGTGTCGAGTACTATAAGAATCCGTTTGCGGGCATGGAAAAAGTGTATAAGGTCGATTCATATGATGAAATCCACAACGTTATCAAAACGATTAAAGCGGGCGGCTATAGAGAGGATCTCATTATCCAGGACTATATCCCAGGGGACGATACATACATGTGGGATTCTGTATTCTATATGAACAGTCATGGAAAGGCTGAGCTGATCACTTTCGCACAAGTCGTGTTGCAAGAGCATACCGTTACTGCAATAGGGAATTATACAGCCCTTATCACCCGCTATAATGAAGAGATGATGATGAAACTAAAAGGCTTCCTTGAGGCATTGAATTACGTCGGTTACGCGAACTTTGATTTGAAGTATGACGAGCGGGACGGTAAGTTCAAAGTGTTCGAGGTGAATATACGACAAGGACGATCAAGCTACTATATTACGGCTTGCGGACATAATATGGCGAAGTATCTAGTCGATGACGTCATTCATGGCCAACAAAAAGAGCTAACGCTACTGAATGAGAAATTCCTGTTTACTGTCGTACCTAAAATCGTGCTGAAGAAATTTGTGTCAAACCAAGAAGTACTCAAAGATGTGAAAGCATTGCTTAGAGCAGGGAAATACGGCAATCCTTTGTTTTATAAAAAAGACCGCCATTTCAAGCGTAAGCTGTATTTATTCGCTAGACAAATTAATTATTATCGAAAATATAAAAATAGTACTTGGTAATAAAACAATCCCCTATACGAAATGTATAAGGGATTGTTTTATGGTGTCAAATTGTCTGAATTATTTATATATAATTATAAGAAAAGGGGGATGATTGTAAATGAGAAAATACTTAAAGGAATTTGGAACCTTCCCTGACGTCACTGTTATGTTGCTTATTTTGTTAATTTGTGTTTCTTTAACCATGCCACATGTACTCGATATTTGGACGTGGGTTGCTTTAGGCGTGGGAATTATGACGTATGCAACAAGTGAATATATTATTCATCGGTTTTTATTTCATATTAAAACCCCGGAAAATCCGTTCATGCTGAAGATGATCAAGCGATTACATTATGATCATCATGTAGATCCGGATGATTTGAAATTATTATTTTTGCCGTTATGGTTCAGCATTCCAGGTTTTATCATTTATGGACTTATTGTATTCCTTGTAACGGGGAGTGCGAGCTTAGCGGTGGCATTCGCGACGGGTTTGGTGGCTTACTTCCTCTATTATGAATGGAAACATTATGTCGCCCATAAGCCAATACAACCGCGTACTAATATGGGGAAAAATATTAAGAAGCACCATCTTCTGCATCACTTTAAAAACGAAAATTACTGGTTTGGCGTCACCCATACTTCATTCGATAAAACGTTAGGAACCTTTAAAGAAAACAAGGATGTTGAAAAGAGTACGACTGCTCGTAATTTAGAAAATAGGATCTAAGTGACATAGTATATAGGTTGAAGTATTGAAATTGAGTAACTGGTTGCACAATAAAAAATGGACTAAACCTGTTACGGTTTTAGTCCATTTTTGTTTTCATGAAATCTCACTCTGAAACGGCGAAATAAGCTTCAATGATTAATCGCGTTGTTTGTTCATCCATATCCAAATGCCTGATATTAGTACCTTCGATAAGCCGCTGTGTGTTGCTGTCATCGAAATCGAATGAACGAGATAAGTAGGCATTGAATACGCTAATCATGCCGTTCAGCCTCTCTTCGTCAGCTGTCAGCATTCCTGGTTCTGCGTTCTCGATGATTTCTAATTGCTGAAAATCGAGTGCGTTTTTGATGAGTGATAGAAGATTGTAATTTGTCGCAGGCGAGGGATTTGTGATGTTGTAAATCTTGCCGGCTTCCGCTTTACTTGCAGCCAATGCTAAAATATCAGCGACGTAATTGACTGGAACAAAGTTCGATGTTGCATTTTTACTACCGACGACACGGTAAATAACGTCAGCCTTGTCAACAGATCTAGCAATACGACGCTTGAACACATCAAGTGCCCGCATAAAACCGTAAAGGGTGAACTCGGAATCGGCTTCGCCTGTTTCTGAATCACCAACAATAATTGAAGGACGGAATATGGATACATCCATACAATCCGAATAGGAAAGGGCAAGGTGTTCGGATTTTACTTTGCTCTCCTCATAAGGATTATGAACGTTCGCATCGATTGGGTAAAGTGATTCCACACCATGCGCACGTTTCCCCACTGTGTAAGCAGTGCTGATATAAATGAATTGTTTCACTCTGAATAACTTAGCTAATTCCAGTGCGTTTTCTGTGCCACCGTAATTGACCGCAAAGAGCTCTTCACGTAATTCCTCATCGAATTTTACAAGAGCAGCGATGTGATAAAAAAGGTCGACTTTGCCTTTCAAATCTTGAATGACATCGTCAGAAAGTCCGAATAGTGGTTGTGTAATATCGCCATTAAAAAGCTTGATTCTGTTAGCGGCATTCCCAGAAAGATCCGCCACAAGTCGTTCAGCCTTTTCCATATCCCGAACAAGTACGAATAATGTATGATCAGTTGTTTCGAGTAAGTTATTTAGTAATTTACCACCAAGAAAACCAGTAGAACCTGTTAAGAAAATCGTCAACCTAAATCCCTCCATGAATAGGACAGAAATTATCTCCATCCAATTGCTATTCTAATTATCGCATATATGGTTGCTGATGTGAAAAATTAACGGTTATTATGTTTGAAATGGGACGATTGAAGGAATACAAATAATGGTTTAAACGCCACTACATAATACCGTGTCGGCTTAAACAACTCCATCTAGCCGGCGTATTTGCATGTCACTGTTTTATGTATATCCCGCATTAACGGGCAGTGAGGTCCCCGCTTCAAGTCTTCGAGGATACAAGAAGAACCAGTGGGGGATAAAGCTCCCCTGATCGAAGGTTAACTTTACCCAATTGAGGTAAACTAGTACCATAAGATTCAGATTGGTGGGGGAATCCGATGCTAGATGACAAATTGAAAAAACTTCAAAGCGAGTGGCTAGATGAAGCAACAATTTCTGCAATGCAGGAGAAAATGAGTAGCGGAGAGTTAACGGCTGAAGAGCTTACGTTTATGTATATTGACACAATCTCACATAGGAATAAAAATATAAATGCAGTGCTTGAGTTGAACCCACAAGCTGTGCAGATTGCCAGAGCACTTGACGTGGAACGACGCGAAAAAGGGATACGTTCACTTCTTCATGGTATTCCTATTCTATTGAAAGATAATATGGGGACTCGTGACATGATGCATACGAGCTGCGGGTCACTTGCGCTTAAGGATTTCTATGCGGTTGAAGATTCTTTTCTCGTTAAGAAATTACGTGATGCGGGAGCCATAATTCTCGGCAAGACGAATATGACAGAGTGGGCAAATTTTATGTCAGATCGGATGACCAATGGCTGGAGTTCACGTGGAGGCCAAGTGAATAATCCATATGGTTTATTTGAAGTTGGAGGATCGAGTTCGGGAGCTGGTGCAGGTATTGCCGCAAATATGGCAGCTGTGGCAATCGGTACGGAGACGACGGGGTCTATCCTTAATCCGTCAGCGCAGAATTCGCTTGTCGGTATTAAGCCGACTGTGGGAACAATCAGTCGTACAGGAGTGATTCCTCTTTCGAGCACACAGGACACTCCGGGACCTATGGCAAGGACTGTACACGATGCAGCAATTACATTCAGTCTACTGATTGGCAAGGATCCAGAAGACCCTGTAACAGCAGGGGCATCCTGTTTAGAAGGAATTGACTGGACGTCTGTTCTTGATACAAGAGCGCTCGAAGGTGTCCGTCTCGGCGTTGCACGAACTATTTTTGAACGAGAAGCATCTACGGAACGTTTGAACCTTTTTGATGCCGCGCTGAAAGAACTTGAAGCGGCGGGTGCCGTAATTATAGATGATTTAGACTTAAGAACAATGGAAAATGACCTTGGCTATAACGTGCTTCTCTACGAATTCAAAGCGTGCTTGAATGCGTATTTGGGGAAGACACCGGTAACAAATCCGATTCGAACATTATACGATATTATCGATTTCAACAATAAACATGCAGAAGAAACATTAAAATTCGGTCAAGTAATGCTGGAAAAAGTGGAGCGAACAAGCGGAACATTGACGGAACGTGCTTATATTGAGGCGCTTCTTCGTAATCGTCATTTGGCTGGAGATATTGCACTTGGCAAAGCATTTGATGAGCATACTATTCAAGCACTAGTATTTCCACAAGATCATGGATGCAGTTTCGGAGCGGCAGCCGGTTATCCATCTGTTACCGTTCCAGCAGCCTATTCCAAGGCAGGTGAACCGTTTGGTATTACATTTTCAGGGAAAGCATTTACTGAACCTAAATTAATTGGTTATGCATACGCGTTCGAACAGCGTGTCAACGCACGGAGAAAACCTTAATCAGTTTTGTCAGAAATAGAGTGTAGCAGAGCCTATTATGATAAACTGAAAGGAATAGAGTGAAAGTGGGGATAATGATGTCCTTCTTAGAAAATATGGACGAAATGTTTAAAGAAAAATGGAAGTTTGAGTACGAGATGCCAATCCAGGAGAAAATGATCCCTGAAATGCTGGCGGGTAAAGATATCGTTGCAGAGTCGCCGACGGGATCAGGTAAGACTCTTGCATTTGTCTTACCACTTATGCAGTTGGTTGATGGCGATAAAAAACAGACGCAGGCGCTGATTATTACGCCGTCACAGGAGCTGTCGATGCAAATCGTCAACGTTATCAGAGAATGGGTAACAGGAACGGGTATCACGGTTACACAATTAATTGGCGGTGCCAATATGCAACGTCAAATTGAGCAATTGAAGAAAAAACCAACGATTGTTGTAGGGACACCTGGTCGCTTAGCTGAACTTATCAAGGTTAGAAAGTTGAAAATGCACGATATTCGTCACATCGTTCTTGATGAAGGCGATCAACTTTTAGCGCGCGATCATCGCGTCACTGTAAAAAATATGATTGAAGCCGCAAATCCGGAAAGACAAGTTGTTGCCGTATCTGCAACAATTACGGATGAAATTGAAATTGTCGCTAGCAAATTTATGAATGACCCAATTCGTATCCAAGTTGGCGCTGAAGAAATGCCGAAATCGGGTAAGGTTGTCCATTCGTTTGTGAAGACAGATGCAAGGGATAAAACGGATGTACTGCGCGGGATTTCTTATTTGAAGGGAATTCGTGCTCTTGCATTTATTAATAATGTGGATCAGCTTCGCATGAAAGAAATGAAGCTCAAATATAACGAAGCACCGATTGCGGTTCTTCATTCAGAAATGACGAAATTTGAGAGACAGCAAACACTGGATAGTTTCCGTAAAGGCGAGTTGAAAATTTTGATAGCAACAGATCTTGCGGCACGGGGGCTAGACATTGATGGGTTAACGCATGTGATTCACATCGACGTGCCACATACGGTTGAACAATATTTACACCGTTCAGGCAGAACAGGACGGGCAGGCGGAGACGGGGAAGTATTGACATTGTTGTCATACCCAGAAGAGCGGGATTACCGTAAGTTGACTAAGGGAATTAAAACGGTTCAAAAAGTGTGGTATAAAGGACACTTAGCAGAAGGAAATTCAAAAACAATTGCTGCTCCTAAAAAGAAATAAGAAAAGGTCTGTTTGGAAATCCGAGTACTTTGGATTTCTAGAAACAGACCTTTTCTAATTATTATAGTTGTGTCAAAATGATTGGTTCGCCTTTTGTGACGATAATTGTATGCTCGATTTGAGCTACAAGTGATTTGTCAGGTGTGATGAACGTCCAGCCATCTCCTGATTCGATAATATGATCTGCTTTTTCAGATATAAACGGTTCAACTGCAAGAACCATACCTTCTTGAAGAAGTGTCTTATCCCAAGCGTCATAATAATTGAGTACATGCGAAGGTTCTTCGTGCAACGCTTTGCCGATGCCGTGGCCAGTTAAGTTTTTGATCACTTTTAAGCCATGGTCTTTTGCTTCACGTTCAACTGCTTTACCGATTTGATTTAAGCTAGAACCTGCTTTAACTTTCGTCATTGCACGTTCAAATGCACTTTTAGCCACATCACATAATTGTTGTTTCTTTTCATCGGGTGTACCAACAACAAATGAAATGCCAGTGTCAGCAAAATAACCATTGCAAGAACCTGAGACATCGATGTTAACAAGATCCCCATCTTCTATGACACGGGAACCAGGCATGCCGTGTGCAACTTCACTGTTAACGCTGATGCAAGTAAAACCGGGGAAATCATATTCTGCGATAGGACCTGAAATGGCACCTTTTTCTTCGAACAGGCGGCCACCGATTTCATCAATTTCTTTCGTCGTTTTACCAGGGACAGTTGCTTCTTTCATCGCTTCCCTAATTTCAGCAACAATCTTACCGATTTTTTTTAACGCTTCAATTTCCTGTTCAGTTTTTGCAATCATTAAGTTCAAATCCTTTCTTCCGTTCATCTTTTCTATATCATACTATATCATAATGAGCTGAACAAAAAAGCCTGCAAACTTAAAAAACGTTTGCAGGCCGTCGAATTATTTTCTTGGAATTGTGTTGCTGGTTGCTTTTTTTTCTTTCATTACTTTTCGGACAATCGGATAAACGATAGGTGCCAACTTAATGGCGGTTTTTACTAACTTTCCAATATTCATTACTGCTCACCCCTAAACAAAGCATATTTTACTTTCTTCCCGAAGGAACGACTTTGTAAACATTCACTTCAATACTTTAACACCTTGAAACACATTCCAAATTAGAATAGCTATGAGCAGTAGGCCGTAAACTAGCATGAATAAGACAGGTGTTAATTGCCAAAAGCCAAAGTTTCCACTCGGCATTCCATCCATGCTATAGGTAAAGGAAAACATTGAAAAAGAAAAAATGATAAATCCTGCAATTAGAAGTACCACAGGGACAAGGTGTGAAACGAGGGAGCGTTTGGCATGGTGTTTTACTTCACGGTCATCGGAAACAAAATAAACAATGACAGGTACAAGTAAAGGGGTGAAGAAGACACTGAAATAGCATAGGGCAGCTAATAGTTTATTGTTCGACACAGGAATCCCTCCATTTACTTTAACTATATAGGATAGTAGCATCCCTATTAATCATCTTGCTTAAAGGATCCCCATCTTATACAATGAACTAGACAACTAAATTACTGGAACCACAGGGGGAGCCTATTTGGCTGAGATTGGACAAGACGTCCTGACCCTTAGAACCTGTAAGATTATTCTTGCGTAGGAATGTGGATGGAAAATGACATATTCGATGTCCCATCTATTTCGGGGTGTCTTTTTTTATGCCCACATCTTTCGCTGAGCTAGGAAAGGGAGGAATTAATTTGGATCGGAAAAGACTTCAACTTTTACTTGAAATAGCTATTTTAGGTGCAATTTCATTTGTTCTCGATAAAATCGGATTTTCAATGCCGCAAGGTGGCTCCGTTACGCTGTCGATGTTGCCAATTGTTGTCATGGCATTTAGATGGGGGATTGTAGGCGGCATGCTGACAGGCCTTGTCAGCGGTCTACTGCAACTGATGATGGGTGGATATGTTCTAAACGTGATACAAGCAGCGCTCGATTACTTCGTGGCTTACGCGCTCGTAGGGGTGGCAGGCGTTACACTCGCGTGGCTGTTAAGTGGTAGAGCAAAAGGCGACAAAGGATCAATGGTAGTAGCTATCGTAATAGGTACTGTGATTGGTGGACTCTTACGCTTTCTGATTCACTTTATTGGTGGAATTGTATTCTTTGCATCATACGCGCCTGTTGGGCAACCAGTATGGCTTTATTCACTCGTTTACAATGCTAGTTACATGATTCCTGCAATAATCTTATCAGCAATTGTTGCGTCAATATTATTCACTACAGCACCGCGTCTATTAGAGCGGAAATAGAAAATCGCCGTTCTGCCCAATGTGGGAGGACGGCGATTTTTTTAGTGTCTAGACTCCAGTGCCTAGCCCCTAGGCCCACACGATGTGGGTCATGCAGCTATTGCGACAGGATGTCGCGATCCTAAGCTGCCTTCCTCTGTCGCTTCTGTCCTGTAAGTAAAGGCAAAAGGAGCGCCTTTATTTACAGGCCTTTCAGCGCTTGTCGGGGCTGAACAGGCCCTTGCGCTTTTGTTAGTTAAATGTGAGTGCTTTTCTTCTGAAGAACATGAATCCTACTATTGTAGCAGCAAGAAATAGGGCTGCGGCGGAAACGAATAGTTCATCTGCACCGTTTTTCACAGTGATACCTATAAATGCCCATATAAAGACTGTGCTAAATGCAACATCCGCATAATGGTATAAAAAATGAAGTGCGATAGCTGTAGCGATCGTTAAATAGATAACGGTCCATAGCGGGTTACTTAGTCCCCAACCAGACCACTCGTGTAACGTAAGGACATAACTGATATTCGCAATGGTCGCGACAAAAGACCATCCTAGATAGAAAGCAATCGGAACTCTACCCTGAAAATGATTATCCTTTATAGAATAAGTAAAATAAATGGTTAACAGTGTTAGAAGAAGCGCTAGGTTGGTAACAATTGACCATCCGAAAAAGCCGAAATGCCAGAGAAAAACCCAAGTGATATTTAATAGACTGCTGAGCACAAACAAAACGACCCGCCGATTGAATAAAGCATGGTCAACATTTACTTTGTTGCGCATGAAGCCGTATAGCCAGATAGCGAGAAGCAGGTAAATAACTGCCCAAATTGAAAAGGTATACCCGGCAGGTGTAAATAACACCGGTAAACTAGTTGAGATTTCCCCGGTCGTTTTTCCATTGATAGGCATTATATTTGCAGCTGCATTGACTAAAACGACTGCAATGAGCGAAAAGGTCATAATTATAATTCTAAACATATTAAAATCCTCCTACTGAATAGTATACATAGGAAACGTGGAACCTGCGAAAGAAAGTATGAACCTTCCGTCACAATTGCATAATTTCGTACACCGAAGATTCATGTTATAATCAAGGAGTGTTTTTAGAAAATTTAGAATGGACCAAGGGGGAATAATAGTGAAGCAAAAAACGTATTCTGAAGTATGGGATCTTGATGTGTTCTTTAAAGGTGGAAGTGGATCAATGGAACTACGGACACATTTGGATAGCGTAAAAGAAAAGCTTGGATCATTAGAAGAAACGGCTTCTGCATTTGAAGTTCCTCGTTCGGCTGGTGCGTCAAAAGAGGTTGTGGACCTTATTGAATCATTAAAAGAGGTTGCACTAAACCTTTCGCAGGCGGGTGCCGTTATCGGGTGTTTCCTTGCGGCAGATACAACTGATAAAAAAGCATTGCAACTGCAGGGCGAAACAGGCTCTCTTGGGGCACGCTTCTCTACAATCGGGCTTAAAATCCGACAAACACTTGCAAAAGCAGATGAAGATACATGGAATGGGTTAATGGAATCGGATGAACTAAAGGTATTTGCATTCGTACTGAATGAATGGCGTGAAGAGGTCAACTTAAAACTATCTGAAGAAGAAGAGAGCTTGATCACGTCACTTAGCGTTGATGGCTATCATGGCTGGGGGCAGCTATACGATTTGCTCGTAGGTGAGATTAAAATTAAAATCGAATTGGATGGGGAAGAAAAAGAGCTTTCCGTTGGGCAGGCAAATAACCTAAGTTCTCATGAGAATGCAGATGTGCGAAAACGCTCATTTGAAGCATTGGAAGAAGCATGGGCAGGAAAAGAAGACTTCTTCGCATCCGCATTAAATCATATTGCCGGCTTTAGGCTTGAAGTATACAAAAAACGGGGCTGGGATTCAGTATTGAAAGAGCCGCTTCTCCGAAATAGAATGAGTGAAGATACACTCGATGCAATGTGGGGAGCAATTGGTGTAAATAAAGCACCGTTTGTAGAATACTTGAACGTCAAAGCGAGAATGCTAGGTACTGACAAGATGAATTGGTATGACATGGATGCACCGGTTACAGCATCAACAAAAAAGATGACGTATCAAGAAGGTGCAGAATTCATCCTAAAACATTTCAGAGAATTTGGTCCGGAATTGGAAGGGTTTTCTCGTCAGGCGTTTGAAGATAGCTGGATTGAGGCGGAAGATCGCCCGAACAAACGTCCAGGTGGTTTTTGTACGGGTATGCCAGCATCCGAGCAATCCCGTATATTTATGACTTACAGCGGAACGATGTCGAACGTTGCAACACTTGCTCATGAACTCGGTCACGCATTCCATTCATATGCACTGCGTCCAGTCCATTGGATGAATCGCCAATATGCGATGGGAGTGGCTGAAACGGCATCGACATTTGCAGAGATGATTGTCGCGGATGCTGCCGTTAAAGCTGCGGAAACGAAGGATGAAAAGATTGCACTACTGGAAGACAAAATTCAACGCAGTGTTGCATTCTTTATGAATATTCATGCGAGATTCCTTTTTGAGACGAGATTTTATGATGAACGCAAAAATGGCATCGTATCAGCTGAAAGATTGAACGAGTTAATGGCGGAAGCGCAGCAAGAGGCTTACGGGGACGCTCTTAATACGGTCCATCCACACTTTTGGGCGTCGAAACTTCATTTCTACATTACGGGTGTGCAATTCTATAACTTCCCGTACACGTTCGGCTATTTGTTCTCCCTAAGTATCTATGCAAAAGCATTGGAAAATGGCGAAGGATTTGAGCAGAAATATATGGCGCTTTTACGAGACACTGCGGTTATGAGTGTCGAAGACCTTGCGATGAAGCATCTAGGTGAGGATATTACGAAACAAGAGTTTTGGGCAAAAGGTGTAGCGCTATGCGTTAAAGATGTTGAGGAGTTCTTGGAACTTACTTCGGTAAAAGGGTGAATATGAATTGATTTTGCTTGAAGGTCGAACTTGTTACTTACGAATATTGACAGAGGAAGACGCTTTTATCTTCACGGAATTGATTAGTGCTAATAAAGAATACTGGTCTATTTTCGAACCACGGCACGAAAGTAGTTATTTTACTGTAGCAGTCCAAAGAGAGAAAATCAGGGAGTCGATTTATCAGATGAGGGACCGAAGGGAGTACAACTTCGGTATCTTCGAAATGGCTACAAATAGGCTAATCGGACATATCTCGCTATACAGTATTAAAAGACTTCCGTTTTCCAGCGGTTTCGTCGGCTATTCAATCGATGAGCGTGAAACGGGTAGGGGAATCGGCACGGAAGCGGTCCGTCTTGTGACTAAGTTTTCTTTCGACAAAGTTGCTTTACACCGGGTTGAGGCATATGTTTCACCTCGTAATAGTGGTTCGTTAAAAGTGTTGGAGAAGTCCGGGTACTTCCAAGAGGGACTGATGCGCAAACTTCTTTACATTAACGGTGTCTGGGAAGACCATTACATCTACGCTATAGTGGAGAACGATTTTTGAAAGGGTAAGACCGCTTTGCGGAGATTAGTAGCTAATATAAAAAGCCGATTCCTGTAAAATGGAATCGGCTTTTGTTTATTTCCCGGGAAATGAATCGAAATCACACCCGGGAGTTATATTTATATCCATCTACTATAATATCGAGCTTTCCAGTATCAGGATGGACGACGAGCCCGTGGACGGATACTTTTGTATCCATAAGTGGATGATTCCGAACTGCATCAACACTCATCTTAACGCTTTCAGTTACTTCGCCAAATCCGTGCAGCCAATCTTCCATGTCGACCCCAGAGTATTTTAGCGTCTTAAAAATAGTTTCATCAATCCCACGGTCAGACATCTTTTTAATAATACGACCAGTATTGACTGCACTCATGCCACAATCGTGATGTCCAACAATATAAACTTCATCTGCATGTAGCTCATAAACAGCTACAATTAGGCTTCTCATTATACCGCCAAATGGATGTGTGACGACTGCGCCGGCGCTTTTAATGATTTTAGCATCGCCGTTTTTTAAGTTCATCGCTTTAGGCAACAATTCAGTCAGTCTTGTATCCATACATGTCAATATTACAATTCGCTTATCCGGAAACTTTGTTGTTGCGTATTGTTCATATTGTTTTTCAGTTACAAATGTATCGTTATAATCAAGTATTTCTGAAAGAATTGTCATTGTATACTCCCATTCTGTAGGTTTTTTAATTATCATACTTGAAAATATGTAAAAAGAAAAGAGCTGCCTTTAGGCAACTCTTAGAAATTCGTGTCTGGTTTTGGATCAATTCTTGAAGAATCGGCAGAAATCATAGCCGAAGAAAGATAGTGCATTGTGAACATAGCTGTTAAACCGAGGCAAACCATAAAACCGATAACTGTAGCGAACATCAAGCCCATATATATGACCCCTCTCAAAGTTGTTAGTTTAGGTACTATCATTAGTATACAGTAAAAACCCAAATTATTTAAGGGTTTCATGAAATGTTTTACCTAATTGTGACGATTATTAGAAAGCCCAATTACCCCCGCGGAATACTGGTTCTGAAGAGCCGTCATCATGGATTCCATCAATATCCATTACTTCTGATCCGACCATGAAGTCGACGTGAGTGATACTCTGGTTTAAACCACGTTTAACAAGCTCTTCACGTGCCATCGTTTTGCCACCCTCGATACAAAATGAATAGGCACTGCCAAGCGCGAAATGATTCGATGCATTTTCATCGAACAATGTATTGTAGAAAAGAAGCCCCGATTGTGAAATCGGTGAAGCATGTGGAACAAGTGCGACTTCACCAAGATGTTTTGCGCCTTCATCTGTATCAATTAGACGTTGCAAGACTTCTTCACCTTGTTCGGCTGAAACCTCGGTTACGCGTCCATCTTTAAATGTTAATTTGAAATTATCGATGATATTGCCGCCATAGCTTAATGGTTTTGTGCTAGAGATATAGCCGTTGACGCCCGTTTTTAGGGGAACAGTGAATACTTCTTCTGTAGGCATATTGGCCATAAAAGTATGACCCTTTTCATTGACGCTGCCAGCTCCGCACCACAAGTGACCTTCAGGCAATTCAACAATTAGGTCAGTGCCGGGCGCAGTATAATGAAGTTTGTGGTATCTTTTGTCATTTAGGTAATCGACTTTGGCATGCAAATGGTTATCATGATTGATCCATTCTTGTACAGGGTCTTGTTTGTCTGTGCGAACTGCTTTGAAAATAGCAGTCCAAAGCGCCGAAAGCTGTTCTTCTTCTGAAAGTTCAGGGAATACTTTTGCAGCCCAAGCTTTCGAAGGAGTGGCGATTACAGTCCAACTGATTTTATCAGATTGTACATACTGCCGATATTTGTCAAGTGCCTGTCCAGCGGCTTTTTGTGTGTCGGCAATTCGTGACGGCTCAATTCCTTTTAATAGGTCAGGACTTTGGGACACGATGCTCATGAATGCAGCACCTTTTTCCGCAAGTTGTTCACGTTCCATTACTTTCCATTCGGGGAATTCTGCAAAAGAATCAGAGGGTGCCTTTTCATAACGTAGTCGGGAAATCGTATCGTCGGACCAATCAACAAATACTTGACGTGCACCCGCATCATAAGCTTTTTCAGTTACAAGACGAACAAATTCAGTTGTTTCTGTTGAAGCACTGATATAAAGGTATTGATTAGGTTGAATATTGACTCCCACTTTTACTGCGAGTTCAGCATAGCGGGATAATTTTTTTTCAAAAGTAGACATAAATAATTACTCCTTCCTCTATCTTCTATAATAGTACCAATTTGTAGGCTCGGTCTGCAACGTCAAACTGAATGATGAATTTTGATCGTATGAAAGATTGCATATATTTATTAATTCTGTTCACCTAAAGAATAGGCCAAAGATGCCGAAATAAGAAGAAGAATGGAATACTTGGAGGGTCAACTATGGATTTATCAACAGTAATTGGTCTAGTGTTAGGATTTGTCGCGCTTCTTGTCGGGATGTCGATGAAAGGTGTCCCGGTAGATAGCTTATTTAATATGGCAGCTATACTAATAATACTTGTAGGAACGCTTGCAGCTGTTATCATTGCATTTCCAATGAATGAGTTAAAACGTGTACCAAAGTTATTTGGCGTGCTTTTTAAAGAACAGAAACTTGCGTCCGATTCTGACATTATCCGTATGTTTTCAAGTTGGGCTGACATAGCGCGACGTGAAGGATTATTATCGCTCGAGGCAAAAACTGACGAAATCACTGATCCATTTTTGAAAAATGGATTGGGTCTTGCTATTGATGGACAAAATGCAGATTATATCCGTGATGTGTTAAGTGAAGAAGTGGAAGCTATGGAAGATCGGCATTCCGCTGGAGCACAAATATTCTCACAGGCGGGGACGTATGCGCCGACACTGGGTGTTCTTGGAGCGGTAGTTGGTCTGATTGCTGCACTTGGGAATTTGAATGATATCGATGCCCTGGGTCATGCGATTTCAGCAGCCTTTATTGCGACATTGCTAGGTATTTTTACTGGATATGTGCTTTGGCATCCATTTGCGAATAAATTGAAACGTAAATCTCACGAAGAGGTAAGGCAGAAGAAAATGATGATTGAAGGAGTCCTCTCAGTTCTTGAAGGGGAAGCACCGCGCGTTATTGAGCAGAAGCTTTCTTCTTATCTGTCTGCGGAGGAGCGCCGAAAGCTTGCTGTTACAAACGATAGCGATAAGGGGGCGGGGGAGTTTGTCGAAGAGACGTAAGAGAAAAAAGGCTGATAACCATATAGATGAGTCCTGGCTTTTGCCATACTCTGATCTTATGACTCTTCTTCTCGCGTTATTCATCGTGCTATTTGCCTCAAGCTCGGTAGATGAGGTCAAACTTAAACAGATGTCAGCGGTGTTCAGTGAAATATTTGATAGTGGACAAGGTGTGATGGATAATGCTGCGCCTACACCTGTGCCAATACCGAAGGATTCAGTTGGTTCAAAGGACGAAAATACATCCTATATAGAAGATCAGAAGTCCCTTTTTGAAATCCAGGATAGAGTAGATGAGTATATAGCGGTAAATGAACTGGAGAATCAGTTCGAAACGAAAATGACGGATGAAGGATTGATGGTGACAATTAGGGATAGTATCCTCTTTAGTCCAGGTATGGCAGATATTAAGCCTGCGTATATAGGGATTGCAGATGAAATTGCGGAACTTCTTGTTTTTGATCCCCCACGTCAAATCGTGATCACTGGTCATACAGATAATGTTCCAATCGGAAATGCCCAATTCCAATCAAATTGGGAACTCAGTGTTATGAGAGCTGTGACCTTCCTGAAAAGTATTGTTAGGAATGAAGAAATCAATCCACTTTTATTTAGTGCAAAAGGGTATGGAGAATTCCAACCAATCGAGTCAAATGAAACACCTGAGGGACGAAGTAAAAATCGTCGGGTTGAAGTGCTTATCCAGCCACTTGTTCTAAAGGATGGAACTGCATTTGAATGAATTGTTCCAAGATCCCGTCTGTTTATTAACTAAAAGTATCCAGCAAGTAACTTGATCATACATTGGGTGCTAGGTGTATAGGTGCATTTTGATCGCTTTGGATTAGAATGGCTTCTATACAATTACCTGGATGTCTGGATGTGTAGGGATGCGACTTTGTCGCATCCCTACACATTATTTTCGGTAATCGTATGGTGGTCCTTCATCCGTCGCTCTCCAAAAACAAAGATACACGTAATGCTGAAGATTTTTGGGACGAGAGAATAGCGGGTTTCTTACCTGGAGAAGAGCCGCCAAAGATGCAATTTTGGCGGCTGATTGCTTTCTTTAGGGTTTTTTCTTTCTTAATTAAAGAAGTGTCACTATCTATAAGGCATCACATAATTTGAAGCATAAACTTTACTAAAAGTAAGCAATGAACACATTATACAATGTGCAAGAGTGCCCGAAATTTCATCTTCCGGCACTTGCGACCTCTATAGATAATCATCTACTCTTTACTTCCAAAACAACTGCATTTTTCACTTGAATAGTGTAGGTACGCGACAGGCAACTATTCGCAATAGTATTACTGAAAAGAGAGCGGCTAGAAGTGACGGAGTCACTTCTAGCCGCTCTAGGATCCCTCAGTAAATCTGTCACGAATAGGTAGCCGTAAGCGGACCGGAAATAGTCCAGTGAAAATGAAGGTCATCAAGCCCTTCAAGCCAGTATTTTATACGAATAAATGGTTAATCAAAAGACGTGTTCCAAGATAAAAAAAGATTCACCGGTAAATTCATACCGTCGAATCTTTTTTTGATTGATTAACTTCTGAGCGTACCAAGTTCAGCTGCAATTGCCTGCATTTCATTTGGTGTAATAGTAGTACGTTTCATGACCATTTTGTACATATAGTGCAAATCATCATATTTAGATGTGCTGAAATTCTCCGGATTCATAGCGGCTGAATTAACCATACGAAGTTTTTCTGTAATTTTGTCAATCATATAAGAAACATTTTCTGGCGTCGGGTTAGATAAATCCATAGTATTGACCACCTTTCAATAAGCTTTGGACCTATCATTTCATTATTCTCCCGGACTGTCAAATCGCATTGGAGATTAGCCTCGTTTTGCGGCTTCTTTTTCTTCTTTGATTTTGGCTTGAACACGTTTTGTTTCGAAAATGATTACGCCAGATAATCCAAGAAGACCGATTAAGTTTGGTATTGCCATTAGTCCATTCATTACGTCAGCGAATAACCAGACTACGTCAAGCGTAGCAGTTGCCCCAACGAAAATTACGCCAATAAATACAAGGCGGTAATAAATGAGGATTTTCGGATTTGGGAACAGGTATTGGAAGCACTTCTCTCCATAATATGCCCAACCAAAGATTGTTGATGTAGCAAAGAATAATAGTCCAATTGAAACGACGATTGGACCGGCGCTACCTAGAAATTGTCCAAAAGCGGCAGATGTTAAAGCACCACCTGTAAGACCGTCAGGATTATCTTTCCAAATGCCAGACATAATGATTGTAACGCCCGTAATGGAACAAATAATTAATGTATCAAAGAGTACTTGTGTCATTGAAACAAGTGCTTGACGTCCAGGCATATCTGTTCTTGCAGCTGCTGCAGCAATTGGAGCGGATCCAAGACCAGCTTCGTTCGAGAATACTCCACGAGCAACTCCGAAACGGATAACTGTACCAATTGCACCACCTGCAACCGCTTCACCACTAAATGCATACTTGAAAATCGTAGCAAAAGCTTCGGGAATCAGCCCGACGTTTAAGACCAGTACAATTACTCCGGCAAGAACATAAAACACTGCCATGATTGGTACGAAGAATGATGTAACTTTACCAATCGTTTTAATACCACCAAGGATAACCATTCCTGCTAATACAACAAGAACGAGACCGGAGATCCAATGTGGCACACTAAAAGTTTGATTCATAACGTCTGCCACTGCTTTTGCTTGCGTTCCATTTCCGATTCCAAATGCTGCTATGGCACCGAAAATAGCAAACAATACGCCGAGCCATTTCATTTTCAGTCCATGTTCAAGGTAATACATCGGTCCGCCGGCCATTTGACCGTTAGCATCTTTAACGCGGTATTTAACAGCTAGAATTGCTTCGCCGTATTTTGTAGCCATTCCGAAGAATGCTGATACCCACATCCAGAACAATGCTCCAGGACCGCCGAGGAAAATAGCGGTAGCAACACCCACAATATTTCCTACACCTACGGTTGCAGCCATTGCTGTCATAAGAGCCTGGAAGTGGGAAATATCACCTTCAGATTTTTTATCCTGATTTTTCGTAAATACTAACTTTAACGCATATGGTAATAAACGTAACTGAATAAGTCCTAGTCTAAATGTTAAATAAATACCTGTACCAACAAGTAAAATTAGTAAAGGTGGACCCCAGATAATACCCCCAAGTTTATCCAAAAAAGCTGTTAATCCATCCATTCAATTACCCCCAATTGTACTATTTTACTTTAAGAACGTTCCACCCCAATTTGCTAATTTGACACCTCACATCCTCTCAGTCACCTAATCTCGTCATCCTTATTGTTAATATTCCGAAATTTTGCAGCATTCGTCAAGCTTTATTTTTAGAACTCAGTCATATTGTTTGTTAATCTTCTTCCTGGGGTATAATTGTATATGCGAAAGAGTTTGAATTGGAGGGCTTATTATGGGAAATAGCAAATTTGGTACATTTATTATTGCGGGTGCACTTACAGGTGCGGTTGTAAGTATGTTCGATCCGAGTACTCGAAAACATATCGTCAAGAAATCAACTAATTGTATAATGGAAATGAGGTATTATGCGAAAAATCCCGATGTGCTCAAATGGAAACTGGGGGAGAAGAAAGACAAGTATAAGTCTTTCATTGAGCAACTATCAGGTGATGCATCATACATTAAAGCCCAGGTTGAGGAGTTAAAAACACTCACGCCGCAAGTGAAAAGTTTAGTCATGGATACGAAGGATGCATTTGTTGAGTCGAAAGTTGAATATAAATCAATTGTTAATGAAACGCCTTAGGAAAATGGCGTTGATTTAAAAAGTGAACAATATTGAAGGGGGGGACGAAAATTTGAAGAATGATGACCGTTCAACACCTACGCCAATCAAAGAAGAGAAACCTACGAAGTATAAGAAGAGACTGGACAGCTTTCTGGCAGACTCTGCAGCCAGAAAGTTTTTAGATGATGTAAGAGAAGGCGGACTTGAGGAATTTGACGTCACAACCACAAATGGATTTTTGAAAGAACTTCTTGTCCGGATAAAAAAAGTAGACGTAACGGGCCTTGGCTCGCAGCTTGCCTTCTTTTTTCTCTTGTCTCTTTTTCCACTATTAATCTTTATAATGACATTGCTACCTTATTTAAACTTTAACCAAGCCGAAGTTTTCTTATTGATCAGAGACTATGCGCCAGCGAGTGTCGCTATGCTAATTGAGGACACATTAAACGAGATCTTGAAAAATCGCAATGGTGGCTTACTATCAATTGGGGCACTTGCAACGGTGTGGTCAGCATCAAAAGGTATGAACGCACTGACGAAAGCTTTGAACCGGTCTTATTTCACGGAAGAATCACGCTCGTTCATTATGGCCCGCGTTATGTCGGTGGTCTTTACTATCATGCTAATCGCTGTATTACTAGTGGCACTTATATTGCCGGTATTCGGACAACAGATTGGGGTTCTTGCATTCTCTTACATGGGACTTGAGAAGGGTTTCCTTTACTTTTGGGCTGGTTTACGCTGGCTAGTACCGCCTGTGCTTATTTTCTTTGTATTTTCACTTATTTATTGGCTGGTGCCTAATTTGAAGATTCAATTTAAAAGTATATTACCTGGAGCGCTATTTGCGACTGTTGGCTGGATTCTGACATCTTTTGCATTCTCATTTTATGTTGGTAGTTATGCTAACTATTCGAGTACATACGGAAGTATTGGAGCAATTATTGTGTTAATGATTTGGTTATATTTCTCGGCGATTATTCTAATGCTTGGTGGCCAGCTTAATGCTGTAATGTTAGAAAGAACTCAATTGATAAAAGCAAAAGTAAAAAGCAATGCAGT
>NZ_JACFTD010000012.1 GCF_014282005.1 Sporosarcina sp. BP05 | reverse complement strand
ATGTGTCTGCTTTTTTATAGCTTAAGAAACAATAAAATCAGGTACTGTGGATAAGCTGCAACATAGAGAGTTGCGTCCAGACTCCAGCGCCTGTCACCTCTGAACAGGCTCTTGCGCTTTTGTTCTTAGTTAATGTATGTGTCGCTAACCAACAAATCACTCAAAATTTCTGACGGGATCTCGAATGTCACGACACCCATATAACCAGGTGCAACTTCATATTTATCGAATGAAATGACAAGCTTATTGTTATCTGTAATATAGAAGGACTGATCGGCTTGGATTGTTTCGAAGTCCTCAAAGAATTCGCTATTCAAAAAGTAAGAGATGTCTTCATCCGCATCCATTTGTCGCTCCATTTCACCTACTACGTAAGAGCTAATGGCATCGACGTATTTGTCATCTTTAAAAAGGCTTGGTAATGTGATTAAAATGCTGTTCTGTTTATCAATTGTGTCGTACTTCATTGTGGTTGAAGAGGATCCGACCGTATTCACCTCATAGCGAGCAATCGATAGAAGCTGGTCAGTATCTGTTTTCACTTCGTAGCCAGTGTCGATGCCAAGATGACCGCCACCTGCCTTTTCCAATTCCGCCGCATCCTGCTGGAACTGTTCGAAGAGCACTTTATTCTCTTCAAGGTATTTCTCATTCAATGATGCTTGCAGTCCTTCATCCGCTAATCCTTCAATTTCTGGTGTTGCGACATTTGCTTGGTACGTTTTTTCATCAACAGTCAATTGTTGTGCGGTAAATACATCCACAATGGCTCCGAGAAGTGGAACGTTTGCCATTGCTTGTGCGAAAGACGGGCTGACATTGATGCTGCCGATAAATAGAGCAGCAGCTGCGGCGGCTCCTATCGTCCATTGTTTTAAAAATGGACGTTTCTTCTGTGATGCTTTTGCTTGGCGAATCGAAGCTTTTACTACGTCTTCCAACTCAGACGGAATCACCGTCTCGTCATAGTTCTTTTTCAACTTATTTATTTTTTTCATAACCTGAATTCCTCCCCAACTTCAATGCGTAACTTTTTCAATGCGGCATACAATCTTGTTTTAATCGTATTCACATTTTCATCCATCACTAAAGCGATTTCATCAATTTTCAAATCCTCAAAAAATCGGAGAATAATAAGGGATCTGTATTTGTGAGGTAACTGGTCAATGGCATCTTGTAAGTCCATATCGATAATTTCATCTTCTAATTGTGGCAAATGAATGCTGAGAATGTCGTCTTCCATCACTGTTATACGCTGATGTTTTCGGATGAAATCAATGGATGTGTTAACGATGATCCGGTAGAACCAAGTTTTCAAATAGGCAATTTCTTCAAGTCGATCAATTGAGCTGAGCGCTTTTAAAATGGCATCCTGTACAATATCGAGTGCGTTTTCTTTATTTCTTACATAGCTGTACGCAAGGCGATAATGGGCTTCCTGGTTTTCTACTATAAAGTTTTCAACAAGTTCGAACTTCTCGTTTTTTGTCATGACAAATGATTCACCTTCTCCAATTTCCAACATGTCGCGAACACGTTATAGTTATTTGACGGGGTACATCCGAGAAAAGTTTGATTGGTTATCATGAAATAGTGGATTGAACATTTTGGAACTGTATTGTAAGACTATGGTAAAGTAATGTCAAAGTAAATGAAGTTGGGGGCGAACAACATGGAGGGTATATCATTTGTTGCATCATGGAGCGGCGGGAAAGATTCTGCCATGGCTTATTACCGCGCAATGAAAGCGGGTGGCATTCCGAAACGGATATTGACGATGTTTGAAGAGGATGAAGAACGGTCAAAATCACACGCGCTGCCTTTAGAAGTCGTGGAAGCTCAGGCAAAGAGGATTGGCGTCCCTTTAATGATACGGGGAGCTGGCTGGAAAGGGTATGAAGAGCGGTTTTTAGACGCGATGAAGGAATGTGTTGAATCTGGCATCAGCCACGGAGTTTTCGGGGATATCGATCTTGAGGACCATTTGGAATGGGTAAAAAAAACATCTGCAAAAGTCGACATGGAAGCACTGCATCCATTATGGATGGAGCCGCGTCGCAAGATCTTGGAAGAATTTATAGAAGGGGGATTCGAGGCGTACATTGTTGTCGTCAATACAAAAATGATGCCGTCACAATTTATAGGACGTAAATTCACTATAGAACTGATGGATGAACTTGATGCGCTTGGAATTGATTCGTGCGGAGAATCTGGGGAATTTCACACAGTTGTTGTAGACGGACCGATTTTTAGCGAGCGGGTCCCGATTGTTTTTTTAGGGCAACATGAACGAGATGGCTATGTGTTTTTGGATGTAACATTGGAATAGTAAGAAATGAAGATAGTCATGTCGTATAGAATTGAAAAAGCCATCCACATTTGCATCTAGCAACATGGATGGCTATAGTCAAATAGTCAATAAATCTCCCAGCTCTTTCTCCAAAAACGGATCAGCATTCAACAAATTCCTGAAGTCAGTGTAACGCGTTACTTCATCAGCTGAAGCCTGCCGACCGGTTTTATAAGCCCGAATCAAAATGTTTTTCGGCGTATGCTCCATGTCGATAAACTCTAGCAGTTGTGCTTCATAACCGACAAGTGACAGTAACTCCGCACGAATAGAATCAGTAGCGAGTGCTGAGAACCGCTCTTTAATAAGTCCGTGTTGAAGCATAACGTCAAGCGCGGGGGAATTGACTTGCGAGAACAGTTCGTGCTGGCAACAAGGAACGCTCAAAATGACTTTCGCCCCCCATTTAACCGCGCGAGCAAGCGCCATATCCGTTGCAACATCGCATGCATGTAATGTGACGACCATGTCGACTGACGTTTCGTCATTATAGTCATTAATATCACCTACAAGAAATTCTAGATTATCGTAACCAAGATCTTTCGCAATGGTGCTGCATTCCTCAATCACTTCTTTTTTCAAATCAAGCCCGGTTACTTTAATATCTAGTCCTTTTTCGATACGTAAGTAGTGATAGAGCGCAAACGTTAAATAGGATTTACCGGAACCAAAATCTAGAATACGCACAGTTCGATCTTTCGGTAAGTGGGCGAGCGAATCGTCGATGAATTCGACGAACCGGTTAATTTGCCTAAACTTGTCGTGCTTTTGCTTTTTAACTTTGCCGTCGGGCGTTTGGACACCAAGTCGGACTAAAAATGGATAGGCCGTATTTTCATCCAGTAAATAATTTTTCTTGCGGTTGTGTGAAAGGGTAACGATTTTTTCTGATGCCACTTTTTCCGATTTCCACATGACTTTAAACTTTTTCGTCAGCTGAACCTGAATTTTTTCATCCGAAAATTCGGCATGTAGTTGTCTGAAACGCTCAAGCAGTTGCTGCAAATACGGTCGCAATGCATCAGGTGTGACGTTTTCATGGTTCAACACCCGTTCGTACTGATACTCAAATTGAATGTGCAACTGTCCTTTTATTTCCACAGGTTTACATTTTACTCGTTTCAAGTCATCTGTTTTTGTGCGGGATTGACTGATTGTCCCGCCGATAAACGACCCATCCGTCATCCGGAGTGTCAGTTCATCCACTAATTCCTCAAATTGCATTTTCATCGCTCCTAGTTAAACTCAAATCCTTGCTTCTTCAAAAAGTCTTTCATATGTGTCCGTTTTGGAGCTCCCAAAAAGTCTGCCATGGAATCGGACCAGGCGGCGTCTTTGCGGTTTGAGCCACGGCTTAAATAATAGTCGTTCATTGTTTCATCATATGCCGGGATGATTTCATCGTATTTACCAGCATCATAACCGTTTTCGTGAATAATTGCATCAACTGGCAAGCGTGGCTTTACTTCATTCGCTTCATCAGGAACACCGATTGTCATAGCGAACATCGGAACAACGCCTTTAGGAAGCGATAGTAATTTGCTTATTTCCTCTGGTGCATTTCGGACACCTCCGATATAGCAGATGCCAAAGCCTTTTGATTCAGCTGCAATGGCAACGTTTTGGGCGAATAGAGCAACGTCAATTGAGCCGACAAGGAGATTTTCGGCTGAGGAGAAATCAATATCTTTCCCCACTAAATTTGCTGCCTTTTTCAATCTGCAATAGTCCGCACAAAATACTAAGACGGCACCTGCCGATAAAATCTGTCGTGGGTTTTTAGTGAGCTCAGCTAGTTTCTTCCGTTTTTCAATATCCGTAACATAGATGACGGAGTAAGCTTGTACAAAATGGGAAGTGGCTGCATGTTGCCCCGCATGAATAAGTTCGTGTACTTCTTCTTTCGATAATACAATGTCTTTATATTTCCGCACGGATGCGTGTGCAGTCAATAATTCGATAACCATGGGATCCCTCCAAAATTTGTGTTGTGAATTAAGATTAACAGACTAGGATAGTGGTGAACTACCTTTAAAGCTTAACAAAGGGATGTTGTTATGAGTTTGATGGAAGTAATTCAATGACAAATGAGTCCCGAAAGAAAACAACGTATCACGAGTACGACATAACGGGCTCAATTTAGGGCTTACTAATAAATTCACTCCTATATAATATTATTTTCCAAATGACAGAATTTTATGATAACCTATCGGTAAATGATTATTTCAGAAAAGGGGAATGGAAATGACATTATTACGTAAAACAGTGGGGGAGATTGTAAGGGAGCAGGCACGACTTTATCCCGCGCAGGAGGCGTATGTCTATCCGGAACATGGAATTCGGAAAACGTATAAGGAATTTGATGAAGAAACGGATGAACTTGCAAAAGCATTTATTGGCATGGGCATCAAAAAAGGGGAAAACGTTGCTATTTGGTCAGACAATAAAAGGCAATGGCTACTTAGCCAATACGCAACGGGGAAGATGGGGGCAGTCCTTGTTACGGTTAATACGAATTACCAAGCTTCGGAACTTGAATATCTAATGAAGCAATCTGATGCAACTACGCTTATTTTGGATGAAAGCTTTAAAGGAACGAGTTACATAGATATCATCCGTACGATTTGTCCTGAACTGGCGTTGGGTGAGAGGGGGTCTATCTCGAGTGGTAAACTACCTCATTTCAAACGGATCATTCTGATGACGGAACGGCAAGAACAAGGCATGTACAAATGGTCGGAGTTCATGGCGCAAGCTGATAAGGTAACGAATGAACAGTTGGAGGAACAATTTCAATCGCTAGATCCCGATGATGTCATTAATATTCAATATACATCTGGTACAACTGGTTTTCCAAAAGGGGTCATGCTAACACATAATAACGTCGTCAATAACGGTAAGCAAATTGGGGATTATATGAAACTGACAGAGCAGGACCGCGTCTGCATTCCAGTTCCATTTTTCCACTGTTTCGGTTGCGTACTTGGTACACTTGCGGCGGTTACACATGCTTCGGCAATGATTTTACTTGAACAGTTCGATCCATTGCGCGTTCTTCAAGCGGTTCAGGATGAGAAATGTACAGCACTTCATGGAGTGCCAACGATGTTCATCGCAGAGCTGAACCACCCAGATTTTAAGAAATATGATACATCTACACTTCGCACCGGTATTATGGCAGGGTCTGTCTGTCCGATTGAAGTGATGAAACGTGTTATCGAAGATATGGGAGCAAGTGAAATTACCATCTGTTATGGCCAGACAGAAGCATCGCCTGTCATTACGCAGACGAAGACAGATGATCCAATCGGAAAACGCGTGTCAACAGTTGGCAAGCCGCATCCGAACGTTGAAGTCAAAATTATTGACCCTGTAACGGGTGAAGAATTGCCTGTTGGTGTACCAGGGGAACTTTGCACGCGCGGTTATAACATAATGAAAGGGTATTACAACAATGCGGAAGCGACACGTGAAGCAATTGATGAAGATGGTTGGCTCCATACGGGCGACATAGCAGTAATGGATGCAGATGGCTACATTGATATTACGGGACGCATCAAAGACATGGTCATCCGCGGAGGGGAAAATATTTACCCAAAGGAGGTCGAGGAATTCCTATATACGCACCCAGAAATCGCAGACGTACAAGTTGTGGGTGTGCCAGATGCGAAATACGGTGAGGAACTAATGGCGTGGATCATTCCGAAAAAAGACGTGCATCTCGATGAAGAATCAGTACGCGAATTTTGTAAGGGAAGTATTTCACATCATAAGATTCCAAAGTACATCGAATTTCTAGAAGAATATCCAATGACTGCTTCTGGTAAAATACAAAAGTTCAAACTACGGGAAATGTCTGTAGTAAAGTCATACCAATGAAAATAGGTGTATTCCTCTAAATATGGGGGAATACACTTTTTTTCGCGTTTAATTAAAAAAACTCTGTCGAATCGACATTATTTCCTGGGAAATGTAGGGTGAATAAAATTTATGTATCGTATTCTGTCTACTCTGTATACATTATTTACTAAGGATTATTTTAAAAAACAGATTTTTATTTATTGAAAAAGTGATATGATAAGGATGATCTTAATAAAAGGAGGATTCATCATGTCAAATGAAGGGTATCAATTAATTGCAATTATTATATACATGGCGGCGATGATTTTCATCGGATGGTATGCATTCAAACGCACATCCAACCTGACGGATTACATGTTAGGAGGACGTTCGCTTGGGCCGGCTGTAACCGCTCTCAGTGCTGGTGCTGCTGACATGTCGGGCTGGTTGCTAATGGGATTACCGGGTGCAATCTATCTCAACGGTTTAGTTGAAGCATGGATTGCAGTCGGTTTAACAGTTGGAGCATATTTGAACTGGGTGTTTGTTGCACCACGGTTACGTGTTTATACACAAGTGTCAAGTGATTCGATTACAATTCCGAGTTACTTGGAAAGTCGTCTGAAAGACAAATCACGTCTCTTGCGTATTGCTTCAGGTGTCATCATTCTGATATTCTTCACATTTTATGTGTCTTCAGGAATGGTTGCAGGCGGTAAGTTCTTCCTTAGCTCATTCGGGTTGGATTATCACACAGGTTTATTGATTGTTTCGGCTGTCGTTATTTTCTATACATTATTCGGAGGGTTTTTGGCGGTAAGTTATACGGATGTTGTTCAAGGGGTTGTCATGTTCTTAGCCCTTCTTCTAGTGCCGATAGTTGGTATCTTCATCACAGGAGGATTTACAGAAACTACGGCAAGCATCCGTGCTGTTGATCCACAACTGCTGAATTTCGTATCGGGTGCAACATTCCTCGGTGTATTGTCAGCGGTTGCGTGGGGACTGGGTTATTTCGGTCAGCCGCATATCATCGTCCGCTTCATGGCGCTTAGTTCGCATAAAGAGGCGAAAAAAGCACGTCGTATTGGGATTGGCTGGATGTTCTTGAGTCTATTCGGTGCAGTTGCGACAGCACTTATTGGGATTGCTTATTTCCAACAGAACACAGGTACAACGCTAGTCGATAATGAAACGGTATTTATTGTCCTTGGACAAATTATCTTCCATCCATTTATCGCAGGTATCATGCTTGCTGCAGTTCTTGCAGCTGTTATGAGTACAATTTCTTCACAACTAATTGTATCGTCTTCTGCACTTGTCGAAGACTTATATAAAACGTTCATGAAGAAAGATGCAACGGATAAGCATTATGTGTTTTTAGGAAGAATGGCTGTCCTTGCCGTTTCGATAATTGCCATGGTACTTGCTTGGCCAAACAATGAATCCATTTTGAGTATCGTATCGTTTGCGTGGGCTGGATTTGGTGCTTCATTTGGTCCAATTATCCTACTGTCTCTTTACTGGCGCAAACTTACTACAAAAGGTGCACTGTGGGGAATGATTGTTGGGGCAATTACAGTTATGATTTGGGGGAACGTCGATGCCTTATCGGGTACCATTTATGAAATCGTTCCTGGTTTCCTCCTTTGTCTGATTGTTGCAGTTGTCGTTAGTACTATCACATATAAACCAAATGCCGAAATTGATAAAGAATTCTCGGCAGCACTTAAGATTCTTAACGAAGATAAATAATTTGAAGGCCTGCGGTTTCTACTACTGCAGGCTTTTCATTTAGTTAAAATTATGAGAGTGAGGTTAATCATATGAAACTGGATCATGTTGTCTATTTCACGAATAAAGAACCGTTGAAAATCGTAGTGGAACAACAAGTGAGTGGACGGCACGCTGTAGTCGGTGGTCGCCACGAACAATGGGGTACGTATAATGCACTGCTTTATACGAAGAATGCTTATATTGAATGGTTGTCAGTCGAGAAAATGGAAATTGCGCAACAAGTGGATCATCCGCTGACAAAATTATTGCTACACGACCTAGAACAGGGCGATGGTTGGGGGACTATTTGCCTGTCAGTAGATGATATTGAGAAGTTTAATGGTGAAGTTGAAAATAAAGGATTCCGAACGTCAGGTGTGCTCGATGCAGAGCGAAGAACGGCTAATGGTCAATTGCGGAAGTGGAAAATGTTGTTCGTCGATCAATCCGTGTCGAATGAATTACCTTATCCGTTTTTCATAGAGTGGGAAGAGACGGAAGAAACACGTTTGGAGAAGTTACGTAAAGATGGAACGCTTAACTTGGGCAATGAACAGTTGGAAGTTACAGAGTGTGTTTTCAGTGTCGATGATCCTTTAAGTGCAACGGCGGAGTGGGCGATTTTACTGTCGCAGAAAGTTGGCAATGCTGATGACATCGCCTTGCCGAATGTTGTGCTTAAATTTGTTGAGCATGACGGCGGCAAAAATAGATTGATGGATGTTGTCATTGGGCAAACTGACTAAAAGTTACGGAGTGTTCGTCCAGTTCATCCTGTGACATGCAGTTTCGCCAGATATGGTAGACTGAATATACTTATAGTCGGTCCGGAAGGGGTAGTTCTATGGAATTTTTAGTTGAACGTGCGGTAATTGTAGGGGTCCATGAGCAAAAAGATCAGCACTTTGAATATGCAATGGAAGAATTGAAAAACCTAGCTAAAGCAATAGAGGTTGAAGTCGTCGGAGAAGTGACGCAAAACATGGAAAAACGCAACCCGTCTACTTATGTTGGAAAAGGTAAAATGGAAGAAATTAAGTTATTTTATGAAGAATTAGATGCGAACCTTGTTATCTTCAATGATGAATTGTCGCCGTCTCAAATTCGTAACTTGGAGAGGGAATTGGACTGTAAAGTAATTGACCGGACAATGCTCATTCTTGATATTTTTGTACGGCGTGCGAGAACAAGCGAATCGCGGATGCAAGTTGAACTTGCTCAGCTACAATACATGCTTCCTAGACTTGTCGGTTTACGTGCATCTCTCGGCAGACAGGGCGGGGGCGCAGGCGGCGGTGTCCAAAATAAAGGGGCCGGTGAAACAAAACTGGAACTCGATCGTCGGAAAATCGAAGACCAGATTTCCAAACTTGGGCGTGACCTTGATCATGTGAAGGATCAACGTGAAACTCAGCGTAAGCAACGTAAAAAGAGCGGTATCCCTGTTGTGTCGATTGTCGGCTATACGAATGCGGGCAAGTCGACGATAATGAATAAATTGCTGTTGAAGATGGACGTAGACAATGCGAAGCAAGTATTCGAAGAGGATATGTTGTTCGCGACACTCGATACGTCAATCCGAAAAGTGAAACTCGAGGATAACAAAGAATTCATCTTGACGGATACGGTTGGTTTTGTGTCGAAACTACCACACCATCTTGTAAAAGCATTCCGTTCAACATTGGAAGAAGCGCGTGACGCGGATCTCCTTTTACATGTAGTGGATGTGTCGAATTCGGAACACGGCTATATGATGGAAGTAACAAATGAAACATTGCAGGCTGTAGGAGTAGAGAATGTGGCAACGCTTAATATTTACAATAAAGCGGATCTTGCGGACATACCCTATCCTGTAGTGAGCGATGACAGTGTGTGGATTTCTGCACGTGAAGGAAAAGGACTCGATGAACTTATTGAGTTGATCAAGAAAAAGATTTTTGAACAATATAGTACATGCAAGCTACTTATTCCTTTCGACCGTGGTGATATCGTGTCCTATTTGAATGACAAAGCGAACGTCAAGAGTACGGAGTACGAAGAAGATGGAACGCTGATGACCGTGGAAATGGATATTTCAGAGCGGGCCAAGGTAGAAGAGTTTATTGTAAGTCACTAAGAAAAGCGGAAGGCGCCTTGGTAGACCCGAAAAGCGCTGGAGGGCCTTAAGATAAAGGCGTATTTTGCCTTTATCTATAAGGACTGAAGCGACTCGAGGGACTAGGCGCTGGAGCTAGACACTAAGAAAAGCGGAAGGCGCCGTCTAGACGCGACAGGCATAAGTCGATCCAGCGACGTGGCGCTCTTTGCCACATAGCTGGATTGCTTATGACCCAAGCGGCTGGCGCCTGAAGCTAGACACTATTCTCAAAACAAAAAAACAGCACTACATGACTAGGGAGGTCATGTAATGCTGTTTTTTCTATCTAAGAGAAAGGGGGTGGAATAGTTCTAGTATGCCCGCTTATTCAAAAGTTAAACCTCTTGAAATTGATTGTTATGAAGTCGGGCAAAAATTCCGCCTTTCTTCACTAGTTCATCGTACTTGCCATCTTCCGCAATCCCATTTTCCGTGACTACTATAACACGATCAGCATCGCGTATTGTCGCCAATCGATGCGCGATAACAAGGGTTGTACGATTTTCAGCAAGTTCAGCGAGCGACTGCTGAATAATGCGTTCTGTTTCTGTATCAAGAGCAGATGTTGCTTCATCTAAAATAAGAATGGGCGGGTTTTTCAAGAACATGCGGGCAATAGCGAGACGCTGTTTCTGACCGCCTGACAATTTCAAACCACGTTCTCCAATTTGGGTATCATACCCATAAGGAAGTGCAGCGATGAAGTCTTCAAGATGCGCTTTTTTCGCCGCTTCAATGATCTCTTTATCAGTAGCATCCAATTTACCGTAGCCAATGTTTTCTCTAATGGTACCGGTGAATAAAAAGACGTCTTGTTGGACGATACCGATTTGCGAACGCAAGGAGTGCTGCGTTAGATTGCGGATATCAATGCCGTCAATAGAAATCGTACCTCCGGTGACATCGTAAAACCGCGGAATCAGTGAACAAATCGTTGTTTTCCCCGCACCTGATGGACCGACAAATGCGACTGTTTGACCTGCACGGATGTTCAAATTAATTCCTTCTAGTACAACTTTATTGTCGTCATAGTGGAAGTGGACATCATCGAAAACAATATCTCCGTTCAAATGGGCAACAGCCACTGCGTCTGGACGGTCTTTTATTTCAGGCTCTTGTTCAATTAATTCACGGAACCTACGGAATCCCGCCATTCCTTTCGGATACAGTTCCAATAGGGCACTGATTTTATCAACAGGTTTGATGAGCACATTGACAAACAGTACAAATGCCACAAGTTCACCACTCGATAATTTGTTGTTGAGTGTGAACCACGCTCCAACAACAAGCACGATAAGTGTGACAAGCCGGGTCATCATATACATACTCGAATGGGTCCACGCCATCACTTTATAGGCGACAAGTTTGGCCGTTCTGAAATTGCCATTGTCTATGCGGAAGCGGGCCATTTCGAAATCTTCGTTCGTGAATGATTTGACGACGCGTGAACCTGATACGGAATCTTCTACCCGTGCATTGACGTCAGCGATTTTACCGTACATGTTTTGCCATGCCGCATTCATTTTGATGTTACAGATGGTAACGAGAATAATGAGAAACGGTACCATAATAATTGCGATTAGTGCAAGTTCAGGGTTGATGCTGTACATGATGGCAAACGCGCCAATAAGCGTCATGACTGCGATGAAAATATCCTCTGGGCCATGATGGGCAAGTTCCCCGATGTCGAAAAGATCATTGGTAATCCGGCTCATAATATGACCGGTTTTGGTGTTGTCAAAAAATCGAAATGATTGTTTCTGTACATGATTGAACAGCTGCTGGCGCATATCGGTTTCAATATTGATGCCGAGTTTGTGACCAAGATAACTGACAATATATTGAAGGAATGTACTCAGTAAATAAATGAGCAACAAAATTATACTTATTGATGTGATTTGTCCCCAATTCCCCATGGGTAGTAAATCGTCGATGAACCATTGAACCGCGACAGGGAATGCAAGGTCGAGCAATGCTACGAAAATGGCGCTTGAAAAGTCGATAATGAATAGCCGCCTATGCGGTTTATAATACGAAAAGAATTGCTTAAGCATTTGGTTTTATCTCCTTTTGATCTGATAATTGCTAGTATAGCGGATACGAAGGTAGAAGACGATAATTAATTTCAGAAACCGAAATGTCGAGTGTGTAGTTCTATAGTTTTGATTGATAAAGTGAGTATTAGTATTCAATTCGCAAAGTAAGTGGAACTATTTGGATTTCTCGACGTATGAGTAGATGTGAATAAAATTAATAATTGGAAGGAAGCGGTTGAATTGAAAAGCTGGATAAAAGGTATTGCGGCTGGAATTCTCGTCCTTGGACTTAGTGCTTGCAGTATGACGGCGGAGACGAAAACAGATTCCGATACAGGCAAGAAAGAAGAGATTAATAACAAAAGTAAAATGACAGCACAAGAAGTATATGAGAAATCAATGGACGTTTCTAAAGAGCAAAAGAGTATGCACGCAACAATGGATATCGATCAGCTCATTAAAGTGCCAAGCCAGGAGCTCGAAATTGACAGCAAAATAACAATGGACATGGATATGGTGATGGAACCACTATCAATGTATCAGAAGATGAACATGGATATGGGCGAGCAAGGCAAAATGGACATGGAAATGTATATGACGGAAGCGGGCTTCTACATGAATAACCCTGAGTTAGAGGGGTGGATTAAATTGCCGAACGACATGTACGAGGTAATGGTCGGCCAAATGGCTGGCGGTGCGAATCCTTCACTCGATATGAATATGTTTAAAGAGTTTGCGGAAGACTTTAAGTTTGAGCAGACGGATGATGAGTATATCTTGACGCTTTCCGCGTCAGGGGATAAATTTAGCGAGTTGTTCAAGAAAGTAGCAGCTGATAATATGCCCACAGGTTTAGAAATGGACGAACAGCAGGCAGAAGTATTGGAAAACTTGAAAGTAAAATCACTCGAGTACGAAATTTTTATTGATAAAAAGACGTTCTACACGAATGCATTTAACATGAAAATGGATATGACGATGAAAGTCGAAGGCGAAGAAATGCATATCGACCAGAAGGTAAAAGCTGATATAAGCAAAATTAATGAAATTAAGACTATTAATGTACCGCAAGAAGTAATCGATAATGCAATAGACATCAATGAAACAATGGCTCAGTGAATTAATGGACATCGAATAACCATTCGGTGTCTTTTTTTTTGCACATTCTCATTGATAATGATTTTCAGTTATTGATTGACACAAGCTTCCAACATGCTATAATTGGATTTGCGCCTAACTGATAATCGTTTTCATTTGATGATTCTCAATTAGTCTCAAATAATCGATATCGAGGCTTACTATGAAGATACGTTACTTACTCATCGCACTCATCAGTCTCTCATTCCTATCATTATTTGTAGGAGTGAGCAATATCACGCCAATGGCTCTGCTTGCCTTTAGGTCGGAAGAAACCGAGATTTTCTTAATCAGTCGTGTTCCGCGACTTGTCGCCATTCTCCTTGCAGGGGCGGGGATGAGTATCGCAGGACTAATTATGCAGCAGCTGAGTCGGAATAAATTTGTTTCTCCAACAACAGCAGGAACTTTGGATGCGACAAGGCTTGGGATTCTTGTCTCGATGCTGTTTTTCACAAACGCATCTACGATTGAAAAAATGATTGTCGCATTTGTATTCGCGCTTGCCGGCACGCTACTGTTTATGCAAATCCTTGACCGTATCAAATTCAAGGATGCGATCTTCATTCCACTCGTCGGATTAATGTTCGGTAATATTTTGTCATCTATTACGACGTTTTTCGCTTACAAAGCGAATGTCATTCAAAATATGTCGGCGTGGTTGCAAGGTGATTTTTCGATGATTATGAAAGGACGTTATGAACTTCTATACATAAGTATTCCCGTGCTGATTGTCACCTATTTGTATGCAAATCGTTTTACGGTTGCAGGAATGGGTGAGGATTTCTCTAAAAACCTTGGGCTTGCTTATAGGCAAATCGTCAATATCGGACTTGTCCTTGTTGCGCTTATTACCACCACCGTCGTCTTGACGGTCGGAATGATTCCCTTCCTTGGATTAATCATTCCGAATATCGTTTCTATTTATAAAGGGGATCATTTACAGAAGACATTGCCCCATACAGCACTGCTCGGTGCGATATTCCTGCTTATTTGCGATATTTTAGGCAGGGTGCTTATCTATCCGTACGAGATTTCAATTAGCTTGATGGTAGGCGTTATCGGCAGTGGAATATTCCTCTACTTATTGTTTAGGAGGAAGGCCTATGCGTAACTCTACGAAACTCATTATTCTTACTGTATTGGCGGCTTTCTTCTGTGTTCTGTATCTTTTCCAAGGTTTAAACGGAAGTTACGATTATGCGTTACCACGCCGCGGTATCAAAGTATTGGCAATGGCCATTACGGGCGTCGCAATTGCCTATTCGACAGTGATCTTCCAGACGATTACACATAACCGGATTTTGACACCGAGTATTATGGGGTTGGATTCACTCTATATGTTGTTACAGACCAGCCTCATTTTTATACTCGGTTCAGGGCATGTAACAATCGTCAATAAACATGTGAACTTCATATTATCTGTCTCTACAATGGTTGTATTTGCGCTTATCCTTTACCGGTTTTTATTCCAGGGAGGCAAACAGCCAATTTACTTCCTGTTGCTTGTGGGAATTATCGTTGGAACATTTTTCGGGAGTATCTCTACATTCCTGCAAGTACTCATTGATCCCAATGAATTCATGCGTGTGCAAGATAAAATGTATGCAAGCTTCAACAACGTTAGCGGGGAACTTGTCTGGTGGGCACTGGGAATCGTTATTGCCAGTTTCTTTATCGGATGGAAATACTTCAACGAACTCGATGTGCTGTCGCTTGGTAGGGACGCGGCCATTAACTTGGGTGTATCCTACGATAAAGTCGTCAAGACAATGCTTATACTATCAGCTGTACTAATCGCAGTCTCGACTGCACTTGTCGGGCCAATAACATTTTTCGGCCTGATTGTCTCGAATTTGTCCTATCAGTTTTTCAAAACATATAAACACACTGTCCTCATTGCGGGTGCGTCCATTATGAGTATCATTGCTCTTGTTGGAGGACAATGGGTCGTCGAACGGGTATTTACGTTTTCAACGACACTCAGTGTCATTATCAACTTTATCGGCGGTGTCTACTTCATCTACCTACTATTAAAGGAGAGTCGATCTACATGATCCAAGTCCGTGAACTATCGAAGTTTTATGGTAAAAAAGTGGTCGTTGAAAAGGTCAATGTGAATATTCACCGTGGTAAAATCACATCTTTCATCGGACCAAATGGTGCGGGTAAATCGACGCTACTTTCAATGGTAAGTCGCCTGTTAGATGCAGATACGGGTGAAGTGCTTGTCGATAAAGACAATGTTAAACAAATGAAATCGAATGAGTTTTCAAAACGGGTTTCGATTTTGAAACAATCGAACTTTATGAACGTTCGTTTGACAATCCGTGAACTTGTCTCATTCGGCCGTTTCCCACATTCAAGAGGGAAATTGACTGCAGAAGATGTAGGAATTGTCGACCAGGCGATGGAGTATATGGATTTAATGGGGATGCAGCACGATTACCTGGATGAATTATCGGGTGGCCAACGTCAACGTGCATTCATCGCAATGGTTATTGCCCAGGACACGGATTATATCCTATTGGATGAGCCACTTAATAACTTAGACATGAAGCATTCTGTTCAGATCATGAAAATATTAAGAAGGCTAGTTGACGATCTCGGTAAAACCGTTGTCATCGTTTTGCACGATATTAACTTTGCTTCTGTTTATTCAGATAGAATTGTTGCACTCAAAGAAGGCCGTGTTGTCAAAGATGGCCCTACCGATGAAATTATCACGTCCGATGCATTAAAAGAAATCTATGATATGGACATTCCGATTAAACAAATGGCGAATTGTCGCATTTGCGTGTACTTCGACTCTTAATTAAGAATAGCGAAGGGCACCCGGTGTCTAAACAGCGACCTAAGTAAAAAGATCACACAAAAATATTACAACAAAAAGGATGGTTATGATGAAGAAAATTGCAATTACATTGATGATGTTTGCGTTAATGGCTTTACTAGTAGCTTGCGGAACGAAAGAAGAAAAACCTTCAGAGAAAACAACTGGCGACAATAAAGAGGCTGAAACAGTAGAAGTTGAAAAAGAAGAAACAATTACCATCAAGCACGAATATGGTGAAGCAGTAGTTAAGAAAAACCCTGAGAAAGTTGTCGTTTTTGACTTCGGTACACTTGATACACTGGATGCACTTGGAGTTGAAGTAGCAGGACTTCCACAATCGAACGTTCCATCTTACCTTTCAAAATATAAGGATGAAAAGTATGCGAACCTTGGAAGTTTGAAAGAGCCGGATTTTGAAGCCATTCATGCACTAAAACCAGATGTTATCTTTATCTCTGGACGTCAAGCACCATTATTTAAAGAACTTAGTGAAATTGCGCCAACTGTCTATGTTGGTATTGATACAGCAGATTACATCAAATCATTCAAACATAACATGGAACTGATTGCAGAAATATTCGGTAAAGAAACTGAAATGACAGCTGAGCTTGCTAAAGTTGACGAGCAAATCGCTGCAATCAAAGAAAAAACAGGAAGTTACGATTCAAAAGCATTGATTCTCCTTGGAAGTGAAGGGAAAGTAAGTGCATACGGACCAAGTTCACGTTTTGGCCTGATCCATGATGTATTCGGTTTTAAAGCTGCGGATGAAAAAATTGAAGTATCTACACACGGTCAAAACATTACATTTGAATATGTCCTTGAAACGAATCCAGATGTTCTCTTCGTCGTAGACCGTGATGCAGCAGTGGGCGGCGACGCTAGTGCAAAAGATTCGATTGAAAATGAGTTAGTAATGAAAACAAATGCTTATAAGAATGATAAAATCGTTTACTTGAATGCTGAGTACTGGTACCTGTCAGGTGGCGGGCTTATCTCGATGAAAGAAATGATTAAAGAAGTAGAAGCAGGATTGTAAACTAAAAGTAGAGCCGGTCCACTGAAAAGTGAATCGGTTCTTTTTTGATTAGATGTTAAGTTAGGGAAACTCGTAGCATACAATAGTGCTAACCTAGAAATAGAAAGAAGATGTATGCATGGATGGAAATGTACTGTTTGCATTCGCCCTTACTGTTTTTGCGGGACTTGCAACTGGAATCGGTAGCTTACTTGCATTTTTTACAAAAAGGACGAATACAAAGTTCCTCTCGATGGCCCTTGGGTTTTCAGCGGGCGTTATGATCTACGTGTCACTGGTCGAAATATTTGTAAAAGCAAAAGATGCACTTGTTTTGGACCTTGGCCTTACCAATGGTTATTGGGCGACAATCGCTGGCTTTTTTGGCGGAATGCTGCTCATTGCAATTATCGATCGACTGATACCAGCGATTGGGAATCCGCATGAAGTGAAGAGTGTTGAACACGTGAATGCAGGTCCGACGGATGCTGAATATGCCAAGCTGAAAAAAATGGGCATGTTTACGGCCCTCGCTATTGCCATTCACAACTTTCCAGAGGGAATTGCAACATTTACTTCGGCGTTACAAGACCCTACACTTGGAATCGCTATTGCTATCGCTGTTGCAATACATAACATTCCAGAAGGGATAGCTGTCGCTGTACCAATCTATTTTGCGACGGGTAATCGCAAGCAAGCATTCAAGTTGTCGTTTCTTTCTGGATTGGCAGAGCCGGTTGGCGCGATCGTGGCTTATCTTATTTTAATGCCCTATTTGAACGGCATTATGTTCGGAGTAATTTTTGCTGCTGTTGCAGGCATTATGGTGTTCATTTCAATCGATGAATTACTTCCGGCAGCTCGGGAATACGGTGAGGCACATTTGTCGGTCTACGGTTTTATGGCTGGAATGGTCTTCATGGCTGTCAGTCTCGTGCTTGTCGCGTAAAAAAACCTTTGTGTGTATTTGATATGTGAGGTATACTGACAGGTGTAAAGACACCCAGTTACACACTACACTACAAGGGGTAGACAAATTATGAAGAAACAGAAACAGAAACAGGAAATTTCTCGAAATAAATTATTAGGGCTAGCAGGAACGGGCTGGATGTTCGATGCAATGGATGTCGGAATACTGTCATTCGTTATCGCGGCACTTGCAGTAGAATGGCAGTTGACGCCTTCTCAGATGGGATGGATAGGTAGTGTCAACTCGATTGGGATGGCAGTCGGCGCATTAGGGTTTGGAATGCTTGCGGATAAAATTGGTAGGAAAAACGTATTTATGATGACGCTTGTCTTGTTCTCTGTGGCTAGCGGTTTGTCTGCGCTGACAATGACGCTTACTGCTTTTCTAATCCTTCGCTTTTTTGTCGGAGCAGGGCTTGGCGGCGAGCTGCCAGTCGCGTCGACATTGGTATCTGAAAGTGTTGCGGCGCATGAACGGGGACGGGTTGTCGTTCTTCTTGAAAGCTTTTGGGCGGCGGGTTGGCTGCTTGCAGCCTTAATCGCTTACTTTGTTATTCCTAACTATGGCTGGAGACTTGCATTAATTATTACGGCGTTGCCGGCATTTTATGCCATCTACCTTCGACGCAGATTACCGGATTCTCCGAAGTTTGAGTTGGATGGAAAACCTAAACAGTCAGCAATAGAAAAAATTAAAACACTGTGGTCGAAAAAGTATGCGCGACGAACACTTATGCTTTGGATTGTCTGGTTCACAGTGGTATTTTCGTACTATGGCATGTTCCTATGGTTGCCAAGTGTCATGGTGTTAAAAGGTTTTAGTTTGATCAAAAGCTTTGAATACGTACTCATTATGACGTTCGCCCAATTGCCAGGCTATTTTACGGCTGCTTGGTTAATAGAAAGGGCAGGACGGAAATTCGTCCTTGCTACGTATCTTCTTGGAACTGCAGCAAGTGCGTTGTTCTTTGGCAACGCGGAAACACTTCAATTACTCCTTATTTCGGGTGCACTGTTATCCTTCTTTAACTTAGGTGCTTGGGGAGCTTTGTACGCGTATTCACCAGAACAATATCCGACTGCAATTCGTGCAACGGGATCAGGAATGGCGGCAGCGGTTGGTCGTATTGGCGGTATATTTGGACCGTTGCTCATTGGTTCGCTTCTAGCTGCCGGCTATGGATTCGATACGGTTTTCAGCATCTTCTGCGGCGCAATTATAATCGGTGTGTTAGCGGTTGTTTTCTTAGGTACAGAAACAAAACAAATGGAATTGGAATGAATGATGGGCCTGCCTTTAGTAATGAGGGCAGGCCATTTTTATTTTACCAGATGAAACTTCCACCTTTGTTCATCCGTAAAAGAGGTAAGGATAAAGGGGGATGAGATTATGTCAGTACGCGAATTTACTGTAACTATTTCACCAGCGGCGGCAATGAATGTTATTGAGACATTCGTTGTTACAGGGAGTATCAGTGGGACACTTGTCGATCGGTATGTAAGGCGGATTGGCGAACATGAATTCCATGTCGTCGTGTTGGAAAAGTATTATATGCGGTCCAGCAACCGCGCGTCTCTTACTGTGACAATTGATAATTTAGAAGGACAAACGAAAGTCCATGCGGTCGCATCCGGCAGTTCAGAGGGGATGTTCATGCGCTTTGATTGGGGCGCCGGAAATAATTTTGCAAACAGTGTGGAATCAGCATTGGGATCGTATATAGTGGGGTAGAATGAAGGATTGGACCAATAAACAACACAATACGTCAATAAGAATAAAGTTTAGAGTCTTTCCTTTTGATGGAAAGGCTTATTTTGTTAAAATGAAAATATAAGAAGGGGAGTGCTCAGATGTTCCGTATACCTGAATCGATTGCGAATCTAGGCAGGGATCGGATAGCGGGTTTTCCTGTGGAGGGGTTCCTTTACGGAGAAGGTCCCAAAAAACCGAAGCTGATGTTAATCGGTGAAGCACCTGGTGAATTCGAATTGGTTGATGGCATTCCCTTTATCGGTCGTGCGGGGAAGGAACTGATGAAATCACTCGCGACAATCGGTTTAACACGTGAAGACGTCTACATTTCAAGTGCGGTGCGAAGTAGGCCGTATAGATGGGGAATGAAAAATAACCGTGATGGAACGACCACTGAACGGAAATATAATCGGCCACCGACAACTAAAGAAATTTTGGCACATGCGCCAGTGCTCGATTATGAATTAGCGAACATTGAGCCGAAACTCATCGTCACACTTGGTAACGTCGGATTGCAACGGTTACTTGGCAAAGAGGCAAAAGTGACCGAACTGCACGGTCAACTGTTGGAGCGACCCATTCACTATTTAAATGAGCTAGAAGATACCACATTTAACTGGACAAAAAAGTTGTACAAGATTGTGCCGACATTTCATCCAGCATCTATCTTTTACAGGCCATCGCATCGCCCTTCGCTAGATGCAGATTGGTTGGAAATCGGTCGCATATTACGAGAAGCAGATAGAAGAAATACAAAAGGAGGAGTTCTATGATCCGCTTTGAGAATGTAACAAAACGTTTTACGGATGGAACGGAAGCATTGAAGAATGTATCCGTGACAATCCCTACACATAAGTTAACGGCCATTATTGGCCCTTCTGGCTGTGGAAAAACGACGCTTATGCGGATGATTAATCGGCTGGAAGTGCCGACAGAAGGTGCCGTCTATATCGATGAGCTGCCAATTTCAGAACGAGATGAAGTGGAGCTACGCCGTTCAATCGGCTATGTCATCCAACGAATCGGTCTCATTCCTCATATGACGATTGAAGATAATATTGCGCTTGTTCCTGAATTACTAAAGTGGGATAAAGAGAAAATTGCTTCTCGTGTCGATGAACTACTTGATATGGTGGATCTGGATCCGGCTGTATTTAAGAAACGTTATCCTTTTGAACTATCAGGCGGTCAACAGCAGCGGGTCGGTGTTAGCCGAGCGCTTGCGAGTGACCCGAACATTATTTTAATGGATGAGCCCTTTTCGGCACTCGATCCTATCAGCCGAGAACAGCTCCAGAAAGAATTGAAGAAGTTACAGAAGAAAATCAAAAAGACAATTGTATTTGTAACACATGATATGGACGAAGCGCTCGACATTGCAGATGTAATTGTTATTATGCGGGACGGCCAAATTGAGCAGATATCCTCACCCGCTGAATTAATTGAAAAACAAGCGAACGATTTTGTTCGTGACTTCATCGGAATTGAGCGGATAGACAGGCAGCGTAATTTCGGTCAGAGGCCAATTAAAGAGTTCGCCAAATTCTTTGATGAAACATGGACAGGTGAAGTAAGGGAAGTAGCTTCGATGCTGACAGTCGATGACGCAATTACTGTCCTGGATGCCTATCCTACCAGCCGTCTTGCCGTAGCTGAAGATGGGGTTGTGATTGGCTATATTGGTCATCATTCGCTGTTGCAAGCATCAATGGATAACGGAAAATGGGTGAAGTCATGAAGAACTTTATCGAGACGCTGACCAGTCGTTCAGACATGATTATAGAAGCTTTTCTCCAACATATTTTCCTGTCATTTCTTGCACTGGCCATAGGGATACTCATTGCCTTACCGGCTGGAATGCTGGTTGCTCGTCATCGTCGTTTTGCAGAGCCAATCATAGGCGTAGCAGCGATTTTACAGACGATACCTAGTCTTGCGTTGTTCGGTTTTCTTGTGCCGCTCATCGGAATTGGCTCAAAGACCGCACTGATTGCACTTATTATTTACGCGCTGTTGCCAATCATACGGAATACATATGCAGGTCTTACAGGTGTCGATGAAGCGATTGTCGAAGCAGGACGTGGTATGGGGATGACCCCCAATCAAATTTTAAAGAAAATTGAGTTTCCTAATGCCTTACCTGTCATCATGGCAGGTATCCGTACGGCGACTGTGCTGACGGTTGGTATTGCTACACTCGCAACGTTCGTCGGAGCAGGTGGACTTGGAGATGTTATTTATAGAGGTTTGCAATCATATAATAATGCGCTCGTTCTTGCAGGGGCGCTACCGGTAGCATTACTCGCTATTACTTTTGACTTTATCCTGAAATGGGTAGAGAAGAAGGTAACACCAAAAGGAGTCCGACATTGATAGGGGGGAAGAAGATGAAAAAAGGATTGGGAATTATGTTGCTTTCGTTGACATTGCTACTTGGTGCATGCAACGGTAAAGAGGAAATTGTTATTAGCGGAAAACCGTGGACAGAGCAATTTATACTGCCACATATTTTGGGTCAATACATTGAAGCGGAAACGGATTATAAAGTGAAATACAAAGATGGCCTAGGTGAAGTGGCAATCATGACCCCAGCACTTGAAAAAGGCGATATCGATCTTTACGTGGAATATACAGGGACGGGTTTGAAAGACGTCCTGAAGGAAGAATCGAAAGCGGGAGAGAGTTCTGAAAGCGTCTTCGACCGTGTGAAAAAAGGGTACGAAGATAAATTCGAAGTCACATGGCTTGAGCCGCTTGGTTTTGAAAACGGTTATACACTGGCCTTCACAAAGGATAAAGAATACAAAGCATCCACTTATTCCGACTTGGCTGCGATTTCAGCCGCTGAAGATATGGTTTTCGGCGCACCACATGCTTTCTATGAACGAAAAGGTGACGGTTTCGATGATATGGTAAGTTCTTATCCATTTACATTTAAAGATACAAAGAGCCTGGATCCAAACGTTATGTATGAAGCAGTGAAAAATGGGGATGTTGATGTTATTCCCGCGTTCACGACGGACAGCCGCATTCAGATGTTCGATCTTGCAACAACGGAAGATGATTTGGGCTTTTTCCCGAAATATGACGCAGCCCCAGTTGTCCGTCAGGAAACATTGAAGCAATTCCCCAACCTTGAAAAAGTACTAAACAGTTTAGCAGGAAAAATCACTGAAGAAGATATGTTAAAAATGAATGCCCGCGTTGATTTGGATAAAGAAAAACCGGAAGATGTTGCAAAGGACTTCCTGATTGAAAAAGGATTAATCAAGAAATAAGAAAAGCGCAAGCGCCTTGGTAGACCCGAAAAGCGCTGGAGGGCTTAATTCATACAGGGTATTTCTCGGCATTTTTCTTCATCTTCGCACGCGAAGCTTCTTCTAAGTCAATGCCGAGAAGATCAGCGAATTGCAATAGATAAATAAACACATCCGCCGCTTCATCCATGATTTCCTGCTTATTATGAGCGATTGCTTCCTCACCAGATTTCCATTGGAAGTGTTCCAGCAGCTCACTTGCTTCTAATGAAATTGAAATGGCAAGATTTCGAGCATCATGATTTTCACCCCAATTGCGCGCTTTTGTGAATTCACGTATTTCGGTTTGTAGTTTTTCCATATTTATCTCATCCCATCGACTGTTTTTCTTGAGTATACGGTATTTAGAATTGGAATTATAGGGCATAGTAGGATTGAAGTGGAGGGCGATAGCTATGTATACACCTATAGATAAATCATTTTTTGAGGCACCTGTACTTGAACTGGCCAAAAATTTACTGGGGCAATATATTGTTCACGAGCAGCCGGAAGGAACTATTGTGGTTCGTATTGTGGAAACGGAAGCGTATCACGGACCTGAGGATCAGGCGGCACATAGTTTTGACAATCGGCGAACGAAGAGGACAGAAGTAATGTTTGGAACTGCTGGACTCGTCTATACGTATCAAATGCACACACATACCCTAATGAATGTTGTAGGTGGACCAGAAGGGACACCACATGCAATACTTATCCGTGCTGGAGAACCAGTAGAAGGATTTGAACTGATGCAGGCAAATAGGGGACCTCATTTGAAAATGAAAGATTGGACGAATGGGCCAGGTAAATTAGCGAAAGCCCTTGGCGTGACAATGCAGTATTACGGTCATCATTGGACAGATGGACCGTTGTTTATTGCAGAAGGTGCTGTACCGGAAGAAATTATGGCGGGTCCTCGGGTGGGGATTGGGAATTCTGGGGAAGCCGTTCATTATCCTTGGCGCTTTTATGAAAAAGATAATCCGTACGTCTCAAAGTATCGGCCTTAAGTGCGGCTATTGCTACAAGTGAATCGATGCTAAAGGCGATAATTTGATAAAAATCGACTTGAAATGAGTGGGTTCAAAATATGCGGACGAAGAAGTTATTTCGTACAAAAAATAGTTTGTGATATGTCGAAGGACTGTTGATAAACTAACGTTTAATAGATAATAATTGAAGACTTTTGACTATCAAATTGTGCTGCGAAAATAGTTTTTTAAAAAAGAGTCCAGGTAACTGGTCTTTTTTTTATTGAAAAGGTTCCACAAGAGTGATAAGTTAGAACAGTACCACAACGCATGAGGTTATATTTCTGACTATTTCGTTGAGTTAAAATTCTTAGTGTGGTGAAATATTGGGGGGACATCATGAAAAACATACTTAAAATGGGAAGCGCTTTCATCGGAATTATTGTTGGTGCAGGATTCGCTTCAGGTCAGGAAATTCTACAATATTTTACAAGTTTCGGACTTTTAGGTATTGTAGGGGCAATTGTGTCTACAGCACTGTTTGCCTATCTGGGAATGACGCTTACTCGACTTGGGAGTCGTATGCGGGCCACATCACATAAAGAAGTTATTTACAAAATAAGTGGTCGTTATTTAGGTATAGTTGTGGATTGCATAATTATTTTAACACTATTTGGCGTTGGGGCCGTTATGATAGCGGGGGCAGGTTCCAATTTGAACCAACAGTTTGGTTTACCGCCATTCGTTGGTAGTTTACTAATGGTAGTTCTGGTTTTCTTAACTATATTACTTAATGTCGATAAAGTGGTTGGTGTTATCGGCAGTATTACACCATTTCTAATCATTTCAGTCATTGGTGTCTCGGTGTACTGTATAGCGACAATGGGGGATGCAACATTTACAGCGCTCGATTCAGTCGCAACTTTAGTACCGACGACGCTACCGAACTGGTTCATCTCGGCAATAAACTATGTGTCGTTCAATATCGCAGTAGGTGCTTCCATGGCACTTGTCATGGGTGGAGCGGAGAAAAATGAAAAAACAGCAGCGTGGGGCGGTTTTGTCGGCGGACTTGGTCTTGGTCTACTTATCTTGCTAAGTCACTTGGCAATCTTCTCACGGATCGATACTGTTGCTGATGCTGATTTACCGATGTTAGCAATTATGAACGATATTTCGCCTATACTCGCTACTTTCATGGCGTTCATTTTGTACGGTATGATTTTCAATACGGCTGTCAGTATGTACTATGCTTTCGGCGCACGTTTCATCCCGGCAGGTACAAAAGGGTTTAAAGGTTTTGTGTTTATCACACTAATAATTGGATTTGGCTTGAGCTTTTTCGGCTTTAAAAATCTTGTTGCCCATTTCTATCCGTACATTGGTTACCTAGGTTTGTTCCTTGTCGCGGCGCTTATCTACATATCTTTCAAATTACCTGCGAAGGTTAGCAGATAAGACTATTTCAAAACAAGTATAGGGACGGCCACGAAGTGTAGCTTCGATGACCGCCCCTTTTTTTCTAGCAAAGTTTGTGTCGAAAAGAAGTCGATTCTTCAGGGAATAGAGCGTATATACACACATTTGGGTTGAATTGATTCTATAAAAAATGGTTTAATGGACATAGTTAACTTGGAAGGGTGAACAGCTTGCTTCACTATCGAACTTACGAAATTAGCCCGACAACACCTTGGGTGACATTCATACATGGCGCAGGCGGTAGTTCTTCCGTCTGGTTCAAGCAAATCCGGGAATTTAGGAAACAGCATAACGTTCTCCTAATTGACCTTCGAGGACATGGACAATCTGCCGGTGGAATGTGGAAAAAAGGGGATACATTTACGGATATCTCAAGGGAAGTAATTGAAGTGCTGGACGAAGTCGGCATAAAAGACACGCATGTTATCGGCATGTCACTTGGTACAATCGTCGCTCAAACAATGGCAGATAATTTCCCGCAACGTGTAAACTCACTTATTCTTGGTGGGGCGATTATCCGTTTTGATATTCGAACAAAGTTATTATTATTGGGAGGGCGTGCAGTAAAGCGTTTTGTCCCTTATATGCTTCTTTATAAATTATTCGCTTATATTATTATGCCGCGTAAACAGCATGAAGAATCGCGGATGGCTTTCGTCAACGAAGCTAAAAAGGTATATCAGAAGGAATTCATTAGATGGTTTTCTCTTACTAAGCTAATCAATCCGTACTTGACCCGCTTACAAGCATCGACAACGGATATTCCAACATTATTCTTGATGGGTGAGGAAGATTATCTATTCATCCCCCCGATTGAGGAAGTTGTCCGTAAAAATAAAGGATTTGAATTCATAAAAATAGAAAAGTCAGGACATGTCTGCAATATCGACCAACCAGAAATGTTCAACAAGTTAGCCATTGATTATATAGCTAAAATCGAACAAAGAAAAGCCGCCATCCAACTGGGATGACGGCTTTTTTGTAGATTGATAAATTAGCACTTACTTGCATAAAATACTGGCGAGAAGGGCTTGATGACTTTCATTTTTATTGGGTCATTTCCATTTCGCTTTCGGCTAACTAATCACGACAGGTTTATCGAGGGGAAAGTGTGGCTAGAAGTGACTTCGCCAATTCTGGCCACACTTTTTTCGGTAATACTATTGCGAATAGTTGCCTGTCGCGTACCTACAATGTTCAAGTGAAAAGTCCGGTTATGTTTGAAAGAAAAGAATAGACGGTTTTCTATAGAGAGTGTAAGTGCCAGAAGATGCAATTTCGGGCACTCTAGCGCTTTGTGCAATGTGTTTCTTGCTTACTTTTAGCAAAGAGTATACATCTAATCATGTGATGCCTTATAAAAAGCGACACTTCTATAAAATAAAAAAGGTAAAACCATAAAGAAAGTATCAGCCGCCAAAATTGCATCTTTGACGGCTTTTCTCCAGGTAAAAAGCATGCTATTCTTTCGTCCCAAAAAGCATCAGCACGCTGTGTACTAATGCATTTGGAGCGCGACGGATGAAGGGCCACCATACGATTACCGAAAAAATATGCAGGATGCGACGAAGTCGAATCCTACATATCCAGACATATCGATAATCGTATAGAAGTCATTCAATCCAAAGCGGTCCAAAAGCGCAACTATACACGTAGTGCTCAGTAGGTGATCATGTTGTTTTCTGATTACTTTTGTTTGGTTAATCAACAGGTGTGACGAATTATGCGTTTACAAGTTCTAACTCTTCAGCAGGTCCAAAGAATTCGAATTTTACTTTTTCTTCTGGAATACCCATTGCATATAGATCTTTAATGACGGCCTGCATGAAAGGCGTTGGTCCACAAACATAGATGTCGCTGCCTTCAATGACGTTAGCAGCAAGGAAATCTCGGTTGATGAAGCCATCCCCTTCTTCTGAATACAGCACAGCATAAGTTGAAGCGGGCATGGATTCATTCAACAAGCGTAATTTTGCATCGAATGCTTGATGCTTAGGTGTACGTGCGGAATGCAAGAATGCGGCCGGCCGTTCTGGTGTGTTTTTGGCAATTGACTCAAACATGCTCATCATTGGTGTGATACCAACACCACCGCTGATAAGTGTCACTGGATTTTTGCTTTCCACATCAAGATGGAATACACCGGCAGGAACACTTACTTCTACCGTGTCGCCGACATTCATTTCTCGATGAAGGTTAACGGACATTTTCCCGTTCGGCGTGACTTCATCTTCGCGTTTAACAGAAATTCGGTATAAATCACCTGTAGGCGCTTGTGACAAACTGTATTGGCGATTCAAAGTATAGTCTTCGCCGGGAATTGTGACACGTAACGTAATATATTGTCCTGGTTTATAAGAAGGTAGTTTTTGACCGTCGACAGGTTTTAAATAGAAGGACGTAATGACATCACTTTCAATTACTTTTTCTGCAATAACGAAGTCTTTGAATGTTTTCCATCCGCCGTCCATTTGTTCGGCTTTTTCGTACATCTCTTTTTCGATACCGATGAAAACGCCTGCGATAACTTCGTAGGCTTCTCCCCATGCACCAATAATTTCAGGAGTTGCTGCGTCGCCTAATACTTCTTTAATAGCGCCTAATAGATGGTAACCAACGATTGGATATTGTTCTGGTGTAATGTTGAGTGATTTATGTTTGTGCGCAACTTGAACGACAGCCGGTAAAACAGCTCCAAGGTTATCAATGTTTGCAGCTGCTGCGTAAACCAAACCTGCAAGTGCGTTTTGCTGGCGCCCTTGTGATTGATTGGCGTGGTTGAAGATGTTCAGAAGTTCAGGATGAGCTTTGAACATATTTTTATAAAACACAGTTGTAATTGTCTTGCCGTGTTGCTCCAATACAGGTACTGTTGATTTGATAATGGCAATGGTTTCTTGTGATAGCATGTTGTAGCACGACCTTTCATAGTTGTTAATACAAGAATATACCATAGCAATGCCTAAAGATATATTTAAAATACATCTTTAAGAAGTGTTAGATAGTTAGTCACATTTCTTTCACGATATGGACACAAACGTTATAATAGTATCTGAAAGAGCGGTGAAATTATGCGTCTTACGATGTATACAGATTTTTCCTTGCGTGTTTTAATATATCTCGGAGCGAAAGAGACTGGAGAAATATCGACGGTTCAGGAGATTTCAGATACGTATAGCATCTCGAAAAACCATCTGACGAAAGTAGTGCACGAGCTTGGGAAGATGGGTTTAATCGAAACGATACGCGGTCGTGGCGGTGGTATCAGGATGAAAGTGGAGCCTGAAAACATCAATGTCGGAGAACTTGTTCGGAGGACGGAAGATGATTTTCATCTTGTTGAATGCTTTAATTCTGAATCGAATAGTTGTATACTTTCCCCGGTTTGCCGATTAAAAGGTGCATTGCACGAAGCGTTGAATGCTTATTTAGCAGTTTTGGATAACTATACAGTGGCGGATTTTATCGTTAATAAAGATGAGCTCAAAGCGATTTTGTTTGACCGCCCATTATGATAAAATGAAAAAGAATATAAAAAGCAGGGGGCTATTTTTCATGGAAAAAGTTTTTGTTGTTGGACATAAAAATCCTGATACCGATTCAATTTCATCGGCAATCAGTTACGCATATTTAAAGCAGCAATTGGGAATGAATGCTGAAGCAGTAAGACTAGGCGAAATAACGAATGAAACGGCTTATGCGCTTGATTATTTTGGTATTGAAGCACCACGTCTTATCGAGAGAGCCGCGCCGGAAGTAGCGAAAGTCATTCTCGTCGATCATAATGAAAAACAGCAAAGCGTGGATGACATTGATGATGTTCAAGTAATCGAAGTTGTTGATCATCATAGAATTGCTAACTTTGCAACAAACGATCCACTTTATTATCGTGCAGAGCCTGTAGGGTGTACGGCAACGATTTTAAACAAACTATATAAAGAAAACGGTGTTGAGATTCCGAAAAGTATTGCTGGCCTAATGCTTTCTGCACTTATTTCGGATTCACTATTGTTCAAGTCACCAACGTATACAGACCAAGACCGTGCTGCAGTTGAAGAATTGATTGCTATCACAGGCGTGGATGCACAAGAATATGGACTGGCTATGTTGAAGGCTGGTGCTGATTTGAGTGGTAAAACGCTCGAAGACCTTGTGAAACTTGATGCGAAAGAATTTGGCATCAATGAAGTGAAGATTGAAATTGCACAAGTGAATGCAATTGATATCAATGATGTTATGAACCGTCAAGCAGATTTGGAAGATCTTTTATACCGTGTCATTGCTGAAAAAGGACTCGATCTGTTCTTATTCGTCGTAACGGATATTTTGAACAACGACTCAATCGTTTTAGCACTTGGTAAAGAAGCAGAACGTGCTAGCGCGGCATTCAATGTTACGCTTGTGAACAACACGGCAACATTGAAAGGTGTCGTTTCCCGCAAGATGCAAATAGTCCCCGTGTTGACTGAAGCATTGAAATGAAGTGAATTGAAAAAGGTTGCAGTCCGCCAGTGAGGTGGATTGCGACCTTTTTTTGTTTTTATTACGGATGGGATTGAACGGTGTCTCGGTTCTCCATACACTATTTCAAATTAAGCGGCTTCGTCGCAGGTCCTTCGAGGACAGATCCATCTTTCCGAAAGCGTGAGCCGTGACATGGGCAATCCCAAGTTTCATCACCGGCATTCCACCTCGTCCGGCAGCCCATATGCGTACAGATGGGGGAGTCCGTGCGAGTAAGATGACCGTCAGTGAAATCTTTTAAAAATAGTCCAGTACTTTTGATAGCCTGCAATAAAAATGAACCAAATCCGGTTCGATCAGGAGCATAAAGTCGGGAAGCGCGGTTTTCTTTTCTAACAATTAAATCACTGATAATCCGTGCGCCCGCCATTGAGTTCGATAATCCCCATTTTCGATAGCCCGTACTCAAATAGACGTATGGCATGCTAGAGGAAATAACCCCCGCGTAGGGAATCAAATCGGGTGTCTGCGGATCTTGTGCGGACCAGCCATGTGTCAGAGTAGAAAGGTTATAGATCTCTTGCAAATCGGTGTAAAGTCGGTTGTAATGTATCTGCGTATCGCTTTCTGTCCCTGCCCGATGATTTTCACCGGACAGCAGAAAAAATGTTTTTCCATCAATTTGTGCTGTCCGGATTGACCGATTTGGTTCATCGACTGCAATATATTGTCCGCGGAGTGGCATATCACCATCTGCTGCGACGATATAGGATCGATCGACGGACAGTTTTGCGATTTGTAGCCCGCGCAGTGCTTCAATTGGATAGTGTGTACATAATACTAGTTCAGTGAATTGGACTTCGTGTCCAGATTTCATGGAAAGCAGACGCTTTTTCAAGTCCATTAAGATAACATCCGATTGTTCGTAAATCCGTGCGCCGGCTTCAACCGCAAGCCGCGCAAGATGTTGTCCGAATCGCACAGGATGAATCTGACTTTCGTTATTCAAAGTAAGCGTTGCATCAATCTGAATCGGTAATTCAGAATTCAGTCCAAGTTCACCGGGGATGCCAAGTTCCTTGTATGCGTTCATTTCATAACGGAGTAAATCAGTACCAAGTTTAGATTGGGAATAAAGAATGGAATCTGCTGATCTTAATTCATCTTTTATTGCAATAGATTTCCCAAATTGAACGGCTTCTTCATTCACATCAAAATACATTTTTGCATTGTCTCGTCCAAACTGTTTCAGTAATTTTGCGTATACAAAATCATGTTGGGCAGTCAGTTTCCCAGTTGAGTTGCCCGTCGCACCTGCTAGGATAGTATCTTTCTCAAGAAGGATAACGTCTTTCCCTTCCTTTGCTAAAAAATAGGCATTGGCAATTCCGCTTAGGCCTCCCCCGATGATGCAAACGTCGCATCGGACATCGCCATCAAGTTGAGGAAACGGATCACGTGGATATGCAGTACTAAGCCATAATGAATTGGACATACAATAACCTCCGTCAAGTCTGCTTGAAATAGTAGTAAGCATATTCATTGTTCCCTTCTTTGATTAAATTTAAAATAAAGATACGGAAGGTGGTTGGAAATAGTGAAAATTGAAATTTGGTCAGATTATGTTTGTCCGTTTTGTTATATTGGAAAGCGTAGATTAGAAGAGGCGTTAGAGCAGACTGGCCTCGGAGAAAAGGCCGAAGTTGTTTTTAAAGCATTTGAGCTTGATCCGAATTCGCCCGCAGTGTCCGATACGCTGATAAAAGACAGTCTTGCGAAGAAATATGGCATGAGTGTGGAAGAAGCGAAAAAGATGACCGATAACGTAGTGGACCAGGCAAAAACTGTTGGACTGAACTATAATTTTGACGTTATGACACCAGCAAATACATTTAATGCACATCGTCTAGCGAAACTTGCTGAACAGGAAGGTTTCGATAAGACTGTATCGGAAAGTTTACTGAAAGCTTATTTCATTGACGGTGAAAAGATTGGTACAGAAGACGTGTTGCTTCGCATTGCCGAAGAAGCAGGGATTTCTCGTGACCGTGCGAAAGCAGTTCTCGATTCTGATGAGTTTGCAGATGATGTAAGAATGGATATCGCAGAAGCCCAGCAAATCGGTGTAAAAGGTGTTCCGTTTTTTGTTATTAATCGCAAATATGCGATTTCAGGAGCACAGCCGGCGGAAGCATTTGCAAATGCACTCCGACAAGCTGCGGAAGAAGAAGCTTAATCAAAAGAAATAAAAAATCGGCCACGTGATCATAATGATCGCGTAGCCGATTTTGTTATTCACTTATTACTGTCTATACTACAGTCACCAACCCCTTGGTCATAAGTGAATTGGCTATCGGGGGCCAGCAGGATGTAGGCTGCGTTCATTTGTAAACGGCGCCTTCCGCTTTTCTTTATTGTGCTGGGTTTGCTTGTAAGTCGATTGTAATTTTAATATCGTCGCCTACAAGAACGCCGCCTGCTTCAAGTGCTTGGTTCCATGTAAGACCAAATTCTTTTCTTGAAATTTTCCCTTCGACTTCGAAACCAGCTACGTCTACTCCCCAAGGGTTTTTACCTGTACCTTCGTACTCAGCATTGAATGTGATTTTTTTAGTTACGTCTTTCACTGTCATATCGCCAGTAACGTCATATTTAGTGCCGCCTTTTTTAGCAATATCCGTTGAAACGAATGTGATTGTCGGGAATGTTTCCGTATCGAAGAAATCAGCAGAACGAAGGTGGTTGTCACGATCTTCGCTGTTTGTATCAATTGTTGAAGCATCGATTGTGAAGTTAATGTTAGCGCCCGTCAAATCTTCAGGATTCCCTTCGATTGTACCTTCTACGCCTGTAAAACGTCCTCTTACTTTAGAAATCATCATATGCTTAACTGAAAACCCAACGCCTGTATGAGATGCATCTACTGTCCATTTTGTCATTAAAAAAACTTCCTCTCTGAATAAGTTATGTTCTTACTATATTCCGTAAGTATCTCGAAGTCAAGGTATTTAATTATATTTTATTTGAATAAAGGCAATAGTAAGACCTCTGTTCTAATAAGAATACCTTGTCAAAATAAAAGTTTGCAAGCATACTATTAAGATGAAAAGCTTTATCTTGATTCAGCAGAAGTCCCAAACTACTATAAGTGGTGGGATGAATGCAAAAATACGTTTAAATCAGTTGGGGTGCAAACCCACTGCTGATTGGGGAGGAATGAAGTTCAATTCCTCCTTGTTAAGCCTCCGGCGAATGTCACAAATTTTGAAAGGTTGCATACCTGCGTCCTGCAGGCACAAGCGAAATTCAAAATTTGGACGCAATTACGCCGAGATGTAATTGATTGTGAAAGGATTGAATGTTGATGTCGAAACATCAATGGTTTGAAGAACTTCAGAAAAAAATAACACAAGGTACATTATTAATAGACGAACCACTTTGTAAATATACGATGACAAAACTCGGAGGAGCTGCAGACCTTCTTGCTATTCCTGGAACTATAGATGAAACAGAAGCGACGGTTCGTTACGCATTTGAAAATGAAATTCCGCTACTATTACTTGGCAATGGATCGAATATGGTCGTCAGGGATGGCGGTGTGAGAGGGATTGTCCTTCATTTGTCACGACTCAATGCAATTAGGATCGAAGGATCACTTGTGCATGCCGAAGCGGGGGCACTAATCATTGATGTTTCAAAACGTGCGGTAGCGACTACACTGTCAGGTATCGAATTTGCCTGTGGAATTCCGGGCTCCATCGGGGGCGCAATGGCAATGAATGCCGGTGCGTATGGCGGAGAGATACAAGATATAATTGTGCAGGCTACAGTATTGACGAAAGCAGGCGAACGGTTAGTTCTTTCGAAAGAAGAACTAGAGCTTGGTTACAGGAAGAGTATTATATCGCAAGAGGGCTACTATGTTCTCTCAGCAGATTTTCAACTTGTGCCAGGCGATCAGGATGTCATTAATGAAAAAGTGGCGGACTTAACCTTCCAGCGCGAATCAAAGCAACCGCTTGAGTATCCTTCAGCAGGAAGTGTATTCAAACGACCGCCGGGTTATTTTGCAGGCAAACTTATTCAAGATTGTGGCCTTCAAGGAAAAGGGCATGGCGGTGCAGAAGTATCATTGAAGCATGCCGGTTTCATCATCAATAAAAACAATGCAACAGCATCGGATTACATTGAGACAATTAACATGGTGAAAACTGAAGTGAAAAAAAGATTTGATGTCGACTTAGAACTTGAAGTGAAAATAGTAGGCGAAGAAATAACAGATTAACAAAAAGCGGATGACCCATTTAATGGGCCTCCGCTTTTTGCTGTCTAGGAGATTATAAAATCTCGAACTGTGGATAAGTTATAACGTAGTGATTTTGCGTCCAGGCTCCAGCGCCTAGCCCCCCGAGTCGCTTCAGTCTTGCTGATAAAGGCAAAGAGCGCCTTTATCTTCAAGCCTTCCAGCGCTTATCGGGGCTGAACAGGCACTTGCGCTTTTGTTTTTCATTTATAATTAAGTAGTTTTACAAGTGAGCAGGGAAGGGTCGGTCACCTGGTCATCTGTAATATGAACTTGGCACATTTTGTTGTTGTTCATGAATTTGAAGATTCCGTTGTTGAAGTCAGTCCCAACTTCTTTAAAGAAAATACCTTCAAAGCGAACTTCTTTTGACAGCGTGAAGTTGACGTGGAAACCGTTATTGTCCTCGACTAAGTAGGCACGTACGCCTTTTTCGAAAAAGCCGTCAATCTCGTCTCTGATAGCACGATCGACAGAAACGACATGGAAGTCAACGAATGTGATTTCTCGTAACAATACGTTCATGAACGAGCCTTTCGTAATCTCTTCCCATCTACTTTGAGCAGTTTGCCCAAGAACGATTTGGGTAATGTTATGTGTATGAGCTACTTCCTTAATAACTTTGGCGGAAGACCGTTTTTCATTATCTCGGATTATAAAATCTTCTACTTCAAGCTCTTCAGCGAGTTCTTTCCAGCGATCGACATATTCGGATTTTTCTGCGTCGAATTCATCATAAGGAAGCGGATCTACTGTTAAAATATACATTGGACAATCCATGATTGTTGCAATTTTATGTCCGCGTCTAATGAGACGTTCACCATTTGGACCGTAGTAGACACAAACGAGAATACTCTCGTCCATACGACCTTTTACTTTGCCCATGACGGTAGTCACCTCTTAACTATATTTTGTTTAGTCGAATTCATGATAGAAGTTTAATACTGTTTGAAAACCAAGCAATTATATATGAAAACGCAACATATGACAAGGTGCGAATGCTTCAAAGTGCTAAGAGTATGGTAATAGTGTATAATTTACTGTATAAACTCATTGAGTTTCCCCTACTTCTTTTATCTACAGCTCCCTATTATCCCGTCAGTCACGATGAAGGTCAAGTTTGCCCTATATAATAATGAAGTTTTACAAACCTAACATAATATGGATTGTGTATGTTTGTATATTTTTAGGCGGTTTAATACGACTACTTTAATTGATTAGTATTGGAGGTTTGCATTTGTTGGCGATAACGATAGCTATTTTTATCCCGTTTTTGGCTGCTCTACTTGTCCCGTTCATTTATAAAAGGGTTCAGAGTCGCAGTATCGGGTGGTTTGTCATGTCCGTTCCACTCGCCCTATTCATCTATCTTGCCAGTTTCATTCCCGCCGTTGCAGGAGGTAAAACATATATACATACGATTAAATGGATTGATTCTGCCGGGATCAATTTTACGACTTATCTAGATGGTCTCAGTATGATTTTTGGACTTCTAATTACCGGAGTCGGGAGCCTCGTAATTCTCTATTCCATATACTATTTGTCTGAACGCGAAGCATTAGGGCGTTTTTATGTTTATCTTTTGATGTTCATGGGCTCGATGCTTGGTGTTATCTTGTCAGACAACATAATGGTGCTATATGTTTTTTGGGAATTGACGAGTATTTCATCGTTTCTGTTAATCGCATTTTGGTACCACCGGAAAAAGTCCAGATACGGTGCGCAAAAATCAATGCTCATCACTGTCTCTGGCGGCGTCGGGATGCTTGCTGGTTTCATCATGCTATATACAATGACAGGCTCATACAGTGTGCGCGAAATTATCGAGACGATTGGTCAATATACAAATGAAAGTTTGTTTTTGCCGGCGATGCTACTCGTTTTGCTTGGAGCATTTACGAAGTCAGCCCAGTTTCCATTTCATATCTGGCTGCCGGATGCCATGGAAGCGCCGACCCCGGTCAGTGCGTATTTACATTCCGCTACAATGGTTAAGGCGGGGATTTACCTTGTCGCACGCTTCACACCTGTATTTGGCGGCGAGGCGGTGTGGTTTTATACAGTCACTGGCGTGGGGATATTTACGTTGTTCTGGGGATCCGTCAATGCAGTACGGCAAACGGATCTGAAGGCGTTGCTCGCTTACTCGACAATCAGCCAACTTGGTCTAATCATGAGCCTCTTCGGCCTTGGTTCAGCGGCGCTTAACGAGGGCTACAGCGCGGACTCAGTTATTTATACACAGGCGACATTCGCCGCTTTGTTCCATCTAATTAACCATTCTACTTTCAAAGGTGCTCTCTTTATGGTTGTTGGGATTGTCGATCATCAAGTCGGAACGCGGGATATTCGAAGGCTAGGCGGACTGATGACACTGATGCCTGTGACGTTTACAATCGCTGTTATCGGCAGTTTTTCGATGGCCGGATTACCGCCGTTTAATGGTTTTCTTAGTAAGGAAATGTTTTTCGAATCCGTACTGAATGTACGTAATCTCGACATTTTCGCAATGGGGCCGCTGATGGGAAGCTTATTGCCTGTCGTTGCTTGGGTTGCGAGCGTGTTGACATTCGTTTATAGCATGATTATTGTTTTTCAAACATTTCTTGGGAAACATCAACCGGACCGTCTTGATCGAAAAGCATTTGAAGCTCCAGTTGGAATGCTTATTGCTCCGTCGATCCTTGCCCTGTTCGTCGTAGGTATTTTCTTCTTCCCGAATGTGGTCGGCACTTATTTGTTGGGCCCAGCAATGACTGCTGTTTATCCTCCGTTTGAAGGTGCGGAAGGTCTTGTTCCACATATAGCGGCTTGGCACGGTTTTAATGCACCTATCATGATGACAATTGGTGTTATCGCAGTGGGCGCATTGTTATACATCTACCTCCGTTATTGGCGCGGGATTTACTCGCTTGCACCGATGCGCTGGAATCTCGATTCCATGTATAACGGCTTGTTAACGCAGACCGAAAAAACTTCATCTTTCTTGACGCGGACTTATATGACGGGATATCTCAGGGATTATCTTGTCTATATATTTGTGTTTTTCATCCTAACTGTTGGTGGCGGTCTGTTATGGACTGGCGGTTTTTCAATCGACTTATCTAATGATGCTCCCATGACGATTAGCGAGTACATCATCATTTTCGTAATGATGGGCGCGAGTATTGCTATCATCTTTGCGAAATCTCGTATGACGGCGATCCTGCTCAATGGTGTTCTCGGTTATTCGATTGCTATTCTTTTTGTTGTGTTCCGAGCACCGGATTTGGCATTGACGCAAATTATCGTAGAAACTGTGACGACTGCGTTATTCCTATTATGCTTTTATTTCTTACCAGAATGGAGCAAGGAGAAATCGACTCGATCATTAAAAGTCTTCAAAGGTATCATTGCAATTTCAGTCGGAACGGTTGTCACAGTACTTGCACTTGTCGTACAAGGCAATAAGATGTTTGAGTCGATTTCTGTCTACTTTGAAAATGCTTATGAGTTGGCAGGAGGAAAGAATATCGTCAATACGATATTGGGTGACTTCCGTGCATTCGATACGATGCTTGAAGTAGTTGTCCTTTTCATCGCTGGTATCGGAGTGTTTACATTGATCAAGCTGAAGGCTGGAAAGGGGGACGAGGACGTTGAAGATTAATGATGTCATTTTACAGACAGTAACGAAGATTGTTGTCTTCATCATTTTGACGTTCGGCGTGGAATTGTTCCTTTCTGGTCACTATAATCCGGGAGGTGGATTCATTGGGGGACTCGTCCTTTCTTCGGCTTTCGTACTTCTCTATTTGGTGTTCGATATCGAAACGGTCCATAAGGGCATCCCGTTCGATTTCAAGAAGGTTGCTGCGTTTGGCGTATTGCTTGCAGTCGGAACAGGTTTAGGATCAGTCCTATTTGGAGCATCATTTCTTACACAGACGGCCAGTTATTTCAACCTGCCAGTGTTTGGGGCAACAGAATTATCAACGGTTATGCTGTTTGAGGCGGGGGTTGCACTGACTGTTGTCGGTGTTGTTGTAACGATTATTTTAAGTATTAGTGAGGATGTGTAGCTGATGGAAACGTTAATAACGATACTCGTTGGAGTGCTTGTAACGGTCGCTGTCTACTTGCTGCTATCTAAAAGCTTGGTTCGGGTTATTTTAGGGACGGCTATCCTGTCGCATGCTGTGCATTTGCTATTGATGACGATGGGCAGACTGAAAAAAGGGGCAGTTCCACTACTAGGCGAAAATGCAGAAAGTTATACGGATGCTCTTCCACAGGCACTTATATTGACTGCAATAGTGATCAGTTTCGCAGTGACATCCTTTTTACTGGTGCTCGCATATCGAACATACAAAGAGACGGGATCGGACAATCTCGATGCATTGAGAGGGTTCAAAGATGAATAATATACTAGTTATGCCAATGATTATTCCTTTATTGACAGGGATTTTACTTGTATTTCTCCGGCCTTATGTGCTGGTTCAGCGGGTGTTCAGTCTTGTTTCAATCGCAGCAACCGTAGCGGTCAGTGTTACTATTTTGAACCTGATTCAGTCGGACGGTATTTTACGGCTCGATTTTGGGGGCTGGTTGCCACCCTACGGAATATCATTTGTGGCGGATTCATTCTCTATGCTACTTGTATTGACGACAGCGATTGTAACAGGAATCCTCTTGATCTATGCGTTCTCGTCAATTGGCCGAGCGCATGAGAATATGTTCTTTTATCCGTTCGTCTTTTTCCTTATTGCGGGTGTTAATGGTTCGTTTCTAACGGGTGACTTATTCAACTTATTCGTTTGTTTTGAAGTGATGTTGTTATCTTCTTATGTGCTCATTACGCTTGGGGGCAGGAAGGTTCAACTCGTCGAATCAATTAAATACATAGCTATAAATGTACTGTCATCGTGGTTTTTCCTTGTTGGAATCGCGTACTTGTACGGTACGGTAGGGACGCTTAATATGGCGCATCTATCGGTACGTATTGCTGAAGTCGGGCAAGGGTCACTATTGACGGTGATTAGCATAATCTTTCTTATTGTATTTAGTTTGAAATCCGGACTTCTTCTATACTTCTGGTTGCCAGGGTCATACAGTGCACCACCGACAGTAGTTGCGGCTTTGTTCGGTGCGTTGCTTACGAAAGTCGGTATCTATGCAATGTTCCGCGTGTTCACGCTCATCTTTTATCACGAGCCGGGTGTTACGCATTTGATGATTGGCATTATGGCGGCAATCACGATGATTGGTGGAAGTATTGGTGCAATCGCCTACAATGATATCCGGAAGATTGTGTCCTATAACGTCGTCATTGCCGTCGGGTTTATACTCGTTGGTCTTGCTGTTTCAACAGAAGTTGCGATTCAAGGGTCTATTTATTATCTGATCCATGACATGATCATTAAAGCTTTGTTATTCCTTATCGCGGGGACGATGATCTACTTGACTGGAACGGCGAGGATTCAAAATATGAGTGGGTTGATTCGCAACTATCCATTGCTTGGTTGGCTGTTTTTTATCACTATGCTGTCGCTCGCCGGAATTCCACCGCTTAGTGGGTTCATAGGGAAGGTGTACGTTGGACAAGGAGCGATTGAGGCGGGTGCGTTTGTCTTGCTCGCAATTGCGTTCCTATCAAGTATTTTCGTTTTGTATTCACTTCTGCGTATTTTCCTGAATTGCTTTTGGGGTGAAACGATTATCAATGAAGATGACGATGTGCCACTTAAAAAAGGGATGCTTATTCCAATGGTCCTGTTTGGGATATTGACAATTGCACTGGGAGTTGGAGCAGAGGGGCTTGCGCCATATGTAACCGATGCTGCCCATACGCTGATGAATCCTAAAATCTATATAGACGCAGTTTTGAATAGTGATAGTTGATTGAAGAGAAGGTCCTCGTTCATTGGCCGGAAAGAAGAGGTGAAGGTTAATGCCAGCCCAATTACTGTTAAATTTATTTATAGCTTTTCTTTGGATGCTTTTGATGGATGAAGATGAGTTGAGATTTACGACTTTCTTTGCCGGCTTCCTGGTCGGGACTGGAATCATATTTTTCATGCACCGGTTCTTCGGAACACAGTTTTACTTGCGCCGTTTATACGCGACAATCAAGTTGCTGTTCATTTTCATATCAGAGCTGACTAAATCGAGCATCGTCGTGTTGAAACAAATTCTTAGCCCGAAATTAAAAATTAAACCAGGCATATTTAAATATGAAACCGTTTTGGAAAGCGATTCAGAAGTGACAATGCTATCGCTGCTACTGACATTGACTCCTGGATCTGTCGTCATGGAAGTGTCGCCTGAAGGAAATGTTCTTTATATCCACGCGATGGACGTTGAAAAGTCCCGCGATGGACTTTTGATGCAACTGCATAACTTTGAAAGAGCAATCATGGAGGTGACCCGCTGATGATTCAAGCAATGCTGACGACTTCGCTCGTATTATTCTCGATAACGATTGCAATAGCTGTCATACGAATCATTCTCGGTCCTTCGATGCCGGATCGTGTTATTGGGCTCGATATGATTGGTGTAAACTTGATCGCTATGATAGCCGTCATTTCAGTGGTGATGAACACAAAAGCATTTTTAGAAGTCATTCTGATACTAGGGATTCTATCGTTTATAGGTACAATCGCCTTCTCAAAATTCATCGAGAGGGGTGTTATCGTTGAACGTAAGCACGATAGGTGAATTCGTAGGCGCATTTCTGATATTGACAGGCGGAGTTGCGAGCGTAATAAGTGTCTTTGGATTGCTTCGGCTGCCTGATGTTTACACAAGATCGCATGCAGCGACGAAAAGTTCGACGCTTGCCGTCTTGTTAACTTTGTCAGGCGCTTTTATTTACTTTTTGTTCAGTCAACATTTCGTAAGTGTACGCCTTCTTTTGGGAATTGTTTTCGTCTTTCTAACGGCACCTGTTGCCGGGCATTTGATTGTCCGAGCGGCTTATCGGTCGAATGTGAAGCTAGCGGATATTTCTACTGAGGATGAATTGTATGAGGTTTTGCATAAAGATAAAATAAAAGAGGATGGGACCGGCCAGTAGTGGCTGGTCCGTCCTTTTTTGTTGGAACAATTAGCTAATTAGTATACTTATTGCAGTGGTGCCAGACGACGCCTATAAGCTTCTACCGGCGAAAGGGGCAACTACCGACAAAATGTTGCGCGACGCTTAAGCGGGTGAACCGGGTGGCTTGGTGACAGGGAATTACCATGAAACTATTTTGGATGGGGACACTAAAGATGGATATGCGTTGAAATTAAAAGCGAAGCGCTAATGCGCCCCGCTTTTTACGTGTTGAAACTTTGAAAACACGGGTAAATTTCTGAAGTCTCTAGTAAACCCGAGCATTATTTTTACCACTGCAACAAGCTTCTTTACTTAACGATCAAAACCGGTGCTGTCACGCGCTTTGCGACTTTATGACTGACACTTCCGAGCACCATTTCCTGAAATGTATTTAGACCCCGGCTACCAAGAACGACTAGGTCGAATTCACCGCTATTGGCGAAATGAACGATGATGGGGCCAGGGTCACCGTGTTTGATGACTAGCTTATGGGGAACTTTGAACTGCTCGAAAGCCTCTTCAATAGGGATAAGTCGCTGCTTGCGATCGATATGGAGATCATCACTGCTGGCATTATCGACTACATCTGAACGTGTTCGGTCAAACTCAAGGATATAGAGAAGTTCAACGGCCACTTCTGGACATAACGAGGCAAGTTGAGCGGCGTGTTTGGCTGCGCGGTGCGAATTTACTGAGCCGTCGACCGCGACTAATATTCGTTTATACATCGGAATCCCTTCTTTCATGTGGCTGATTTATGTAAAGTTAAGTTGTTAGTAAGTATAAATGTTCTACATCTATCGGCTTAAACCCTTTATTTCAGCAATTAACAAAAAGGGGAAATACATATTCAAACCACTGTTTGATTAGCCTTGCAATTGCAAAAGGGATTGCATATACTAAAGTTAATCAAACGACCATTTGAATGAGGTGTGAATATGACGGTAAAAGAAGTTTGTGAAGTGACCACGGTTCATGAAGAAGTTGTAAGTCGTGTGCAAAAGGCGCTCCCTGATATGGGGGCGGCGGTCGCGATATTTAAGGCATTGGCAGATGAAACAAGATTAAAAATTGCTTTTTCGCTGACACTGGAGAAAGAGATGTGTGTATGCGATGTTGCGGCAGTGATTGGTTCTTCCGTCGCGACTGCTTCCCATCACTTACGTTATTTGCGCGAACAAGCACTTGCTAAATCAAGGAAAAAAGGAAAAATGGTCTACTATTCGCTCGCAGACGATCACGTCCATCAACTCGTGAAAGTCGCACATGAGCATACGATAGAGGGTGTTGGGCATGGCAACGGTTGAAAAGAAAGAATACAGGTTGGAGAATCTAACGTGTGCCAGTTGTGCGATGAAGTTTGAAAAAAACGTTAAAAGTCTGCCTTCTATTGAGGATGCACAAGTGAACTTCGGCGCATCAAAATTAGCGTTCAGCGGTAGCGCAACGATTGAAGATCTCGAAGCTGCAGGTGCATTTGATGGCATTAAAGTTGTCCCGCTTCAAAATAAGAAAATTGAGCCGAAAACGTCTTTCTTTAAACGGAAAGAAAATCTAGTCACGCTTTTTTCACTGCTGTTCTTACTAATAGGAATGGTTGTCTCGTTTCGCTATACAGAAACGCATCCGGCGGCTATAACTTTATTCGCAATCGCCATTGTAATTGGTGGAATGGGTATCTTTAAAACGGGACTGCGAAATCTGGTCCGTTTTGAATTCGATATGAAAACGCTGATGACGATTGCTATTATTGGCGCTGCGATCATTGGTGAATGGCGTGAAGGTGCGGTTGTCGTCTTCCTGTTTGCAGTTAGTGAAGCGTTGGAAGCCTATTCAATGAATAAAGCACGGCAGTCCATCCGTCAATTGATGGATATTGCACCGCCTTCCGCCCTCGTAAAACGTGGGAAAGCGTTTGTGGAGCTTCAGACAGAAGATATTATCGTCGGCGATATTCTAATCGTAAAACCAGGTCAGAAAATTGCTATGGATGGTGCTGTCCTAACGGGTTCATCTACGGTCAATCAAGCGGCGATTACAGGGGAATCCATCCCGGTCGTGAAAACATCCGGTGATAATGTATTCGCGGGTACGCTCAATGAAGAGGGTGCACTTGAAGTAACGGTTACGAAGCTCGTTGGTGATACGACAATCGCGAAGATCATCCATCTTGTTGAGGATGCGCAGGCAGAAAAAGCGCCATCGCAAAAGTTCGTTGATAAATTCGCGAAATACTACACACCTGCAATCATCGTGGTTGCCATTCTCGTAGCCATAATACCCCCATTGCTTGGTGGGGATTGGAATGCGTGGATCTATCAAGGTCTTGCAGTACTCGTTGTCGGTTGTCCGTGTGCACTAGTTGTTTCTACGCCGGTTGCGATTGTCACAGCGATAGGTAATGCGGCACGTCAAGGCGTGCTGATTAAAGGCGGTATCCATCTCGAAGAAACAGGAAGGCTTGACGTTATTGCGTTCGATAAAACCGGAACATTAACGAAAGGGTATCCTGAAGTAACAGATTTTATCGTAAGTGAAGAAGTTGCTCAAGAGCAATTGCTAAGCGCAATCGCAGCAGTCGAATCAATGTCACAGCATCCTCTTGCGAAAGCGGTCGTCGATTATGCGCATCAACATGGCGCACAGAAAGTCGATGTGTCCAATTTCCAATCGGTTACCGGAAAAGGCGCTTATGCTGAAATTGATGGCATGACGACCTATATTGGCAGCCTAAGCTGGGCACAGGAACTTTCTGCATTGCCAGAATCAATGTTAAAGCAAGCGGCAACTCTTCAACGTCAAGGAAAGTCTGTCATGGCGATTGTAACAGGTACTAAATTTAGCGGCCTGCTAGCCGTGGCGGATCCTATACGCGCGGAAAGTCGTGACGTCCTTAAACAACTGAAAAGTATAGGGATTCGTCATACAGTCATGCTGACAGGCGATCATCAGGTAACGGCTGAAGCGATTGCTACTGAGTTGGGCGTTACGGATGTACGCGCAGGGTTGATGCCAGAAGACAAGTTGAAAGCGATTAAGCAATTGAGTGACCAATATGGTCGTGTTGCCATGGTTGGAGACGGCATCAATGACGCACCTGCCTTAGCTGCAGCTTCCGTTGGGATAGCAATGGGGGGAGCGGGTACAGACGCTGCATTGGAAACAGCAGATATTGCCCTGATGGCAGATGATTTAGGGAAACTACCTTATACAATAAAATTAAGCCGAAAAACATTGCGCATCATCAAGGAAAACATTATGTTTGCATTAGGCTTAAAAATTATAGCATTGCTTCTTATCATTCCCGGCTGGCTGACATTATGGATTGCCATCTTCGCGGATATGGGTGCCACGCTACTCGTTGTGCTGAACTCGTTGCGATTGCTGCGCGTTCATAAGTAAGTAGGTTCTATACGGAGGCGAATTCTAATGTATTTACAAGAGTGGACAATGGAAGAGCAGGAGCAACTTATTCATTTCATGACAACTAATACGTGGCCTTACCACGGTAACTCTGATCCAGGACGTCATTTGATTGAAAAAACAATAGAAGAGGGCGGCTATGAGTCGGACGAAGTGAAAACGTTCTGGGTGGAAAATGACGCCGGAGAAAAAGTAGGAATCGTAAAAATTTACGACTTGCAAGATGATATTCCGTTGTTCGATTTACGTATTGCAGATATGTCGAGGGGATATGGCTACGGCCCGAAGGCTCTACGACTTGTCGCGGAATATGTATTCGGGTTGCAAGGTAAGAAAATACGTCTTGAAGGTCATACGAGACAAGATAATCTCGCGATGCGAAAAACGTTCGAACGTGCAGGTTTTGTCAAGGAAGCACATCTTCGGAAAGCTTGGTTTTCGCCTAAAGAGCATTCCTATTATGATGCAGTGACTTACGGTATTACGCGGGAAGATTTCATGGCGGGAACGACGACGCCTGTGATTTGGGAAGACGGAGAGAAATCACGAGATTATGCAGCTTCTCCTCGTATCCCGGATTTCACGGATTCATTTGAATCAGAGCGGCTTGTCATTCGGGCTCCTGAACTTGGTGATGCAACAGATGCTTGGAACGCGATTAGGAATTCGTTACCTGCGCTTCGCAAGTGGATGCCATGGGCGCAACCGGAACCTGAGCTGCATATGACAGAAGAAAGCTTGCGAAAGGCAGTTGCAAATTTCATCACAAGACAAGACCTGCGCTTCCATGTTTACCATAAAGAAACTGGGAAGTTTGTTGGTTCGTCGGGACTGCATCGAATCGATTGGTCGATTCCGAAATTCGAGATTGGCTACTGGCTCGCAACAGAATTTGAAGGTCAGGGCTATATGACAGAAGCTGTTAAACGTATTGAAAAATTCGCTTTCGAAAAACTTGGAGCGCGCAGAATAGAAATTCGTTGTGATGAAGAAAACATGAAAAGTCGAAGTGTCGCAGTACGTGCGGGGTTCAATCTCGAAGGGATTTTGAAACAAGATTCCTTATCACCCGATGGTAATGTTTTACGAAATACATGTATCTATGCGAAAATAGACTAATGAAATGCGGAAGGCGCCGTCCAGCCCCGACAAGCGCTGGAGGTCTTTAAGAAAAAGGCGCCCTTTGCCTTTATCTTAAAGACTGAAGCGACTCGAGGGGTTGGCGCCTGAAGCTAGACAAGATATGCGGAAGGCGCCGTCCAGCCCCGACAAGCGCTGGAGGTCTTTAAGGAAGGCAGTCTAAAGTCGCGACATCGTGTCGCAACGACTGCATGACCCACTTCGTGTGGGCCCAGCGTCTGGCGCCTGAAGCTAGACAGTGAAAGGAATGCAGTCTTAGTACGCCGCGTCCTGTGGCAACAGCTGCCTGACCTACATCGTGTAGGCCTAAAAAGGGATGCCGACTAATGTCGACATCCCTTTCGTTAGACGCTTCGTTTTCCGGTTATGAGGTTGAAGATAAATACAATAATCGCGATAACTAGAAGAATGTGAATGAGTCCTCCACCAATCTTGAATACAAGACCTAACACCCAAAACACGAATAATGCTACAATTAGTAACCATATAATTCGACCCATGTGAATCACCCCTTTTCTGATGTATTCAATATATACCCCTGCCAATTTAAAGTTAAACTTGGGGCGATTGAAAAGTAGTTATTGGGAAAGAGACTGGGTATACATACTGGAGGCGGTACAGTTGGCAACACCAGGTATGGAAGACTATCTTGAACAGATTTATTTGCATATCGAAGCAAAGGGCGTTGCGCGTGTATCGGACGTTGCTGAATCCTTGGCGGTTCTCCCTTCATCTGTTACAAAAATGGCCCAGCGTCTCGACAAGGAAGGCTATATTGTTTACGAGCGCTACAAAGGTCTTGAATTGACAGGGAAAGGGTTCTCATTCGGGAAAAAGCTTGTGCGTCGCCATGATCTTCTTGAACAGTTTCTTCGTATTATTGGAGTCGATGAAGAAAATATTTATGGAGACGTGGAAGGAATTGAACATCACCTGAGCTGGAATGCGATGGATCGAATAACCGATCTAGTTGAAGCGATGGGACAAGACGATGAATTTGTTAGGAAATTACGTGTAATGGATCAAAAGAAAGAGGTAGATAAATAATGGAACAACTTAAATCAGGCTATGCAGTGGAGTTAGAAGTATTAGAGCAGGACGGTTCAAGATGGATATTGCGTGGCGATGGCGAACAAGAACATATTATGTTGAACGCATCTGATGCAGACGAAAATATTCAAGAAGGGGATATTGTCAACGTTTTCCTTTACATGAACAGACGTGGAGAGCTTTCAGCGACGATGCAGATGCCACATATGACGGCTGAGACATTTGGCTGGGCGCGTGTAATACGTGTGGATGATCATGAAGGAGTCTTCGTAGATATCGGTTCTTCAATTGAAGTGCTTGTGAATAAAAATGACATGCCGAAAGTACGGGCTCTATGGCCGAAGGTAGACGATGCACTGTACATGACGCTTCGAATGGATTTGGGCGGTACTATTTTTGGCAGACTTGCTACAGAAGAACGCGTATTGGAACAAATTGCCGAAGCGCCAGCATCTGCATTTAACATGGACTTGAAGGCAAGAGCGTACCGCTTGTTGCCAGTTGGTTCGTTTATGCTCAGTATTCCAGAGAATTACCGTATCTTTATCCACAATACGGAGCAAGAACGGGAACCACGCTTAGGGCAGGAAATGACTGTGCGTATTATTGGCGTCCGTGAAGATGGGACAATGAACGGATCAATGTTGCCTCGTAAAGAGGAGCGTCAGGGAGACGATGCTGAAAAAGTTCTTCGTTATTTGAATGAAGTCAATGGACGCATGCCGTTCACGGATAAATCAACACCTGACGAAATAAAAGAAATGTTCAAAATGAGTAAAGCGTCGTTCAAACGCGCACTTGGTAAACTCATGAAAGAAGGCAGAATTGAACAGAGTGAAGGATGGACATTGTTGAAATAATACCGAAATTCGGGAACCTTTAGCAACCTCGAATCGTATTAATTCCTAGAAAGAAGGGGGAATCAACATGAAACGTCTACTTACAATGATAGTGGCAGCTGTACTGGCTATCGGAATCTTGGTTCCGACTGCTGTACATGCAGAAGATCCAGTCATCAATGAAAAGCTTGGTGTACCGATCGTCGTTTACGGCGCGGATTTATCGGATGCTGAGAAGGAAAGTGTGAAGATAAGTCTTGGTGTTGCAAAGGAAGCGGAGGTTGAAGAAATATCCGTTGACGGCAGTGACCTTGTGAAATATATTGAAAATGGCAATGGTAAAGCAAGAATGTATTCTTCTGCTAAAATCACAAGGCAAGAAAAAGGCAAAGGGCTTGTCATCACGATTGTTACGCCAGATAATATTACAGAAGTAACGTCAGAAATATATGCGACTGCTATGCTGACGGCTGGAATTGAAGACGCGGTTGTCGAAGTGGCAGCGCCGAAAAGAGTAACAGGTCATTCCGCACTCGTTGGTATATACAAAGCATATGAAGTGTCTGGTGAAAAACTTGATACGAAACGAACAGACGTCGCAAATGATGAATTGAATCTTGCAACAAAATTTGCAAAAGAATCCGGTGTAGAAAGTGAAAAAGTAGCCGAACTTTTGACGGAGATCAAAAAACAAATCTCAGAGAAAAACCCAGCGACAAAAGAAGAAGTAGCAAAAATTGTGACTGAGCAAATGACAAAGCTTAATATCAATTTAAGTGATGCCGATCGCCAACTGCTCATAGACTTAATGGATAGAATTCGGAATTTAGATATCGATTTCAATAAGTTATCCGAGCAATTATCGGATATGACATCGAAAATTAAAGAAACGCTCGGCGACATAGATCCTAGTTTTTGGGCGAGTGTTAAGGAGTTCTTTGCGAACCTATTCGAATCCGTTCAGTCTTGGTTTAAGTAAGTGGACAGCGAAGTACAGTGTTGTCTTGAAAAATAGAATTTATTGAAAAGGGGTAGTTTAGATGGAATTCGAATTTGTTGAATTGGGTGGGGACGCATTCGCGTTCCGTTATGAACAAGATGGAGCGATGCTTGCAGAAATTACATGGACGATTCTTGGGGATGTCATGGTGATGGATCATACATTCGTTTCACCGGACCTTCGAGGGCAAGGCGTTGCAAAAAAAATACTGGATCGTGCGGCTAGTTATGCGCGTGAACAGGAGTTAAAAATGGAGCCTGTCTGTTCGTATGTTGTAACAGCTTTTGAACGTTACAAAGAGTATGATGACGTAAAAGTGTGAAAAAAGAATAATAAAAGGCAATCCATTTAGTTATAAAACTAAGGATTGCCTTTTAAATTTCACAAGGTAAAGTTCGACTCATTCATATCCCTCACAGTAAAATAATGAAGTACACTATGCTGGTTAACACAGAAGCGCTGGCGACAGTATACATCATGTCGGCTTGACTGAAAATCAGTTTCTTCTCCATTTGTATCGTCCCCTTTCCTATTTCGGGCTATAATGCCTGCGTATATACAGAATACCCATTCACTTATTAATCAAACATTTTTGTACATCTGTTGATTAACCATTTATTTGCATAAAAAACTGGTGAGTAGGGCTTGATGACCTTCATTTTCACTGGACTATTTTCGGCCCGCTTACGGTTAACTATTTATGACAGGTTTACTGAGGTGTCCTAGTGTGGCTAGAAGTGCCTCCGTCACTTCTAGCCACACTCTTTTCAGTAATCCTGTTGCGAATAATTGCCTGTCGCATCCCTACATATCCAGACATCCCGGTAATCGTATAGAAGCCATTTAATCCAAAGCAATACAAAGTCATTTATATAAGTAGCACTCAGTGTGTGATCAAGCTATTTGCTGGTTACTTTTTGTTAATCAACAGACGTGACATTTTAGTCATGTATTTTTGGGGAAAGTGAAACCTATTCTACAGTTGAACGTATAATCATATATAGATTAAGAGAGAGGTGTATTTCATGAGTCGCACAGCAGAAAAGGTATTATCGATTATAAGCGTCGTATTGACGACAATAGGCGTATTTATCAGTTTCGCATTACTGGCTTTATTTAACTATTTGAAATCGGACCCGTTGATTCAGGATGAGTTCGAAGCGGAAATGCTGTTGATGGATCCAACATTAACACCTGAACATATAGAAGTAATGTATGGAGCGTTTGGAGTCATAGGTGGGTTTATGTGGTTAATCATTATCAGTTTAATCATTAGTTTGATCTTGACGATAATTGGAATCGTGAACATTTGGAAGAACAAAAATCCTAAGCTTGCCGGGACTATGTTCATTATTGCTGGATTGACTGCCGGAATTCTTTCGTTGACTTCAATTCTTCTTTATATCGTGGGTATCCTTTGTTTTACAAAGAAACCAGCGCTAACAGATGAATCGCAGCTCGTGGATGATAAATATGATGGAATGATGAGACCTTTATAATAATAAAAACACTTTCCTTCCAATTGGGGGAAAGTGTTTTTTAAAAAAGATAAGAAAGTATAAGTTTTTTTGACATAGAATAGCGTCTAGCTCCAGGTGCCTTTCGCTTTTGTTATTGTCTAGCTCCAGGCGCCAGCCGCTCTGAGGACCACAGGATGTGGGTCACGTAGCCATTGCCGCAGGACGCGGCGTACTTAGGCTAGGTTCCTTGAAAGCAATCCAGCTATGTGGAAAAAAGCGCCACGTCGCTGGCTCGACTTATGCCTGTCGCGTCTAAACGGCGCTTTCCGCTATTCTTATTGCAAGGCAAGTGCAGGGGAATGAATATAAAATACATATTGGGCCGTGACCACAGGATGGCCCTCGAAATATTCATCAAAGACATCAAGTAGTTCGAAGCCCTGTTTCTCATAAAAGGCTCGTCCAATTGCATTGCGTTCGTCCACATAAACAAATAATTGCTGTGCCTCCGAAAGTAGCGACAAAGCATACTTAACTAGCTTATTACCATAGCCCATTTTCTGGTGTGATGGTAAAATGTACATAGCAGTCAATTCAGAATCGCCATCTTCATCTTTTTTCGTGAAACTAGAAAAACCAATAGGAATACCTTCACATTCTGCTACTAACACATACGTTTTCTCCATACGTTTCAATAGCATCGCTTCTGAATAGGAGCGATTGATAAACTCTTTTTGGATTTCTGCTGGAATACTATCTTTATAGGTTTCGCTCCAAGTCTTAAAAACAATTTGTTGAACGTGCATACTATCCATGGCAGTCATTGGTCGGATCATTGCACTGTCACCTCTGCATTTCTTTTTGCTATCATAACAAATAACTAGGCTAAAAACTACCAATGTAATGTAAATGATATATATGGGAGAGAAGCTATATGAAGTGGACTTATCACGAGTTTAGGGAATTAAGTGGTCATGAAGTATATGAAATGTTGAAGTTGCGTGTTGATGTGTTCATCGTGGAGCAAAATTGTGCGTATCATGAAGTTGATGGTCATGATTACGATGCAATTCATATATTCTGTAGCGATGAGGAAGGACTGGCCGCCTATGCACGGCTTCTTCCGGCAAATGTTAAGTATATGGAGCCATCCATTGGCCGGGTCATCATCAGAGAGAATAGAAGGGGCACAGGGCTTGCGCACATTCTAATGGAGAAAAGTGTTGCCTTTACGAAGAACCATTGGAAACCTGAAAAGATTCGTCTGCAGGCCCAGCACCATCTAGTTGGGTTTTATGAAAAGCATGGATTTAATGCGATCTCGGAGCCATATGAAGATGGTGGAATTCCACACGTGGATATGATTTTATCAATCAAATAAAAATGAAAGTTTCTAAGCTGGCAGATGAGGGTATACTCTCTGTATAATGCATTTTCATTAAATCTGGGAGGAATGATTTTAATGGCTCGTAAACGAAATAATAATTTATTACTTGCAACGATGGCGGCGGGGGCTTATGCCTACTTCAGTAAAAAAGAAAATAGGGATAAGGCACAAGTGGCTTTTAACAACATGAAAACAAAAGTTGATTCATTTATTGGATCACAAAAATTGAATCGATGTCCTGAAACTAAAGTCGGTCATTCGGATCCATATGATCTTCAAGATAACAAGATGGTAAGTGAAGGTGCTCAAACGAGCGTCCATTATTATAACCAAGAAGTTGAAGATGATGTGAAGATGACCCCTGAAACAGATGGACTCTACCATAAAAAAGAAAAGAATGACCCGAGTTCGGAACAATCCAACAAATAAAGTTGAGGGATTGCACAAAACAAAAGGCGCTTCCAAACATGGAAGCGTTTTTTTATTCGATTCCACAGGAAGAAAAATAATTCTTGAATGGTCAATCGTTGTAATTAGAGAGCTAGGTAAGGTATAATTTTTAATAGTTTGAAATAGTGAAGGTGAATCTAATGAAGAAGAAAATTGGATTAGTCACGATGCTAATGACCACTGCTGTTTTTCTAAGCGGTTGTGCAGGCATCGAGAACAAAGAAGGCACATTTTATAATCTTTTTGTTAAGCCTATGGATTGGTTACTGCATTTCTTCAGTGATTTTTTCAATGGAAGTTACGGTCTGTCGATTATCCTCATCACGGTATTAATTCGGTTGATCCTTATGCCGCTAATGCTGAAGAATTATAAGTCGCAACAGAATATGAAAGTTAAAATGGATGGACTTCGCCCCGAGATGGAAGACATTCAAAAGCGTTTGAAAGAAGCGAAAGAAAAAGAACAAAAAGAGGAGCAAGCGAAGCTTCAGCAAGAAATGATGGGGCTCTATTCGAAGCATGGTGTCAATCCGCTTAATATGGGTTGTCTTCCGTTAGTCATCCAGATGCCAATCATCATGGGTCTGTACTTTGCAATCCTCAATTCTACAGAAGTACAAACACATGAGTTTCTTTGGTTCAATCTTGGAGAACCCGATATGATTATGATGGTACTTGCTGGTGCGGTCTACTTCGTACAAGCGCGTGTATCACTATGGACAATGCCGGAACAGCAGAAGAAACAGATGAAAGCATTTATTTACTTATCGCCGATTATGATCATGTTCATTTCATTCAAAGCGATGGCAGCATTACCTCTTTACTGGGCGGTTGGGGGACTACTCCTTATCTTCCAAACGTATTTGGGCCGCAAGTTCTATTACAAGCATCCTGAACCGGTTGTAGAAGGTGCTGAAGAAGTTATACCTGCAGATGAAAAGGAAAAAGTGACAGAAACAGTAATAGAAGAAGTGAAAAAAACAAACACTAAAGACAAAAAACGCAAGTAGGCTGAAGAGAAATCTTCGGCTTTTTTTCTAGCCGGATTAGAACAATCAGCTACTAGGCTCACTTGGTGTGGATTATACAGCCTTGGGAGGTTATCTATATGCAGACTAAATGGTTATTTGGAATCGGAATTGTGGCAGCCGCATTGGCATCAGTTTATTTCATCGTCAAACTCGACTTGAACAATGCTGTTTTGTCGATGGTGGCTTTGTTTTCATTGACGAATGGGGCTCGGGCAAAATCATTTCGTGAGCAGGGTATGTTACGTGAGTCGAAATGGATGTTATGGATGTCACTGTTTTTCGGATTCGCTTTTGTAGTGTTACTTATATTTAATGTAGTCAGGTAAGTTGAACACCTGAATAATTGTATAAACAGCGAAGCTGCTTTTCAGGGGGTAGCTGAAGCGGATTCAATGGAATTCTTTATTTCAACATATATTGGTAAAGAAAAGACGCTTACCGGGAACTGAAATTTCCGGTAAGCGTCTTTTATATTAATAAGCATATTTCTTTCTAGTCATTAGCACTATGATGATAGCTGGAACAGAACAAATAATCATGCCGAGAAATGCGAGCCGAGGGGAAATGTCATATAAGTAACCGCCCAAAAATGTCAGAATTGCAGTGCTAAGGCTCATCGCGAATGCCACATACATTCCTTGTGCTGTAGCAATTTGATCATGGGGTAGTTTTTCAGAAATGAATTTTATGAACGCGAAATGGGCTACGCCGAACGACAAGGCATGGAGTAGTTGAGTACCGATGAAAACAGATACATATGGAAATAAAGCAATAAGTATCCACCTCACCGTGGATCCGATTCCTGCAATCAGAAACATCGTAGAGACTTTCACATTTGCAAGCAATCGATCAGCGCGTGTGAAAAATAATATTTCAAATAACACTGCTATATTTAAGGTAATTCCGATATAAAGGCCATTAACACCAAGATTATCTAAGAAGATGAATCCAAAGTTGTAATAGGACGCATGCGCGCCTTGTAAAAGGATAGCGAGTATCATGACGATTGCGAACCCTTTGGAGGTGAAGAGTGATTTGAAATTGATGGCTCGTTTCGTAGTGTCGTCATTAACTGAATTTAATCGCAAAGCTTCTGGTGCTGGTCGCATGAAAAATAGCGTTGCGATGGCTAATCCAACAATCATTATGTATAGGATTGCTTGCTCAGTCCAGATAACCGTAGCCGCTCCGATTAACAACAAAGCGAGAGTGTAACCAATTGATCCGAACGAACGGCTCTTTCCGTAATGAATTCCTTCTGTCTGCATTAAAACAGATGCGCTGCTTTCGACGGCAGGCAATATCATCGGATAGACTGCACTAAATAAGATGGTAATAATAAGAAGTAGGATGAAAGGTGAATCTGGCAAGTAGAGGAGCGTTAAAATAAGTGCTGCAAGAGACATCCATTTCATCACACTTATCATGGACATTTTTCGTGTTAGGTATGGAAAGACCAGCAATGTCGACAATGATCGCGCAATCATTCCAGCGCCCATAATGAAACTTGCTGCTGTTACAGATAAACCTTTTTCAATTGTTAGCCAGCCGGTCCAATAGGGAAGAAATACGCCCCAAGTAAAGAAAAAAGCGAAAAAACTCATTGAAAGCCATCTTTGGTTATTCATCCTATCGCTCCCTTACAAACTCTTCAATAATCGTGAAATTAAATGATAGCATACGCAGACCACAAAGAAAAATGATGGTAGACTATAGATATATATTGAGAAGGTAGGCTTATTGATGAAACGGAAAAGCAACTATACTAATAAAAAAAATAAGAAAAAACAGGGCAAGACTTTAACGATTATTTTACTTATTTCTGGTGTTATCATGACAGGTCTGCTAATTGGGCTCGGAATGAATGATTGGGATGTAGAAAAAAGTATTAAAAAAGGGAAGGAAGCCATAGGTATGTCTGTTGCGAATGAGGATACAACCCCTGAAACGGAGCCAATCGAACTTCCAGGCCTTGTAGAACAACCGGATGAATCAGTAGTAGAACCGGACGCTGGGGTAACGACAGAAGAGGATGAACCCGGGAAAGTGCAGGAGGTCATGCCTGAACAGAAACCAACTGAGCAAAAAAATCCGCCATCCAAACCAACTAAAAACAACGGTGCAGGATCTAGCACCGAAGTGAAACCGACTCCAACGATTGATAACGGAGGATATATTGAAGGTCAGGTGCTTCCTAAAGAACCAAAGTTTGTAAACGGGATTTTACTTGCCAATAAAAAGTATCCTCTTCCGGCAACTTATGCACCTGGAGAAGACAAAAAAGCGCGTGAGGCATTTGAAAAAATGGCGGCAGAAGCGAAACTTGCAGATTTTAATCTCAATGCATTCAGCACCTATCGCGCGTTTGAATACCAGAAGACACTTTACGACAGATATGTTGCCCGTGATGGTAGAGAAGCGGCAGATACGTACAGTGCGCGCCCGGGCTATTCTGAACACCAAACAGGGCTCGCGTTCGACATAGGGGAAGTGAATTTCGAACAGCATTTTGCTTCATCATCATTTGGGGAAACAGAAGCGGGAAAATGGGTGGCAGCAAATGCTCACCGATTCGGTTTCGTTATGCGCTATCCAAAGGGAAAGGAACAGGTTACGGGGTATATGCATGAGTCTTGGCATTTTCGTTATGTTGGTATTGAAGTTGCAGATAAAATCTTCAAACGAAATCTAACGCTAGAAGAATATTTAGGGGTTCAATAAACGTATAGACGACTTGAATTTCCATAAACAAAAGGGACATACCGTATTAGCGGTGTGTCCCTTTTGTTTACATCAAGATTCCAGCGCCTAAAGGCTTGGAGGCCCGCGGGATGCGGCGTACTTTGGCTGTGGTCCTTAATTGGTCGGTCCGGCTGTGTGGCAAAGAACGCCACTCGGGCCTTCAGGATGCAGGTCAAGCAGTGGGGAGGGATTGAACTTCATCCCTCCTTGTTGCGACACGACGTCGCGAATTTAGACTGCATTCATTTGTAACAGGCGCTTGCGCTTTAGTTTTTCATAATATCGGCGAAAGCAATCGTGAAATCGATTCTTTTATTTTAATGGTTTGTGAACGTGCCAAGTACATTTCATAGGTTAATTCGGTCGATAATTGCATATCATGTTCGAACAGTTCCTTTAATTCGTGTGATTTTTCACGGTCATAAATGAAGGCATTGACTTCGAAATTTAATTTGAAGCTGCGCACATCGATATTGGCAGTTCCGACAGTTGACAGTTCATCATCGACAACAATTTGCTTTGTATGCAAGAAGCCGTTTTCATAAATATAAACCTTGGCACCTGCCTTTAACAATTTACCAACATTCGAGTACGTTGCCCAGTAAACAAACATGTGGTCAGGCTTGTTTGGAATCATTATTCGTACATCGACCCCTGAAAGGCAGGCGATGCGCAGAGCGTCCAGGAAACTAACGTCGGGGATAAAATAAGGCGTTTGAATATAAATATACTTTTTCGCAATGAAAATCATTTTCAAATAACCATCTTTAATCTGTTCCCATTCAGAGTCGGGTCCACTTGAAACGATTTGCATACCTACCGAACCTTTTCGTGGGATAGCTGGAAAATAGCGTTCTGCATATTCGATATCATTTTTTTCAGATGCCTGGTTCCAGTCCAATATAAACCTTGTCTGCAGTGGGTGCACTGCACTACCTTCAATCCGCAGATGTGTATCGCGCCAATAGCCAAACTTCTTGTTCAGTCCTAAATATTCATCGCCGACATTGAAACCGCCGACATAACCAATCCGACCGTCGATAACAACGATCTTCCGGTGATTCCGGAAATTCATACGGGGATTGATGAGTGGCATGGTAGCTGGAAAAAATGCTTCAACATCCCCTCCATTAGCGATTAGTTCTTTTAAATGCCTTTTGCGAAGTCCTCGTGAACCAATATCATCGAATAACAAACGTACTTTAACGCCTTGCTTCGCTTTTTGGATTAATACATTTAGTATCCTAGTTCCAAGGGTGTCCAATTTGAAAATGTAAGTCTGAAAATGTATATGATCTTTTGCTTGCTCAAGGTCATGAATAAGTGCGTCAAATTTAGCTGCGCCATCGTTGAAAACCTGAACATCATTGTCTTGCGTCAAGACAGCGTGGTTATTCCTGAGGTGAAGGTAAATCATGTCCTTGTAGTGGGCTGTATCATCTAGCCTGAATTCGAGGGTATCTTCTTCTATTGCTTCAATTTGATAATCAATCAATTGATCGATACCAATTTTACTGCGTCCTTCCCACCTGAAAAGATGTTTTTCTCTCAATTGTCTGCCGAGTAAAAGATAAATGAAGAAACCGAAAAATGGGATGAAAAATATGACGAGGAGCCATGCCCAAGTCGAGGTGGGATCTCTTCTTTCAAGAAAGATAAGGGCGATCGCAAGAAATATATTTAAGATAAAAACTGCCGTCACCGAAATACTGATTAGTTGAGTCATAAGCGGCCTCCTTTACATATAATGCTTATCTTACTAGTATAACGGAAGACTTAGAAAAAAGAAGGTAACAGTGGTAGTTAAGATAAAACCTACTTGACTGATAGACATTGATGGTTTAAAGTGTAATTAAAGCTATACACTTATCTAAAAACGTAGGAGGAAAAAAAGTGAATACATTATTACTTATTCTGAACATTGCCGGGTTGCTCTTGCTCGTCGGTATACTATATACTATGCATCGCAAAAAGGTTTCGTTTTCAAAACGTGTATTTACCGGGCTGGGGCTTGGGATTGCATACGGACTTATTTTACACTTTGCATATGGTACGGATTCGGCAGTGTTGAAGGAATCTATTCCGTGGTTTAACTTAATAGGAACAGGTTATGTAAAATTACTTCAAATGATAGTTATGCCACTCGTTTTCATTTCAATCCTTGGGGCATTCACGAAAATAACGATTGGCAAGAACTTTGGTAAGATGGCCGGATTGATATTAGGTCTCCTTATCGGAACAACAGCAATCGCTGCAGTTATCGGGATTTCTGTTACACTTCTCTTCGGTCTTGATGCATCTGAAATTGTGCAAGGCGAAGCTGAACTTGCACGTGGCGCTTCCATAGAAGAACGTTCGGCAGGAATTGCAGACCGTACGTTACCGGATCAGCTGATTGACTTGTTACCTGCGAACCCGTTCCTTGATTTCACCGGCGCACGTCCAACATCAACAATTGGTGTAGTTATCTTTGCTGCATTTCTTGGATTTGCCTATTTGACACTTACGAGAAAAGATGAAAAAAATGCAGCTACAGTGAAAAAAGGAATCGATGCGATTTATTCTTTAATCATGGGAGTTGTAAAGATTGTCTTGCGCTTGACTCCATACGGTATTTTAGCGATTATTGCTACCACCGTAGCGACGTCTGACTTTGCCGCTATCTATAGTTTAGGTAAGTTCGTACTTGCTTCCTATGTAGCTATCTTGGTCATGTTCGGTATTCATTTAATCATTATTACGCTGTCGGGATTAAACCCAATAACTTACGTGAAAAAAGCAGGGGAAGCTTTACTGTTCGCCTTCTCATCACGTTCAAGTGCAGGAACACTTCCGCTTAACATCGATACACAGACGAATCGTCTCGGTGTGCCTGATGGTATTGCCAACTTTGCAGGCTCATTCGGCTTATCAATCGGTCAAAATGGTTGCGCTGGAATCTACCCTGCGATGCTTGCAGTGATGATTGCACCTTCAGTAGGGCAGAACCCACTTGAGCCAACATTCCTTATTACATTGATTGCTATTGTGGCAATCAGCTCATTCGGAGTTGCTGGAGTTGGTGGAGGAGCAACATTCGCTGCCATCCTTGTTCTATCCGCACTTAACTTGCCGGTTGTATTAGCAGGACTTCTAATTTCAGTAGAACCGCTTATTGACATGGGTCGTACAGCATTGAATGTTAGCGGTTCGATGACGGCAGGCGTAACAACTGCACGTGTGACAGGTGAACTGGATAAAGATATGTACAATGCTCCTCTTGATAAACAGACGGCAGAAGTATAAGTCGTCGAGCGACCATAAAATGTGATGGAACGATTATATAGCTTGCTTGACCGATCATATTTCGCTACGACCAATCATATAATTAAAAAAATACCGTGGAAGACGTCTCAGTCTTCTGCGGTATTTTTATTTTGTAATCATTTTATATGTTTCCGTAATGAAATCTTTATAAGGGGTATGTGGCATAACAGAAATATTGGCTAATGCTTTTTCAGCATAACGTATAGCCTCTTCTTTATTCCCTAATTCTAAGTGGCAACGAGCGATATACGCATCAGCTTCATAGAAAATGGACAGATCAAGTGGGTGGTGAATATAGTTTGCAATCACTACTTTTTCAAGGGAGTCGAGAGCTTGATCGTATCGTTGTAATCCATGAAGGGCTTTGCCTTTTTCCAAACAAAGATATGGACTGTGACCCTTGGCCTTTTCATGCTCTTTGATATAAGGTTTTAGGAAACGCAAAGCTTCACCGTAAGCATGCTTGTAGGAATTCAGATGATGGACTTTCAGAAACTTTGTAAAGAAGAAAGCTTCTTCATCCTCAGCAAATTGGCCGTACAGCTCGAGTTTTTTTGAATAAAACCATGTCTTCTCTTCGTCAAATGACATCATCGCATGGATAGCGGCGAGTCGATATAGGCTATCGATATTATAAAAAACCCGCTGTACCTTGGAAAATTCGATAGCGCTTTCCATGACCCGTTTCGCCGATTCCGTATCCCCCACGGCATAATGAAGAATTGCTTCATGGTAGTCAAGGTCGATTCTTGTCATCGGATCAATGAATGCGTGATTCATTTCGATTTCAGAACGCTCCTGTAGCATAATTTTTAGCGAACCGGCATAATCATGTGCTGTAAATTTAACCATCGCTCGAAAAATCCCGATGTCGACGCGGCGTGGAATAATATTCATCTCTTCGTAGATACTGGCTGCCTTGTCAGAATTGGTTTGCCAACCTTCTTTTTTTACGCGAAATAGGCTACGACTGTACATTTCTAGTAAACGCGCCGCTTCATAGCCTTGCGACAGCTTGGGAACATACGGTTCAACTAAGGCAATGAGCTGTTCGTATTCATCCGTTACTTCGTCGAATTTGGTATGATACAGTTTTTCGGCCTGGTCCAACACTTCCCTTAATTCCTGTGTACTCACTTCTTCCAGTAACTCCACCACTTCCACACCAAGTCTTTCCGCTATATAAGATAGGCTTTCCATCGAAGGATTGGCCTTATTGTTCTCGATGAGGCTCAGCATGCCTTTCGTTAGCTCATTACCTGCTAACGTTTCTAACGTCAGTTTCTGTTGTTTTCGTAATTTACGTATTCGCTCACCTAACGTTTCGATGTGGCACACCTCCATGATTTTTAATAAAGTTTAATTATATTAAACTTTCGCTTGTAATGGAAGGGGGAAAGTGTTATTATTTGTTTAATGAAATTAAACATTACAGGACGGGGTGTTTGCGTGGAAGAGGTTTTAAAGCTTAAAAAAGCAACATATCACTTATGGACATTCACCATCAGCAAGCTTATTTCTTCATTCGGCTCACAAGTGTACGCTTTTGCAATTAGTTTTTACATTTTACAAGTGACTGGATCCGCGACAAGTTTTGCGATGAACCTCATATGTAGCCTGTTACCAAGGACGCTTATTGCGCCTTTCGCGGGCTATGCGGCAGATAAGTATTCAAGAAAGACAATCGTTATTACAGCACAAATCGCTTCTACTTTTGCGATAGGGGGGCTCTTGCTCGTCAGTCTGACTTCAGGTTTATCCCTAGTTGCAATCTATACGACAACAGTTGTTTTATCAATTACATCAACATTTTCGAGCGTGACGTTCAGTTCTTCTATTACGGGACTCGTTGATGACGGACGGATTCAAAAGGCGATGTCTTTGAATCAGATGTCTATTTCATTTGCGTCAATCGGAAGCCCCGCGGTAGGTGGTTTATTGTACGGAACAGTCTCGATGCCAGTGTTTCTCATAATGTATATGATTGCTTCAATTATTGGTGTCTTCCTTGAATCAACGATGAATTTCAAGTTATTTGCGAAACGTAAAGAAGTAATAGTCGGGGAACCGAAGGAATCGATGTTACAAAGTATGAAAGCCGGGTTAGCCTATTTAAAACTACAACCGATTCTCATTACGCTCATCTGGATTGCCTTGTTCATCAACTTCCTATTTGGTGCATTCCTAGTTGGTTATTCCTTCATACTTATTGAAAAAATGAAGATGGTTTCTACGCATTTTGGATTAACAGAAGGTGCATTCGCGGTGGGAATGCTGCTGTTATCCATCTATTTATCGATGCGAAAAGAAGTAAAGTATCCACTGCTCGTGTCAAAGCGAGGCATTCTTGGAATGGGTGTCATTATGGGAAGCGTTGCGCTGCCACTTTTAATACCTATGCAATATGGCTTTATGTTTGGCTTATACGTGTTCATCATGTTTAGCTTTGGAGCAACAATGATCATAGTTAATACACCAATGCAAGTAATGATGCAGAAAATGATTGATGATGATTATAAAGGTCGTGTTTTTGCGATACTCGAGACGATGGCAATGGCACTTATGCCGCTTGGAGTAGTTATCTACGGATTCTTATACGATATATTCCCAGCGGAGTGGATTCTTATCGGTTCAAGTCTATTGTTGATTGGCGCGGTTTTATACCTGGCAAGACCATCTGTCGTGCGAAAAGCGCATCCGGAATTAGGGGAATTAAAAGTGATGAAGTCAGAGGTTGTTTCAGAATAATTATTTGCATCGTTTCTTGAGGTGAAATAGTAAAGGCAACCTCTCATCAACTTTAGAGAGGTTGCCTTTTATGTTCTTGCTAGTTATTCAGCAGCAGCCTCCAAAGTTCGCAACGATTTAGCAGACTTCCTAAACGCAAAGATTAGCGCAATGGATAGAACTGCAAGAATCGCGGAAATGAAATACATATTGCCGGCTTCTTGCGTGAAAATCCAAGTGAATAATAGTGGACCGATAATGCGTCCCATATTGTCCATGGAATACGTCATTCCGGCAGCCGTACCGTATTTTCCACCAGATTCTTTTGTTGTTAATGAAACGAGTACTGTTCGTGAAAGTGCATTACCAGCAGTGAAGACGCTTAACGAAAAGCCAGCCCAGAAGAGACTTGATGAAAATGGAATAAGGAAAAGTCCGAGTGCTGTAACAATCTGTGCCCCGATAATCCATTTCGTTTCCGTTCCATTTTTCACACGACGGACGACACCGCCTTGAATCGCAGCATCGACAAAGCCACTAGCCATAAACAAGTAACCGAGCTGAAGTGGTGTGATCTCAATTTTTGAGATTTGGAACAGCTGGAACGTCGATTCAAGCCCAGCAAGAAGAAATGTCACCATGAACGAGAATAGAAATAGATAGCGAATACGATATTGCCAAAGCATAGCTCCGCCTTTTGGAAGGAGTGCACGTTTATTCGCCTCACCCCGTCGCTCCGGTTCTTTCAAAATAATTCCCGCATAAATCATAAGAAGTACTGTTAAAGTACCAGAAGCAATGAATGGTAATTGAAGACTGACATTACCAAGTACACCGCCGATTGCTGGTCCGAAAATAAAACCAAGTCCAATCGACATACCAAGCAGTCCCATATATTTATTGCGGTTTTCTTCATCCGTCATATCTGCAACGAATCCAGTAACGGCGGTATATAGTGCACCGGAGAATACTCCCCCCACAACGCGTGACGCATATAAGAGCGGTAAGTTCTCGATGAACAAAGCAAATAGGAAGAAACTAAGACTGAAACCAATAAGTCCTATTAAAATGAGTTTTTTTCTTCCGGTTCGGTCTGACAAAGCCCCCCACAGCGGCGCAGTAAAGAAGGATGCAAGTGCATAAACAGTCAACAATCCACCAACATGCACCTCGGATAATCCTTGCTGCAAGATAACTTCAGGAAGAATCGGAATTATGATACCGAATCCAAGATAAACGAAAAATTGTACGGACATAAGTAGAAGGATTGCTCTTTTCATATTCAAACCCACTTTCGACTAAATCAATATACTCATTCTACCCCCCCGCGTGCTAATCAGACAATGAAAAGGGGGGAGGTGGTAAGTTCACAACGTATCGCACAAAGTAAACGACGCTACTACGAGTTCACGACGTATTGCTCGAAGTAGACAACTACAAGCGGAAAGAAAACAACAATCTCCCTAAAGTAAACAACACCACCAAAAAAGATCGACATTCTTCCCAAAAACTCACCCCAAAATAGATTTTTTATCAAATTACCTCTACTGATGTATGAAACATTTACAAAAAGTTAACAACTGTAACAATAATGAAAGATTAAAAAGTGGACAGGAGTGGTATGATTGTAGTATGAGCAAAATAGAACAACATTTATCCCGCATTAACGGGCAGTAAGACCCCCACTTCAATTCTTTAAGGACACGAGAAGAAAAAGTGGGGGATCAACTGCCCGTAAAAGCCCGAATGGTTAAACTAACAATCAGTGGGGGATAAAGACTCCCCCTCTGATTGAAGATTAACTTTATCCGTGGAACGAAACTTTACTGATGCGTATTCGTCTAGAACTAATAGAAAGGTCGAGGTGGAAACGATGGCTAAAGAAGTTGATTTGAAAACGATCATCTCCAACTTGGCGAAGTTGGGTGTTTCGGCTACGATGACGAAATCCCGTCTGGAAATGCTGAAAGCCCTTGCGCCACTTGCACAAGCCCCACAAATTCAATCTCAATAAAGAAAGTAATAGTATGTAGACAAAAAAAGCTTCGACGGATTTTCCCGTCAAAGCTTTTTTGTCTTGTGTTGGTGTCGAAACTCCAAGCACCAGCCGTATTTCTTTATTTATCATCATCTGAACTAAACATATACGTCCTATGATGGTACTTCATACTGAATACCAATCCAATCGCGAGCATATTTCCCATCAGTGAACTACCGCCATAACTGATGAATGGCAGTGGGATGCCTGTAATCGGGAGTAGTTGAATCGTCATTCCAATGTTTTCAAAGACGTGGAACGTAATCATTGCAATAATACCTGCGCATATATACGTACTAAATGGATCTTTCAATTCAAGCGTGATTTTCGTTAAATGATAGATGAGGAAAAAGTACAAGCAAATAACCAAACTCGCGCCAATGAAACCCCAGTCTTCTGAAATTGTCGTAAAAATGAAATCGGTATGGCTTTCTGCGACGTACACTTCGCGACCTTTATATCCTTTCCCGAAAACTTCGCCCGAACCAATCGCATTGAGTGACGTAATAAGATGACGCCCTTCATTCGAAGAATAAGAATAAGGGTCAAGCCATGAATAGATACGTTCAAACATGTATGGTCTTAAACCGAGTTTGTTTTGAAGGAAGTCCTGCGCATAGAGTGTCATCCACAGTAAAGTCGCTCCAATCGTCGCAGTCCCGATAAATACTGGAAAAATTATTCGCCATGTAATTCCTGCTACAACGACGAACGCTGCGGTAATTGCTATGAAGACAAGTCCAGTACCAAGATCGGTCTGCATCATGATGAAAAGCAACGGCAAGAACAGAACAACAATTATTTTCCCGAGTAAAAAAAAGTCGGTCTTCAATGTTTTCTTAGCAAACTTTTCGTGATGTACCGTAATCATACGTGCCATACCGATGATGAAAAATGTCTTCATGAACTCAGCGGGCTGGATGCTTCCTACCCCAGGAAGGTGAAACCAACTTTTTGCACCATTTCTTTTTGACACAAGATCCATGCTATCCGGAAGAATGATTAGCAAGGCTAAAATAAATACACCGCCACCGTAGATAACCCACGCTGCTTTTTTATATTGATCTGGTTCTAAAAACATCGTGATGGCGATAATGACACATCCGATAAAGTACCATTGAATTTGCGAAGGTACGAAGTTTTTCGGGATAGAGTCTATCTTGTATTGGCCGGTCGTCTGGGCAGAAGCAATTGCAAATAGGCTGACGAGGAAAAATAGCAGCAGGATAAATGCGAGTGTCCAGTCAAAACGATCTGCGGGTTTATTAGGTATTTTCATAATATAGTCACCTTAATTCCACTAAAATAGGATTACTTTCTACACTTAATAGTATAACGGAGTAAGAGTTCCGATGTTTTCTTTTTTTATTATTATCCAATGAACTTAGCTAATCAATTTTCATCTAATCTAGCATTCTTAAGTATAGCTCATCCGAGTCAAGGATGCATTTCCTCATATTGGACGCATTGACTGCTGTGAAGTTGCCCCTAGAAAGATGAACGTGCTAAAATTATGGGCTATTAACATTGTTATGAGAGAGGATTTTCTTTGTGGCGTGGGTTTATTTACTGATCGCAGGCATGACTGAAATCATTTGGGCGATTGGATTAAAAGAAGCGCAGGGCTTCACGGTCCTTCTCCCTTCAATAGTAACGCTGGTTTTCATCATAGTTAGCTTTTTCCTGTTCGCGAAAGCAATGGAGACAATACCCATTGGCACTGCATATGCTATTTTTACGGGGATAGGTGCGGCTGGAACAGCAATTGTTGGTATTGTCCTATTCAATGAAGGAGTCAGTGTTGGCAAACTGTTTTTTCTAGTCCTTCTGCTAGTTGGTATCATTGGACTAAAACTTGCTGATGGACAGGGGGAGACTGAATAATGTCTTGGATAATCTTAATCATTGCGGGGCTTTTCGAAGTGGCATTTGTCATTATGATGAAATTATCGGAAGGATTTCGAAATAAAAAATATACTGCATTGACTGTTTTAACAGCAGCACTTAGTTTCTTTTTATTGTCAGTTGCTATGAAAGAATTACCCGTCGGAACAGGGTATGCCGTTTGGGCAGGAATCGGTGCGGCGGGCAGTGTCCTAATTGGCATGGTTTTTTTTCGTGAAAAGCGAAGTGCGCTAAAGTTCCTGTTTTTATCCTTCATCATTGCGGGAGTTACGGGACTTAAGTTGTTTGGTTGAATAACTTACATAAAATCATCATGAATGTGAGCTGTTCATGTTAAACTGAAGGAATGAAACTAATAGATAGCGAGGGGAAAATATGAAGAAAAAACTAGGATTGGTCTACGGCGGAAAGTCAGCGGAACATGAAGTATCGTTGTCGACTGCACGGGCAGTAACACAAGCGGTCGACTTTGATAAATACGAAGTAGTTCCAGTTTATATAACGTATGATGGTGAGTGGCGAAAAGGGGAATCACTTGAATGCCCTGCGAAAACGATTGAAGAACTTCGTCTTGATGGAGATGGCAGCAATAAGCCGGATAGTATCCATGATTTCTTGAACGGAGAAACAGGCGATTTGGACGTTGTTTTCCCGCTTCTACATGGAACGAATGGTGAAGATGGAACGGTTCAAGGGCTCTTTGAAGTAATGAATGTTCCGTACGTTGGTAACGGTGTCCTTGCATCGTCCGCAGGAATGGACAAAGTCGTGATGAAGCAATTATTTGCGCAAGCCGGATTGAAACAAGTACCTTATGTCCATTTTATCCGTACTGGATGGGTTAAAGGTAAACAACAGTTAATCGACAAAATGGAAGCTGAGCTCGGCTGGCCGATGTTCGTAAAACCTGCGAATCTTGGTTCCAGTGTGGGCATCAGCATGGCGACGGACCGTGAAGGTTTAATCGAAGCAGTGGATCTAGCGCTGAAGTTCGACCGGAAAATCATCGTTGAACAAGGCGTAACTGCACGTGAAATCGAAATGAGTGTCATGGGCAACGATGAACCGTTATGCTCAGTGTCGGGGGAAATCAAACCTGTCGCCGCATTTTACGATTATGAAGCGAAATATACAGATGGCAACACAACGCTAGCCATTCCTGCAGCCGTAACTGAGGAAGTTAAAAAGACAATGGAAGACATGGCTGTCCGTGCGTTTAAAGTGCTCGACTGTTCGGGTCTTGTCCGTGCAGACTTCTTTGTTACGGCGGACAACGAAGTGCTGATCAATGAAGTGAATACAATGCCAGGTTTCACGCCTACAAGCATGTTCCCGCTATTGTGGCAAAAAACAGGTGTAGCGTATCCTGAATTAATCAACAGGCTAATCGAACTTGCGCTAGAACGACATGCAGAAAAGCAAACATTACAATATACGATGGATTGAGTGTGATTTGAAGTGAAACGGAAGTTAACCGAAATCGCTGATTGGATACAAGCGGCCGGCCAAAATTTAGAAGACATATTCGCAACGGGTGTGTCCATTGATTCGCGAACTGCATCAGCTGGAGATTTATTTATTCCTTTTCGTGGAGAACAAGTGAACGGTCACGCTTATGTGGAACAAGCGATTAAACAGGGCGCGGTCGCATCTTTATGGATGAAAGATGAACCGAATCCACCTGCAAATTTGCCGCTAATTTTTGTCGAGGATCCCGAGTTGGCGCTCCAGGAAATGGCACGTGTTTACCGAGGGATGCTTCATTGTAAAGTCGTTGGAATAACAGGCTCGAATGGCAAAACATCAACAAAGGATTTAATTGCAAGTGTTTTGGCGCCATATTTTAACGTGCGAAAAACGGAAGGCAATTATAATAACGAACTTGGATTACCGCTCACGATATTGTCACTTGAAGAAGACACCGAGTTTGCAATCTTGGAAATGGGTATGAGCGGGTTCGGAGAAATTTCCTTTTTATCGAAATTAGCGAAACCGCACTTTGCTGTTATTACGAATATCGGGGAAGCGCATATGCAGGATCTTGGATCACGTGCAGGTATCGCCAAAGCAAAATTCGAAATAATCGACGGACTGCAAGAGGGTGGAAAACTGTTTTATGACGGCGATGAACCGCTTCTGCAAGGACTTGTGGATCAGCTATCTGCTGTTCAAGCTGTTTCATTTGGCTACGAAAAAGAAACGCTGTTGTCACTCGAAAAGATTGAATCTGGCGATGAAGGAAGTCGCTTTACAGTCACGGGCTTACTAGACGGAGAATTCACAATCCCTGTATACGGCGCACATCAAGTGAAAAACGCATTGGCTGCGATTCTTATTGCGAATGAAGCAGCTATCAGTGACGATGACATCCGTGGATCACTTCGCCAAGCGTCCTTAACGGATATGCGTATGCAGCCGGTTAGTGTCGATACTGGTGCCCTGTTCATTAATGACGCATATAATGCAGCACCGACATCAATGCGTGCAGCGCTTGCTTTCATGGAGGACACAGGATTACGTAAAGAAAAATGGGTTGTACTTGCTGATATGTTAGAACTGGGTGACGAAGAACAGGTTTATCATGAAAATCTAGCCGATGAACTTTCTAATATGAAGCTAGAAGGCATTCTGCTATATGGGCCGCGAATGAAATGGCTACATGATAAATTGGAAAATGGCGGCATGGAAATGCGGCTTTTATGGTCAGAAAAAGATTATACGCCAATTGTGGACACACTCAGGGAATATACAAGTAAAGATTCAATTGTCTTATTAAAAGGGTCGCGCGGAATGGCACTGGAACATATTCTAGAAGATCTGATGGGCAAAGGAGCCGGGAAATGAAAACTGGCGTGCTATTCATACACGGCTTTACAGGCGGTCCACTAGAAGTACGACCGCTTGTGAATTTCCTGAAAGTGAGAACGAACTGGCAGTTAGCTATACCGACATTGCCGGGCCATGGCATCACGCTCAATCTTGAAAAAGGGTCCGCTGATTCTTGGCTGATGGAAGCTGAACTTGCACTTAAAAGGCTACAGAAAGAAGTCGACCGTGTAATCGTGGTCGGCTTTTCGATGGGTGGACTGATTGCGATGTATCTTTCGCTGCGGTATAAAATCGATAAACTTGTCCTGTTAAGTGCGGCTGCAAAATATATAAGTCCGCGCATTCTTCTGAAAGAAATGAGAATCATGTTGGCAAAACCGCTTCTGACAAAATATCCACCAAATTCATTTTATCATCTGTACGAGTACAAGATGACGCACACGCCGCTGCGGGCCGTGTTCGAGTTTTTACGCATTGTGAGCATCGTCAAACCTTATTATGGTTTGATTAAAACACCTGTATGTATTGTTCAGGGCGAGAAAGACGGAATTGTTCCAATTACTACCGCAGAACACTTACTAAAAAAACTTGGCTCCGAAAAAAAGGAATTCATAAAATCACCTGTTGGGAAGCATCATATCTGTTACAGCGATGACTGTGACAATTGGTTCAATGAAGTGCTGCGGTTTATGAGAGAGGACTGACCACGGGTACGTGAAGCTTCCACTTTTCGTCGATGTCTAGCTCCAACGGCCAGGCGCTCGGGTCATAAGTGTAACCAGCTATGCGGCAAAGAACGCCGCTTCGCAGGTCCAGCTTATGCCGGGCCTACAGGATGTAGGTCATGCAGCCATTGCCGCAGGAAGCGGCGTACTTTGGTTGCGTTCCCTAGTCAGTCCGCTTCCGCTTTTCCTTGATGTCTAGCTCCAGCGGCCAGACGCTCGGGTCATAAGTGGAACCAGCTATGCGGCAAAGAACGCCGCTTCGCAGGTCCAACTTATGCCTGTCGCGTCTAGGCGGCCGCTTCCGCTTTCCCTTGAGTAATCTGATTATTACTACTTAAGCGGATTGATTGCGAAGTGCTTTTTCCCGTGGTATACTATGATGAACATTGGATACATTTACGTAGCACTCTTCAATAAGTGAAGGGTACTTTTTTTTGAATATAACGGTTTGCTCATATAAGTTGGACGATTAGTCCGTTGATCGAACCGCTCGGCAAAGACCGGGCTTTCCTTTTCAACCATAACCTCTACTTATACTATAGAGAATGCAAAATATCGGAAACGTTCCCTTTTAACAGGCTCGAATTTGCCGTGCCTTCATTTGCAAATGTAACCAATTGTCAAATGAAAAAACAAAGGAGATTGATAAGTTTGACTAATTTTTCAGAATTAAACATCAGTGAATCAACACAACGCGCACTATCTAAAATGGGGTTTGAAGAAGCAACACCAATCCAAGAAGGTACTGTCCGTTTTGGTATGGAAGGTCGCGACGTTATCGGCCAGGCACAAACTGGTACTGGTAAAACAGCTGCATTTGGTATTCCAATCATCGAAAAGGTTGATGTCAGAAACACTGCAGTACAAGCACTTGTAATTGCTCCAACACGCGAATTGGCTATTCAGGTTTCTGAAGAAATCTACAGAATTGGTGCTGACAAACGTGTACGCATTCTTTCTGTTTACGGTGGACAGGAAATCGGACGTCAGATCCGTGCATTGCGCAATAACCCACAAATTATCGTTGGTACGCCAGGACGTATTCTTGACCATATCAAACGTAAAACATTGAAATTAGACGGTGTACAAACACTTGTACTTGACGAAGCAGATGAAATGTTGAACATGGGCTTCATCGAAGACATCAACACAATTCTTGCAAGTGTACCGTCTGAGCGTCAAACACTTCTATTCTCGGCTACAATGCCTGGACCAATCCGCAAAATTGCAGAAACGTTCATGAAAAATCCGGAAATGGTTAAAATCAAGTCTAAAGAAATGACTGTTGAAAATATCGAACAGTTCTTCGTGAAATCACAAGAACGCGAGAAATTCGACATCCTTTCACGTTTGCTAAACGTTCAACAACCTGAACTTGCAATTATCTTCGGACGTACGAAACGTCGCGTAGATGAACTTTCACATGCACTAAGTATCCGCGGATACATTGCTGAAGGAATTCACGGCGACTTGACGCAAGCTAAACGAATGTCAGTCCTTAAGCAGTTCAAAGAAGGTAAAGTTGATATCCTAGTTGCAACTGACGTTGCGGCACGTGGACTCGATATTTCTGGAGTAACGCATGTTTATAACTTCGACATTCCACAAGATCCTGAAAGCTATGTTCACCGTATCGGTCGTACAGGACGCGCAGGGAAAAGTGGCGTAGCAGTTACGTTTGTAACACCACGTGAAATGGGTTACCTACGGATCGTTGAAGAAACAACTAAAAAACAAATGACGCCTTTAAATCCACCGTCTTCTGACGAAGCAATTGTTGGTCAGCAACGTGTGGCTGTAGAACAACTTACAGAAATTGTTAACAAAAACGGATTAAGTGATTATAAGCAACTTGCAGCTGAAATGCTTGAGAAGTATGACGCTACAGAATTAGTTGCAGCAGCAATTCGTTCATTAACGCGCGAACCGAATGATGTACCTGTATCGATTTCGGAAGAGCGTCCATTGCCATCACGCGGAAATTCTCGCGGCGGCGGTGGCGGTGGCTATAAAGGCAACCGTAGTGGCGGTCGTCCATCAAGCGGTGGCGGCGGTCGTGGTTATGGCGGCGGCGGAGCTCGTCGTAGTGGTGGAAGTGGCGGAAACGCACCAAGTGGTAGCCGTGACGGAGCTAGAAGAGAAAGCAGCAGCCGTTCACGTACTACTAAATCAGACCGTTAATAACGAATTCTTACAAAATCCGGGTAGCGCAATTAGCGCTTACCCGGATTTTTTTTATTCCATAAAATCTTAAGGGAATTTGAGGACTAGACAACGTAGAGCTGATAGTATGCAACATAATCTCTAAACAAAACAACACCATACGAAAAGTAAACAGCGTACTCTCAGCTACGTTAATAACAATCCATAAAAATGAAACATTTCACGTTCTTAATCGTATAGAATAAGTAGAAGGGAAGAGGTGTTCATATGAGGGAACAACCGATGAATCGTATATCAGAAAAAGGATTAAAGGTTTGGAGATTATACGGCATTATGGAAACAGGATTCCTTTTACTTGTAGCAATTGGCGCGGGGGTATTGGCTTATATATTTGAAGGTCAATGGTGGATATACGCGGTGGCTGCGGTTGTCGTCATCCTATTTGCGTACTTTTTCATATATTTATTTCCGAAAGTTAGATGGATGCGATGGCGCTATGAAGTGCGTGAATCAGAAATTGAGCTACAACATGGAATTTTTATTGTCAAACGGACATTGATTCCAATGGTGCGTGTTCAGCACGTAGACACTGCGCAAGGGCCGATTTTACGGAAATATAACTTGGCGGAAATCACGATTTCAACGGCAGCGACGAATCATACTATTCCTGCTCTTGTGATGGAAGAGGCGGATGAACTACGGAGCAGGATATCAGCGCTTGCAAGGGTGGCGGAAGAAGATGTCTAATATGCGCTATAAATTACACTGGATTACAGCGATTATTGAAGTGTTGAAAACAGCGAAAGAAGCGATACTACCGATCATTGTCCTCGTGTTTGCGAATGGACTGAATGATGTGGGATCTGGGAAATGGTATTTGGATTATTTATCCTTCATCATTTTTAGTGTACTCATTATCGCTTTTTTCATCACGGGTATTATTAAGTGGAAACGTTTCGAATACTGGTTCGAGGACAATGAACTCAGAATTGAGTATGGGTTGTTTGTGAAAAAGAAACGCTATATTTCGTTCGACCGAATTCAAAGTCTCGATTATACGGAAGGGATTTTGCACCGGCCTTTCAAGCTTGTCAAAGTGAAAGTGGAGACAGCAGGAAGCTCCTCTTCGAAGAAGTCGGAAGCGGAATTGACCGCTATTACGAAAGAAGCGGCAAGTAGAATTGAAATGGAAATAGCGCAAGCGAAAAGTGGTAAGAAGGCAATTTTGCAGGGAAATGAAGAGCTGACAGAAATAATTCAAGCAGTGGAAGAACCGCTAAGGAAATCAGTCTTTACAATGTCGTCGAAAGGTCTGCTTATCTTGGCTACTACATCGGGCGGAATTGGGATTATTTTTTCGGGCGTAGGTATCTTCTTATCGCAATTTGCTGAAATGATCCCGTTTGAATGGATGTATGAAGAGATTTCGGGATTCATCAAATTTGGCCTACTTATCGTTACGATTGCTGTATTTTTAGGGTTTGTTCTCGTTTGGGGTATATCGGTCGCTATGACATTCCTGGCGTATTACGGATTTAATGTATCGCTTGAAAAAGAAGACATCGTCATTACGCGTGGTCTACTTGAGAAAAAACGGATGACGGTACCATTGAACAGGGTTCAAAGTGTACGTATTATTGAGAATCCTTTTAGACAACTATTTGGTTATGCGGCCGTCGCAATTGATAGTGCGGGGGGAGGCGGGGTTGAAGGAGCGAAAATAAATTTATTTCCTTTGGTAAAAAAAGCGGATATCTATGGACCGTTGAAAGAGATATTCCCGGAACTTATTCTTGAAGAGCCGTCTAAAAAACTGCCGGCACGGGGCAAGCACTTTTTCTATCGAATCGATTTTCTATGGATGATTCCTGCAATTGGCGCATTGATATACTTTTTCTTTCCATACGGATTATTGTCACTCCTTATCGTACCGATCATCATCCTCTTCGGATTATGGCAACACCGCTCAGCTGCGTACGGAATTTCAGGTAATCAGCTGACAATGCGATTTAGGAACTTTAGCCTTCAGACCGCATTCTTAATGAAAAAAAGAATTCAATCGATGGAAATGAAACAAAGTTACTTCCATAAACGCAAAAATGTAGCAACAATAGCGACGAACATCAAATCGGGTATGAGTACTTTTAGTGCACAAGTACATCATATGGAAGAGTCGGAAGCCGAGAAGTTACTTTCATGGTATGAGAAGGATGCTTGAATCACCTCTAGTGGTAGAACAAAAGCGCAAGCAACAGAGGGGCTAGGCACAGGGGTCTAGACGACAAAAAGAGCAGGTATAACCTGCTCTATAACTAAAGATAAGAAAGTATAAGTTTATTGACTTAGAATTGTGTCTAGCTTCAGGCACCAGCCGCTCGGAGGCCCACAGGATGTGGGTTATGTAGCCGTTGCCGCAGGACGCGGCGTACTTAGGTTGGGTTCCTTGAAAGCAATCCAGCTATGTGGCAAAGAGCGCCCCGTCGTTGGGTCGACTTATGCCTGTCGCGGGCCTACAGGATGTAGGTCATGCAGCTGTTGCCACAGGAAGTGGCGCACTTAAGCTGCGTTCCTTATAGGCGCCTTCCGCTTTTCTTACCTTCTTTTCTTGCTTTTCCAACTGACAATCCGTTTCGGGTGAAAATAGCTAAGTCCTATTAAAAATCCAACGACTAACCCCGCGATATGGGCGGTTGTGTTAATGTTGGGCTGGATATAGGTCATAATTACACTGATAACAATAATGGGTAGGATAATCTGTCTTAGCTGCGGTAACATATGCTTTGTATAATAGACAAGTGCTCCGAATGCTCCAAGAATCCCGAAAACTGCACCACTTGCACCGAGACTTGTATAATCAGGGGCTTGCAGGAAAAACGTTGCAACATTAGCGAAAATACCCGCTAGCATATATATTGTAAGGAAGCGTGCCTTACCCGCGATTTTCTCAAGTTCAGGTCCGAAGATGAAAAGGGAGAACATATTAAACAGTAGGTGCATGATACCGCCGTGAAGGAACATCGGTGTTAGAAGTCTCCACCATTCTCCATCTGAGATAAGAAAGTTGACCCCGATACCATAGTATAATACTTGTTGCCCGATAAACGGGATAAGCGTAACTAGATAAATAAGGATATTCAAAGTAAGGAAAAACGTAACCACCGGATAGAGGCGGATGTATTGCGAGAAGCTTTCTGTACGGCTAAACATGTATTCACCTCAATCTATGACTTCATTATACATATTTTATCGTCTATGCTCCAGCACTTGGTCAAGGTGATTACGATTTTTTCGATAACTTGGGAAGGAGGAATTATTTTGATTGCAGGAATTGGACTTGATATCGTCGAATTGGATAGAATAGCCAAGTTGGATGCTAGGTCTTCGAAATTCCGTATGCGCATTTTAACAGCGGAAGAGCTGGAAATTTACGCATCTCACACGACTAGTCGGAAAATAGAATTCCTTGCAGGCCGTTTTGCTGGAAAAGAAGCGTTTGCTAAAGCAAAAGGAACGGGAATTGGAACACACTGTAGTTTCTTAGATATCAGTATATTGCCTGAACTAAGTGGTAAACCAACTGTGTTTTTTAAGGGGGATTCAATCGCTGGCTTCATTTCTATCACTCATACACGAACTGTAGCAGCAGCTCAAGTTATCCTTCTTGCATAATTGTTCGTCCCTCCTCATAAGATGACTTACCCGATTGAAATGAGAAAGGATGAACTGTATGCGTAGCCGACTATTTGCTCTTTTGTTAGTTGTAGTCATGGTAATTCTTGCGGCATGTGGATCGCCGTCGAAAGAGGATGTCATGAAGAAACTCAGTGGAAAGTGGAACGAAGCGAAAGGGTATGACTTGCAAGCGACCATGGAAATTAAGACTGGAGCTGAGCCGCGTTCTTATGAAGTCGCAGTTTGGCATACGAAGCCGGCTTTCTATCGTGTTAATGTAACGCAGGCAGGTAGTAAGGATTCCCAGATGATTGTTCGTAATAAAGAAGGTGTGTTTGTTGTTACGCCATCACTTGGTAAGACCTACAAGTTCCAAAGTGACTGGCCTGCACAAAATAGCCAGGCGTATTTAATAGGTGCCTTGTCAGAAGATATTAAAGCCGATAAAAATGCAACGATGACGGAAAAAGAGAAAACGTACGTCTTTGAAACAGCTACGAGAAATAACCATAAGAAGGTTCTGCCAACACAGCAGATCCATATTGACAAAAAGACACTGCTGCCAACGTATGTCTCCGTTCTGGATGAAAACAAAGTGGAAAAGATTCGCATTACATTCAATAAGATTACACTTGGCGTCGAGCGAAAAGCTACCGATTACGCCGTAGAAATGGATGATACGAATACAGGTAAAGAAACTGAACCAGCCGCGGATGGTGAAGCAACAGGACTTTCAACGTACTATCCATCAGTAGCTTGGGCGGATGGCACTCTTGTTGATGAAGAAGTTGTGAAAATGGATAGCGGTACACGATCATTTATGACTTTTGGTGGGGAGAAAGAGTTCATTATCGTTCAGGAGCCAGCGGTTAGAGCGGATAACAAAATACCGGTCTCCGTTGAAGGCGATCCCGTCGATCTTGGATTTACTGTTGCTGCCCTTACGGAAAATTCAATACGTTGGGAAAGTGAAGGCATTTCATTCTTCATCGCATCCGATAAGTTGACGCAAGATGAACTGATTGAGGTAGCTGGATCGATGAAAGCGGAGGGAATGAAATAATATAACTAAGGTTGACGGAGAAAGGGCAGGGGATGGATAATAGAGAGTACTACAATACAAATGAGGGATTGTTATGGAAGACTCTATTCTTTATCGTCCAACGCAAGCCGTCGTCAATCTTGCAGCTATTCGTGCCAATGTTCGGAATTTGAAAGAGTATTTGGGCAGTGAAACCGCAGTTATTGCAGTTGTAAAAGCAGACGGTTACGGCCATGGTGAAGTGGAAGTGGCTCAAGCTACTTTTGAAGCGGGCGCGGAAATGGTATCGGTGGCAACGCCTGACGAGGCGGTACGACTCCGAATGGCGGGTATTAGTGGGGACATTCTTGTCATGGGGCCATCTCCGCTTTTATTTGCTGAAAAAGCAGCTGAATTAGGGATTATACTAACAGTTTCGAGTGCTGAGTGGTTGCAATCGGCATTAGACGTCAGCAAAAACTTCATGCAACAATTGAGGATTCATGTAAAGATTGACAGTGGAATGGGTAGAATCGGATTGAGGGATGAGGATGCTCTGCGGTCCCTTATGTCGGTCGTTAATCGTTCTAAACTAGTGTTACTGGACGGTATCTTCACACACTTTGCTTGTGCAGATGGGGAAAATCCTGAAAGTACTAAGGAGCAATTTACTAAGTTCATGAGGCTAGTGCAGACGTTGTCGGAAAAACCGCGACTTGTTCACGTATCGAATAGCGCGGCAACCCTCCTCTATCCCGAATATGCGCTTGACGCAGTCCGTTTCGGAATCGGACTTTATGGCATAGCGCCTTCGGAATATGTAGGAGGGAAATTGCCGTTTCGTCTTGAAAAATCATTGCGAATCGAAAGCGAACTTGCTTATGTGAAGTTGTTGGAGGTGGGCAATCGAATTAGCTATGGCGGTACCTATGTAACAGCGAGTGCAGAATGGATTGGCACAATCCCGATTGGTTATGCCGATGGTTTGAGACGTGGTCTACGCGGGCAGGAAGTACTCATCGGTGGCGAACGGATGCCCATCGTTGGAACTATCTGCATGGATCAATGCATGGTGAAGCTTCCGCGGGAAATGCTGGTTGGCGAAAAAGTTGTTCTAATAGGTCGTCAAGGTAAAGAAGAAGTTACTGTGGAAGAGTGGGCGGAACGACTAGGTACGATTCCATATGAAATTGCTGTATCCATTGCGAAGCGAGTACCGAGAATATACACAGGGAAAGATGGACAGAATATATAATATTCGTACATTCGACAAAAAACCTAGCAGTTTTGCAGAATCCTGTCAATAAAATTCCTTTCGTGTCTTCTCATTGTCGGTATACAATGGTAAGATGGACTTGTATTGAAATGAGGGAACGGGTTTGTCGGAGGTGCTAACGTTGCGTGCAAATAAAAACATTAAAGAAATTATTGTTAAAATTCCGAAACGGATGCTGAATGAAAATGAACATACGGTCGTCCATCAGGAACTGGACCGTGGTGATTTCGTTTATATTTCGACAAAGCGATATGTAACTGACTATGAATCGGATACGATCAGAGAAGAGATGATGAACGGTTATCTCGAAATGTCGCAAATCAACCTTAGAATCGCCACGGAATGCTTGCATGTGGAATTTGAAGCCCAGCATACGGTGGAACGTCTCGTAAGCGGAGGATGAAAAGTTGGCAATAAAACGTGGAGACGTCTTTTTTGCAGATCTGTCGCCTGTTGTTGGTTCTGAACAGGGAGGAACGAGGCCAGTCCTAGTCATCCAAAATGATATAGGCAATCGGTTTAGTCCGACGGTTATTATTGCGGCAATCACTGCGCAAATTCAAAAAGCAAAATTGCCTACACATGTTGAAATTGATGCGGTACGATACGGCTTCGAGCGGGATTCAGTTATTCTGCTCGAGCAGGTCCGCACAATCGACAAGTCGAGGCTTACCGATAAGATTACGCATCTAGATGAATTTTTGATGGAACAGGTCGATGAAGCGCTCGAAGTAAGTTTCGGCCTCATCAAATTCTGAGCATACATATAAAAGAAGCACCACGGGATTCATTTCTGTGGTGTTTTTTGATTTTTCGAGTTTCTGAAAGTATCTTGTATTCCTATTTGCGTGACAAAAATAGTGTGTTGTATAACTATTTTCGTTACAATGAAATTACAGATATTTTTAATTCATAAGGAGGCTTATCGAGACAATTATGAATAAGCGAATGGTAGAGGGCATCAATCAATATATGGATGAAATTATTGAACGCTGGCAAACAAGCATGAAAGAAGAAAAAGGAGAACGCTTTTTTTATTTCATGCCTGCTAACCTTATCGAAAAGACAAGTAGGGAATTTGCAGAACTGATGACATCGAATATCTCGGAAAGTAATACCGTAAACTCAGAAAAATTGAATGATTTTACTGAGAAAGTAGTCCGTTTTGGTTGGTCTATAATGTTTGTGAACAAGGCAATCGAAAACTTTTCGCAAATCACTTTCAGGTTATTGGAGGAAAAAGGGGTTATTGAAGAAAGCAATCTACGATCTATTCTGCGTGTTTTTACTAACTGGATTACGCCTCTTCGTGAAAGCATCATAGAAGCCTATTCGCTGGAATGGGACCGAACTGTTAGTTTGCAGCGAATTGCTTTGCAGGAACTATCCGCATCATTGATCCCAGTTTTCGAAAAGATTTCAGTCATGCCGCTTGTTGGTACTATTGATACAGAACGGGCTAAATTGATTATGGAAAATTTGCTTGAGGGTGTAGTAAAACAACGTGCTGAAGTAGTCCTTCTTGATATAACTGGTGTACCAGTGGTGGATACGATGGTTGCCCATCACATTATTCAAGCTGCCGATGCCGTTCGGCTTGTTGGAGCGAAGTGTATGCTCGTTGGAATCCGACCGGAAATTGCTCAAACAATTGTTACGCTAGGTATTAATCTGAACGATTTCACAACGACGAGCACGTTGCAACGTGGGATGCAAGAGGCCTTGAGGCTTACGAATCGCACAATCGTGGAGGTTGAACAATCATGAATATGCGGATTCCAATTTTGAAACTAAATGATACGTTAATCGTCTCTGTACAGTGGGAGCTCGACGATCAGACGGCAATTCAGTTCCAGGAGGATTTATTGAAAAAAATGCATAAAACGTCTGCGAGAGGTGTCGTTATCGATTTGACACCGATAGATTTCATCGATTCTTTTATTGCAAAAGTGCTTGGGGACGTTATAAGCATGTCGGGTTTGATGGGAGCGAAAGTCGTCATTACAGGAATCCAACCAGCCGTTGCGATTACACTTATTGAACTCGGGATCCGTTTGGAGTATGTTTTGACAGCGTTAGATCTCGAAAATGGGTTGGATAAACTTCGTAAAGAATTGGAGGTCTAACCATGGAGTACCGGTCTTCTGTAGATATATACACGGAATGGGACATTGTTGCCGCTCGACAGCTTGGCCGGAATGAAGCAAAAAAGTCAGGCTTCGGAACGGTCGATCAGGCGCGTATTACGACGGCTATTAGTGAGTTAGCCCGCAATATATACTTATACGCTGGAAAAGGGAAAATCGAAATCATGCGGCTTTCTGAAAATGATTTATACGGGATTACAATTATAGCTTCTGATGATGGCCCGGGGATTCCGGATATGCGTAAGGTAATGGAAGACGGCTTTTCAACATCGGGAGGACTTGGTGCAGGAATGCCGGGAGTAAAGAGACTTATGGATGAATTCAAAGTGGACACTGAACCAGGGAAGGGTACAACGATTACCACCACAAAATGGCTACGGTGAGGAGGTGACGATGGATGCCCGACGAAGTTGTAGAGCAGTATAAAGAAATACTGCAGCAATATGTTGATGGACAACATGAAGAAGATCTTTATTTAGGACAACAGTTTAGCAGGCGATTCATTGAAAATGAAATTTCTCCTGAAGAAGTTATCAGTATTCATAAAACGGCGCTTGCAGAGGTCTTACCTGAAATGCCGGAAAAGCTATGGCACTCGTTTGATTTTTTGATTGAAATGATGATTCATTATGGGCTTGCGCTTAGAGAACATCAGAGTCTCATTCGAAAACAGGAAGAAATTCAAATCGAAATGAATGTAGCGGCAAAAGTACAAGATACGCTTCTGAAAACGAGGAAGCCGGATTTCAAAGAGCTTGATATTGGATTTGTAACGGAGCCAGCTAAGCAAATGAGCGGGGACTATATTTATTTTCTGAATGATAATAGTTACGAAGCGGGTGTGGCAGTAGCTGATGTTATAGGAAAAGGGATTCCGGCGGCACTATGCATGTCAATGATCAAGTTTGGAATGGATGGTTTGCAGGATGAAAATACAAGCCCGAGTAATGTCCTTGATATTGTTAACAGGATTGTAGAAAAAAGTGTGGATGATTCGATGTTCATTTCGATGTTTTATGGAAAGTATGATGCAAGAGACTCCAGTTTTTCATATGCTACTGCGGGACATGAACCTGCCCTCTTGTATAAGGCGTCGACGGGGAAATTTACAGAGCTTCATGCAAAAGGACTTCTCCTCGGTGTTCATCCGAATGTCGTATATGAAGAGAAATCAGTCCTTCTGGAAGAAGGCGACTTTATTGCGATGATGACGGACGGAGTTACTGAGGTGCGAACGGATACTGGTTTCATAGATGATCAAGTGATTAGGTCGATTTTGGTGGAAGTGAAAGACGAATCTGCCCAAGTAATTGCTGACACAGTATATCAAAGACTTGCATACCTCCAAAACTTTCATTTACGTGATGATTTCACGATTGTTATCTTTAAAAAAGAGAACGGTAAGGTTTAAGACTTTAAGCGAAGGGTATATGTATCTATAATATGCTTTTTAAAAAAATGGAAATTCGGGGTGTAATTATGAACTTGCAAGTCGACTTAGTGGAAGAGGACAGTGTTCAACGATTTAAAATTGTTGGCGAAATTGATGCATTTACAGCGCCGAAACTAAAAGAATGTCTTGCATCGGCAGAAAACGTGGAAAACATGCAAGCGGAGTTAGACTTATCTGAAGTTGGATACATGGATAGCACTGGGCTTGGCGTTTTCGTCGGTTTTTATAAAGTTGTTAAAGCTAATGGTGGGCATGTGAAGATTGTTGGCGTAAACACCCGCCTAAAAAGATTATTTGAAATAACTGGTTTAGCTGAAATTATGGATATCGTAATGGAAGAAAGTAGGGACGAAGATGCAACCGTATGATTACATTGAAATCAAGGTTCCCGCGAAAGCACAATATGTTGGAGTTGCCCGGCTCGCGATTTCAGGATTGGCAAGTCGGCTTGGTTTTACTTACGATGAAATCGAAGACTTAAAGATTGCCTCAAGTGAAGCGATTACAAATGCAGTCCAGCACGCATATAAGGAAGATTATGATGGAGAAGTTGTAGTTGGTTGTGCTTTGTTTGTGGATAAATTAGAAATAATGGTCGCGGATCACGGGAAAAGTTTTGATTTTGAAGAAACGAAGAAACGCGTAGGACCATACAACGAACAGGAGGAAGTTCAATTTCTTCGCGAAGGCGGACTAGGTCTTTATTTAATGGAAACACTTATGGATGATGTAAAAGTTCTTCATGAGGAGGGTGTGACTGTATTTATGACTAAATATCTCGGTGGAGAGCGGGGGGATGAGGATGTCGAAAGAACCATCACCTCGTGAATCTAAAACAGAAGAACCATCTCCTCCTGAAGTAGAAAAAAGCGAACTGTCTCCCCGCGAAAACGGAACGAAGATAGAAGTCCTTGAATGGATTAAACGCTACCAGGAGACCAATGACGATGAGGCACAGACAAACCTGGTTCTTCACTATGAACGCCTTATTCAATCAATCGCCCGGAAATATTCCAATGGAAAGTCCTTTCATGAAGATATTGTCCAAGTAGGCATGCTAGGACTTCTCGGAGCGATACGTAGGTATAATCCAGAATTCGGAAGAAGCTTTGAAGCATTCGCGGTGCCAACAGTAATCGGTGAAATTAAACGTTTTCTCCGTGATAAGACATGGGCCATACATGTTCCGCGTCGCATAAAAGAACTAGGGCCCAAAATAAAGGCAGCTGTTGAAACGTTAACGATAGAGATGCAACGTTCCCCACTTGTTAGTGAAATTGCAGAGTACCTTGATGTTGAAGAAGAATTGGTCCTCGAAGCGATGGAGATGGGGAGAAGTTATCAAGCACTTTCAATGGATCACACCCTTGAGGCTGATTCTGAGGGAGGTACGATAACGCTTTTCGACATTATAGGTGAAACTGACGGTGGCTTTGAGAAAACAGATCAGCGTATGGTTGTTGCGAATGCTCTAGATGTTTTATCGGAACGTGAAAAACAAATCATCCAGTATACATATATTGAGCAGCTGAGCCAAAAAGAAGCGGGAGAACGACTTGGTATCTCTCAAATGCATGTTTCAAGACTGCAGCGCAAAGCGATTAAGAAGTTACAGGAAGCGATATTGTCGGCTGGTGGTGTGTTATAGTGGACTCGATAATAACAGAGCACGTTGAAGCGTACGTTTATCAGGAAGCGAAGTTTGGAAATCGAGAATGTGGAGATACCTACTTTATCCATACAGGGGAAGACTATTTCGTCTTCGCAATTGCGGATGGTTTAGGTAGTGGACCGATTGCACGCCAATCTTCTCAGATACTTCCTAAAGTGTTGAAAGAATATCATCATGAAACAATAGACGAATTACTTAGCCGTTGTAATGAACATATGGTGCAAAAACGCGGAGCGGCAGTAGCTATTGTCAAAGCAGATTACAAGAAAAAAACAATACAGTATAGTTGTGTTGGTAATGTCCGTTTTTATATGCTTAATGATTGCGGTAAGATGATCTATCCCTTGCCGGTAATGGGCTATCTTTCAGGGAGACCCCAAAAATTAAAGACGCAGCAATACAACTATGAAAAGGGTGACCTATTCTTCCTCCATTCAGACGGCGTCACACTTAGAAGCCCAAAAGCTTCAATGAAGGAAAGTTCAGGGCCTTATGAGTTATATCGAAAAGTGCTGGATTCAATTGAACACGGCGACGATGCAACATTTATAACTGGAAGCCTACTTCTGTAAGTTGGAGGTGGGCTTTTTTCTCGGGTAAGAAATAATAAAAACCTCTGCCGTGGAAAACCTGCGAAAGGGGCTATTCCGCGTCCAGTCTCCAGCGCCTATGAGCTCGGGTTATAAGTCGGTCCTGCTGTGCGGAAAAGTACGCCGCTTCGCCAGCCCGTCTTATGCCTGTCGCGGGCCTACAGGATGTAGGTCATGGAGCTGTTGCCACAGGAAGTGGCGCACTTAAGCTGCGTTCCTTTTAAGGCGCCTTGCGCTTTTCTTATTGTCTAGCTCCAGGCGCCAGCCGCTTGGTCATAAGCAATCCAGCTATGTGGCAAAGAGCGCCACGTCGCTGGATCGACTTATGCCTGTCGCGCCTAGAAGGCGCCTTGCGCTTTTCTTATGTTAAAATGAATATATAGAAGGAAGGGTGGTTTTATTGATGAAGCATATTGTTGAGGCTACAGCTGGGAAAGCGGCCGTCAGTATACATCAAGCTGAAAAGGTAATCGCATTACTTGACCAAGGAAACACAGTCCCATTCATCGCGCGGTACCGAAAAGAAGAAACTGGTTCGTTGGACGAAGTGCAAATTAAAGCGGTTGAAGATGCCTATAGTTATGTTAAAGGTCTTGAACAGCGTAAAGAAGAGGTAATCCGTCTTATCGACGAACAAGGTAAACTGGATGACGATTTGAGGAAATCGATTGAAAGCGCTACAGTGTTGCAAAGAATTGAGGACTTGTACAGGCCTTTCAAACAAAAAAGACGGACACGTGCCATGATTGCGATTGAAAGTGGTCTTGAGGCACTTGCGAAAAAACTGATGGAGTTTTCTGGGAGTTCGCCTGAAGATCTTGCCACGCCTTTCCTGAATGAAGAAATTGGAGTAAATACGGCTGAAGATGCACTGGCCGGAGCTCGAGATATTGTAGCCGAACAATTTGCGGATGATGCCGCGATACGGGAAAACATACGAAAGTTAGCATGGTCAGATGGGATGATTGTATCTGCGGTCCGCAAGGGGGCAGAGGATAAGCGTAACGTTTTCGAAAACTACTATGAATATGAAGAGCCTTTGAAAAAAATCGTACCACACCGTGTTCTTGCGTTAAATCGTGGTGAAAAAGAAGATGTTTTACGTGTGGGTATTTCTTTTCCAAGTGAACGAATTATCGGAGGACTTGAGCGTGAGTTGATCCGTAAATCACATTCGCCCTCTGCGCCGCATGTAAAAGAAGCGATTGAAGATGCATTTAAACGCTTGATTGCCCCTTCGATTGAGCGGGAAATTAGGGCGGCGCTTACTGAAAAGGCCGAAGAGCAAGCAATCCACGTGTTTTCGGAAAACTTGAAGAGTCTACTCCTACAACCACCATTGAAAGGGAAAGTAGTATTAGGTCTTGATCCGGCATTCCGGACAGGGTGTAAACTTGCCATAGTGGATGAAACAGGGAAATTGCTTGAGATATCCGTGATTTATCCGCATCAACCCAAAATGGAAAAGGAAAAATCGAAACATGCTATTTTGGAGTTACTGAAAAAGTATCCGATCACAATTATTGCAATTGGTAACGGAACAGCTTCGCGTGAATCAGAGTTGTTCATAGTCGAATGTATTAAAGAGGCACAAGCAGGTGTTTCGTATGTGATTGTTAATGAAGCGGGGGCTAGTGTTTATTCAGCGTCGGCTCAAGCTCGGGATGAGTTCCCTGATCTTCAAGTTGAGCAGCGGAGTGCAGTTTCAATAGCAAGGCGTTTACAAGATCCGTTATCTGAACTTGTGAAAATTGATCCGGGCTCGGTAGGTGTTGGGCAATACCAGCATGACGTAGCAAAAAAACGTCTTTCCGAATCATTGTCTTTCGTAGTTGAAACAGCTGTTAACCGGGTAGGGGTAGATGTTAACACTGCATCCTCATCGCTACTTCAATATGTGGCAGGTCTGTCCAAGACCGTCGCGGAAAACATTGTGAAATCGCGTGAAGAGAATGGATTGTTTACAAAGCGTAATCAATTGAAGAAAGTACCTCGCCTCGGAGCGAAGACTTATGAACAAGCGATAGGTTTCTTGCGGGTGCCTGATGCAAAGGATCCGTTTGATTCGACAGGGATTCATCCCGAAAGTTATCAATTGGCGGAGCGAGTATTAGAAGAAGCGGATGCAAGCAAGAAATCGCTCGGTAAGAAAGAAACTGCAGATGCATTGTCTGCTCTCGATATCAAAGCTTTAGCGATTAAGTTAGATGTTGGGGAAGTGACATTGAAAGATATTATTGAAACGCTACAAAGACCAAATCGGGACCCGCGTGATGATTATCCGCAACCACTTTTAAAAGCAGACGTACTCGATATGAAGGATCTATACGAAGGCCTTGAAATGCAAGGAACTGTTCGGAATGTTGTGGACTTCGGTGCCTTTGTTGATATCGGCGTAACGGAAGATGGTCTTGTTCATATCTCGAAATTGAAAAAAGGTTTTGTAAAACACCCTCTTGATGTTGTCGCTTCAGGTGATATCGTTACTGTGTGGGTGGAAGGTGTAGATAAAGGAAAAGGACGTATTTCTTTGACGATGTTACCGCCGTCAGCAAAATAACGACTAAAAAGGAGGGGATGGCTATGACGGATGAAGAATTGAAGGAGCTTATTGAAAGTGTTTCCTTAAATGCATTCGGAAAGCCATTCATCCATATGGCCAGGTTTAATAAAAGGTTAAGGACAACGGGTGGGCGCTATATGCTCACAAATCATTCCATCGAAATTAATCCGTTGGTTTTGGAAGTGCATGGGACTGAAGAGTTGGTTGGTGTAATCAAACATGAACTCTGTCATTACCATCTTCATATAGAAGGAAGAGGTTATCGTCATCGCGATGCAGATTTTAAAAGTTTGCTAAAGCACACATCTTCCCCAAGGTTTTGCCGGCCCCTTTCAAAAGGAAACAAGAAGCTGCATTCAATGTATGTATATGAGTGTCTATCATGTAAGCTGCTTTATAACCGGCGAAGAAGAATGGACGTTAGGAAATATAGATGTGGGAAGTGCGCTGGGCAAATTGTGGCAATACAAGCTGGAAAGTGATTCTTGAGGATGCGATAAGGGCGCGAAAACCGCATACCAATCGTGTTCTCAATAATACTTAAAACTAATTGGTGAAAAAGTGTTGACGAAATGAGAAACACTGTCTATAATAAGAAAAGTCGGTTGGGAACGGCGCGCACGACATTAACATAAGCGTTTCCCGAACAGAAGACAACCATTATATATGGCCCCTTGGTCAAGCGGTTAAGACACCGCCCTTTCACGGCGGTATCACGGGTTCGAATCCCGTAGGGGTCACCATTACTTTTTCAAAACGAAGTTTTGGAAAGAGTATTCCGTATAGAACTTTATACAGCATCTTCAATTGGCTGAATATGGTATCGTTGGGGTATAGCCAAGCGGTAAGGCAACGGACTTTGACTCCGTCACTCGTTGGTTCGAATCCAGCTACCCCAGCCAAACTTTTAGAATGCTAAAGCATTTGAAAAGTTTTGCGACAAACACCGAAGGTGATTGGAGCAATTGTTTTAACTGCACGAAGTACTTGGATCTTGAAGTGAGTATTCCAGTTCTAAGAACAAACGAAGTACTTCTTCTATATAATAGAGAGCCATTAGCTCAGTTGGTAGAGCATCTGACTTTTAATCAGAGGGTCGCAGGTTCGAATCCTGCATGGCTCATCATTTACTTTAAATAAAGTATTGACAAAGGAATTGTATGGTGTATAATAAAGTTTGTCGCTAAAGCAATGCGGTAGTGGCGGAATGGCAGACGCGCTAGGTTGAGGGCCTAGTGGGGGTTAACCCCGTGGAGGTTCAAGTCCTCTTTACCGCACCAAAAAAACTTGTTTTAATTAAAAGGTCCTTTTACCTCGGTGGACAGAGTGATACAATAAGAATAACTGGTTAACATTCAACTAACGTCGGATGTACCAATATTATGCGGGTGTAGTTTAGTGGTAAAACCTCAGCCTTCCAAGCTGATGATGAGAGTTCGATTCTCTTCACCCGCTCCATACTATTTTATGAAACACATAAGCAATTATTACTTCGAAAGTTAATTAGAAATAACTGTTGACTTCACGAAAAGGGTATGCTAAACTTAAGAAGTTGTCGTTTGGATGGCAACTAATTTAAAAAAGGTGTTGGACTTCAATTTTAATCCGATGCGAATGAACCTTGAAAACTGAACAGCAAAACATCAATGAAATACAGCAAGAGTGCTAACGCACTTGAGCAAAACGTTTCTAACTAAGCCAGCTTCGGTTGGTTGAAAAGAAACACATACAAGAATCTTCGGATTCGAGTCAGCAAGAAATGAGCTATTCATTTTCTTCTATTATGGAGAGTTTGATCCTGGCTCAGGACGAACGCTGGCGGCATGCCTAATACATGCAAGTCGAGCGGAATGAC
>NZ_JACFTD010000011.1 GCF_014282005.1 Sporosarcina sp. BP05 | reverse complement strand
GAATACTATAAGGTTTAGAATAAGCTAACGGCTTAAAGAAAAACCAATATGTGGCTCAGTAGCTCAGTCGGTAGAGCAAAGGACTGAAAATCCTTGTGTCGGCGGTTCGATTCCGTCCTGAGCCACCATTTTAATATTTGTGCCGGAGTAGCTCAACTGGTAGAGCAACTGACTTGTAATCAGTAGGTTGAGGGTTCAAGTCCTTTCTCCGGCACCATTTACACCTATATGGTGGGGTAGCGAAGTGGCTAAACGCGGCGGACTGTAAATCCGCTCCCTACGGGTTCGGCGGTTCGAATCCGCCCCCCACCACCAGTTTTAGGGGCATAGTTTAACGGTAGAATAGAGGTCTCCAAAACCTTTGATGTGGGTTCGATTCCTACTGCCCCTGCCATTTTTTTTAGTATAATCTAATATCATGGCGATTGTGGTGAAGTGGTTAACACATCGGATTGTGGTTCCGACACTCGAGGGTTCGATTCCCTTCAGTCGCCCCATTTTTCTATGCGATTAAAAAAACTTATATATTATGGCGATTGTGGTGAAGTGGTTAACACATCGGATTGTGGTTCCGACACTCGAGGGTTCGATTCCCTTCAGTCGCCCCATTTTTATATTCAATTAAAACAAACTAGATATCATGGCGATTGTGGTGAAGTGGTTAACACATCGGATTGTGGTTCCGACACTCGAGGGTTCGATTCCCTTCAGTCGCCCCATTTATCTTTTTGGGGTATAGCCAAGCGGTAAGGCAACGGACTTTGACTCCGTCACTCGTTGGTTCGAATCCAGCTACCCCAGTTTCGCGGAAGTAGTTCAGTGGTAGAATACGACCTTGCCAAGGTCGGGGTCGCGGGTTCGAATCCCGTCTTCCGCTCCAATTTCTACGGCGGCATAGCCAAGCGGTAAGGCATGGGTCTGCAACACCCTTACCACCGGTTCGATTCCGGTTGCCGCCTCCAATTTTCTTATGTATCGTTGTTCGTGAACAAAATAGTGTTATGCCCGAGTGGTGGAATGGCAGACACGTCGCACTCAAAATGCGATGCCGTAAGGCGTGCCGGTTCAAGTCCGGCCTCGGGTATCAGATGGAAAAGACACAACTTCGGTTGTGTCTTTTTTTTTGTTTCATTTTAACTATATAAGTTACAAATTAGTACTATATAGTCGGCGCTTAACGAATGGAATGTTCTTCCTACATCGCTTAGTCGCTTGGTGATGGCCTTACGCAATAAGCCCGTCAGAAGATACACTGTCGGTCTTATTGCATCGGCTCACACTTGTCGCTCCTTCGCTAGATGTGTTCGTTATACGGGTGAGGTATACCACCTAGTTAAATCTAAATAAGTAGTCCCGAATCTATATGCTTAAATAAAGAACTCCATTGAATTCGCTGCCCCTGTTAATTCGCCTTCGCTCAGTATATATACCAGATTCAATACTTCAACTTAGTAAGAGTGACCTCTCGACTTGTTATGACCGCGATACGTTTTATCTTGGAAATGTAGTGAAGAAAGATACTTTCTATATTGGTTGACTGTACTATTTTACATAGTGAATCGTCTAATAGTTAAAGGAGGGGAGATCGTATGAAGAACCATACAATCGAGGAGTGGTTTCAACTGTACGAAAGGGATATCACAAGTTACCTAACTTCCTATACAGGCTCGACGGATGTCGAGGATCTTGTACAAGAAACTTTTATGATAGCTTTGAAAAAAAATGGCTGGGTCAAGGGGCAATCCCATCCGAAAACTTGGTTGATGATTACCGCAGAAGGAAAGTATGGGAAAAGATCAAGCACTTAGTTTTCCGCGGCCCAAAAAATTCAAATGAATTGGAAGAACAAACAATCCTTAATCAGGAGATTGTCCAATTATACAAAGCAATTGACCAACTTCCTCCTCAATTTCCAAAGACCGAACATTTTAATTTGATTAATGATCCAATGGAACTTACAGTAGATGAGAAAACTGAAATCTATATTGAAGGTTCGGTGAATAGTGGGAAGGAAATAGAATTGAAGGTACTCAATAAGAAAGGAAGTATTGCTTCTGAACATATTTTTATTCAGAATGGGGGATCTATTATAGCGGGTTCGTTTATTTATAACTATCAAGTGAATTTAAAATTTCCGAAAAAAGGAACACGGGCGTTACTGATCAATGGCGAAAGAACACCGCCGTTCAAAAATTGAATCTACACAAAATCGCTCCTTACCGCCGAAGCGGAAGGAGCGATTTTCATAGAGGGGATCCGATGACACTATTTTGGGTTGTCCATAGCAATTGCCTTGGTTGGTCATTGGGGATTGGTCACAAAGTAAATGGTGACAGGTTATTGGTTTGCCTGCAATTTAAATTGGATTGATCCCTACTCTATGCCTCGGACAGGAGTCTCACCTTTCCGAGGGCATTAAAAGTACTTCGAATCGTCAAATTCCAAGACAATAGAATAGTTTTTTGCATTAATAAAATTAGATAATTTATGGGCATCCTTTTCTGCTTGTATTGACTTCACCCGATAGTCCTCGGGATCGAATAAAGCGACACGGTATACGATGGTGCTTTCAGAGTAACCATACTGAATTACTTCTTTTTCTGCCATGGACAGTTCTTTATAAAAGCGGGATTTGGCACGTAGTTGTGTAGCTAGTTCAATCGCTTCTACAATGGCAAGTTGCTGCCCATGGAATTCTAGTGTGTTATCTATATTGGCACGATACATGAGGCGATCGAGCACTCTACTATCTAAACGGACATCATCTAATTCGGTTTCCACGACTTTTAGGGTGCGTGGACCTAAATCAGGAGTGCTACCTTTTTCTACAGTCGTAAAGGCGACGCGTCTCATTTCATCTTCTAGCTCATGAATTCGTTTTGTTAAAATGCTTTTTAATTTCACGGCTTCAGCGAGTGTTATGTTGCTCATTTGTTCATCCCCTAAAATACAAATAGTGTTAGTCTACTACAATGGAAGTTTGTCCCTCGTGTAAAACATAAGAACGGACGTCTCCACCGCTAAGACTAGTAAACATGTTCCCGCATGCTGTTGTCAGTTCAAACGCTTTAGTAGCATCCATAGACGGGCGTAGGAAGAAGATATGCAGCGCGTCTGTCGTATCTTCTGTTACAGCGCTGCGGATAGAATCGACATATGGACTGCCGAATGGGCTATAATCGTCTTTTAATAGTAGAATGTTTTGTAATGAATTAAAACGACCATTCAATCCATCATATCCATCCTCAGCTGTTCCTGAAGTAACGACTACATTGCCGACAATCTTTTTGAGGTCGTAGATGCCTACTGGAATTTCATGTTGCAGGGAAAAGAAGTTATTCAAGTCGACAGCATTGTGGAATGGATCGATGTAGTTTTGCTTCTTAATGCGGCGCATAAGTGCTTCTGTAGAATGGCGATACCGATTAGGGTCTGCTCCAAGTGCTTTCCATACAGAGCGCCATTCGTTAATGCCAGGGAATTCGGTTACGGGTTTGTTCTCCAACTCAAAGAAAAGTTGTTCTTGGAATAATTGCAATTTTCCTTTTAACATTTGAGGCGATTCTGACACTGTAATTTTGGTATAATGGTTAATGCCCAATTTTAATCCGGGTACGGCACCTAAAAGTTTCATATCCATTTCGATAATCAATGACTTCACCCTTTATATAGTTTAATTCAATAGTAGCATAGTGGAGGCGATACAGTGTGAATGCTGTTCAATTGCAACAGGCAGTGAGGGACTATGCGGAGTCAATCGGCATCGACAAAATTGGTTTTACAACAGCTGCTCCATTTCGCGAGTTGAAAAACCGCTTGAAGCGGCAGCAAGAACTTGGCTACCAGTCGGGTTTCGAAGAAAAAGATTTAGACAAACGGACAGAACCCGCTCTATTGCTTGATCAAGCGGAAAGTATTATTGCTATTGCTGTCGCCTATCCGTCCAAAATGACGGATTCTCCGAGGGGAAAAAAAGGTGAGCGACGGGGTATTTTTTGTCGTGCATCGTGGGGGACAGATTATCATACGGTCCTCCGTGAGAAGCTGAGACTGCTTGAAGGCTTTATACTGGAACATGCACCAGCAGCAAGGGTTCGCTCGATGGTCGATACGGGGGAGCTTGTAGATCGCGCTGTTGCAGAACGGGCAGGCATCGGTTGGTCGGCAAAAAATTGTTCAATTATTACGCCAGAATTTGGTTCGTATGTTTACCTGGGCGAAATGATTACCAATATCCCATTTGCGCCGGATGTTCCGATGGAAGATGAATGTGGGGATTGCACACTTTGTCTTGACGTATGTCCAACCGGGGCTTTGATCCAGGGGGGACAATTAAATGCGCAGCGTTGCATTGCTTTCCTAACACAGTCGAAAAAGCCAATCCCGGAGGAATTTCGTATGGAGTTTGGTAATCGGGTGTACGGGTGTGATACCTGTCAAACGGTGTGTCCGAAAAATAAAGGAAAGCATAATTTGCATCAGAAAGCTTTCCAACCGGATCCTGAACTGGCCAAGCCACTTCTTCAACCAATTCTTAGGCTGTCCAATCGTGAATTTAAAGAGAAGTTTGGACATGTATCAGGATCTTGGCGCGGAAAAAATCCAATTCAGCGAAATGCGATAATTGCACTTGCACATTTCAAAGAAGAGTCTGCGGTACCTGAATTGATTAGTATGTTAGAAAATGATCCGAGGCCCGTCATTCGTGGTACGATTGCATGGGCACTAGGTCGAATTGGTTTGGAAGAAGGTTATATAGCTATTATGGAAGCGTTATTGACAGAGGAAGATCCAGAAGTACGCGCTGAATTAACAAAGGCAGCGGAATCCTGGGAAGAAAGAGTTTAATTGGAGGAATCACTGAGATGGCTATACATGTAGCATTATTTGAACCACAAATCCCTGCAAATACAGGGAACATTGCAAGGACATGTGCAGGAACGGGAGCGAAATTACATCTCGTGAAACCGCTCGGGTTTTCGACGGATGATAAAATGTTAAAACGTGCAGGGCTCGATTACTGGGAGCATGTCGACATTACGTATCATGAAGGAATTCGTGAGCTATTTGCGGCGAATCCTGATGCACTATTTTACTTTTTGACAAAGCACGGTGAAAGTACTCACACTGCATTCGATTATTCTGATGGTAAGACAGATATATTTTTTGTTTTTGGTAAAGAGACGAGTGGACTTCCTGAAGATATTTTACAGGAGAATAAAGAACGGTGTCTGCGAATTCCGATGAACGACAATATCCGATCGCTTAATTTATCAAACACGGCGGCGATTCTTATATATGAAGCGCTTAGACAGCAATCCTATCCAGGGTTGGTATAACAAAACGGGACAGCCTAAAGGCATGTCCCGTTTTTTAAAAGAAAAGAGAGTATAAGCTTTATCTACTTAGATCGGTGTCTAGACTCCAGGCGCTCGGAGGCCCACAGGATGTGGGTCACGTAGCCGTTGCCGCAGGACGCGGCGTACTTAGGCTAGGTACTTTGAAAGTAATCCAGCTATGTGGCAAAGAGCGCCACGACGCTGGATTGACTTATGCCTGTCGCGTCTAGCGGGCGCCTTCCGCTTTTCTAAAGTTATTTTTTTAGGCCAGGTATCTTAACCTTGCCAGGTTTATCGTCGTATCCGCCTGTGAAAATTGCAGATAAGAATGCAAAGCAAACACCTATAATTAGAATTACTGTCATGATAGGTACCTCCTGTAAATTCATTAGTAGCTCCGTTAAGTATACCCTATTTTTAATGGAATTGAAACGACAGTCAGGAAAAATTGTGACAGAGCTAAGAAAAATGAAACTTTGTGCTAACTTGTCCGTATATAACATAACGACTTAAATGATATGGAGGTAGAATATAGTATGAAGAACTATTCAACAGGAATGAAATGGGTCACAGCAATTGCGGAAGGTTTTCTTGCAATCCCGATCATTGGCGGAGTTTTTGTCATAAGCTCCGGTTATTCGGCGCTTGGCGTCATGTTTGTATTACATGCAATTACGTTACTGCTTTCAATCCGAGATATGCAAGGCAAGGCAGCATCCATCCTGGGTCTCGTGACAAGCGTAGTAAGCGCCATTCCGTTCATCGGCTGGTTCATGCACCTACTGACTGCAGGAGCGCTTGTCCTGTCAGCTATCACTTCTAGAAATAGAATCAATATGTAAAGAAATGCCCTTCCGAATACTAACGGAAGGGCATTTTTTAAATATAAGAAACTATAAGTTTTTCACCTAGTAACGGTGTCTAGACTCCAGGCGCAAACTCCTCGGGACATAAGTCGGTCAGGCTATTTGGCAAAGAACACCGCTTAGCCAGCCTGTCTTATACCTGTCGGAGCTGAATGGCGCCTTGCGCTTTTCTTAATGTGGTAAATAGAGCAGTTGATAGGTGAAGAGTACTGCGAAAATATACAACAGGATGGGAACTTGTTTCCCTTTCCCTTTGACAACTTTTAATAGTGGGTATGTGATGAAACCAAGAGCAATCCCTGTCGCAATGCTAGAAGTGAGTGGCATTGTTAAGATAACAAGAAAGGCTGGGAATGCTTCATCGAATGAATCCCAATCAATATCTTTAACTGCACCAATCATCAAGCTTCCAACGATGATCAAAGCAGGAGCGGTTATTGCAGAAACCCCTGATAATGTACTAACGAGTGGACCGAAAAATGCTGCTACAATAAATAAAATGGAAACAGTCAATGATGTCAGTCCAGTCCGGCCGCCTACAGCAACCCCAGATGAGGATTCAATGTACGCTGTTGTCGGGCTTGTTCCGAACATGGAACCAAATGTCGTTGCTACAGAATCTGCAAGTAATGCTTGACGCGCACGGGGAAGCTTATTCCCTTTCATCAGGCCTGCCTGTTTTGCGACACCAATCATCGTGCCGGTCGTATCGAACAAGGTGACAATAAGGAATGCAAAGACGACACCATACAAGCCGTTTGAAATTACATCACCCACTGCTGTAATTGGATTCCAAACAAGAATCCCTTCCGGTAGTTGAGGTAGTTTCCATAGAATTCCTTCAAATTTAAGCTGACCTGTAAAGGCTGCGACAATTCCTGTTAGAATCATTCCGATGAAAATCGAGCCGTAGATGTTTAAGGTCATAAGAATAACTGTCACAAGAAGACCGAACAAAGCTAGCAGCACGGGTGGGGAAGTGAGATCGCCGAGCTTAACAAGGTTGGCCTCATGTGGAGCAACGAGTCCAGAAAGACGCAATCCAATAAAGGCAATAAATAGTCCTATTCCAGCGGTAATTCCGAGTTTGAGACTTTCGGGAATTGACTCAATTAATTTTTCACGGAAAGAGGTCATGGACAACAGAACAAATAATAGTCCAGCTACGAATACTGCAGAAAAAGCAGTCATGTAATCGAGTTGTCCGTCAGATGCGAGAACAACCGATGTAAAATAAGCATTCAATCCCATTCCTGGTGCAATGGCAATTGGGTAGTTGGCGAAGAGAGCCATCCATAATGTACCGACAACAGCAGCGATAATCGTCGCGATGAACACTTGCTCGAATGGTACACCTGCATCAGCAAGAATAATTGGATTGACAATGACGATATAAGCCATAGTCAAAAAAGTTGTCATACCGGCTAATACTTCAGTTTTCACGGTAGTATTGTTCTTTTTTAATTGAAACAATGTAATTCTCCTCTCAAAATACGAACGAAATGAAGTCCAACTACAATAATATTCGCTTTTACATTTAAATTCAACTTTCAAACTTAGTCAGGGAATTCGTAATATTTGAATGACGATTGTACAATTGAGATAGAAGAGATGAAAGGGGAAATTTGAATGTCAAAACTATTTAACGGAACAATTCAGCTTGCAAATGGTGTGAAAATGCCACAACTTGGGCTTGGTGTTTATAAGATGACGGATCCCGAGCAAACGGTCGAGGCAATTACATATGCAATCGGGACTGGCTACCGTGCAATTGATACGGCGGCAATCTATGACAATGAAAGCGAAACAGGCGAAGCGATCCGTCACTCCGGTGTTCCGCGGGAAGAGCTGTTCATTACTTCGAAAGTCTGGAATACCGATCAGGGCTATGACGGGACACTTCGCGCAATCGAGACTTCATTGAAGAAACTAGGCTTAGATTATTTGGATCTTTATTTGACACATTGGCCTGTGTCGGAGAAATATGTCGACACTTATAAAGCGATTGAACGCTTGTATGATGAAAAAATGATCCGCACCACGGGTGTCTCTAATCATCATGCCCATCATCTCGAAAAAATCTTCGTAAAAGCGAATGTCGCGCCAATGGTGAACCAGATTGAACTCCATCCGTATCTGACACAGGAACCGCTCCGCGCGTTTTGCAAAGAGAATGGTATAGCTGTTACATCTTGGTCACCACTTGCACGCGGGAAGTTACTTGCAGAACCAATACTTCTTAACATCGGCGAACAATACGGTAAAACGCCTGCGCAAATCATTATCCGTTGGCATTTGCAAAATAATCTCATTGTTATTCCGAAGTCAGTGACACCTAAACGTATCCGAGAAAACAGTGAAGTTGCTGATTTTGAACTGTCGAATGAAGAAATGGCATTGATTAACGCACTTAATCGAGATGAACGGACTGGAACTGATCCAGATACCTATTAATTTTGAAAAAAGAAATGCCATGGAGAAATATTCTCCATGGCGTTTTTTAGCTATTTTTCATTTCGATATGCGTCTGTTCTTCTGTAAATGGATGGATGAACGATACTGCAGTTGCCGTTAACCGATAATGACCATCTTCCGTTTCACTGCCGTCATATAGTGTATCGCCTGTAACAGGGTATCCAATATGCGATAAATGTACACGAATCTGGTGTGTCCGGCCAGTTTCAAGATCAGCTTCTACGATGGACGTCTCCTCTTTGCGTTCAATTAGCCTGAAGTTTGTAACAGCAGCTTGTCCAGACATGGAGACAATTCGTTTGGCTGGATGATGGCGGTCTTTTCCAATCGGAAGTCTAATTGAACCTTTAGGTCGTTTCAAGTAACCGTCAACTTCAGCAGTGTATTTCCGCGTGATGTCGTTACTCTCAATCATACGGTCAAAGAGTGCTTTCGCAATCGGATGCTTCGCAACGAGAACAACACCGGAAGTTCCTTTATCAAGACGATGGATATGCTCGGCATAATCCCCGCCGTTGTTTTTAACATAGGACATGACAGCATTCATCAGTGTCCCTTTATCTTTTGGACCATCGGGATGTGTTGTCATGCCAGCCGGTTTGACGACTGCTAGGATATGCTCGTCTTCAAACAGTACGGTAAGTTCAACTTGTTCATCGGCAATATACGTAGAAGCTGCATCAGGGAAAGTAAACACCAATTCCGTACCTTTCGCTAGAGGTAAGCGCCAGTCGTCTACGGGTTCGCCGTTTGAATCTAGTACACTCTTGGCCATACGCATAAGGTGGACCGTCTTTTTGCCGCCTTGCCATTTATCCTTGAGTAGATATTCAACGGTCATATTGTCTTCTTGTGTTTTATAATGAAATAACGCCATTTAAATCATTCCTTCCTATCGTGGGCCTACAGGATGTAGGTCATGAAGCGGGAGGGATTGTACTTCATCCCTCCTTGTTGCCGCAGGACGCGGCGAACTTAGACTTCGTTCCATATTATTTGCCTTCGAATTCAGTGAAAAATGCACGGATGTTTTCCTCAGGTTGTGCGCCAACCATCCGTCCGACTTCTTTACCATCTTTATAGTGGATCAGCGCTGGCCAAGATTCAATTTTATAGTCCGTATCCATTCCGACTTTATCGCCAAATTCCATCATGTTATATTGCAGTACGTTGACATCCATTTCTGTAGCAATGGGCATCATGACAGGCGTCATTTGCATGCAAAATTGACATTCGGGGTGGAAATAGTAAGCTGTTACGGATTCACCAGCTTCGATTTTTTTAAACAGATCATCAGGTTTGACGATGTTGCTGTAGTTTTCATTGCCAATCAAATCAATTGTAGACTTTGAAAGGTTGTCCGTTCCATAAGGATTATCTTTCAGTTTTGTTTCGTCCGCTTTGTTCGATAACACGACGATGAGGATGAAGACCGCGACAATAGCACCGCCAATGATCAATAGTTTTTTCAAGTTACTTCGTCTCCTTCTGCCATTTCATCATGAAAAGGCTTGTAATTAGGATAATTAAAAATGCCGTAAGTGCCAAGAAGGGAATTGTAATAAACCCGAGATAGTTGATGTACTGTCCGGTGCAAGATACATTGCCACAAACCGGCGCACTATCGCTCAAAAAAGTGAGTTTTTGGATTCCATAATGATAGAGTGAAATACTTCCACCAATAATCGAGAAAACAGCTAAAGTCAAGGCAATACGTGCGTTTTTTTGGAACAGGGCGACGCCTGAAATAAGTACGATTGGATACATCAGAATCCGTTGGTACCAACAGAGCGTACAAGGCTCATATCCGCGCACTTCCGAAAAGTATAACGAACCGAGCGTTGCGACAAATGAAACTGTCCAAATAATAATGAGACTGTTTTCCAGTCGTTTCTGCATACGATCATCTCCTGCTTGGTTAACTACATGCATAATTGATTATAGGGTGTCGTATTAAACAAGTAAAACATTATTAACTGTAAGAGCACTGCGATATAATGAAGAGAAACAGGTTGGGAAGAGGTGTTTCGAATGAGTGAAGAATTTGATTTGTCTACGTTTGAAATAAGTATGGTCATCCGCCAGATGAAATATGAGGATATAAAAAGGCTTCTAAGTATGCAGGAATTGTGTTTTCCAGGCATGGAACCATGGGAAGAGAGTCATCTGAAAAGTCATTTGGAGATGTTTCCGGAAGGGCAGCTTGTTGCGGAATTAGACGGGGAAATCATCGGTTCATGTTCAAGTCTAATCATCAACTTTGATGAGTACGACGACCGTCATACATGGGACGATGTAACGGACGAGGGCTATATAACAAACCATAATCCAGATGGTTATAATATGTACGGTATTGAAGTGATGGTGCATCCTGGCTACCGTCGTATGAAAGTCGGACAGCGTTTGTATGAGGCACGGAAAGAGCTTGCCAGAGAGCTCAATTTGAAGTCGATTATTCTAGGCGGGCGGATCCCGAACTACCATAAATATGCCGACGAAATGTCTCCGCGTGAATATGTAGATTCTGTGTCACGCCATAAAATCTATGATCCTGTACTGACGTTCCAGTTGATGAATGACTTTACGTTGATGCGCGTTAATCCGAACTATTTGCCGGATGATAAAGCGTCGAAGAAATATGCCACACTGATGGAATGGAATAATGTTGATTATAAACCGCTCACGAAGCGTCATTTTAAGACAAGCTACCCAGTACGGATTTGCGTGGTTCAATACTTGATGCGCAAAATTTCATCATTCGAAGACATGGCTCATCAGTGCGAATACTTCGTTGACGTCGCATCCGATGCCAATTCTGATTTCGTCGTTTTCCCGGAAATATTCACGACTCAGCTCATGTCCTTTATGGATGAAGTATCACCGAGTCAAGCAGTGCGTAAAATGACAGAGTACACACCGCAATATATTGATATGTTCATGAACCTTGCAGTGCGTTATAACGTGAATATTATCGGCGGTTCCCATTTTGTCGAGGAAGAGGATGAAGAAATCTACAACATCTCGTACTTGTTCCGTCGCGACGGTTCAATTGAAAAACAATATAAGATTCACATTACGCCAAACGAACGGAAATGGTGGGGAATCAGTGCGGGAGATGCGGTTCGCGTGTTCGATACAGACTGCGGAAAAATCGCCATCCAAATTTGTTATGATATTGAATTCCCGGAATTAGCACGTATTGCGACAGATATGGGTGCTAATATTATCTTCACACCGTTTTGTACGGAAGATCGACAAGGTTATTTACGCGTCCGTTATTGTGCACAAGCCCGCGCTATCGAAAATCAAATTTACACAGTTATTTCCGGTACAGTCGGTAACTTGCCGCAGACAGAAAATATGGACATTCAATATGCACAATCGGCAATATTTGCCCCGTCCGATTTCGAATTTGCGAGGGATGGTATTGTCGGTGAAACGAACGCTAACTTGGAAATGGTTCTTATCGGAGACGTCGACCTCGAAATATTGCGTCGCCAGCGTCAGGACGGAACGGTGAAGCAACTGAAAGATCGTCGTCATGATGTGTACCATATCGAGTATAAGAAGGGTTAATAGAAAAAACGCCACGCATACCGGTAAATCCGGTGTACGTGGCGTTTTTGGTTGAATTATTTCTTCTTCTTCTTCATCGAAGGATGATTCCGCATACTTTTCGTTATTTTTTTCCACTTATTCCGTTCTTCGGCTTGAGCGGCGGCGTCCATTTTACGTTCAAGGAACGCCAACTCTTTTTGGAGTTTCAGATAGCTTGCGTAGCGGTCTTCAGGTAAAGCACCGGAAGCAAGTGCTTCGCGTAAGGCGCATCCAGGTTCATTGTTATGCTGACAGTCATTGAACTTACATGAATTTGCAAATGCTTCCACGTCTTTAAAACCTGAATCTAGGCTTTCGCTGTTGTCCCATAGCTGAAATTCTCTCATTCCCGGCGTATCGATCAGTACACCGCCACCAGGAATCTTAATAAGTTCACGGTGGGTCGTCGTATGCCGACCTTTATCGTCATCGTCACGGATATCTTGAACAACCATCGTTTCACCGCCGCAAATGGCGTTTGTAAGAGATGATTTCCCTACACCTGAAGAACCTAATAATGCCGCAGTTTTTCCGCCTTCTAACAGTACGGTCAATTCGTCAATTCCTTCACCGGTTACATTGCTCACGGTGAAAACATCAGCGCCCATTGCAATATTCCGTGCATCTTCAATGTAGTGGGAAGGATCATCGCATACATCTTTCTTCGTCAGCACGACGACAGGGCTTGCACCTGAATCGTAGGCGGCAACAAGATACCGCTCGAGTCGTCTTGCGCTAAAGTCTTTATTCATAGACATGACTAAGAAAACGATATCGATATTGACTGCGATAATCTGTTCGGTAATCGTTGTACCCGCAGCTTTCCGTGAGAACAGCGATGTTCGCGGTAAAATGCCATGGATGATTCCGCGTTCTTCACCCGGCATTTTTTCCACGGCCACCCAATCCCCGACAGCAGGGAAATCGCGCCGCTCATCAGCTTCGTATTGCATCGCACCCGAGCAAACGGATAGCCATTCACCTTCAGCCGTGACCACTCGATACATTCTTTTGTGTTCAAGTGTTACACGTCCAGGCATACATTTCTTCATTTTTATACCGTTTTTTATAGCATCCCAATTCGCTTCATGGGATAAATTCCAACCGTACTCGTTTAAATTAATCAATTTAGATTCCTCCTGTTATGTGCGTTCTAGAAAAGCGCAAGGCGCCTGTAGCTAGACAATCAAAAGCCGTGGGTCCTTTGATCGGACACCACGGCTTTCACGCGCATAACAGAATAAGCATGCTTATGATAAAAGCACGGCAGGTGAAAGTATGGGTCCGATCAAATTAGCAATAGGTACAATGATAATAGCCATAAAACTTCACCTGCTTTCTGTAAGTTGAATTTATAATAACAAGAAGAAAGGAGAAAGTCAATACAGACTTTTCTGGTTATTAAAGAATCGGGAAGACGCTTGTCGAATTTCCACAACGTTTTCAGTAAAGTTAGCAACGTGCCAGCCAAAGTGAAAAACATACCGGCCATAGTAAGCAACCTACAAACCAAACTTCACAACATACCGCATCAAAAAGAACGTCCTCCATAGGGAGAACGCTCTTAGTTAGGATTCCATTGACAATTCTGAAGTATCGTCAATTTCTTCCGGTTCATATTTGATGACTTCAAGGTAAAGAATATGATGGCCATCCACATCTTTGACGATGAATTCAAACCCTTGTTCAATAATCTTTTCGCCTTGGATAGCTTCGAAGCGCTGAGTCATGATCCATCCACCGATGGTATCGATGTCCTCTTCGTTAATAGATATACCAAGAATGTCATTTACATTTTCGATTCGCATCTTCGCGTCTAAAATATAATGATTTTCCCCTAGGTTTTGTATTTCTGGTATTTCATTCGTATCAAATTCGTCTTGAATATCACCGACGATTTCTTCTAAAATATCTTCAATTGTTACAAGACCAGACGTTCCGCCATATTCGTCCATTAGAATCGCCATATGAATGCGTTCCCGTTGGATTTTAAGTAGAAGGTCGGCGATTGGTATCGATTCGATGACATGTATAATCGGTTGCATATAATTTACAACCGTCTGATTGCCTGCAGTGTCGGGTTCTTTAATGAATGCAGTCAATAGGTTTTTCATGTTGATAAGACCAATGATATGGTCTTTATCGCCATCCGTGACAGGGTAGCGTGTATATTGTTCTACACCCATTACGTCGAAAACTTCGCGTAATGTCATGTCTTTTTCGATTGTTATCATTTCTGTCCGGGGGGCCATGATTTCATTGGCAATCCGATCATCAAATTCAAAGATCTTATTCACATATTTATATTCGGCTTGGTTGATTTCGCCGCTTTTTAAACTATCCGATAAAATCATTCGAAGTTCTTCTTCTGTATGGGCGACTTCTGATTCCGAAATCGATTTAAAGCCGAGCAGTCCAACGAAGAAACGTGCAGAACCGTTCATACCTTTAATAATAGGGTACATGAGGCGATAAAATAAAATAAGCGGTTTTGAAAATGACAACGTAATGGCTTCCGCTTTTTGAATCGCGATCGTTTTAGGAGCCAATTCACCTATAACAACATGCAAAAATGTTACCGATGTGAATGCGATAATGAATGAAAGGATACTGGCAGTACTAGCTGTTAAATCATAATAAGAGAAAAATGGTTTTAACATTAGTTTTACAGTTGGTTCCCCTAGCATCCCGAGTCCGAGGGCGGTAATTGTAATACCCAATTGGCAAGCGGACAAATATTCGTCCAAATTACTAATTACCTTTCTCGCAGTTACGGCACGCGGGTTACCCTCCGCAACCAGTTGGTCAATCCGTGTTGCTCTAATCTTCACAATTGCAAATTCACTCGCAACAAAAAATGCGGTGAGAGCGATCAAGACAGCAAATGCTGCCAATCGTATGGCAATATCCAAATAATTACTTTGTTCCGAACCCAAATGAGGGGGAGAACAAAGTGTACACCTCCTATAGTGGTAAAATCCTTAGTTAACTCTATAATAATTTATTTTCAAGAAAAAAACAAATAGATACCCTCATCTAGCGTATGTTTGTAGGGTAGTACATACGGATTAGGATAGTAGAAAGTACATAGAAATTGTCCTTTCATCAATGAAATTAGGGTATTTTGAAATATGTACAAGAGCTAGATAATAAAAAATATCTTGGTCTTACTATCACTTGTGGTTGCTATCATATTCAATTGAATGCCTTCATATCATTAGCGAGGTAGTCGAAGTGATTATATTTTCGAAAAGTATTGACAACTCTGAAATGGAAATGATAACCTACAAGTAGTTAGTTACTCGAAATAGAGAGGGAGGTACGGAAAATGAAAAAAGTATACGTGTTCCAAAACAATAATAAAATGAATCCGTGCCTATCCCCATTTTAATGTTCAACATTAAATAAACCCGGATCGGTGCGCTATGCCGTTCCTTTTATGAGCCCACGCTTATGTTAAGAAGCGTGGGCTCTTTTTTTGTTTCAATCTAAAGGGAATTCGGTGTTTCCACGCATTGCGTGTTGCATAAAGTTGGACTTATTAAGTAGGGGCGATTTTCCACTACTTAATTTAGCCCCGAAGGCAACGACCGCAACGTCCTGTTGCGTTGCCTTCATGACTCACTTCGTGTGAGCCTCAATTCGGGCAATAAGAAGTCGTTCATTCCCCGCTTAAAGAAGTGGGGAATGTTACGAATTGTTATTGCGGGATAAAGTTGGACCAACTAATAGAAAAGGAGTGTTGACTATGTTAATCATCAAACAGCAAAGGAAACTATTGAAAGAGGAATCTCTTGAAAGCGGATAGTTGCAAGAGAATAGGGAAGAAGGTTGATTGAATTATGTTTTCAGTACTGTTTAAATTGAAATGGTTTTTTAAAGAGAATCGTAAGAGGTATACAGTTGCGCTTATTCTGTTGATGGTGACGAATATTCTTGTAATTATTCCACCTTGGCTGATTGGGCAAGCAATTGACTCGATTTATACACAGACGTTGACAGCGAGATTGCTCACTATTTTCATCGGTTCCATGTTTGTAATCATGCTATTCAATTATGTGAGTAACTACGTTTGGCAATACCAGTTGTTTGGTGGTGCTTATGTCATCGAACGGCAATTACGGGGAAAGCTTATGCATCATTTTCTGAAAATGACCCCGACGTTTTATGAAAGAAATAAGACGGGCGACTTGATGGCTAGATCAACAAATGACTTACGGGCAATTTCTGAGACTGCAGGTTTCGGTATCATGACGCTTGTCGATTCGACGCTCTATTTGATGACTCTCGTCTTGACGATGGGCTTTCTCGTGTCGTGGAAATTAACGCTTGTAGCGATTTTACCGCTTCCTATTTTAGCGTTTATCATGCAGGTTTTAGGTAAGAAAATTCACGAAAGATATATGACGGCACAGCAGGCGTTCGGTGATTTGAACGATAACGTCTTGGAAGCGGTCGCAGGTGTAAGGGTTGTTCGTGCTTACGTTCAGGAACGTGCGACTGAAAAAGGGTTTGCTGACATGACGGAAGATGTCTATCAGAAAAATATGCATGTCGAGAAAATTGACGCGCTGTTCATGCCGATTTCGAAAGTGCTGACAGGGCTAACGTATATGCTTGGACTCGGTTACGGAGCCTACCTTGTATCCATGGGCGATATGACGCTAGGGAATCTCGTAACCTTTAATGTCTATCTTGGGATGATTGTTTGGCCGATGTTTGCAATCGGTGAGTTGATTAACGTTTTACAACGCGGAAATGCGTCACTCGACCGAGTAACAGAAACGCTTGATTATGAGGAAGACGTGAAGGATCCAAAACAGCCTGTGAACGTTGAACAACCAGATAGTGTAGGTTTCCAGGATGTTACTTTCACTTACCCGACATCGCATTCGGTCAACTTGGATGCTATTAAACTCCATTTGAAACGTGGCGATACGCTCGGGGTAGTTGGAAAGACTGGAAGTGGAAAGACGACGTTTGTTAAACAGCTGCTGCGTGAATATCCATCCGGTGAAGGGGAAATCGTTTTCTCAGGAGTACCGATGCAGTCAATGACAAAAGATCAAGTGAGAGATTGGATTGGTTATGTTCCGCAGGATCATGTTCTGTTTTCCCGAACAGTTAGGGAAAATATCTTATTTGGACGTCCTGATGCAACAGAAGCGGACATTGCAGAAACGATTCGTCTGTCCTATTTTGAAAAAGATCTTGAAATGCTTCCTGAAGGACTTGAAACGCTCGTCGGGGAGAAGGGTGTTGCATTATCCGGAGGACAGAAACAGCGGATTTCCATTGCACGAGCACTGGTGAAAAATCCGGAAATTCTAATTTTAGATGATTCGCTTTCTGCGGTCGATGCGAAAACGGAAGCGAAAATCATAGAGAATATACAAACGGAGCGTTCTGGAAAAACGACAATCATTACAACACACCGATTGTCTGCCATCCAGCATGCTGATTGGATTATCGTTCTTGACGATGGGCGTGTTATTGAAGAGGGAACGCATGAGGGCTTACTTGGAATGAACGGCTGGTACAAAGAACAATTCGACCGCCAACAGATTGGGGAGGTTGAATAATATGAGTACCGGTAAACGATTACTTCATTACGCACTTGATTATAAAAAAATGTTACTGACAGGCATTGTTCTTCTCGCGTTCGCAGTAGCTGCGGATCTGATGGGGCCGATGATTGCTAAGAAAATCATTGATGACCATATTGCAGGTGCTCCTGGCGGGGGCATGGATTTCGCTCCGATTGCCAAGCTGCTTGCCATCTTTTTCGGGCTAGCAGTAATCACTGCAATACTCAGGTATTTCCAGTATTTATTGATGCAACAGGCGGCAAACCGCATCATACAGAAAATGCGTAATGATCTGTACGAACATATTCAGACATTGCCAATTCGTTATTTTGATAATCTGCCCGCTGGAAAAGTTGTCGCAAGGATTACAAATGACACAGAAGCGATCCGTAACTTATATGTGACGGTCGTTTCACAGTTTGCAATCAGTGGTATGTACATTACAGGAATCTTCATTGCAATGTTCATCTTGGATCCTAAAATGGGTGCTATCACGCTGTTCGTATTGCCAATCCTATATATTTGGATGAAAGCGTACAGGAAGTTTGCTTCGAAAGTTAACCATGTCATTCGCGGAAAAGTGAGCGATATGAACGCGATGATCAATGAATCGATTAATGGCATGACAATCATTCAAGCATTCCGTCGCGAAAAGCAGATGGAAGAGGAATTCCGTGAATTGAATGATGAACACTTCCGCTACCAAAACAAATTGCTTAACGTGGAGGCGGCAACGTCACATAACCTTGTCGACATTATCCGCTCAATGACGTTTGTGTTTTTTATCTGGTATTTCGGTGGTGCATCGATTTCCACAGAAAGTGTTATTTCCGTCGGGATGCTTTACGCATTCGTTGATTACATTACACGGTTGTTCAATCCAGTGACGGGCATTGTTAACCAGTTCGCACGACTTGAGCATTCGCTTGTTGCAGCCGAGCGCGTATTCAAATTGCTGGATCGTGAAGGGGAGCCGGTAAGCGACGACAAAATCGCTCGGTACCAGGGAAATGTTCAGTTTAAGAATGTTTGGTTTGCTTATAAGGATGAAGAATATGTCTTGAAAGATCTTTCATTCGGAGCGAAACAGGGAGAAACGGTCGCACTTGTCGGTCATACTGGATCGGGGAAAAGTTCAATCATGAACTTGCTGTTCCGTTTCTATGATGCATCGAAAGGGAACATTACGATCGACGGACTAAACATTAGCGACATGCCACGCCAAACAATTCGTGATCATATGGGCATTGTCTTACAGGATCCTTACTTGTTCAGTGGAACAGTCGAGTCGAATATTAGCTTAGGCGACCCGCGCATTACACGCGAAAAAGTGCAACATTCGCTTGATGCAGTTGGTGGGGAACTGGTATTGAAACATTTGCCTGGTGGAATTGACGAGCCAGTTGTAGAGAAAGGAAGTACGCTTTCTTCTGGACAGCGCCAACTCATTTCATTTGCACGGGCACTTGCATTCGATCCTGCGATTCTTATTCTGGATGAAGCGACTTCCAACATCGACACGGAAACAGAAGAAATCATCCAGCATGCGATGGACGTACTGAAAAAAGGGCGTACAACGTTTATCATTGCTCATAGGCTTTCTACTATTAAAAATGCGGATCGAATTTTAGTGTTAGATCGTGGCGAGATTGTTGAACAAGGCTCACACGATGAATTACTCACACTTGGTGGGCAGTATGCGCAAATGTATAAATTGCAGGCGGGAACTTCGGGTATTTCGAAGATTGAATGATAATGAGGTGAAGAAAGGGGCTTCCGTGTAAGTGTAACAGGTTCGGTTGACGGGAGAAAAACGCTATTAACGAAGGCAATATCATACTAACCAGCATTAGTTTCAACAGCGAATTGACAATACAAATGGCAAGTAAAAAAACGCTCAGATTGAGCGTTTTTTTAACGTGTATTTTACTATCCTAATTTAACTAAAGCACTCTATTCTTGAATCAATTTTAATTTCTTCCTAGATAATTTGCATTATTGAGGTTTTTTAATGTTCTCAAATATACAAGAAACAGTAAAAGTGCAACTGTATATAGAACTACCCCAAAAATAGTATATAGGGCTGTTAACTGCTTACTTATCGGAGGATATCCACTATGAGCATTGTAGTGCCATTCTGAACTAGCGTATCCTGTCTGAATAATAATTAACGTAAATACTAATAATGCCAAAGCTAAAATAGCCTTTTTATGAAAAATCGTTTTCACCAAATTGTTTTTAAAGGCGGTTATAAAAGTTATTTGATTTTGTAGATGAGTTTCTAAATGCACTTTTCCTTTGAAAGGAAGTAAAAAGAAAATGAGCAACCCGTTATAAATCAACAATAGTATTACAAACTCATAGAAAAACAAATAAAACCCTCCTTTGTCATTTCAAATAAATATTGGTCTTAAACAATCATAATCTGTTCCTAATGCCGTCAATATTGCTGTCACTAATCATTGCTTAATTGTAGGACGTTCGAAATGAAGGAAAATTCTGATTGTAAATAAGGCAACATTTGAAATCAAAGGGATTATTTATTGCTTATTGTAGTAGCTGGTCCGTTTGTTGAATAAAGAGTAATTTCAATTCTTTCACAATCTATTTATGTATAGGTCAACAAAAAAAACTCCAATATCCTACAAGAAAAAAGTGTTACGAATTACTTTTAGTTTATCAATTCGCAACCAATTTAGCACTATTTTTAACGACATCGCATAAATTTATGCGGTAGTTTCAATTCGTGTGTGATTTGACGTACTGATTCATTTGTTAAACCCGTTAAAGCATTAATATGACAACAAAAAAAGAGACCAATTAGACAGAGTTTAATGTTTTCTCCCCCCAACAACCAAACCCGTAAGTGTAAGTGTAACGGGTTCTCTTTTGGGGGACAAAACAAGTAAATAGTAATTAAAATCACAGACTTATTCGCATTAATGAATAGGTCTTTTTCATTGTCACTAAAGAATTTATTCATACCCCGCAAATGAAATCGCATAATTTTTAGCACACATATTATCTTGTACAACAGCTATTGTACAGCAGGTTTACTGTGCTGTTTTAATGGCGATATTATATACTATTTTAAGAACGTATTATAATTTTTGCTTACCTTACAAATTATCGGATAAGAAGAAGCTCACTCCAGCACAACGATTGGGAATAATTGATAAGGTATTCGGCATAAAGGATATCCTGTATTTAAGATGAATGGACTAGTGGATGTATTCTTCTTGTTGTGGATAAAAAAGGAATATAGTTCACTTTCTTAATTGACAATAAGAAATGTTCTGAAAACGGAACTTTTCTTATGTCTATTACGTATAAGAAGTAGTTCCAAAAAAGTTTAAATGGGGGAAATGTTATGTATCATAAATCACTAAGGAATTATATTTCAATCATTAGAAAGAAGAACATTAAATTGAAAACTGGAGTCTCCCTATTTATTGTTCTTATTTGTCTTTTAGTTACAGGATGCTCCCAATCCGAACCGCAGGATAAAAATAAAGAACTCATTCAAGACTTCCTGAAGTATGAGCTGAATGCTCCTAATGAAGAAGCAATACGTAAAATAAACGCTCTGGATAAGTGGGCGGAAGAACAGACGGAGGGTGGACAATTACCATTAGATAGCGAGTATAACATTTATTTAAAGGATACCTATGGACCTTATTTCACGGATAGCGGTTACGATAGATTCGTTTCGACGAGTCAAGCATTAATGTTTCACGAAGCAGCCAACAAATATGACTATCAAATAACCGTAACTAAAATTGAAGTGGAGCAAAACAAAGACACTCCAACGAATTATAACTTTACGGCTTATATTGATTATGAAGAAAAAGGAAATGAGAAAGTTAATGCAGAAATCACGGGTATAGCTATTATACGTGATGAAGGTATAGAGAAAATAACTTACCTTGGTGACAAGGAGATGTTGAGAACACTAACGCAAGGTGATTAAACTACAAAAGTATTTAATGAAACTTCAAAAGGGATTACCCAACTAACGGATGCACTTAGTTGGAGTAAATAAGTTGTTGTGAAATGTCGCTCACAACTTAGAATAAAACACTCAAAAAGAGCACCGAAATGGTGCTCTTTTTGAGTGTTTTATTCGATGATTTCCTTACACTTTACCTTCTGGAATGGGTGCGATTTCCGATGTTATTTGTATGCTTTGTCCCCCAAAAGAGAACCCGTTAGTGTAAGTGGGGAGTCCTTTTTCTTTGGTCTGGTACATTCCAGTGTGGGAGTGAAGATGAAGATTGCCATTGAATCCACTTCGGCGCTTAGGGCATGCCTCCCGCCATAAGCCTGACCGCTACGCGGCTATCAGTCCCATGGCTTCGCCTACCTCTGTAAGGCACCTTCGCTTAGTTTACATACGTATTCAAGCATCCACCAGAGTATGGGGAAATACATTGTGTCAGTAACTGGAACAACGCAATTGAAAAATTATACAATGGAGATTGAAAAACTATTCTGAAAGACGTATATTTAGAGTTACGAAGTATCTCGTGCGGAAAGTTGGAATACTATGGGGAAATGGTTTGCGGATTGGAAGATGAAAATAGCTTCGTTCAATAAAAATGTCAGGTTGTTCATGCTAGCAAATGTACTTATCCAGATCGGGATGGGTGTATTTATGGTCATGTACAATCTCTATATAAAAGAGCTGGGTATGCCTGAAACCATCAACGGAAAAGTTATTTCCATGACGGCGCTGGCATCAGCAATTATGCTCGTGCCAGCTGGATTTCTAAGCGATAAATTCGGTCGAAAATGGATGATTGTCGGCGGTGCAATTTTCGGAGGAATGACATTGTTTTACCGAAGTGTTGCCGTTGCCGAAACACCAATTATTTACGCGGCATTTCTGACGGGTTTATTCATGGCATTCGTGCAAGTTTCGGGTGTTCCCTTCCTCGCCGAAAATTCTAAGCCCGCCGAGCGGGTCCATATGTTCAGTATCCACTTCGCTCTAATGACGGTTGCGAATGTAATCGGTAGTTTGCTTGGGGGCGTTATTGCGGATGTACTGGAAGTCTTCTTTGCTCTTGGTGCAGCTGATGCGATTCGATGGGCGCTACTGACGGGGGCAACCATTTTCATAATTGGTTTACTTCCCTTATTTAAACTTCAAAACAAACTACCTGAACCGGTGCACGTAAAGAAAACGTCTTCTGAACCCGCGGAGCAAGAAATGGAGAAAGTCGACAGTAGCTTTAAGCGGAATATTATTCTGATTTTCCACTTCTCGTTTGCGAGTTTACTGATAGGGTTCGGTTCTGGTCTCGTTGTGCCGTACTTGAATTTATATTTCTCAAATCGATTTGATGCCTCTAATGCATATATTGGCCTTATTTTATCACTCGGATCTGCGATGACGGCGGTAGCTATGCTTATTGGTCCGGCACTAGTGAAAAAGGTTGGTAAAGTGAAAGCACTTATCCTGTTCCAAATGCTATCGATTCCATTTTTACTATTAACCGCTTATACGACATCGCTGTTGTTAGCGTCACTCGGATTCCTAATGCGCCAGGCGCTTATGAACGCCGGAAATCCGATTCAAAGTGCTATTGCAATGGAAATTGTTGCTGATAAATACAAAGGGCTTGCTAACTCCGTGAACCAAACTGTGTTTAATATTGGATGGGCAACCATGGGCCCTGTAGCGGCGGGACTTGTAATGGCAAGTGGTTCGTATTGGGGTTATGCCTATGCATTCACAATAACGGCGGGCCTCTATGTCGTTTCGTCGACTTACTATTACTTCATTTTTGGCAGGAGAAAGCTGTCGGGAGGTTGAGTAGTTAGCTGAATCTGGTTTTACGTCTGTTGATTAACCATTTATTTGCATAAAGTACTGGTGAGAAGGGCTTGATATCCTCCATTTTCACTGGACTATTTTCGGCCCGCTTACGGCTAACTATTCATGACAGATTTACTGAGGTCTTCTAGCCACGCTTTTTTCAGTAATCCTGTTGTGAATAGTTGCCTGTCGCTTACCTACACTATTCAAGTGAAAAATGCAGTTGTTTTGGAAGAAAAGAGTAAATGACATTCTATAGAGAGTGTAAGTGCCCGAATATGCAATTTCGGGCACTCTTTCCCGTTGTACAATGCGTTTCTTGCTTACTTCTAGCAAAGAGTATGCATGTAATCATGTGATTCCTTATAGAAAGTGACACTTCTTTACTAGTAAAAAAGAGAAAACCCTATAGAAATTTTCAGCCGCCAAAATTGCATCTTTGGCGGCTTTTCTCCAGGTAAGAAGTCAGCTATTCTTTCGTCCCAAAAAGCTTCAGCACTTCGTGTATCTGTGTTTTTGAAGTGCGAAGGATGAAGGATCACCATACGATTACCGAAAAGTATGTGGGGATGCGACAAAGTCGCATTCCCACATATCCTGACATCCCGGTAATCGTATAGAAGTCATTCAATCCAAAGCGCAACTATACTAGTAGTGGGCAGGGGTGATCAAGTTATTTATTTGTTATTTTTGGTTAAACGACAGACGTAATCTGGTTTAGTAGTAGTATAATAAATAAAAAGGGGTGTTCTTATGGGCATTACCATAGTAGCTGTTGTTGCCATTGTATTGGGACTCGGAGGTATGGTGTTGATTGGTTTTGCAATCTACAAGACACTTTTTAATAAGAAGAAGTCAGGAAATATGTTTACGCCTTTTACGCCTTTTACGCCTTATGACGATATGACGAGGGGAACGAACGACACGAACAGTAACAAATATTTGGAAGAAGATACAAGGCACGCGGTTGGCATAGAGGAAACAAGAAATGTAGAATAAGAAAACTCCCTGCATATGAGATGCAGGGAGTTTTCTTATTCGCCTCTTTTAAATTGCGTTTCTTTCCAAGCATTTTGCTCGTTGGGAACTCGACTTTTATCTTCAAAGACATTTTCAGTTTTCTGATCTTGTACTTTTAACTGTTCTTTTTCTTTACGCAACTCTTCAGGGGATTTTTCGTTAGTCATACTGCGCCTCCTTAATACGTCATGAAGGACAGTATTCCCGAAGTTATCATGAATCAATCATAGACGTGGAAAATCATCAATTCATGGATCATTTTTTTCAAATTGTCTTCTTCAGGCGGCGTTTCTCCGGCCCAAACAATGGCACCCTCAGGTAAATAGTCACCGGTGTACCTCGTGTTGCGGAAGAAAAATGAGAATGTCCAGCCTGGTAATTGCGTATTGTCAAACATGGGTTTAAAGCTGAAATGTTGCAGCATGTAGTCTACTCCTCTCATAAGACGCTACCCGTCCGCATAATATCAAGAAAAGAAAGCGAAAGGGTGCTGACTTGTTTGTTGATAAATTAAAGCAGGCCATCGAGGATGAGTACAAAGATTATTATTTTTATAAATCAATGCACGGCATGACGAATGATCCACTTTGGCAAGACTTTCTTCAACATATATATGAAGATGAAAAAAGTCATTATGAAATGTTTCAACAGCTCTATTATATGATGACAGGGACATTTGTACAAAACCCAAAGAAACCTTTGCCTTGTTATAACTTAAAAGAGTGTGTTCAGCGGGCATTGGTGAATGAGCTTGAGGGAGTTGAAATGTATAAGGAGATGCTGCTGACAGTACCATTCCAGCAGGCCTACAATCCGTTTTTCATCGCCATGCATGATGAAATGGAACATGCTATTCGTATGTCGACAATGTACAACGCACTTAGATAAGCCTTTGAGTTTTTACGTTCGGTTGAGTTCTGTTATAATTAGGGCTTAACGATACGGAAAAAGGTGAATCATTTGGGTTTCTTATGGACATTGTTATTCATGGCATTAATTGGTGCGTTAATCGGTGGATTTACAAATCATCTAGCGATTAAAATGCTGTTTAGGCCACACGAAGCAAAATATATTGGGAAATGGCGTGTGCCGTTTACACCAGGATTGATACCGAAGCGGCGCGATGAACTGGCAATGCAACTTGGTAAGACAGTAACAAAGTATTTATTAACACCAGAAACGTTCAGAAAGAAATTATTGACTGATGACATGGAGAAGAAAGCAGAGTATTTCCTTCAGCAAAAACTTGAGCAGCATATCCTTCTCTCTGATAAAACATTGAATGACTGGCTTGATACTGCCGGGGCGACAAATGTTGCACAGAAAGCAGAGCGGAAAGTGTTGGAAGTACTCGATACCCAGCTTAACGCCGTTCGTGCAAAACTGACGACGGGATCGGTAGAAGAGGTGCTACCGCAAAAGTGGCGGGTAGAAGCAGCAGGGCGCATTCCAGCCGTGACAACCTACATTTTAAGCAAGTCGGAACACTACTTCGAATCGGATGAAGGAAAAGCAATGTTCGGTAAAATGATTGATGATTTCCTAGCAACGAAAGGTACACTTGGAAGCATGGTAAATATGTTTTTTGGAGAATCTGAATCGCTTGTTGGAAAAGTCCAGCGTGAAGCATTGAAATTCGTCTCAGCACCTGGGACATATGATCTTGTGAACACGATTATACTTAATGAATGGGAAAAGCTTCAAAAACGTCCTGTTGAGGAACTTCTTTCAGGATTTGATTGGGATGGATTGTTCGATTCAGTCCGGTCATATGCGTTGAAAGAACTTGTGTTAGAAGACCGTTTGAATAAGACGATACATGATTATTGGCCTGGTGGATCGGCATGGACAGCTACCAACGTAACACCGGTGCTGACTAACTTCGCATTCAAACAGGCAGAAAAACAAATGGAAATATCGCTCCGCAAACTCAAAATAGATGATATGGTTAGAGAGCAAGTCGATACGTTTCCGGTTGCAGTCTTGGAAGATCTCGTGCTTGGTATTTCAAAGCGCGAGTTCAAGATGATTACCGTACTCGGGGCATTTCTTGGCGGTTTGATTGGAATCGTTCAAGGCCTTATCGTCTTGGCAACAAATTTATCCTAGGGGGACTATACATGACAGTGAATATTTACGACGATTTAAACAAATTGGAAGCAACGTTCAGAAAGACTGATGAATTTATGGAAGTACAGCAAGCGGTAGTAGAAGTAAAGGCAGATGACGATGCACTAGCGTTGTTCAAAAGCTTCCGTAAAATCCAATTGAGCCTTCAGGAAAAACAGATGCAAGGTGAAGAACCAGTTGCTGAAGAACTTGAATACGCTCAAAAGACTGCACAACTTGCGCAGCAGAATCCTAAAATCATGAAAATGCTCGAAGCAGAAATGAAATTGAGTGGCTTGATTGAAGAAGTAAACCGTGTACTGATGAAACCAGTACAACAATTATACGAGTCCATCTAAAAACCGGCCTAGGCCGGTTTTTCTTCAAAAATAAGAAAGTATACGCTTTTTTGACTTATACTAGTGTCTAGCTCCAGGCGCCAGCCGCTCGGGTCATAAGCAATCCAGCTATGTGGCAAAGAGCGCCACGTCGCTGGATCGACTTATGCCTATCGCGTCTAGAAGGCGCCTTTCGCTTTTCTTATTCCTTCACTCCGTAAATTTGCTATAATGATTTTATGGTCTTCTAAAGAAAAAACTTCGGATTGATTAATAGAAAGTTGGGTATACACATTGCAAAAAATCGTTATGAAAGAAAACTATGAACAGGGCTGGATTAGGATGTTCACGCATCTTGCAAACCTGTTCTTTGAACAATCAAAAATCATCGGTGAGGATGAAGAGGGAGCGATACTGGCGAATTTGACGTTGGATCGGACGCTTGATGGACAACTTGTCGGAAAGGCAATCCTTACATGGGATGGCGTGGAGTATTCTGCAGTGTTTTCTGAGGTAGAAGAAACGGACGATGATAAAGCGATTACTCGCCAGTTAAAGCGGATTTATTCACATGTCTTCCTTGAAACGCTTGAACAGGCAACGGGGATGCATCAATCGTGGGGAATTCTGACAGGGATCCGCCCGATGAAACTGTACCATAAATATCGCCGCGAGGGATACAGTACGGAAGAGGCTCAGCAATTGCTAATGGATAGCCATCGACTTTCGAATGAAAAAAGTGAGCTACTCGCGAAAATTGCAGATGTTCAACTTCGTTCCGTGCCTGATCTACATGAATTAAAAAATGAAGTAAGTATTTATATAGGCATTCCATTTTGCCCGACAAAATGTGCGTATTGCACATTCCCAGCCTATGCGATTAATCGGAAAAATGGCCGAGTCGAAACATTCTTAGACGGATTACACGACGAAATCCGGGAAATGGGGAAATGGCTGACAGCGCGAGACATGGCCATTACGACGATATACTTCGGCGGAGGTACACCAACATCTATTGAGGCAGAAGAAATGGATGCACTATATGAAACGATGTATGCCTCATTCCCTAACATGGATAAAGTCAGAGAAATCACGGTAGAAGCGGGTCGTCCTGATACGATTACACCTGCAAAAATCGATGTACTGAAAAAGTGGGGTATTGACCGGATAAGCGTCAATCCACAATCCTATACAGATGAAACACTGAAAGCAATCGGCCGTCACCATACTGTCCAAGAAACAGTCGATAAGTTCTGGCTATCACGCGATATGGGCATGAAAAATATCAATATGGATCTCATCATTGGTTTACCAAATGAAGGAATGGAAGAATTCAAGCATTCACTTGCGGAGACTGAAAAAATGCAACCTGAATCGCTGACAGTTCACACATTGTCATTCAAACGGGCATCTGAAATGACCCGCAATAAAGATAAATACAAAGTCGCGAATCGTGAAACTGTTGAGCAAATGATGAAACTTGGAGAAGAGTGGAATGCTGCAAATGGCTATGAACCTTACTATTTGTATCGCCAAAAGAACATTTTAGGTAACCTGGAAAATGTCGGCTACGCAAAACCGGGTGAAGAGAGTATCTACAACATTATTATTATGGAAGAGGTACAGACAATTATCGGAGTTGGATGTGGAGCTTCAAGCAAGTTCATGGACCCTGAAACGGGGAAAATTACGCAGTTCTATAATCCGAAAGATCCGGCAGCTTATATTCTGACGTATGAAGATTCAATTGTGAAGAAACTCGCTCATCTTGACGCGACTTTTCCGAAGACGGTTAATTAGAAAAGCGCAAGCGCCTTGATAGACCCGAAAAGCGCTGGCCGACGTTGCCACGTCCTGTGGCAACGTCGGCACTAGTACGTCCTGTACGTCGAAGGGCCTTAAGATAAAGGCGCTCTTTGCCTTTAACTTAAGGACTGAAGCGACTCAAGGGACTAGGCGCTGGAGCTAGACACTACTCTAGGTTGAAAAACGTATACTTTATCTTTTAAATAAAGGGTTTATTGAAAAAACACCGAATCTAAGAAGTGAATGGTAATTCATTTCTTATGAAGGGGTGTTTTTTTATGTATACAACTGTCGAATTAAAAAAAGAGGGGCGCCTTGCGCATCTAACGTTGAATAGGCCCGCGTCGATGAACGCGATGGATAGTGTCATGATGAAGGAACTTGCGGATGTTTTTGAGGCATTGAAAAGTGATGCGACAGTCCAAGTTCTAGTGATTCAAGGAGCTGGCCGTGCATTTTCAGCGGGCGGAGATATTAAAGCGATGCTAGATCCGGATAGCCCAATGGACATTGGTAATGTGATGATAGACGTGTCACGCCTCGCGAAGGCACTTTATACATTACCGCAAGTTACGATTGCGGTTGTGCATGGCGCAGCGGCGGGACTTGGGTTTAGCCTTGTACTTGGCTGCGATCATATTATTGCAGAAGAAGAGAGTAAACTTGCGATGAACTTCATCGGCATTGGTCTAATTCCCGATGGAGCTGGTCATTTCTTCTTAAAAGAACGTGTTGGTGTGCCTCAAGCGAAAAGCCTTATTTGGTCAGGAAAAGTGATGAATGGTCAAGAAGCACTTGAAAAAGGACTAATCGATGAAGTGACTGCGCAAGGTAATGGTGCTGAACGCGGCGAAGCGTTTGCTCATAAGCTGCTTGCGTCGCCGATTGCAGCAATGATTGCATCGAAGCATATATTGCATGCCCAGAAAACAGCAGAACTCGAAAATGTGTTAAAAATGGAAAGCGAAGCACAAGTGGCGATGCGGAAAACGGTAGACCACTTGGAAGGTATTCAGGCATTTGTAGGGAAACGTAAGCCGGAATTTATAGGGAAATGATTTTTTAGTAATACGGACACTGATTTAGCAGGCGAGTTATTACTGCTTATTAAATCAGTGTCTTTTTGAGTGCATTACGAAATGATAAGGAATATTCTATGATTAGTTATAAGATAATTTCGTTAGAAAGTGAGGTTGGAAAAATGGAAGAGTTGTTAAAACAGTTCATGGAGCAAATGGACAAGCGTTTTGACCAAATGGAAAGTCGTTTCGATCAGGTCGACAAGCGTTTCGATAAGGTTGAACAGGACATCAGAAGTTTGACGGAAGAAGTGCGTCTCAATCAAACGAAGAACAGGAGTCATTTTAAACATGTTGAATCCCAGTTGGAACAGCAACAACATACTTTTCAAGTTGTAGGCGATGAAATCAAAGGTGATAAAATCGATATCCAGTATTTGAACCAAAAAATAAGCAAGCTTGATATGGAAATCAACAATTTGATCCAACGCTTTCATTCCTAACAGCCTGCGTAAATAAAAAAGTACCAAGCATGCATCCGTTGAACAACCGGATTTATGCTTGGTACTTTTTAAAATGGTAATAAAGTATAAACTTTTCAACCTGTAGCAGTGTCTAGCTAGAGGCGCCAACTCCTCGGGTCATAAGCCAGCCCAACTTTGCGGAAGTTCGCCGCGTCGTTGGCCCGTCTTATGCCTGTCGGAGCTATGCGGCGCATTCCGCTTTTCTTACTTATATTTATCAAGCATTTCACGCCACGAAAAATACCCTTTTTCCACAGCACGAATTAATAGTTCAGCCGTTGCGATATTCGTAGCTAGCGGGATGCCGTAGACATCACAAAGCCGCAATAATGCACTGACGTCAGGTTCATGTGGTTGAGCAGTTAGTGGATCACGGAAGAATAGGATCAAGTCCAAATCGCCAGTCGCAACCATTGCACCAATTTGCTGATCACCACCTAAAGGTCCCGAATTAAGTCGAGTCACAGATAAATTAGTTTCGTCCATGATTCTTTTTCCAGTTGTACCGGTAGCAAATAATGTGTATTGCGAAAAGATATGTTCGTAGGCGATTGTGAAATTCACCATTTCATTTTTCTTTTCATCATGGGCAATTAATGCGATTTTCACTTCGTAACACCCCGTCTATTTGTATGATGGAAATGCTCATTTTTATGTTTAAGAATGGAACAATAATAACTTGCCAGCTGGAGAGGCAAGGCGGTGTGTTTTGTTGAGAAGGTTTTTCTCCTCGAGCATTACTTGACCTTTTTCCTTTGCTGCATCGTCTGTTTCAGCTGTGAATGTATCTTCTGTAATTAGTGCGCCTGTTGGTTCGAAAGCTGTTAGTTTATATGTTCTCACATAATTCACCCTTTCCACTCTATTTAATTCATTATACATGAAAGGTCCGGAAAAGAAATTTGTAAAAAAATACTTCATATGGTAAAGTTGCTGCTATTCTCTAAATGGAAATTAAGTTGAAACTTCTGCATGCTAGATACGTATAGTTACTATTGGGAAATTCGAAAGGGGTAGCAAAATGTCATTACTACTTGAAAATGTCACGAAACGATTTGGGGATTTTACCGCGGTAGATGATTTGACACTGTCTGTTAATAAAGGAACGATGTACGGGTTTCTCGGTGCGAACGGTGCAGGTAAGACGACGACGTTTCGGATGATTCTTGGTTTATTGAACGCCAATGAAGGGCGGATTACGTGGAATGGAAAGCCGATTTCTTATGCGACAAGTCCTGAGATTGGTTATTTACCGGAGGAACGAGGGCTTTATCCGAAAATGAAAGTGGAAGAGCAGCTGATTTTTCTAGCACAATTGCGTGGTATGAAAAAAACGGATGCAAAGGTGGCTATGAATAAATGGCTTAAACGAATGGAAATCACTCATTATGCCAATAAAAAAGTTGAAGAACTATCAAAAGGCAATCAGCAAAAAATACAAGTAATTGCATCTCTTATGCATAATCCTCAACTGTTAATTCTTGACGAACCATTTTCAGGGTTGGACCCAGTTAACGTTGAAATGTTGAAAGAGGCGATTCTACAATTCCGCAACGATGGCGCAACCATTGTATTCTCGAGCCACCGCATGGATCATGTCGAAGAATTATGCGAGCAACTTAGCATTATCGATAAAGGCAAGCAAATTGTGAGCGGTACACTTCGTGATGTGAAACGGTCATTTGGCAAGCAGAATGTACGCATAAATTCGGACAATGAATTGGCGCATTTGGCGGCAATTGCAGGTGTGAAATCAGTGCAGAAATCGATTGAAGGTGCACTCTACCAAGTCGAATCTGAGCAAGTTGCTAATGATTTGCTGACAGCGGCATTGAAGTCGGGCCCGATTCGCCATTTTGGAATTGAAGAACCTTCGCTACAAGACATTTTCATCGAAAAGGTGGGGAAGCAACATGCGTGAATTCATGATCATTTTTAAACAGGCATTTATGACCAAAGCGAAAACGAAATCGTTCATCATAACAACATCTATCATGATTGCGGCGGTTTTCCTGTTTGCGAACATGGAGAAAATTATTGATACTGTTAAAAGTGCTACGGGCGGGGATAGCGACTCGGAGGAAGTGCTGCAAGTACTCGATGAAAGCGGGGTTCTTGTAGATCGGCTAAAAACTCAGTTCGAGTCAAATGAATCAGATATTAAGGTAGAACTGTCCAGTAAATCGGAGAAGGAACTTACGGATCAAGTGAAAGAGGGAGAAATTGACTCGTTCGTATCGCTTGCACTTGATAATACGAATACAATTCAAGCGAACTACGTCTCGATGAGCGCGATGGAGTTCACTATTCCAATGATGCTGCAAGAAGCACTTCAGTCGATACAAACGGAAATGAAAGCGGAAGAGTTATCATTGTCTGGTGAACAAGTGCAGACGTTATTTGCACCTATCCAATTTGAGCAGCAATCGGTATCACCGTCGGCCAAATCTGAAGAAGAATTGAGCCAGGCGCGCGGACTTGTCTATGTACTTATGTTTCTAATCTACTTTGCAGTCATCGTTTATTCAAGTATGATCGCAACAGAAGTTGCGGCGGAAAAGTCATCTCGTGTGATGGAAATTCTTATCTCGAGTGTGTCGCCTGTTAAGCATATGTTTGCAAAAGTACTTGGCATTGGATCGCTTGGTCTTTTGCAAATGGTATTGCTGGGTTTGGCCGGGTACATTGCATTGAAGACGACAACTTCTGGGATGACAGATGGCTTCTTTTCCTTCTTTGGCTTTTCAAATATGAATGTAGGAACACTTGCCTATGCGATAGTTTTCTTCCTATTGGGATACTTCCTCTTCGCAACACTAGCAGCTCTTTTAGGCTCACTCGTTAGCCGGACGGAAGATGTCCAGCAAATCATCATGCCGATGACGTTGCTAATCGTGGCAGGGTTCATGATTGCGGCAACGGGGCTCGGAAATCCTGAAATGGCCTATCTAAAATATGCTTCGTTCTTCCCGTTCTTTGCACCGCTGGTTATGTTCTTGCGTGTTGGTATGTTGGAGTTACCAGTATGGGAACCGTTATTGTCAATTGCGATCATGCTTGTGACAATCTTCCTTCTAGGCTTCTTCGGAGCACGTGTTTACCGTGGCGGCGTTCTTATGTACGGACCGTCTCGTTCGTTGAAAGATATTAAAAAAGCAATTCAGCTTGGAAAAGAATAAGTGAGATATAAAAAGACTCTGATTAATTCGCAGAGTCTTTTTATTTATGGTAAAATTAGAACAAGTATTCGTCGAATGAAGGAGGGTTCCCACTTGTCAACAATCCGATTTATCCACACGGCTGATTTGCATCTCGACAGCCCATTCAAAGGCATGACAGGCTTGCCGACAGATCGTTTGAACAGTTTACGAGACAGCACCTTTGCTGCGTTTACTAAACTAATTGAGCACGCTGTCAAAACGAAACCAGATTTTGTCTTAATCGCGGGTGACATTTACGATGGGGAAGATCGGAGTTTGCGTACGCAGATGAGGTTCCGTGAAGGAATGGCTAAATTGGATGCGGTAGCCATTCCCGTATTTATATCACACGGAAACCATGATCATCTAAGTGGCAGATGGACAAGGTTTGATCTGCCGCCGAATGTGCATGTTTTCGGCGAGAACGTTGAAACTGTACGTCTGAACGTGAATGATAAGGAGGTATTAATTTATGGCTTTAGTTATAAGGAACGGCATATCCGTGATAAAGTGATTGACCGTTATCCTGTTGCTGAAAATCATGATGCATTTCATATTGGTATGCTGCATGGTAGTTTGGCGGGAGATGAAACACATGCAGTTTATGCGCCATTCACGAAGAATGAGTTGCTAGCGAAGCAGTATGATTACTGGGCGCTTGGGCATATCCATGTGAGGCAACAGCTACATGAATCGCCTCCAATCGTTTATCCGGGAAATTTGCAGGGGCGTCATCGCAATGAACGTGGTACAAAGGGTTTCTATGAAGTTGAGCTCTCGAAAACAAAAGCATCACTTCAATTCATCCCAACATCAGCAATTGTCTTTGATAGACTCGAATTGTCTTGTGGAGGAATAAGCCATGCGAATGAGTGGCTGACGGCATGTTCGGAAGCACTAGAGTCATTCAAAGAGCATAATGGTGCGGGAATCGTGGAGCTGTTAATGACTGATATCGACAGTGAAGCTGCGAATCTGTTCAGTCAATCGCCGGAGGAAGAATGGTTGGAGGTCTTGCGTGATTTTGTCGGTGAAAGCGAACCCTATGTCTGGGTGCAGAAAATTACATTTGCGAGGCAGTTGAATCCGTCGATTGCATCGAGTGCACTGATGCAATCAGTTACTGGGATGATTGATGGCTGGACGAAAGAAGACTGGAAAGATGTTTTAAAAGATGTTTACCAGCATGCGCGTGGCGTCAAATATTTAGACGTTTTGACAGAAGATGAAATAGATGAAGTGAAAGTCGGTGCAACAGTATTGTTGACGGCGGAAATGTCGGGAATGGAATGAGGTGTTTACATGAGGATTGAAAAGTTGAACATTTACGGATTCGGAAAACATGAAAATGTTACGGTGGATTTCGGCCCTGGCATTACTGTTTTGTATGGATTGAATGAAGCTGGGAAAACGACAATTCAGCAGTTTATCCTTCATATCTTATTTGGATTCCCACAAAAAAACAATGTGCTCTTACGCTACGAACCGAAATCTGGCGGCAAGTACGGTGGACAAGTGCATCTTGTGGATGAGACATACGGAAAATGCATCGTCGAACGGATCCGTGGAAAATCTGTTGGTGATGTTACGGTCTATTTCGAGGATGGAACAAAGGGTGGAGAAGTGCAATTGAACACGCTACTTCGCCAGTATGACCGCGCTTCATTCGAATCCATTTTTTCATTCTCGTTGTTACAGTTACAGGGATTCGAAAAAATGAATGAAGACGAATTAAGCCGGACACTTCTTGCTTCGGGAACCACTGGCGTTGACTCTTTGTTACAGCTTGGAAACCGAATGGAAAAAGAGCTGGGAGATTTGTTCAAAAAGTCAGGAAGAGTTCCGGAAATGAACGTCAAAATCATGGAAATTCGGGAATTAGAAATAGAGCTAAAAGACGAGCAGGAAAAAGTGGGGGAATATGCACCTTCGATTGAACGAATACGGGAAATCGATGACTTGCTTACAGAGTTAAGAGAACAGGAAAAAGAACTTATGCAAGACTCACAAAAGCTCGCTCTGGTGCGACAGCTACTCCCCCTTCATCAAAAAAAACAGGCGTTGGATGCAAGACTGTCGCAACTAAGTGCAATAACCTTTCCGGTAGATGGTATTCGGCGCTATGAAATGCTGGCTGGGAAGTTAACAGAAGCCGAAGCTAGTAAACAACGGTTGGAAGAAGAAGTAGCAGAACTACTGGCAAAAATGCCTGAACAGCAAGAATTTGAACGCATTGCTGAACTTGAAACTTTACTGGCGAAAGAAACAGAGTGGCATAGATGGCAAACGGCAGTTACTTTTGAAGAAGATAACGTGAGTCAGCTAACTAGTTCAAAAAGACGTCTACTCGATAGACTTGGTGTCAAAGGGTTTGAAGCGGAAAACACTATTCTTGAGGCTGATGTTTCAATCCAAAAGGAAGAAAACATGCACAAAATTATCCGAGAACTTACCGAAGGCGATCAGCAAATTGGCTTTGTGAATCGCCAACTTATCCAAGTGGAAAATGAGTTAGCTGATACCGAAACTGAAATTGGTGGAACTGAACGTACTGCACCTACTATAAAGGAATTGGAACATGTACAGCGGTGGCCCAAAATCCGCCAGCAACTTGCTGAAGCGAAAGCCTATGTTTCTTTAAGTGGACGATCAGCTGAACAGAAATCACTAATGATACCTGCACTCCTTGTCATACTTGCAATCGCGTTTATCGTTTTCGGTTTCATCCAAAAAGAATGGTTGATAATTATAGCTGGTGTTATTTTTATAGGATTAGGCATCTCTCTATATTCAAAGAGACAGGATCAAACGCCCGATTCATCGAAACTGCAGCAGATGGAAAAAATCATTGCCGCATATGACGGGAATGAGGACCAAATGGAAGAACTGACAGAGCGAATTGGCATATACAAGCGCAAGAAAGAAGAGTTACAAGAAGTATTTATGGCACTTGAAAGGAAATACCAAACGCTGACAGCTGAGCTTGAAAATGCATATAGTAATAGGCGGCAAATTGAATTGGAACTGGCCGATTTTTTAGGGCTTTATGGTTTCAATGAAATTCCTTCAACCGCGATTATCCCGGAATTATTCCGTATGATTCGAGAAGTTCAGGAAGTTACTAGAGAGTTGAATGATGCTGTGTTACGGCGACAAACGATTCAGCAGCAGATTGTTGAGCGGTTAGCGGAAGCTGAAAAAATAGTTCGGAAATCTGCACCGAAAGAAGCTATTTATGAGATGCTAAGAAGGGAATTCTTTCAGCTGAGTGAACAAGCAGAAACAATTAAGTCATTGTCAGCTGCTTTGGAACGTAAACAATCAGCGCTGAAAGAAACATCCAGCCTTGCAAACTCGTTGCTGGAAAAAGTGCAGGCTTTGTTTAGCGAGGCGGCGGCAGATACGGAAGAAGCCTTTTACGCGGCATACAATATCCACCAGGAAGCGTTGCGTCTCAAGGGGCAACTAGAGGATGTCGATGCTCAATTAGCATCATACGGCCCACTTGAATTGCCTGACGGCGTTATGGATGATGAGTTGCGCATAAAGGTGGATGATAATAGCGCAATACTATTGTCAATTAGCGAGAGACTAAATGTCTTAATCAATGACAAGGCCGCACTTGTTAATAAAACGGAACGACTACTTACAGATGAAAATTATGGTCGTAAACTACAGCTCTTCGAAATGAAAAAATCCGAGCTTGCAGAACTTGCAAAAAAATGGTCTGAGCGCAAAGCGATTACTGAAGCAATCAGACGGACAATGTCGGAGTTGAAAGAAAAGAAATTGCCTGAAGTACTTGAAGCAGCAGAAAAATTGTTCTGTGAACTGACGGGCGGAAATTATGAATCACTTAGCGTAACGGAAACGGGTCATTTCGAAGTATTGGCGAAAAGTGGAATGCGTTATCCGATTGTAGAGCTGAGCCAGGCTACAAAAGAACAAGCCTATATTTCGCTTAGGTTGGCGCTTGCGGCATCAATAGTGAGTACGGCTCCTTTTCCATTAATGTTGGATGATCCATTCGTTCACTTTGACGAAGAGCGACTTTCGCGTATGATTGAACTACTAGACAATCTACAAAACAAGCATCAGTTCATTTATTTCACATGCCACGAAGTGATGAAGGATAAATGGCAGGGGGCAACAATACTAAACGTTTCCGATATCGGAAACGAACGGGGAGCGATGGTCATATGAAGCAAATTGCAGAATATAATGCAGGTGAGCCACTTGAAATTTTCTTGCTCATTAAGCAATCAACAAAAGGCGTTACCACACAAGGTAAACCGTTTATGACGCTTATCTTGCAAGATAAAAGCGGTGATATTGAAGCGAAACTATGGGATACGACAGATGAGCACGCGCAGACATATGCCGCAGCGTCGATTGTCAAAGTTGGCGGGGAAGTACATGAATACCGTGGGAAAAATCAGTTGCGCATCAAAAGCATACGACCAGTGAAAGAAGATGAGGGCGTGTCGATTGCTGATCTAGTTCCGTCATCGGCAACAAGTAAGGAAGTACTATACGAAGAGTTGATGCAGTATTTCTTTGAAATGCAAAATCCGCAAATTCAACGAATTACGCGTCATTTATTGAAAAAACATCAGACAGCTTTCATGACGTACCCAGCTGCAACACGAAATCACCATGATTATGTATCGGGTCTTATCGATCATGTTGTTTCCATGCTTAAACTCGGAAAAGCGTTAGCGGATCTGTATCCTTCACTCAATAAGGATTTATTGTACGCGGGAATTATTTTGCATGATGTTGGAAAAGTGATTGAGCTTTCAGGTCCAATTGCAACGCAATATACGATTGAGGGAAATCTTCTAGGTCATATTACAATTATGGTCAATGAAATTTCAAAAGCGGCTGACGAGCTTGAAATTACTGGCGAAGAAGTCATGCTGTTGCAACATATGGTTTTATCCCACCACGGCAAGGAAGAGTGGGGAAGCCCGAAACGTCCTATGCTGAGAGAAGCGGAAATTCTTCATTACATCGATAACATTGATGCGAAGATGAATATGCTGGACCGCGCACTTGGCAAGACGACTCCTGGTGAGTTCACTGAAAGAATTTTCCCGCTGGATAACAGGTCATTTTACAAACCATCAATTGAATAACATATATTGAAAAAACAAACACCCCCGATAGACGTCTTTCGGGGGTGTTTGTTTGAACTTTTATACAAAGTCATGTCTGTTGATTAACCATTTACTTGCATAAAATACTGGCGAGAAGGGCTTGATATCCTCTATTTTCACTGGACTAGTTTCAGTTTCGGCTCGCTTTCGGCTAACTATTCATGACAGATTTACTGAGGGGTCTTAGTGTGGCTAGAAGTGACTCCGTCACTTCTAGCCACACTCTTTTCAGTAATCCTGTTGCGAATAGTTGCCTGTCGCGTACCTACACTATTCAAGTGTGAAATGCAGTTGTTTTTGAAGAAAAGAGTAGATAACTTTCTATAGAGAGTGTAAGTGCCCGAAGATGCAATTTCGGGCACTATTGTACGTTGTATAATGTGCTTCTTGCTTACTTTTAACAAAGAGTATGCGTCTAATCATGTGATGCCTACTAGAAAGTTACGCTTCTTTAATAAAAAAAGAGAAAACGCTATAGAAAGTTTCAGCCGCCAAAATTGCATCTTTGGCGGCTTTTCTCCAGGTTGTTGCCCTTTATTCTTTCGTCCCAGAAGGCTCAAGCACTACATGTATTTATGAATTTGGGGCGCGACGGATGAAGGATCACCATGCGATTACCGAAAAAAATGTGTGGGGGTGCGACAAAGTCGCACCCCCACACATCCAGCCATCTCGGTAATCGTATAGAAGTCATTCAATCCAAAGCAAAACAAAGTCATCTATACACGTAGCACCCAGTGTTCGATCAAGTTATTTGCTGGTTACTTTTGGTTAATCAACAGACATGATACATAGTAATAAAAAAGACTCCTAAAAAGGAGTCTGAAATTCTTAATGGTATTATTTAGTTTTATCTTCTTTTTTTACTTCTGGCTCTACCAAGAATACATCAAGTGCTGATTTCAAGTCTTTATCTTCAACTTTTACATCAGCATCTTTCATTATCTTAGATATTTTCGGGATAATTGTACTTGGATCTGCCTTCTCAAGTTGTATTTCTTTAGTGAGTTTTTCTTTCTCTTCTTTAGTCATTTCCTTAGCTTCGATGTTACGTTTTTCTGTAACTTTAATAACGTGGAACCCGTGTTCCGATTGAACTGGCTCACTGATTGCGTTCACATCAAGTGCATACGCACCTTCCCAGAATTCTTTGACCATTTTACCGTAGCCAAACCATCCAAGATCCCCACCGGATTCTTTTGCAGCCGGTTCAGTCGAATACTTTTTCGCTACTTCAGCGAAATCAGCTCCGCCTTCAAGTTCCTTTTTGACTTTAAGAGCAGTCTCTTCATCCGCAACTAGGACGTGTTTAGCATTCAATTCTGTAGCCATCATTTTAATGCGTTCTTCGATTTCCTTATCTGTTACTTCAACGCCATCAGTAAGAGCAGCTTCTTGTAACAAATTAATACGAAGGATTTTTCTTAAGCTCTCTTCAGTGTGACCTTCTTGAGCGATATAGGCATCGAAACCTTCACCTAATTGTTCTTTCATATCATTGACTATTGCATTAACTTGTTTATCAGAAATTTTATATTTTGCATCTAGCACTTTTTCGAGGACGAGTAGTTGTAACGTTTTTTCACCCTGCGCATCCTTCATTTCGTTATAAAGTTCGCTTTGTGTTACATTTCCGGCTTTTGATTTGACAAGAACTTCATCGCCGGCATTCTTGTCGCTGCACGCTGAAAGTGCAAGTACAGATGCGGCCATTGTAAGTGCTAAAATAGTTTTTTTCATTTTGAAATCTCCCCTAACTTTTATGTGCAACAGTAGACATTATAACATAAAAACAATTCTAAAACAAAAAGGTTCCCCTTGGATATACTGCCTACAACGGGTCGATTATTACGCATAGGATACAGAGAGAGAGGGGGTGCTCCTATGAGCGGATATGACCAAGGTTCCCAAGGTACTTCGGGATTTGCGTTGATTGTTGTTTTGTTCATTTTATTAATCATTGTCGGTGCAGCCTTCCTGAATTAATTCAAGAAAAGCTCTAGGCGTTAGGCGCTAAGGCTTCGATAATGGAAAAAGTCCATTTCCCGTAAAAAAGGGAATGGACTTTTTTATACTTGTAACAGAATCTCGACGTAAAATGACACAATTAATATGGTTACTAGAACGTTAACGGTCGTGAATATTTTCTGTTGCTTCTCTTCAGGGATTTCCTTAGATTCGCAAAGTGCATACGTCATTTTATTGATTTGAAACAGATATAATAATGAGAACAGAATTGTAATAATAAGGATCAAATCTATTCCTCCTCTTTAACTTCCCAAGGCAATCATAGCAGAAGTCCTTCTAAAATGAAATTATTTTTCCTCTGCGCTAGTTACCAATTTTTTAAGTTCTTCATTACTATTCGTTTGACCTATAGCAATCATTTCACCAGTGGAGTCATCGTACGATTCTTTGATTTTTTCAAAGCCACGTTCAAATATTTCCATGAAATCTTCCCCATAAATATTTCGGACAACAGACATAACTTCGAGGAATTCCGGGAATTTTCCGTAAAGGTCTTTAATAGGGAGTGAACCCTCTAAAATATCATGTTTAGAATCATAGTAGTTCATATTCATCTCGAGTAGCAGTTTCTCTCCTGCCTCTGTAACTTCAACATATGTATTTCTTCTGTCATCGTCTTTTTTATAAAACCGTAAATACTCGCGTTCTTCCAGCTTCTTTGAAAAGTTGAATGCTGTAGAAACATGCATGACTCCGAATTTAGCGATGTCAGAAATGGTGGCGCCTTGAAGATGGTAAGAAATCCATAAAATGTGATGCTCATTAATATTCAAGTCATAAGGTTTTATCCATTGCTGCCAATCTTTTTCTACCGCTTTCCAAAGTGCTTTTGACATCTGTGCAACCCTTTGACTGAAAATCATTGCTTCTTTCGGAGAGTACTTTTGCTCTGACATTGGAAACACCTTCTTTCTATATTTTTCCGCTTCTTTTATTATAGCAGGAAAGCAAAGAAGAGAAAAGTAAAGATTGCGAAAAAAGATTTTGAGTCAATAATGACGTTGAAGAGAAATTGACATAAAAATAAGGAATGCGGCCGTATCCACTATTTAAACCTATATAGTGTAGGCCTTTTGTGGAGGGGTGACTGCATTCCTTAATGGTGGATTGTGTGTGCTTTAAAATTATCCCGCATTAACGGGCAGTAGGAACCCAACTTCAAGTCTGCGAGGACATGAGAAGAAGTGGAAGATCAACTGCCCATAATAGCCCGAATGGATAGGGCCAACAGGATGTTGATTACCTAGGCTTTGCCAAAGTTTATTAAATAATCAGTGGAGGATGTGGCCCCCACTGATTGATGATTACTTTTATCTTTGCTGTGTTGCGATATTTCGTTCCAGTTCTTCAAGAGCAGTTTGGATTGCTGCAATTTCTTTTTCCATGCGTTCCCGATTTGATTCGGTTGAAAGTTGCCATTCCTCTACTGAACCCTTGATGCCATCGATTGTTGTTGGAACAGTTTCTTTCGCTTCTTTTGTAAGATGGGAAATGGACTCTTTTAGATCATCGACTTTTACCTTTACATCTTTGAACAAAAATTTCATGTCACTTGAAGCATCCCTCACGGATGTCCGAAGTTGGCTTCCCGATTGGGGAGTTGAATACAATACCGTAACAGCGGCCGCAACTGAACCTGTCACGAGTCCGATGAAAAATGTAGATACTTTCATGAATTATGCACTCCTTCTTATTATGAGTAGTATTCCTTGCTCTGGCTTAATTAAAACATTTTAAAGGAGCCTGGGCAATAATGAGATATATAAGCGACTGAGCATCAAAAAAAGCTCTCCTCGTGGAGACGGAAAGCTTTCGCTATAATTTTAATTGGAAAATGCAGTTTTAAACGAGGATCGCTTGACCAAGCCCTTAACAATTGGGTAGATCAAGAAAAATGCAATTCCGTTCATGGCAACAGCTGGAAGTACAACGGCTAAGAATAACCCTCCGAACGGTAAATCTGCTCCAAGAATGAAAATGGCGATTGAAAGGAAGATACTCCCTGACAATACAGTTCCAATACCTGCAACAACAGTGGAAGCGATCAAATTACCTGTGATCTTTTTAAGTGAAACAATAATTGCATAGATTACAAATGCAGTAATGAACTTATCAACCACATTGGGGATGAAGCCCCCTGGAAAGTTTGAAAAAATACCTGAAATAATACCTGTTGTTCCAGCAAGTAAAAATACATTGCGCACTTCGGGGAACAGGAATATGCTGATAAACATCATTGTCAGCATGAAATCGGGTTTCATTCCGCCAGTAATGGGTGGAATTATTAGGTACAATGCAGCACCTACAGCAGTTAATAATGACATTAATACAAGACTTTTCGTATTCATTTCTCATCTCTCCTCGGCTCATCTGTTTTTTTGAGTTTTTCCTGACGTATCCTCATGATCGACAGCGAAAAACTTATTATGAATCTTACACGGTATTCAGATAACTTGCAAGCTTATTGTTCTAACTTTCTTCGAATTCCAGCTGCAATCTCCTGAATTCGTTCTACACTTGTTTCAGATTCCTTCGTCTCAAAAGTTGGTTGGAATCCGTCGGTTTCATCATAGCGAGGGATGAAATGCAGATGGGAATGGAAGACGGCTTGTCCTGCAAATGCGCCATTGTTTTGCAATAAATTCATACCTGCTGGTTTGAATTCATCTTTTAGCGCATTGGCGATTTTGGGTACGACAGAAAATAGTTGGGCTGCTTCTTCAGCAGTTAAATCATAGATATTTTCACGATGTGTTTTCGGGATGAGAAGCACATGTCCTGTCGTTACAGGCATAATATCCATGAAGGCGAGTACATGCTCATCTTCATAAACTTTTACGCTCGGGATTGTTCCTTCAATGATTTTACAAAAAATACAAGCAGTCATTTTCACCACTCCTTTTCATGAATGGGACAAGTGTAGCATAATTTAAGATATAGGTTGAAATATTGAAGAGGGTAAACAGACTAGCGTAGGCGCCTTACAGGTAAAGGAAGGCAGTCTAAGTTAGCGACGTCGTGTCGCAACGACTGCATGATCTGCATCCTGCAGGCCCAATCGTTATTCAATGCAATCATTCTATATAGTTGTATGAAGGAGAAAGCTTTTTAAACCGTTTTTTGCTAAAATGAATAGAAGAATGGAGGATGGATATGGAAATTCTTGAATTACAAGACGTAACAGGCGGTTACACACGTAAACCCGTTCTGTATGATTTATCATTTAACATCGGACATGGTGAGTTAGTGGGTCTGATTGGACTAAATGGGGCGGGGAAAAGTACAACTATTAAACATATTATCGGATTAATGAATCCACATAAGGGAGAAATTCGTGTTAACGGGGTGACATTCAGTGAAGATCCCGAAAAGTATAGGAAGGCGTTCACTTATATTCCTGAAACGCCGATACTCTATGAAGAATTGACGCTGCGAGAACATCTTGAACTAACAGCGATGGCATACGACCTTGATAAAGAAGTGTTTGAAGCGAGATCGGATGAGTTGCTCCGGGAATTCCGGATGGAGAAACGTCTAAACTGGTTCCCAGCGCATTTTTCAAAAGGGATGCGTCAAAAAGTAATGATCATGTGTGCTTTCCTCGTTAATCCATCATTATATATTATCGATGAACCATTTGTCGGCCTCGATCCAATCGGCATCAAATCACTTTTAGAACAGATGACGCAGAGAACAGAAAATGGGGCTTCTATTCTCATGTCAACGCATGTATTGGCAACTGCGGAAAAACATTGCGACAGAATCATTTTGCTGCACGAAGGACGGGTGCGAGCGGAAGGAACGATGGATGACTTGAGAAAGGCATTTGGACGTCCTGGCGCATCACTGGATGACTTGTATATTGCGATGACAGAGGAAACAGATAATGAACAATTTGCGTGAAATATGGGGATCCCGGTTCGTCCATTATATAACCGAGCTCCAAAAGTATTTAAAATATGTATTTACAGGTCATTTGGCAATTGTCCTTGTCTTCACAATCGGGGCGGGGGGCTATACGTATAGCGAATGGTTGAAGGAAGTGCCAGCAGAGTTCCCAGCGGCGCTGCTTACGGCTATCATACTTGGACTAGCGCTCGCCTTTTCGCCGCCAGTGACGCTATTGAAACCTGCGGACACGGTTTATTTCCTGCCACTGGAACAAAAGCTTATTACGTATATGAAACGGGCTTTGAGTTGGAGCTTTTATTCACAATTGCCATTACCATTTATTTTATATATTGTTGCGCTGCCATTACTTTCAGCTACAGGGACAGGATCGAAGATGGAGTACATCGTCACCGCAATTTTGTTGCTGGTCATTAAGCGAGTATTCATTGAGTCGGAATATAATTTCAGACATGCTTTGGATGGGAAAGGGATCTGGCTAGATAGGGTCGTCCGATTTTTATTGGCGGGATCCATAATTTATGTTGGTCTTGCAGGAAGTCCTCTTATTCTTCCGGTTATTGCTATACTTATTGGTATGTACAACTTGTATTGGCGAAATAAGAGGATGCTAAAACCGTTTCCTTACGATCATTTCATTGCACTCGAACAAAATCGAATGATGCGTTTTTACCGTTTTGCCAACTACTTCACAGACGTTCCACATTTGAAAGGATCCATTAGTAGAAGGGCGTGGATTGGTTTTGCAACGGGGTCACCGAACTTCAATAAGCCTGTTGCGCAAACGTATCTAATCAGACGCACATTTATCCGTACAGATGATATTTTTTGGCTATGGGTAAGGCTTACTGCTTTATCAGCACTTGGGGCGATTTTCATCCCGTTCCCGATTGTCGTGTTCATATTCGCGGGAGCACTTGCATTTGCCTCTGCCGTACAACTTATCCACGCATTGCGGGCCGGGGACGATTTCCGGATGGATATGCTGTTTCCTGAAAAGGAAGACACCCGTCCAGGTGCAATTAAAAGAATCGTTCGTACAGTCCAATGGATTCAGGCGGCAGTAGTTATATGTGCAGCACTGTATCTGTATGGGGTTTCTGTAACAACATTCCTTGTCGGGGCTGTCATCCTCATCATCTCTGAGGCAACGATTAGATTGACTGTGGAAAATAAAGAATATGAGTGAAAAGTCGTCCCGTTTGCAATCAATTGCAGGCGGGGCGTTTCTTTAATAAAATATGACTAAATAAAAAAAGAGAATATTCCGAAAAACCTTGCAACTTATCTCTGAAATTAGATATACTAAATAAAAGGCAGCAGGGGTGATAGGGATGGAGAACAATTATTCATATGCCGAGTTTTTGAAAGCTGTAGGGAAAAACAGTACTTCGCTCCAAGCGGAAAAGCTGTTGAATGAAATTTATTTGGATCTTTTTTTGAAGCATATACACAGAGAGCAAACGAAGACCAGGATTATGGGATTTATCGACCTTGCGCTTGACTGTCGGGATGAAAGCGCATTCCTAACGTATTCCGAAAGACTGGGAAAACTTGAAGAGAATGATTGAAAAATGTTAGGACGCTACATGTTGAATAGACATGCAGCGTTTTTTTCTGTGTGTTTTATAAAATGGGAAAATTAGCACGCCTGTTGATTAACCAAAGTAACCAGCAATAACTTGATCACACACTAGGACCCCCTCAGTAAATCTGTCATGAATAGATAGCCGTAAGCGGGCCGAAAATAGTCCAGTGAAAATGAAGGTAATCAAGCCCTTCTCACCAGTGTTTTATGTAACTAAATGGTTAATCAACAAACGTCGGGAATTAGTGAAAAAACGTACGTTCGCTTTTTGCTCGTCAAAAGATGAGTAAAGTGATAAGATAGAAGTAACTGATAGAGGAGGTTTTTCCGATGATCGGAAAATTCAATTTGCAAGCCCCTTATACACCACAAGGCGATCAGCCGTCTGCAATCGCACAACTAGTAGAAGGACATAACCGAGGTGAGAAGCACCAAACTTTGCTCGGTGCAACCGGGACTGGGAAGACGTTCACGGTTTCGAATGTCTTAACGGAAATTAATAAACCGACTCTCGTTATGGCTCACAACAAAACATTAGCGGGTCAATTATATAGTGAATTTAAAGAGTTTTTTCCTGATAATGCTGTTGAATATTTCGTCAGTTTCTATGATTATTATCAGCCAGAAGCGTATATTGCACATACCGACACCTTTATTGAAAAAGACTCAAGTATCAATGACGAAATTGATAAATTGCGACACTCTGCCACATCTTCCTTATTTGAAAGGAATGACGTGCTCATTGTAGCCTCTGTCTCCTGCATTTACGGCCTAGGTTCCCCAGAAGAATACAGCGCACATGTTGTATCTCTCCGTCCAGGTATGGAAATCGGACGTAATGAACTGTTACGTAGATTTGTAGATATTCAATACGAACGGAATGACATAAGCTTCACTCGGGGGACGTTCCGAGTACGCGGCGATGTTGTTGAACTTTTGCCAGCATCCCAGGATGAACATTGCTTACGAATCGAGTTTTTCGGGGATGAAATCGAACGGATTCGCGAAGTGGACTCACTGACAGGTGAAATTCTCGGCGAACGTGAACACGTCGCCATATTCCCCGCATCTCACTTTGTCACCGGTGAAGAAAAGATGGTCAAGGCAATTGAGAACATTGAGATAGAACTAGAAGAACGTTTGAAAGAATTTCGTTCCCAGGACAAACTGTTGGAAGCACAGCGCCTTGAACAGCGGACACGCTATGATCTTGAAATGATGCGGGAAATGGGCTTCTGTTCGGGTATCGAAAACTATTCTCGCCATTTAACGCTTCGTCCTGCTGGAGCGATCCCGTATACGCTGCTTGACTATTTCCCAGATGACTTTCTTATTATTGTTGATGAAAGTCATGTCTCACTACCACAAATCCGCGGTATGTATAACGGTGACCAGGCACGGAAAAATGTCCTTGTTGAACATGGTTTCCGTCTGCCTTCAGCACTCGACAACAGACCGCTGACATTCCAAGAATTCGAAGACCATGTCCACGAAGCGATTTATGTTTCTGCGACACCAGGTCCTTACGAAATCGAGCACACTCCCGAAATGGTTCAACAAATTATCCGCCCGACTGGACTACTAGATCCGACGATTGAAATCCGTCCAATTGAAGGACAGATTGATGATTTGATAGGTCAAATTAGAGAACGGACGAAAAAGAACGAACGAGTTTTAATTACGACGTTAACAAAGAAAATGTCCGAAGACTTGACCGATTACTTGAAGGAAATTGGTATAAAAGTTCAATACCTTCATTCTGATATTAAAACACTTGAACGAATTGAAACGTTACGAGAACTGCGAATAGGCACATATGATGTCTTAGTAGGGATTAACCTCTTAAGGGAAGGGATAGATATTCCAGAGGTATCACTTGTTGTAATCTTAGATGCAGATAAAGAAGGATTTCTTCGTTCTGAGCGAGCACTTATTCAGACGATGGGCCGCGCTGCCCGTAACTCCAATGGACATGTTATTTTGTATGCAGATAGGGTGACGGACTCCATGGCGAAGGCAATTGGTGAAACGGAGCGACGTCGGGATATTCAACGAAAATACAATGAAGAGCATGGCATAACGCCGACGACAATTAAAAAGGAAATCCGTGATGTGATTCGCGCAACCGCAGTATCAGAAGAAGCTATTTCCTATTTAGAAAAAGTAACACAGGGCAAGAAATTGACAAAAGACGAAAAGACAACGCTTCTTGTCACTTTGGAAAAAGAGATGAAAGAGGCGGCGAAAGCACTCGACTTCGAACGTGCTGCTGAACTAAGGGATACGATCATGGAATTGAAGGCTGAAAGGTAGGGTTTTTATGAAGAATAAAGAAATCATCATACAAGGCGCACGCGCGAATAATTTAAAGAACATTGACATAAATATTCCACGTGACAAATTGGTCGTCATGACAGGACTTTCGGGGTCGGGAAAATCTTCACTCGCATTCGATACAATTTACGCTGAAGGACAGCGGAGGTACGTTGAATCACTATCTTCTTATGCAAGACAGTTTCTAGGTCAGATGGACAAGCCGGATGTGGATGTCATTGAAGGACTATCCCCTGCAATTTCAATTGATCAAAAGACGACAAGCCGCAATCCCCGCTCGACCGTCGGAACTGCGACGGAAATATACGACTATCTCCGTCTTCTTTATGCTCGTGTAGGCAAACCAATCTGCCCGATTCACGGAACGGAAATTTCGTCACAGACAATTGAGCAAATGGTTGACCACCTTATGAAATTACCGGAGCGTGCACGTATTCAAGTTCTGGCACCTATTGTATCAGGTCGTAAAGGAACACATGTAAAATTAATCGAAGACATTAAGAAACAAGGGTATGTGCGAATTCGTGTCAACGGTGAAATCATAGACCTCGACGACAATATTGAATTGAACAAAAACAAGAAGCATACGATAGAAGTTGTCATCGACCGGATTGTTATGAAAGAAGATATTGCTGCACGCCTAAGCGACTCTCTTGAATCAGCGCTTCGTCTCGCGGATGGAACTGTATTGGTTGACGTCATGGACGGGGAAGAACTCTTGTTCAGTGAACATCATGCTTGCCCATTATGCGGATTTTCAATTGGTGAACTTGAACCAAGAATGTTTTCATTCAACAGTCCATTTGGTGCTTGTCAGGAATGTGATGGGCTGGGGACAAAGCAAGAAGTTGACCCGGAATTAATCATGCCAGACCTAACGCTATCGTTAAAAGATCATGCGATTGCGCCGTGGGAACCGACAAGTTCACAATACTATCCGGAACTCTTAAAAACTGTTGCGGATCATTTTGGCATATCCATGGATGTGCCGGTAAATGAATTGGCAGACGATGAACTTGATAAAATATTAAATGGCTCAAAAGATGAAAAAATTCGATTCCGTTACACTAACGAATTTGGTGGCACGAGAGATAGCAATATCTACTTCGAAGGTGTTTTGGCAAATGTAGAACGTCGCTATAAAGAAACCTCTTCAGATTATATCCGAGAACAGATGGAGAAGTATATGTCACAGAGGCCGTGTCCAACATGTGCCGGATACCGTTTAAAGGAAGAGTCGCTCGCGGTAAAAGTGAATGGCATACATGTTGGAAAAGTTACGGAATTGTCTATTACTGAGGCAGACCAGTTTTTCAAAAATCTTGTGCTGTCAGAAAAAGATAAGCAAATTGCGAAGCTTATATTACGTGAAATCGAAGAGCGTCTTGGATTCCTAATTAATGTTGGACTCGATTATTTGTCGTTATCGAGGGCGGCTGGAACGCTATCTGGCGGAGAAGCACAGCGGATTCGATTGGCAACGCAAATTGGTTCAAGACTGACGGGCGTTCTTTATATTTTAGATGAACCATCTATTGGACTTCATCAGCGCGATAACGACCGCTTAATTGGTACATTGAAAAGTATGCGCGACATCGGCAATACATTGATTGTAGTTGAGCATGATGAAGATACGATGATGGCTGCCGATTATTTAATTGATATCGGACCTGGTGCGGGTGTTGCGGGGGGAGAAATCGTTTCTGCAGGTACACCTGAAAAAGTGATGAATGACCCTAACTCACTGACAGGTCAATACTTGAGTGGCAAGAAGTTTATCCCGCTGCCGTTGGAAAGACGTAAACTGGATGGACGAAAAATAGTCATTAAAGGTGCATCTGAAAATAATTTAAAAAATGTAAATGTAGATATTCCACTAGGCCAATTCATAGCTGTGACAGGTGTTTCAGGATCGGGGAAAAGCACGCTTATCAATCAAGTACTTTACAAAGTGCTCGCCCAGAAATTGAATCGTTCTAAGCAGAAACCGGGCCAATATAAATCTGCTATAGGGCTTGAAGAACTTGAAAAAGTCATTGAAATCGACCAGTCCCCAATTGGGCGGACGCCGAGATCCAATCCTGCGACCTATACAGGCATGTTTGATGATGTACGGGATATGTTTGCTTCTACGAACGAAGCCAAAGTCCGCGGTTATAAAAAAGGGCGCTTCAGCTTTAACGTTAAGGGTGGTCGTTGTGAAGCTTGTCGTGGCGATGGAATCATTAAAATCGAAATGCACTTCTTACCGGACGTCTATGTACCTTGTGAAGTTTGTCATGGAAAACGATATAATAGAGAAACACTCGAAGTAACCTATAAAGGAAAAAATATTGCGGATGTCCTTGCTATGACGGTAGATGATGCACTCGTGTTTTTTGAAAATATACCTAAAATTAGCCGTAAGCTCCAGACGATTGTTGATGTTGGTCTAGGTTATATTAATCTAGGCCAGCCGGCAACAACATTATCGGGTGGGGAAGCGCAACGGGTGAAACTTGCTTCTGAGCTGCACAAGCGCTCGAATGGAAAATCGTTTTATATTCTTGACGAACCGACGACGGGGCTTCATGTCCATGATATTGCCAAATTACTTATTGTATTGCAGCGCCTTGTCGATACAGGGAATACTGTACTCGTTATCGAGCATAATCTGGACGTTATTAAAACTGTCGATTACATTATCGACATAGGGCCTGAAGGTGGCGATAAAGGCGGGCAAATTATCGCAACAGGTACGCCAGAAAAAGTGGCAGAATCCACAGTTTCATATACAGGTTATTATTTAAAACCAGTTCTTGAGCGTGAACGAAAACGAATGGATATGATGATTGAAGATGCGGAAAAAGTTTCGAAATGAAACCTTTTCCACATCCACTCGTATATATAGATAGTCATAAAATAACGGAGAAATCCGGATCACCACAATACTAGGGGGCGTAATGATGCAAAATGAACGGAAACGGATTTTAGCAATGCTGGAAAACGGTACGATCACGACCGAGGAAGCATTGACACTTCTAGAAACATTAGGGAAAACGGGTCAAGTGGAAAAAAACGCTGAGGCTAAAAAGGTTACTGTAGAGTCGCAAGAATTGGAAGAACAATATAGTGAACCAAAACAACAAGAAAAAAAAGGTCCATTTGAAAAGGCTGAGCCTGTTATCGAAGACGAGGATCAAAATCAGCCTTCTATGGATGAATTCCTTGAAGATTTGACAAAGGATTTTACGAACGTTGGAGACAGATTCATGCAATTCATGCAGACGGCTGTTCAAAAAGTGAAATCATTCGACTTTGATTCGCCATTTGGCAATACAGTTACGTTCGAACATACAATAACTAAGCCGGCAACCGAAATCGACGAAGTCATCATTGATATCGACAACGGTAAAGTGACAATCCATACCGGGGAAACGGAAGAAGTACGAGCAGACTTCACGGTAAAAACCTATAATAGTGAATCAGAAGAAAAAGCGAAAAACGATTTTCTTGATAAGTTACTGTTCGTTAATGACGAAGGGAAAATAAGAATTTCAAGCGATTTGAAAATGGTTCAAGTAAATGTTGAATTATTCATCCCGAAAAAGGATTACGCGAGAATTTCCGCACGTTTACTGAACGGCTCATTTAAAATGAAAGATGCAACTGCCGAAAAGGTAAAAGTGAAGACTGCAAACGGGAAAATCGAGATTGCCGGATTGACGTTCAACAACGGTGAGTTCGAAACCGTGAATGGCTCAATCGGTCTGACTGGTGTGACTGCTACTACAATTGAGGCAGAAACCTTGAACGGGCGCGTTTACATTGATGGTGCTGTGAAAGATGTGGAGGCACAATCATTAAACGGACATGTCGTCGTTACAACGACAGATCCGGCTGCAGAGAAAATTGAAGCAAAAACAATAAGCGGTACAGTTGAAATTTACATTCCAACAGGCGTTGCCTTATCAGGTGAAATTGCATCCAATATAGGGCGATTGGACTTGAAACTTGATGATGTCGATCGGACTATCGAACAGGAACAATTGTTACATCGGACAATCCGTTTTAAAAAGGACGTAGAAGGAAATCCATCTCCGTTACACATTTTTGGAGAAGCGAAAACGGGTTCAGTTCTCGTTTGTTATAACGCTAAAAAAGAATAACGTATAAAAAGGACTGCTGTTACACCAAAATCGGTGTAATAACAGTCCTTTTTCATTGGGATGAAACTATATAGTCGGCACTTAACAAATAGAATGTTCTTCCAACGCCGCTTTGTCGCTTGGTGATGGCTTTCGCAATCAGCCCGTCAGAAGATCACTGTCGGTCTGATTGCTCCGGCGCCTGCAGGATGCGGGTGTGCAGCCTTTGCCGCAGGACGCGGCAATATTGGGCTGCCTTTCATTAGTGTCGCTTCTTCGCTAGATTTGTTCGTTATACTGGTGAGATTTACCGCCTAGTCGATTCCAAATAAATAGTGCCAACTATATATATGTTAAACAAATGAATACCTATGTGAACTTAGCGAAGACGCCTTACAAGGGGCGGAAGGCACCCCCTAGCGCCGTAGCGAATTCAATGGAATTCTTTATCTCAACATATATTGTTACTTTTTCCCTCGATAAATCCAAGTTGATAGTGCGTGGGCAATTGCCCTTGCACACTGCAGCCTGTATGCTTTCCTCATTAATAACGCGGCTTCTTCTCGATTTGTCATGAATCCGCATTCAATAAGTATTGCGGGTATCCGAGTTTCACGTAGGACAGCGTAGTTCGCTTTCTTCACGCCGCGGTCGGTTCTATTGCAAGCTGTTATTAACGCACTTTGCACGAGGGAAGCAAGTGCTATAGACGCTTTACTGGCTGTAGGGTAAACAAATGTCTCGATTCCATTAGCGCTGTTCCAGTCATTACCAAACGCATTTGCGTGGATAGATACAAATGCATCAACAGTAAGACTGTTGGCAAGCTTTATCCTTGTGGTAAGTGGTACATCTTCTTGTGCTTTATGTGCAAAAATGACTGTGAAGCCTTCTTCAATAAGAAATTGTTTTACAAGATCTGCAACAGCACTGTTAAAGCTGAATTCCCGCAATAGCCCGTCTGGTGAGCGTTTTCCCGCTGTCTCAGGACCGTGCCCCGCATCAATTAGTAGTGTCGTCAACATCTTCCCCTCCTTATCCCCTATATAGGAAAAAAGAGTTTAGAAGTGGACAGTCTCGGCACTAAATCATTTCATTTGAAATTGTGCATGGTAAAATAGGGTATAGACGTTTGAATATATAGAAAAGGGGCGAGTTAATGTCTTATGTAACAGTAAAGGATGTTCAAGAAAAACTTTTTCTTGAACTATGCGCAGGAGAAGCCGGCATTGAGCGTCAAATACATACGAGTGATATTTCAAGGCCTGGACTTGAAATGGCTGGTTATTTCGATTATTATCTGGCGGATCGTGTTCAACTTTTGGGCAAAACAGAACTATCATTTTTCGCGAATTTAAAAGAAGTAGAACGGATAGATCGGATGAAAAGACTCTGTTCAGAAACTACGCCGGCCATCATTGTGGCACATGAAATGGAAGTGCCGATTGAATTGATTGAGGCTGCCGAGAGTAAAGGCATTCCTGTGTTGAAAACGGATGTTCCAACGACACGATTTTCGGGTATGCTGACGAATTATCTAAGTGGCAGACTTGCACCAATGACAGCCCTTCATGGGGTACTTGTAGATGTTTATGGAATTGGCATACTGATCACGGGCAAGAGTGGTGTGGGGAAAAGTGAAACTGCTCTTGAACTTGTGAAAAGGGGTCATCGATTGGTAGCTGATGACCTTGTGGAAATTAGACAGGTAGCTAAAAATGTGTTGATTGGAAATCCACCAAAACTGCTTGAACATATGCTTGAAATCCGTGGAGTTGGGATTGTTGATATGATGACATTGTTCGGGGCCAGCGCCGTGAAAAGTGATAAACGAATATTAATTATCATCGATCTTGAATTTTGGGATCAGGATAAGATTTATGACCGACTTGGTATTGATGAAGAAAAGATGAAAATTATGGATTCGGAATTGACGAAGCTGACTGTACCGGTAAGACCAGGACGTAACTTGTCTGTCATAATTGAAGTTGCAGCAATGGATTATCGAATGAAGAAGCTTGGTGTTAATGCAGCAGAAGAGTTTACGAAAAAACTTGCCGCTGAAATTAAAGTGAATCGAAAGTAAATGATTGATGGAGAAAGGATAGGTTGATACATGTTTAATGTACTTGCAATAAACCCGATTGCATTTTCACTAGGTCCACTGGAAGTCAGGTGGTATGGGATCTTAATTGCACTAGGGATTGTACTCGCATTCATTGTTGTTCAAAAAGAAATGGTGAAGCGCGGAATGCATCCGGATTTTTTGACGGACCTGCTCATTTGGGCTGTTCCAATCGCGATTGTTAGTGCGCGAATTTACTATGTTATTTTCTCGTGGGATTATTATAAAGACCATCCGGGACAAATTATTCAAATTTGGGAGGGCGGCATCGCTATCCATGGTGCATTAATTGGTGCCTTCATTACGACGTACTTCTTCACGAAAAAGAGAGGTATTTCATTTTGGAAAGTGGTTGATATTGCAGCAGCTGGACTGTTGATTGGTCAAATTATTGGCCGCTGGGGAAATTTCATGAATCAGGAAGCGCACGGTGGTCCTGTTTCAGAAAAGTTCATTGAAACAACGATTATTCCTGATTGGATTATGAACCAGATGACGATTGAAGGCGTGACGTATCATCCGACATTCCTTTATGAATCGATGTGGAATATTGTTGGGCTAGTCATTATTATTTCATTGCGCAAAGTGAACTTGAAGCGCGGCGAAATGTTTCTTTTCTACCTTGTCTGGTATTCTGCTGGGCGCTTCTTCATCGAAGGAATGCGAACGGACAGTTTATATGTCATCGGTGAACTTCGGGCGGCGCAGCTAGTATCCGTCATCACAATCATTGTTGCAATCGCGGTTTTCATAGTGCGAAGATATGTTCAAAAAGTAAATGTGAATTATCAAGATAAATAAAAAGGGGTTTGAGAAATGGGGACGCTTCAAAAGGGGTTAAAGGCGGGACTTCTGACAACGTGGACACTGGGGAAAATCATCTTTCCAATCACAGTACTTGTCATCATTTTACAGCATACACCGGTGTTGCCGTGGCTTATTAAACTTGTTGCACCGTTTATGGGGATATTCGGTCTGAGTGGAGAAGCGGCGATTCCGTTGGTGCTTGGTAATGCACTCAATCTGTATGCGGGAATTGCCGGTATTTTATCGTTGGAAATGACTGTCAAGGAAGTATTCATCATTGCTGTCATGTTGTCGTTTTCGCATAATATATTCATTGAAACAGGCGTTGCACTGAAAGTTGGTGTGAAGCTGTGGATCGTGATTGTTGTTCGGTATGGGCTAGCTATTCTATCAGGTATCGTCATCAATTTGTTATGGAAAGGCGGAGGGGAGACGGCGCAATACGGTATGGCTCCGCAAATTACGGCTATACCAGATGGCTGGTTGGAAATTGGATTGCTTGGTGTACAGAAAGCATCATTCGGCGTCTTACAACTTGCCATAATCGTCATCCCACTAATGATTTTTGTCCAGTTATTGAAGGATCGTCATTATTTGCAGAAGTTTTCTGAGAAAGTAGCACCATTTACGAAAATAATTGGTGTACAACCGAATGCTTCAACAACGCTTGTCGCGGGTCTAGTTATCGGCCTTGCTTATGGTGCCGGCGTTATGATTCAGGCTGTACAAGAGGATGGTGTGAGCAAGAAGGACGCAACACTAGCATTCATCTTCCTCGTTGCTTGTCACGCAGTTATAGAAGATACACTGATTTTTATCCCACTTGGCATTCCTATTCTGCCATTACTGATTATCAGGGTCGTAACGGCCTTCGTGCTGACGATCATTGTCGCGTATGTCTGGAAACGGTCTGAACAACAGAAAAAGAAGGAGGTCCCGGTTGCAGATGGCTAAACCAATTACTACACTACTATTTGATTTTGACGGAACATTACTGGATACGAATGAATTGATCATCGGGACATTTCAATATGTCCTTGAAAAAAACTACCCAGGAAAATATGAACGAATCGATATATTACCGTTTCTAGGACCGACATTACACGAAACATTCGATTCGATTGACCCTGAAAAGACGGAGCAACTGATTGAAGAATACAGAGCGTGGAATAAATCGATGCATGATGAACTTTCTAGCGAGTTCGACGGTGTGTCCGAAACAATGAAGTTGTTGAAGGCGGCGGGCATGAAAATGGCGATTGTTTCAACAAAGAGAAAAGATATGGTTATGCGGGGCTTGGGACTTCTTGATGTAGAAGGGGTCTTTGACGAAGTCATAGCAATGGATGATGTAACGAAAACGAAGCCTGACCCAGAACCGATTTTATTGGCACTTGAACGATTGGGAGCTACCGTAGATGAAGCCCTTATGATTGGTGATAACTACCATGATATAGTTGGTGGACAAAATGCGGGAGTCCGTACAGCGGGTGTTGCATGGTCCGCAAAAGGGGAAGCCTTTTTACAAACGTTCAATCCAGATTACATGTTGCAGCATATTTCGGATTTACTGCAATTGGTTAAAGGCGAAAAAAGTTGAGACGTACTGAAAGGCATCCCGCACAAGTTGGAGCAAACTCACTTTGGCATATTTACAAGACGGTCCCGTTTTTGAAAGTGGCAAAAAACTTTGCTGTTATCCAATTATCGAGGTATACACCATTCATCCCGATGAAGAACTTTTTGTTCCGTACGTTTTTGAAAATGGAAGTCGGGAATAAGACGTCTTTCGCCCTAATGGTTATGCCTGACGTCATGTTCCCGGAGCGGATAAAAGTCGGCGACAATTCAATTATTGGCTTCAATACGACAATCCTTGCGCATGAATACTTAATAGATGAGTATCGTATAGGAGATGTCATTATTGGAAAGAACGTATTAATTGGAGCAAATACGACAATTCTTCCTGGAGTAGAAATTGGCGATGGGGCGATTGTTTCTGCCGCTTCCCTTGTAAATCGTGATATCCCACCGGGTGTGTTTGCTGGTGGCAATCCGGTTAAGATCATCTTTACGCAAGAGCAGATGATTGAGCGACAACAAAAAGATGAAAACAGATAGTGCTGATGTATCTTATGGTATAATGGGGGACAATACGAGAAGGAACGTGCTTTGCGTTCCTTCTTATTTTTTCGGGGGAATATGATTGGATAAACTACGTAAGAAGCACGATGAAAAAATTATTTCGTTCATTCCAGACGGTGAATTTTATTATAATAAGGCGATTCAGGCGATGCAACGCGATCGTTTTGAAGATGCGCAGCGGTATTTGAAAAGAGCATCAGAGCTAAGCCCTGAAGATTGGAAAATCCTCATGGAATACGGTGTGCTCGTTATGGAAGAGGGCCGTTTCGAGGAAGCGCATGAACTGCTAATGACCGCAAACTCACTCGCACCTACGGAAGAGGAAATTATATTCTATTTGGCGGAAGTGCACGCCCATCTCGGTATGCTACGGGATGCGAAGATGTATGCGGAAAAATATATATTAATTGATCCCGATGGCCCATTTGCTGATGATTCAATAGAAATCATTGATTTCGCAGAACAGGAAGAGTCATTTAATGACGATGAAATGCCGGATGGTGAAGTGTACTTTTTACAGGAAAAGGCACGCCGACTTATGGAGTCGGGTGATTTCAAGGCGGCTGTGGAATTACTTGAGTCAATTATTGAAGATTACCCGGAATTTTGGGCGGCTTACAACAATTTAGCGCTTGCCTATTTTTATATAGGGGAGAACGAACGGGCTAGTAAGTTACTTCATGATGTTTTAAATCGTAATAAAGGAAATATCCATGCACTTTGCAATCTGGCGGTCTTTTATTATTACGAAAAAAAGGAAGAGGAATTAGAGTCCCTACTTGCTTTACTTGTGAAAATTAAGCCGTATCAATTTGAAAATCGCTATAAACTCGGCGCAACATTTGCGCTTATTGGCAGACATAAAGAAGCCTATAATTGGCTCAGAAGTCTTCAGAAAAGAGGGTTTGAAGGGGATACAGGCTATTACTTCTGGCTGTCCCATTCTGCTTATTTCTCTGGGCATGAAAAAGTTGCGCGGGACGCATATGCAAAACTGGTTGAAATAGATCCTTCGAAGGCTGGTTACGAGCCGTGGAAAGATGTCCAGGAGATTATCACGTCTGACTCACTCGAGCAGGATAGGGAGTTTTTACTCAGTAAAATCACCAATACCTACAGAAGTGAAAGGATGTTTGGTTTTTATCTTCTTGGAAAATCAGGACATAAACAGGAAATCATCTCACATCCATCTTATATTGAAGTCGAAAAACTGAGTGACTATGAGCGACTTTTCCTGGCAAGTGGCCTCGATTATGAGTTCATGCCGGAAACTAACTTTGATAAGTCATTTATGCGGGCACTTGAAACAACGGACTTACTGTACAACAAATATTGTCCGCTCGATAAACAAGCATCCCATCTGTTTCAAATGTGGTTCACCCTATGCGAGACTGCATTAAGTCGCACTTATTTGTTTAGAAATCCAGCGGCACTTGCAGCCGCGGCGGATTATATGTTCCAGTCATCCCGTTATCCGGATGTGACCAAAACAGCGATAGCAAAGGAATTCGGTGTATCAGTTCCGACGCTGACAAAGTATGTCGGAGAATTGATTGAGTATTTACCACAATTCGATGCCTAAGGGACTACAGGAAGTGGCGTACTTAAGCTGCGTTCCTTGAAAGTAATCCAGCTATGTGGCAAAGAGCGCCACGTCGCTGGATTACTTATGCCTGTCGCGTCTAAGACGGCGCCTTACGCTTTTCTTTAGTGTCTAGCTTCAGCCGCCAACTCCTCGGGACATAAGTCGGTCAGGCTATTCGGCAAAGAACGCCGCTTAGCCCGCCCGTCTTATGCCTATCGGAGCTGAACGGCGCCTTACGCTTTTCTTATTGTCTAGCTCGAGCGCCTAGCCCCTCGAGTCGCTTCAGTCCTTAAGTTAAAGGCAAAGTGCGCCTTTATCTTAAGGCCCTCCAGCGCTTGTCGGGTCTACCAAGGCGCTTACGCTTTTCTTTATAAGCAGAAAAGTTGAATGGTACTTAGGTATCCTATACGATTTGGTGTGTAAATGTTGTTAAGGAGGAAATTCACATGACGAATGAAAAAATATATGATGTCATTATTATTGGTGCCGGCCCTGCGGGGATGACGGCTGCTGTCTATACATCCCGTGGAAACCTTTCAACGTTAATGCTTGAACGGGGAATTCCAGGTGGTCAAATGGCTAACACGGAAGAAATTGAAAACTACCCAGGATTCGAACATATATTAGGTCCGGACCTTTCTACAAAAATGTTTGATCACGCGCGTAAGTTTGGCGCTGAATATGCTTATGGCGATGTTACAGACGTCATTGATGGAGAAAGTTACAAGACGATTGTTGTCGGCGACAAAGAGTATAAAGCCCGTGCGATTATCATTACGACTGGTGCTGAATACAAAAAAATGGGTATTCCCGGAGAAGCTGAACTTACAGGCCGTGGCGTAAGCTATTGTGCGGTTTGTGATGGGGCATTCTTCCGTAAGAAAGAGCTCGTTGTTGTAGGCGGTGGCGATTCTGCAGTAGAAGAAGGAACTTATTTGACACGTTTTGCGGATAAGGTGACGATCGTTCATCGCCGTGGTGAATTACGTGCTCAAAAAATCCTTCAAGACCGTGCATTTGCAAATGACAAGATTGAATTCATCTGGAATTCATCTGTCAAAGAAGTAAATGCTAGAGAAGGAAAAGTTGGTTCCGTGACACTTGTGTCAACTGTTGACGGTTCCGAAAGGGAATTTGAAGCGGATGGCATGTTCGTTTACATCGGAATGGACCCGTTAACAGCTCCTTTTGCTAAACTTGGAATTCTTGACGAAAACGGTTACGTTGCAACAAACGAAATCATGGAAACATCCGTACCCGGTATTTATGCTGCTGGGGATGTTCGTGAGAAATTGTTGCGTCAAGTTGTAACGGCTACTGGAGACGGTAGTATTGCTGCGCAGGCTGTACAGAAATACGTTGAGGAATTGATGGAGAAGTTAGGCGCAAAAGCTTAATGGATTTTAATGTAACCTTAATGTGGCTGTAACAGTAATGCAATGTCTAAGGTGTATAGTAATAGTATCAATTGACCCCCCTTTTGATAAAATAAATTTTGAAAGGCAATTTATCGGTCTAATCCGGTAGTTTGCCTTTTTTTTGTCGTTTTACAATGGTTCGATGTATAATGATACTATGCGTTTATAAAAAGTGGGGTTAGACAAATGCAGAGAATCGTAAATTTACTAGTAGTAAAAGACAATCATGTATTATTGTTAAAAAAACCTCGTCGTGGCTGGTATGTAGCACCTGGTGGAAAGATGGATACCGGTGAGTCGATTTACGAAACGGCCGTCAGAGAATTCACTGAAGAAACCGGTGCTGTACCGATTAATCCGCTGCTAAAAGCCGTCTACACAATGATGATTATGGATGAAACCGGAGAGAATGTTAAAAATGAATGGATGCTCCACACATTCATTGCATTTGACTTAATAGGTAAACCGTTTGAAACGACAGTTGAGGGAGTGCTGGAATGGCATCCCGTTGAAAGCCTAGCGACACTTCCAATGGCGGAAGGAGATCGGACCAATTTACTATTTGCAGTTTCCAAGAGTGGGATACAGTATGGAACGTTTTTTTACACCGAAGAATTTAAATTATTGAAAGAGGAAATCCAATATTCAGTGGAAGGTGATGGACAATGACTGAAATAGGGAAGCCAAGCAGTGATATTGAAATAGTTATAATTACTGGAATGTCAGGCGCTGGTAAGACGGTTGCAGTGCAGAGCTTTGAAGATCTTGGGTTTTATTGCATCGATAATTTGCCTCCGGAGCTATTAGTTATGTTTCTGAATTTGATGATGAAATCGGAAAATAAAATGAACAGGATAGCCGCTGTCATGGATACGCGTGGAGGTGACCTATTTGATTCGCTCATTGGGGCACTGGACGATTTGTTGCATATGAAGGGTGTTTCGTCACGAATATTATTCCTTGATGCAGACGATGAGACGCTTGTTCGACGTTATAAGGAATCGCGAAGGTCACATCCACTGTCCGCGGGCGGATTGCCCTTAGCAGGTATTAAGAAAGAGCGCTTGTTATTGTCCGAGATGAAAGGCCGTGCACGCTCAATTTTCAACACTTCAGGTTTAAAACCAAGGGCATTGAGAGAAAAAATAATGTCTGAGTTCTCCTCTAAGGATGATCTTGGTTTTACGCTGAACTTCCTCTCTTTCGGTTTTAAGCATGGTATGCCCATTGATGCAGATGTCGTATTTGACATTCGTTTCCTACCAAATCCTTTCTATATTGAGGATTTGAAACCGAAGACGGGACTCGATAAAGAAGTCTATGACTATGTACTTAAATGGAACGATACACAAATCCTTATTGAAAAATTTACGGACTTATTCAAGTTCTTAATTCCACAATATAAAAATGAAGGAAAATCACAAGTTGTAATTGCATTCGGCTGTACAGGAGGCCAACACCGCTCTGTAACACTCGCTGAATTTTTCGGAAGCCGGTTCAAAGACGAGTATCGGACACTAATAACCCATAGGGACATTGAAAAAAGAAAGGATTGACGCTATGCCGAAATCCGGGAACTTGAAAAAAGTCGTTGTGTTAGGCGGCGGAACAGGTTTGTCGACATTACTACGCGGATTGAAAAAATATCCCGTCGATTTAACCGCAGTAGTCACAGTAGCGGATGATGGCGGCAGTTCAGGCAGACTTCTTGATGAATATGACATTCCGCCTCCGGGTGATATACGCAAAGTGATGGCAGCGCTTTCAGATGTTGAACCATTAATCGAAGAGATGTTTGAATACCGCTTTGCTACTTCGGAAGATTTGAAAGGTCATTCACTCGGCAATCTCATGCTGGCTGCTATGACGGATATCACCGGTGATTTCGCCCGTGCAGTCGAGCAAATGAGCAAGGTGTTGAACATCAAAGGGAAAGTATTACCAGCCGCTAATCAGCGCATCACATTGCATGCAGAACTCGAAGACGGTACAATCGTGACTGGTGAGTCGAAAATTCCGGTTTACGGACGTAAAATTCGCAAAGTGTATTTATCGCCACAAGAAGTTGAACCGTTACCTGAAACAATAGAAGCCATCAATTCTGCCGACCTGATTATTATTGGTCCAGGTAGCTTATATACGAGCATCTTGCCAGCACTTCTTGTCCAATCAATTCGTAAAGCGGTCTTGTCATGTAAGGCGAAAAAGGTGTATATTAACAACTTGACGACGCAAGCAGGAGAAACATATCGCTATACGGCCTCTGAGCATGTGCAGGCATTGTATGATCATGCGGGTGAATCCTTTATCGATACGGTTTTATTGAACGGTACAGAGTTTTCTACGTTGCAGGGTGGTACAGAATGGACGGGGCCGCCTTGGCCTGTCGAAAACGATTTGGAAACGCTTCAACAACTTGTACCAAATATCGTAGTGAGAGACATTTGCTTATTATTAAATGGAACTATCATACATGATTCCGAGAAAGTAGCTAAATGGCTCATAGATTATATGGAAAATGGAAACAAAACGGAACAGACGTGATCGTCGCCGAGAAAGGGGAAGAATCATGTCTTTTGCTTCAGAAACAAAAAAGGAAATGACACAGATAGAAGCAGATGACTGTTGTACGAAGGCAGAGGTAGCGGCGTTCATTAGGATGAATGGTGCACTTTCCTTTTCTAATAAACAGTTAAGTCTGGACGTGCAAACTGAAAACGCTGCGATTGCAAGACGCCTTTATACGAATTTAAAACGGTTGTATCCTTATAAAGTAGAGTTGCTTGTTCGAAAAAAGATGCGCTTGAAAAAAAACAACGTTTACATTTGCCGAATTAGGAGCGGAGCAAAAGCCCTTCTGGAAGAACTTCTAATTCTGACAGGAACATTTCAATTTAAAAATGAGATTTCAAAGGAATTGGTAAAAAAGAGATGTTGTCAACGCGCTTATTTACGAGGTGCTTTTCTGGCAGGGGGTTCCGTTAATAACCCGGAAACATCTTCCTATCACCTTGAAATCTTTTCCATATATAAAGAACATAGTGAAGACTTAGTCGATCTGATGAACAAATATCATTTGAACGCGAAGTCTATTGAGCGGAAAAAAGGGTATATTGCTTATTTAAAGGAAGCGGAAAAAATATCGGACTTTCTTAGTATTGTCGGCGCGCATGTGTCTTTAATGAAGTTTGAAGATGTACGAATCATACGCGATATGCGAAATAGTGTGAACAGGCTTGTGAATTGTGAAACCGCGAATATGAATAAAACAATTGGTGCAGCACAGCGCCAAGTTGAAAATATAAAGTTTATTGAAAGTACGATTGGACTTGCTGAATTACCAGATAGATTACAAGAAATCGCAAGGCTTCGGGTAGACAATCAAGATATTACGTTGAAGGAACTTGGAGAGCTGGTTTCGGGCGGAATGGTAAGTAAATCCGGTGTGAACCATCGCTTAAGAAAAATCGAAGAAATTGCGGATAATCTTCGCAATGGGGGAATCGGTAGTCGGTGAATCCGCTGTCGAACCAAGAGAGGAGCTGGCACTGTCATGGCAGAACGAATAGTTGAAGTGAAGTTGAAATCAGGATTACAAGCACGGCAAGCAGCACTTTTTGTCCAAGAAGCAAATAGATTTTTGGCTGACGTATTTTTGAAAAGAGAAGAACGCCAAGTAAACGCTAAAAGTATAATGGGGATAATGAGCCTAGCCATTGCGCGCGGCACAACAATCACATTGATCGCGGAGGGAAGCGACGAGGAACAGGCTCTCGAATCGCTCGCTGCCCTTGTTGAAAATGACAATTAAATAAAGGATTAACCGTTAGCGCTGTCAAATGACAAGCGGTAACGGTTTTTTTATGGAGATTGGGTTTGAAGTTATGGGGATGCGGTCCAAAATCAAGGCGACTTAACAAACTATATGGGAAAAGTCGTGAACTGTCATGGCAACTTGGCAAACTGTGATGGGAAGGTCTAACTGTAATGGCATTTCAGCAAACTGTGAGGGGAAAGTCGTGAATTGTCATGGCAACCCAGCAAACTGTAAGGAGAAGGTCGAACTGTCATGGCAACTCGGCAAACTGAGAGGAGAAGGTCGAACTGTCATGGCATTTCGGCAAACTGTGAGGACAAGGTCGTGAATTGTCATGGCAACCCAGCAAACTGTGAGGGGAATGTCGAACTGTCATGGCATTTCAGCAAACTGTGAGGGGAATGTCGAACTGTCATGGCATTTCAGCAAACTGTGAGAGGATAGTCGTGAACTGTCCTGGCAACTCGGCAAACTGCATGGCGAGTCTATAAACTATCACAGCCCCCCAAAAAAACGCAAAAAAATATTCATCCGCTTGTAAAAAGCAGATGAATATTTTACAGTATAAACCTTATACTGGGATATGCCCTCGGCGAGAATCGAACTCACATTTTAAGCTTCGGAGGCTTACGTGCTATCCGTTGCACCACGAGGGCGTTACAAATCCGCTAACTTTTGCAGCAGACTAGACTTATTATACTAGTGTAGCTCAATGAATGCAATGCTTATTTTGAAAGCGTTATATTTGACCTTCGTTGACCATACTATGTATGATAAAGTTACAGTTGAAACGAAGTTATGTTTCAATAGGTAGACAACACTATCCAGCTTGAAGGAGGAAATAGAATGAATCTAATACCTACAGTAATTGAACAGACTAGCCGCGGTGAGCGTGCTTACGACATCTATTCACGTCTATTGAAAGACCGTATTATCATGCTTGGAAGTGGAATCAATGACGACGTTGCGAACTCTATCGTTGCTCAACTCCTATTTTTGGAAGCAGAAGATCCGGATAAAGATATTTCAATCTACATTAATAGCCCCGGGGGAAGCGTCACTGCTGGAATGGCTATTTTTGACACAATGCAATTCATCAAACCTGAAATCCAAACAATCTGTATGGGAATGGCTGCATCTATGGGATCGTTCCTACTTGCGGCGGGTACTAAAGGGAAACGTTATGCGCTTCCTAACGCAGAAGTAATGATTCACCAACCATTGGGTGGAGCACAAGGGCAAGCAACAGAAATTGAAATTGCTGCAAAACATATCCTTTTCACTCGTGAAAAACTTAACTTGATTCTTGCTGAGCGTACTGGCCAATCAGTTGAAGTAATTGCGAGAGATACGGACCGCGACAATTTCATGACAGCTGAACGTGCGAAAGAATATGGTTTAATTGACCATATTATTACACGCAGTGACATGAAAGACGGAGCTAAAACTAAACCTGAATCTAAATAAGTTGTACGAAAGCCGGCTTTCCACTATGGGAGGCCGGTTTTTTTGTGGCTAAAAAAACGTTGCCACAGAATAAATGAAACCTTTTCAATCGTCATACTGTATATACTACTGTAGAAAAAGTTTCGGCACGGTGTTCGAGAGGGTAAATGAAAGTAACTAACTCGTGAGGAGTGTTAACATGAAAAAAGTTTTAGGACCAATTGCGGTAATCGTAATTATACTTGCAGTTTTGGCTATGATACTGGTTCCAAGCTATAACAAATTCGTTAATTTAGAAGAAGATGTGGACCTGGCGTATGCACAAGTGGAAAATCAACTACAACGGAGACTTGATTTGATACCTAACTTGGTAAGCACGGTAAAAGGCTTCGCAAGCCATGAAAAAGGGATTATCAGTGATATTGCGGATTCTCGTGCCAGATTGGCCGGTGCAAAAGGGCCTGGGGAACAAGCGGATGCAAACGCTGACTTATCCGGAGCGCTTAGCCGTCTTCTCGTAGTCGTTGAAAACTACCCTGATTTGAAGGCGAATGAGAACTTCAGACAATTAATGGATGAACTTTCGGGGACCGAAAATCGATTGGGTGTTGCACGTAAGGATTATAACGATGTAGTTGCCAATTACAATAGGAAAGTGAAAAGATTCCCTGGAAAAATCGTTGCATCCATTTTTGGATATGATGAAAAAGAATACTTTAAAGCCGACGCAGCTGCAAATGAAGTACCAAATGTCGATTTTGGGGATGGTAAGGAATGATTAGAAAAGCTGTCCGCGTACTGGTGACGGCATGTCTGATTGTTTTTACATCGTTAAATTCAGCAGTGTTTTCGGCGGATGCTGCTGTTCCGGTCGTTCAAGATACTGCGAATGTGTTGTCCGCTGAACAGAAAGAGGAACTTGAGCAATATGGGATTCAATTAAATAATGCTACGACAGCGGAACTTGCGGTGTTAATCCTCCCGAGCATAGGCGATGAGCCAGTAGAGGAATATGCGGTAGAGAAGCTCAGGGAATTTAAATTAGGTAATAAGGAAAAAAATAACGGAGCTTTGCTAGTTGTCACAACAGAGAAAAACTCCGATGGTAAACGACATTTCGAACTATCGGTCGGGTACGGATTAGAGGGTGCCCTTCCGGACGGAAAAGTAGGACGTATAATGGATGAAGTAGCTGTTCCTTATTTGAATAAGCAGCAGCCTGACATGGCGATCATGGAAGCATATAAATCATTCTATAATGAAATCGCAGCTGAATATGGCTGGGATGGTGCGGTTGTGCACGTCAAAACTATAGATTCCGACTCAAATGATGGCGGTTTCGGTATTCCATTCCCCGTCATTCTATTCATCATAATTTACATTGTCTTCCGTGTTATCAGTAATAGAGGAGGCCGTGGAGGAGGCGGTTCGGGTGGACGACGCGGTGGGGGGCCAATTTTCTTCCCTGGTTCTTTTGGCGGCAGAAGTAGTGGCGGCAGTTCCGGCGGCGGTTTTGGTGGTTTCGGTGGCGGTGGTTCCGGCGGTGGAGGCGGAGCAGGCCGAAGCTGGTAAAAGGAAATGATAACAGGCGGCATGCGTGGGCAACATCCTGTGCATGCTCCCGTTATTCATTTATACTTAAGGTATTATAGAGGCAGTGAGGTGCATTAGGGTGCATGTGACATTTTATACAAAACCAGGCTGTCATCTTTGTGAGGAAGCTGAGTTAATGATGAAACTTGTTCAAGAAGATTTCCCGCTAACGTGGACGAAAGTGGATATAGAAACTGATGATGAAAGTCATGAGAAATATATGTTTTTGATTCCTGTTATCGAAAAGAATGGCGATGTGATGCTTTACGGGTCAATTGGCTACGCCGATATCATTGATTTATTCTGATAATTTATGCTCTTTTGTTTGTAAAGTCTAATGGAAAGAGCTATACTGAAGGTAGAAATATTTTTTTGCTTTACGTGGGACGTTATTTAAACCGTAGGGACGTTACTTGTCCCTTTAATTAAGAGGAGGGCAGCCATTGGACGTTTTGATGGATGCACAGAGCAAACTCGTACCAGAAATGATGGAGTTAATGCAGCAAAGATACCGGCTATTAAAACTCGTAAAAATGGCTGGTCCAATTGGGAGGCGTCCGCTCGGCCAAATGGCTGGTTTATCAGAGAGGGAAACGCGCACCATGATGGATATGCTAAGGGGTCAAAATCTAATTCATATTGCAAAAGACGGCGCTTCAATCACCACTGAAGGATTGTCTGTGTTACTTGCACTTGAGTCTTCAATGGATGACTGGTCAGGGCGTACGTCTATTGCAAAGAGACTAATGGAATTCCTTGGCATTCAATCAGTCAAAGTTGTTGCGGGTAACTGTGATACCGATATCGCTTCGAAAAACTTATTGGGTATGGAAGCGGCGAAACAATTTTCTGCTGAAATCGGCGAAGGCAAAGTAGTAGCCGTCACCGGAGGAAGCACAATTGCATCGATTCCACTTCATATCGAAAAATTTAATGGTGCCAATAATCTGCTGTTCATCGCTGCAAGAGGCGGTGTAGGTGATGATATTGGATTGCAAGCGAATGTCATTGCGGCTTCTTTTGCCTCGGCATGCGGAGGTACGTATAGTACATTTTATTACCCAGAGTCGTTAAGCGAAGAAGCCCATGAAGCGTTCCGAAAAGAACCTTCTGTTTTGAAAATGCTCGAACTTTACGACACAACAGATTGTGTTCTGCATGGAGTAGGCGACGCACAAACAATGGCAACTATGCGTAATACGCCCACAGAAGAGCAGGATATGATCCATGACAATGGAGCTAAAGGCGAAGCGTTCGGTTATTATTTTGACCAGGATGGAAACGTTGTTCATAGGTTACGGACGATTGGGATCCAGACTGGCCATCTTATGAAGATTCCGCTTATCATTTCAGTCGCCGGCGGAAGCAGTAAAGCAGAAGCTATCTTGGCTTATATGGCAAGCGCACCGAAACAAACGGTTTTAGTAACTGATGAAGGTGCCGCAACTGAAATGCTGAAAATACTCGTCAATAAATAAACGTATAAATGACTAAGACGGGTCTTTTCAGGGAATAGGTTTAGATGGGCTTTGTATAGATATAAGAAACTTTTAAATAGAGAACGGTGTCTAGGCTCCAGGCGCCAAACGCTCGGGTCATAAGTCAGCCCGGCTGCGTGGCAAAGAACGCCACTTCGTCGGTCCGCCTTATGCCTGTCGCGTCTGGACGGCGCCTTGCGCTTTTCTTAATAAAACTAAAAACAACTTGGAGGAATAGATTATGACATTGAAAATTGCAATTAACGGTTTTGGACGTATTGGACGTAAAGTATTTCGTGAGGCTTTGAAACAAGAGGAAATTGAAATTGTAGCAGTGAACGATTTAACGGATGCGGCAATGCTTGCACATCTTTTGAAGTATGACTCTGTACATGGCGTATTTGACGCAGAAGTCAGTTCGGATAATGACACGCTAGTTGTCGATGGCAAAAGAGTGAAAGTATATGCAGAAAAAGATCCAGCGGCACTACCATGGGGAGAACTTGGGGTTGACGTTGTCATCGATTCGACAGGCGTATTTACGGACAGAGCAGGACTTAGCAAACACCTTGAAGCGGGTGCAAAAAGAGTTATCTTGTCTTCACCTGCTAAAGGTGATATCACAACACTTGTTATGGGTGTCAACCATGAAACGTATAACCCGGAAACAGATACTATCGTATCCAATGCATCATGTACTACAAACTGTCTTGCGCCAGTTGTAAAAGTACTTCACAATGAATTTGGCATAAAACGCGGTCTAATGACAACAATTCACTCGTACACAAATGATCAACGCATTTTGGATTTACCGCATTCGGATTACAGACGTGCTCGTGCAGCTGGAGAAAATATGATTCCAACTACGACTGGCGCAGCTTCAGCTGTAACGAAAGTTATTCCTGAATTGAAAGGGAAACTTGATGGGATGGCTGTCCGCGTTCCGACACCAAACGTTTCACTCGTTGACTTTGTCGCTGAACTTGAGAAAGATGTGACAGTTGCTGATGTGAACAATGCATTGAAAAACGCGGCTGAAAATGAGCTAAAAGGTTTCTTGGCTTATAATGAACTTCCACTAGTATCTAAAGATTATAACGGAAATACTTCATCATCTACTGTAGATGGTCTTTCAACGATGGTCCTTGAAGACAACATGGTGAAAGTAATTACTTGGTATGACAATGAATCAGCTTATTCTGCACGTTGTGTAGACTTGGCGCTTTATATGCACAGTAAAGGTCTATAATTCAGTTAAATATAGCCATAAACAATAAGACCCCTTATAATATAGTTGGGTAAGAGGAGCGGGGATTACCCCGTTCCTCATTTTTTTTCAGTAAATATGGAGGTGGGCGTTTTCATGGTGTCGAAAAAGACGATGAAAGATATGCAGCTTGAAGGGAAACGCGTTTTTTGCCGGGTGGATTTCAATGTACCTATGGAAGATGGCAATGTAACGGATGATACAAGGATCCGTGCAGCAATTCCGACCATCACTTACATGGTCGAACAGGGTGCAAAAGTTATTCTAGCAAGCCATTTAGGTCGTCCAAAAGGCGAAGTGAATGAAGACATGCGGCTTACTGCTGCAGGAGAAAAACTTGCGGTATTGATTGGCAAACCGGTAACAAAGCTCGATTCATCCATTGGGAAAGAAGTGGAGGAAACCATTTCAACAATGAAAAACGGCGATATCGTTCTGCTTGAAAATGTTAGGTTCCATGCAGGGGAAGAAAAGAATGATGCAGGACTCGCGAAGCAATTTGCGGAACTCGCTGATCTTTTCGTCAATGACGCATTCGGCGCTGCACACCGTGCGCATGCATCTACTGCAGGCATCGCGCAATATATTCCAGCTGTATCTGGGCTCTTACTTGAAAAAGAATTGGACATTCTAGGTAAGGCATTATCAGAGCCTGACCGTCCATTCACAGCGATTATTGGCGGAGCCAAAGTGAAAGACAAAATTGGCGTCATCGATCATCTGTTAGACAAAGTGGATAACTTGATTATCGGCGGCGGATTATCATATACATTTACAAAAGCGCAAGGTCATGAAATAGGAAATTCGCTTCTAGAGGAAGATAAAATCGACCTCGCAAACTCATTTATTCAGAAGGCTAAAGATAAAGGCGTTAATTTGTATTTGCCAATGGACGTGGTCGTGGCGGATGCATTTTCAAACGAAGCGAATACGAAAGTGGTTGCAATTGATTCCATACCAGAAGGATGGATGGGACTTGATATTGGACCGAAAACAGCTGAACTTTACGCAGACGTTATTAAAGAGTCGAAATTGATCATTTGGAACGGGCCGATGGGCGTCTTCGAAATGGAGTCATTCGCTGGAGGAACACAACGCGTTGCAAAAGCGATGGCTGAAACAACAGCGTATACGGTTATTGGCGGGGGTGATTCAGCCGCTGCTGTCGAAAAGTTCGGCGTAGCAGTTAAAATGGATCACATTTCCACCGGTGGGGGAGCTTCTCTTGAATTCATGGAGGGGAAAGACTTACCTGGCGTCACTGCATTAAACGATAAATGAGTGGGGGAAACTAATTTGCGAAAACGAATAATTGCGGGTAACTGGAAAATGTACAAGTCTCTTGAAGAAGCGAAAAGCTTCGCGATAGAAGTGCAAGAAAAAGCACCAGTTTCAGAAAAGTTGGAAGCGGTTATCTGTCCACCTGCTTTATACCTTTCAGAACTTGTACAAATAACAAAAGGTTCAGCCGTCGGTATTGGCGCACAAACGATGCACGATGTAAAAGAAGGAGCATTCACGGGCGAAATCAGTCCAACGATGCTGTCAGAAATCGGCGTGGGCTATGTTGTCCTGGGTCATTCTGAGCGTCGTCAATACTTCAACGAAACAGATGAATCCGTCAACAAGAAAGTTCATGCAGCATTCGATTACAAGCTAACACCAATCGTCTGTGTGGGAGAATCACTTGAAGATCGGGAAAGTGGAAAAACAGTCGATTTAGTAGCAGGACAAGTGAAAAAAGCATTTGAAGGCATCAGCGCTGATTTAGCAGCACAAGCAGTCATTGCTTATGAGCCAATCTGGGCTATCGGTACAGGGAAAACGGCAACTGCACAAGATGCGAATGAAGTTTGTGGTGCAATCCGTATGACAATTGGCGAATTATACAATGAAACAGTCGCTGACCAAATCCGTATTCAGTATGGCGGTAGCGTTAAACCGGATAACATTGAAGAACTTCTCACAATGGAACATATCGATGGCGCACTTGTCGGCGGCGCAAGTTTGGAAGCTGCATCATTCTTGAAATTGCTAGAGGCTGGAGCACATGAGTAAAAGTCCGGTAGCGCTTATCATTTTGGATGGTTTTGGCCTTCGTGATGACAAGCTAGGAAATGCAGTTGCACAGGCGAATAAGCCGAATTACGATCTATTATGGAACAACTTTCCACATTCAACGCTGACAGCTTGTGGGGAAGCGGTAGGTCTTCCTGAAGGGCAGATGGGGAACTCTGAAGTCGGGCATTTGAATATTGGAGCTGGTCGCGTCGTCTATCAAAGCCTGACCCGTATTAATAAATCAATTAGGGAAGCTGACTTTTTTGATAACGAAACACTTCTGCGGGCAGTTACGCACGCGAAGGAAAATGGCTCTGCACTTCATCTGATGGGGCTACTATCCGACGGTGGTGTACATAGCCATTATGAGCATTTATTCGCACTCCTTCGCCTAGCGAAGTTGAACGGGCTTGATAAGGTGTTCGTCCATGCATTCCTTGATGGCCGTGATGTAAGTCCGCAGTCTGCACTTGATTACATCGAAAAGACTGAAACGTTTATGCAAGAGCTAGGCGTAGGTAAGTTTGCAAGTATTTCAGGGCGTTATTACGCGATGGATCGTGATAAGCGCTGGGAGCGTGTTGAGAAGGCTTACCGCGCAATTGTAGATGGCACTGCCCTAACAGCGGCAACGCCGACAGCAGGCGTAATGGCATCCTATAAACAAGGGATTCATGATGAATTTGTCGTGCCATTCGTGATCGAAGAACTGGGTAAACCAGTTGCAACTGTCGAAGACGGAGATGCGGTTGTGTTCTTTAATTTCCGACCGGATCGTGCGATTCAACTTTCACGTGCATTTACGGATAGTTCTTTTGATGAATTAGAAAATGAAACGAAGAAATTTACGGACTTGAAATTTGTAACGTTCACGCATTATAGTGACGAAGTTGTTGCAGATGTCGTCTATAGTAGTCAAAATCTAGAAAATACACTTGGTGAAGTCATTTCTCGTAATGGATTGACACAACTGCGTATTGCAGAAACTGAGAAGTATCCTCATGTCACTTTTTTCATGAGTGGAGGAAGAGAAGATAGATTCGAAGGCGAAGAACGTATTTTGATAGCCTCACCGAAAGTTGCAACGTATGACTTGCAACCAGAGATGAGTGCTTACGAAGTGACGGAAGCGCTTATTGAAGGAATTGAAGCAAATCGCTTTGATGCCATTATTCTCAATTTCGCAAATCCTGACATGGTCGGGCATAGTGGTATGCTGGAACCAACCATCAAAGCGATTGAAACGGTCGATGAATGCCTCGGCAAAATCATCGACGCAATTCATGCTAAAGGCGGTACGGCAATCGTTACGGCTGACCATGGGAATGCTGATGAAGTAACGACACTAGACGGGGCTCCGATGACGGCACACACGACGAATCCGGTTCCAGTTATCGTTACGAAGTCAGAAATAGTTCTGCGTGAAGGCGGTAAACTCGCAGACTTGGCACCAACAATGCTAAAATTGTTACAAGTAGACCAACCGGCAGAAATGACCGGCACACCATTATTTTAAAAAGGGGAGAATGACATGCCAATCATTACACTTATCCAAGCTAGAGAAGTACTCGATTCACGTGGAAATCCAACAGTAGAAGTTGAAGTATTTACCCAAAGCGGTGCATTTGGTCGGGCAATCGTTCCATCTGGCGCTTCGACAGGCGAATACGAAGCAGTAGAATTACGTGACGGTGATCCAGATCGCTACTTCGGCAAGGGTGTTCTTCAAGCGGTTGACCATGTTAATGAAGTCATTTCGGAAGAATTGGAAGATGCGTATTCAGTCCTTGATCAAGTGACAATCGACAAAGCGCTGATTGAACTTGATGGAACTTCTAACAAAGGAAACTTGGGCGCAAATGCAATTCTTGGTGTATCGATAGCTGTTGCACATGCTGCTTCTGATTACCTTGATATTCCCCTTTATCAATATCTAGGCGGCATTAACGCAAAACAATTGCCAGTGCCAATGATGAATATTTTAAACGGCGGCGAGCATGCAGATAACAACGTTGATATTCAAGAGTTTATGGTAATGCCAGTCGGTGCGGATTCATTCCATGAAGGACTTCGTATGGGGACTGAAATTTTCCATAGCTTGAAAGCTGTATTAAAAGCAAAAGGCTTGAATACATCAGTGGGTGATGAAGGCGGATTCGCTCCGAACCTATCTTCCAATGAAGAAGCGTTGTCTATTATCCTTGAAGCAATCGAAAAAGCGGGCTACACACCAGGCGAGGAAGTTCTTCTTGCAATGGACGTTGCAGCATCTGAGTTTTTCAATAAAGAAGATGGCACGTACAATCTTGCAGGAGAAGGTATCGTGAAAACATCGGCAGAAATGGTTGATTGGTACGAAGAGCTTTGTAGTAAGTATCCAATCATCTCTATCGAAGATGGCTTGGATGAAAATGACTGGGCGGGTCATAAACTTTTGACGGACCGTCTAGGCAAAAAAGTTCAACTTGTCGGGGACGACTTGTTTGTAACGAACACAGAAAAACTGGCACGCGGTATTGAAGAAGGTATTGGTAACTCAATCCTTATTAAAGTGAACCAAATCGGTACATTGACGGAAACGTTTGATGCGATTGAAATGGCGAAACGCGCTGGCTATACGGCTGTTATTTCCCACCGTTCAGGTGAATCGGAAGATACGACAATTGCTGATATCGCAGTTGCAACAAACGCTGGGCAAATCAAAACGGGTGCACCATCTCGTACGGACCGCGTTGCGAAATATAACCAATTGCTTCGTATTGAAGATCAGCTAGATGATACTGCTGAGTATCTTGGTGTTAAGACGTTTTATAACTTGAAGAAATAATGAGTGATCAAAACCCGCTTAGGCGGGTTTTTCTTTGCCTTTTGAGAGATTAAGTGGAAACTCAAAAGGTGACCCTTAAGACTTCTGTCTTAAAATTAGAACAATAGGTTGTAACGCCAGTCCCTTTTTGGTAAAATAGAACTGTTGTGAAGTTCGAATCGGGAGGTGGAACAAAATGCATACTTTGCTGATGACACTGCTCGTAATCGTAGCACTATCATTGATCGTAGTCGTATTATTGCAATCTGGGAAAAGCGCAGGTCTATCAGGAGCCATCTCTGGTGGAGCCGAACAACTTTTCGGGAAACAAAAAGCACGAGGACTTGACCTTGTACTTCAACGGGTTACAGTTGTACTTGCTGTTTTGTTTATCGTATTGGCGATCGTCATTATGAAAGTATAATCTTAAATAGACCACTATCGCCTGACCTTCCGACTGGTCGGGCGTTTTTTATTAAAAATAGAAAAGTATAAGTTTTTCTACTGGGGTCGGTGTCTAGACTCCAGCGCCTAGCCCCTCGAGTCGCTTTAGTCCTTAAGTTAAAGGCAAAGAGCGCCTTTTACTTAAGGCCCTCTAGCGCTTTTCGGGTCTACCAAGGCGCTTGCGCTTTTCTTAGTGTCTAGACTCCAGGCGCCAGCCGCTCGGAGGCTCACAGGATGTGAGTTACGCAGCCATTGCCGCAGGACGCGGCGAACTTAGGCTGGGTTCCTTGAAAGCAATCCAGCTATGTGGCAAAGAGCGCCACGTCGCTGGATCGACTTATGCCTGCCGCGTCTAGCAGGCGCTTGCGCTTTTCTTAGTGTCTAGACTCCAGGCGCCAGCCGCTCGGTCATAAGCAATCCAGCTATGTGGCAAAGAGCGCCACGTCGCTGGATCGACTTATGCCTGCCGCGTCTAGCAGGCGCCTTACGCTTTTCTTACGAAGGGATGATCAAAATGAGAATTGCACAACCGAAACCATTCTTTTTCGAAAGAGGGAAGCGTGCAGTTTTACTGCTCCATGGATTTACTGGTACCTCTGCGGATGTCCGGATGTTGGGACGTTTTCTTGAAAAGAAGGGTTACACAACGCTTGCACCTCATTACAAAGGCCACGGTGTTCCTCCTGAAGAATTGATCCACACGGGTCCCGAAGAGTGGTGGGAAGATGTTCTTAAGGGTTATAATCAATTAAAGGAAGCTGGCTATGATGAGATTGCAGTTGCGGGATTGTCTTTAGGAGGCGTATTTTCGCTCAAATTGGGGTATAACAAGCCAGTGAAGGGCATTGTTACAATGTGCGCGCCGATGTCGATGAAAACAACTGACCTTATGTATGAAGGTGTTCTTAAATATGCTCGAGAGTATAAGAAGTTTGAAGGGAAAGACGATGCTGACATCGAAAGAGATATAGAGGCATTACGTGCGCAAAATATGCCTTCTCTGGAAGAACTTCGCTCACTCGTCTATGATGTACGCAATCATATCGACCACATTTATGCACCACTATTGGTTGTGCAAGCTACATACGATGATGTTATCGATACCGATTCTGCAAACGTTATTTATGACAATACCGAATCAGACATAAAACACATTAAATGGTATGAACAATCGGGACATGTCATTACGCTTGGACCTGAAAAAGTGACACTTCATGAAGATATTTTGAGATTCCTGGAATCATTGGACTGGAATGAGTGAAAGATTAGACCAATGACCATACTATATACTTATAAGGAGTGATGCAACTTGGATAGCATAGAGCAAGACATTCAGCAAAAATTGCTGTCTCTAATGAAAGAAGAATCGTATAAGCCGTTAACTGTACAGGAAATCCAGGAAGTAATGGGATTTGAACAGGCAGCGGAGTTTAAGGAACTAGTGAAAATGCTTGTGGACCTTGAACAAAAAGGGCAAATTATTCGTTCTAAATCGAACCGTTATGGCGTACCCGAAGGCATGAATCTCCTGCGTGGAAAATTCATCGGGCATGCAAAAGGCTTTGGTTTTGTAGCACCGGAAGAAGAAGGAATGGATGATGTATTCATCCCCCCACATGAAGTTAATGGTGCGATGAACGGGGATACTGTCCTCATACGTGTCGTTAACGCTACATCAGGCGGTAGACGTGAAGGGGCAATTACACGTGTCGTAGAACGCAAAACGACAAAGGTAGTTGGTATGTACCAGAACAATAAAGGCTTCGGTTTCGTTGTTCCTGATGATAAAAAATTACCTATGGACGTTTTCATCGGCAAAGGGGATTCACTTGATGCGGTGGACGGTCATAAAGTCGTTGTTGAAATAACAGACTGGCCTGTTGACGGGAAGTCAGCAACAGGTATGGTGACACAAATCCTTGGTCACAGAAATGATCCCGGCGTTGATATCTTGTCTATTATTCATAAGCATGGAATTGAAGTCGATTTTCCACAAGCAGTACTAGACCAGGCAAATAAGATTCCTGATGAAGTTCAGGAAAGAGATTTGATCAACCGTCGTGACCTTCGTGAAGAACTTTCGATCACAATTGATGGTGCAGACGCGAAAGACCTTGATGATGCTATTTCAGTTGTGAAAAATGACAATGGTGGCTATCTATTATCTGTTCATATTTCGGATGTCAGTTATTATGTGACAGAAAATTCAGCAATGGGCGATGACGCTTATGATCGCGGAACTAGTGTTTACTTGACGGATAGAGTTATTCCGATGTTGCCGCATAGATTATCGAACGGAATTTGTTCATTAAACCCTGGTGTCGATAGGCTTACGTTGTCTTGTACAATGACGATAGACCGCAACGGGAAGGTCATCGATCATGAGATATTTGAGAGTGTTATTCGCTCGAAAGAACGTATGACCTATAATGAAGTTTATAAAATCATCGAAGAAAAAGATGAAGAACTTTCAACTCGATATGCAAATGTTGTTCCTATGATTAATCATATGGCAGACCTCGCTGCTATTTTGAAACAGAAAAGAGAAGATCGTGGAGCCATTGATTTCAATTTCAAGGAATCGAAAATCCTTGTTGATGAAAAAGGATGGCCAACGGATGTTGTCATTTTGGAGCGTACTGTATCAGAACGCCTCATAGAAGAATTCATGCTTGCTGCGAACGAAACGATTGCGGAACATTTCCACAGGCTTGAACTACCGTTCATTTACCGGATTCACGAAGATCCCAAAGCTGAAAAATTACAACGGTTCTTCGAATTCCTAACGAACTTCGGCGTTGTTGTCAAAGGAACTGGCAATAAAGTCCATCCAAAAGCGCTACAGGAAATTGTTGAATCAATTGAAGGTCTTCCTGAAGAAACGGTTATATCGACAATGCTCCTTCGTTCAATGCAACAGGCGAAGTATTTCGATGAAAGCCTGGGTCACTTTGGATTATCTACTGATTTTTATACCCATTTCACGGCACCAATCCGCCGCTTTCCAGATTTGATTGTCCATCGTTTAATCCGGACATATCTAATTGAAAAAGATGTTTCGGCACAGACGCTTGCACATTGGGGTGCGATATTATCCGATATTGCAGAGCATACATCGGAAAGAGAACGCCGTGCGGTTGAAGCAGAACGAGATACAGAGTCACTGAAAAAATCTCAATTTATGCTCGACAAAATTGGCGAAGAGTTCGAGGGCGTTATTTCATCAGTTACAAACTTTGGTTTGTTTGTCGAACTGGAAAACACAATCGAAGGGCTTGTTCATGTTAGCCATATGACAGATGATTATTATCGATTTGACGACAGACAAATGATGATGATTGGTGAACGTGCAGGCAAGCAATATAGGCTTGGCGACGAAGTAACCGTCAAAGTTATTGCTGTGAAACCTGAAGAATCGACAATCGATTTTGAAATCGTTGGGATGAAACAAAACTTCCGTCGTACACGTAAAGAAACGCCGAAAGTTATTTATGCTAAGAAAAAAGAAGGCGACAATAAGTCTGGCGACAAATCAAAAGATCAAAAGAAATCTGGCACATACAATAAAAAGAAAAAGTTCTATGAAGGCGCAGCTAAAAAAGCGGGTAGTAAACTTAAACCTAGGCCTAAAAAGAAAAAGTAAAGCCGGAGCGGTCTAGGCCGCTCTGAGGTTTTCACAAGGGGTGAAAGAAATGGCGAAAGGCCAAGGGAAGGTAGTCGCCGTCAATAAAAAGGCGAATCATGATTTTGCAATCGAAGAAACAATCGAGGCAGGTATTGTCCTTCTGGGTACGGAAATCAAAGCAATTCGTAATAGTAAAGTCCAATTGCGTGATGCGTTTGTAAGAATCCGTAATAACGAAGCGTGGATTTCCAATATGCACATTAGTCCATATGATCACGGAAACCAGTTCAACCATGATCCGTTGCGTTCTAGAAAGCTACTTCTTCATAAAAAGCAGATTAGCAAATTGATCGGGCAAACGAAAGAGCAGGGATCTGCTATTGTACCGATTAAGATGTATTTAAAAGACGGCTTTGCAAAAGTGTTAATTGGTGTTGGTAAAGGGAAGAAAGATTACGATAAACGTCAAGATCTTAAGAAAAAAGATGCGAAACGTGAAATCGATCGTGCACTTAGAGATAGGCAAAAATATTGAAGTATAGGTTAAGATAAGTTACAATAAGTATAGTAAGTAGTTCAGAAGCCTTTCAATAGGTTCTCCTGACATCCCTTTGGGGACGTTACGGATTCGACAGGGGTAGTCTGAGCTTGAGTTGCGCGTCGGAGGGTTCGGCTCCGTCAGAAACGACACCTTATAATAACAGGCAAAACTAACAACAACCTAGCATTCGCAGCGTAAGCTGTTGAATCTGCCTTGTAATTTCATCGCCCATGTGGCGTTGCAGGGCTAACCTTTAGTGGGATACGACGGCTGTTGCCTCTTGAGGCAGTCGGAAGAGACTTCCAAGATAGCGTACATGACGCCTTGATTGATGGCATAATGCCACGCGAAACCAAATAGTCAATCTACACGCGTAGATGCTTAAGTGTTAGAGCCTCTGGACGCGGGTTCGACTCCCGCCGTCTCCATACTTGTTGTCACAGCAACGTTTAAGCGGTGTGTGGCATCATTATGGTAACATGATTTAAAAAAGAAGACGATTTCATCTACTAATAGATGAAATCGTCTTTTTTGTCGAGATTCTGGAAATTTAATAGGTGCATAGGCTATTGTAAATCGATTTTACTTCTGTAGGGAATTTAATGATTAGATTAACGCATAGGTCCTGAAAATTAGCACAATCACTCTTCATTAATCCGCGTATTAGCAGCCCTGTTATTAATAAATAAAAATGTCCGTTATCTTGTAGTACCCGTATTCATCAACAATAACCGTATAGTCTTTTTCGCGCTCGTAGTAGATGAGTTCCCCAGTTGCTGTAATAAAGTCAAATTGTTCAAATGTCGATACATAAGCTATTTGGTCGCCGATTTCGATGCCTGTGACTGTATTGTTCGTGAAGTTAAATGTCATGCCTTGACCCGCAATCTCTGCTATATAGTCTTCTAGTTCGCTGTACGCAACACTACCTGGCAGCACCATGTCTTGAATCCAGTTAAAGTCTTCATCCTGCAAAGCCATTGCATACATGTCACGAAATTCTAGGATGAAGCTTTCTAATTCATTTTCATCCAAATAGACATTGGGCATGACAGAGACTTCTTGCTCCTCGATGTACTCGTCGTAATATTCTTCCGCTCCCGTGGTAGTACTATCATCGGTGTATTCATCATAAAAATCGAATACGCCGGCAACTTGATGATTCGTCATAGGGGATTTTGCCCATGAATCCAGAAGGTCGACCATGAGTGGGTGCTGCCTGTGTACTGCGCAATTCGGACACGATTCAGAATTGATTAGAATTGTCTGGTGCACAGGCAGACCAAACTAATCCCCAATAATAAAACAATAAACGTTGAGTTATATATGTAATAGGAAGCAATTCAGTACTTTCCCTTTTCAACCCGATCAAAGAGACCTTCACTGTCAACTATAACCAAAGTAATAGAATATCTTAAATTACTAAATTATTTTCGGGAGTGTTGGCGGATACATAATCTTCTTCCAAATAACAGAAGTAGATGCAAATCAATTTATTCTCTATCAGAATAGTTCTGTCGACGGACCCAACAATAGCTCTGGGGATGTTAATCAACCGAATCCAGTAGCGGTTATTGTTACTGCTAGCGCAAAAGATATATTGACTTTAAGACATCATTCTAGTGCCACATCAGTATTTTTGTAAACTCTAGCTGGTGGAAGTAAATTAAATACTAAGGCTTCCATTCTAATGTATATTGCGTTTTTATAAAATTGTTTGGATATTTCGTTGTTATTTCTTGCACGGATACCCCAAATTTATACGTCAGCAAAAATAAAATGCAAAAGGACCTTTAGCATATTGAAGGTCCTTTTGCTTAGCATTAAGAAAGATGTTCGTGACATTACATTCACTTAAACCACTATAAACAAGCGACAAGTTAGCATTAACACGTTATCCAAACTGATATACATAGACTAGGTCATTTTATTTTTCCGCGTCTATTGTAGTCGGGTAATTACAAGGTGTGCTGAAACAGACCTTGTTCCCCCAGCGATAGGTGTCATGGTTAGCGCCGTGGAATTCCCAGCAGGATTTCGTACTGTGAGTATTGAATTGGCTACTGTCGTTTGCACAAGAGCCATTCCTGCCATCTGAGAAGTGCCTGTTGCTCGCCCAACCACGGTATAGGCTAAATCTGCGCCATTGAGAGTTAACGTTAGTTGCCCCGGTTCGGTCATACTCGCCTGAAACATTACCTGATAGGTGCCAATTGCAGCCAAGGTAAAAGAATTGATAGAAGCTCTGACAATATCCGTCCCACTAGTAGGTCCATTTTGTGGGAAATCCACGTCTGCACCAACAGCAACTGTTGCTGCATTATCAGGAGGCATCAGTGCAAAAAAATCTGCGAAGGCTGATACACCCCCTGGTGGACCAGGAGGACCAGGAGGACCAGGTGGACAGTTGCATTTTTGCTTTGGAGGTATGGGAAGCGGATAAATATCACGGCATTTATTACACTTATTACAGTTATTGCAATTATTTAACAAATTAATCACCTCCTTTATCATCTCCTCTAACATATGAAGTAAAAACCAGAACTGTTTGTGCTATAAAGAATGATCAAAGAGTCCTCGCTATGATAAGTAATGGATTTCAATGAGGGGAACAGATATGTATTTAAAATAGAAACATTAGTTAATTCTATTGATCCATTTACTGATTTAAAAATAGAATGTTAAATCCAATAAAATTATGTGGGCATCGGCATATCTAAGCAGTCAGTATTCTCTAGAAGCTTCTGCATAACAACAAATGAGCGCTAAAACCATATTGGTTTACAGCACTCATTTACATGTGTTATTTGCATGCATTTTGCCCCTTAGCATTAGTAGATAAATCCTCTATTTGTATTCATTGACCAGAAAAAGGTTTTACTCTTCTTTCATAATATATAGTCTTTTTAGACATCCGAATCGGATTACTTTATGCAACTCGCTTGTAGCTTTCCCTTTAATTTGTTTAGTGCTATTTACTTTTTCTAAAGGGAGGTCATCAATTTAGTACCCCAACGCATCCATTTTTTCTGCAACCTATACAAGACTATATTAATACGAATATACCTTAATGGATTTTACCTACTGTGTTATGGCTGGATGTTTCCAACTAAGTAACCTAACACCATTTGCTTCTCTACTTCTACTTTACTGACCATTTTTAGTCTACTTGTAATCTTTCCTGTGTTTACTACTAAAATACCGACATATACAGGAAAACAACTTAACGATAGGTATCAATCCAAGTTCGAGATCGTATCCAAAATCAAAGTAAAAGTCTTGCTTCTATACAATTAAGAGGAAGTATACGACCTACCCCCTTTTATTGAATACTTTCTAAAATAATCAGGTGCTAGCCCGTCCGCTCAACTATTACCTGAATAGAATGTTACGGAAGGGGGTGAAAAAATGAATTATTATTATTACAATAATCGAAAATATAATAGGTCTAATAAGTGTAATGAGTGCAATAAGTTAAATGAGTCAAATGAGTCAAATGGGTTTAATGAGCCTAATCTGTGTAAGGAATGTAATAAATGTTGTAAGTGCTGTAACTGTTGTAAATGCGATAACGACCCTTGTGATTGTAGAAAAGGACATAAAGGCCCAACTGGAGCAACTGGAGCAACCGGAGAAACTGGAGCAACAGGCGATACAGGGGCAACCGGAATAACTGGTGCAACCGGGGCAACTGGAGCAACAGGCGATACAGGAGCAACTGGAGCAACAGGAGCAACCGGACCAACTGGAGCAACAGGCGATCCTGGCGCAACCGGAACAACCGGACCAACTGGGGCTACAGGTGAAACTGGCGCAACCGGACCAACTGGAGCTACAGGTGAAACTGGCGAAACCGGAGTGACGGGCAATACTGGAGCAACAGGCGATACTGGCACAACCGGACCAACTGGAGCAACAGGCGATCCTGGAGCAACCGGACCAACTGGAGCAACAGGCGATCCTGGTGCAACCGGACCAACTGGAGCAACAGGCGATCCTGGTGCAACCGGAACAACTGGGGCAACAGGCGATCCTGGTGCAACCGGACCAACCGGAACAACAGGCGATACTGGCGCAACCGGAGTAACGGGCAATACTGGGGCTACAGGCGATACTGGCGCAACCGGTTCAACCGGAACAACCGGAGCAACAGGCGATACTGGAGCAACCGGAACAACTGGAGCAACTGGTTCAACCGGAACAACTGGAGCAACAGGCGATACAGGTGCAACCGGATCAACTGGAGCAACAGGCGATACAGGTGCAACCGGATCAACAGGCGATCCTGGCGCAACCGGAACAACCGGAGCAACAGGCGATACTGGAGCAACCGGACCAACTGGGGCTACAGGTGAAACTGGAGCAACCGGAACAACAGGCGATACAGGTGCAACCGGAACAACCGGACCAACCGGAGCAACTGGAGCAACAGGCGATACTGGAGCAACCGGAACAACTGGGGCTACAGGTGAAACTGGAGCAACCGGAACAACTGGAGCAACAGGCGATACTGGAGCAACCGGAACAACTGGAGCAACAGGCGATCCTGGCGCAACCGGAACAACCGGGGCTACAGGCGATACTGGAGCAACCGGACCAACCGGAGCAACAGGCGATCCTGGCGCAACCGGAACAACCGGGGCTACAGGCGATACAGGTGCAACCGGACCAACTGGAGCAACAGGCGATCCTGGTGCAACCGGACCAACTGGGGCAACAGGCGATACAGGTGCAACCGGAACAACAGGCGATCCTGGCGCAACCGGTTCAACCGGCGATACTGGAGCAACTGGAGCAACTGGAGCAACCGGAACAACTGGAGCAACTGGTTCAACCGGAACAACCGGAACAACCGGAACAACTGGAGCAACAGGCGATGCAGGTGCAACCGGACCAACCGGAGCAACAGGCGATCCTGGCGCAACCGGAACAACCGGATCAACAGGCGATCCTGGCGCAACCGGAACAACCGGGGCTACAGGCGATACAGGTGCAACCGGAACAACTGGAGCAACAGGCGATCCTGGTGCAACCGGACCAACTGGGGCAACAGGCGATACAGGTGCAACCGGAACAACCGGAGCAACAGGCGATACTGGAGCAACCGGACCAACTGGGGCTACAGGTGAAACTGGAGCAACCGGAACAACAGGCGATACAGGTGCAACCGGAACAACCGGAACAACAGGCGATACTGGCGCAACCGGAGTAACGGGCAATACTGGGGCTACAGGCGATACTGGAGCAACAGGCGATCCTGGCGCAACCGGAACAACAGGCGATACAGGTGCAACCGGAACAACTGGAGCAACAGGCGATCCTGGTGCAACCGGACCAACTGGGGCAACAGGCGATACAGGTGCAACCGGAGCAACAGGCGATACAGGTGCAACCGGATTAACTGGAGTAACCGGAGCAACTGGACCAACCGGAGCAACCGGAGCAAGTGGAGCAACTGGAACAATTGGAGCAACGGGAGCAACCGGAACAACTGGAGCAACCGGAGCAACTGGTTCAACGGGAGCAACCGGAGCAACTGGTTCAACGGGAGCAACCGGAGCAACTGGTTCAACTGGAGCAACCGGTTCAACGGGAGCAACCGGTTCAACTGGTTCAACCGGAACAACTGGAGCAACGGGAGCAACCGGAGCAACTGGTTCAACTGGTTCAACTGGGGCAACGGGAACAACTGGAGCCACGGGAGCAACCGGAACAACTGGAGCAACGGGAGCAACCGGAGCAAAAGGTGAAATTGGTGCAACCGGAAGAACAGGAGCAACCGGAGTAACTGGAGCCACGGGAGCAACCGGAACAACTGGAACAACTGGAACAACGGGAGCGACCGGAGCAACCGGAGTAACTGGAGCCACCGGTGCAACGGGAATAACCGGAGCCACCGGAGTAACTGGACCAACCGGTACTATAGGCTCTACCGTAACGATAGCAGGTGTTGGACCAAATGTTAGCTCTCAATTTAGCGAATTAAGAGTCAGTCAAAAAACACCGATAATTGAATTGACTTCTGTATATGGTTTGTCCAACTTAAGAGACATCGTTACCGTAACTGGCTCTGGTTTAGTAGGAAGCAATAATAGTGAGTTCCAATTAAGTACAATAGCAAGTGGTATCGATAGTGCTACCCTACAAAGCTCCGAGAGAGGAAGATATGAACCTGGATACGCGGCTGAAGCAGGAATAGGTATCCGTTTACCATTACCACCAGTAGGCAATCAAGTGTGCAGATGGGGAGCTTTTGACGGACAAAACGGAATGTACTTTGGTCAAAATGTAACAAATGGAATATTTGTAGCTATTAGAAGAGCAGGTATTGACACAGTTATTCCTCAATCATCATGGAACGTTGATCCACTAAATGGAACTGGGCCAAGTGGAGAGACTCTTAACTTAGCGCAAGGAAATATATTTCAAATAGTATTTACTTGGTATGGCTATGGAGTAATTGAATTTAATGTCGTTCTCCCTAATCCTGTAACTTTAGCACAGGAAGTAATAACTGTTCATCGATACTCTCCAACTGGGCAAACAAGTCTTGCTGATCCAAACCTTCCTCTTCGTGCAGAAATCGCTAATAACGGTACAGGAGCCGCCTTCAATTTATTTGTTGGAGGAAGACAATATAGTATTTTAGGCACCTATAATCCGGTTTTCCGCATTACTTCTGAAAGAAGAACAGTAACTGCTACAGGATCTTTAACACCAATTCTATCCTTCCAAAGAAAGGCGATCTTCCCAGCGGGTTCAGCTAGATCCAATTCAGTTAGTATAAAACTTGAAGGTATTGATCTAGTAACTTCAGACGATATTTACTATCAAGTCATACTAGGTGGAACTATCAATGGAACTTTTGTAAACTATCCAACTGCGACTACTAATATCCCACTATCCGAGACAGCACTTACTGTTAATAGTACGATAACGACAATTTCGGGAGGGCAAGTACTTTTACAAGGATTAGCAGCAGGAGTTGATGGGAGTGCTAGAATTTTAGCTTCAGCTTCCTTATTGGATTTCCAATTGCCAGATACTCAAACCGTCACACTCGCTGTGGCAAATTTAAGCGGTGGTAGTAATACTGTTACTGCAACCTTTAGTCTTACTGAAGAATGGTAAAAATAACAGGCATGGGAGAGAAATAGTTGTTTTTCTCCCATACCTAATTGAAAGGAGGAAATTTAATGTCAGATATAATTATTTCGAATATCGGCCCAAACTTGAGTTCGCAATTTGATGAGCTAAGGATAGCCGAGAAATTTCCAATAGTGGAGTTAACTTCGGTATATGGCATATCGAGTCTGAGAGATGCTATAACGACTATTGGAGGTGGGGCAGTTACAAACGATGGTACAGAATATAACCTTAACAATACGGCTAGTGGAGCAGCTTCTGCTATTTTAGAAAGTGTATTAAGAGGTAGATATGAACCGGGATTTGCAGGGGAAGCTGGAATTGGTGCCCGAATTCCTACTTTGCCTACAGGCAATCAAGTTGGTCGATGGGGATTATTTGACAGTCAAAACGGAGCGTTTTTTGGAGTCAATAGTACAGGTCCATTCGTGGCTGTTCGAAGAGCAGGAACCGATATAATCTTCCCTCAAAGTACTTGGAACGTAGATAAATTAAACGGAACAGGCCCAAGTGGAGCGACCCTAAATTTATCAAAAGGAAATATATTTCAAATAGTATTTACTTGGTATGGGTATGGCGTTATAGAATTTAGAGTTGTAATTCCTAACCCTACTACTTTAGCTCAAGAAGTGATTACCGTTAATCGATTTTCCCCCACTGGGCAAACTAGTTTTGTTGATCCAAACCTTCCTTTACGAGCACAAGTTGATAATAATGGAACCGCTACTGCCTTTTCGCTTTTTGTTGGAGGAAGACAGTATAGTATTATAGGGAAATATAATCCCGAGTTTAGAATCACTTCCGAAAGAAGAAGAGTTACAAATGTTACATCAACACTAACGCCTGTCATTTCATTTGCAAGAAAAACAGTATTCCCGGTAGGTTCAGGCAGAACCAATTCAGTTCAAATAGATTTAGAAGAAATTAACATTATTTCAACAAAAGATTTAAGTTATCAAGTTCTTTTGGGTGGAACGTTAAATGGAACATTTGTTAATTATCCGACAGCTAACACTATCATTCCTACTAACGAAACAGCCCTTTTGGTAAATAATACGTCGACAACGATTACTGGAGGCGTAGTAGTGTTTCAAGGTGTTACTGGTGGTGGCTCTGGAGGTAGTAACATTCTAGCTAGTGCAGAACTTTTAGATTTCACCCTTCCTGAAAATGCGTTTGTGACATTAGCTGTGGCAAATATTGGTGGTGGAGGTTCTAACACTGTTGATGTGGTATTTAGAGTATCTGAGAGTTGGTAAAGTCTACGGGATAATCCTAGCTAGCTTTATTTACTCTCTCTTGTAAGGCTACCGATAAAGCCGGTAGCTTTTTTTGTGGACCTTAGTCCAGGACTGCAGAAAAAAAGGAACTTAGTTTAACTTAATGGCCGGTTGAACAAAGTTCCAAAGTATTAAACACCTTATCCAAGGTTTTTATCAACTACTAAATTGAAAAGATATTACTCTGTCCAACGTATGAGATGTGGAGAAGGGTCTAATATGGATTGGTATTGAGCCTTATTCCCATAAATACCATCCGGGTCTAACTGTTGATAGCGATTGAATTTGTTTACACGAACCTCTTGTTTTGCCCATCCTAAATGTTTTAAACGCAAGTTAGATAGTTCGTGTTTGGTTCAAAAATATTGGCTGGGAACCGTCCACAATGCTGAAGTGTTTCTTTCCATTTATATTCGAAGTCTTTCCGATATCGAATAAGAAATGGACGATAAACCGTATGATCTTGCCATAATGGATCTTATTTATAATGTGCATCATCCCAAAATCGAATAAACGAAAACAATACACATCGACGTCCCGACGAATAGCTAAGTGTGGTATTTCTTTGGTAAGTCTATCTTTAAATAGTTCATACTAGGACCTTTATTTGTATATTATTCATTTTGCTTATGCCCTCTCAAGAGGACAGACTCTAAATATTCTTTATTTTGAAGAATTCTTGAATCATCTGGACTATATTGTCTCGCCTTTTCATTATGTTCATAGGCAGTTTTGTGTTGACCTAACTGATCGTAACAAACACAGAGTTGTAAATGGGGTAACCAAGTCGAAAATTTTGGGTACTGCAAACCAAGATTTTGGTTGGAGAGCTTCATTTCAGTCGCTAAACTATACCAAAAAATTGCCGTGTATAGTTCCTTCTTTTTCAGGAAATAGAAACCTAACCGGCAACAAATTTCTGGCCGAGGCTGATCATATTGAAAAGATTGTAAATTGGACTCTAATTCTTTCTTATATTCTCCTAACTCAAAAAAACAATCGGCTAGTCTACTACAAGCCGAAATATTATCTTCAATCCACCCTTTCTCCGTTAAGAGAAACTTTTCATAAAACTCAATTGCACGTAAATACATTCCATGGTCTTTCAATTCATTGGCAAAGTAAAATAAATCACGAGGCGAGAATTCTATATGATTAGCTAATTGTTTTTCATAAATAAGCAAATTCCGATTCGTATCATGACGTAAATTATGATGGGTTACGGCAACGTTACTATGGAAAATAGCCCCAGACACTTCTAAATATTCATGTACAGCACCTATCCATTTAAACTGATTTGTTCGTTTCACTAAACGGTTTCGTTTCAAACGCGAAACGACATTTCCATGCTGATCGGTAGAAAGGTTATAATCCATCGTCACAGAGTCTATTGATAAATCGAGATTCTTTTTTAACTCTTTCAATTGATCTTGATCATCTGGCAAAAGTACATCGTCCGCATCCAACCATAAAATAAAATCTTTTGTTGCTTGTTGAAAGGCATAATTTCTTGCCTTTGCAAAATCATGGACCCATTCAAAATCATAGATACGATTGGTGTACCTTTTTAGTACCTCTTTCGTTTGATCGGTCGAACCTGTATCCACGATATTGATTTCATCCACAATATCCTTTACAGATTCTAAACAACGAGCAATCGTATCTTCTTCATTTTTAACAATCATACATAAACTGATTGAGACCACTCCATACCTCCTCTTCGTCACTCTATTTGTATGTTACAATTACTTGTCCCTTGAATAACCTATCGTTCCTATTTAGGTATCCTAACGCATTTATTTTTCGTCCCCCTTAACAAGCCCATTTTAACTATCCCTACTCTAGTAATTCCTGGTGTCTTTATTACTTTGGTATTTTAAAATATCATCAGGCGGACATTCAAAAGCCTTACAAATCTACTCTAAAGTGGATAACCGAATTGCTTTCGCCTTTCCATTTTTCAATATAGAAAGATTAGCCATCGTTATTCCAACCCTCTCCGAAAGTTCTGTTAAGCTCATTTTTCGTATAGCCAGCATCACATCAATATTGATAATAATCGCCATTTCATTCACCTTAGACCGTATAGTCATTTTCTCGTTTTATATCAATCGCCTCTTATAAAATCTTTTGGAGAACAGCCGTAAAGACTGCAATTGTCATTGAAGTAAAATAATTACTAATCCGATTACTATGATACCTGGGGCGTCGTTCACCTCCGCAATTAGATAAAACAGTGGCATGCCTACCACATAAAAGATACTAATTGTGATTGCATAGTATTAAATATTCTTTAATGATTTTACAGATCATACGGAGAACGCTTTGTTCTTGTCGATATAGTCTAAAAGTTAAAAAGCTGATACAGTGTAAAGTAAAAAGGTATTGCGGCTGCATACGGATCGATTACAACGAGATAGTTTATATAAGCACTATCTGGATACAATTTCGCTGCAAAATTTGCTATCTCAGGCACCAAAAATAAGCACAAAGCAAGTACTGGAATTCCAATAAGAATTACAGCTATCTTTAAAAAGAGTTTTGTTCCTAGTGAGGGATAAAACCACTAGCGTTGCATGGATACCAAAATGATAAATATATTCATTTTTTATATCGCGATTACATTTGGAAATTTCAAAAAGGGAACAGGCCTCCATAGATGACTTAGTTCCCTTTTTTACACTTAGTTATTATTGCTTTATTTTCTCTTTTTTCCTTCTGGACGAAGTGCTCTTTGGTAAGTGGACTAACAATGGCAAAATCTTCTCCATATCGCACGGTTTTGGGTTCTTTAATCCGTACTTACTGTCGTTCTGTGCTCTTTTTCAGCTTTCGGTTAAAGTCCTGTAATAGTATTTTTAACGAGTCGAAAACGAATATCCGCATGGAATGTAAGAATGTCCAACTGGTTGTCGTAGGTTGGTAGGTCATTCGCGTTCTTCTGCAATAACGAGTAATGTCTGGTTAGACCACCTAGTAGGTCTGCCAAATCTGCAGTATTTACCTCGTTAAGCCGTCAACTAATTTGTGAATGACTAATGGTTTTTTACCAATTTCTATTTGAAGTTATTTTTAGAACGAATACCCATCGCGATTTTCCTGAGACTTTCCCTATCTACATTAGGAGATTTTTTTGCGTTTATTCAATCACTGAGTTTCGATTAACTAGATTATTTTACTTAAATTTACTGATTCGCAACGCTAGTGCGAACCTGAAATTATTATCTTCTTTATCTAAAGGGCGGTCATCGATTTAGTACCCCAACGTATCCATTTTTTCTGCAACCTTTACAAGACTATATTAATACGAATATACCTTAATGGATTATTCCTACTGTGTTATGGCTGGATGCTCTCAACTTAATAACCTAACACCATTTGCTTCTCTACTTCTACTTTACAGACCATTTTTAGTCTACTTGTAAACTCTCCTGTGTTTACTACTAAAATACCGACATATACAGATAAACAACTTAACGATAGGTATAAATCCCAGTTCGAGATCGTATCTAAAATAAAGGTAAAAATCTTCTTTTAATACAATTAAGAGGAAGTATACGACCTGCCCCCTTTTATTGAATACTTTCTAAAACAATCAGGTGTTAACCCGTCCGTTCAACTATTACCTGAATAGAATGTTACGGAAGGGGGTGAACAAATGAATTATCATTATTACAATAATCGTAAATATAATAGTTCTAATAAGTGTAATGAGTGCAATAAGTCAAATGAGTTAAATGAGTTAAATGAGTTAAATGAGTTAAATGAGTCAAATGAGTTAAATATGTGTAAGGAATGTAATAAATGTTGTAAGTGCTGTAACTGTTGTAAATGCGATAACGACTCTTGTGGTTGTAGAAGAGGACATAAAGGTCCAACTGGAGCAACTGGACCAACAGGAGCAACAGGCGCAACTGGTGCAACCGGAACAACTGGAGCAACAGGCGACACTGGGGCAACCGGACCAACCGGACCAACAGGCGCAACCGGAACAACTGGAGCAACAGGCGATCCTGGCGCAACCGGAACGACTGGAGCAACAGGCGATACAGGCGGAACCGGACCAACTGGAGCAACAGGCGATCCTGGCGCAACCGGGACAACCGGAGCTACAGGTGGACCTGGCGCAACCGGCGTAACCGGAGCAACCGGAGTTACAGGCGATACTGGAGCAACCGGAGTAACAGGCGATACTGGCGCAACCGGACCAACTGGGGCTACAGGTGAATCTGGCGCAACTGGACCAACAGGAGCAACAGGAGATCCTGGCGGAACCGGACCAACTGGAGCTACAGGCGATACTGGTGCAACCGGAGCAACCGGAGCTACAGGCGATACAGGCGCAACCGGAACGACTGGAGCTACAGGAGATCCTGGCGGAACCGGACCAACTGGGGCTACAGGAGATCCTGGCGGAACCGGACCAACTGGAGCTAGAGGTGAAACTGGAGCAACCGGACCAACCGGAGCAACAGGCGATACTGGCGGAACCGGACCAACTGGAGCAACAGGCGATACTGGCGGAACCGGACCAACTGGAGCTACAGGTGAAACTGGCGCAACCGGAGCAACCGGACCAACTGGAGCTAAAGGCGATACTGGTGCAACTGGAACAACTGGGGCAACAGGCGATACAGGTTCAACCGGACCAACAGGGGCTACAGGTGAAACTGGCGCAACCGGAGCAACCGGACCAACTGGAGCTAAAGGCGATACTGGTGCAACTGGAACAACTGGGGCAACAGGCGATACAGGTGCAACCGGACCAACTGGGGCAACAGGCGATCCTGGCGCAACCGGATCAACTGGAGCAACAGGCGATCCTGGCGCAACCGGAACAACCGGAGCAACAGGCGATCCTGGCGCAACCGGACCAACTGGGGCAACAGGCGATCCTGGCGCAACCGGACCAACTGGAGCTACAGGCGCAACCGGAACAACCGGAGCAACAGGCGATCCTGGCGCAACCGGAACAACCGGAGCAACTGGAGCAACAGGCGATACTGGAGCAACCGGACCAACTGGAGCAACAGGCGATACAGGTGCAACCGGATCAACTGGATCAACTGGAGCAACAGGCGATACAGGTGCAACCGGAACAACCGGAACAACCGGCGATACTGGCGCAACCGGACCAACCGGAGCTACAGGTGAAACCGGAACAACCGGAGCAACAGGCGATACTGGAGCAACCGGAACAACTGGGGCTACAGGTGAAACTGGCGCAACCGGAACAACCGGAGCAACAGGTGATACTGGAGCAACTGGAGCTGCAGGTGATACTGGTGCAACCGGGACAACTGGGGCTACAGGCGATACTGGCGCAACCGGACCAACTGGAGCTACAGGTGAAACTGGAGCAACCGGAGCAACAGGCGATCCTGGCGCAACCGGACCAACTGGAGCAACAGGCGATACTGGTGGAACCGGAACAACTGGAGCTACAGGTGAAACTGGTGCAACCGGAGCTACCGGAGTAACAGGCGATACTGGCGCAACCGGAACAACTGGAGCAACAGGCGATACTGGTGGAACCGGAACAACCGGAACAACTGGAGCAACAGGCGATACTGGAGCAACCGGACAAACTGGAGCAACAGGCGATACTGGCGCAACCGGAACAACCGGAGCAACTGGAGCTGCAGGTGATACTGGTGCAACCGGGACAACTGGGGCTACAGGCGATCCTGGCGCAACTGGCGAAACTGGAACAACTGGGGCTACAGGTGAAACTGGCGCAACCGGAACAACCGGAGCAGCAGGCGATACTGGTGCAACCGGGACAACTGGGGCAACCGGACCAACTGGAGCAACAGGTGATCCTGGCGCAACGGGACCAACTGGAGCAACAGGCGATCCTGGCGCAACCGGACCAACTGGAGCAACAGGTGAAACTGGTGCAACCGGGGCTACAGGTGAAACTGGCGCAACCGGACCAACTGGAGCAACAGGTGAAACTGGCGCAACCGGACCAACCGGAGCAACGGGACCAACTGGAGCAACAGGCGATACTGGAGCAACCGGAACAACTGGGGCTACAGGAGATACTGGAGCAACCGGACCAACTGGAGCAACAGGCGATACTGGTGCAACCGGATCAATCGGAGCAACAGGCGATACCGGTGCAATCGGACCAACTGGGGCTACAGGTGAAACTGGCGCAACCGGACCAACCGGAGCAACAGGCGATACAGGTGCAACTGGAACAACTGGAGCAACAGGCGATACTGGCGCAACCGGAGTAACGGGCGATACTGGGGCTACAGGCGATACAGGCGCAACCGGAACAACTGGTGCAACAGGTGGAACTGGTGCAACCGGAGCTACCGGGGTAACGGGCAACACCGGGGCTACAGGAATAACCGGAGCTACAGGCGACACTGGTGCAACAGGAGCAACAGGAGCAACAGGAGCAACAGGAGCAACAGGAGCAACAGGAGCAACAGGAG
>NZ_JACFTD010000111.1 GCF_014282005.1 Sporosarcina sp. BP05 | reverse complement strand
CAGAAAAGCATTTGAACCTTTGCTGATTCTCGCAAAGGTTCAAATGCTTTTCCAGATCAAGTGCAAAAGAACAGACCTTGCCCCTTTTGCAAAAGGGGCAAACCCCTAAAATCCCCTTCGCCAGGTGGCAGGTTCTCACATGGGGTGAGAACCATAAAGAGGGTGAAAATCACCTCTCGTGTCAACTCCTTAAATTCCTT
>NZ_JACFTD010000110.1 GCF_014282005.1 Sporosarcina sp. BP05 | reverse complement strand
TGGGTATGAAAGTGTAATTCCCAAGGGAATAGCCTTCGTTTAAATCTGTTGCTTCGACAAGCCACTTCATAGCCTCTAAGTGTCTATTGTAAATCATCGAGCGTTGTCCCCTTCCTATCCTTCAAAAATGACATTCAGTTTATTTTCCTACCATTTCATCCAATTCTATTTGTAACAGTCGTCGTTTTTCATCTATTCCCGGATCCATT
>NZ_JACFTD010000109.1 GCF_014282005.1 Sporosarcina sp. BP05 | reverse complement strand
CTGTCTAGCTTCGACTCCCAGACGCTTGGGTCATAAGCTATTTCGGCTGTGCGGCAAAGAACGCCGCTTCGCCAAACCATCTTATGCCTGTCGCGCCTAAACGGTCGTCTCCGCTTTTCTTGCTGTCTAGCTTCACGCGTCAGCCCCTCGAGTCGCTTCAGTCCTCAGGATAAAGGCAAAGTACGCCTTTTTCCTGTGGCCTTCCAGCGCTTGTCGGGGCTAAACGACGCCTTCCGCTTTTCTTG
>NZ_JACFTD010000010.1 GCF_014282005.1 Sporosarcina sp. BP05 | reverse complement strand
AACAACGTAATGACTTTAGCATTTAATAACTTTAGAAAGGTTGAAAAAGGTGATCGTCCTAGCTTCATTCAAAACGGAGTGAACTTGTAAGTGCGTTATGGGGGTTCAAATACTTCCTCACTACAAAAAACTACTATTTAACTTAATTGTACCCAACACAAAAGGTGAACCTCCTATAAACAGGGGCCCACCTTTTAAACTTTTCCACATCCAATAATTAATGTTTCATCTCACTCCGCAATTTCCGATGTTCACGACGTGCAGGAGCTGTTTCAAACAGACTCTTTTCAACTTCTGTTTCCGGGTAAATACCCGGTACAGGGGTTGGTTTGTTATTCTCGTCCATAGCAACCATCGTTAGGAAGGATTCGGTTGTTAGTTTTGTTTCACCTGTAAGCAAGTTCATCGAATGGACCGATACGAACACTTCCATCGATGTACGGCCTGTTGACGTGACGATTGCTTCAAGTTCAAGCACATCCCCGACACGCGCCGACGATACAAAGTCGACCGAATCGATTGAAGCAGTAACAACCGCTTTCTTTGAATGTTTCATAGCTGCAATATCAGCGATTTCATCTATATATGCGAGGACTTTCCCCCCGAAAATTGTCTGCAGATGATTGGTATCGGGCGGCAATACTAGTTTCGTCTGGATTGTGCGTGATTGGCCCATTGGTTTTTTTTCTGGCATATGGTTATCCCCTTTTCAATGTAGAACTCTATAGTAAGTATACCCATTCCTAGGCACAGTGACCGTAAATTTTTCTTTTTGGAATGAAAACCGTAACTTAACAACTCTATCTCGAAACTTCGAAACGTCACAAGCAAACTTAACAACACTCTCTCGAAACTTCGAAACATCATAAGCAAACTTAACAACACTCTCTCAAAACTTCAAAACGCCGCTAACAAACTTAACAACACTCTCGCAAAACTTCAAAACGTCACAAGCAAACTTAACAACACTCTCTCGAAACTTCGAAACGTCACAAGCAAACTTAACAACACTCACCGAAAAAACCATAACCAAAAGAGGACACCCCCTTATCGAAGTGTCCTCTTAAACGTTTGCTGCCAACAATGCGTATACACGCTTCATATCTTCCTGCATCGTCCACTGATCAACCGCAAGCCATCTGCAATGAATTGCATTTCCTTCAAGCCGTGTCATACCAGACTTCAAGCCAGCATCGACCCGCAATGTCTCTTGTATTGCGCGCACGTCGACATCGACGGCTTTGGGTGATACGAGCCAGATTGAACCGATATACATGGCGTCTTCCAGTACACCGATATCGCTAAGTGCAGCTTCTTTCGGTGAGAAATGCAAAGAGTCAAAAGCAATTAATTCGTCCTCGACAAATATCTTGAAATTCGTATGAAATGATTGATAATTAAATATCTCGCCGCGCTTTTCACGGCCGGGAGCAACGATTTCACCCCATAATATAGTTGCATCGCTGGCGATTCGAAGTGTCGTGTCGGCCCTGAACTTCGCATCTACAAATGGAATAATTACTTCCGGCATCCATTCGAGACGTGCCTGTTCTCCGAGCTCGACATTAATGGTCTGCACACAAGTGTCTCCTGTATGTGATGGATAGATTTTCAAAGCGGACTGCTGAACCAACCTTACACTGCTATTAGGAGCAAGTTTCACTGTAATGTCATTCCGATCCCCGGCGACCATGCCCCCAGAGGACTCCATTATGTAAACGGTCGCTGTCGGGTCTTTCCCTTCGTACAGTTCACGACTTGCCTTCAATGGAGGTTGCTGGAAAACATGAGGCATTCGCGTGTAGCCTCTTCTTGGTTCAAACTCCAAGTCTAGTTTTCCGTGATGGATGGTGCGGGACGGTTTAAGCATTTGAACCAGCGGATTCCGCACCCTCTAATAGCATATTGTGCTTGATCCAAGCAACAACTTGGTCAACATTTTTTTGTGTTCTTACATCTGTGAAAATGTACGGACGTCCGTTACGCATTTTTTTTGCGTCGCTATCCATTAATTCAAGATCAACGCCAACGTATGGAGCAAGATCCGTTTTATTGATCAATAAAAGATCGGAACGCGTCAAAGCGGGTCCGCCTTTTCTTGGAATATCTTGGCCTTCTGCAACGTCGATGACATAAATATAACCGTCAACAAGTTCCGGACTAAATGTAGCGGACAAGTTGTCACCACCGCTTTCTACGAAAATAATATCAAGGTCCGTAAAGCGACTTTTCAGTTCATCAATTGCTGCGAAATTCATCGAAGCATCTTCACGGATTGCCGTATGTGGGCACCCTCCCGTTTCAACGCCTAAAATGCGATCCGCTTCAAGTACACCACTATTTATTAAAAACTGAGCGTCTTCACGCGTGTAAATATCGTTCGTTATGACCGCTACATTATATTCTTTGTGCATCGAGCGTGTTAGTTGATCAACGAGCGATGTTTTGCCCGATCCAACGGGTCCACCGATGCCAATACGTACTGGTTTCATTAAAAAAACTCCTTTCAATCCATCATGAAATAAACAATCTTGAGAACAAATACTCGTGCTTCATAGAAGCAAGTTCAATACCTAGCGCGTTATTACTAATGTCAGTCTCTGTCAAAGTAGCTACTAATTTAGCTGCTTCCGTCACCTGTCCAATCAATTCATACGTTGCTTGGACACCGGTAGTTTGGCCGAATGGCACAGCACGGACTGCATTTTGGACGAGTCCGTTAAGCGATGCGAACAAATACGTCATAACCGCATGATGCGCACTGACGCCTGTCGTCGCACTGTAAATACCATAGAGTATGGCGTAATGTCCTTTAATCTCTTTCGAATCAATGCGTGCTTTCCAGTCAGTAAGGAAACCATCCGTTCCGAGTGGAGACACCGTTTTAATGAACTGTCTACCAAGTTTCACACTCGCCTCACGTGATTCCTTCGCAAGCTTGATTGCTCCGCATAATTGCTCCAAATAGAGAAGTCGTTCGATATCCTGTTCCTGAGCAGCAGCATACGCTTCTTGAATTAAAATCGCATCCCCACGCACCAGGTTTTGAAATAGAAACGATGTACAATAAGCGACCAAATCCTCTTTCGTCCGGATCACATCTTCCTGAATATACGTTTCCATACCATACGTCTGTGTAAAAGAACCAATCGGAAACGCCGAATCATGAATTTGAATTAACCGTAAAAGGGCAAGATCAGTGAGAGTGTCCGCGGTATTTGAATGGTTGTTTGAATCGTCTTTCAGTTGTTTCATATGCAACACCCACTTCATCTAGCAATTTATTCAACGTATGGTCTGCACGCACGATGACTTCATTTTCCTCAATCAATGCCGGCGTGTGACGGTTACCAAGTTCGAAAGCTGTTTTACCCATTTCCGTCATGTTTTTCGGGCTAATTACCATAACCGGCTCCATTTTCGTGCGAACAGCGATACGGCGTACGTCGTCTTCAAATAGAAGATCGCCATATTGTAACGTCTGATGTTCGTGATGGTGATGGTCGTGATCATCATGTTCGTCGTGGTCATGGTCATGGCCGTGATCGTCGTGATCATGGTCGTCATCTTGTTGTTCAAGTGATATCGCGACATCTGTACCTTGATCTGTTTCTTTGCGTAGAATGCGTTTACTTAACTCTTCCCAGTCAAGTTCAATCCACTCTGTCTTTTTACCGGCAATTTCTTCTTCCGTTCCGATATTACCAATGACTTTTGTTATAAGCATTTAGCACTCTCCTTTATCGACATGTCCAGTAGGTCGAAGTTGAAATGGTTGTAAAGTATCTTTTACAACCATTTCTACCTTCCCCCTTAGATATATTTAGTAATTAAAATAGGAAATAACGTTGTGCCATCGGGAGAACACTAACCGGTTCACACGTAGCAAGTACGCCGTCAATTTTCACCTCATATGTTTCGGGATTGACGTCAATTTCTGGTGTCTCACTGTTATGTTTCATATCTGCTTTGCCAATGTTACGACAATTTTTAACAGTACCAATCATTTTCTTAAGGCCCAGTTTTTCAGGAAGGCCTTCTTCTACTGCAATTTTAGGAAGGAATGTCATTGCCGCGTGTTGAGGTGCTTGACCGTGGAAACCGTACATACGGCGTCCCATCATCGGTTGCGGCGTTGGGATAGACGCGTTTGGATCGCCAGTCATTGCGTAAACAGCAATTCCACCTTTAATAACGACTTCCGCTTTCACGCCGAAAAATGCAGGCTCCCAAAGGATAATATCCGCTAGTTTCCCTTCTTCGAGTGAACCTACTTCATGGCTGATTCCGTGTGCAATCGCCGGGTTAATATTTAATTTTGAAATGTAACGTTTTACACGGAAGTTATCGTTGTCTTTTCCTTCATCTTGTGGAAGTGCGCCGCGTTGCATTTTCATTTTATTTGCCGTTTGGAATGTACGCATTGTCACTTCACCAACACGCCCCATCGCTTGTGAATCGGATGACATTATACTTAGAATTCCTAGATCCTGCATAATATCTTCGGCCGCAATTGTTTCAGGACGGATACGTGAATCTGCGAACGCCACGTCTTCAGGTACATCGTGTTTCAAATGGTGACATACCATAAGCATGTCCAAATGTTCGTCAATTGTATTTGTTGTAAATGGTTTTGTCGGATTCGTCGATGCAGGCAAGATATTTGGATATGCAGCCAATTTCAGTTGGTCTGGCGCATGTCCGCCGCCCGCTCCTTCTGTATGGAAAATATGGATGACACGACCATCAATCGCCTCAATTGTATTTTCAACAAAACCCGCTTCATTGAGCGTATCGGAGTGAAGTGCGACTTGGATATCGAATTCATCTGCAACGATAAGACTCTGATTCAGGGCATCTGGAGTAGCACCCCAGTCTTCGTGTATTTTCATACCGATTGCACCAGCACGGACTTGTTCAATAATTGGTTCCGTCGTAGATGCGCTCCCTTTTCCAAGTAACCCAACGTTGATTGGTAAGTCTTCAACCGCTTGTAACATACGGTGAAGATGCCACTCGCCAGCCGTCAAACTCGTCGCTTTTGAACCCGCGGCCGGACCTGTTCCACCACCGATGAATGTAGTCGTACCAGCGTTAAGTGCAGTTTCAACTTGCTGTGGACTAATGAAGTGAATATGCGTGTCGACAGCACCTGCTGTTGCGATGAGTCCTTCACCTGCATAGACTTCCGTTCCTACACCGATAATCATATCCTGATCTACACCATCCATGGTAAGCGGATTTCCTGCTTTTCCGACTCCTATAATACGGCCATCTTTAATACCAATATCTGCTTTTACAATACCTGTATGGTCAATAATCATAACGTTTGTGATAACCGTATCGAGAACACCTTCTTCACGAATGTTTTTACCGTTTTGGCCCATCGACACACGAAGGGATTTTCCTCCGCCGAAAACACCTTCATCACCATATGATGTATAGTCTTTTTCAATTTCAATCCAAAGATCGGTATCAGCAAGACGTACTTTATCGCCTACTGTCGGACCAAACATTTTCGCATATTGTTCATGTGTTACTTTCATTTATCCTCAGCTCCTTTAAATCCGGCTTCAGCTGCTTTATCCATAATTTCGTCCTTATGGTGCGTCGAACCTTCCGTCAAATTATTCAGCCCGAACACATGACGTTTTCCACCGAATTCAACCAATTCGACTTCCTTCTCTTCGCCTGGTTCAAAGCGTACAGCCGTGCCAGATGGGATATTCAAATGCATGCCAACTGCCTGTTCACGGTCGAATTCAAGATATTTATTAACTTCAATAAAGTGGAAATGAGATCCGACTTGTATGGGACGGTCACCAGTATTTGCAACACGTACTGTTTTCACCGGGCGTCCAGCATTTATTTCAATCATGCCTTCAGCTGTTCTAATTTCTCCTGGAATCATTGTTAAAGCCTCCTATTATTGAATTGGACGGTGGACCGTCACAAGTTTTGTTCCATCTGGGAATGTACATTCTATCTGCACGTCACTGATCATATCGCCGACGCCTTCCATTACATCCTCAACCGTAAGCACTTTTTTTCCTTCGCTCATCAGTTGCGCAACAGTCTTGCCATCACGCGCCCCTTCCATAATATAGTGACAAATTAGTGCAATAGATTCCGGATAATTTAACTTAACTCCGCGTTCTTTACGTTTAATTGCTAGTTCTCCTGCAACGTGCAATAGCAACTTTTCCTGTTCAACCGGTGATAATTTCAATTCAAAGCACCTCTTTTTTTAGTTAATAAAAAAACCAAACCTTAGACGATTCAGAAAATTAATTGAATTAGCGTTCTCATTACTTTTTTTGACTTAGTTTGCATGAATATGCCATTTCGGACTACTGTCCAGTGGATTGGTGCCCGACTAGATCGAGCTTTTGCGGAATGTGTCGAAGAATGTCGATGACTAAACAATTATAATGCGTTATGGATTATTTTACAACTTAACGACTTAAACAAGCATAGGTAAATGAAATTACTTTTTCACAACTCTAACATAATTTTTACTTTTAACTATCAAAAAAACACTTGTATCTTCAATTTCATCATTTTCTGCGCTCTCATATATGTTACCCAAAAGTATTGTCGCTCAAACACAAAATGCCGCCTAGATTCAGCGGCATATCTCCAAGTGATTAGTTTGCGTAAATCGCTTTCATACCTAGTTTTACTCCACGCCAGGTAATATCGTTAGTGTCTTGTTATCCGCATCGAGCTTTGCGCCGACGCCAAGTGGTATAGCAAAGTGTGGCTGACAATGACCTATTTTAAATCCTTTTACAACTGGTATCCCTAAATTAGACATGTAATCTGCGAATACTTCGTCAAGTGTTAGTGTTTCTTTTCGTTTTTTGGGTTCCGCATCTGAGAAATCGCCGATGACAATTCCTGCTGCCTCTTTTAGCTTACCCGCCATACGCAATTGATTGAGAAGACCATCAACTTTGTATGGTTCTTCGCCAACATCTTCTATGAATAGAAGCTTTCCTTTTGTATCCACTTCAAACTTGGTACCAATTCCACTAGCAAGTAGCGACAGATTCCCACCAACAAGTTCACCTTGCGCAACACCAGCTGTAATCGTTTCAAGAGGTGAAATGGCTTCTGTGTAATGAAGTTCCATTGGCTCAAATAACTGTTGGAACATTTTTGCAGACAATTCATGGAACGTGTCTTTCCCAACACACGACGCTAGCATCGGACCATGGAACGTGACAAGATTGGAATACAGGCCCATCGCCGTATGCAGGTACGTGATATCACTGAAACCCCAAAAGACCTTCGGATTCTCTTTCATAAGCTGCAAATCGATTTTATCCGTAAAGCGAGCCGAACCGTATCCTCCGCCCGCGCAGATGATTCCTTTAATCGTAGGATCTGCGAACATATCATGTAAGTCTTGAAGTCGTTCATCGTCCGTCCCCGCGAGATAACCATGGACGTTCTTAACATGCTTGCCAAACTTCCATTTCAATCCCAGCTGTTCAAGAAATGCAAGTGAGCGCTCTAAGTTCTCCTGATTCGGCGGGCTCGAAGGTGCGATGATACCAATTGTGTCCCCTTGTTGGAGGCGTTGTGGCCTTATTTTCATATAAATAACTTCCTTTCATTAAGAAGCTGATACGCCTATTTCTAATATTCTTAATAAGCTTATCATATTCCGCTATTCAAACATGCTTTCTTGTTTACAGGCCTATTTATAGGATCCTTACAGCACTTCTTGACAATAAAAAAAACTTGCAGAAGAAAAATGACTCTTTTCCTCTACAAGCTTTTACTATAAATCTTACCTTACTTTTTCGCAGACATAGGCTTATCTTGTGTTACTGCGATATCACTTAAATATACACCTGTTCCATCACCGATTGCATAGTTTTGTACACGGTTGTTAACTGGAACCAATACCGAACGATACAATGTTGGGAATACAGGAACTTCATCTGTCATCAGTTGTTGCCACTCGTTGTAAATTTCTTTACGCTTCTCAACGTCGAATGCTTCTTCAGAGATACCTTCAGCTAACAGGCGCTCATTGTCTGCATTTTCCCAACGAGCGAAGTTGTATAATACGTTTTTAGCGTATAATCCACTAGGATCCACGTCGATACCTACGCCCCAAGCAGCTGCATAAATATCAATGTCAGGATTGTCATTTCCTTTTTGTCCAACGCCTTCATAAAAAGTATTAAACTCTTGTAAGCGACCATCTAATAGTTCTACTTTCAAGCCAACAGCTTCCCATGCTTGAATATAGTATTGTGCCAAAGGTTCAGCGATGTCATCGCCGGACATAGCAGCATAATTGATAACCAATGGTTTTCCTTCTTTGTCTTCACGGATACCATCACCATCAACGTCTTTAAATCCAGCTTCTTCAAGCAACTGTTTTGCTACTTCAGGGTCATAAGGTGTACCAGGATTTGTTGCATCATGATATTCCGGGTGTGATGGTGGAATCAATGTTGTTGCAGACCAACGTAGGCCATGATAGAACTTCTCACCTACCGTATTATTATCAACCGCATGCCACATAGCTTTACGCAAATTGACATCTGCCATCTTCGCATTTGGATTTGGTTTTACTACTTTCTTTTCGCTATCCCAAGTTCCAAGTTTAAAGCCAACATACGAATATGCACGATCTACAGCACCTAAGAATTCAACGTTTGACATATTAGCGTTATCTGGGAACTGATTTACTGGGAAAGCACTTACTGTGTCCACGTCACCTTTTTCAAGTGATTGAACAACGACGTTTGGATTGATTACTTTTAAAGTAACTGTGTCCAGCTTTGGTGCCCCGCGCCAGTAATCTTCGTTTTTAGTGTACGTTACTGACTCACCAGGTACGATTGTGTCAACTTTAAATGGACCAAAACCAATTGGTTTCTGACGTACTTCTGGAGAAGATGAGATATCTTTAACAGGCATATCGCCAAAGATATGCTTAGCAAGTGGGTATGTCCAGATTCCACCTGTGATAAGTGATGGTGTTGCTTCAAGATAAGTGATTTTCAATACTTTATCACTTACTACTTCAATACCAGAAATTGATTTTGTTTTACCTGCTTGGAAATCTTCCATACCTACAATGTTAAGAACGTCTCCAGCACGCGGACCATCATAGTCAGCATGGCCAAGGACTTCATGTGCAAATAACCAGTCTTCAGCTGTAACTGGTGTGCCATCATGCCAATTTACATTGTCACGAATCGTGAACGTGAATGTTCTTCCATCTTCAGATGCTTCATATGTTGCAGCACCGTCATTTGTATAGACAAAACTTGAATCCCATGTCAACAAGCCTTCGTCGAACCACTCAAGAACATCAGCATCAGGTGCGCCTGAATAGAAGTTAAAGTTCAACGTTCCTTCAAAAGCAGTATCTGAAACAAGTCCATATGTGAATGAACCTCCTTCGATTGCTTCACCTTCATTGGTTTTAAGATTACTAAAGTCATCGATTGAATAAAGGCCGTCATCTACGACTTCCTCTTTCTTGACCTCTTCTTTCTTGTCCTCTTCTTTCTTAGTTCCAGTATCTGCTGGTTTCGCTTCTTCCGCCTTATTACAAGCCGCTAACGCAAGTACTAGAACAAGCATCAATGCGAATAAAGCTTTACTTACACTTTTCTTTCCTAACATATAAATCTCTCCCCCTTCTTATCCTCTTCTTTGTCTTGCGTCTGTCGCACGTTTTAACGCTTGACCGACATTATTTATACTCAACATCAGCACTAGTATTAGTAGTGATGCAGGTAACCAGATCCACCATCGATACTCCAAAGTTTGTGGGTTTCTTGCATAACTGACAAGTGTCCCGAGGCTTGGCGTACTTTCTGGAAAACCAAAGCCTAAAAAGGATAGCCCAGATTCCAAACCAATGTTTGCAGCTAAGCTCAATGTCATCGAAACGATAATGATTGAACTTAAATTCGGTAACACCTGTGTAAACATTATTTTTATATTCGGTGAGCCCAGCGTTTTTGAAGCTTGCACATAATCTAGTTCTCTTTCTTGCAACGCTTTCGATCGGATTAATCGTGCTTTTCCCATCCATAAAAAAGCCGTCATGATTAAGGAGAATGTCAAAATGGTATATTTAGGTGAAACTGATACAAACACAATGACAATCATCAGGAATGGTAAAATCATGAAAAAGTCAACAATCCGCATGACTATATTATCAATCTTTCCGCCATAATAGCCTGAAATCAAGCCAACCGTAATTCCAATGACGCCCGTCATTACTGTTACAAGAATCCCAATTGAAAGTGAATTCCGCGTCCCGATAATCAGTTGTCCAAAAACATCTCGTCCACCATAATCTGTACCTAACCAAAATTCTTTAGACGGGGCTTTGTGGATAGAAAACAAGTCCACTGTCACAATTTCTTTCTGATCTAAAAACAGGGAAACGCCGTATACAAATACCATAATGAGTGTAAGAAAAACTAATGATATAAAAGCTAGTTTATCTCGAACAAGTTCACGCCAGATAATAATCCAGCCGGATGGACTTCTGTCAGCATCCTGCGTATTGTCGGGTAAATGGACATTTTTCATTTCCAACCTTAACCACCTCAAAGTCTATCGAGTTCTTATTTTATACGAATACGTGGGTCAACAATACTTAATATAATATCTGAAATCAATGCACCTAAGATCGAAGCAATCCCAAATATTAGAACAACTGATGTCACCACACTAAAATCACGTAGTGAAATCGATTCTATAAACAACTGACCCATTCCTGGGTACCCAAAGATGTTTTCAATAAAAATGGTTCCTCCGATTAACCCCGTAATTTCATAACCAAAAAATGCGGCAATCGGCAACAATGAATTTCTTAAAATATGGCGGTTATAAACCCTTGACTCCGATGCACCCTTCGCCCGTGCTGTCACTACAAATTCCTTCTGTTTTGTATCAATAATCTCACTTCGTAAATACTGAACAGTCGAAACTGTTGCGATAAGGGCCATTGATAATGAAGGGAGCAACAAATGATTTATTTTACTTAGTACATATTCGAACGAACCTGGGCTTAGCCCTGGCGTTACACTACCACTGGTAGGGAACCAACCAAAATGAAAACCAAAGATCCAAAGCATTACAAGTGCAAAGATAAATAATGGAGCCGCGAACCCTACGTACGTGTAACCTGTTATTAATCGGTCAGCCCATGAATCGTTATACCGTCCACTTGTAATGCCTAGGGGAATCGCGATTAAATAAGTCAAGATTAACGTAACTAGTGACAGCCAAAACGTATTAACTAGTCGTTGAGAAATTAATTCGGTGACCGGCATCTTAAAGCGGAAGGATTGTCCAAAATCGCCCTGAGCCACCCCTTTAATCCAATCCATGTATTGAATATGCCAAGGATTATCCAAGCCTAGTTTCTTTCTCATTGCCTCTATCGTAGCTGGATCAATACTCGGATCGATCAAACCACTTAACGCATCACCAGGCATCATTTTTGCCATGATAAATATTAAAAGACTTAGTAATGCAATTTGCGGAATCATTATTCCAATTCGACGTACAGTGAATTTCCACATACCATTCACCCTTTCCCAGGCAAAGCCACTAAATGTGTGTCCGATACAGGCTGTAATTTATATGCCAAGCCCAAGTCATCGAAATAATCGCTGTATGACTGCTCATACTCTACTTTTACTGCTTGACGGAATTGTACCTGTTGTTCACGTTTTCTAGGGTCAATATCAGGAATTGCAGCAACCAACCGTTTTGAATAAATATGCTGTGGATTCTTAAAGATATCTTCCGGAGTTCCTTCCTCAACATAACGCCCTTTATACATAATCCCAATTCGATCACACATATGCTTGATAATTCCAAGATCATGGCTGATAAAGAGATAAGTAAGACCCAACTCTTTTTGAATCTCCTGCATAAAATTCAAGACCTGTGCTTGAACGGAAACATCAAGTGCTGAAACAGGTTCATCAGCAATAATCAACTTCGGTTTTAAAGCAATTGCCCTAGCAATCCCAATCCGTTGTCGTTGTCCACCTGAAAATTCGTGCGGGTATTTATGTATACTTTCTGGGCTTAAACCGACGAGCTCTAATAGTTCCCCGACCCGCTTCTTTTCTTCGCTCCTTGAAAGGTTTTCGTAATTACGAAGTGGCTCAGATACAATATCAAGCACTCGTTTTTTGGGATTCAACGTGGAATAGGGATCTTGAAAGATCATCTGTATATCCCTGCGTGCACCCATTTTCGAGCGGCGCAAATCTGTAATGTCCTGTCCGTCAAAAATAACTTTTCCTGCAGCTATTTTGTTTAAACCAATAATTGCGCGTCCAGTTGTTGTTTTTCCGGATCCAGATTCACCAACAAGCCCATATGTCTTCCCTTTTTCAATCGAAAACGAGACACCATCCACTGCTCTTACATGGTCAACAGTCCTACCAAATACGCCGCCTTGAATTGGAAAATGGACTTTTAAATCTTCTACTTCAAGAAACGCCATGGTATTGATCCTCCTTGCTTTTTTCAGGGAAGCTAAACTGTTGGTAGCAGGTACAACGTACGAAGTGACCTGGACTTACTTCATGCAATACTGGGTTTTTTTCATGCGCTGACTCATCAATCCAAGGTATTCTTGGACTGAATCGACAGCCTTCACGCAACAAATTCTGCAAGGACGGTACAATCCCTTCAATGACATGAAGTTCAGATTGCACTTCATTTGAATTCGGAACTGAGTTCAGCAACGACCTCGTATAAGGATGCAAGGGGTTTTCGAATAATGTATAGACATCCGCTATCTCAACAATTTGACCTGCGTACATGACAGCAACGCGATCCGCCATTTCAGCAACAACTGCCAAATCATGGGTAATCAAAATAATCCCCGCGTGAATCTCTTCTTTGAGCTTTTTTATTAAATCAAGTATTTGAGATTGAATGGTCACATCCAGAGCAGTCGTTGGCTCGTCAGCAATCAATAGCTCCGGTTCATTGGCAATCGCCATCGCAATCACTACCCGCTGCCTCATCCCACCTGATAATTCATGGGGAAATTGATCGTGAGTAAATGCTGGATCGACAATTCCAACCTTATTCAGCAAATCAATGACTCTCTCTTTCCGTTCCTTTTTCGGTAACTTACTGTTATGGATATAAATAATCTCATCAATTTGATCGCCAATAGTCATTAATGGATTCAATGCGGAAAGCGAGTCTTGAAAAATCATCCCCATTTTATTCCCACGCAATTCATTTAGCTTAGCCGTAGAGATATTTGCTATATTCTGACCCTTGAAGTAAATATCCCCCTCCACTTTAGCTTGACTATGCAGACCCATTATCGAAAAAGCAAATGCACTCTTCCCGCAACCCGATTCGCCTACTATGGCTAGCAGTTCATTTTTTTCAACAGTCAATGATACATCATCGACTGCGGCATAGTAGTTGTCTTTTATTCGAAACGATGTGCGGAGATTTTTAATTTCCAATACCGGGTTCCCCAAGAAAATTTCCTCCTTACAATACTTAAACTCCCAAACTATTAATAGTAAATTTTCTGATATTGATTCACTTGCACCAATATACTATACAAATTTATGGATGACAACACTATTTTTACAAGATATGAAATACATAAAACACTTTCGATGTGACAATTAGGTTACATTTAGGTTACAAACGTTGATTTGAAAGCATTTCCTTAACCGAAATACTTTTAACTTTTCAAGAATAATATTTTTATATTATATTTATAAAACGCAAAAAAGATTCCATTTCCGATTTGGAATGAAATCTTTTTATGTATTTGACAGGATATTTTCATCCTAGTCATTTTAAGCGCTATCGGCTCCTTTACAAGATACACGGAGTTAAAATCACGTTTCTGAATCCAACTGTTCCCGTGACGCAAAAGCCTATCTAAACTGAATGGAAATTAAGCGAATCACAATCAATTATTGGATGAATTTGCTGAGGTAGACGCAACCATCGCAGCAATCGTTGCAGCCATCACCGCTTGTTGCGCTTGTATAATTAATTCCACGGACGTCGCAAGACTAACACTTGCTGCTTCTGCACTTTCAGTCAACTTATGCATAATATACCCAATCGCTATAGACAACGCCATTTCACGATTCCATTTAAAAGGTTTGGATTCCTCCAATGAATGCGTCAGTTCGACAATATTCTGCAATTCCGTATCGTCTATTCCAAATACGGTAAGAAATCCAATCATCGGGTAATGCACAGGCCGTACTTTCGTATTACGTTTAAAATGAGTTAATACTTCGGCAGCCCTGGTTACGAGATTCGGGTCAAACTTGATTTGTATGTAAGTCATTACTTGTGACAGCCATTGTAGTTCATTTCCCGAACGGAATCCCTCAGTCCGCAGTGCGTCGTAATACGCACGCATCGACTTGGCGTGCTCAATTGGATCGGCGCCTCTTTTCCCCAGCAATACCGCATATGCGTAATCATCGTCAGACGTCAGGAAAAAATGCTGCTTCTTAATCGCATCATACAGCTTTTTGGCTTGGCGAGCTTCATTTTCATAGAGCTCTGTATCATTGGTCAGCAGAAGCGCAGCCAAATACGAATGGATTGTATTACGGAAGCCTATCCCCTTTAGGACTTGTTGCTTCGCGAATAAACGATTCACTTCTTTGTCAATATCCGCTCCGGGCTGATCTAAAAATGCAGCCATCATCGGAAGTAGATTGCCGCGTAAAGGCGAAAGCCAACTTGATTTACTTTTCAGTGCATCCATTACTCGGCTCAAACTTTGCGCATCAAATTCTCTTTCAGATGTGACATAATACGATGTAATTGTCAGCACGACGTTTTTATCCACCGTCCAACCTGCCAACGATTTCACTTTTTCATATGTCGTTTCGACTTCCTGTCTAATCACATTCGCATCCATTGAACACATCTCCTTTTATATATGTACGCTTGTCCGCAAGAAAGGTTTCATAAAACTTGGCAAAACCTTTACTGCTTGCTATGCTTTTTGAAATATCTATAGAATCGAGTGATCCACATGACCGAATTTGAAACAATTCTCAATACCCATTCATTCCAATCTAAAAAGACGCTAAAAGAGCAACTTAGCTCACTTGGCGTTAAATCGGGCGATCATCTCATTGTCCATGCATCCCTCAAATCGATGGGGTGGATTGCAGGTGGTGAACAAGCCGTCGTCGAAGCGCTTATGGATTCGGTGACGCCAAACGGCACAATCATCATGCCCGCACAGTCCGGCGACAATTCGGAACCGTCTTACTGGATGCTTCCCCCTGTTCCAGAAGAGTGGCATGAACCTATACGTCAATCTATTCCCGCTTACGACCCGAACTTAACCCATCTGCGTGGAATGGGGAAAATTGCTGAATGCTTTCATCGCCACCCCGAAACAATTCGAAGTCCTCACCCCGCCCATTCGTTTATGGCATGGGGGCTACACGCAGATGACTGGATGAGTGAACACCCGCTTGAGGATTCATTCGGACCTAATTCCCCACTCGGAAAAATGGTGAATGCGGATGTGAAAATCATTATGATTGGCGTCAGTTATGAATCGTGCACAGCCCTTCATCTATCCGAATACCTGGCTCCTGAATGTACAGTTTCCCCACAAGGAGCAGCCATCATGCAAAACGGTGAACGAATTTGGGCAACTTTTAATATGGCCGATGTCGATTCGGATATTTTCCCCGAATTGGGTACCGCATTCGAGGAAATGAACCCCGGTATTGCCCTCGATGGCAAGTTAGGGCAAGCCCTTTGTAAAATTGTTCCGATGAAACCATTGATTGATTTTGGGACTGTATGGGTAACCGAAAAAAGGATGTCGGAAGTAGTAGCTGAGTAAAAGCAGAAGCTAGACGACCCTATCCTTGAACTATACGACATAACGACCAAACTGTATAAGAAACGCCCCTCTTCGCGTATTATTTCGCGTAATGGGGGGCGTTTCTTATACACGTCTTTTGATTAAGGATTTATTTGCATAAAATACTTGTGAGTAGGGCATGGAAAGATCCATTTTCACTGGAGTATTTCCGGCTCGCTTTCAGCTAACTATTCATGACAGATTTACTGAGGGGGCCCAGTGTGGCTAGAAGTGACTTCGTCACTTCTAGCCACACCCTTCTCTGTAATCCTGTTGTGAATAGTTGCCTGTCGCGTTCCTACACTATTCAAATGAAAAATGCAGTTGTTTTGGAAGAAAAGAGTAGATGACTTTCTATAGAGATTGTAAGTGCCCGAAGATACAATTTCGGGCACTCTTGCATGCTGTACAATGTGTTCCTTGCTTACTTTTAGCAAAGAATATGCATCTAATCATGTTACGCCTACTAGAAAGTGACACTTCTTTATTAGTAAAAAAAAACCTATAGAAAGTTTCAGCCGCCAAAATTGCATCTTTGGCGGCTTTTCTCCAGGTAAGAAGCATGCAATTCTTTCGTCCCAAAAAGCTCTATATGCACTTCGTGTACGTATACATTTGGAGTGCGGCGGATGAAGGACCACCATACGATTACCGAGAAAGATGCGTAGGGATGCGACTTTGTCGCATCCCTACGCATCCAGACATCCCCGGTAATCGTATAGAAGTCGTTCAATTCCAAAGCAATCAAAATGCAACTATACACGTAGCACCCAATGTGTGATCAAGTTACTTTCTAGTTAATCAACAGACGTGTTTTTTAGCTATATATTTCTTTCTTCGATATTTTTACTAACGCCTCGATCGCTGTTAAATCATTTCTATGAAAAGCAGCAACAATCGCACTGCCTACAATGACCCCGTCTGCAAGCGCACCAATTGACTGGACCTGTTCAGGTGTTGAAATACCAAACCCAGCTAATACAGGGACTGGACTCACCGCTTTCAACTGCTCCAAATGGGCAGCTAGATCATCGCCAAATCCATCACGCACTCCTGTAATACCATTTACCGTTACTGCGTACACAAAACCTTCAGCTGCCGCTGTTATTTTCTTAATCCGCTCCGGCGGGCTCGTTAGCGAAACTAATGGAATGAGTGCAATCTCGGATTTTTCAAGGGAACTCCGCAATAGCCCATTTTCTTCGTGTGGCAAGTCAGGCACAATCAGTCCGCTGATTCCGCTGTCCTGACAATCCTTCGCAAATTGATCAATGCCGTAGCTTAAAATCGGATTCAAATAAGTCATGATTACAAGCGGAACGGTGACTTCATCCTTAAATAAAGTGAGTTCCTTCAATACCTTACGAAGTGTTACTCCTTTAGCAAGTGCCCGTTCTCCCGCCTCCTCTATCACCGGACCGTCTGCAACTGGATCTGAAAAAGGAATGCCCAGTTCGATTGCTGTCACGCCTGCTTGTTGGAGAAATACAATATTTCCCTTTATTGTTTCTAGCCCACCGTCGCCCGCCATTATATAGGGCACAAATGCTTTATCGCCTAGTCTTACACAATCAGTAATCGCGTTAGTTAAGTCTTGCTTAGTCATTCAAGCCACCTCCTAAAGCATCGCGTACCGTTTGGACATCTTTATCGCCACGTCCAGAAAGACAAATGACAAGAATTTCTTCCTCACCCATCGTACCTGCCAGTTCGACTGCATAGTGAACCGCATGTGCACTTTCAAGTGCGGGGATGATTCCTTCTACTCTCGCCAATAACTGCAATCCTTCCAATGCACCTGCATCCGTAACAGATGTGTACGCTACACGTCCAATATCATGTAAATGGCAATGTTCCGGACCGACGGCGGGATAATCAAGACCCGCTGAAATGGAGTGCGCTTCCTGGATAAATCCATCATCATCTTGTAACACATACATATACGCCCCGTGCAGAACACCTTCTTTGCCATCCGTAATTGCAGCCGCATGAAGTCCTGTTTCAATACCGCTTCCCGCCGCTTCAACGCCATACAATGCAACGTCTTCATCTTCAATAAATGGGTGGAACATACCGATTGCATTGCTCCCTCCTCCGATGCACGCAACAATTGCATCTGGCAGACGCCCTTCTTTCTCCACAATTTGTCGTCTCGTTTCCACACCGATAACACGTTGGAAATCACGGACAATTCTCGGGAACGGATGCGGACCGAGGGCTGAACCTAATATGTAATGCGTGTCTTCCACATTCGCGACCCAGTAGCGAAGCGCCTCATTGACGGCATCCTTCAGTGTGCCTGATCCTTTATCAACCGAAACGACTTTTGCTCCGAGTAACTCCATGCGGAAAACATTTAATTCTTGCCTACGAATATCTTCTTTCCCCATGTAAATAACGCATTCAAGATTAAATAAGGCGCATACCGTTGCCGTTGCTACTCCATGCTGACCCGCTCCGGTTTCCGCAACAATTTTCTTTTTACCCATACGCATCGCTAGAAGTGCCTGCCCAACCGTATTATTGATTTTATGTGCGCCCGTATGATTTAAATCTTCTCGTTTGAGATAAATCTTCGCACCGCCCGCTTCTTTTGTAAGTCTTTCCGCAAAGTACAGCGGTGTCTCCCGTCCGACAAAATCTTTTAAGTAATAACTTACTTTGTCTGTGAAAGTAGGATCTGCAATTGCATCATCATAAGCAGCCTCTAGTTCGATAAGTGCTGTCATTAATGTTTCAGGAACAAACTGTCCACCAAATCTTCCATATCGCCCTGCCCGCATCGTTTGAGTTGCATCCAATTCTTTTACCATCGCTTATCTCTCCTCATCTTTGACTGCCTTAATGAATGCGCGAATCAAATTGCCATCTTTTCTTCCCATACGTTCTACTCCGCTTGAAACGTCCACCATATATGGATGTACCGTCCTGATTGCTTGTGCAACATTATTCGCGTTCAGTCCGCCCGCCAGAATGACTTTGTCCGATTGTACACCAACGTCTTTCATTAGTTGCCAATCGAAGGTCATTCCGCTACCACCTTTAAAGTCCGTTCCAGGTGTATCGAACAAAAAGTAGTCTGTTTCATAGTGTGCGGATTGCTTTGCATCTTCATCACTGTAAACTGATAACACTTTAATGGAAGGAAGTCCGACTTTTTTGATGAAATCTGAACTTTCATCGCCATGAAATTGAACAAAGTCTAGCGGTACTTCACGGTAAGTTTGCTCAATTTCATCTCGTGATGCATCTACAAATACTCCGATTTTCAGCACGCCAGGTGGAATATCCTTCGCTAACTCTTGTGCTTCGGCGATTGTCACTTGCCGCCTGCTTGGAGCAAAGACAAAGCCGATTGCATCTACTCCAGCTTCGACTGCTGTTTTCACGTGTTGTGGTTCCATTAATCCACAAATTTTGACCTTCGTCATCGGACTACTCTAGCTAACGAGACTTGAAGTGAATGGATGGCTGCAGAAACTGCACCGCTTCGCATCAATGATTCGCCGACAAGAACTGCACTCGCACCGGCATCTGCAACGAATAACGCATCTTCCGATTCCCAGATACCACTTTCGCTAATGAGGACACGTTCTTCATCAAACGGAAACAGGATTGCAATCTCTTCGGTTCTCTTTAAATCCACTTTAAATGTACGGAGATCTCGATTATTAACACCTATCAGTTTTGCATCGATAGCAATCGCACGTTTCAGCTCCAATCCGTCATGTACTTCCACAAGCACTTCCATTCCAGATGCCAATGCATAGGCATGGAGATTGCTTAGTTCGTCATCAGTAAGAGCGGCAACAATCAGTAGAATGACAGATGCACCAGCACTTTTCGCACGGTCAATCTGTACAGGATGGATGATAAAGTCCTTGCACAGCAACGGAATCGGAACATTATCTGCGACAGCCGCTAAGTCTTCGAAAGAGCCCTTGAAAAAATGACTATCCGTCAATACTGAAATGCACGCTGCGCCTGCGTTGTAGTAAGAAATCGCTTGTGCGACAGGATCAGCACCTTCCGCGATAAGTCCCTTCGAGGGAGATGCACGCTTCATTTCTGCAATGACTTGCAAATGCTCTGTTTTATATAACTTGTTGAATAAAGACGGACGCGACGGACGAACTTCTTGTAACACATCCTGCTCTGCCAACATGCTCAGCACTTCACGCCGTTTCTCATGTAATATCTCGTCTAGAATCGTCATCTCGCCACCACCTTTACACCGATTTTCGAACTGAATGCTACGACTGCATCTAGCTTTTGCAACGCTTTGCCAGATAATATACTGTCTGTCGCCTGTTTGACACCTTCTTGGATCGTCCCTGCTTGCCCATTCGCGAATAATCCGATGCCTGCGTTGAAAACGACCGTATCGAAATGAGGACCGCGTCGTCCATTGAAAATCGCTCGAATGGTTGCTGCATTTTCCTTCGCGTCGCCTCCACGTATAGCTGAAATCGGTGCAAAGGTAAGTCCCACGTCATCCGCTGTCAGTGAAAACGGGATCAAATCGCCTTTATCAAGAAGCACAAATGCATTTTGTCCCGCAAGTGACGCTTCATCCATTCCCCCCGCTCCCGATACGACAATTGCCCGTTCTCTGCCAAGCATGCGCAAGACGGATGCATATTCCATCGTGAAGTCCGGCCTGTTAATGCCTGTGAACTGTGTTTTCAAAGGTATTGGATTTGTCAGAGGTCCCACGAGATTGAAGATGGTTGGCTTGCCAATTTGCTGTCGGATAGCACCAATTTGCTTCATTTTCGGATGAACGTTTGGTGCATATAAGAAGGTGATCCCTTCCTGCTTAAGAAGTTCAATTGTTTCATCTAAGCTGAAATCCGTATGAATGCCGAGTTCTTCCAATACATCGGAGCTTCCCGCGGCACTCGAAATTTTTCGATTGCCATGCTTAGCGATAGAAGCGCCAGCGCCCGCCAAAACGAATGCGGATGCCGTACTAATGTTGAACGTATTTGAGCCGTCTCCGCCCGTTCCGCAGTTATCCATAAATGTTTCCCGTGGTACATTTACTCGAAGCGCGAACGATTTCATAACCGAAGCAAGTGCTCCAACCTCATGTGCCGTTTCCCCTTTTCGTGACAATGCCACAAGGAAATCGGCTACGTCCTGCGATTCCGTTTGTTCAGTAAACATCAGCTTAGAAGCTTCCACCATTTCTTCATACATCAAATGCTCGCCCATCTCTACTCTTCTGACAAAACTTCTCATCTCAATCTCTCCTCTGCTCCGCTAGGCTCTTTCTCACAATCAATTCATTATCGATTTAGTTCACGACTTCCAACAAGGACTTAGCTTTATTGGCTGTTTCCATAAATTCCGCTGTTGGATCTGACGCTTGCACAATTCCTGCCCCTGCCTGCACATACGCTTTACCGCCTTTCACAACCATCGTGCGAATTGTCAACGCAAAATCCATATTGCCGTTGAAACCGATATAACCAATTGCCCCGCCGTAAATACCTCGGTCCATTTTCTCCAATTCATCAATCAATTCCATTGCACGTTTTTTCGGTGTACCTGTTACCGTACCCGCCGGAAGGCATGCCGTTAACGCGTCCAATGAATGTAGCACTGGCGACAATGTTCCCTCTGCTTCCGATACAATATGCATTACATGCTGGTAACGGACGACTTCCATATAACTTGTGACATTCACCGAACCTGGAAGGCATACTTTCTGCAGATCATTCCGTCCAAGCTCAACTAGCATATCGTGTTCCGCAAGTTCTTTTGGGTCCGCCAGCAACTCTTTTTCAAGTGCCAGATCTTCTGCTTTATCTACACCACGTCTGCGTGTTCCTGCAATTGGGTTCGTCATTACTTTGCCATTCGATACACTTACGATACTTTCTGGAGACGTCCCTAAAACGACGTGATCATCGAATTCCATATAATACATATAAGGTGAAGGATTACGCTTTCTTAGCTTTCGGTATAATGAAAACGGATCGCCGTTAAAGTCCGCTACTAAGCGTCTAGACAGTACGACCTGCTCAACTTCACCTTGCTCGATATACCCTTTTGCAACGCGTACCAACTCTTCAAATTGTTGTTGTGTGACAGAACAGCTATAATCTGATAGCGCAAAAGCCGCCTCTTCTTTTTCCGGTCCGGATAACATGCTTTCAGCTAGTGCATCCAAATCAGTAGCGCTTTGTTCCGGATTAATTTCCGTATGCAGCAACGTCACTTCATTCAACACATGGTCAAAAACAATAATAGTTTCATAAATATTGAAATTAACATCTGGGAATCCCATGTCGTCATGGCAACGCGTCACACTGTCGGAACCTGCTCCGTAGCCAACGTAACCGACCGCTCCACCTGTGAAAGGAAAATCGATATCATCCGTAATTCGTGGCATCAATCGTTTTAACAGCACAAACAAATTGCCCTCGTGTACATATTTCTTGCCCGTAGCATAAACATGTTCTTCAAGCTTTCCATCGCGTCCGCTGTACGATTTCAATGGATCCATCCCAAGGAAAGAGTAGCGCCCAGATCCCTCGCGCTTCGATGAACTTTCTAATAAAAACTTTCTTTTTCCCTGCATTTTTCTAAAAATCAATATTGGCGTTAATGAATCCCCATTTAACTTCTTCATTGTCGTCCGTAAACTCGTCTGTTCTTTACTCATCTCTGCTCAGCTCTCCTTTTTTTGGGTATAAAAAAAGTCCCCTGCAAAAGGACATAGGAGCCCGATTGCAGAGGACGGAATTTACCGCGTTGCCACCTCTAATTGAAGCATTGCTGCTTCCACTTAGCGTGCCCATAGGACACATCCCGTAACGTGGGATCTCACGTCCTACTTGAAAAACGATTCAAATAGACTCTCATAAGTCCATTCACACCGGCCGCGAATCAGTTTTCACCACCCACTGACTCTCTACAATCGCGCTCCTGTGCTACTATTCTTATTCATCAATTTCTCAGCTATGCTCTTCTCAACTCGTCTGTCGTGGGCGACACCGCTCTCGGTATCTTCTGCCCGTCTCTTAAAAAATGTTAATCCCATCGTATTACAAGGTAAGCTAGTTGTCAATCTTTTCTGTTTCATTCATACCAGACTTGAAATGGAGGCGTCTTCTTTTGCTTGATTGCAATTTCCGGGTTTTAATTGCAACTCGACGTTTTTAATGTAAACTTCGCACTTCTAATACCAACTCCATCGTTCTAATGTCAACTCCATGTTTTTGAACATTTTCCACAGACGCGCTACAATAGAAGAAAGAACTTTCTTAGATAGGATGACATACATGAGAATCAATAAATATTTAAGCGAAGCGGGGATTGTTTCCCGGCGCGGTGCGGATAAATGGATAGAAGATGGACGCATTACAATTAACGGGCAACTTGCCGAACTCGGCAGTAAAGTTAAAGATGGAGACGAAGTCCATGCCGACGGAAAATTAGTGAAGACAGAAGAGCAACTCGTCTATCTTATGCTCAACAAACCCGTTGGTATTACAAGCACGACAGAACGCCATATTAAAGGAAATGTCGTCGACTTCGTAAACCATCCGCTACGTGTTTTCCATATCGGCCGGCTCGACAAAGATTCAGATGGGCTTCTTCTTCTGACAAATGACGGCGATATCGTCAATGAAATCTTGCGTGAAGAAAATGGCCACGAAAAAGAATATATCGTCAATGTCGATCAACCAATCACGAAGGAATTTATCAGACAAATGGAGTCCGGCGTCCCGATTTTAGATACGGTGACGAAACCATGCAAAGTAAAACAAATTGGACCACGTACATTCAACATGACATTGACGCAGGGATTGAACCGCCAAATTCGTCGCATGTGTTCCGCGCTTGGTTACAACGTTCGTAAGTTGCAGCGGACGCGCATTATGAACATCCATCTCGGTAATTTGCCTAACGGACAATGGCGTGACTTAACTGAAGAAGAACTGTCGGAAATGTTCAAGATGCTGAATTATGAGCCGAAGCGTTAAAAGAAAAAAGCTGTTCCTTACCCGGACTTCACGGTAGGGAACAGCTTTTATTTTTGATAATTTGCTAACGTGATAGCAATTGTGTCCAGTACTTCAACAGTTTTGTCGCTTAAGTAATTGTTAACCATGATAGAAAATATTAGCAACTCGCCATCTTTCGTTGTGACATATCCCGACAACGCAGTAACCCCGTTCAATGCTCCTGTCTTTGCTTGGACATTACCCGCTGCCGCAGTTCCTTTCATGCGATAGCGCAATGTACCCCCAATTAATCGATCTTCATTCCCTGCTACGGGAAGCGCATTAAGAAATGTAGGATACCAAGACTTTGTTTGTGCTACGTAAAGCAATTTTGTCACTTCATTCGCTGTGACGAGGTTTTTATGCGACATACCAGATCCGTCTCGAAGTAACATATTTTTTGTATCCATTTCCATATCTGCAAGCGCACTTTCCATGACGGCCAGTCCTTTATCCCAGCTGCCTTCGCCGCCAATCGCACGCCCCATCTCTTTGACAAGCACTTCAGCATGTCCGTTATTGCTTAGTTTCATAAAGGGGATGAATAGCTCTTTTAACGGCATCGATTGTTTTGATGTTACTAAAGTGGCTCCTTTAGGAACTTTTTTGCTTCCAACTTTCGGTGTTGTAGAAAATGCAACGCCTTGTTGTTCAACGGCTTTCTTAAATATACTTGCCGTGTAGTTCGTAGGTTCCCAAACAGAGACCCACGTGCGTGTCTTTTTTGCGCCAGTTGGTATCGTCCCAGTAACAATAATGGTATTCGAACCGTGCTGTCGTTCAGCAGCAATACTTTTCTTACCTTTATTAGAAACAGTTTGCGTCTTGTTGACGATTGTCATAAACGTATTTGCTGGCGCCATTTCAACTTTCCCTGCTTGTCCTGATTTAGTAGCTGGAGTCACCTCGACAATCACCGTTCCCGCATCATAGTCATCATTCGGAGACAGGGTTAGTGCCGATATTTGGGAACCAGTATAGTAAAGTTCATCAGACCAATTCAAGTCTTGAGAAAGCCTAATGTTGTCATACCAAGTGTCATCGCCGTATATATTTCCAGCGACAAATTTGACTCCCATCCCTTTTAATTCGGAGGCAAATGCTTTTAAATCATTTTTTGTCAGCGTCGGATCGCCTCTGCCTCTTAAATAGAGATTGCCATGAAGCACGCCGTTTTCAATCCGCCCATCCATGAACATTTCTGTTTTGAATGTATAGTCTTCTCCTAGTGTTTCAAGTGCTGCTGCGCCTGTGAGCATTTTCATTACGGATGCAGGGTGAACCCGCGTATCGCCAAGGTTGGAATAAACGATTTCACCGGTCGATGCGTTCCGAATGCTAATTCCAGTCGTCGCACCTTTTAGCCTTGGATCATTCAAGATTTTGTCGATTTCAGGCAGTGCATTAGAGTCAATAAGACGTGTTTCAGGTTCATCGATTTTAGTGACAGGCACTATGACCTCGTCCGGCGTGACCTCGTTGCTATCTTTTTGTTTCATTCCAATCGACAGGATCACGATTGTTATTATCACTGTAAGCGCAATTAGTAACTTTTTAAGACGCCTCTTTTTCAACCCACTATCTCCTCCCCGCCGTTTATTTCACAATCGTTTCTACTCTTTTTCGCAATTACGGTAGTGTTCACCTGTTATATAGACTTGTCCTTCAGGCTTGCGATAGTAAATGGCGCAACCGTATTTTTTGTAATCCATTTGCAAACATCACTACTATCTTACCGCCGCCAGCCAAAATATATTCGTACTCTTTTTACGATAATGAAGATAATGAACTTTGATCATTGAGTTCACGTATATCAAAAAGGAGTTTCTTCACTCATAGTGAGTAAAGTAACTCCTTTCATTTACTTTGTGAAAGCCAAATTACATTTGGGTCCTTTGCAAAATTAGCAACGTTGTATAAAAACAATACTTCAGAGATGTTTTGTTCATTCAAATACATGAGGAAGTCGGAATGATAATACCTTAGATCTAGTACATGTATTTCCTCAAAGTGGTTCGTTAAAAAGGGAATAAATGCATGCGCATAGGAATCTTTGACAACCGCCAGCTTACGGCCATTTCTGACTCCTGTTTCAATTTTCACAAGCGCATGATTACCATCCAAAAACAACGAATACTTGTCCTTCTTATTAAGATAATCCCATTCATATAATGACTCAGATTTTCGCCCATCTTCATAGGTCACTGTATGAGATGTCTCAAACTTAGGTAAATAAACGTCAATCTTGTCCGGTTCAACACCAATCGTATTCGTTTTAGAATGAAGTGTTCCATAAAAGTTTTCCGCTACCGTTTCAATATTAAAGTCATCTTCTTTATACGGTTTTATTCCCAATATTTCCGCTGACTCTTTGTAAGCTAGATATGCACCCCGCATCGTCCAATGGTGATCTGTTTTAAAATAGATGTGTTCATTACTTTGCGATTTGAGCGCATCATATACATCAATTACTTCCATTTCAGAAGCCAATACTTCTTTCGCAGTTTCAAACGCATCTCTTTCGCTGGATGTTTGAGCGAAAAGGGGCAGTTTATCCTCATAAAGTGCAATCGAAGTTGGGGCAAGTAAAACATACGACTGAATACCGTTTGCATTTGCCGCAAACCTTTTCATATATTCCATGTTTTTATCAAACTGAACGCCGGGTTTTTCAAATGGTTCAATAAGGAATCCATCTTTTCCGAAGAACACTCCGTTATTTTCTTGTTTCAATGAAGCCCATTCTGACATTGCCTTCAGCTTCACCCAACCATCTTTCCACAAAAACTGATCAGACATATAAGTATCTAAACGCGCCGTTAACTTTCCAGAATAAAAATTAGACAGTGTCCATTCAGGCATTTGAGCTAAAGGACGGTTTTCCCTTTCAGAAAAAGCACGATCGCTAGCCAACACATTTAACAATCCTATGCCATAAATGAATAACAAAAATGCACCTACAAAAAACTTTTTATGAATAGACAATGTGTGACCTCCTAGAAGCGAAAATAAAGAAATGGGTTATATGAATCATCCGCTAAGTAAGCGGTCGACAAGACAAGAATAAGTAAACAACATACAGGAATTAAAATTTCGTCAATCACTTTATGCCTCCGTGTCATTTTATTCCTCAATACTTTCCAAATTGGAACCGAACCAAGAAATGCTAACAAAAAGAGGATAGCATTTGTATACGCATCGTACATAAACCGTTCGTTCACCAATACTTGCCCCGAAAATCCAAACATGATTTTCAAGTAGGTCAAGCTCATAGAAAGGTCTTCAAAAACGAATAGTACCCAACTAATCATGACAATTACAAACGCATAGATATGTTGAAAAATCGGATGCATTTTTTCAAGAAACACTAGTAACCCTGCTTTTTCAATCGCAATCAGTACACCGAAGTAAAGTCCCCAAGCCACGAAGTTCCAAGCAGCACCATGCCATAATCCCGTCAGGCCCCAAACGATGAATAAGTTGAGATAGAGCCTGTATTTACCCTTTCTACTCCCGCCTAGTGGTATATACACATAGTCTCGGAACCAAGCACCTAGCGTCATATGCCATCTTCGCCAAAACTCCGAAACATTGCGGGAAACAAACGGATAATTGAAGTTTTGCGGAAAATTAAAGCCAAACATTTTCCCAAGTCCAATTGACATGTCGGAATATCCGCTAAAATCGAAATAGAGTTGTAACCCGAACGCCGCAATCCCCATCCAGGCCGACAGAACAGATAATTCGGCAGGACTTTGTTGCTGTATTTCACTCCATAAAAACCCGATGTTATTGGCAAGCAACACCTTCTTACCAAGACCGATAAGAAATATTTTCACACCTTCTGAGAATTGGTTGAGCGTGACACGCCTGTTTTTTAGTTCATGTTCAATAATTTCGTATCGTACAATGGGTCCCGCAATGAGCTGTGGAAATAAACAAACATATAGCGCAAGCGTCAGCGGATTTCGTTGTGCTTTCACATGTCCACGATACACATCAATTGCATACGACATTGTTTGAAATGTGTAAAATGATAACCCAATCGGTAACGGGAGATCCAATGCATTTATATTCATGTTGAATAAATTATTGATGTTTTCAATAAGGAAATCTGCATACTTGAAAAAAGACAACAAACTTAAATTAATAATAATAGATGAAAGTAATCCGACTTTCGCTTTAATCGGAGCAGTTAACCTGTGTTTTTGAATAAATAACCCATGAAAATAATCTGTAATAGCCGAAAAAATCATTAGAAATATATAAATAGGTTCTCCCCACGCATAAAAAATGAGACTAACGATAAGGAGTATGCTATTTTTCATCTTTCTTGAACCGCAAAAATAAAGAAGTAACGTAGTTGGTAAAAAGAAAAACAGAAATAATAAGCTACTAAATACCACGCGATCACTCCTTCGTTTTTGCTATGTAGAAAGGCGCTTATTCAGCGCCTTTCAAATCACTTTATTTTTTCATCAAAAATCTTTTCTACTGCATCTACATTTTCATACGTAGCATATAGAACATAATTCCCCTTCGTTTTTAACACATTGTTTTTCACTTTTTCATATTGATCAGGAAGATACCTTTCCCATGTTTGTATTTGTGCATCTAATTCTTTTTGTAAGAAAGCTTTCAATGATTCTGTGTCCTTCTCATTCTTCGCTTTCAAGACAATTATTTCATCCGAATTGGTATTAAACATAGCGCCGAACATCAAACCTTCTGCTAGTAAATCTTTGTCAAGATCTGTTCTCTCCATAAATATTTGCGTCATAGGATCGTCGGTTTTAGCATTTACTAAATTCGTCTCCATATAACTTTGAAGAATTGTCTCATCGGACTGTCCCTCGTCGAATCCAGCATCTTTTATATCTTGTACAATTTGTCCCTTAATACTGTCCATTATATCTTTAACGGAAACTTCAGTCGTAGCCACTTCATCCTTTTTACCGTCATTCGATCCTGAACAGCCCACCATTGTAAAAATAACCATTGCACATATGAAAATTCCAAGCACTTTTTTCATAAAAAATTCCTCCTCAACTTTTCAACTAGCCGTTACTTTGGCTGCTAACTAAGTTGACGGATGATCTCCCATTTCGTTACATCCATTTTTAGGAACTTAATTATAAAGTAAAAAGTTCAATCGGAAGAGAGATCCGCCCATTACTATGGAGTTAACAAAGAATTGTTCCACATGAAACATTGTGACTATTGTGGCCAATAGTTCAAGGACGACAAAAAAGACTGCTCATTTTAATTCAGCGTTTTCGATAGTAAAGGGCTTACCCATTATTTCGCCTTATATTTTACAGTTCAATAAGTTCCTACAAACAGCTAAGTAACTTTCTATCCAAAATAAAAAGCATCACTTAAAAAAGAGTGATGCTTTTCCCAGCAAATTGGTGAGCTTTATGGAATTTAATTTGTTCTTGTAAATTTACAGCTAGATGGACCAATGAATCTGCCAACGCTAAAACTTATTTCATATTTTCAATTATTTTTCCCACCCAAAAACAGCGCTGCCAACGACAATACTACTCTGTGTACTAATATGAAATTCCTACGCGAAATCCTATGTTGTCACCTTGCAGTAGTTCACCATAAGCAAAAGAAGCTGTGTCACCAACGGCTATTTGTTTGCCGTCCTCTGGTAACAAGTTGCGCTCGGTTCTATAGTTACCCACTGCAACACCATCCGGCAAATAAGTAGGACATACAATTGTCCAATCAAGCCCTGATTGACGAAGCATGTCATACGCTTTATGGTGCTCCTCTGCCGCAAAAGTCAGCCGGCGATTTGTATCTCCTGCTTCATAACGTAATTTTTGAGGATCAATCTTACTTTGCAAGATCCCAGCTGTCCCAATCGTGACTATTCGATTAATCCATGCATCTTTCATTGCTTTTATCATATGTGGAACCGCTTCAGTCAATGTTGTCGTCTTGTCTGTACCGAGTGCACTGAACACAACATCCATCCCAGCAATGGCAAGCGTAACCGTATCAGCATCACGGACATCCCCTTGGATAACAGTTAACCTGCCATGTGGTGCCAACTTCTCTGGTGAGCGGACGAGCGCCGTCACCTCATACCCTTCTGCTAGTGCTAGTTTCAGGACTTCCTCGCCTACACGGCCTGTTGCTCCAAACAGTGCAATTTTCATTGAAACCAACTCCATTCTTTCATCTATCTTTACTGTAACACTTTTCTATTTAGTCGCTCCTCATTTGTGGTTGGTCTCCTTAATTTATAACCACCCATCACTTCTTCCCATTAAAAAAAGGGCTGCTCCTGTGAGACAACCCTTCCTGCTAATCATTAATAAATCAACTCTTCAACATGCTCACGCATCGTTCCGTTCTTCGCTAAATTCGTATGCCAAGAGAATGCTTTTTCCAAGACATGTGGCGTTTGCCCGCCTCTTTCAAGCGCCTCTTCGAAATATGCACGAAGTTGCTCGCGGTACATCGGGTGCGCGCAACGTTCAATAATGAGTTCAACACGTTCCCTTGGAGCAAGTCCGCGTAAATCTGCATAGCCTTGCTCTGTCACAATGATATCAACGTCATGCTCTGTATGGTCAACATGCGAAACGAACGGGACGATGCTTGAAATATTGCCGCCTTTTGCCACTGATTTCGTAACGAAAATAGCAAGACGTGCATTACGGGCAAAGTCGCCTGAGCCACCGATGCCATTCATCATTTTCGTACCAGAAACATGCGTTGAATTGACGTTGCCGTAGATATCGAGTTCAAGCGCTGTATTGATGGATATCAGGCCGAGACGACGGATAATTTCCGGATGATTCGAAATCTCCTGCGGACGCATGATAAGCTTATCTCGATACTTTTCAAAGTTATTAAAGACGTGATCCATCTTCTCTTCAGATAATGTAATTGAAGCACATGAAGCAAAACGAACCTTTCCAGCATCGATCAAATCGAACACAGAGTCCTGTAGTACTTCTGAATATATTTCTAAATCCTTAAACTCTGAATTGATCATTCCGTGAAGAACTGCATTCGCTACCGATCCAATCCCTGACTGTAGCGGTGCTAAATTTTTAGTTAACCGACCCGCTTGAATCTCAGTACGAAGGAACGTTAATAAATGCTCTGCCATAATTTCCGTTTCTTGATCCGGCGCTACAATCGTAGATGGAGAATCCAGTTGATTCGTGAAAACGATTCCTTTCACCTTTGTCATGTCAATAGGAATGCCAATCGTGCCAATCCGGTCATCTACTTTCATTAACTGGATTGGCGACCTTTCACCCTGTTTGCCTGGATCGTATAAATCATGCAGCCCTGCCAATTGCATAGACTGCGCCATATTAATTTCAATAATGATTGCTTTTGCATGCTGTGCGAACGTCAATGAGTTGCCGACAGAGGTCGTTGGAATCATCATTCCGTCCTCCGTGATTGAAACCGCTTCCAAAATCGCGAAGTCAATTGGCTCGACGACTTCCGCACGAATAAGTTCTGCTGTATGCGACAAATGGTGATCCACAAATAAAAGTTCACCGTCATTAATCTTTTTCCGCATTGTCGGATCGGCTTGGAATGGTAATCTTTTATTTACTATATTAGCTTCAGCAAACAGGCGATCGATATCAGACCCTAACGATGCGCCCGTAAATACATTCACTTTGAACGTTTCCGTTTCCGCGCGTTTCACCAATGCTAGCGGAACGGCCTTCGCGTCACCCGCACGTGTAAATCCACTTAACCCTAGTGTCATACCGTCTTCAATCCAAGACGCTGCCTCTTCTGGCGAGACAACGACGTCTCTCAATTGAACACTTTTAATCCGACCCATATGAATTTCCATCCTAAACGCCCCAATTCATAACTTTTAGTTAATTTTAACTTAAGCACTTACATGAATGAGAAATTAGGTGCTGGACAAGGAATTAATGGGTAAAGCACGCATATACTCGGTTGAGGCAGCATAATTAAAAACCTAAGAGTTTACGAAAGTAACTTGAATACGATTGGCTGACTGGAATTCTAGTTCCATTGTCCATTTCCAAAACAAAAGTCGAGTGCGTATCAGGATAAATCCCCTTGACGTGATGAACATTGACAATATAAGAACGATGGCATCTTACAAACGACTCGCGCGGCAACAAATATTCAAATTCCTGTAACGTGTTTTTATGAGTCCCAGAAAACCCTTCTGCCACTACATACGTTTTTCGATCTTTCACTTCGACATATTTTACGCCCGTGAACGGGACAGGAATCCATCCATCATGCGTCTTAACGGTAACGACAGATTTTCCGTCTGTATATGCTGGATAAATTGCAGTTACACAGCCCTCCAATACATCACCATCATAAAATGGAACAGCCATCCCATGATAAGCGACACCGAACACATCACGGTTGATGAACTCCGACATTTTTTGTTTCTGGGAAATTGCCTTCTGCGCAATAGTCCCTTCCTTCACGGAATCGCCCGGTCTAATTTTTAAATCAACCCGCTTGCTGGGACGATAATAAAGGTACTCTTCTGTATTTGACACAGCTATAGAAATTTCATCCGAAAATACTTCACCAATAACATCCAATAGTGCACCGAGACTTAAGTTCTCCATTTTTTGACCCCTTTTGCTCATTTCACAATTTATTCCTATGTTGTACCTTCTATTATACTAGATACTGACTTTATACAAAAAAAACTGATAACCGCCTTTGGAGCCAATGTACATCGAGATTTACGAGACTTATTGTATAATTGATTGTACAACTACTTATATCTTGATTATACTAAATACTATCATAAACTAAAAATTGTGATAATAGTAACCTAAATAACGAGGGGGAAAAAGCATGCATATTAGAGACCTGCTTTTAGAGCGACTTGGAGTTGCTACAGTGAATACCAATCAAACCGTGAGAGAAGTGCTGGATCAAATCAAAATGAGTGGATATAGATGTATTCCCGTTGTTGACAATGAAGACTTCTACAAAGGTATGATTTATAAAGTTCACTTGATCGAATATCTGTACGAAGACAATGGGGATGAGAATTCTAAAATCGACCATTTGCTGAAGCATCAAGATACATTTATAACAGAACGTTCATCTTTTTTAAGTGCACTCATCGAAATCAAGTCACTACCTTTTTTAAGCGTTGTAGAAAGCGGGAAACTCGTTGGGATATTAACGCATAATAAAGTTGAAAGTGTGTTGGAAGATGCCTTCGGATTAAAAACGGGGGGAATCAATCTTACAATTTCTTCAACTGAAGCTAAAGGTATGATTGAAAAACTGACGAAAACGTTACGCGGTGAAAACATCGAAGGTATGTTCACGCTCGATAATGGTTCCGTTCTCGCTCGAAGAGTAGTCATTACACTTGAAAGCGGCAAGACGGATGCAGAAATCGAGAAACTAACCGAAAAACTTGAAAAAGGCGGTTTCAGGATTCTGCAAGTAGATAAAATCGAAAAAGCTGATTGAGAGATAAAGTTAATCTTCAATCAGTGGGGGTTCTACTGCCCGTTAATTTGGGATAAACCGAAAAGCGTTGCACACATTGTAGAATGTGTGCAACGCTTTTCGGTTTTATCATGTCGTCGTTGTTTTCACATCAGGTTCAGGCACCCGCGAGAGAATAATGATCCCGATAATGAACAGAATAACCAGGCTGAATACCCCGTACGCGGAGCTTCCTGTCAGTTGTGCAGTCACCCCTACTAGTAAAGGTCCCATGACCGAGGCAAATTTACCGAAAATATTATAGAAGCCGAAAAACTCATTCGACTTTTCTTTTGGTACAAGCCTCGCAAAATACGAACGACTTAGCGCTTGAATACCGCCTTGCGACGTCGCAACAAGCATCGCCAATACCCAGAAGTCCATCGTTGTTTTCATGAAAAACGCATAAATACAAACAATGATATAGACGCAAATTCCTACGTATAACATCTTTTTCCCCGTAAACTTCTGCGCCAATTTACCATAAAGAATCGCGAAAGGTGCCGCCACAACCTGTGTGACAAACAAAATAATAAGAAGGTTTGTTGCACTAATTCCTAAATCCGATCCGTAAGCCGTGGACATTGAAATAATTGTCCCAACTCCGTCTATATAAAAGAAATAAGCCAATAAAAATAAAAACACTGTCCTGTATTTACGGATTTCTTTAAATGTACCGCCAAGACGTCTAAAACTGCTTGCTAGCATATTTGGTTCACGCTTAATGCCATGGATCTGGTGAACATTTTTGACCATCGGAATTGTGAACATGAACCACCAAATTGCTGTAATTACGAAGGCTATCCTACTAGCAGTAGACGTTGCGAGCGGAATAACTCCTCTATCAGCCAACAAAATGATAGCAATGCTGATGATGAACGGAATCGTGCTCCCGATATACCCAAGTCCAAAGCCCCGTGCAGATATCTTGTTCATCCGCTCTTCCGGCGTAACATCCACTAAGAATGCATCGTAAAATATATTCGCCCCATGAAAACCGACGGCGGTTATGGTGTAAATGATTAATAACCATAACCAGTTCCCGTTTGGCACGAATGCCAATGAAAGCGTCGCGACTGTCCCCATAAGGAAAAAGAATTGAAAGAACTTCTTCTTTAATCCTTCATAATCGGCAATCGTTCCTAAAAGAGGTCCAATCATCGCCAGTATGAATGTAGCAATCGCAACCGTATACCCCAGATAGGCAGTCGAATTTGACATACTCACGCCTGCATCTGTCGCAACTGCCTTGTAGTAAAGCGGGAACACCGCTGTCGTAATAATAATCGAATACGCAGAGTTCGCCCAATCATAGAAAATCCAGCTGTTCTCCTCTTTACTGTACTTCTTCACAACCCATTCCCCCTTCACTCCCTATTTACAGTGTATAATTAAGGTATGTTGAAAAATAAGGAAAAATCAAAATCGCACAACCTCATTATTCTGCGATAAATACGTATGTTGACAACGGTTTAATCGCATGATTCTTTTGTGCTTCTTCTAACAAAATTACTTCAGATTGGATAAGTGATTTAAGTTTTCCAGGCAAATCAACAAGATTAATAATCTCCTCTTTGTAATCGGCTAACGTCATAGCAATTTCCCATTTTGCATCTTGTAGTTGGGTCGAATGAATAGATTGTTCATTTGTAATTGTCCAGCCCACGTTTTCTACGGCACGTTTAACATCCGCTGGCGTAAACAGTGTACGCACATTCGAAAGACTACTTTCTTTGAAACACTCATACTGCGATTGAATAAGCACAGCCAGAAAATGTGGGTATTGTTCAATCATTTGAATTCTTGAATCCCACTCAGCAAAACATAATGTCTTGCCCCATTTTCTAACCTTCTTTACTATCCCCTCGAGTTCCTCAAATGATTTTAAGTACCAGGAACAATGTGAGAAAACAATATAGTCAAAACTATTTTCCGGAAAATCTATTTCCGCTGCTAAAACGTCAACATTAAACTCCATTTTAAGCTGTTTTCCTAACTTCGACTGCTTTAAATAACGGGCGGAATCACCAACTGTTATCGGGGCACCGTAATCTGGAGACGCAATATCTATCCCGTGAACAAATCCTTTTTCTCCGACGATATATGCTAACACAGCCGTCGTATCGCCTTGACCACAACCGATTTCTAAAACATTACCTCCTTCTTTGATTCCCCAAAACTCAACAAGCTTAAGACGATGCTCCGTTTGAATTTGCTGAATGATGCCCATATCAACATTGGACGCCATACACTCTACAATAGTTGTAATCGCATGGTCTTTCATATATGCACCTCGTTTTATGTGAACACTTAGGTGAACGACCTCCACCCAAATGTCTTTCTAAAGTTCTTTTCGCCAAAGTCTCCTAGTTCCCCTTTTTTACGCAAGCATCAGGTGCCCAATTCCCTCCTCTTCTCACTATCTATACCATTTATTCGTCTATACTTTTTATGCTTCTAATCTTGGAACCCTTCATTTCTTAGCGTTTTAATTGATTCCCGCAAGATTTACAAACTCATTCACGGCACCTATATCTATGCTATAGTAAAAGAACAACTGAATAACGTGTAGAAATTAGGTGCTTTTTTACGTTCGTATAAAAGCTTAAAAGGGAAGTTCGGTGGAAAACCGACGCTGTCCCGCAACTGTAAATGGGAGTGCTCTTTTCAAATCCACTGTTCGTTACGAATGGGAAGGGAAAAGAACGTGAAGATCATGAGCCAGGAGACCTGCCTATTTCAGTACACACCAATACCCTACGCGGATAGGAGGTGTTAAGTGCGGCTATGATCGAGCAATTACTTGTAAAAGCCGCCGTACGAAAGAACGTAATCAGAAAGAACCATAAGAGGACTCAATACCTCTTCTTTCACTATGCACTTAATAGTGTTCTTCTGTTTACGAACCATTCGTTACGGCAACAAGCGACCATACAAATTTACGCATACTAGCATCTTCCTGACGTTTTACTAGGAAGATGTTTTTTTATTTCCATAAAAGAAAGGGATTTTAGCCAATGAAACTTGGAACAAAAGAATATTATCTGGACGCATTCAAACACGTCTTAATGACAAACCTCATCATAAGCGAATCACAATCACTGTCTTCAACCCAGTCCTATTATGAAGAACAAATCGGACAAACAACGACTATAAATGAAGAGGAAAAAAGCCTTTATTCACGTAATCTCCAAAAAGCATTCGATGAAATCAAACACGAAGTAATCGGTTCACCAGAAGATTAATCTAAAGTAAACATCAAAAAAAGCGTGGCAGTCATGATAGACTTCCCACGCTTTTAATGTATTTACAGTTCCTGATAATTTCTTTGATGGTTTCCACCATCTTTTACATCCGCATGATACAACGCTTTTAACGCGAAACTTTTCTCCAGGTCAAGTTCTCCCATTATCTGTTTCAGACGTTTTGACAGCTCCGGATCGTTCTTCACAAGCTTCTCCATTTTTGTTCTTGAATATTTCATAATCTGATTCCTCCTTCACACTAAGTTTGTCTATACAGTATACCATCAATTTAGTGTCATTCGCCCAATTCAGATTTGCTATACTAAAGATAGTAGCAAGAAATGGACTGGAGCGACGACATGTATAAAACAATTGGCATACTTGCGCACGTAGATGCAGGAAAAACAACTTTTTCTGAACAACTGCTTTATCACACAAAAAGTATTAAACAAAGAGGCCGCGTGGACCATAAAGACGCCTTCCTCGATAGCCATACAATCGAGAAAGAAAGAGGAATTACGGTTTTTGCAGACCAGGCATCCATTTCTTATAACGGATCCACCTACTACATTATCGACACACCTGGGCACGTCGACTTTTCTCCTGAGATGGAACGCGCCATTCAAGTGATGGACTATGCCATTATTATAATTAGCGCAAGCGACGGCGTGGAAGGTCACACGGAAACCGTCTGGCAACTGCTGCGTAAACATCAAATGCCTACGTTCTTTTTTATCAATAAAACAGATCGTGAAGGAACAGACATTGAAAGCGTACTCCATGAAATTCGCACCAATCTATCGGAAGACATCTGTGACCTTACATCCTCTTTCAATGAAGGTATCATGCATGAGGAACTCATTGAATTTATCGCAGAACGAGATGAAGAACTGCTAGAAACCTATATGGAATCAGGTTACGACAAGGACTTATGGCTTGCAACATTAAAGGAAATGATTAGCGACAATAAAGTCTTCGCCCTATCCAGTGGTTCTGCACTTAAGGATATCGGTGTCATGGCATTTTTCGAGAAACTCGATGTATTGACAGCAACTTCTTACGAGGATGACAGTGATTTCTCCGCACAGGTCTATAAAATCCGCCATGATGACAGTGGTAACAGGGTCACTTTCCTTAAATCATTAAACGGTACGCTAAGTGTCAGAGACGAAGTAAACTATGGTGATTACACGGAGAAAGTGACACAGATTCGCATCTATAACAGTAATAAGTTCAAAGCAATTGACCATGTTCAGGCCGGCGAACTGTTCGCCGTTACTGGATTAACACAAGCATCCATTGGTGACGGTGTTGGAGCACTAAAAGAAAAAGCTGCCTTTGACATGATTCCTACCCTTAAGTCGAAAGTGATTTTCAACGCTTCCATCCATGTCAAAGAAGTGCTTCGATGCTTTAACCTGCTCGATGCGGAAGATCCTTCTTTGCGCGTCTTCTGGGATGAACACTTTCAAGAAATTCATGTCCATGTTATGGGCGTCATCCAGCTTGAAGTACTCCAACAAATTGTTAACGAGCGGTTTTCGATTCAAGTCTCTTTCGGCGAACCTAAAATACTGTATAAGGAAACCATTGAAACGACCGTAACGGGTTATGGTCATTTTGAGCCTTTAAGGCATTACGCGGAAGTCCATCTTTTAATCGAACCAGCTGAAAGAAGTAGTGGCATACAGTTTAACAACGTTTGCCATGCAAACGATTTACTTATCGGTCATCAAAACGTAGTACGCAGCCATTTATTCGAACGAGAGCATCATGGTTTATTAACCGGCTCAGCCCTCACAGATGTCAAAGTAACGTTACTGACCGGACGAAGCCATAACGAGTACACGTCTGGCGGTGACTTTAGAGAGGCCACTTTCCGGGCTCTGCGACAAGGTCTAGAACAAGCCTCCAATACGTTGCTTGAACCCTATTACGATTTCAAAATAAAAGTCGATTTGGATCATATGGGACGAGTGCTGTCGGACATCCAACAAGCACATGGTAGCTTTGAGGCACCAGAAACGATTGGTGAAAAAGTAATTGTAAAAGGGCGCGTTCCAGTCGCTACCTTTATGAATTACAGCGCCGCCTTTGCTTCGTTCACTCACGGCAAAGGGACGCTTAGCTTGTTATTTGGGGGCTATGACCGCTGTCACAACCAGGAGCAAGTCATTGAGGAAATTGGTTATAACAAAGAAGCGGACCCCGAATACTCGTCCACTTCTATTTTCTTGGCCAAAGGAAAAGGCTATTCAGTCCCCTGGTATGAAGCCTATAAGGCCATGCATTGTTTATAAGGGAAGGCTACTTGTTGTTTTATTCATACGACACGCCGATTTCAGCATCTTTCGACAATTTTTAATAGAATGTGATTGACAATCCTTTCAAATGAATATACTATTACTAGTATTCTTAATTTAATAAAAAGCCTCTTATTAAGAGCGGCAGAGGGACTGGCCCTACGATGCCCGGCAACCATTCGCGTTTAATTTCTAAACACGAAAGGTGCCAAATCCAGCAAGGTACTTTAGTACTTTGAAAAATGAGAGAAACACTTGCAGCGTAAGTGTATTCAATCCTCTCTTTGATGAGAGGTTTTTTTTATTCTCATTTGGTTGATACGTAAACAATATAGAAGGGAGAGAGTGATATTACACAGTCAGTCGTTAAAGGAGCACCTGGCCATTACAGAATCGGTGAAAAGGTACTAATGGATCTAGAAATTCTTTTATCGGAGCTAGGCATTCAAAAGTTCCATATTGTAGCAGGGAAAAAAGCTTGGAGTGCTGTACTTCCTTACTTGCCAGATGAGATTGTAAAGAGAGCAAGTGCTAATTTCACATTTATCGAAGGACATTGTACTTTACATACAGTTGAAGGTATTGCTAGTCAATTATCTTTAAACGCAGCAGATGCCGTAATTGGTATCGGAGGTGGAACAGCTTTAGATATCGCTAAGGCTTCAGCTGTAAAAGCTGGAATTAAGTCAATCTTAATCCCAAGCATTGCTTCCACTTGTGCAGCATGGACCCCGCTTAGTGTGTTTTACGATGACAAGGGAACTTTTACACATTATACAGAATTCCCTCTAGCTAATACACTTGTGCTCATTGAACCTTCGATCATTGCCAAATCGCCTATTCACTATTTAAAAGCTGGTATTGGAGATACTTTGGCAAAGTTTTACGAGGCAGATGCGTTAATCGAGTCATTTTATAAAAATGAGGAATTTCCCGTTTGGCTTAAAATTTCACAATTCTCGGCAGCCATATGTAGGGATGTCCTACTAAAAGATAGTAAGGCCGCCCTAGAATCTGCTTCTACAGGCAATGTTTCCGATGAATTAGTCAGCGTTATTGAAGCCATCATCATGACCGGCGGAATGGTTGGAGGATTTGGTGGGAAAGCGGGACGAGTAGCAGGCGCCCACTCCATACATAACGGACTTACCGAAGCGAAGGAAGCAAAAAGCTTTCTACACGGGGAGCTCGTTGCATACGGAATACTTGTCCAATTGGCTTTAGAAGAAAAAGAAGAAGAACTACTAAAACTAATGGGCTATTATCTTGAATGGGGATTGCCAATTAGTTTAACAAACTTGGCAATTGACCCCGAAGATCATGTTCTGCTAAAAAGAATTAGTAAAAAGGCTTTGTTGCCTCAAGAGTCTATTCACTTTATGAATAGAAGTATTACTGAAGAAGGCTTGCTAACTGCAATGCAGAAAATTGAAAAGCTACATTATTCATAAGCACCAACAAAAAACAGAGATGGATAGGAGAATTGATATGAAAAAGTGGTTGTTAGTTAGTTTATTGGTTTTAGTAGTAGGGGCTCTTGCGGCTTGTGGCGGCAAGGATAAGTCAGAAGGATCAGATTTACTAAGCGATGGTAAATTAGTTGTTGGCGTAACGGCAGGTCCTCACGAACAGATTGTTGAAAAAGTTAAAGAACTGGCCGAAAAAGACGGATTGACTATTGAACTAAAAGTATTCACTGATTATGTAATGCCAAACGTAGCTTTAGCTGAAAAAGAAATTGATATAAACAGTTTTCAAACTGAACCTTTCTTTGATCATATGGTAAAAGACCGTAATTTGGATCTTGTAAAAGTAGCAGACACAGTTACCTTCCCTATGGGTGTTTACTCATCTAAAGTAAAGGCTATCAGCGAACTAAAAAACGGCGCTAAAATCGGATTGCCTAGTGATCCAACAAACAGCGGCCGTGCACTTTTGCTATTTGAACTTGCCGGTCTTATTACGATTAAAGACGGTGTCGGTCTAAATGCAACGGTAAACGATATTGATGAAAACAAGAATGGTTATGCATTTATTGAACTTGATTCCGCTCAAATTGCTCGCCAACTAGATGAGCTTGACGCTGCCGCTATTAATACTAACTTCGCAATAGAATCCGGTCTTTCTCCAACAAAAGATTCGATTTTTATCGAGCCAAAGGATTCTCCATTCGCGAACCTTATTGCCGTAAGAACTGAATCTAAGGATGAAGAAGTTGTTCAGCAGTTTATAGATTTATATCGTTCAGAAGAAGTAAAGAAATTCATCGAGGAAACGTTTGATGGAGCCATTATTCCTTCCTGGTAACTATTTTTGCTAGCTAAACCGGATTCTTTATTTCAAAATAAATAGTGACAAAGTAAGGAGAGGACGCTTGCATTTTTTATAATGCCTATGCGCCTCTCTTTCTCGAAAGGAGCAAAAAATATGATTATATTGGAAAATGTTTCGAAAGTGTTTACGGTAAAAAGCAAAGAGGTGAAAGCCGTCAACGATGCCAATATTCATGTGAAAAAAGGTGAGATTCATGGGGTCATTGGTTACAGTGGTGCTGGTAAAAGCACCTTAATCCGATGTGTGAACCTACTTGAACGACCGACGAGCGGAAAGATAGTCATAAACGGTGAAGAAATAACCGCGCTCTCCCCTAATAAGTTAGGGGCTACACGCCAAAAGATAGGAATGATTTTTCAAGGATTCAACTTATTGAAAACAGCAACCGTTTACGACAACATTGCCATTCCGTTAAAACTTCTAGGGGTCAATAAAGAAGAAGTGAAAGTACGTACGAATAAGTATTTAGCGATTGTTGGTTTACAAGATAAGCATCATCATTATCCTTCTCAATTGTCTGTCGGGCAAAAGCAGCGTGTCGCAATTGCAAGAGCGTTGGCGCAGGAGCCGGAAATATTGCTAAGCGATGAGGCGACAAGTGCACTTGATCCCGAGACAACGGATTCCATCCTTGATTTGCTATTAAAAATAAACGAAGAGTTTGGCATCACAATTTTACTTATCACACATGAAATGAACGTGATACAAAAAATTTGTGATTACGTCTACGTACTCGAAGGTGGAAGTATCGTGGAACAAGGCACAACGATTGGGCTATTCACAAATCCATCTCACCAAACGACGAAAAAGTTTTTAAACACCATTTCCCAACGTAACTTGTCTGCAACTTTGATTTCGCAATTGAATTTGTCCGGCTCGGTAATCAGGCTAACCTTTACTGGTTTGGTTACAGGAAAACCGTTACTTGCAGAGGTAAGTCAAAAGTTTAATGTCAAGCCAAATATATTAGCTGCGAATATCATCGAACTAAAAAATGGCGTAATTGGGAATTTAGTCGTTCATATTATCGGTGAAAAAAGCGATGTCGAAAGTACTTTGTGTTTCTTACAAGAACAAGGTGTCGGCACAGAAGAATTGAGGGATGAAAATTGAGCGAGTTTATCGAGAAGTGGTTGCCCCAATTCCAACAAGCGACTGTCGAAACCTTTCAAATGGTCGGAATATCACTTTTGTTTTCTATCATTATCGGAATTCCTTTAGGGATTTTATTGGTGCTTTCACGACCCGGACAAGCACTGGATAATAAATGGTTAAACCATCTATTAAATTTAGTCGTTAACATTGTCAGATCCGTTCCATTTATTATTTTATTATTTTTCATCTTGCCTTTCACGAAACTAATTGTAGGCACGACAATTGGGGTACAAGGCGTCATCGTCCCTCTCGTAATCTATACTTCTCCATACATTGCCCGTCTAATGGAAACGGCATTATTGGAAGTCGAAAATGGAGTAGTAGAAGCTTATACGGCGATGGGCATTAAAACAAGACACATCATTTGGAATGTAATGCTAAGAGAAGCCCGCCCATCCATCATTTTGGGGTTAACAATTGCTACTGTTAGCTTAGTCGGTGCAACCGCAATGGCAGGTCTCGTCGGCGCCGGAGGTCTTGGTGATTTAGCTTATCGTTATGGGCATTTGAGATACGAAGTTGACGTAATGTACGTAACCATCTTTATTCTTATCATCCTTGTTCAAAGTATCCAGTCGCTCGGAAATAGGCTCGCTACACGTCTGAAAAAGGACTAATTCAAGTGTTTTTTTATAAAAAGAAAACCAAATTCCTTACGAAGGGTATGAATCATTTTGACATCAACTAGAAATAACGACTTACTATTACAAAATATCGACCCTGCTGAGTCTTTTCCGGTGTCATTCGATGAACTGGAAGCAGCAGCTAAAGAAAAAATGTCCGCTGGCGCATTCGGCTATATCCAATCTGGGGCGAGTGGCGAAGAAACGCTGCGAAAAAACAGCTCCTCTTTTTCAAAGTTTTCCATTGTCCCACGATTCCTAAATGACGTTTCTACATTGGACACATCTGTAAAACTATTCGGCCGTACATACCCTTATCCTTTGCTAATCGCTACTGTCGGCATGCAATTAATCGCACATGAAGATGGTGACATCGCCACTGCAAAAGCAGCCGCGACAATCGGGATTCCTTTCATTCAAAGTACAGTATCTGGTTTTTCAATTGAAGAAATCGCAGAAGCTACCGGCAACAGTCCAAAATGGTTTCAGCTTTATTGGTCAAGCACCAACGATGAAATTGGTTATAGCATGGTCAAAAGGGCCGAGGAAGCGGGTTTTGAGGCTATTGTATTAACAATTGATACAGTAATGATGGGATGGCGTGAAGAGGACGTACGCAATCAATATTCCCCTTTGAAGCAAGGCTTTGGCAAAGCGAACTATGAAACTGATCCAGTATTTTTAGCCTCTATTCCAACTAACGATTTTGACGCCGTCATTCAAGGAATACTGGATAACGTTTACCACCCTACACTAAGTTGGGCACAAGTCGCGGAGTTAAAGAAAAAAACGTCCTTGCCAATCCTCTTAAAAGGGATTTTACATATCGAAGATGCAAAACTCGCTATCGAAAACGGTATTGATGGAATTATCGTTTCTAACCATGGGGGCCGTCAACTTGATGGGGTAATCGCTAGTATTGAGGCTCTACCGGCAATCGTAGAGGCGGTAGGTGGCAAAGTTCCTGTACTATTAGATAGCGGAGTCCGACGGGGCACGGATGTTGTCAAAGCACTTGCACTAGGTGCTGATGCAGTTTTAATCGGTAGACCTTTCGTCTACGGTCTAGCGGTAGGCGGACAAAAAGGCGTTGAAAAGGTATTGGAGAATATCCTTCAAGAAATGAAAGTTTCCATTTCACTATCGGGTGTTACTGATTTAAAAGATCTTCGCGACTTACTAATTACGAACTCTCCCAAGGTTTTTTGAGATAACGGGAAACTACCCATTTCTTCATCTATAAGGGAAAAGTAAAGCCACGTTCCGCCTGGAACGCGGCTTTACTTTTTGTCGGATTATTCTCCAAGTCGGTACACCAAAAAAAGTTCATTAGGGTCTTTTTCATGCATGCTTGATACCTTCACTCCCTTTATCAGTTCAAAAGGGGTACTCGTTTCAAGAAACTCGATATAATCACTCGTCGGATAATAAAGGATGATATCCACAGGCCGTTTGTACCGTTCCACTGACCGCAGAATATTAGCAAGAACCGTCATAAAAATTTGGATTGAAAATGGATTGAAGAAATAAAATCGGTTATCCTCCGTCTCCACGTCATATTCCTCTGCCAGACAGCATTCAAAACGGATGAATTCACTTGACCGTCTGACCTTTTGCATATAACTTGCTTGGTTTTCAAGTGCCTCCTGATATAACTGCCCACTCATCTCAATCCCAGTAACTGAAACATTACAACGATTATGCACATAAAATGGAAGCCTGCCTTTGCCACATCCAAAATCCACTAATCTGTCGGTATTCTTTAATTCATATACCTGAAAAAATTCATCTAGTGCATTATAAGGTGTCGCTTCATAGCGGTTATAATGAGAGGACTGATGCAGCCATTCCCGCATTCCAACGGTATTAATGCGCAGCAACCGATCGCATTCTTTATCATACATAGCCATTCCTCCCAACTTGTTTATAACTATTGTATCTTAATAGCAGAAATAAACCCGAACGTTTTAAAAACCTAGTCAAGTTTTTTCCAGTATGCATTTGGATGACTTTATTTAGTCACCAATTTCACCGACATATCGTATCAATACAAATAATTTAAATTTTCCATCTATTACAGGATGCTAGTATGGTATAATCCTCCGTATATCTAGTTTCCGTAAAATAAACTTAGAGTAGAAAGGGACGGATTGATTGGAAACAAAATCATTACAAACATCTGTGACATTACTAGCCGGATTTCAGTGGCTATTCTTTATGTTTGCCAATACGGTGGTCATTCCCATTTCAATTGGCAGTGCTTTTCAGTTGGAATCAATTGAAATTGTATCTGCAATCCAACGCTCCTTCATATTCACAGGGATAGCCTGTCTGTCGCAAGGGCTTATCGGGCATCGTTTGGCATTAATGGAAGGTCAATCCGGACTATGGTGGGGCGTCATTTTAAGTTTAGCTGCTACTGCCAGTACGATGAATCTTGAACTGACTACGATTGGTGGCAGCATTGCAGTTGGGATAATAATTTCGGGCATTCTCGTCTCAGTTTTCGGCATTTTGGGTATGGGGGAAGTATTAAAGAAGTGGTTCACGCCTGTCGTGATGTTTGTCTTTCTTCTATTACTGGCTAATCAGCTCATTACTATTTTTCTAAAAGGAATGATTGGCCTCAATGTAGATGATTCTATAGATGTAAAAATCGCCTGTTTTTCATTTATTCTCGCCGCACTGACAATCCTTATTCATGTAAAAGGGAAAGGGATTATCAGTAGCTTGAATTTACTCATCGGAATGACTGTCGGGTGGATTGCCGCCGCGCTACTGTTTCCCGTGGAAGTAACAGAGACAATTAATGCGCCCCCTTTCATTACCTTGTTTCCTTGGGGGCAACCCGCCTTTGAGTGGGGCATTGTCATTACTGTCGTCATTACCGGATTATTAAACACCACCAATACAATTGCCACATTAAAAGGGGCAGAAGATATTTTTGAAATGGAGACAACTCCCAGGCAGTACCGTGCTTCCTTCGCACTGACTGGACTGTTTTCGACATTTTCAGGTGTGCTTGGACTCGTTCCTTATGCACCGTACGCTTCATCATTAGGCTTATTACAGTCAACAGGTATTCGAGAAAGAGCTCCATTTTTCGTGGGATCCGCGCTATTCATCCTCTTGGGAATGATTCCACAATTAAGTGCCTTTTTCTCAACAATTCCACACAGTGTCGGCAATACAGTGCTATTCGTTGCCTACATTCAGTTGTTCCGTACAGCAATTCGGAACATCGAAGGGTTAACTTTTGAGCCCAAAACCGTCTATCGTATCGCATTACCAGCTCTTCTTGGACTCGCAATTATGTCACTGCCAGCAACTGCTTTTACTACGATTCCACAACTTGTACGTCCAATTCTTTCGAATGGTATGCTCATGGGAATCCTGGTTGCACTCTTTATGGAGTTTTTGTATTATCTTGGATCTAGATTTCATCAAAAAAACACATGACTTCTGTTTGATAGACAACTGAAAAGGGATATCCTTCAATGGGATATCCTTTCTTTTTTATTCTTATATAGTTGAAGGAATCTTTCGGGTATGTACAACTACTGCTTTAAGGTACGTTTTAGGAATTCCCTAGTACGTTCTTGCGTTGGATTATTAAAGATTTGCTCAGGGCTTCCTTCTTCTGCAATTACTCCTTTGTCCATGAATACCACACGGTCCGAAACTTCCTTTGCAAATTCCATTTCATGTGTAACAACTAACATCGTCAGCCCCGTTCCAGCAAGTTCCTTCATTACCTTCAGAACCTCACCTACCATCTCAGGATCTAGGGCCGATGTAGGTTCATCAAACAACATGACATCGGGTTCCATAGAAAGCGCTCTAGCAATTGCCACACGTTGTTTTTGGCCTCCAGATAATTGTCTTGATTTTGCGTTAACAAATTGGCCCATACCAACCACTTCCAAATACTTCATCGCTATTTTTTCAGCTTCTTCTTTTGAGCGCTTTAACACTTTCACTTGACCGACAACGCAATTTTTGTAATACATCGTGATTATTAAATAAGTTAAATTGCTGGAATACCATTCCTAACTTTGTCCGGTAAGCGTGGATATCATGCTTATTATCTAAAATATTTTTACCATTATAGATGATTTGACCTCCACTTGGTTTTTCTAACAGATTAATACAACGTAGTAGAGTAGATTTTCCAGATCCAGAAGAACCAATAATGCAGACAACTTCTCCTTTAGATACTGAAAAGTCAATGTCCTTTAACACTTCATGGTTTCCAAAGGATTTACTTAGATGTTGAATATCAATTACGTTTTCCATGTATGCTCGCCCTTCCTTTTAATGCTCTTTTGTATTTGCTCCAATCACTTGTGCTGGCTGACCTATCATACTGTAATTTTCTGGACCCTCTAATCTTCTTTCGAAATATCGTAGAATTAGTGTCACGGCATATGTCATGATGAAATACAAAATACACGCAATGAAAAATGGCTCAAAATATTTGAAGCTGATTCCTGCCACGGTTTTTGTTTGAAAGTATAGTTCTGTTACACCAATTACATTCAATACGGATGTATCTTTAATATTAATGATAAATTGATTTCCAGTTGCCGGTAAAATGTTACGAATCACTTGTGGTAATACAACGTTTAGCATCGTTTGGACATGATTCATACCAACCGCTTGTGCTGCTTCAAATTGTCCTTTTTCAACAGAAAGTACACCGCCTCGAACAATTTCAGCCATATAAGCCCCTGTGTTAATTGATACGATAAATATAGCTGCAGCTGTTCGGTCGATATCTATGCCAAAAGCTAAAGCAGAACCATAATAAATGACCATAGCTTGTACAATCATTGGCGTTCCACGGAAAAATTCTATGTACATAGTTAGAATTACGTTAACTATTTTTAAAAAGATCCTTTTTACCCGTCGTTCTGGCGCGGGTATCGTACGAATAACCCCTGCTACTAAACCAATAACTCCACCTAATATAGTACCAATTATGGAAATTAAGAGTGTCATTCCTGCTCCACGAAGGAACATCGGCCAGTTATTAATAATTAATGATAACATCCACTCAAAGCTCATACTTTTCCCCCTAGTTCATACATAAAACCGACTGCAAAAAAATGCAGCCGGTACCACTTCACCCTTATTTAGCCGCTGGCTGATTTTTAATAGCGGCATCCATAATACTTTGACGTTCTTCCTCTGAAATATCTGCTAAGATATCATTAATCTTGTCTGTTAATTCACTGCCTTTTTTCAGTCCGGCTGCCACTGCCGTTTCTTCTTCATCCGCTTCAAACCCATCTGTAAACTCGACCATTGCAAACTTATCATTTGCTGAAGTAGCACTAATTCCTTCTGGACGTTCAGATACATATCCATCAATCACGCCTGATTCCAGGGCAACACGCATTGCAGGAAAGTTATCTGATGCGGGTTGTTTTTTCACGTCTTTAATTTGATCGATTACCCCATAGTGAGATGTATTTAACTGACCAGTTATTTTTGCTCCAGAGAAGTCTTGGATGGAAGTAGCCCCTTCATACGATCCACCTTTTTTGACAATCATTACAAAGTTTGACGTGTAATAGTTATTAGAGAAGTCAATGGTCTGTTTGCGCTCTTTTGTCGGTGACATCCCTGCAAAAATCGCATCGATTTTACCAGATACTAATGCGGGTACAAGACCATCCCACTCCGTTTTCACAACCACTAATTCCATCCCTAAGCCATCCGCAATCTTTTTCGCAATTTCAACATCGTAGCCACCTGCATATTCTGCATTGCCATCGATTTTCACACCACCATTGGCATCACCCATTTGCGTCCAATTAAATGGGGGATACCCAGCTTCCAAACCTACTGTAAGCGTTTCCTTTTCTTCCGATGAATCTTTGCTCCCCGAACTACTTGCCCCACATCCCGCTATTAGCATAATTGCTGAAAAAGACAGTGCTAGTAGTAATGATAACTTTTTTTTCATGAACAAAATCCCCCTTTTTGTTTAGATTTTCAAGTATCTTTATATACTAAAAAGGCCAACCTGTACAAAAAAAGATCTGATATAATCTCAGATCACAATATGTATAGTTGCCCTAAATCCTCTTCCTTCCATAATGAGATAGCACACCTCAATAAACCGGAACGTTTATTGAGACAGTCCTACAGTTCTTAACTGCAGACCCAGTAAGTAATACAGAGAAATAGTACAAACTTCGGCGATATTTCCTTCTCCCTAGAATCGTAGCTTCTCAAGCTCCTCTAAGGACTGTTAAATAACGCGCCTCTACCTCACCTATAAAAAGTGAGGTTGTATTCAATTATGTTACATACTCTACAAGACTATATTCTATCTGTCAACTGGTCTAGCAAGTGGCTGACTTTGTTATACAACAGCCTAGTAGTTTATTAATTAACAATAAACAGAATAACTAGTTATTTTTATTTTCTACGATCTCTACAAACTTTGTTGAAGCTCGTGATAGTGGTACACTTTTTAAAAAGCATACGCCTATACTTCTCTTAGGTATTTCTTCAATTAGCTGTACTTCATGCAATAATCCTTCAGTTAAGTACTCTTTGGAAAATTCTCTAGTCACACATGCTATCCCTAAGTTTATTTTAGCAAACTCCAGTAATAAATCATGTGAACCTAATTCAAATTCCGGGGAAATTTTTATACCTTTAGATATCATAAAATCCTCCACATACCTTCTGGAATTTGATTTTGATTCTAGAAAAATTAATGGCAGTTTTACTAATTCATGAAGGCTCAACGGTTTAGCTAAGATTTTCTTAAATCTCTCCCCGTAAACAAACGTATCCTGGATATCAATACACGGCCTTAGTTCTAATGTAGGATCATCAATCGGGAAGTTACAAACAGCAATATCCACCCCTCCTGATTTTAAAATCGTACAAAGTTCCAATGTTGTACCATTAACGATATTAAATTTGATATTCGGGTATCTATTATGAAAAGCTTCTAAATAGGGAAGTAAAAAGTACCTAGAAATGGTATCCCCTACGCCTATCTTTAATTCACCTGTCGTTAAATTCTTAAACTCTAAAATCTTTTCTTCTCCGACATGAATTAAATTAATAGCCGAATTAGCATACTCAAATAAAAGGCTACCTTCATTTGTTAAAGAAACTCCTTTAGGTGTTCTAATAAAAAGGCGGGTATCTAATTCCCTTTCCAATTGCATGATTGCCTGACTAACGGCTGGTTGTGTCATATAAAGATCTTTTGCTGCCTTGGAAAAACTTTCACTTTTTCCTACCTTACAAAAAATTTTATATAAATCTAATTTACTTACCACATAACCACTCCTTATACCTACCATTCGTTATATTAATTTTACTTATACCACTAATACGTTGTATAGTACAGGTAGACAGTTAGATAATGTAAATATACTTTGTAATACTAAGGAGCGATTCCATTGGAAAGAATAGTTGGAACAGTTGCAAGGGGTCTCCGTTGCCCAATAATAAATCGTGGAGATAATATTGAGGATATTGTCGTAGAAAGTGTGTTAAAAGCTTCCGAAATTGAAGGCTTTACATTTAATGATAAAGATATTGTTTCTATAACAGAATCCATTGTTGCTCGAGCTCAAGGAAATTATGCAACGATTGATCATATTGCTAAAGACGTTAGCTCAAAATTTGGAGAAGAAACTGTTGGGGTAATATTCCCCATTTTAAGTCGTAATCGTTTTGCAATCTGCCTTCGCGGTATTGCAAAAGGCGTTAAAAAAGTGGTTTTAATGCTTAGCTATCCATCCGATGAAGTTGGAAATCACCTAGTGGATCTGGACATGCTTGACGAAAAAGGTATTAATCCTTGGACAGATGTTTTAACAGAAGAACAATTCCGCGGCCACTTTGGCTATAATAAACATACTTTTACTGGCGTTGACTATATTGATTACTATAAATCATTAGTTGAAGAATACGGCGTTGAATGTGAAGTAATATTCTCAAATAGCCCAAAAACCATTTTAGATTATACAAAACATGTACTTACTTGTGATATACACACGAGATTTAGAACTAAAAAAATATTAAAAGAAAATGGTGGCATTAACATTTATAGCCTCGATGACATATTAGCTGAGTCTATTGATGGCAGTGGTTATAATGAAGATTATGGTTTGCTTGGATCAAACAAATCAACTGAAGACGATGTTAAACTTTTCCCACGTAATTGCCAACCTGTCGTGGATAACATACAGCATATGCTCAAAGAAAAGACTGGAAAAGATATCGAAGTCATGATTTACGGAGATGGAGCATTTAAAGACCCTGTCGGTAAGATATGGGAGCTCGCGGATCCGGTCGTATCACCGGCTTACACACCGGGACTTGACGGTACACCTAATGAAATAAAGTTAAAATATCTTGCCGATAATAACTTTGCTGATTTAAGAGGCGATGAACTTAAACAAGCTATTTCACAATTCATTACCGATAAAGACGACGATCTTGTAGGGGCGATGGAAGCACAAGGTACTACACCTAGAAAACTTACCGACCTCATCGGCTCTCTTTCTGATTTAACATCAGGTAGCGGAGATAAAGGTACGCCTATCGTCTTTATACAAGGCTATTTCGATAACTTCACAAAGTAACAGACAATAAAAAAGCTAGGCGCTGAGCCTAGCTTTTTTTCACATGTAAAGCGTGGTTTTTATAGCTTTTTAACAAATTCTGTTTTTAACTTCATAGCTCCAATACCATCAATTTTACAATCAATGTCATGGTCTTCATCAATTAAACGTATCCCTTTTACTTTTGTTCCTTTTTTAACAACTAATGAACTTCCTTTTACTTTAAGGTCTTTGATAACTGTTACAGAATCGCCATCGTTTAAAACATTTCCATTTGAATCTTTGTAAATCTTTTGCTCTTCAACATTTCCAGCTTCTGCTCCTAAAGACCACTCATGGGCACATTCTGGGCAAACGAAAAGGTTTCCATCTTCATATGTATATTCAGAACTACATTTCGGGCAGTTTGGTAAATTCGGCATAATTCATTTCCTCCATTCGTTATATGCTTATATCCTCTCATAGTCTTCCCGTATTGACAAACCTTCCTGAGGTCCTCTGCCAAACATTTTCTACATAAGTTGAAATAATGATTCCCTTCAAGGTCGCTACGGCGCTAGGGGATGCCTCCGCTCAGTTTATATTGGTATTCATTTGTTCAATACCACGTATGTTGATTAACCAAAAGTAACTAGTGAATAACATGATCATCTACTGGGCGCTACGTGTATAGTTGTTTTGGAATCGCTTCGGATTGAATGACTTCTATAAGATTACCGAGATGTCTGGGCGTGTAGTGATGCGACTTTGTCGCATCACTACAAAGTCTTTTCGGTAATCGTATGGTGGTCCTTCATCCGTCGCACTTCAAAAACACAGATAAACGAAGTGCTGAAGCTTTTTGGGACGAAAGAATACCGGCTCCTTAGCTGGAGAAAAGCCGCCAAAGATGCAATTTTGGCGGCTGAAACTTTCTATAGTTTTTTCTTTATTTATTAAAAAAGAATCACTTTCAAGTAGGCATCACATAATTAGATGACTACTCTATGTTAAAAGTAAGCAAGAAACACATTGTACAACGTGCAAGAGTGCCCGAAATTGCATCTTCGGGCACTTACAATCCCTATAGAAAGTCATCTATTCCATTCTTTCAAACATAACAGCATTTTGCACTTGAACATTATAGGTGCGCGACAGGCAACTATTCACAACAATAGAACCCCTCAGTAAATCTGTCATGAATAGTTAGCCGTAAGCGGACCGATTATGCAAATAAATAATTAATAAACAGACATGGTTCAATATATATAATTAGAAATTCACTTCTTTTCCAAAACTGCAAAGTAATTTCCTTCATTATCCGCAAAGTTAAACACTCTGCCAGAAGGCAGTGTTACCAGGTCACCAACTGTAATCTGTTTATCCTTAAAGTCTTTGTATATTTCATCAAGCTTATCTGAGAAAAGCAGTAACGATGGCGTTTGAAGATTTAATTCCGGCTGCATTTTTGCAATAAGTTCCTTATTGTGAAGGATAAAAGCTGTTTCAGCGTCCTTTGACGGCGCAATTTCAATCCATTTCATTCCTTGCCCATTATCTTCTTCTGAAATGACGCTAAATCCTACTTTTTCTGTCCAAAATGTTACTGCCTCATCTTGGTTATTTACATACAGCATAATTTGGCCGATTTTAGTAATTATAGTGTTCACTCCCTATCTGTAGTTTGTTTTGCGTACTTACGACACGGTTCTCCGTGTCCGTCTAACTATAGGTCTTGAAAAAAAACCCTTAATCCAAAGACAGATCAAAGGTTCTATAGTATAGTTTATCACCATTGTTTCTACATCCTAAAATTCAGGTTTGGTCCGGCAAGTTTTCGCTTAGACCAAGTGTCTGCGCTGTTGAAGCATGCATTTCGTGCAAAAGCTCTGGGTTTTCCATTAGTGACATGCCATACGAGGGAACCATTTCTTTAAGTTTTGGTTCCCACTCTTCGATATGTTGTGGGAAGCATTTTTTGATTACCTCAAACATAACATGCACCGCAGTAGAAGCACCTGGAGAAGCGCCAAGCAAAGCTGCAATCGAGCCATCTGCTGAAGTAATCACTTCCGTACCAAATTGAAGTGTTCCTTTACCGCCCGCCTCAGTATCTTTGATGACTTGTACACGTTGGCCCGCTACTACAAAATCCCACTCTTCAATTTTTGCGTTCGGAATAAACTCTTGTAACTCTTTCATTCGCTGTTCTTTGGATAACATAAGTTGTTGGATAAGATACTTTGTCAATGACATTTCTTTTGCACCCGCTGCTAACATCGTTAAGACATTATTAGGCTTTACAGAAGTCACCAAATCCAACATTGAACCCGTTTTTAAGAACTTTGGCGAAAATCCGGCAAATGGTCCAAATAGTAACGATTTTTTATTGTCGATAAATCTTGTGTCAAGATGCGGAACAGACATTGGCGGAGCACCAACCTGCGCTTTTCCATATACTTTTGCGTGATGCTGCGCTATAACCTCCGGATTATTACACACCATGAAGATTCCGCTAACAGGGAATCCACCAATATGTTTTCCTTCAGGAATGCCGGTTTTTTGCAATAAATGCAAACTTCCGCCCCCGCCCCCGATGAAGACGAATTTTGCAGTATGGCGTTCGATGCTACCGCTATCAACATTTTTCACTTTCAATTCCCATGCGCCGTCGTTCGTACGTTTAATAGCATCAACACTACGTTTGTAGTTGATATCGACACCTTTAGTCTGTAAGTAGTCAAATAACATGCGGGTTAAAGCGCCGAAGTTGACGTCCGTTCCAGTGTCGATTTTTGTCGCTGCTATCGCTTCATTCGATGGACGACCTTGCATAATAAGCGGAATCCATTCCATCAGTTTTTCCGGGGTGTCGGAAAACTCCATTCCTTTGAACAATGGGTTGTTTGACATTGCTTCAAAACGTTTCTTTAAAAACGCTACATTTTGTTCCCCTTGTACCATACTCATATGAGGTAACGGCATGATAAAGTCCTCTGGTTTATTGATCAGTCCATTTTTCACAAGATAAGACCAAAACTGCATTGAAAGCTGAAACTGTTCATTGATTTTTATGGCTTTGCTTATATCTACAGATCCGTCTGGCTTTTCACTGGTGTAGTTCAGTTCACACAGTGCTGCATGCCCTGTTCCCGCATTATTCCATTCGTTAGAGCTTTCCTCCCCGGCATTTGCGAGCTTCTCAAAGACTTTAATATTCCATTCTGGTACTAATTCTTTTAGCATTGTCCCCAAAGTCGCACTCATAACTCCGGCACCAATTAAGATAACGTCTGTTTTAGTTTCTTGGTTGCTCATTTTTACCATCCTTATACCTCATATTCGCAGAAAGGATGTATGCGCTCCTGCTTGGACTTGATGGCAAGCTAAAGAGTGACCCAGTCACATACCTTTTCTGTCTCAATTATAACAATCCTATAGTATATTACAATTACTTATGGGTCGGAATAACTTCTATTATATAGTAGTTATAGTTTATTTAAAAGTTGGTAAGAAACAAGTGGTCCCCAGGAATACTTAAAACCCATGGCCTTAACCCAGCCTCTTACAATGATAAAGGCTTTGATTTGCCGTTACCAGTGAGTCGTCCCCCTCTAATTTTCGCCTTCACTTATGGTACGGTCCTCCGCTATTAATCTAAAGCAGAACTTTATTCATCTTTTTATAATTAAATTTAACCAAAAAGGTAGTCCCTTCCAATCCCGTTTGAATCTCTATCTTTGCATTATGGCGTGCAGCAATAGCATAACAAATGCCTAATCCCAAGCCAGTACCATTATCTTTAGTCGTGTAGAATGGAGTACCCAATTTCTCTACTATTTCAGGCCTGATTCCTTCTCCTTGATCCCGTACTGCAAGAACCACACAATTTTCATTTTCCTTGTAGGTGCTGATGGATAGAACTTTCCCTGCACTCATCGCTTCTAAGCCATTACGGTATAGATTTATTATTAATTGCCGTATCTCATTGCGATTTAAAAGTAATTCTGGAATGTCTTTAGTATCAACTTGAATAAACTTATTTTGATTAAGTGTATCAATCTTTATTAAGGGAACGATACCATGAATAATTAAATTCAAATCTAACATCTCTAAATCGGATGTCTTTGTATTACCCATTGACAGAAATTCAGTAATAATAGCATTGGCACGGTCAAGTTCTTCAATCATTAAATTAAAGTAACCATTATATTTTTCCAATTCGTCCTCTTCTTTTAATAACTGCAAGAACCCCCGTGCCGTTGTCATTGGATTTCTTATCTCATGGCTAATACCTGCTGCCATTTGCCCTATTAAATCTAAGCTGGATAACCTTTTCAATTCCTCTTCATATTTCTTTTTTTCAGTAATGTTTTTTAAGAGACAACAGATTCCATCATCATATGGGTAAGCGACTACTTCGAACCAATAATTATTATAGGTCGAGAGGAATTCGAAATGTACTGTTACTCGATCTGACATTGCACGATGAAGTTTTTTATACATGACTGTATCTAGGTTCTTCGGGAAGACATCCCAAATATTCTTACCTAATACATCTTCTGCTGTTTTGTTTTGTGGTAAATATTGATGTTTATTTAAATATATAAATTCCCATTCTTTATTCAAAGCATAAAATCCATCCGTAATACTTTCAATTACACTCGTAACTTTTTCATTAGCAGCAGCTAATTCGCTTGTTCGCTCTTCCACCATGTTTTCAAGTTGGTCCATATATAACAAGTTAGAAAATATAGGAGCTGTAGCATCAACTATAGATTGTGCCAGTTGAATTTGGGACTTATGATAATTGTCGGCTTTCCCCTCTACATTAACAACTGCTATTATTCCTAATACTTCTCCCATTGAAACCAACGGAATCATAAGTAAATCCTTACTATCTAGATTCGGGATGGAAATTATACGTTTTGTTTTAATAACCTCTTGCATCATGGTTTCATAGTTTTGATCAATTCCTATGCTTTTAAGGTTCGCAACCCAATCTGCTTGTGTCCACTCATAGTCTTTACTAAAAATTGTTGTTTTTTCTAAGGAATCTAGTAGGTGGGCAGCAATACTTTTACTATCTAAAACTTTTCCTAAGTAAAAAAAGCATATATCAAGACTTTCCACTATAGAAACACACATCGACAAATCACGTGTCACATTAAGTAATAACTGCTTTTCGGAAATAAGATCTTCTTTTTGTGTTAAATTATTGGCATTTTGAATTGCCACTGCCGCCATATTCACATAAGCTTCAACACTTTGAATTTCTGACTCTGTTAAGTTCATTGGAGTCCCATAATCGAATAAAAAAACTAGACCAAATAACTCATGCCCAAATGCGATAGGCAGAACTAATAAGGATTTAATTTTGAAAGCTTTGACTGGTCTCGGGTCCGGCCTATTATCCTTTGAGGTATCAGGGATGTAGATGGCTTTTTGGGTTTCAATTACTTCTCTGGCCAGTAAGTCTATTTCAGGATCAATTACCTGCGTATCAAGTGTTATACCATTTATGACTTCTGGTTTTCCTGCAAACCCCCTGAATGTTCCATCCTTTTGGGGTAAATAAATACCGACAGAGTCACATTGAACAATCTCTTCGGATATTGCCTTTGTTACACGCTGTAATACTTCACGAAGTTCTAACTTTGTATTTATTATTTTAGTTATGTTCGCAAGCCTAGAATATCTCGTCTGTTCACTTAACATCCATACGGTCCCCAATCATAGGCATTATAAATTTCAGCTGAAGTTCAAGAGGTTCAAACACCACAATCATTAAAAAGATTTGAAATTTCTATAACAAAAACCGCCTTTACTTATGGTACGGTTCATTCTTCATTATCCTGAAAGCCCTATATACCTGCTCCAACAATATCAGCTTCATCATCTGATGTGGAAATGTCATTTTCGAAAAGGACAGTAATTCATCTGCCCGTTTTATTACACTGTCATGCAATCCTAGCGATCCGCCGATAACAAACGCTACCTTACTACGTCCGTAGGTCATCAACGACTCTAAGTCCGCAGCTAGCTCTTCTGACGTCTTCATCTTTCCTTCAATCGCAAGCGCAATCACATACGTATCCGACCCGATTTTCGCCAGAATTCGTTCCGCTTCTTTTTTCTTCACAATTTCCATATCAGCATCGCTTAATGATTCAGGTGCTTTCTCATCTACTACTTCGACTACGTTAACTTTTGCATACGCGCCTAATCGTTTAGAGAATTCCTCAATGCCCATTTTTAAATACTTCTCTTTTAATTTACCTACTGTCACAATTGTAATATTCACAAGTTGTCCACCCTTTTTAATTTATTACAAACAAAACTTATACACATATCCACACCTATTATCTACATCTTGTGTCTGGCTATTCGTCCACCACAACATATATCGCAAACTCTTCGCAGTAGTTGCATTTTGTGGATAACTTTTCTTCTTCCGGTACAACTTCCATAATTGGAAACTTTCCTTGCTCCGCTACAAAAACGTCTAAGGCATGGTTTATATGAGTTTCGCAGCTATTAATATTCATTTCTATCCCAACTTTCAGCTTTTTATTTTGCACAAAGTTATTCACAAATTTTTAGATTTATCCACAAAGGGCGAATATAATAAAAAAACGGGCGTAATAGCTAGCTGTTAGCTATTATACCCGTTGTGGATAAGTTTTTCATAGGAATCTGTGTATAATTTTTATTATCAGAACGAGTTACCGTCTTTTAACACCATTTCAATTTCGAGCAATTGCCCATCGCGATACACTTTCATTTGCATCGTGTCGCCTACTTCCTTCGAAGTATACAAGTGTTTACGCAAGCTGACCATATCTTCAATTTTTTCGCCGTCCATCTCAACGATGACATCATACTGCTTCACGCCAGCAAGTTCAGCAGGCGAATTGATCATAACCTCATTGATAATAACCCCATCTGTTACATTCGTCGGTAATTTTAGCATTTCCCTTTGTTGCTGCGCAGGTATGCTTCTAAGATCGAGTAATGTAACGCCCATTGTTGGACGGTTTACTTTTCCTTGCTTTTCAAGTTGATCGATAATCGGTGTTGCAAGATTGACGGGAATGGCCAGTCCGATTCCTTCAACTGTTGCTTCCGATATTTTCATGGAATTAATGCCGATAAGCTGTCCACCAAGGTTAATCAATGCGCCTCCCGAGTTACCTGGGTTGATAGCAGCGTCGGTTTGTAGGACGTCTGCAAACCAATCTACTGTGCCATTCTCATCGAAATCAATTGGAATCGAACGATCTTTTCCAGATACAACACCGACGGTTACCGAACCTGAAAAACCAAGGCCAAGCGGGTTTCCAATCGCAATTACTGTTTCACCGCGTTTCAAAGCATCCGAATCCCCAAAATCAATAACTGTTTTAACAAGTTTAGCGTCAATTTCAATGACGGCTAAGTCAGTCCACATATCGCTGCCAATGATTTTTCCTGCCGTCTTTGAACCATCATCGAAAGTAATTTCAAGTTCTTGCGCACCTTCCACAACGTGGTGATTCGTGACGACGTAGGCTTTGTCACCTTGCTTCTTATAAATGACACCGGAACCAGAACCCGTTTCCCTCGTCGTTTCTACGGGCGACCAAGGATCACTATCCGTTTTTAAGTTCGTTACGCCAACAACTGAATCTACCACTTTTTCAACGATGTCTGTTACATCGCTAGTCACATCGAGGGATACACGATTTGTTGGCATAACGTCGGTCTTCTGCTCTGCACTATTCGTCTGCAGTTGTTCCTTTGTATTACTTTCACCTTGCATGATGAACCAAACAAGAAGCGCACCAATTCCAACGCCAATAAACCCTGATATGAAACCGCCTCTTCTTTTCGGAGGCTTTTGACTATTGCGCGATGTACTTTCCAGTACTGGAGCAGAAGGTTGTGGTCCTCCATTCATTTGATTCTGATTGTGTTCGTCCATACACCTCTCCCTTTCTACTGATGATGTCATTGTAGTTAACATTACCCTATTTCAGCCATTTCAAAAAATTAAAAGCGCAAGTGCCTGTTACAAATGAATGCAGCCTAAGTCCTGTAGGCCCGCGGCAATGTCTGCGTGACCCACGTCCTACGGGCCTCCGAGCCTCTAGCCGATGGAGTCTGGACGCGAAATCTCTCTGTAGCAGCTTATCCACAGTACGTGATTTTATAATTTCCTAGACAAATAAAAAACCTTACACTAGTAAGGTTTTTATACAATCCCTCGAAGGTAAGGCTAGAGACATTACTCTATACTGTGACAAGTTCGGTCGGCTGATCTGCATCCGTATCATAAAGATGAACAAATTCACCTGTCCTGATACCACATGTCTCAAGCGTCTGTGTAACACTCATCCTTGCAAGGTCTTTCATATTATTATCTTTACTCAAATGTGATAAATAAATTCTCGTATCTTTTTGATCGACAACTTCGCTCATTGCAACTGCAGCATCTTCATTGGATACATGTCCAACATCACTAAGAATTCGTCGTTTCACGGACCAAGGATAGCGCCCTACCTGCAACATGCTGACGTCATGGTTGCTTTCAAAGACAAAAGCATCTGCACCGCGGATGAACCCTTTCATCCTATCACTCACATAACCCGTGTCTGTAATGACCGCAAGTTTCCGACCATTCTCATGGAAAACGTAAAACATCGGATCAGCTGCGTCGTGTGAAACTGCAAATGACTGAACATCGAGTGAACCGAATGATTTCACTGTTTCCATATCAAATTGAAAACGCTGATCAAGCGGAATATTGCCCACAAGACCATCCATCGCCTGCCATGTTTTTTCATTAGCATAAATTGGCGTCCCGTATTTTCGTGCGACAACACCAATTCCTTTTATATGGTCACTATGCTCGTGTGTTACAAAAATACCGTCAATCTTTTTCATAGAACGATCAATGCCAGCCATTAAACTGTCCATCTTCTTCGCACTAAATCCCGCATCAACGAGAAAAGTATGTTCATCGCTCTCTATAAATACCGCATTGCCGCTACTGCCGCTTGCGAGGACACTAAAACGCATTACAAAAACCCCTTATTCATTCTCTTCTTCCAACGGTTCATGCTGTAATTCTATAATCATACCTTCAATTGCATTGATGAAGTAATCTTCTATTACTCCATCCTTTAATTCTACACGCACATGCCATGTCGGAGCAAACACTTGGGTTTCCGATACTTGAACATGTGTCGAATAACCGAGCTTCATATACTTTACTTTGGAACCTTGTTTCAAGTACCCACGTGAGTACAAATTACCGATTGCCTCTATAGGAGAAAGAAGATCTTTTTTACGATTAAAAGTGCCGAACTCTTCCAGCATACCTTGCTCGTAGTTTGTAACTTCCTTCTTCTCATTCCAATGCAATGTCAGCATCGCATTACGACTGAAATAAATAGGATTGTCCTTCACTTTCTGAAAAAGTAATGCTTGCCGCGTCTCTTCATTCACGGTCCATAGTTCGTACTCGGCGCCGTTTAATACGTACTTTGAAAGAACTTTCGTAAAATCAAAATCGCCTTTCTCATTCAGCACACTGACCGGATCATTCAATTCCGATTGAAGATATGTTTCGTCCGAAACCTCGACTATTTGATTTTCAAGTTTGTCTATCTGCTCATCTGTAAATATCATAGATCTTGCGGACATATAAAACTGATCATTTTTGTAGGGTGGCAGTTCGTCATACGTAACATTATCCATCTTCAGCAATTCTTCGATTGGTGTTTTCCCCATCACCTGGACATTTTGTGCATCTGTAAGCTTGTTCAAATAAAGATGGTAGAGGAAAACGTTTACTATTGAAAAGACAATAATGAATATTGTTTTCGACTTATTCCAATCCAATCAATTCACCTCCTAAACCTTCAGGTGAAAAGCGGCTCCAATTGCCGTTTATCAAGTAAAACCACGCCGGTTCCATGATGAATAGTCCTGGCTTATATTTCATAAAGTAACCCGGAGTAATTTCCTCGACAGCATCCAAGTCCAACATATCCGATTTTCTAAGCCTTTCAGCAATATCAGTGCCTGGTGGAAGAAGTTCAACTTCTGTTTTTGCTGGATATTGAGAATTAAGTCTATAGTACGGCCTGGCATAACTATATATCCGGTTTTTCCCCCACTTTTGAAGAATTTCAGCAGAAGAGCTGGAATCTGTATAGACAGGTAATCCGTTCAAATATAACCGAAATCGTACAAACCGGGTCTTCGCATCCATGTACGTAAATCTAAATTCGTCTGTCCATCCGCCATGTACGTTGACGAAGTTGATTGTATTTATTAGTAACTCTGAGGGAATTGCAAGCTCTCTACTATCTGCACTTGGAGAAACATATTTAAATGTTTTCTTCTCTGTATAAACATTCATCAATGCATGATCGTCGGCAAGTTCTTCATGATGAATTCCCACTTGGCTGTTCCGTACTGCATTTGCATCACTGAACAATGCATCACGGAATTTATTAATGGGTACTTCATCCTCAAGAAACGTGTACTTGATCGTTTCCACAGGCTCAGCTGAAACTACGAGATAGGAAGAACTATCAGGTTTTACTTCTTTATACTCTTGAAGCTCTCGCCCCTTTGTTAATATTGAATTATCGAGACTTTGATAATCCTCCGCCTTCACTTTTCCGCTATAAAGCTTCTTGTTTACTTTACTCACAAAGTAAACAGTCATCGCATTATTGTCTGGCTTCCACTCAACCACAATCTGGTTAAATGAAATTTCGGGCGTTGGTTCTTCAATTGTCAAAACGCTGTCATAGACAGACAAAGGGATTTCACTTTGAAAGAACACTGTAAACCGGTTAGGCTTCCGTAGAAATGTGCTTATATCCTCTGTTGTAAAGTTTTCATCCACCGGGGTAATGTCTGCTATTTTCCAATCTGTGATCTTATCCATAATACGGTCAATTTTATCTGAATCAGTCGTTCCTTTCAAAACGTCATCAAAGTTAAATAACACTTTATAAGGTTTTATAATTTCATCAATTTTCTTTTTACCACCTATAGAAATATCTACGGGCGGAAACTGCTCAATGGTTTCATATCGTGGTGAATACGTCCAAATAGAAAATGTAAGTATAATGCTGAGCGCCACAAGTAAGAAAAGTACGATTGATTTGACAGTTTCAACATATTTCAACCCCATTCACCGTCCTCCTGAAGTTCAAACGGCAACGTAAAGAATATTGTCGTCCCTTTTCCTTCTTCGCTTTCCGCCCATATTTCTCCTTCGTGCGCCACAATCATTTCACGAGCAATTGCCAGGCCTAGTCCTGTACCACCCATCGCACGGGATCTTGCACGATCTGCTCGATAGAATCTGTCAAAAATCCGTTTAACGTTCGCCTGTGGTATTCCCATGCCATCATCCGAAATCATTACTTTAATAAAGTCTTCGGACATTGTGATGCCAAAACGGATATTTCCGCCGTCCGGTGAATATTTTAATGCATTTGAAATAATATTATCTAGCACCTGAGTCATCTTATCCGTATCGATTTCAACAAACAACTCGGTGGAAGAGAGAAGGCGTATAAACTGGACTTCTTGAGACTTCGAAAACTCAAATCGATCAATGATTGATTTGAAAAAGTAATTGAATTCAACCCATTCTTTATTCAAATCATAATCTCTACTGTCCATGCGTGATAGCTTCAATAAATCGTTAACAAGGCGAATCATTCGCTCGGTTTCAGTCTGCGTTACGTGAAGGAAGGATGGTGCAATCTCCTCATTCTTCCATGCACCATCAGCAAGCGCCTCCAAGTAACTTCGCATTGTTGTCAGTGGTGTACGCAATTCGTGCGATACATTTGAAACAAATTCGCGCCTTTCCATGTCGATTTTCTCTTGTTCTGTATTGTCATGTAAGACAACAATAAGGCCATTCACAAAACCAGTTTCTCTTTGTGTAACGGAAAAGTTTGCCCGTAAAATATAAGGCTGATCTTCCGTACTAAAATCGAGTGCAATAGATTCTTTGACTTGGATTAAATCTTCAAATGCATATTCCTGCTCAAGTCCAAGAATGCTAGAAATCGGTCGGTTCAAAACCAAATCCCGTGTCAGTCTTAGCATCAGAAGAGCGGAGTCATTAATAAGGCTGACGCGACCTTTACGATCAGTTGCAATAACACCATCAGTCATATTCTCCAATACGGAAGCCAGTTTCCGCCGTTCACTTTCAGTTGATGACTGAGATTCTTGCAATTGGTTCGTTAAATGGTTAAAGGCGATTGCAAGTTGCCCCATTTCGTCATTTCCATAGACACGAACTTTTCGCGAGAAGTTTCCTTTCGCCATTGCTTGGGCCTGCCGTCTCATATCAGATATTGGTCTTGTCATCGTCTGTGCGATCAAAATGCCAAGAATGATTGTAATAGACAACGATACAGCTACTCCGCCGGCTAATATACGATTTACTTCATCAATTTGTTTAAACACCTTTTCAATATTTGCCTCGAGATAAAGTATGCCTTTTACTTCATCATCAACAACTATCGGAGTTGCACGAACCAAGATTCGGTTTCTTGTTTTTCGGTCCAGATTGATAATGTCATATTGAGCTTTCGATGCATTTGATTTTCTCACAATGTCGTCCGCTGAACGCTGCCCGACCATGGATAAATTATTTAAGGCCGATGTTGCAAGAATAATATTCCCAGCATTAATAACCCGGACTTCATTGATATCTTCCGATTTAAAGCCCGAAAGGACGTCCTGAAGACTCTTCTCAAGTGTCATCGGGTCGTCCGCGGCTCGTTTTTTTATCATTTCTTCACTCACACTGAATTCAACCAAACTCATCCTATCGGCAATTGATGTTGTGAAGTTTGTTTTCAGGGTCTGTTCGAGCTCGCGTGCAAAATAAAGCCCGATTATTTCCATTGCAATTAGAATTAGCATCACATAGATTAAGACAAATTTAACGTGGATAGATCGAAAAAAACCAACTTTTTGCATGACTGTTACTCCTGTTCCGGATCACGTAAGTAATAACCAACGCCACGCCTTGTCACAATCCACGTAGGATTACTTGGTGCATCTTCAATCTTTTCGCGCAAACGACGAATTGTCACATCTACAGTTCGTACATCTCCAAAGTAATCATAACCCCATACTGTTTGTAAGAGGTGCTCTCGCGTCATCACTTGTCCAATATGCTTCGAAAGATAGTGAAGAAGTTCAAATTCCCGATGTGTCAGTTCAATCTTTTCATCTCTTTTTAGAACAAGGTAAGCATCTGGCTGAATAATCAGGTTTCCAACTGTAATGTCATTTGTAGCACCTTCTTGTTCTTCCTCAACTGATTTCATATGACGGCGTAAATTTGCTTTCACACGCGCAATAAGCTCACGCGTTCCAAATGGCTTTGTGACATAATCATCTGCCCCAAGTTCCAAACCGAGTACTTTATCGATTTCTGAATCCTTCGCTGTTAGCATTATAATCGGAAAGTCATATTTCTTTCGAATTTCTCGGCATACTTCCATACCATCGCGCTTCGGAAGCATTATATCAAGAAGTACCAGATCTGGCTTAACTTCTTCTACCTTTTCAAGCGCTTCGTCTCCATCGTAAGCACAAAAAACAGTGAAACCTTCTTTTTTTAGATTAAATTCAAGTATATCGGCAATTGGTTTTTCGTCATCGACAATTAAAATTACTTTGTTTTGCATTTTCTCTTCCCCCATCTCGCCCTGTTGGCGCCTCTATCCGTGTCCTTTTACTCTATCATTCTTCCCGACGCTTCGCACCTTTCTGCTTTCAACTACAGGCAGGATAAATAGACCATATTTCTTTATCTCTACCGCTCTCACTATTTCCCGGGCAATATTCCTCGAATGGTGTCGAAATGATAAAAAAGGGACGATACAACATGTGTATCGTCCCTGGTTATCTATTTATCTTAGCACGCTCATAGGGTTTATATTAGTACCATTCTTGAATACTTCAAAATGAAGATGGACGCCCGTGGAACGGCCTGTCGACCCCATGACACCAATCTTTGTTCCCTGTGGTACAGTTTGTCCCTCGCTAACCTCAATCGATGAGAGATGTGCATACAAGGTTTCATAGCCGTTGTTATGTGTGATAACAACCCGATTGCCATATGTGCTATGCCGTCCTGTAGTTGTAACAACCCCATTATCTGCTGCTACAATCCCATATGAAGACGGACGTGCGATATCAATACCTTGATGCGTCCTCCCCCAGCGAGTCCCCATTTGACTAGATACATATCCTCCAGATGCAGGCCAAATGAATGTACCTGATCCTCTTGAAGGCATCACTTTTGTTCCGACAACCGTCACCTTGTCTACTGCTTCAACAATAATACTTTCATCAGAAACAGACCTACCTATCGTCTGACCGTTTCGTTTACGAATTAGTTCCGTAACAATTTTTTGCCCGTCGGAACCTTTCTTTGTCACTTTCTTTTCACCTTTGTATAAGGAACTATCTTCTTCAGTTAGAGTTGCGTATTTAATTGCTTCTTTTGTTTTCGTTTCGTAAAGGACTTCCACTTCTACATAAGGCTCAATTACCGTAACGTTAAGCTCGTCCCCTAGCCTAAGAAGCTTATCTACTGTAAAGCCCGGATTTAGTTCTAACAATTTAGTCGTTGCCATATTGTGGTCGGCGGCAATTGATCCAAGGACATCACCTGAACGTACTACATACTTCTTCTCTTCAAGTGTTCCCTTATTAAGAAGGACCATGGCCTCTTCTGTACTTCTTACCTCTTCTGGAGATACTTTCCCCGGTACTGCCTGCATCTCACCGCTTATTAAGATGTTTACGATACGCGTTTCATCTTCTTTCAAAGCGGGTATTGATTCAGTAGTAGCTGTGCGGGCTTCGAATTCATTAAGCTTCTTTTCAGAAACGGATTGTAATTTCAACTCGCGAATCACTTCATTATATGTGTTCATGTCATCAACGTAGAATGCCAGTTCTCCGTCGATTGAAACGCCTATTGCTTCAGCTTCAACGGACAGCGTGCCATGAAGTTTTTCTAGGACGATGTCATCGTCCGTTTCTGCTGTGAATACCCGCTCTGGAATCACTGACAAATCTGTTCCTATTGTAAGCGGAAGATTCTTAAATTCGGAGGCCACCTTTTGCAGCTCTTCTTCTTTCAATTCTTCCAGCTTTTCTTGATCGGCTATAACACCGACATACTCCCCTTTTGAATAGACATGGAATATAGTCAAGAGGCTATTACTTCCCTCCTCATTCGCAAAACCTGAATTTATCCCAAGTCCTGCTAACATTACTGTCATAACGAGGACTTTTTGAGTCTTTTTGAAAGGACGAATAAGTTTTGGTAATGCTTTCTTTGTTTCGCCCTGTTTATTTCTATTGAAAAACATATATGAAACTCCCTCCATATTTCAATCAGAAGACTGATATAGATCATTTATAGTGTGCAAATTTTTCACGCCTCTCTAATTTAACATATCCAATGCCATTCTTGTAGATTTCTAGGTCTTTGTAATGAGAATGTAGAATAGCATCCATTTATTAACTATTACTTTCTAATGATAGGGCGTTCTATTTGACTATCTACTTTTCATTGTCTCGACTTTGCAGCATCACTTTTAGGTATTTATCGACATAAAAGAAAGACGTCTTGTATACCGGGAGTCCCAGGTATCATAAGACGTCTTTCTCTATTTAATGTGATTATCTCCAGAGACTCGTAACACTGTTCGTGTTTATCCCGAATTAACGGGCAGTAAAACACCGAATGGTTAGGGCCAACAGGATGTTGGTTACTTAGGCTTTCCACAGGACGTGGCGCCTTTAGCCTAAGTTCTTTAAACAATCAGTGGGGGATGAAGAAAACACCCTCTGATTAAAGATTAACTTTATTAATAATCCGGCGATTCGTGCTGACTCCAGTCTATATTGACAAATTTATTGTATTCCTTTGCAAAGGCAAGAGTTACCGTACCCGTTGGACCATTCCGTTGTTTGGCTATTATAATTTCAATCATATTCTGATTTTCTGTTTCTTTATCATAATAGTCTTCACGGTAGAGGAACGAAACGATATCCGCATCTTGCTCAATACTCCCTGATTCCCGGAGATCGGACATCATCGGACGCTTATCCTGGCGTTGCTCAACGCCACGGGATAGCTGAGACAATGCAACTACTGGTACTTTCAATTCCCTTGCGAGTGATTTCAGCGACCGTGAGATTTCTGAAACCTCCTGCTGGCGGTTTTCACCGGGCTTACTCCCACTCCCTGCAATTAACTGCATATAGTCAATCATTATCATGCCCAGTCCGTGTTCCTGTTGCAAACGACGGCATTTTGAACGAATGTCATTGACACGGATACCTGGCGAGTCATCGATGAAAATACCAGCATTTGATAGGCTGCCCATTGCCATCGTAAGTTTACGCCAGTCTTCCGCTTCGAGGGCACCTGTCCGAAGTACCTGTGCATCAATATTGCCTTCCGCACAAAGCATACGCATAACAAGCTGTTCCGCCCCCATCTCCAGACTGAAGATAGCGACGTTTTCATCTGTTTTCGTCGCGACGTTTTGCGCCACGTTTAATGCAAATGCCGTTTTACCTACCGATGGACGCGCAGCAACAATAATTAAGTCGTTGCGCTGAAAACCGGCTGTGATTTTATCTAAATCCCGGAAACCTGTTGGGATACCTGTAACGTCACCTTTTTTCGTATGAAGAAGTTCGATACTATCATACGTTTCAACAAGGACGTCTTTAATATGACGAAAGTCCCCAGCATTTTTCCGGTTGGATACTTCCATCATTTTCTTTTCTGCTTCGGCTAAGAGGGCTTCCACTTCATCCTCCCGCGCATAGCCGTCTTCAACAATTGAAGTAGCCACACGGATAAGACGTCGTAGAAGTGCTTTCTCTTCGACGATACGTGCATAATGCACAATGTTTGCCGCTGTTGGAACTGAGTTGGCAATTTCCATCAAATACGAAATACCGCCGACATCTTCTAGTTCTTTTTTAGCAGATAGTTCTTCCGTAACCGTAACAACGTCAATTGCCTGACCTTTGTCACTCAGAATTATCATCGTTCGGAAGATTTTCTCATGCGCCATCCTGTAGAAATCTTCTGGCATAAGAAGTTCTGCCGCCGTAATGAGCGCTTGTGGTTCAAGGAAAATTGCTCCGATAACCGCCTGCTCCGCTTCATTATTATGTGGTGGGACGCGATCAATCATCTGATTCATCTACCCAATCTCTCCTTATCATTCTTCTACTACATGTACTTTAAGTGTAGCTGTCACGTCCGGGTGAATTCTGATTGGAACATTCGTGAAGCCAAGTGCTCGAATTGCATCCGGTAATTCCATTTTACGACGGTCTACTTTAATACCTTCAGTTTTATTTAATGCTTCAGCAATTTGTTTTGTTGTAATTGAACCAAATAGCCTTCCGCCTTCGCCTGACTTAGCTTTCATTTCAACCGTAATTTTATCAATTTGTTCTTTTAGCACTTTTGCTTCTGCCAATTCTTCAGCGGCATCTTTCGCAACTCGGTTTTTTTGGCCTTCAAGTCTGCTGATATTACCTGGTGTTGCTTCAACCGCCAAATTGTTTTTCAGTAGGAAGTTTTGTGCATACCCTACAGATACTTCTTTCACATCACCTTTTGCCCCAATACTTTTTACGTCTTTCAATAAGATCACTTTCATTATGAATTTCCCCTTTCTATCTTTGTATTCAATATAGCCGTTAGCATTTCTTTTGCTTCTTCCACCGATTCAACATCGAGCTGACATGCGGCGTTGGTCAAATGGCCGCCGCCTCCAAGTTCCTCCATGATGAGCTGAACATTCAATTCACCGAGAGAACGGGCGCTTATTCCTATTTTACCATCTGCACGGCATGCAATGACAAATGAAGCCGCAACACCTTGCATTGTAAGAAGAATATCAGCCGTTTGAGCTATCAAAACTGCGCCATAAACAACTTGGTCCTGTCCTTTTGCAATGGCGATACCTGAGTCCGACAATTCAACGGTTTCAATCAATTTAGATCTCAGGACATAAGTAGCGATATCCTCTTTTAACAGTCGCTGAACTAGTATTGTATCTGCTCCATTGGTTCGCAAATAAGATGCCGCTTCGAACGTCCTTGCCCCTGTGCGTAGTGTGAAGCTTTTCGTATCGACGATAATACCCGCAAGGAGGGCAGTCGATTCGAGCATCGTAAGTTTTTCTTGTTTCGGTTGGTATTCAATTAATTCGGTAACGAGCTCTGCAGTGGATGACGCGTATGGTTCCATGTAGACAAGCATCGTGTTCTTGATGAACTCTTCTCCACGTCGATGGTGATCGATGACGACAACCTTCTCAGCTTTATCGATGACTCGTTCATCAATGACCATACTTGGTTTATGCGTATCAACGACGATAATCAATGATTTCTCTGTAATCATTGTAAGGGCCTCATCGGGCGTGATGAATTGATTGAACAGATCCGTATCGCGCCTAATTTCATCCATGAGCCGTGTGACGCTTCCGTCTAGTTCATTGAAGTTGACAACTACATATCCCACAACATTATTCTTGCGGGCCATTTTCCGAACACCAATTGCTGCACCGATTGCGTCCATATCAGGCATTTTGTGGCCCATGATAAATACTTTATCACTGCCTTGGATAAGATCTCGCAAAGCATGTGAAATAACTCTTGCGCGAACACGGGTCCTTTTTTCAACGGGGTTCGTTTTCCCTCCGTAGAATTTCAACTTTCCGTCAGAACGCTTAATGGCCACTTGGTCACCACCACGTCCGAGCACAAGATCTAAACTCGACTGTGCCAGTTCACCCAACTCGATTAATGAAGTAGACCCCACACCCACACCAATACTGAGTGTCAGTGCCGTACTCTGCTTAGCAGTTGTTTCACGAATGTCATCTAAAATTGAGAACTTTGTTTTTTCCAAATTGGCCAATGTAGCTTCGTTAAATACAGCCAGAAAACGATCAGTCGCAATTCGTTTCACAAAGATCCCATTCGTTGTTCCCCAGCTATTTATAAGTGAGGTCACTAGGGAATTAAGCTGACTTCTTGTCTGATCATCCATCGCCTGAGATACTTCATCATAATTATCTACAAGAATAATACCGAGAACCGTACGGTCTGCATAATAAAGAGTCTCCATCACTAGTTGCTCCGTAATATCAAATAAATAAATAAGTTTCTCTTCTGCTTTATAAAAGACCTTATACGACTGTTCTCCAATCGTCAAAACATTGTTCTCTACTTTTTCACTTTTTAAAATCGCATGAAATTGTCCAGATAGATCGAACAAATCATCGCCGATAAGCGTTTCCTGATGTGCAAATACTTTTGCCGCATACGGGTTTGCCCACTCAACAATGTTTTTTTCATTAATGAGGATGATTCCAATCGGCAATTCAAGAAGTGCTTCTTCTCCGACTTTCTTCACCCTGTGCGACAACGTCTCAATATGTTTCTCTGTTTCGATATAAGTCTGTTCTTCCATTTTCCATGCAAATCCCATTGAAACCATAAATAAGACGGAGAAAAGAAGTCCGGCCCAAAACTGGAATAAGAGCAGGAGCACTGCCGCCATCATGCCCAGAATCGACAATACTGTCAACGGATACCGTATTGCCCTTTTTCTAAAAAACGACGTCATTGTTCCACCCCCTTACTTCGACTTGTCTTTTCTAAGCCAGGCACGTATATTCACTCCCGTATCAAGTATCCCAAGCATCGTTGTTATCGGGGCCAGCATTAATGCAAAAATCGTGGCAACAACTGTCGCTACTTTCGGTAACTTCATTTCATTTACATAGTAATGGATAAGTGAAACACCTTGCAATAGAAACAAGAATCTTAAAACGGTAGTCGCATTGACGGTAATCAGGTATAGATTTGTCCCCGGCTTCACATCTGCAAAGAGCGTAATAAGAAGTATTGCCCCGTACAAGATCACTGCAATCATTGGCAACTTCATTTCCCGGAATGGCGGAAATTTGGGTACTTCAAATCCCAGTCGCTTGGCAACTCCAAGGTTTAACGAGAGAAGAATGAAAGCTAACATGAAAATACTTATGATAAAGATAGATGGAATTGTATATTCGTACATCTGGAACGTTGTTGTAACGGCTTCATCATAGCCGTCGGGTAAGCCGCCGTAGTTAGCCATGAACGACTTCATCTGCTCTTTAGTATCTCCCATAACCATCATTAACTCGTCAATCATATTAAATCCGAAGAATAGGACAGCACCAACATAAATACCCATCCCAGTGATAAGCAGGGTGAGCCCAGAAGCCATGAAGATATATAACTTTGATTTGCCCATCATAATGGTTTCCCCAATAATGAATCCAAGAACCCCGTAGACGAAAGCGAATGGCACCAGTAGAATGCCTCCGATTAGTAGTGACAACACGACGCCAGTCGCCAATGTAAGAAGTGACGAGGTCCGGTCGTATTTCAATCTATACAAAATAATCGGTAACGGAATGAAGAACATGGTGACATTTCCGAGAAATGGCGTATATAACGATACTGCAAGCAAGATTGCAAATAACGCAATCATCATTGCCCCGTACGTAATTTTTCTTGCGTTATCTTGCATAATATATATTCCTCCGGTCTTTCGTTGGACGACTAATTCTATCCATACCTAAACTTAAAATCACTATGGATAGTTGCTTCAATTGTATCATGATTATTGTTTTTAAACCAAACCAAGAACATATGTACTTCTTTTGTTCGAATAAAAAGACCGCCCCCATACCGGTTGTGTCGGTCTGACGAGGCGGTCTATCTAAATAAAATTATCTTTCTTCCGAACTGAATGGAAGAAGTGCCATGATACGTGAGCGTTTGATTGCAAGTGTCAGTTTACGCTGATACTTCGCACTTGTACCAGTTACCCGGCGAGGCAAGATTTTTCCACGCTCAGAAATAAATTTCTTAAGCATATCTGTATCTTTATAATCGATTTTAGTAATGTTGTTTGATGTGAAATAACAAACCTTACGGCGTCTCTTTCCTCCACGACGTGGTGCCATAGTTGTTCCCCTCCTTACTTAATTATCATTCGGCTTTCGATAAGCGGCGCATTGCGTTGTCAACTTCGCTCATTCACATCCTCACGTGCCAAAGCACGCTCCGGTGTTCACTCACTCGTTTCCTAGCACTGCTTGCTTCTCAAAACCCTCATAATGACGGGTTGATCATTAGAACGGCAGATCGTCGTCCGATACTTCTATCGGACCTCCACCTGTCGAGAATGGATCATCGTCAGTACGTGTGTAATTTTGCTGATTAGGCTGTTGATATTGCTGATTTGATTGTTGGTATTGTTGGTTTGACTGCTGATTCTGATAGCTCGGTTGCTCGCTTTGTTGAGAACCTTGGTAAGGTGCCCCACCGCCAGCTCCCGATCTATTTTCGCCAGATGCATTACGCGGTTCAAGAAACTGCGTGCTGTCTGCTACAACTTCTGTAGTATAAACACGCTTTCCATCTTGTCCTTCAAAGCTACCCGTCTGAATACGGCCATCTACTCCGACAAGACTTCCCTTTTTCAAGAAGTTTGCAACGTTTTCAGCCTGTTTTCTCCAAGCAACACAACTAACGAAATCAGCTTCTCTTTCGCCCGAAGCGCTTTGAAAAGCTCGGTTTACTGCTAACGTAAAACGTGTCACAGCAATACCAGTTTGTGTATACTTGAGTTCAGGATCTTTTGTCAATCGCCCTACTAAAACAACTCGGTTAATCATTATAATTCAACCTCCCTCATCATTTTGTAAGTTTCACCTGTTCATTATTTATATATGGATTAGTCTTCAATACGAACAGTCATATGACGAATGATATCTTCGTTGATGTTCGCAAGACGTGTAAATTCATCGATTGCTTTAGTTTCTGAATTCAACTTAATTAGTTGATAGAAACCTTCACGTAGATCGTCGATTTCGTAAGCAAGACGACGCTTGCCCCACTCTTTCGACTCGATGTTTTCTGCACCATTAGAAAGAAGAACTTCGTCAAAACGTTCAATCAACGCTTTTTTCGCTTCATCTTCTACTGTTGGGCGGATAATGTACATAATTTCGTACTTTCTCATCTGTAGTCACCTCCTTATGGACTTGGGCCCTGCTGATGTCAGCGGGCAAGGAGTAAGTAAATATATTACTCACATCAGTATATATTAGCACAGTTCCATTCATCTTTCAACTATTTTCTTGTATACTTTTGAATAGAGGTGATTTTCATTGAATGGATTTCCTGTACCTGACAAAATAATTGCGATTGATTTACCAAAAGTGGCTAAGAATAGCCTAATAATAACTGCAAGTGCTCTCCTTTCATTATGGGTCCTTAAAATCATTATTGAAAAGGAATTTTCATTTTCACTCAATGTCTGGACAGTTGTTTTTTTCATTGTAGGCTATCTCCTACTAATCATTCTTCATGAATTATTTCATCTGCTTGGTTTCCGTGTATTTGGAGGCGTTTCGTGGAAAAAGATGATTGTCGGAGTCAATCTAAAAATGGGCATTGCCTATGCAACAACTGACCAACTTATGACAAATCATGCTATCCGGAAAGCCCTACTGCTTCCCTTTTGGATGACAGGAATTGTTCCAGCCTTTATTGGTCTTTATATTGGAAGTGGTTTGCTAGTGAGCCTGTCTGCTTTATTAATAGGCGGGGCAGCTGGCGACTTCGCTATGTATAAGGAGTTGAAAGAACTGCCCGACGATTGGGTTGTGAAAGATGACCCCGAATTGCCGAGGCTCTATGTCTATTCGCCTGAAAAGTTGAATGAGTTGGAGATTTAAAAAAGCGATTCCAGAATGTAACAATCTGGAATCGCTTTTTCATTAAATTCGCCGCTGGCATAACTTAACCTGCGGCGGACTTCTGCCGAATCAAGTTAAACGTTAAAACGGAACAGCATAACGTCGCCGTCTTTAACAATATATTCCTTGCCTTCAAGACGAACTTTTCCTGCCTCTTTGGCAGCAGCCATTGATCCTGTTGCAACTAGGTCATCATACGCAACCGTTTCGGCACGGATAAAACCGCGTTCGAAGTCAGTATGAATGATTCCAGCACATTGCGGTGCTTTCATGCCTTTACGGAATGTCCACGCACGAACTTCTTGTACGCCTGCCGTGAAGTATGTTGCAAAGCCAAGAAGCTTATAAGATGCTTTAATAAGTTGATCGAGACCTGATTCCTTGATACCCAACTCTTCAAGGAACATCGCCTTTTCATCATCCTCAAGTTCAGCCATTTCTTCTTCAATTTTTGCACAGACAACAATTACTTGCGCATTATCTTTTTCTGCAAACGCACGGACAGCTTTAACATTCTCATTATTGTCCGCATCTGCAACTTCATCTTCCGCAACGTTTGCTACATAAAGCATCGGTTTAATCGTCAGAAGGTTCATCCCTTTTGCAAGGATAAATTCCTCATCAGTAAACTCAACAGAACGTGCAGGTTTTTCGTTTTCGAATGCTTCTCTTAATTTAATCAAGATTGGCTCTTCTGCAATTGCCACTTTATCTTTCTGTTTTACCATTTTTGTAACACGTGCCAAGCGCTTTTCAACAGCTTCCATATCTGCAAGGATCAATTCAAGATTGATAATTTCAATGTCATCAATTGGATTGACTTTTCCAGCCACATGTGTAATATTTTCGTCTACGAAGCAACGGACAACTTGACAGATTGCATCCACTTCACGGATGTGCATAAGGAATTTGTTCCCTAGCCCTTCTCCTTTGCTTGCTCCTTCAACGATTCCCGCTATATCAGTAAATTCAAATGCAGTCGGTACTGTCTTTTTAGGTACTACTAGTTCTGTAAGCTTATCTAGTCTTTCATCAGGTACTTCAACGATTCCGACGTTCGGATCAATTGTACAGAACGGATAGTTTGCCGCCTCTGCCCCCGCTTTTGTAATTGCATTGAATAGTGTAGATTTACCTACGTTTGGTAGACCGACGATTCCAGCTGTTAATGCCATTCGTTCCACAACCTTTCATTTATATGTTCATTCATTCACTCATACATTCTATATGCAACTCTTCCATTATAAGGACAGCAGGCCTAGTTGTCCATCCGCTAGTGGAATGCAACCTAAGTTTACTGCATGGCCTACATCACGCAAACCAGCATCATGAATGTTTTAATAAATTACATTTCTGCTTTAACAAGTACTTTTTTCATCTTCTTGGCAAATTCATTGCGTGGAATCATGACGCTGTGACTGCATCCTTCACACTTTATTCTAACATCTGCTCCCATTCGAATAATTTTCCAAGAGTTTGTTCCGCATGGATGTTGTTTTTTCATTTCTACAACGTCGTTTAATCCGAATAGTTTTTCCGTCACCTATATACACCTCACTTTTTGGGTTGGTACATGACCATTTTAGGATATGGTATTTCGATGTCGTTCATATCCAGAAAAATTTTCAAATCCCTGCGAAGATTTCTTGCAATTGCATACTGCATAACTGGCTGTGTTTCTGCCGTAATTCTCATGACGATTTCCGACGTACCCAGGTCCTGTATACCTACTATGGTAGGCTGGGATATCAGCGCTTCATACCCCTCCGATAAGCCAGCTAAAAAATTCTCCAATAATTTTTCTGTTTTTAGTATATCTGTTTCATATGCCAATCTAATATCCAGGATTGCTAATGAATTATTGACCGAGTAGTTAACAACCTCTGAAATATTTCCATTCGGGATAATATGTATCTCCCCGCCATATGCGCTTACTTTAGTCGTACGTAGACCAATTTCTTCGACTGTTCCAACTGCCGCATTGATTTGAACATAATCGCCGACTGAAAATTGATCTTCAAAAATGATGAAGAACCCACTAATGATGTCCTTCACGAGACTTTGGGCACCAAAACCTACTGCCAAGCCCAATACTCCAGCCCCCGCAAGAATTCCTGCAACATTGATTGTAAAAGCAGAAAGGATTGCTAATATTGCTGCGAAATAGACGACATATGACAATGTGTTTTGAAGAAGCTTAACCAATGTTGTTTCGCGGCGCTCTGTATGGAGCGAGGCACCTTTCAGCTTCACCTTGAATGCGCGGCTAATAACGCTTTTACCTATTTTTACAACAATGATGGATAGCAGAATAATGAAGAAAACTTTAAGTCCCAGCTTACCAATATCAATCCAAGTTTCTGAACTAAATAGTATGTTACCTACTTCTTCAACTTCTTCTTTTAACTTTGTAATGTCTTCATTTATGGTTACTGCCACAATCCTCTTCCTTTCGTATAATAAATCACTTGCAAGCGTAGACTGAGTTATAAAAAAAGAAATGGAGTTTTTTCATGCGATCTACTCTTTCTACACCATATGATTATCGCATTCACCATAAGGAAACGGGTGCCGTTTGGAAACTCAGTTCATTATTCCTCCAGCACATTCCATTCGAAACCCAAGACCTCATTTTTTTCTGTATCGGGACCGATCGATCTACCGGTGACTCGCTAGGACCACTAACTGGTTCTTTCCTATCCGAGTCTCCCCTGTTCCCGTTCACTGTAATCGGTACATTGGAAAGTCCATTACATGCTTTAAATCTGCAACAACGTATAGATGAAACCAAACTCACTAATCCCTCCGCTTTCATCGTAGCGATCGATGCCTGCCTGGGACAAGTCAGTTCTATTGGTCAGTTGCTTTTTAATAGCGGGCCTATACACCCTGGCAAAGCGGTCGGTAAAGATCTGCCCCCTGTTGGAGACGTATCCATAAAAGGAATCGTCAATATTGCTGGGTTCATGGAACACGCCGTTTTGCAAAGTACCCGTCTCTACCTTCCATATGAGATGAGTCGCACTATCGCTCGGGCATTGCAACTTGCACACGGGCGACGCAAGTCAAAAGAAGTGCACGATAGTAACAGCAACTCCAACAACAAGGATACCCGGAATCAGATTGGCAACTCTCACTTTAGTCAAACCAATTAAATTTAAACCAATAGCCAAAATCATCAATCCGCCTGTCGCTGTCATTTCAGAGATGAAGAAGTTCAGTAAATCGTCTGGAACAAAGCGACTTATTTGAGTGGAGAATAACGTGATGATTCCTTGATAAAGTAATACAGGAATCGCAGCAAATGCGACGCCAATGCCTAATGTTGAGCTTAAAATGATGGCAGTAAAACCATCAATAATCCCTTTCATGACAAGAACATCATGATCATTTCTTAGCCCACTATCGATAGCGCCAATGATGGCCATCGATCCAACAACAAAAATCAACGTGGCTGTCACAAATCCTTGCGCAATACCCGGACCTTTATCACTCGCTGGTATCTTGCTTTCCATCCAGTGGCCCAAATCATTCACTTTCTTATCAAGATCCATCCACTCACCAATGACTGCGCCTATAACGATACTAATAATAACAATCAGGATTTGCGTACTTTCAAATGTCATTTGTATGCCAATAACAGCAACCGCAAGTCCAATTCCATACATGACAGTTTCTTTCATCCGCTCGGGTATATTATGCAAAAATCGACCAATGAACGCGCCTACAATTATTAAAAGTACGTTTATAATTGTTCCAAATAAAATCATCTTTTCACTTCCTCTTAATCAAATACGCCTTGGCGTGTTTGTGTCCAGATCAAGTAAGGAAGTTAGCTTAAGAATGTCGCATCCTTGCGAAAACTAGGTGGAATGAAATTCAATTCCTCCCTGCTAACCAACCTACATCACGCAGGCAGTAAGCTTGCTCAATTAACTCCGTTCAAAATCTGGAACATCTGCTGAAGGCTTTTGGTTACTCAGGCGTTGCCGCAGGACGCGGTGACCTTAGCATGAGTTCTACAATTCGGCAGATAGTTGGATCTCTGCTGAATGAAGTTAAAAATAAAACCTATTTTGCACAATTGGCAAAATAGGTGCATCGCTTATTCGTTCAATAATTCAAGAATACGCTCAAGATCATCTTCAGAGAAGAATTCGATTTCAATTTTCCCTTTGTTTTTTGTTTTCTTGATTGATACATTCGTTCCGAAATAATCACGCAAATTGGATTCCCGCTCAGCCAGGAATAGGTCTTTACGCTTTTTCGGTTTAGTTTCACGTGGAACATCCTCATTTATTGTTTGAACCAGCTTTTCTAATTGGCGGACGTTAAGCCCTTCTCTTAGTACCCGTTCCGCCACTAGTGCAATTTGTTCTTTCTTACGTAGACCGAGTAGTGTTCGACCATGCCCCATTGAAATTTTACCTATAGTAATGTAATTTCTTACTTTTTCAGGCAATGAAAGTAAACGGACATGATTTGCGATATGAGGTCTACTCTTACCGAGTCTAAATGCTAGCTGTTCTTGTGTAAGACCCAGATTTTCCATGAGACTCTGATAAGCTTCTGCCTCTTCAATTGGCGTCAGGTCTTCCCGCTGTAAATTTTCAAGGATCGCAAACTCCATTGTTTCTTCGTCCGTCAAGATACGGACAACTGCTGGTACTTCAGTTTGGCCTGCCATTTGTGCTGCACGGAAACGTCTCTCACCTACAACAATCTCGTATGTCGTTCCCATTTTCCGAAGAATAATTGGCTGAAGGATACCATGTTCTTTAATGGAAGCACTCAACTCTTGAATTGCATTTTCATCAAATATTTTCCTTGGTTGATACGGATTGGCCTTAATACTTTTCACATGAATATGTTCGACAGATTCTACTTTTGCCAGTGACTCTCCAGGAAATAAAGCATTTAATCCTTTTCCAAGGCCTTTAGCCATTGCGAACCACTTCCTTTGCCAAATCTAAATATACTTCTGCACCACGTGATCTTGAATCGTAAATGATAATTGGTTCTCCATGACTCGGTGCCTCGCTCAATCGTACATTTCGTGGAATGATTGTTTTGTACACTTTATCTTGAAAATACTTTTTAACTTCATCTATAACTTGAATCCCTAAATTTGTTCTTGCATCGAACATCGTAAGTAAAACGCCATCAATCATTAAGTCTTCATTTAAATGTTTTTGAACAAGTCGGATTGTACTTAGCAGTTGACTTAAACCTTCCAACGCATAATACTCACACTGAACTGGGATGATAATTGAATCAGCAGCGGTCAGTGCATTTATTGTTAATAAGCCAAGTGAAGGCGGACAGTCGATAATGATGTAGTCATACAGCTCTTTCGCTTCCTGAATGGCATGTTTCATCCGTACTTCTCTAGATATAGTTGAAACCAGCTCGATTTCTGCACCCGCTAGGGATATAGTTGCCGGCACAATATCAAGGTTTTCTACTTTCGTTGAACGAATAACGTCTTTTATATTAACATCGTCTATTAAAATATCGTAAATGCATTGTTGGACTTCTCCCTTGTTAACACCTAGCCCGCTCGTTGCATTCCCTTGCGGATCGGTATCAATCAAAAGAACCTTTTTGCCTATATGAGCAAGGCAAGCACTTAGATTTACGGATGTTGTCGTTTTCCCGACGCCTCCCTTTTGATTGGCTATCGCTATAATTCTGCCCACACCTGCACCTGCTTTCCAGCACTATTATTATTCTTTTATTCTTTCAATTTTGTAACTTCTTCTAGTTTAACAAAAAAAACATTTTTTGTAGAGAAATATGTAGTAAAAAGACTCTTGCTATGCGAGGCAAGAGTCTTTTTTTATTTCTTTTTTGGTATTTTAACAGTGATTATATAAAAGTCATCTGAATCTTCTTCTTCTGTTTTTACATCTATCCCACTTTTAGTAACGAGAACGAGTGATTGCCTGATTGTATTTAGAGCAATTCGGACATCTTTACTCACCGATTTTCTTTGAGGTGCTGTCTTTTTACCTTTTACCTTCTCCGGTGGATGTAAAACTTGAATAATTCTTGCTTCAAGCTGTTTGACGTTCAACTGCTGTTCAATTACTTCCTTGAAAAGCTGTGACTGTAATTCGCTATCCTTAATTGGAATAAGCGCTCTTGCATGTCGCTCTGATATTTCTTTTGTTAATATTCCATTCTTTATTTCATCGGGTAATTTCAGTAAGCGTAATTTATTAGCAACAGTTGATTGACCTTTTCCTAGTCTTTGCGCTAACGCTTCTTGTGTTAATGAATGAAGTTCAAGGAGCTTTTCATAGGCATACGCCTCTTCAATTGCAGTCAATTCTTCACGCTGCAAGTTTTCAATAAGTGCAATGGATGCGGTTTCTTTATCATCAAGGTTTCGAATGATCGCCGGTACTTCCGACCATCCCAGTTTTTTCATTGCTCGATATCTACGCTCTCCAGCGATGATTTCATAGTTACCTTCACCAATTTTCCGAATGACAATTGGCTGAATGACACCATGCGTATGGATTGTTCTCGCAAGTTCTTCAATCTTATCTTCAGAAAATATTGTACGCGGTTGAAATTTATTTGGATTTATTAACTCAATTTTCACCTGTTCAATTACTTCGTGATGAACCTCTTCCACTACTAGTGGATCTAATTCTTTATCTCCACTCCCAAAAAATCGTGAAAACGGACTTTTCATTCCCGGCACCACCTTTTCAATACTGCTCCCTAATTCTACTAATTCGGCACGGCGTAGTATATCCTCTTTACTCATTGTTCCACGTGAAACAGTTTACTGAATTGGCATTTTATTCGGAATACCTGGTTTACGAGGATACTTTTTAGGAGTGATTTTCTCTTTATCAAAAACAAAGATATTTCGTTCACTATTTTCAATTGGCAAAATAAATGAGTATTGTTTTTTAATGGTAGCTCCGAGAACAGAAATTGCTTTTTTGGCATCTAGAAGTTCGTCATCCGCGGCTGCTCCCTTCATCGCAATGAAGATTCCACCTTTTTTAGCTAGTGGTATACATAACTCCGCTAAGACAGACAAACGTGCAACCGCGCGGGCAGTGACGATATCGAATTTTTCTCTGTACTTGGAGTCTTGTCCAAAGTCCTCGGCTCTCGCATGGACGAAGTGCACATTTTTAAGCTGAAGTTCTTCAGCTAATACTTTCAAAAAGCCAATTCTTTTATTTAATGAATCCACAATGGTCACATCTAAGTTTGGAAAACAAATTTTCAATGGAATACTTGGAAATCCAGCTCCTGCACCTACGTCACAAATTGCTTTTGGTTCATTTAAGTTAATATAAAAGGCAGCAGATATAGAATCATAGAAGTGTTTTAAATAAACTGAGGGGGCATCTGTAATTGCCGTCAAGTTCATCTTTTCATTCCATTCTACCAGTAGTTTGAAATACTGGTTAAACTGTGCTATTTGCGTTTCACTCAATTCAATACCTTGTTCTTTTAAGGCCTGTATAAATTGTTCAACATTCATCAATATTCCCCCCATAGGAAAAGCATAAGCGCCTGTCCAGAGGCTACAGGCATAAGGCGGACTGACAAAGCGATGTTCTTTGCAGCTTTGTCAGTACGGATTATGACCCAAAACTCTAGGCGCTGGAGTCTAGACAATACGAAAAGCATAAGTAACTTGAATTAAGTAATTTAATCCAAGACCTGCATTAGCTAATTTAGCCCGAAATTTTGGCGATTCTCCCCTGTTCAATATAGACAAGAAGAATTGAAATATCAGCTGGATTAACACCGGATATGCGAGATGCTTGTGCAATGGATAATGGTCTTACCTCACTCAGTACACTTTTGGCTTCTGACGCGATACCGGATATTGCATTATAGTCGATATTATCGGGTATTTTTTTGTTCTCAAGTTTTTTCATTTTATCTACTTGTTGCAATGACTTTTCAATATAACCCTCATACTTAATGAAGATTTCAACTTGCTCTTCTACTTCTTTTGATTTCTTTTCTTCTGGTGGAACCATTCTTTCTATCTGGCTATAGTTTATTTCAGGACGTTTTAGAAGATCTGCTGCTTTCATCGGTTCTCTAAGTTCCGAGCCGCCTGTTTCACGTATGATGTCCTGAACATCACTAGTCGGTTTAATCGTCACTTTTCGCAGCCTGATAATTTCTTCTTCAATTTGTTGCTTCTTAATAATATGAGCATCGTGTCTTTCTTCATTAATCAATCCAATTTGGTATCCTATTTCAGTCAGTCGCATATCCGCATTGTCATGACGCAACAACAGTCGGTATTCTGCGCGTGATGTCAGAAGTCTATATGGCTCGCTTGTCCCTTTTGTAACAAGGTCATCAATAAGGACGCCTATATATGCATCAGCACGCCCTAGGACACGTTCTTCTTTCCCTAGAGCACGGGAAGCAGCATTAATACCTGCCATGATTCCTTGGCCCGCTGCTTCTTCGTAGCCAGATGTTCCATTAAGCTGGCCAGCTGTGTATAGATTACGAATTCTTTTTGTTTCAAGTGTAGGCCATAGTTGCGTAGGGACGATTGCATCATACTCAATTGCATAGCCTGCACGCATCATTTCCGCATTTTCAAGTCCCGGTACGCTTGCAATTAATTGTTTTTGAACGTGTTCCGGCAAACTTGTCGATAATCCTTGGACATACACTTCTTGCGTATTTCGGCCTTCTGGCTCAAGGAAAATCTGATGACGAGATTTATCAGCAAAACGCACAATTTTATCTTCAATTGATGGACAATAGCGGGGCCCTTTCCCTTTAATCATCCCGGAATACATCGGTGACAAGTGAAGGTTTTCATTAATAAGTTCATGTGTTCTTGGTGATGTATATGTCAGCCAACACGGTAGTTGATCAGTGATGAATTCAGTTGTTTCATAACTGAATGCCCACGCTGTATCATCTCCTGGTTGGATTTCAGTTTTGCTATAATCAATCGTTCTGCTATTCACACGTGGTGGAGTGCCCGTTTTGAATCTCACCATATCAAAACCAAGTTCACGAATATTGTCTGCAAGTTTAATTGAAGGCATTTGGTTATTCGGTCCGCTCGAATATTTCAGGTCACCGATAATAACTTCACCGCGCAGGAATGTACCTGTTGTTATGATGACTGTCTTCGCACGGTAAATTGCACCGACTTGTGTAAGTACTCCTTTTATTTCATCGTCTTCCACGATTAGTTCTTCTACAACGCCTTGGTGAAGTAATAGATTTTCCTGTTCTTCAAGAAGACGTTTCATTTCCGACTGGTATAGGACTTTGTCAGCTTGCGCACGAAGCGCACGCACCGCAGGCCCTTTGCCTGTATTCAACATCCGCATTTGGATATGTGTTTTGTCGATTACTTTCCCCATTGCACCGCCTAGTGCATCAATTTCACGTACGACGATCCCTTTAGCGGGACCGCCAAGTGACGGATTACACGGCATAAAGGCTATCATATCGAGGTTCATTGTAAGTACGAGCGTTGTTGCACCCATTTTAGCAGCGGAAAGTGCCGCCTCAACTCCCGCATGGCCGGCTCCAATAACAATAACGTCGAACGTGCCTGCTTCAAATTTGGGCATGTTCTTTTCCTTCTTTCTATTAAAGTAATTCAAAAAATCCGATGAAAAGTAGTAGCAAGTCACTGCGTTTGGCAGATTCCCCCTTTCCATTCATTCTTTTTGAACACTCATCTTATTTTATTTTCCGAGGCAGAATTGAGAAAATAACTCATTAAGTAGACCGTCTTGGACTGTGTCCCCAATAATTTCACCGAGAATTTCCCACGTCCGTGTAACGTCAATCTGAATCATATCGACTGGAACGCCCGCTTCAGCAGCTGCGAGTGCGTCTTCAATTGTGGCACGCGCGTTGTATAACAATGCGATATGTCGTGCATTTGAAACATATGTGAAATCGCCTGATTCAAGATTTCCTTCGAAAAAGAGTCCGGCAATTGCTTCTTCCAGTTCATCTACCCCTTCGTCTTTCACAAGAGAGGTCGTGACAACTTTGCCCGTTCCGGCATGTTCCATCACTTTTTGCATATCAATTTTTTGTGGTAGGTCGGTTTTATTGATAACAAAGATCGTATCCATTCCTGAAACTACTTCAAATAACCGTTCGTCTTCTATCGACAACTCTTCAGAACTGTTAAGGACGAGTAGAATTAAATCCGCTTCCTTCAACACTTTCCTCGACTTTTCGACGCCGATTCGTTCCACAATATCTTCTGTTTCCCTGATTCCAGCAGTATCGATTAGACGAAGTGGAACACCCCGCACATTGACGTACTCTTCAATAATATCACGCGTCGTCCCCGCAATGTCGGTTACGATTGCTTTATTTTCTTGAATGATGCTATTTAGTAAGGAAGATTTGCCTACATTGGGTCTACCAATAATAACAGTAGACAGACCTTCTCGAAGGATTTTACCTTGAGATGATGTTTTCAACAACTCATCGATTTCATTTCTTACCCACGTACTTTTTTCAATCATCAGCGGGATTGTCATTTCTTCGACGTCATCATACTCCGGATAATCGATATTTACTTCAACTTGCGCCAACGTTTCAATAAGCGCTTGTCGCAGTCCTCCAATCAACCGAGAAAGTTTTCCTTCCATCTGATTGAGTGCAACATTCATGGCACGGTCTGTCTTTGCACGAATAAGGTCCATGACCGCTTCGGCTTGAGACAAATCAATTCGCCCATTAAGAAATGCACGTTTTGTGAATTCACCAGGTTCTGCAAGACGCGCCCCTTGCTTCAGCACTAGTTGAAGAACACGAGTGACGGCAACAATTCCCCCATGACAGTTTACTTCTACGACATCTTCACGTGTAAATGTTTTTGGTGCCTTCATAAGAGAAACCATTACTTCTTCGACAATTTCAGCAGTTGATGGATCTATTAAATGACCATAATGGATTGTATGTGATTGTTCTTCATTTAGCCTTTTACCAGACGGTGAACGGAAAATACGATCCGCTATTTGGACAGCTTCGTCCCCACTTAACCTGACGATGGCAATTGCACCTTCCCCCATTGGAGTCGAGATGGCAGCTATTGTATCAAAATGCACGTTTTTCACCTTCCTGACTTGGTTACTCACATGTGGATAACCTATTTCGGACACGACTATCTAACATAATATATTATCACAAGTCCTTCCATCCTCCTAGTGTCGCAATTTAAATAATGTGGATAAGTTAAGTCATCTTTACAATTAATACAAAAAAGTCCCGCAGAGACAGGGTTCGTCTTTGCAGGACTTTTTTTCACCTAACAGATTCAATGACTAGATACCTGAATGGATCAGTTCCCTCTGAATATGTTTCAATATCCAGTCGTCGTGATAATGCATTATGAATGACTTTTCTTTCATAAGAAGCCATCGGTTCTAACTGGATTCTTTTTCCGGTTCGGACTGCTTTATCAGCCATTCGTTCAGCTAATTGTTCCAATGATTGTTCGCGACGCTCCCGGTAATCACCGACATCTATCCGGACAACCTTGAATTGACTCGCCAATTTGTTCGTTACAAGCTGCGATAATTGCTGGAGTGCATTTAGCGTTTGTCCACGTTTCCCAATCAGTAATGCAGCTTTTGCACTTTCCATTTGAAAAGTAACATATTTACCGTTAGTTTCATGGCTAATTTGAATGTCATCGATACCCATTCCAATCGCAATCATTTTTAAATAGTGTTCTGTTTCTGCAATTGCGGTTTCATCAGACAATCCTTCGATTTGGACTTCCTCTTTCTCCCCGGGAGGTTCAACGGATTTGCCAATAACTTCAATCTCAAATGGTTGTATTTCCATTACAGGATTTGCTTCTTCAGGTACCGATACCTTTTCAGGGACGGAAGGTTCTTCAAAATTTACGATAGTTACGGTTACTTCAGCTTCTTTTGCACCGAAACCTAGAAATCCTTTTCTCCCTTGATTGATCACTTCGACTTCTACTTCGTCACGCGTAACACCAAGTGCTATCAATGCCGATGAAATCGCTAATTCAACCGTGGTTCCCCTTCGCGTCGTCCTTGTCATTTCCGTTTCCCTCCCACTTTTACAAGTTCCACTTCCTTTTTCTTAAATGGTTTGTAAATGAAGATGTTTTGGATAATTGAAATGATATTACCGATTACCCAGTAAAGTGAAAGTGCTGCCGGTAAGAATGAACCGAAGATCATAATCATGAATGGCATGATGTACATCATTACTTTCATCTGTGGGTTGTCCATTGCAGGACCCGTACGTAAAACGATGAACTGCATAGCTCCTGCTAAAACTGCAAGCGTAATACTTGGCGCTGCAAGTTCAAACCATAAGAAGTTCCCAATATCGTATGTGACATTCATTCGGCTGATGGCATGATAGAAACCGAATAGAATTGGCATTTGGATTACGACTGGTAAACAGCCCGCCGCCGGATTGATTTTTCGTTCTGACATAACCTTTTGCATTTCTTCACGGTACTTTTGTTGTGTAACCGCGTCTTTTGATTTGTATTTCTCTTTCAGCGCTTTCAGTTCAGGCTGAATTTCCTGCATCCGCTTTGAACTCTGTGTCTGTTTGATCATTAATGGAAGCAAGACAAGTCGGATGATGATTGTAACTGCAACAATTCCGTACCCGTATGTTCCTAGAATGTCTTTGAATGTCGTTATAAGGGAAACTAACGGCCAGACGACAAATTTGTTCCAAAAACCTTCACTGTCCTCGTAAATTGGTTGTTGGAATTCCGAACATCCCGCAAGAAATACCGACAATGCTGTCAGTATGAGGATTAATGCTAATTTCTTTTTCAAATCAGTTCCCCCAAATCTTATCTTATTCAATTAAAAGGCCCTATCGACCGATACTAACAGTTTATCACGTTCATATACTTCCTTCTACTTCTTTAAAACGCGGGAAATACGTAAGACGTGCTGTAAGCTTTTCTTCGTTTCATGAAAATCTAATGTGGCCGCCTGATGTCTGGCGATGATGACATAATCCATATCGTTACGCAGTTCGTCTTTCATTTCCAGGAAGGACTGTCGTAAATACCGTTTGATCCTATTTCGGGCGACTGCATTACCTACTTTTTTACTGACGGACAGACCAATCCTGAATTCTGGCTGGTCTTCCTTCCTATAGGAATACACAACAAATTGCCGATTAGCAAACGACTTCCCTTTTTTGAATACTTCTTGAAATTCCTCATTTTTCTTTACCCGTTGACGTTTGTTCATCCCATACACCTGCTCCGTCATCTATGATTATAGTTCTTCATTAATAAAAAAGAAAAAAGACCACTGAAATGTCAGTGGCCTTATGCTGATAGGACTTTTCTTCCTTTACGACGACGAGCTGCTAGAATTCTGCGTCCGCTTTTCGTGCTCATTCTTTCACGGAAACCGTGGACTTTACTACGTTTACGTTTATTTGGTTGGTAAGTACGTTTCATCTTTTAAGACACCTCCTGCATTGATTGTCTATTTATTACTGTGACAGTCTTGAATAGTATATCGGATTTCCAAGGTAAAAGTCAACCCTTTCCTATTCGTCAGTAATTTAGCCCACTTAGTTTCTCTAATTTCACCTTAATAAGTTATCCACGGTTCCTATCGCCTTTTTTCAACAATGATGTGGATAGTATTTTCCGGGGTTTTTTTATACACACCGCTTATCGACATCTTCCTCACATACCAAGGGCTGTGGATAAAGATTTCATCCACAACCGCTAGCACTGTGGATAAGGTTCAAGACTCCTTGTAATCCACAACATTTCCTGTTACAATGAGATGAATTTGTTATGCACATAATTTTATAGTAATTTTGTTATCCACAGTTGTTAATACATTGTGGATACTTTTTTCAACACTTTTGCATAATTGTTATCCACACAACGGAAAACTGTGTATAATACATATCCTCGGGTTTTTTATTTTCACTGTAAAGGAGGCACACGTTTGGAACACTTAGAAGAATTATGGATCGAAGTTTTGTCGAAGGTTGAGCAGAAGATTTCAAGACCCAGTTTTGAAACTTGGTTAAAGTCGACAAAACTGATGTCTTATGGCGAAGAGAATGTCACAATCGCCGCACCGAACTCATTTGCAAAAGACTGGCTTGAAAACCACTATGTACATCTTATTACTGGAATTCTATCCGAATTGACCGGCGAAGACCGAATCATTCAGTTTGTTGTACCTAAAAACATGGAAGAAAATGATTTCATGCTACCTAAACCGACTGTGAAACCTATAGAAAAGGTTCCATTAACGTCGGCACCTGGCATGCTTAATCTAAAATATACGTTCGACACGTTCGTCATTGGTTCGGGAAATCGTTTTGCCCATGCAGCGTCACTTGCCGTTGCCGAAGCACCAGCTAAAGCCTATAATCCGCTGTTTATCTATGGGGGCGTGGGGCTTGGAAAGACACACTTAATGCATGCAATTGGACATTATGTACTCGAACAGAACCCATCAGCAAAAGTCATGTATCTTTCATCTGAGAAGTTTACAAATGAATTCATTAACTCTATTCGTGATAATAAAGCTGTCGAGTTCCGTAATCGTTATCGGAATGTGGACGTGCTCTTAATAGATGATATTCAATTCCTTGCGGGAAAAGAACAAACTCAAGAAGAATTTTTCCATACATTCAACACGCTTCACGAAGAATCGAAACAGATTGTTATTTCAAGTGATCGACCTCCAAAAGAGATTCCAACCCTTGAAGATAGGCTAAGATCCCGTTTTGAATGGGGTTTGATCACAGACATAGCACCTCCAGACCTAGAAACACGCATTGCAATTTTGCGTAAAAAGGCTAAGGCAGATGGGCTTGTTGATATCCCAAATGAAGTCATGCTGTACATTGCCAACCAAATTGACTCAAACATACGTGAACTAGAAGGTGCTCTTATACGTGTTGTTGCCTATTCATCACTTGTTAATTCAGATATCAATACAGATCTTGCCGCGGAAGCCTTGAAAGATATCATTCCGAACTCAAGACCGCGCACTGTAACAATTCTTGATATCCAAAAAGCAGTTGGAGAGCACTTTGACATACGTCTAGAGGATTTCACTGCGAAGAAAAGAACCAGGGCCATTGCATTTCCCCGACAAATAGCCATGTTCCTATCCAGAGAACTAACGGACTTCTCCCTACCTAAGATTGGATCTGAGTTTGGTGGACGAGATCATTCAACTGTCATTCACGCACACGAGAAGATTAGACAACTGTTAAAAGACGATCAAGCTTTGCAACAAGACGTTCAAGATATTCGTAATGTCCTTGGTAGAGGATGACCTGTGCATAACATATAATAAGAGGTGCACACCTACGAACAGGTTATACACATGTGGAAAACGTTTAGGCGCCAAGGGAAAATAGACTTACCCACATATCCACAGCCCCTACTACTATTACTACTACTTTATTAATAACTAATACTATATATATTAAGCGAGGGTATAGAATGAAATTTGAAATTATGAGAGATAAGTTACTTGATGGATTAAGCGACGTTATGAAGGCCATCAGTCAAAAAGTCGCGATTCCAATTTTGACAGGAATAAAGATTGAAGTGGACGAAAAAGGAATGACGTTAACGGGAAGTGATTCAGATATTACAATCTGTACATTCATACCAGCAGAAGATAATGGAGAACAGATTATTCGTGTCGCAGAAAAGGGAAGCATTGTGCTACAAGCTAAAGTTTTTAGCGAAATCGTACGAAAACTGCCTACGAACGAAGTAATAATTGAAGTTGCAAACGGACTACAAACACATATTCAATCTGGTAAGTCTGAATTCCATCTAATTGGATTAGACCCAGAAGATTACCCAGTCCTGCCAGAAGTAAAAGATGATTATCTATTTTCATTGCCAGCAGATCTGATGAAATCAATCATTCGTGAAACAGTCTTTGCTGTATCTCAACAAGAAACTAGACCTGTATTAACAGGCGTACTTTGGGAAGCTAAAGATGGAGGACTTGCTTGTATCGCTACAGATAGCCATAGATTGGCAAGAAGATTGACGATACCTGAAGATATGCCGGAAGTTCCTTTTAGTGTCGTTATCCCTGGAAAAAGTCTTCAAGAACTAAATAAAATCTTGCCTGATAATGGCGAACTTGTGGATATTGTCATTGCAGATCAACAAGTTCTATTCAAAACACGTGGTGTATTATTTTACTCACGCCTATTGGAAGGTAATTATCCAGATACTTCGCGCCTTATTCCGTTAGAATATAAAACATCAGTGACGGTAAATGGTCGACTGCTTCTTCAGGCAATTGATAGAGCTTCGCTTCTAGCGCGTGAAGAACGCAATAACATTGTCCGTTTCTCAGCCAATGAAGGTAAAGTCATTGAAATCTCTTCAAACTCACCTGAAGTAGGTAAGGTTGAAGAATTGGTGGAAGCAATTGGCGTAACAGGCGAAGAGCTGAATATCTCTTTTAGTGCTAAATATATGATGGATGCATTGAAAGCAATTGATGGGCAAGACATAACAATTCAATTTACAGGAGCTATGCGACCGTTCATCTTGAAATCAGTTGATGACGATTCAATCTTGCAACTTATTCTCCCTGTACGAACATACTGAAACTCGAAGGATAGTCACTTATTTGACTATCCTTTTTACTTACTGTCGAAAGTCGGCTAAAATAGAAAGACAGACTAACTTGCGAAAGGTTGAGACTCTATGGAAAATCTTACAATCGATACGGAGTTCATAACTCTAGGACAATTATTAAAAATGACAAATACAATCAGCTCAGGCGGTATGGCTAAATGGTTTTTGGATGAATACATTGTCTATGTCAACGACGAGGAGGAACAGCGTCGAGGTAAGAAACTTCGTGACGGAGATATTGTTAAAATTCCAAACGTTGGTACATTTAAAGTAACTGAACTACCAGACGGTCAAACGGATGCATATTGAAAGACTTGCATTAACCAATTACCGGAATTATGAATCACTCGACCTTTCGTTTTCTCCGCAAATCAATGTACTGATTGGTGAAAACGCTCAGGGTAAAACAAACATCATGGAAGCAATCTATGTTCTTTCTATGGCAAAATCGCATAGAACTTCAAATGATCGTGAATTAATACGCTGGGACCAAGAATATGGTAAAATAGAAGGGGACATACAACGTAAATATGGCCGACTGCCATTAGAGTTGGTTATTTCTAAAAAAGGCAAAAAAGCGCGTGTCAATCATCTTGAACAGAAACGCCTTAGCTTGTACATTGGCCAATTGAATGTCGTAATGTTTGCCCCGGAAGATTTGAATCTTGTAAAGGGCAGTCCCCAAGTGAGAAGACGATTTCTAGATATGGAAATCGGCCAAATTTCACCAACCTATTTACATGACCTTTTAACATTTCAAAAAGTGCTTAAACAGCGCAATGCTATTTTAAAAGACAATCGGGGGAAGTTAAACCTCAACGATGTCATGTTTGATATTTATACAGAGCAGTATATTCAAGTAGCTGTCCAAGTTATTCGTAAACGGTTTTATTTCATGGAGCTTTTACAAAAGTGGGCGGAACCAATCCATAAAGGAATCTCACGTGGTATTGAATCCCTTCAAGTTTCTTATGGAACGCTAAAAGAACTTGATTCCGGACAGACTGTAGAACAGATGCAGTCTATACTCGGTCAGCGATTGCTTGAAGCAAGACGCCGTGAACTAGATCGTGGCATGACCTTGATTGGACCACATAGAGACGATCTTCACTTTTTCGTTAACGGCTACGACATCCAAACGTATGGATCGCAGGGACAGCAGCGGACAACGGCGCTGTCCCTTAAACTTGCGGAAATAGAACTTGTAAAGCAAGAAGTTGGGGAAGCACCTGTCCTTTTGCTGGATGACGTACTGTCTGAACTTGATGATTACCGACAATCCCATCTCTTGAACACAATTCAAGGAGAAGTGCAGACAATTGTTACGACAACGAACGTAGCAGGGATTGACCATAAAACAATTCGTCAGGCAGACATATTCGAAGTGACGGCAGGTGAAGTTGCTAATAGAGAGTAATGACAATTGAGTCATCCCTTTATTTAAACACCAGAAATACAAATGTTAGACGTTCGGAAAGGGAAGGTGAACAGTTTGGCAATGGAAGAGAAAGATATGCAGATGGCTTATGATGAAAATCAAATCCAAGTCTTAGAAGGATTGGAAGCTGTCCGCAAACGTCCAGGTATGTATATCGGGACAACTAGTTCTAGAGGACTTCACCATCTTGTATGGGAAATTGTTGATAATAGTATCGATGAGGCACTTGCAGGTTACTGTGATCATATTGAAGTAACGATAGAAAAAGACGATTGGATTTCTGTCGATGATAATGGTCGGGGAATTCCGGTGGGAACACAGGAATCAACGGGTAGACCGGCAGTCGAAGTTATAATGACCGTACTTCATGCAGGAGGTAAATTCGGCGGCGGGGGCTATAAAGTTTCCGGCGGTTTGCATGGTGTTGGTGCATCTGTCGTAAATGCATTGTCTGAGACTACAGAGGTATATGTTAGACGTGACGGCGAAGTTCATTACATCGAGTTTGAACGTGGTGCAGTTTCGAAAGAACTTAGTGTAATCGGCAAAACTGATGAAACAGGATCAAGAATCCGCTTCAAAGCAGACCCTGAAATCTTTACGGAAACAACAACATATGAGTATGACATCTTAGCGCATCGACTTCGTGAACTTGCTTATCTCAACCGTGGCCTCCGGATCACGATTACAGACAAGCGTACCGATGAAGAGCGGAGCGACGTCTATTACTACGAAGGCGGCATTAAGTCGTACGTAGAACATTTGAATCAAAACAAAGAACCAATTCATGATGAACCTATTTTCATTGAAGGCGAAAAAGACGGAATTTCAATCGAAATCGCGATGCAATACAATAGCGGCTATGCAGAAAATTTGTTTTCATTTGCCAATAATATCAATACCTACGAGGGTGGTACGCATGAGTCAGGCTTTAAGACAGCATTGACACGTGTTATTAACGATTACTCTCGAAGAAATGGTGTACTGAAAGAAGCTGATCCGAACTTGTCCGGTGATGATGTCCGTGAAGGACTAACGGCCATCATTTCGATTAAACATCCGGATCCGCAATTTGAGGGACAGACTAAAACAAAACTCGGTAACTCCGAAGTTAGTACAATTACTAATTCATTGTTTTCTGAAGGATTCCAACGATTCCTGCTTGAAAATCCGACAACGTCACGTCAAATCATTGATAAAAGTTTGATGGCAGCACGGGCTCGTCTTGCTGCGAAAAACGCGCGTGAATTCACACGTCGCAAATCAGCACTTGAAGTATCAAGTCTTCCAGGGAAACTGGCAGACTGTTCCTCACGTGACCCGGCTATAAGTGAACTATATATCGTTGAAGGTGACTCGGCAGGCGGTTCAGCTAAAATGGGACGTGACCGTCACTTCCAAGCTATTCTTCCGCTTCGTGGTAAGATCTTGAACGTCGAAAAAGCACGTCTTGATCGTATTTTAGGTAACTTAGAAATCCGTGCAATGATTACAGCACTTGGTACAGGTATCGGTGAAGAATTCGATCTTGCCAAGGCACGCTATCATAAACTTGTTATTATGACTGATGCAGATGTCGATGGTGCGCATATTCGTACGCTTCTTTTAACCTTCTTCTTCCGCTTTATGCGACCGCTTATCGAAGCAGGGTATGTTTATATTGCCCAGCCGCCTCTTTATCGCGTGAAGCAAGGAAAAATTGAAGAGTATTGCTACACAGAGGAAGAGCTACAAGAAATTTTCGGACGGCTTTCACCTATGCCAAAACCAGTTATTACCCGCTACAAAGGCCTAGGGGAAATGGATGCAACGCAATTATGGGATACAACAATGGATCCTGACCAACGTACACTACTCCAAGTTCACCTTGAAGATGCATTTGACGCCGATTCAACATTCCAGCAGCTTATGGGAGACGAAGTCGAACCGCGTCGCAAATTTATCGAGGAAAATGCAATGTATGTGAAAAATATAGATACTTAATTGGTTAGTTGAAGTAATAAAGCTAGTCAGGTAATTGAACTATTTTCTCTTAAGGATTTTTGAGTTGAAAGGAGTCTAACAATAATGGCAGATATGCCGCAACGTGGTGTTAAGGGGATTAACATTAGTACAGAAATGAAGACATCATTTCTTGATTATGCAATGAGTGTCATCGTTTCACGTGCGCTCCCTGATGTGAGGGATGGTTTGAAGCCGGTCCATCGTCGTATTCTGTATGCAATGCAGGATCTTGGAAATACCGCCGATAAACCGCACAAGAAATCCGCACGTATTGTCGGAGACGTCATTGGTAAGTATCATCCGCATGGTGATAGTGCTGTGTATGACACGATGGTACGGATGGCCCAGGATTTCAACTACCGTTATATGCTCGTCGATGGTCACGGTAACTTTGGTTCTGTCGATGGAGACGGTGCAGCTGCGATGCGGTATACGGAATCTCGTATGTCGCGTATTGCAATGGAACTTCTTCGAGACATTAATAAAGACACTGTCGATTACCAAGACAACTATGATGGACAAGAGAGAGAACCAATCGTTCTTCCGAGTCGTTACCCCAACTTACTTGTCAACGGGACAACCGGTATTGCGGTCGGAATGGCAACAAATATTCCTCCGCATCATCTTGGTGAAACAATTGACGCTGTTCTGGCACTTGCCGACAATCCTGCAATTTCAACGGAAGAGTTGATGGAAATTATCCCTGGCCCAGACTTTCCAACTGGCGGGATCATTCTTGGTCGGAGCGGAATCAGAAGAGCTTACGAAACTGGACGAGGTTCTGTTATTATCCGCGGTAGGGTAGAAATTGAACAGCAATCGAACGGTAGGGAAACAATTCTTGTACATGAGCTGCCATTCCAGGTAAACAAGGCACGTCTTATTGAAAAGATTGCTGAGCTTGTACGTGATAAGAAAATCGATGGCATTACTGATCTGCGCGATGAATCGGATCGTACCGGAATGCGAATAGTGATGGAAGTACGCCGTGATGCAAATGCAAACGTACTGTTAAACAATTTGTATAAGCAGACGGCATTGCAATCTAGTTTCGGTGTTAACATGCTGGCACTCGTTGACGGTCAACCAAAAATTCTTGCATTAAAGGAAATTTTGTACCATTACCTGGAACACCAAAAGGTTGTCATCCGCAGACGTACTCAGTACGACCTGAAGAAAGCGGAAGATCGCGCACATATTTTGGAAGGACTGCGCATCGCACTTGATAATATTGATAGAATCATCGCCCTTATCCGTGCATCTAAAACAACAGATGAAGCGAAAACAGGTTTGATGGATCAATTTAATTTATCTGATCGTCAAGCACAGGCTATCCTTGATATGCGTCTTCAACGTTTGACAGGACTTGAGCGAGACAAAATTGAAAGTGAATACGAGGCGTTGCAACTCCTTATGTCTGAACTCCGTGCGATTCTTGCAGATGAATCAAAACTGCTTGAGATTATTCGTGAGGAATTGCTCGAAGTGAAAATTCGTTTTGAAGATAAACGTAGAACGGAAATTACATTGGGCGGCGCTGAAATGATCGAGGATGAAGATCTTATCCCGGTCGAAAACTCAGTATTGACACTCACACATAATGGTTACATTAAACGTTTGCCTGCTAATACGTACCGCAGCCAGCGTCGTGGTGGTCGTGGAATCCAAGGGATGGGCACGAATGACGACGACTTCGTTGAACATTTATTGAATACATCGACGCACGATACCATCTTGTTCTTCACAAGCAGAGGACGGGTATTCCGTACGAAAGGCTACCAAGTACCTGAATTTAGCCGGACTGCGAAAGGATTACCTATCATCAACCTGTTAGGTGTCGATAAGGATGAGAAAGTAACAGCTATGATTCCTGTAGATGTATTCGAGGATGACAAATACTTATTCTTCTCGACCCGTAATGGGGTTGTTAAACGTACGCCTGTTTCCGAATTTGCTAATATCCGTTCAAATGGATTGATTGCACTTACCCTTCGCGGCGATGATGAACTCATTGGCGTTAAAATGACCAAAGGCGATGAAAACATTTCCATTGGTACAAAGGACGGTATGTTAATCAAGTTTAATGAGACAGATATTCGTTCTATGGGTCGGATAGCCGGTGGTGTCCGTGGTATTCGTCTGCGTGAAGGCGATATTGTAATCGGTATGGATACCGTGAATGAAGGCGATGAAATATTAGTAGTTACAGAAAAAGGATTCGGAAAACGTACGCCAGAAGATGAGTATCGTATCCAAACTCGCGGCGGTTACGGTCTGAAGACATTAAACGTGACAGAGCGCAATGGTCTTCTTGTTGCGATGAAGACAGTAGATGGCACTGAAGATTTAATGCTTATTACGATACATGGTATTTTGATCCGTATGGATATTGACGACATTTCCGTTATTGGACGTAGTACGCAAGGAGTTCGTTTAATTCGACTAGGAGAAGATGAACTCGTCGCGACTGTCGCAAAAGTTGTAAAAGAAGAAGAGGAAGAAGAACTTGACGACAATAATGTTGAAGAGAGTGTAGTTTCTTCTGAAAATAATGAAGACGCCGGGTTATCTTCCATTGAGAAGGAAGATGAAGATACAGATACGGAGTCTTAAGTGAAAAGGTTATTGAACTGGCCGACATGGCCATTTCAATAACCTTTTTTACGTGTATTTATATAATCTAATCGTTTAATTGAAATAGTTAGAGTATGATAGAAAGAACTATGAGGTGAAGGCAGGTAATATTGATGACAGAAATCTATGTAAAAACAAGTGACCTACGTCCGGGCATAATTACAAGCGAAGATATCTTTGTAAATACAATCTACCCAATCCTTAGAAAAGATACTGAGCTCTTACTGGAACATATAACGGTTTTGAATGCATTTAGTGTGAAAAAGGTTAAAGTCAAAGAACGACTCGTCGTTAAAAGAGAAGAAGTATATGATGATAACGAGGGTCCATTGAATCCAGACGATGTGCTTGCAAAAATACCTATGAAACAGATAGATCTACAAACACGATACAGCGACGCAGTTCATAGCTATAAAAGGGAGTTTCTTGGATGGCGTGCAGGTGTACGTCCGGATATTGCAAAAGTTCGTTCCATAGTGATCCCCCTATTAGATGCATTTATTGAACAGAAAAAGATGTTAACATTATTAAATGAGTTTTCAACTACCAAAGATTACACATATCACCACTCAATTGGTGTTGGAATACTGGCTTCTGCTATCAGTAGACAGATTGGGTTTCCAATAGGACAGACTTTACAACTTGGACTTGCAGGTGTACTTGCCGATTGTGGAATGGCTAAAATTGACATGGCAGTTACGGAAAATGCAGCATTCTTAACAAAAGATCAGTTCAATGAAGTAAAGCAACATACATTGTATAGTTATCAAATGATTCAAGACACATCACTTTTACGACAAGAAATGAAGTTGGCTATCTTCCAGCATCATGAGCGACTCGATGGTAGTGGTTATCCACGCGGTGAGAAAGCAAATCGAATTTCCGTGTTTTCACAAGTCCTGGCAGTTGCAGATGTCTTCCATGCAATGACGTCAGAACGGATTCATCGTTCAAAGGAGTCTTCATTTAAGGTAATTGAGATGATAAAGGAAGAAGAGTTTGGGAAATTCGATATAAAAGTTGTCCAAGCATTACATGACCTTGTCGGAAATCTTTCTATTGGAACCAAGGTGTTACTGACAAGCGGCGAAGCAGGGGAAGTTATATTCGTTCATCGTGACGCAAGATTACGTCCAATGGTAAAGAAGAGTGTGGATGGATCTATTTTGGATTTGACTAGGAATCGTCATCTTGCTATTGAAAAGGTATTGGAATAGGAGGATGTTTAAAATGTAATGATAAAAAAGGCTTGAGATAATGCATCTCAGTGCCACTAAAATAGAAATGAAAACTAATTCAAAATAAGTCTTGCATTCTACATA
>NZ_JACFTD010000108.1 GCF_014282005.1 Sporosarcina sp. BP05 | reverse complement strand
ACATAGGCTTAAAATTAACCTTAGGGAAGAAGCAGAAGCCTTGTGGCAACTGGAGCCAGAAGAAAAACGGCTTATAAAACGATGGTTTCGTAAATCAGAAGAAAATCACATGGAGAAAGACCGATTTATCCGCGATTTTGTTGAAGTAAACCTTGAAGTAGCCTTAAAAATCGAAGAAAATGACTAAAAACCCGACTAAAATGGCACAAAATGTGCTTAAAGTCGGTTTTTTTTATTTTATTTTAGCCCCTGAAGG
>NZ_JACFTD010000107.1 GCF_014282005.1 Sporosarcina sp. BP05 | reverse complement strand
TCTTCAGGGGCTAAAATAAAACAAAAAAAAAACCGACTTTAAGCACATTTTGTGCCATTTTAGTCGGTTTTTTAGTCATTTTCTTCGATTTTTAAGGTAAATTCAAGGTTTACTTCAACAAAATCGCGGATAAATCGGTCTTTCTCCATGTGATTTTCTTCTGATTTACGGAACCATCGTTTTATAAGCCGTTTTTCTTCTGGCTCCAGTTGCCACAAGGCTTCTGCTTCTTCCCTAAGGTTAATTTTAAGCCTATGA
>NZ_JACFTD010000106.1 GCF_014282005.1 Sporosarcina sp. BP05 | reverse complement strand
CTACTAGAAAAAACAACGGCTGCAAGCGGTTATTTTTTCTGCTTTTGAACTTGGGAAGTCTGTCACGCTAGCGTGACAGACTTCTTGCTTTTTACCCTCGGAGAGCCCACACCAATGAAATTGGTATAGTGGGCTATACCAAAAGTTTTGGTCCTCCTCCCACGATGTGCTATTCTTATCCCAATATGATTCGTTCCCCAATCTAAAAGGAGATGCAGTACATGGCGCAATTTGCGATTATAAGAATGCAAAAATTCCAGGTATCAGATGTGCAA
>NZ_JACFTD010000105.1 GCF_014282005.1 Sporosarcina sp. BP05 | reverse complement strand
CGAATCTAAACGGTGCGCGATTGGCTAAGGCATGTTCGGAACTAAACATTAGTGTTCGCACGTATGAACGCTGGGTTTCGGATGATGGAATAAAAGAAGATCAACGTCCCCATGTGCAGCGACCTACACCAAAAAACAAGCTGACCGAAGAGGAAAGACAAGTTGTCATAGAGACTACAAAAAAGAGGAGTTTGTTGATTTACCCCCTTCACAAATTGTGCCGAAGCTAGCAGATGATGCGATATATATCGCATCAGAATCAACGTTTTATCGTATATTACGCGAAGAA
>NZ_JACFTD010000104.1 GCF_014282005.1 Sporosarcina sp. BP05 | reverse complement strand
AGAATCTAAACGGTGCGCGATTGGCTAAGGCATGTTCGGAACTAAACATTAGTGTTCGCACGTATGAACGCTGGGTTTCGGATGGTGGAATAAAAGAAGATCAACGTCCCCATGTGCAGCGACCTACACCAAAAAACAAGCTGACAGAAGAGGAAAGACAAGTTGTCATAGAGACTACAAAAAAAGAGGAGTTTGTTGATTTACCCCCTTCACAAATTGTGCCGAAGCTAGCAGATGATGCGATATATATCGCATCAGAATCAACGTTTTATCGTATATTACGCGAAGAG
>NZ_JACFTD010000103.1 GCF_014282005.1 Sporosarcina sp. BP05 | reverse complement strand
CATTTTTAACCTTTGCCCTTTTTAGTAAGGGTTAAAATAACGCTGGAATTCGGAATAAAGTTAGAAAGAGCATAAGGAGTTTTTGCTATCAACTGCGTGATAGGTTAGGCAAATCCTAACAAAACTGTGATATCACAAAAATGCTCAAAGGGTCTGATTTTAGACCCCACCTTTCAAACTTTATCTATGGCATATTCTTTAACATTGAACGTTTAAAATTCGCATTTTCCTGACGCTAGCCCAACTAAGATCGTGATATATTTGTTAACCCAAAATAATTGGCCAATAAAAAAAGGCAACCCGTCAG
>NZ_JACFTD010000102.1 GCF_014282005.1 Sporosarcina sp. BP05 | reverse complement strand
AAAGGATTTTTTGACAATATCAATCATACTTTGCTAATTAAGCAGCTATGGAATCTAGGTATTCAAGATAAGAAAGTTTTAGCCTGTATATCAAAAATGCTGAAAGCTGAAGTGGACGGAGAAGGTATTCAGACAAAAGGCTCACCACAGGGTGGTCTACTTTCACCGTTATTGTCTAATGTTGTACTGAATGATTTGGACCAATGGGTAGCCGACCAATGGGAGCTATTCCCCCTCACGAGGCCCATTAAATCTCAGCCTGGCAAACGAAGCGCAAAAATGAAGACTAATTTAAAAGAAGGTTATATTGTTCGCTATGCAGATGATT
>NZ_JACFTD010000101.1 GCF_014282005.1 Sporosarcina sp. BP05 | reverse complement strand
CGTTTTGCGTTCAGTTTTGAAGGCTCATTTTTCGAACTTTCAAAGATATATATCCCTGAAGGGGCCTATAGCTCAGCTGGTTAGAGCGCACGCCTGATAAGCGTGAGGTCGGTGGTTCGAGTCCACTTAGGCCCACCATTAATCTTTTTAAGCGATATTAAAGCTTAAATAATTATGGTTCAATTTAGGGGCCTTAGCTCAGCTGGGAGAGCGCCTGCCTTGCACGCAGGAGGTCAGCGGTTCGATCCCGCTAGGCTCCACCAACACATACTCCAAGTGGGGTATTTTTGTTCTTTGAAAACTGAATGAAACGACATTGATAGCAACAAATCA
>NZ_JACFTD010000100.1 GCF_014282005.1 Sporosarcina sp. BP05 | reverse complement strand
TTATCGTCGTAAAAAACGATCGGGTCAAATCGAAGCGATGCTTGAAAACCTGCCGACTGAAACGATTCACTATCGTTTATCAGATGAGGAACAGGCTTGTTTGTGTTGCGGTGAACAAGTACATGAAATGAGTACGGAAGTACGTCGTGAGTTAAAAGTCATTCCAGCTCAAGTGAAAGTCGTTGAACATGTACGCCATGTCTACAGCTGCCGAAATTGTGAACGTGAAGGCACCGATACTCCCATTGTCACAGCAAAGATGCCAGCACCTATGTATCCAGGTAGTTTAGCTTCACCATCGGCAATGGCCTATATTATGAATCAAAAATATGTCGAGGGCATGCCTCTA
>NZ_JACFTD010000099.1 GCF_014282005.1 Sporosarcina sp. BP05 | reverse complement strand
GGCATTGCATGATTAGCTCATTTGCACGTGCTAATCTAGAGAAATTACTTCCTCTACGTTGATTACTTGATTTGTTGCTATCAATGTCGTTTCATTCAGTTTTCAAAGAACAAATTTTGGTGGAGCCTAGCGGGATCGAACCGCTGACCTCCTGCGTGCAAGGCAGGCGCTCTCCCAGCTGAGCTAAGGCCCCTTAACTTACAGGGTAATTATTCAAAGCGGAAATACCGCTAAAAAAAACTTAATGGTGGGCCTAAGTGGACTCGAACCACCGACCTCACGCTTATCAGGCGTGCGCTCTAACCAGCTGAGCTATAGGCCCATTCAGGGATATATGAAGTTCACAAAG
>NZ_JACFTD010000009.1 GCF_014282005.1 Sporosarcina sp. BP05 | reverse complement strand
TCATACTATAAGGTTTAGGATAAGTTAAATGCTTAATGTAAACCAAATATGTGGCTCAGTAGCTCAGTCGGTAGAGCAAAGGACTGAAAATCCTTGTGTCGGCGGTTCGATTCCGTCCTGAGCCACCATTATTATGCGAGTGTAGTTTAGTGGTAAAACCTCAGCCTTCCAAGCTGATGATGAGGGTTCGATTCCCTTCACTCGCTCCAAGAGGGCCTATAGCTCAGCTGGTTAGAGCGCACGCCTGATAAGCGTGAGGTCGGTGGTTCGAGTCCACTTAGGCCCACCATTCCGCAGTAGCTCAGTGGTAGAGCAATCGGCTGTTAACCGATCGGTCGTAGGTTCGAGTCCTACCTGCGGAGCCATTTATATATGGGGAAGTACTCAAGCGGCTCAAGAGGTGCCCCTGCTAAGGGTATAGATCGCGAAAGCGGTGCGAGGGTTCGAATCCCTCCTTCTCCGCCATATATAATTTGGCCCCTTGGTCAAGCGGTTAAGACACCGCCCTTTCACGGCGGTATCACGGGTTCGAATCCCGTAGGGGTCATACAAAAAAGTAGCTTTGCAAGTTCTTAAAGAACTTGTAAAGCTACTTTTTATTTTGTTTATAGATAGTTCTCTAGTTTCCTAAAATTAATAACTATATTTGCCGAAATAAAGAACGCCATTTAATTTGCTGCGGCGCTAGGGGATGCCTCTCGCCCTAAGCCAAGCATCTTCGCCGCCAATCTTAGGGCTTCGGCTGCCCCTTTTAAGGCGCCTTCGCTAAGTTTATATAGGTATTTATACATTGAACTTATATATACGAAAAGAAACACCTTAAGCAAAAATGGTAACCCGTTTAGTTAAGTGGTACAAAATGCAAAATAAAGCACGAAATAGACCGCTAATTAGCATCTGAATTTGCGGTCTTTAAAATACCTATGCATCAACATTTACATTTAAATCACACTTGTTGCTGTTTCAACAATCAAAATAACATACGAATTATTGACCTACAATAATTCTTGTAAGTTGAAAATATCGTGTTAAAACCGTGGCTAATTCAGTGGTCAAATTAAAGGGAAATGGAAAAGAGGGGATATATTCAACAAAAAAACACTGGGAATGATCCAGCGTTTTTGTTTTAATTAATAATATTTCCCTCTTCCTTCTTCAATTAAAGCACCCGTTAGTTACTCTATTTCATCAGAATGGGCAACTTTTATCATAAATGCTTCCCAATTAAGATTGTGTTTACTTACCATATCTTGATATATATTATTTATTTCTTTTTTCGTTTTATCAGTAATTACTTCGCTATCTGGTACGATTAAATAAATCCTAATATCATCCATTGAATAAATCATTCCCGCAGTTTGATATTTGTAACCTGCTTTACTTAATTCTTCCCCTACCAAGGAAAAGAATCCTCCCCCTTTAATGAGAGAATCATTAAATTCAACTAACTCCTTTTGTTCCTCCTCAGTTAAAATGTGAGTTTCTCCATCCGCTTTAGGTTCCTGTAAATAAAAAAACGAAAAAGCTAACGAAAGGATGAGAATGCCTACGATATAAAGAACAAATTTTTTTCTCATACAAACACCTCTTGATTAAGGGTATGTCTGTTTAAATGGGCAAATAACCAACACTTCTTGTTTAACTAACCTGCTTCGTTAGTTTAAGAAGAAAGAGCTCCCTAAGAAGCCCTGTTAATCAATTAAAGCACCTGTTAGTTGAAGAATCTATTTGTCATTCATTTTTCATTAAATAAATAATACTATCTCGTCTTACAACTTGAAAAGTTAAATCATCATCGACACTAAGCATAGAAGCAGAAGTTAATCTGGTATCACTTCCACTATTAAAATAAATTCCATATCCATTATTCGCAGGATATCCATATAAATAACAAACCACTTTTTCTTCTTTCATAAAAACTAATTGGTTCATACCTTCACTTACTGTTTCACTGATAGTATCCCACTTATAGCCAACGGTTTTATAGATTGTATCTTTAGATGTATACGGGCTAAAAGAATACACTATATCCCATTCAAATGGAGTTACATTGGATAAATTCACTGATTCTACGGATTCTCCAATGTTCAACATCTCTTGTTTCATTAGCTCTTCATTAACTTCCCATAAATCTTTTTTAAATACTATTATTGAAATAATAGTGAACAGTATTACGATAGCTATTATCAAGATTTTTTTCCGTCTCTTACTAATATTTACCCCTCATTCCCAAAGCTGATGAATTCTTTATTAAGAATTTAAACGAATTCTGTTTGAGAAAGTTGCAAAACAGTTCACTGATACTATATAGAATTTTAAACCTGCATCTTTCAATAATTTGTCCACGTTAATAATTAATTCCCTTTTACTGTTGGAATACTTCGATAAACAAATGAAAAAAGCACTGCTAAAAGCAATGCTAATTTATACTTGTATTTAGTTTTATTTGTTTTGATATGTGCGGTGTTATTTTAAGTTTAGTACCTCTAAACTTAACGGGTTACCAAAAATAGCTTTAGGAGTTTCTTTCACTTCTATTTATCCTCAATATAACTGTCTTTTTCATGATAAGGAATGTCTCCAAGAGGGGATTCGACTCCTTCATCATCCAGTTCCGCTTCATATTTCTCAGAGGCATCGGATCTGATGAATCCGCGTGATTTTCCATTTATATCGGTACCTGTGAATTCTTCAATTTCTTCGGTTGCCCCGTCTGAAATCTCGCTGTCGTATAACGTATTATAGTTATCGCGATCCCCGCTGAAATCGGAAGGGGTTTCTGATGTTCCGGATTTTGCGATTTCCTGGAAGCTGTCTTCGCCATCTCGGGCTGCTCCAGCAAATGAATTTGGGTTGGCCATGGTAAGCATGTCCTCTTCGACAGGTGGGTCGTAGGGTACTTCTTGCTCCGTCGCATGATCGATGCAAAGAGTCGTGTAAGGAACTGCTTCAAGCCGCTCAAATGGTATATCTTTTTGGCATACTTCACACTTCCCGTAAGAACCGTCCTCCATCGCTTGTAAGGCGCTTGCGACTTTACCTAATTCAGAGCCAGCATGTACGTGCAGAGCCATGTCTTTTTCTCTGTCATAGAGTTCTGTACCTAAATCAGCGGGATGGTTGTCATACATCGACAGCTCGCCAGAATCTTCTTGCGCACTTTCTTTAATATCTGTTTCTTTTTCTGTAATTGTTAAATGTTCCTTCATTTCATTTAACTCATTTTTAAGAGTGGCTTTTTGTTTATCATTCAACACGTATTGTCACGTCCTTTTTAGTAATAACGATAGTATGCTCATATACATTGTGCTTAACAAACAAAAGTAAAGATTATTGACTGTCGTTACTACACTTCCCTTTATTTCGAATCATTTAAACATGCGACTACTAAAACGCCCGAAGCATCGACGTAAATCGATGCTTCGGGCGTTTTAGTAGTTAGAGTAGATGTCCAATGAGTATTCCGATACCTAATAGTAATCCGAATAAAGTATTCGTAACTGCAGTGTTTTTCATCGCGGGCATCACATGTATAGGAATGTGATTTTTTCGGAACACGGTAATCGCCATAGCCGGTTTTTTGACACTAAGAAATACAAGCAGTGCCCATGGCGTAAGATGTCCAAAGACAACCATTGCAATAATCCAGCCATATGAAATGATGAAAAATAGCATTAGGATTGTAATTGCATTGGAGCGGCCGACGAGAATAGCAAGTGTTTTACGCCCGCCTACCTTATCGCCTTCCAAATCACGTATATTGTTTGCCAGCATAATACCTGCCACAAGCAACATACTTGGGATGGATAGCAGAACTGCTTCTGTCGTTACTGTTTCTGTCTGGATATAAAATGCAATAAGAATGAGTAGCATTCCCATGACAACACCGGAAAATAGTTCCCCGAATGGTGTGTAGGCGATTGGATACGGTCCTCCCGTATAAAAGTAGCCGACCATCATTGACAGGATACCGACGACTGCGAGCATCCACGAGGTTTCCATACATATATAAATACCGATAAGGACGGAAATCCCGTAAAGCATAAAGGCAAGATTCAACACGGTTTTTGGTTTTACGCCATTACGGACGATTGTACCGCCGATACCAATTGATTGTTCTGTATCAAGCCCTCTTTTAAAATCATAATACTCATTGAACATATTCGTTGCCATTTGGATGAAGACACTTGCGATGAGCATGGCGAAGAATAAAGGGAAATGTATTTTCCCGTAAGTTAGTGCAATCATTGTACCGAGAAATACAGGTGCAAAAGCTGCTGTAAGTGTATGTGGACGTGTAAGCTGCCACCAAATACGCCAACCTGTATCCGCTTTTATTGTCTGTTGCATTATTGTTCTCTCCCTATCCTTTTAATGACCCTATCCATTGTACTCCAAAATGGGTGGACTGAACATATGGACTGCTTATTATGTGCTGAAACGACGCGAATTCGGTATGATAGAATATAGGTATATACACTTAATCAGTCGAATGAATGTACGGAGGGAATATAATGAATCGGAAGTTGACCGCTACCCGTGAATCTCAATTAAAAGTTAGGCAGAATGAGTTGCGCTTTTTCACAGAAACTGTCGATGCGGGGCGAATTTCACCACTTGCGTTTTTCGAAGCAGGGGATTCGTGTTATAAAGATGAACGTTTCTATTGGCAAAATGCAGATAAAACATTAACGCTTGTTGGAATTGGACATGCTACGGTATTAACAAGCGATGGAACGGGTGATCGTTTCACACATATTTCAACAAGTTGGAAAAAGTTATGTAGTGCGCTTATTAAAGAAGAAAATGACCGGGAACCTGTTCTTTTTGGAGGTTTCTCGTTTGATCCGAAAAGTGTTAAGCAATCAGAGTGGGATGCATTTCCATCTGCTCATTTCGTTGTACCTTCTTTCCAGTTGTCGATTACGAATGGCAAGACGGAAATTTCCATTAACCTTGTAACAAAGAGCGACGATGCGGCAAAACAGTTTGAAAAGTTAAGGGATGAAAGAGATCGTCTAATTCATATCGCACAAGTCGAGGAATCCGCTTTGCTTACAAAACCGAAAGTCGTGTCAATAGAGGAACTTTCGAAAGAACATTATATGGAAACCGTTGCGGATGTCACAAAGAAAATTAATAATGGTGAAGCTGAAAAAGTGGTAATAGCACGTTCGGTAAAACTTAATTTTGCAGATGAAGTACCGGCTGTCACTGCACTACATCATATATCCAATGAACAGCAGGAAAGTTATCACTTTGGATTGCAAAAAGATGGCCAATTGTTTTTCGGTGCTACACCTGAGCGTTTAATTGAAATATCAAATGGCCGAGCGTATTCCGCATGTGTCGCGGGGTCCATTAAACGAGGTAAGTCGGCAGCCGAAGACCGCGAACTTGGCGATGAACTTCTTGAAGATAGAAAAAATCGGGAAGAGCATCAATATGTCGTTAATATGATTTCACAAGTGTTTAAAACATTTTGCACGGACATCAAAATTTCGAAAGTACCGAAATTGATGAAAGTCCGTGATATTCAGCATTTGTTTACGCCAGTTGAAGGAAAAGTTGAACAAGGGACTGATATTTTCAGTTTGGTTAAAGCACTTCACCCGACACCGGCCCTAGGCGGAGTCCCAACTGATATAGCAATGGAAATGATCCGTTCTGAGGAAAACTTAGATCGGGGTTATTATGCTGCACCAATTGGTTGGACAGATACTGCTGGAAATGGTGAATTTGCTGTGGCAATCCGTTCTGCACTTCTCGACGGCGATAGTGCGTACTTGTACGCTGGTGGAGGAATTGTAGCAGATTCTAAACCAGAAATAGAATACGATGAAACATGGGTGAAATTCAGACCTGTTATGCGGGCGCTTGGAGGAAAACTGAATGGATAACCGTACAGTTTTGACGGATTATGTTCGAAGAATGACGGCTGCTTTGATGATGGCGGATGTGAAAGCGGTAGTTATTAGCCCGGGCTCTCGTTCGACACCACTCGCTTATGCTTTCGCTTCAACGGAAGACCTTGATGTCTATATGCAAGTCGATGAACGATCGGCTGCCTATTTCGCACTAGGTTTGGCTAAGGCATCAGGTAATCCTGTCGTCCTTCTCTGTACGTCAGGTACCGCGGCATCGAATTATCATCCTGCTATAACAGAAGCGTATTATGCCCGTATCCCGCTTATCGTTATTACGGCAGACCGTCCGCATGAATTAAGGGAAGTCGGTGCTCCGCAGGCAATCGATCAAATCCGAATGTATGGTAAGCATGTGAAATACAGTGTAGATTTCCCGCTTGCTGAAAATAATCCGGATATCGAAAACTTTATCGATCGGCATGTCAGTCGCGCATTGTCAGTTGCAACTTCAGCCCCTCGAGGACCGGTTCACTTAAATGTGCCGTTTCGAGAACCGCTTCTTATCGATTTTGATAGGAAAACGCCGAAAACGACTTTCCAAAAACGATTTAACAGTGTAGATAGCTTGGATGTATCAATTGCCCAACAAATTTCACAGTTGCTTGCAACGTCAGAAAAAGGCTTTATCATTGCAGGTGAAATGCCGATAGGGTTCGATAAAACAGCATTTTGGAACTTTGCCAAAGCACTGAAATGGCCAGTATTATGCGACCCACTATCGAATCTTCGCACAGAAGTGCCCGAACAATGCCTTGCGCTTTGTATCGATCATTATGATGCGTTATTAAAAAGTGATGTATTCAAAGAGAAAGCCGTACCTGATACTGTAATTCGTTTTGGTGCACAGCCAGTAGCGAAGCCGCTGTCGCTTTATTTGAAAAAAGTACGGCCAGCTACAGTTATTGCAGTAGATGAATCGCCGGAATTCAGGGATTCGCTTGGCGTCGTGACGCATCATATCCAGACTTCATCCGAAACAATCATGCAAATCATTGTGGATAAACCGAAGACTTCTTATACGAAGTTGTGGACGGCGGCGAATGACGTGGCATCCGCGATTACGGATAATTATGAGGGTGTTGCTGGCGATGAGGGGATCTTTGCAAAAATGTTATTTGAGCACCTTCCCACAGGCAGCGACCTCGTAAGCGGCAGCAGCATGCCGATCCGTGATGTTGATACGTTTTTCAGGAAGACGGATAAGGACATCACAATTTTTGCAAATCGCGGGACTAATGGTATTGATGGCGTTGTATCAACAGCATTTGGTATCCAGGCGGCAAGAAAGCGACCTACATGGCTGTTAATTGGCGATTTATCGTTCTTGCATGATGTCAATGGACTGATTGTTACTCGTTTCCACGAGGCAGATTTGACCATTGTCATTATCAATAACGATGGAGGCGGAATATTCTCGTATCTTCCACAAGCTGAAGCAGGCAATCATTTCGAAGAACTGTTCGGTACACCGACAGGCTTAACATTCGACCATATTGCAGCGATGTATGATGCGCAGTATGCGGCAATTCACACGCCAGAAGAGTTCGCAATGGAGCTAGTTAAAGCGAAGGAAAAACCGGTACGTATTATTGAAGTGTTCACAAATCGTCAAGCGAATGTGAAAGCTCACCGTGATCTATGGACACTAATCACGGACAGGCTTGATCATAATGTATGAAAAGACTATCTACGTGCGTGGAATTGAACTGCATGTGGAAATCCAAGGTAAAGAGAATCTGCCTGCCATCGTATTTCTACATGGCTTTACGGGGAGCACCATCTCTTGGCGTGAAATTACAAAGTTGCTCAAGGGGAACTACCGAACAATAGCTGTCGATTTGACGGGACATGGGAAATCGACTATTCCGGAAGACATTGACCGCTACTCCATGGACCAGCAAGTCGAGGACCTTGAGGAACTGTTTACTGAGCTTTCTCTTGATCAATTCATCTTAGTTGGTTATTCAATGGGGGGGCGCGTTGCACTAGCGTATACTGTGCATCATTCGAATCGGGTATCGTCGTTGATTCTCGAGAGTTCTTCCCCAGGATTGAAGACGAAAGTGGAGAGAGAAGAACGACAAGTAGCTGACAGGCGGCTGTCAGAAAGAATCTTAACTGACGGATTACCAGCATTCATCGATTTTTGGGGAAATATTCCCTTGTTCGCGTCTCAGAAGACTTTGTCAGAAGAAAAACAGCTGTCTGTGAGAAATGAACGACTTAGTCAGAGTGAAATCGGCCTTGCGAACAGCTTACGTGGGATTGGAACAGGCAGCCAATCTTCATATTGGGGGAGCCTAGGAACAATCAATCTTCCGGTTTTGCTCATAACGGGGGAACTCGACACGAAGTTCGTAAATATTTCCCGGGAAATGCAGAGGAATTTCCCTAATGTCCGTCACGAAACGATAGAACATGCTGGACATGCAATTCATGTGGAAAAACCGGCTACATTTGCTACAATGATAGAGAAGCATATTTCAGAGTTGAAAAATCGAGGAGGGTCACTATGACACGTCAATGGGAAACGATACGTACATACGAAGACATCAAATATGAACAGTATGGCGGGATTGCAAAAGTAACAATTAACCGTCCGGAAGTGCGCAATGCATTCCGACCTAAAACGGTATCGGAGTTAATCGACGCATTTTCACGCGCACGAGACGACCAAAGCATTGGAGTCATCGTATTAACAGGCGAAGGCGAGAAAGCATTCTGTTCAGGCGGAGACCAATCCGTGCGAGGGCATGGCGGTTATGTAGGGGACGATGAAATTCCACGTCTAAACGTCTTGGACTTACAGCGTCTAATCCGTGTTATACCGAAACCGGTTGTGGCAATGGTTGCAGGATATGCAATCGGCGGCGGACATGTACTTCATGTCGTTTGTGATTTGACGATTGCAGCAGAAAATGCAGTTTTCGGACAAACAGGACCTAAAGTCGGTTCATTCGACGCAGGTTATGGTTCGGGCTACTTGGCACGAATCATCGGTCATAAGAAAGCGCGCGAAATCTGGTTCCTATGCCGTCAATACAACGCACAGGAAGCACTCGACATGGGTCTAGTCAACACGGTAGTTCCTTATGAACAACTGGAAGACGAGACGGTTCAATGGTGTCAAGAGATGCTTGGCATGAGCCCTACGGCACTTCGTTTCGTCAAAGCAGCAATGAATGCGGATACGGACGGACTTGCTGGTCTTCAACAATTGGCTGGTGACGCAACACTTCTTTATTACACAACTGACGAAGCGAAAGAAGGCCGTGACGCGTTCAAAGAAAAACGTAAACCGGACTTCGGACAATTCCCACGTTTTCCTTGATAAAACTAGATAAAAACTAAGAAAGCTGCCTCTAATCGGGCAGCTTTTTCTGAATGGATGGTGATGGCATGATTCCAAATTGGTTAATGCAACGGGCTTATTTAACGCCTGATAAAGTAGCTTTATCGTTCGAAGAGGAAAAGTGGACATTCGCACAGTTAAAAGATGATGCGGTAATTCTTGCACGGAAATTGAGGGCGAACAGTTTAAATGAAGGGCAACGTATTGCATTACTTGGGCCCTCCAATGCTGAAATGGTGGTCATCATTCACGCATGTATGCTAGTAGGCCTTGAAATTGTTATGCTAAACAGTCGATTGACAAAAAAGGAAATCGCATATCAATTGGATGATTCAGGCGCGACGACGGTTATTGTGTCGAATGAACTGAGTAGTGTTGTTGCCGATACACCGGTGCGTCAGCTACTGTTTACTGCGATTAAGGGCAGTGCTGAACTGCCATTTGTCATTCAGGATAGTTGGCAATCAGACAGGACCATTACGATTATGTATACATCGGGCACGACAGGATTTCCGAAGGGGGTGCGTCAAACAGCAGGTAATCACGTTTCGAGTGCACTGTCGTCTGTTCTAAACCTAGGGCTTGATGAAGGCGATGTCTGGCTTTGTGCGATGCCTTTATTCCATATTAGCGGGTTCTCGATTCTTGTTCGTTCTGTACTTTACGGAATGGAGGTTCAGTTGCATGAAAAGTTTGATGCCATCAAGTCAGCGAAAGCGGTAGGGGATGGGTCCGTCACACGAATGTCTGTTGTATCCCTTACATTGGACAAAGTTCTGCGTGAACTGGAAAAAGAAAATAGTGTTGCACATCCATCATTTAAATCGATGCTAGCAGGCGGTGGTCCGGTTCCAATTGATTATTTGAAGCGGGCAAAAGCGCTTGATGTCCCAGTTCTCCAAACGTACGGAATGACAGAAACTAGTTCGCAAACAGCGACCTTAGCAGCAAGCGATGCGATGAGGAAAATGGGCTCGGCAGGCAAACCGTTGTTTTTCAATCAAATCAAAATCAAAGATACAGATAATCCAGGTGAAAAAGGCGAAGTATTTATACGAGGTCCGCACGTCACACCTGGATATATCGGTCGTTTTGAAGGAGTAGATCCATTGGAAAATGGCTGGCTTCCGACAGGTGATATCGGTTATCTCGATGCGGAAGGTTATTTGTATATTGTTGACAGAAGATCCGACTTGATCATTTCAGGAGGAGAAAATATTTATCCTGCTGAAATTGAAAATGTACTGGCAGCGCATCCGAATATTCGAGAGGCAGGCGTTTGCGGAAAAGACCATTCCGAGTGGGGTAGTGTTCCGGTTGCGTTTGTCGTAGTATCAGGAAATGTAACCGAAGATGATTTAATAGCTTATTGTGAAGCGCGATTGGCGCGTTACAAAGTGCCAAAATCATTTCACTTCATTGATGAACTACCGCGTAATGGATCTAATAAGTTATTGCGTCGCAAATTGAAAGAGTTGGTGGATTTGAAATAGAGGTGCCGTCGAATTGTCATTGCAACTCGTCAAACTGTAAGGGGAATTGCTGATACTGTCATGGCAACCGTCGAAACTGTGAGGGGAACTCCGAACTGTGATGGCACCTAGTCAAACTGTAAGGGGAATTGCTGAGACTGTCATGGCAACCGACGAAACTGTGAGGGGAACTCCAGACTGTGATGGCACCTCGTCAAACTGTAAGGGGAACTGCTGAGACTGTGATGGCAACCGACGAAACTGTGAGGGGAACTGCAGACTCTGACGGCAACTCGATGAACTGTAAGGGGAATTGCTGAGACTGTGATGGCAACCGACGAAACTGTGAGGGGAACTGCAGACTGTGATGGCAATTCGTCAAACTGTAAGGGGAATTGCTGAGACTGTCATGGCAACCGTCGAAACTGTGAGGGGAACTCCGAACTGTGATGGCAACTCGTCAAACTGTAAGGGGAACTGCTGATACTGTGATGGCAACCGACGAAACTGTGAGGGGAACTGCAGACTCTGACGGCAACTCGTCAAACTGTAAGGGGAACTGCTGAGACTGTCATGGCAACCGACGAAACTGTGAGGGGAACTGCAGACTGTGATGGCAACTCGATGAACTGTAAGGGGAACTGCTGATACTGTGATGGCAACTCATCAAACTGTAAGGGGAATTGCTGTAACTGTGATGGCAACCGTCGAAACTGTAAGAGGAACTCCGGACTATCACAGCAATCCACTCAAACACAAAAAAAGGCTGTCCCATATGCCAGATTAAACCTGGCATACGGGACAGCCTTTCTTCTTTTACTTTCCACTTAACGCTATCTTCAGCGTTTCAATGTTTTGTTCCATCAAAGAAAAATAGTCTTCGTTGTTTTTTACATCATCCACTGTCAATATGCCAAGATTATGGAGCATGAGTGATTCAGCGCCAAGTTCTTTCCGTACGACATTTGTTAGCTTCGATGATACATTCTGTTCAAATAGCACATAGTGGATGTTTTTGTCTTTTGCTTCTTTTACAATTTGTGCTAATTGTTTTTGTGAAGGCTCGCTTTGTGAGTTCAGTCCTGCAATCGCGACTTGTTCAAGTCCATATGAATCGGCAAGATAACCAAATGACGCATGTGAGACAAAAAATGTCTTAGAAGGTACATTGGAAGCCATAACTTTAAATTTGCTATCGAGTTCGACAAGTTCTACCTTCAGTTGTTCATAGTTCTTCTCGAATTCGTCTTTCATTTCAGGTTTTGATACAATTAATGCATCTTTGATAGAAGTCGCAAGTTCGACACTAAGCAGTGGTGAAATCCATACATGAGGATCGACAACGCCATGATTATGACCTTCGTGTCCTTGCTCATCATGCTTAGCATCTTCGTTGTGACCTTCATCGCTATGACCTTCATCCAACATCTCATCAGGAATTGCCTCCGCTGTTGCAATCATTTTTACATGTTCATTTTTCAGCGTTTTCTCCGCATTTTCCACAAAACCTTCAAGGCCAAGTCCGATATAGAAAAATAAATCCGAGTCGGCAAGTCCCATCATATCTTTTTGTGTAGGATCAAAAGTATGTTCATCCGCACCGGCGGGATAGATGGATTTGACATCAACGTATTCGCCACCAATTCGTTCTGTAAAGTATTGAAGTGGGTATACCGTTGTAAAAATAGACAATTTCTTTGTCCCAGTTGCCACTTTTTCTGTAGATGTGGATTTAGCGCCACAAGCACTGAGTAGAATAATTGTTAGTAATGAAATGATAAAAAATAGTTTCTTATTCATTAGATATATCCTCCGCGTCTTAATAGTAATGATTACGATTTGTCTAACTGACTTTTTTATCATACAAGAGAGTTTCTGATTTGGCAACTAAATAAGCGATTTTATTTTAATCGAAAAAAACGGCTCGACGATTATGTCAATCCGTTTTGTCTAAAGAAATTAGTTTTTATGCACATCATTATCTGGAACAGGATCAAATCCACCCTCATGGAACGGATGGCATTTTGAAATTCGACGTATGGCAAGCCATGAACCCTTTAGTGCACCATGCTTTTCGACTGCCTCAATCCCATAGTGAGAACAAGTGGGATAGAAACGGCATGAAGGTGGTGTAAGTGGTGAAATCACTTTTTGATAAAGTTTAATAAAACCAATTAAAATCTTTTTCATTTAAAAAACTCCTTATAAATGCTTCGATGTTTATTGTAGATGCTTCAGTGGTAAATTAACAGAGAGACGAATTATATTTAACAAAAAGGGGAGAGATTTTTATGTCGAAAGAACTTATCAATGAATTGAATGTCCAAGTATCCACATGGTCAGTCATGTATGCGAAGCTCCACAATTATCACTGGTATGTAAAAGGACATCAATTTTTCACTTTGCATGTAAAATTCGAAGAACTCTACAATGAAGCGACATTGCATATGGACGAAATCGCAGAACGTATATTGACACTTGGCGGAATGCCGGTAGCTACGTTGAAAGAACATCTGGAACAGTCTGTCGTGAAAGAAGCGACAGGTAAAGAAAAGACCGATGAAATGGTGAAAACCGTCGCCAGTGACTTCGGTGAAATTATGAAATCATTGAAAAAAGGCATGGAGTTGGCCGCGAAAGATGGCGATGGCATGACGGAAGACTTGTTGAATGCGACCCATCAGAGTATCGAAAAACATCAATGGATGCTCAATGCATTCCTTGGTGAAGGCAATAATTAATTGCTTTTCATTGAAAAACGTAGATAAATGCCGATAATAGGTTGGTGAAAGGAGTGATGGCAAGTGGATATGAATTCCATCATGGCAAGTCAATTGAGAAGTTTACAATCGACTGTTCAGATGAGCGTGTTAAATAATGCACTATCAATGAACACTGCAGCGGCAACAGATATGTTGAAAAGTTTATCAAATCAGCCTGTTGCGGCCCATCCTCATAAGGGAGCCTCGTTTGACGTACAAGCGTAAATCGCAGTAAAGCATGTATCTCCAGTAAAAGGGGATGCATGCTTTTTTCATAGTAAGCCATGCTAAAAAGAAAAAAGGATGGTGTAGCATGGAGAAATACAAAATGTACGTTTCTGTCGTAAATCAGCAAGTATACAATTACCCGGATGATTCCCCATGGGAATTTGAAGTCAACGTTGAAAGTGAGTATGTTCCAATTTTTCAACGTTTATTTAAACAGATAGATGAACTTGAATTCCGAAATTTCCTGAGGTCGCACTTACCGTTTATGCCTTATCATTTTGGTCGAAATAATTACAACGTCGATCAACGTACGATGAAAATCTATGCGCTTATTCATGAATTTACAGATGACAAGTCGAAGCGTTTTATCGAAAAGCTTCCGTATTTTCGTTGAAAGGATTGCTGTCCTTCGCTACACTGGTTGAAAGGACGTGAATGCAATGCTTATCTTCGATGATGTAAATGGTGGTCGTGTCGAGCTGACTTTCGAAGCAAATAAATTTGGAATGCCAGCTCGGCATGTCCTTGTTATCCTCAAACATAATGGTAAATGGTTACTTACTCGGCATTCAGTTCGAGGCGTTGAATTTCCAGGCGGTAAAGCAGAGCATGGAGAAACAATCGAGGAAGCGGTTATACGTGAAACGATTGAAGAAACAGGTGTGACGATTATAAATCTGGTGAAATTTGCAGAGTATGTCGTTCGAAGCAATAGTACATTTTGCAAAGCTGTTTTTACAGGAAAAGTTGCGGAAATCGATGAAAATCCAGTCCTTCATGAAACGGAAGGAGCTATGTGGATGACTAATGAAGAACTTGACCAGTGTGAAGAATTGAGTTTCCTTATGAAAGATACAGGCATGGAAACATTAAGAAAGTGGGTAGAAGAACATGATTCATGATGGTTTGATTATGCATCGAAGGCCATACCCATCCCCAAACCCGCATGTTTCGCTTGAAGAAATTACATATTTGTCAGATGGGTTAAAGGTGAAAGGACTCATGGCAGAACCAATTACAGAAGGGAACTATGAGGGCATCATTTACTTGCGAGGCGGCATGCAGCATATCGGTATGGTTCGCCCTGCTCGAATTGCACAGTTTGCTTCGCAAGGATTTGTTGTTTTTGCTCCTTATTATCGCGGGAACCGTGGAGGTGAGGGACGGGATGAGTTTGCAGGTGCCGATCGTCAGGATGCAGTGAACGCGGTTGATGTACTGAAGCAAAATCCGAAGACAAACGTGGAGAAAATTCACTTGTTTGCGTTTTCGCGAGGCGGTATAATGGCTCTTTGGACAGCAATTTTACGTGAAGATATTACGTCGGTGGTCACATGGTCTGGTGTATCCGATATCGTATTTACATACCATGAACGGAAAGACATGCGGCGGATGATGAAAAGAGTTATCGGCGGCACACCAAATAATATGCCAGATGAATATAGGAACCGTACGGCTTTGTTTCGCGTGGATGAAATCGCTGCACCCGTACTTATTATTCATGGCATGATCGACGAGAACGTGTCATTTCAACAGGCGGTATTGCTGGAAAACGCACTGCGTGAACATAAAAAAGTGTACGAGACATGGTATTTCCCAGCGTATACGCACTTTATACCGCCCGTGATGAATGCACAGCTTGTTCGTGATTTATGTAGTTGGATGAGGAGACAAGGGAAATAAGTGGTTTTTTGAATAAAATGAAGTTGCAGTTAGAGGTACGGATTTGCAGCTACAAATCCAATACACAAAAAAACAGTGTAGCACATTCAATGTGCTACACTGTTTAATTTGATAATTATGCAATTGGTCCGCCTTTAAGCGTAATTTCTTCAGATACCATACCGAATTTCTTAAAGTTCTCATGGAACATGTTTGCCAATTCGTTTGCTTTTACGTCGTAAGCTTCGCCGTCAGCCCATGCATTGCGCGGGTTCAATACTTCTGTGGGAACGCCTTTAATGGATGTTGGCATTTCAAGACCGAATACGCCGTTCGTTTCTGTTTCAACGTCGTTCAGTTCTCCTGCGAGAGCTGCCTGAACCATAGCGCGCGTATATTTAAGACTCATACGTTTACCAACGCCGTAGACGCCGCCAGTCCAGCCTGTGTTAACAAGGAAAACTTGTGCATCATGTTCATCAATTTTCTTCCCAAGCATTTCAGCGTATACTGTCGCTGGAAGTGGAAGGAAAGGTGAACCAAAGCATGTTGAGAACGTTGCTTCAGGTGATGTAACGCCACGCTCAGTTCCTGCAAGTTTCGAAGTGAAACCACTAAGGAAGTGATACATTGCTTGCTCTTTTGTTAATTTCGAGATTGGAGGTAATACGCCGAATGCATCTGCTGTCAAGAACACAATTGTTTTCGGATGACCAGCAACAGAAGGGTCAACGATGTTATCAATTGCTTGGATAGGATAAGCCGCACGGGTATTTTCAGTCAATGAACCATCATCGTAATCAGGAATGCGTGTTTCCGGGTCTACGACAACGTTTTCCAAAACGGAACCAAAACGAATTGCGCCGAAAATTTCAGGTTCTTTTTCTTGTGATAAATTAATACATTTTGCGTAACAACCGCCTTCGATATTGAAGACGCCAGTGTCAGACCAGCCGTGCTCGTCATCGCCGATCAATTTACGGTTTGCATCTGCAGAAAGTGTTGTTTTCCCTGTTCCAGAAAGACCGAAAAATAGAGCAACATCGCCGTCTTCACCAACGTTTGCTGAACAGTGCATTGGCATAATTCCCTTTTCAGGAAGCAAGTAGTTCATGATTGAGAAGATTGATTTTTTCATTTCGCCAGCGTATTCAGTTCCGCCGATAAGTACAATGCGTTTTTCCATCGATACGATAATGAATGTCTCTGAATTCGTACCATCGATTGCAGGATTTGCTTTAAATGAAGGAGCCGAAACGATTGTGAATTGTGATTCATGTTTCATGAGCTCTTCTTCAGTTGGGCGGATGAACAAGTTGTGTACAAACAGGTTATGCCATGCAAATTCATTCACAACTTGAATGGATAATTGTGAAGCTGGATCTGCGCCAGCGAAACCTTTGAAGACGAACAGCTCGTCTTTTGCTTTTAAATGTGTAATTACTTTAGTGTATAAGGAATCAAAAATTTCAGAAGAGATTGGACGATTGACGTTGCCCCAATCGATTTTGTCTTTGGAGGACGCTTCCTCAACAATATATTTGTCCTTAGGTGAACGACCTGTATATTTTCCTGTCTGAGCCGTAACCGCTCCGTCTGATGTCAATTGAGCTTCACCACGTGAAATCGCTTTTTCAACAAGTTGTGGAACTGAAAGTTGAATGTTTACATTCTTACCAGAAAGAAGTTTGTTAAGGTCATCACTAATTTTCGCAGATATCATAAGTATGTACCGTCCTTTGCATATAGTCCCAATCAATTGGGTGTCATCACATTATTGAATTAGTATAACACATTAAGAATAATAATCTATACTAATTCAAACCTCAAGTATTTATACGTGAAATGGGTAAAAAGATTTGACATGCAACAAGATTTTTCGTACCATGTATAGTTGAACGGATACTCTTATCCCGAGCTGGTGGAGGGGTCAGGCCCAATGAAACCCGGCAACCTGCAAAGACATTTTGTCTGCGCGAAGGTGCCAAACCTGTAGCAAGGCACTGTCCTTGTATGATAAGAGTGAAAGGTGCTTATGAAATCATGCCTTTCCTCATGTATTAGTACGTGAGCGAAGGGCTTTTTATATGATATCGCCCTTAATCCTCGTGTATAGAGCTCGCAATGGCTTGTAGTCTCTTCATATCGAAAAGACTCTACATGGGACATATGAGTACCGTATCAATCTCGTAGGATATAAGGAGGAAATAAAATGACAAACCGCAGACTATTTACTTCAGAATCGGTAACTGAAGGACACCCAGACAAAATGTGTGACCAAATTTCGGATGCTATTCTAGATGCAATATTGGCAGAAGACCCGAACGCACGTGTTGCTTGTGAAACGACAATTACAACAGGACTTGTTCTAGTTGCAGGGGAAATTACGACGACAACATATGTCGATATTCCGAAAGTTGTGCGTGAAACTGTTAAAGAAATTGGTTATGTACGTGCGAAATACGGTTTTGATTGGGAAACATCGGCAGTTTTAACTGCGATCGATGAACAATCAGCTGACATCGCTGCAGGTGTTGACCAAGCACTTGAAGCGCGTGAAGGTTCAATGACTGATGATGAACTTGAAGCAATTGGAGCAGGTGACCAAGGTTTGATGTTCGGTTACGCTTGTAATGAAACACCGGAACTGATGCCGTTACCAATTAGCTTAGCCCATAAATTATCATTCCGACTTGCACAAGTGCGTAAAGATGAAACGCTTACGTATCTTCGCCCAGATGGAAAAACACAAGTGACTGTTGAATATGATGAAAACAATAAACCTGTACGAATCGATACGATTGTTATTTCAGCGCAACATCACCCAGAAATAACACTTGAGCAAATCCAGCGCGACATTAAAGAAGTCGTCATTAACCCAGTTGTACCAACTAATTTAATTGATGAAGACACGAAGTACTTCATCAACCCAACTGGCCGTTTCGTAATAGGCGGACCCCAAGGAGATGCAGGTCTTACTGGCCGTAAAATCATCGTGGATACATACGGTGGTTATGCGCGTCATGGCGGCGGTGCGTTTTCAGGGAAAGATGCGACGAAAGTGGACCGTTCAGCTTCATATGCCGCTCGTTATGTTGCGAAGAACATCGTTGCTGCAGGACTTGCAGATCGTTGTGAAGTGCAACTTGCTTATGCAATCGGTGTTGCACAACCCGTATCGATTTCTATCGATACATTTGGGACAGGCACTATAGAGGAAAGTAAACTTGTTGAGCTTACACGTGGACTGTTTGACCTTCGTCCAGCAGGTATCATCAAAATGCTCGATCTACGCCGCCCGATTTACAAACAAACAGCTGCATACGGTCACTTCGGCCGTACAGACATTGATCTGCCGTGGGAACAAACGGATAAAGCTGGTGCATTGAAAGAGTTAGCAGGGAAATAATTTAGTATAAACGCCGGATGCCAGGGTCTCTCTGTCTTCCGGCGTTTTTTCTGTTCGAGGATGTTTGGTTTAGCGTAGTGTACACACTCTCATTACACGAGCAATAATCAACTGTTACAATTGTTATAAAGTAAACACGATTGAGGAGGAGAAAGTATGGGGGCCTTAAGCTTAATAGGTTTGTTGCTGCTAGTTGGGGTTGTTTTGTTTTTTGTGCTAATTGGCTTAGTGATCTTTTTATACGTAAAAAAATAAGAGCTGCCTTCAAGGGCAGCTCTTTCATTAGTGTTGCAAACTCTTATAATACTGCCCTTTTTCGGCGTACTCCTGAACAATCCGGTCCATATCCGCACGATCTTCGTCATTTAGCTCACGCACAACTTTGGCTGGCGACCCGAGTGCTAGCATATTCGGCGGAATCTTCTTACCAGGCGGCACGAGACTGCCTGCGCCAATGAACGCCCCTTCGCCAATTTCAGCACCGTCCAAAATAATAGAGCCCATGCCGATAAGCGCCCCTTTTTTCACCGTACAACTATGTAATGTTACTTGGTGTCCGATTGTCACCTCATCTTCAAGGATAAGCGGGAACTGTGGGCTCTGGTGAAGGCAGCATAAGTCTTGAATGTTTACTTTACGTCCAATAATTGTTGGAGATACGTCACCCCGGATTACCGTATTGAACCAAATTGTCGATTCAGGACCAATTGTCACATCACCTGAAATCGTCGTGAAATCTCCAATGAAAACGGACGGATCAATTATAGGTGTTTTTCCTTTATAGGGATAAATCATGATGCTCTCCTCTTTTCTTTAGGTAGTGTATAATTATCCTAACAAAGATTAGGTTTTTAATATAGTTAAATAGGGGAATAGATAGATAAAAGATCCAGGTAGATAAGGGGAAGATGACCATGTGGAAATGGGAAGCAGAAGGGCCACCAAAAGCTGTCGTGGCCATCGTCCATAATGTGTACGAACATCATAGTAGAAATGCATGGCTAATCCAGAAACTCCGAAACAGCGGTTTTCACGTCGTGACAGGTGATTTACCCGGACATGGGGCGGAAGGCGTCGGGAAAATCCACGATGCGCAATTTGATGCATACGCTAAATTTGTGGAAAAATTAATAGCGGTTGGTCTCGATGACAATTTACCTTTGTTCATCATTGGACATGGAATAGGTGCCACCTTCGTGATGCGTCTGTTACAGCGAAAGAAAATTGAATGTGCAGGGGCTGTTTTTAGCTCCCCATGGTTAGCACTGCGCCATCAGCCGCCTAAATTTTCGAACGTATTGTCAAAATTCTCATCATCCATGAAATTGAATCATGAAATTGGCATAGAGATGTTAACACGCAATAGTGATTTATATGAAGAAGCTAAGCAAGACGACTTATATAAAGATGAATGCACCGTATCCTGGTATAAAGAGTTACAATCATTCATGAAATTGGTTGCACAGCATGAAAGAAGTATTCATGACATACCGGTGCTCATGCATGTTGCAGAAGATGATAAAATCACAGATATAGTGCTTGCTAAGAAATGGTTTATCCGGCAGGAACTTTCTGAGTTTCAATATAAGCAATGGAAACGGCTGTATCATGACATTTATCAGGAACCTGAGCGTGAGGAAGTTTACTTGTATACGGAATCATTTATGAATAATGTACTAAGATCGCTCGGATATGTCGTATGAGAAATGCTTGAAAGTGGTTAATTAATAAACGTAAAGTGAGAGGTGTTTTCGATTACGACAATTGGATTTGTTCGACACGGCGTTACCGCGTGGAATAAAGAAGGAAGAGCGCAAGGAAGTACAGATATTCCATTAGATGAAGAAGGAATTGAGATGGCACACCGTGTAGCCCAAAGGCTTTCCGGCGAACACTGGGATGTTATTTACACAAGTCCTTTAATTCGTGCAGCAAAAACAGCTGAAATCATCGCGGACAGTATGCCTGATATCCGTCTCGTATCGGACAATCGCCTGCGGGAATCAGGTGGCGGCTTGGTTGAAGGATTGACAGAAACTGAGCGCGTAAAAAAATGGGGACATTCCTGGAGAAAGCTTGAGCTCGGTTTTGAACCGCCGGCAGAAATTAGTTTGCGTGGAATTGATTTCATAGAGGAAATAAAAGAATTATATCCTGATAAACGAATTTTGGTGGTCAGCCATGGTGGTTTTATTGGTAGATTGATAAAAGAGCTTGTTCCTTACAAGGATTTAACGGTTGACTTGGCAAACACATCAATCACGATTATTAGCTTGCAAGAAGATAGAAACCAATGTGAGCTGTTTAATTGTACAAAACATTTACAAAGTATTTAGTAAACAGTAAAAAACGCCAGAGAATGGCGTTTTTTTGTTTTGCATATGTTTAAGGAGACGAAGTGTGTTGGATGATTTAAAATATTCTTTCATTCTAGTGACTATTAGACTATAATCAAAAACATAGGCCAGTGAAATTAGAGTTTATTGGCGAAGTAAGTCGAAATGAGTAGAAGGAGGTAAGTGAAATGAAAACGATTAAAGCAAAAATCATTGTGAGTGTAATAGCATTATTTATCATTATCCTTACAGTAGTGAATTTGTTTGTTAATCTTCAAATGCAAAAGCAAACAGAAAATGTACTCATAAATCAAAGTGAAGTTGCTGTACAGGAAATGAGTCGATCAATTGAAAACAATATGTTGCAATATGAAAAAACGTTATATTTGCTTACCGAGAATCCGGCAGTCACATCTTTTATAGAGACGCAGTATAGCAACGGAAATGATGGTGAATTAGGCCGGGGCATCGAAAAAGCGTTTACTGATTATATGGGGCAATTGACGGATACTGATTTAATGTATTTTGGATTCGAAAACAAATACACCAAATTTGTTCCGCATCTGGTTATTGATGGATTTGACCCGACTAGCCGCGTATGGTACACAGCAGCAAGTGACCAACCGGACAAAGTGGTATGGTCGGATCCATATGTCGATGCCGCGTCAGGTGGCTATGTTATTACGGCATCTAAAGCGATGAAACGAAATAATTCACTTGTTGGTGTTATTGGGGTGGACATTAGTTTGGGGAATATTACGGACAGTGTATCTAAAAGTGAATTTGGATTTGGAGGCTACCCATTCTTATTTGACAGTAATGATGGGGCAATCGTTCATCCTCATTTACTAACAGACAAAGAGGAATTGCCTGATTTATCGTATTTAACGGCATTATTTAATGATGAAAAAACCAAAGGAATCGGAGAATACAATGAAGATAAGAATAAAATGGTCGGTGTCTTCACAGAAATCCCGCATTTCGGTTGGACAGTTGGTGCCGCTTTCAATCAAGATGCAATTGATGGTTCTGTTAGTCAAACTAGGAACTTAATCATCATCACTTTCATACTGGCAGGAATAGTTATGATAGTTATTCTGTGGTTCTTGATTGCAAGAATCGTTAGTCCTTTGAGTGAGATTCGTGTAGCGATGGATAAGGTGGCAGAAGGAAATCTTAATGCATATGCGGATGTAAAATCGAAGGACGAATTTGGTCAACTTGCCAACAATTTTAATGCTATGACTTCAAAAGTTCGTGACGTTATCACACTGGTTAACGGTTCTATCGATGAAGTTCGTCTTGCGGCAGAAAGCTTGAGTGCATCCGCGGAGGAGACGAATGCCGTTAGTGAGCAGATGGCGGGGGCCATCGATGACATCGCATCGGGTGCAACGAAATCCGCACATGATACAGAAGATGTGACGCAAACAGTTGATTATTTAAGTGAACTACTCACAGGGATTCAAGAAAAAGCGAGTATTATGACAGGCATTGCGATAGAAGCTGAAGAGGTCAATAAAAGTGGGCTCAGCCAAGTCAATCAGCTTCAATCGTCGTTCGATGGCTGGAAGACAAACCTGCAATCGATGGCGGATGTCGTTGGAGATTTGGAAGCGAAAGTTGGAGCAATCGGAATTGTCATGGAAACGATAACTCAAATTTCCACGCAGACGAACTTGTTGGCGCTCAATGCGAGCATTGAGGCTGCACGTGCTGGCGAACATGGTAAAGGCTTTGCTGTTGTTGCTGACGAAGTGAGGAAACTTGCTGAACAATCGGCACAAGCTACTGAGAAAGTAAAAGCAACCGTTCAAGAGCTTCAAAATGGCTCTCGTCAAGTTTCCATGCAAATGAGAGAAACCGGAGAAACGTTCGAGCAACAAGGTAAAGTAGTACAAGCTACACAAATTACGTTCGGAGATATTTCGGGACTCATGAATAAGCTGGAACAATCAATCAGTAGTGTCTATGACGAAGTAAATAAAGTTGTCGAACATAAAGAAATGGTCATGCAGACAATTGAAACAATGGCGGCGACAGCACAGGAAACAGCGGCAGCTAGTGAAGAAATCAGTGCATCGACAGACGAGCAGCTTCGTGCAATTGGGGAAGTAGCACGAGCAGCAGACAAATTGGCTAGGTTAAGTGACAATCTGCACACCGCAATGAACCATTTCAAAGTTTAACAAGAACCGCCTTCCATTTCAAACGGAGGGTGGTATTTTTTTACAGGGAATAGACCTAGATCTCAGGTAGTATTTAAGAAAGAATCTTTTAAATTGGGCAGGACTTCAGAAGAATGAATAGAATATAGTGCATAGTAACGTTATATGGGAAATACGATGAATTATACAGTGAATGGGGGTATCGTATGAAGGAAGGCGGGAAAAGTGAGCTCATTTCGTGGATACAATCAGTAGCAATTGCATTCGTCATTGCAATTGTCATACGTCAATTCTTATTTACACCAGTCGTTGTATCTGGTCAATCGATGCAACCGACTTTTGAAAATGATAACAAAATCGTCATCTCAAAAGTGTATAAAATTGACCATTTTGATATGGTTGTTTTCCATGCTCCGGATTCAGAGGATAATTTCATTAAGCGGGTAATTGGTCTTCCAGGGGATGTCGTCGTCATGAACAACGACAAGCTTTATATAAATGGCGTGGAATATGAAGAGGACTATGTGCAAGAGAATAAAGCAGACATTTTCGAAGGCCAAAAGTTAACACAAGACTTTAAAGTGGAAGTACCTGAAGGCTATTTATACGTGCTCGGTGATAACCGAAGAAATAGTACAGATAGTAGGATCATCGGTTTCATCGACGAAAAATCAGTCATTGGTTCAGTGAAATTCAGGTTCTATCCATTTCGTGAAATGGGAATACCAAAATGAAAAATCACGCTAAGTGTTCTACTCTCATTGGAATTGATGGTCTTGGCGGATCGGGAAAAACGATGTATGCCAATAAATTGCAGCAACAGTTAAAGGGCTCAGTGATCTTGCACCTTGATGATTTTGTACACAAAAAAGAAGTTCGTTATAACGATAATTATGAAGAATGGTATTGCTATTATCATTTACAATGGCGGTATGATTATTTAATACAAAAATTACTGTTACCATTGAAAAGTGGTTTGGCTGTGAATGAAACAATAGAAGTGTATAGCAGAGAAACTGACAGGTATATGCTGCAGAAAATTGAAATTCCGGTTGGAACTTCAGTAATTGTTGAAGGAGTTTTTCTACAACGCCCTGAACTGAGACCGTATTTTGAAACAGTCATCTACCTAGAGTTGGATAAAGAGACGAGGTTACAGCGTATCTCAGATAGGGACATCTATATGGGGGATAAGGTAGAAATCGCTTTAAAGTATGAACAACGGTATTTTCCCGCGGAAGAAAAGTATATAGAACAATGCAATCCGTTAGCCTTGGCAGATATAATTGAGAATGAAGTGAAAGAGGGACTAGTATGACATTTCCAAATTTAACTACGCCACGGCTTCGATTAACCGAAGTGGAACAAGACCATTCGTCTGCACTATTTACCATTTTTTCAAACCCTGAAGTAGTTAAGTATTATGGGATGGATCCGATGCATGAGTTGGCTCAGGCGGAAAAAATTATTGAGCATTTCAAAAGTACTTATGAAATCAAAAAAGGAATCCGCTGGGCGATTACGCTAAATGACGGAAACCATTTTGTGGGAACAATTGGACTGAATAACTTGGCGCTCGGTATGAAAAAAGCCGAAGTCGGATTTGAAATACATCCGGATTTTTGGAGAAGTGGCATTACGTCTGAGGCATTGCAAAAAGTCTTGGATTATTCATTTGATGAACTTGGATTGCACCGTATGGGGGCAGTCACATTTCCTGCAAATCGTGCCTCTATCGGACTGTTAAAGAAAAATGGATTCGTGGAAGAAGGCAAGTTGAGAAGTTATTTATTCCAAAATGGACATTCCCACGATGCGTTGATGTTTTCTATTTTGCACACCGAGTGTAATCTAAATGATTAAGAAAATCACGAGTACTCCGCACAGACTATTGTGCGGAGGCTTTTTTGTGTGAACGATGTTTGATTCCTCTACAAATAGGCGTTCGTATGGTAAGTTTAGTACAGTGTAAGTAAAAGGAGTTACGGTAAAATGAATGATTTTTTTGAACGGAAAAAGAGCGAACTGAATATAGATTTGAATGAAGTACAAAAGAAAGCAGTCCTTCAAACGGAGGGACCGCTTCTTCTTTTGGCCTGCCCAGGATCTGGGAAAACGACAACGATGATTATGCGAATTGGCTATTTGATTGAAGAAAAGAACGTCAATCCGAAGCGTATTAAAGCAATTACATTTAGCCGAGCATCTGCACGAGATATGACGGAGCGTTTTACAAGGTTTTTCCCGCATAGCGCTCGTGTTGACTTTTCCACAATCCATAGTTTGGCGTTTATGATTGCGCGACGCTACTTAGAGAAGACTGGCACAACATATGAGCTGATTGAAGGCAGTGGAACGGGGCGTCAGTCAGTCAACAAGACTTTCTTGTTGAAAGGAATTTATAAAGAGGTATTGAAAGAAGATTGCACCGATGATGAACTTTCATCTCTTTCGACATTCATCAGTGGGATTAAAAACCGTATGATACCACTTGGAAAATGGGAGGAGCTAGATGGACCTGTTGACAAGGCAGGGCGCATCGCCAGGAAATATGAACAGTATAAGACACGCACAAGTGGTCATTTGCTACTCGATTTCGACGATATGTTGACGATTGCGGAACAGGCACTTCGAGAAGACGAACAGCTAAGTGAGCACTTTCGAAACCTCTACGACTATCTCCTGACCGACGAAAGCCAAGACACGTCTCTTGTTCAACATAAAATTGTTGAGCATCTTGTAGCGCATCACGGCAATCTCTGCGTTGTTGCGGATGATGACCAGTCGATCTATACGTGGCGCGGCGCAGAGCCGGATTATCTTCTGGATTTTAAGAGGGTTTACCCGGATGCTCAAGTACTGATGATGGAACGCAATTACCGTTCGTCAAAAGAAATCGTGGAGATGGCTTCGAAATTTATCAAACGGAACAAAAAGCGCTATCCAAAAGACATGCATACAGAAAACGGCAAAGTCGAGCCGATTTATATTAAACAGCTTAATAGTCCGAAACAGCAATTGGAATACGTAACATATGAACTGTTGAACGAGAAGAATTTGAATGAGATTGCTATTTTGTTTAGGAATAATTCATCGTCAACGATGTTTGTAAGCGAACTGCACAGACGAGGGATTCCATTCTATATGAAGGATGCAGACGACAAGTTTTTCACGCATTGGATTGTCGAGGATATTTTGAACTTTATGCGTCTTAGTTTTAATATGGAACGGAAAGATATATTTGCGAAAATCATCATGAAAATGAATGCCTTTATTTCACGAAACATGCTCACCCAGTTTGAAAATACCGCAACAACTGGGAATGTATTCGATGCATTTATTCAAACGGTTGAAATGAAAGACAGTCAAGTGAAAAAGTTAGCTGACTATAAAAAAGGGTACGCTGTGATTCCTGGCATGCGCCCGGAACGAGTGATTCAGCTGATCCGGAATGATTTTGGTTATGAGGCGGCACTTAAAAGTAGGGCAGAAAAGTTTGGATTCCGTTTTGAGAGTCTCCTTAGCATTTTAGATACGCTTGAAGGGATTGCCTCACAACTGCGAACGATGGTAGAGTTTGCAACTCGTTTGAAAGAGCTTGAACAGGCTGTACAAAACGCAAAATTCAATGCACCCGAAAATGCGGTGACATTATCAACGTTCCACAGTGCAAAAGGGCTGGAGTTTCGGCGTGTGTTCATGATTGACTTGCTAAAAGGGGTCATTCCATCTGAGGAAGATGAAAGTGACGTAGCTATGTTGGAGGAAGCACGAAGGCTTTTCTACGTCGGTATGACACGTGCGAAAAAACGGCTTGAATTGTTGTCATACGGCCAAGACGAAGGGAAACCGAAAGAAGATTCAAGGTTTCTGAATGAAGTACGGGGCCTCCTTTTGAAACCGGGTGAAGCGAAAAAAGAGCAGAAACCCGTGAAGATTACGAAAGCCACGATTGCACTCAATCCCGATGGTATACAAGACAGTGACGAGCTCACGGTTGGCACAGCAGTCAAACACCGTGTATTCGGAAATGGTGAAATCACCCGACGTGATGGTGACGAAGTCCATATTCAATTCGGTAAAGTAGAGAAGCGGCTTGATCTTGAAACGGTGCTTTCGCTTAGGCTCCTTGAAAAGGTTCCCCTATGAAAAAGGTTTTATGGATGGGTTTGGCCGGAGCGGCAGGAGCTACCATGCGGGTGCTGATTGGACAGGCAGTTCCGAATGTATCGGGATTTCCCATATCGACGCTGGCCGTGAATGTAATTGGAACGTTCTTATTATGTTTCATCATTGCGGGCGCTTTTCGCACATTATCCGCACATAAAGATGTGCAAGATATAGTGACAACGGGTTTTCTTGGTTCATTCACAACGTTTTCCGCGTTGAGTGTGGAAACTGTTTTACTTGTAGAAAATAACCAGTTCATCCTCGCAGGATTATATGGCCTATGCAGTATCTTAGGTGGACTTTCTGCCGGGGGACTTGGCTTCCGTCTAGGAAGGAAGAGTGCGCGCATATGACGAGTATAGACATTTTGATGATTGGCATCGGTGGTTTTTTCGGGGCTATCATTCGGTATTTAATCTCAACCTTCATGAATCGTCCAGGTGAAATTCCCCGAGGTACATTGGTTGTCAATCTAGCTGGTACATTATTGATTGGCTGCATTTTTGGAATGGAAATACCACGGATGTGGACTTTATTAGTAGCTTCAGGTCTTGCAGGAGCCTTGACGACATTTTCTACGATGAATAAAGAATTGATTGAACTTTGGAGAAATGATGAAAAAAAGCATGCTTTACTGTATTTCCTGCTAACATATGGTGGTGGGATTATTCTCGCAGCAATCGGTTATTATATAGCGTCAATCTAAACGTTGAGCAAAAAAGGAATGAAAATGATGACGAAGAAAAAAAGAATGAAATGTGGAAAACACCGGCTGGCAAAGTGAGTATCGGTCTCGTCTTGCTTGCTGTAATTGTATACAATTTGTTTTTCCCAGAACAAGAACCAGAGCCAAGTCGTTCCGATTTAATCCCGGTCGAACTTGTAAAGACAATCGACGGCGATACGATTAAAATTAAGTATGAGGGTAAAGAACAGAATGTCCGTTATTTACTAATTGATACCCCAGAAACGAATCATCCAAGGCTCGGAAAGCAGCCTTTCGGCGAGAAAGCAAAAGAGCGAAATCTTGAGCTGATGAACAACGGGAAACTTGAAATCGAATTCGATGTTGGTGGAAAAAAAGATAAATACGACAGACTGCTTGCCTATATTTATATTGATGGCGTTAGCGTTCAGGAAAAACTGCTGGAAGAAGGGCTTGCACGCGTCGCGTACGTCTATCCGCCAAATACACGTCATCTAGACGCTTATAAGAAAGCAGAAGAGAAGGCCAAAAAAGCGGGAATCGGTATCTGGACGCTAGAAGATTATGCGACTGATCGCGGATTTGACAGTAAAACGTATGTAGAAAAGAAAGCTGAAACCCAACCTGTATCTGGCGCTAAGGAAGCGTTTAAAAACTGTACGGAACTGCGTCAGAAGTATCCAAACGGCGTGAAAAAAGGGCATCCTGCTTACTCTGAAAAAATGGATGGCAATAAAGACGGTTTTGCGTGCGAGCGCTGACGCCTGGAAGAAGAAATGGAAAATACTTAGTTTTCTGTGTTTCTGAAACTGCTTGACATGCCCGCTGAACGTGATAAGATTCAAATCAATAACTTTTGCGAAAAAGATAATCATTATAATTAAATATATTTGAGAGATGGTCCAGTAATCATATTGTGAGCAGCAGCAAGAGACTGAATGGTAGGTGAGAATTCAGGCAACAATATGTATGAAGTACGCCGTCCGATTTTCTCAACTACTAATGAAGTGGATGGCCAGGCCAGAACTGGTCCATCAATTAGGGTGGTAACGCGGAGAGCTTCTTCGTCCCTTTCCAAGGGATTGAAGGGGCTTTTTTTGTACCCATTTTTTCTAGGCCTAGCTTCAGGCGCAAGCCTTCTACGTACAGGACGTTCTAGTGCGACGTTGCCACAGGACGTGTGGAACTTAGTCGACCAGCGCTTGTCTCGACTAAGTAGGCGCATTCAGCATTCTATAACCATCGAGGAGGAAGTCATCATGTTTCGAATAAAGGAAGTCGTATCGCCTACATTTATAGAGGCGTCCGCGCTAGTAGTGGCAATAGTAACCATAATAAACGTTAGTATTCTTCAATTTGGATCGGTGCCGCATTTGCCTATTTTGTTCTCTATCTTGTTATTAATTTGTTATGGTCTTATCAAAAAAGTTCCGTATCGCAAGCTAGAAGGTGGCTTGGTAGATGGAGCAGGAGCAGGTATGAGTGCCGTTTTCCTGTTTTTCTTCATCGGTATTTTAGTGAGTAGTTGGATCATGAGTGGGACGATTCCTACGTTGATCTATGCTGGGTTTAATTTGATTACACCGTCCTTTTTCTTTGCGATTGTTTTTGTAGTTACGGCAATTGTTGGAATTTCAATTGGTAGTTCGTTAACTACGGTTGCAACGGTGGGTGTCGCATTTATAGGGATGGCGACTATGCTCGATTTATCACTGCCTATAGCGGCTGGAGCAATAGTTTCTGGAGCGTTTTTTGGAGATAAGATGTCTCCCTTGTCAGATACGACAAATTTGGCTTCTTCCATCGTCGGTGTTGATTTGTTTGAACATATTCGAAATATGGCTTGGACGACTATCCCCGCATTTGTGTTATCACTGATTATCTTCGGCTTACTGTCACCAAGTGGTACGCTTACTGATGTTGATAAAATTGCCTATTTCCAAGAAGGATTGTTGGATACAGGGATGATCCACTGGTATACAGTCATTCCGCTAGTTGTCCTGTTTGCCTTGACGATAATGAAAGTGCCAGCGCTTATGGCATTGGCGATAAGCTCTGCAAGTGCAATTGCAGTTTCCTATTTCCATCAGAGTTTCAGCGCTGTAGAAGTGTTTGAGATTTTGTTTAACGGCTTTGTTTCAACGACAGGGATTGCGGATATTGATGCGCTGCTAACGCGTGGCGGAATGCAAAGCATGATGTTTACAATTGGATTGGTATTGTTGGCACTTAGTATGGGTGGGTTATTATTTACACTTGGAATTGTCCAATGTTTACTCGGGAAAATTGAAAGTGTGTTGAAGAAAGTATCCTCGGTTATTTTTGCATCCGCGTTAACTGCGATTGGGATTAATGTGCTGATTGGCGAACAATATTTATCGATTTTATTGACAGGGCAAGCTTTTCAATCACAATATGAAAAGGTAGGTCTTGCGGGCAAGAACTTAAGTCGGGTGATGGAGGATGCGGGAACGGTCGTAAATCCATTGGTACCATGGAGCGTTTGCGGTATATTTATTTCGGGTATGCTAGGTGTCGCAACTCTCGATTACTTGCCATTCGCATTCTTTTGTCTGTTGTCACCAATTTTAACGGTATTGTTCGGGTTTACTGGAAAAACTTTGACGCGTCTGACTGTTGAAAAGATAAAAATGTAAAATGAGAAGGAGCACGCCTGTTAGGGAGTGCTCCTTCTCATTTTGAAATTACTATCGAAGGGATTCTGTTGTGAAACCAGTAAAAAATCCTATTACTTGTAGATTGTGGAACCATTTGACCTTTACCAACGTATAAGTAGTAGGGTTGTTCCATATTGTGACGAATATAGGAGGTTGTTATGTATTTTAGGGTATATAGATATGAGGCTTTATAAAAAATATATGGAGTTTATAAAGAGGTTTTCACAAGATGATGAAGGTATTACAGAGGCTGATAAAGCGTATTTAGATAGAATTCCAAAACAAAACCGCTTCGGACTAGTCGCTATGTTTATGGGCGGAGTTTCATTTACATTTGGGCCAGTTTACGGTTTTCTACCTGTCATTACAATCGCTTTATGCATGTTGACTTATAAGACTTTTGATAAGGAGAAAGAAGACAATCCCTGGCCTTTTTACATTGGATTTATCTTGTCTTTAATTGGATTCCTAATGTTTCTTGGACAAGTGACTCATAGGTTAATAATTTAATAGTGTGTTAAAGAAACACTAATTAATATGTGTAAAAGACTTTTGAATAAGGGGTGCAGGTATATCCATGAAAATCGGTCGATTCGTATTCTTTATAACTTTACTTCTATTGGTAGTATCAGGCTGTCAAGAAGCTTATAAAGGAAATCTTACGCCGAAAGATTTTCTTGGAAGTAGTGATGCGGATATCTTTGTTTTAGATAGTATCGTCTACTCGAACGCCCAAGATCTAGAATGGCTAAAAGAATTACCTTATATAGTGGGGGAGCAAGTGGGAGAAATAACAAAACAAACGAGCAAAGCTTGGAAGTTTAAAAGTGGTACATCTAACAAATTACCTGTTGGAACAAAGATATATAAAACGGATACGCTCGCATATATTGTAGTAGTAGACGGTAAGGAGATACCCTATGTAGGAATGTATGAAGGGTAGTCTACGGAATTCTGTTGTAGTTAATCGACATTTTGGGGGATGGCAGAAATGAAAAAAGTAAATGTTGTCTATGCACTTATTTATAAAGAAGACGAGCAAAAAGTACTGATGGTTAATAACAAAGGTAGCGGATGGTCTTTTCCTGGCGGTGACGTTGAAGAAGGGGAAACGTTGGAACTAGCAATTATTCGTGAAGCTCAGGAAGAAACAGGTTTGACGATTGAAGTTGAACGTATTGTGGCGGTAAATGAAGCATTTTTTAATGCAAAAGGGCATCACGCTTTATTTCTAACATTTAAAGCAATAATCGTATCCGGAGAATGCTCCATTCAAGACGAAGAAGAAATTTTAGAAATAAAATGGGTAGATTTGCCGACAGCGAATGGGTTAATGCCTTATCATCCTGGCGGAGTAGAAAGATTACTTAAATCATCTTCGGCTTATACAATTCAAGTGTAAAGGAAGGGGGCGGTGGAAGGAGGTATATTCAAGGAATTCAAACCGTATTAATTTATAGAGAACCCGAAATCCGAACTTATTTAGGAGACAAAAAACTTAAAAGGGGATGTAATGTATGGGTTTGTTATTATATTTAATTATTGGTGGAATCATCGGGTGGTTTGCGGGATTAGTTGCAGGTAAAGATATGCCGGGCGGAATCATAGGAAATGTGATTGCTGGTATCATTGGTGCATGGATTGGAAGTAGGTTGCTAGGGAACTGGGGTCCGAAATTAGCTGAGTTTTACATTGTACCTGCGATTATCGGAGCACTTATCATAGTGATTGTTGTTAGTTTTGCTATGAAATCCATGCGTAGAAGATGGTAATCCCTTAAAGTTATTGATAGCATCGGAATTTATTGGATAGCAATGAATAGGAAAACGCTGACTAGTTGAGCTCAGCGTTTTTTGTCGTTTAGAAAAGCAGGTTTTATGTGTAAGTGCCGATTGTCATTAGTCCAGCGAAAACTTCTCTTTATAATTCGTCGCATCCTTCAATGCTTTCTCTTCTGCAGGAATCCTGACGGATAACATCCACACATTCAGTAATGTAAAAATAATTGCTGTTAAATAAGCGCTGAAGATGAGGGGAAGCACCAAGAGCTCAGTCGTCACAATTACATAATTGGGATGGCGCACCCACTTATACGGGCCTTTCTGCACAACGTCAGCGCCAGGTAAGATGATGATTTTCGTGTTCCAGAACTTCCCAAGCGAAGAAAGACACCAGATCCGTGCCACTTGCGCCACTAGAAAAATGGCGAAAAATAAAATCCATACTGACGACAGTGACTTATCGAGCAGAATGACTTCCGCAAGGAGTGAAATGAAAAATGCGATATGCATGGCAACCATAACGGGGTAGTGGGCAGCACCCGCTTCGAATGCTCCTTGGCTACGCATCCATTTCTCATTGCGTTTCGCGATAATAAGTTCTATAAGACGCTGTATGATCACGATTGAAATGACAATGAAAAATATCATTTGTAAAACACCTCATTCCCATTTCAATAACAGCAATTCGCCGCAAAATCCAGGGCCCAGTGCAGCCATTAATCCATACTCACCGGCAGCAGGCTCACTTTTCATGAACTTCTCTAACACGTAAAGAATTGTAGGGGATGACATATTGCCATTGTGACGCAGTACATCCCGTGAAATGTCCGTTTTGTTTTGATCAAATCCTAATGCTGTTTCATATGCTTCAAGAATCTTTTTACCACCAGGATGCGCAACGAAGTGTGTAATATCATCTTTTGTTAGCCCATGCTCACTGAGGAATTCATGAACGAAAGGCCCAAGCCAATTTGTAATGACAGCGGGAATACTTTTTGAGAAAACAACATACAGTCCAGCGTTTTTTACGTCCCAGCCCATAACATTCTCGGAATCGGGCATCAGTTTCGAAGTGGTAGCAATAACCCTAGGCATCGCTTTTTTCACTTTCACCGAAGATTTGTCGCCAGAAACCAATGCGCATGCAATTCCATCTGAAAACAGTGAGACCCCCACTAGATTACTTTTTGAATAATCGTCTTTCTGAAATGTTAAACTGCATAATTCAGCGGAGAGAACAAGGACATTCGCTTCGGGAAACGCAAGGCAATACTCGTAGGCCCTGCTTATTCCCGTAGCGCCACCAGCACAACCAAGCCCCCAGATTGGAACGCGTTTCGTACTATCCCGAAAAGGAATCCGGTTCATAATGCGTGCTTCAATGCTTGGCGTTGAAATCCCACTACTGGAGATGAAGTAAATGGCGTCAATCATAGACGGTTCAATCGGTTCATCAAGCATGCCCTCCCCTTGGAGGCACGACAGCACGGCTTGTACACCGAAGTCGATAGTATGTTGAATGTATAAATTATTGCGCTCTTCAAAGTCATGCTCTTTTCCATACCATTCCAGGGGCATGCAGACATTTCTCGTCTCGATATCGCCATTTTGAAAGACTTTCAAAAGCCGTTCAATATCATTGTATTTCTCACTGAAAAGTGAACGAGTTAACTCAACTGCTTGTTGCTGTTTAACTTCATGAGGCGGTTTAAAAGTACTGACAGATAGAATTTTCGGCATAGGCTACCTCCGGCTTCATTAATAGTATTCATTACAGATTTACCAGATTTTAAAGATAGGTTGAAATCCTATGAATTGATTGCTAAGGAAATGCTATCCTGAAAGTTTGTATATACCCAACATACGCATAGCTTGTACAGAAAATTACTAACCGGTGAAAAAAGCCTGTCGATATGCCGACAGGCTTTTGCTTTATATTTCCGCAAGTTCCGTACACAACTTCTTCAAACTCTCCTCAAACTTCAAATCACTTTCTTTGGAGCGCTTTTTTGGACCGCGTAATCGTCCGCCAGCCATTCGGACTTTTTGAGCTGTGTGGCGGGCATATAACAGCTGGTCGATGTTGTCCTCCGTATAGAGTCGCCCGTTTTGATCGATTGGATGGCCTTTTTTTGCTAGCACCATCGCTGCCAAACCATAATCTTGTGTAACGACAATATCATTTTTCTTTACACGATTTACAAGCACAAAATCAACTGCATCCGCCCCCTTCGAGACGATAATTGTCTCTGCACCTTCCCGATGCATTTCGTGGGTTGTATCGCAGATAAGGATGCAGCGAAATCCGAAGGTCCCCGCTATTCGGATCGTTTCTTTCACAACCGGACACGCATCCGCGTCGATTAGAATGGTCGTCATAAAGCAGCCTCCCTTTATCTTTAGTATGCCAAATTGGGTGAATAAAGAACTCTTATTATATTACTCTTCAATTATTCCTGAAAAAGTCAGTTCAAAAACCGATGTACCAACAATTTTGGCGACGTTAACAAGACGGTCCTTACTTAACTTTTCAATAGTGTCCTCTGGCGTATGATACCACTCTTCCACTGGATCATAAATGAACAAAGCTGCGTCGATTCCTGCATTATGAAAAGGTGTGTGATCGCTTCTGTCTCCAAAGTCAGTCTCGATTGGATCACCATTCAGTGCCTCGTTCGCTTTACTTGCAGCTTTTGTAACGGTATTGTCCGCTCCATCTATCGTTTGAATGGCTAAATCTCCCGCGTCTGCACTGCCAACCATATCCAAGTTGAACATGGCGGCAGAGCGCTTAATTTCATCTTTCGTCAGTGCACTTACATACTTTTCTGACCCGTGTAATCCTTCTTCTTCAGCACCAAAAAATAGGAATCGGATTTCTTTACTTGTTGGAACCGATTTGAACATTCTAGCCAGTTCAAGGACAACTGCAGTACCACTTGCATTGTCACTCGCACCGGGTGCTTCATCGACGGAATCGTAATGGGCACCAATTAGTATGATGTCATCATTCAATTCTGAAGTGGGATGCTTAGTGGCAATCAAGTTTTGTGATGCAACCTTGTCAATACGGGCCCCTTTAATTTTAACAGCCGCATTGACAGGACTACCGTTTTTGACTAATTCAATAAGCTTTGCTCCATCATCATAAGTAAGAGCCAGCGCGGGAATGAATTCTTTAAAATGCTCTTTACCAAGCGTCCATTTATCAATTTCTAATTCATCGGGGAAATAAAGAAGAATAGCCTTTGCACCAACCTCTGATGCCAATAAGACCAGTTCAGAAAAAGCGGTTTTATCAACAGCGACAAGCGCGATTTTTCCTTTTACATCAATTTTTTTGTAATCTTTTTTCAAGCCATATCCTGCATCGACCAATTGGCCGTCGACATTACCGTCAACCGAATATTGAAATGGGGCAGGGGAGAGTGGGCCTGCAAAGCCTTCGACAATTAGGCCGTGCGACTCCGGTATGACGTACCTTTCGAAATCGAATGGCTGAACGGCAACTTCATATCCTTCCGCCTTCAATTGTACAGTCAAAAAAGCCGCCGCCCGCATTTCCGAACTTGTGCCAGCTACTCGAGGATTTTTCGTTAATTCGTTCAATGAAGCGTAAATATTTTCAATGTTTAATTCCTCGATAAATTCAGATTGTGCTTGATCAAATTCTGGACTATCCACACCGGATGTCTTCGCTGAGCAAGCTGTCAGTAGGATAGAAAATAGTAGTAGGAATGAAAACAGCATTCTTTTACGAGCCACAAGATTCCTCCATTCTAATTTTGGAAATTATACCATGACAATGTTGTTTCATTATAACCATGATAGGGAATAATGAGTGAAGTTGTGGAAGATGATAAAATGAAGAGTTCCACAATCAACCAATAGAGGATGCCTCCTCGTCCTCTATTTTTATGATATTGCAGGAGAAATTACGACAAATGGCGAAAAGGATTATAGAGTAAAGCAAAACTTGGAGGGATTTTAGTTGTTTAAAACAATCGAAGAGTTTCTTATTAACTGGGGCCATGAAAGTGAATCGACACAAAAAATACTAGATGAATTAACTGATAAGTCTCTTGAGCAAGAAGTATCACCCGATGACCGTACCCTTGGCGGAATTGCTTGGCATGTCGTCACAACACTTGGTGAGATGATGTCACGGACAGGTCTTGATTTCGAAGCGAATCCTCACGATGCAGCTGTACCAACAACGGCTGCCGAAATCGCGGGAGCTTACAGTTCAACAAATGAAGCAATGGTTGCAGCAATCAAAGAACAGTGGACTGATGGATCGTTTGCGGAATTAAAAGAGATGTACGGGGAGCAATGGGCGATTGGGACTGTCCTTAGTATATTAACAGCGCACCAAACGCATCACCGCGGTCAAATGACAGTACTCATGAGGCAAGCCGGCTTGCGTGTACCGGGCGTCTACGGACCATCCCGTGAAGAGTGGGCAGCGTTTGGCGGAGAAGCGCCAGTCGTGTGAAAACATTGAAAAGCTGATGATACACCGGAAAATCGGTGTATCATCAGCTTTTTTTCTTGAAATTAACTGGTTGAGATGGGAAGCAAGAATATAAAGTTGCCGACCAAGCGTATCCTTCAGCCAAGCAATCATATAACGTTGAAGGCCAAGCATATTGCCTCGCCAACCAACCATATCCACAATCAACCCACCGTAATCCGTCCATTATCCGACTTCAAGCGAATCGTATGTTCACCAGCGCCGATGACCGTCCGTGAATTTCGTTCGCCAAATACATCGACTTTACCGTGGCCAGTTTTCGTATGAATGGAAACATTCGTTGGCTTGCTAGTTGATTGGATAACAATACTTCCGTTATCCGTTTGAAAATCAATATTCCGATCAAGGCTATCCGTCTGAAGTGTAATCCGTCCATTATCCGTACTGCCGACAATGGAACCCGTAACATGTTCGAGCTCGATTCGACCGTTATCAGACTCAGCTACAATACTGTCCGCATCGACATGACGCATTTCAATTCGCCCGTTATCCGTTTTCGTGCGTAAATGATCGACCTGCACCTTATCAACTTCAATTCGTCCATTATCCGTTTCGGCAGTCAACGACGTGGCAGCAATCTCTTTTAATTGGATCTTTCCATTATCGGTATTCACACTGATTTTTTTGCACAGTATTTTCTCGGCAGAAATCCGTCCATTATCTGTCTTCATCACAATCGTTTGATACAGCTTCTTAGGAATGAACACGTTGAGTGTCACTGCCTTCATGTTGAAATTAAACATGAGTAACCAGTGGCGTAGGCTTTTCAGCCGGATGAACAATGTATCGCCAACCACTTCCGCAGTTAGTTTCAATTTCTCATTGGAGCCAATTAGTTCGGCGGTCGTCACCGAACTGTCAGACGGACTGACAACTAGTGCGCCATGCTGGACGTTGATGTCAACATTCAAAAATCGATCATCTTGGATTGTAATGACTTCATTCGTCGATGTGATTTCCGCTTTATTTTCCACAAATGAATACGATCCAAGTAATTCCTCAGCAATTTTAACAGGAGATCCTAGAGAAGTAGCAATCTCACTTTCTGACTTTCCATCCTCACGACCGTTAGTGAAGTATTCCTGGATATCTTGAATAATATCATTCCGTTCCTCAGTAGGCAGTCGTTTCAATGCAGTTTCAAGTTCACCTATAAATTGGTTTTCAGTCATTCTGTACACCCTCCTCGATTAATGTATTGACGCCATCCGTGAAATTTTTCCACTCCGATAATTGGTCGTGAAGATAGGTACGACCCGCATCCGTCAATTTATAATACTTACGGGGAGGTCCTTCCGTTGATTCCTGCAAATAGGTCGTGAAATAACCTTCTTTCGTTAAACGTCGCAACAGGGGATAAACTGATCCCTCAGAAATGGAAATTTGATCGGAAATCTTTTGCACAAGCTCGTAACCATAGCGATCTTGCTTATCGAGAAGAACAAGCACGCATAAATTCAGCACGCCTTTTTTGAATTGCACATTCACTTCACACACACTCCTTCCGCTAGTAATTAATGAACAGTACTGGCGTATATAAAGTACTCGTTGACAACAATATATCATAAGGTATTGTTCATTGCAAGGTACTGGATATCAAAAAGCACTTGATTTTTTAACGGGTTCGGTTGATGGGGAGAAAACATTGAATTACAACGGATTGTTTTAACTGAACTGCATAAACTAAACCCAAATATGATTTGGGGTGATGATATTGAATAAAAGTGGCCCTCTTCTGTTGGTTTTAATTAGTATATTAATTTGTGGGTTGAATTATGGAACAGTAATTGCGAATCCCAACAATACTTCTCCTTCAATCCGCGAAAGCTCCACTGAAGTTAGGTATAAATCTGCAATAAAAGTAATCGCTGGCTATTTTAATGATATAAATGCAAATCGATGGATTAATGTAGATAAGTGGTATGTTAAGGAAGAAGCAAATGAAATGAAAAGTTTTATGGATGATGAAGAAAACCAGGAAAAAAAGTTAGGTTTACTCAATATTAGAAAAGCTCGATTAATAAAGTGGAAAGAGCTACCATATGATTATGCTGAAAATTATTTACCGAATCGTTATATGGATAAGTACAGTATTAAAAGGGCGTTTTATGTTGCGGTTGATTATAAGGTTTATCACGAAAATGAGTATCACATAAATGGGGTTAATTATTTCTTAGTGGTTCTTGTATTGGAAGATGGTAATTGGAAAATCGCATTAACTCCGCTAGTTCCAGTAAATTCAATTATTTTTGATGGTTACGGATTTGGAACCGAAGATGAAAAAACTTTTGATGAAAGAAGATTGAAGTTTCATAGTAAGTAATGGAGTCGAGTAATTTCTTACTTTACCTAACGAGCAGGTTAGTAAAATAAGGACACACTTAACTTCCTATTTAGAATATGAGTAAATTAGTTTTATTAAGGATGTGTTGAAAATGGAGAATAATTCAAATGAATCTAATGTTGGATATACAATATTTAAAGCCACAGGTGTACGTCACGAATTTCCGCAAGTTGATTTAGTGAAAAAGCAAGTAACCTGTATTGTAATATACAATGATGAAACATATATGACTGTTATCGTAGATATAAAAACCGAAACTGTACAAGTTGAGGGTGATGTTGATGAGTTGGGCGAATTAAGTATGGATAAAGACTCTTACATTGATATGTTCAAACAAAATGCAAGGTTTTTCATTGATAACAATATCTCTAATCCGAAAGAGTATTATGATGAAATAATAAAAAATACAAACTAACGGGTGCTTTACTTCAAGTAGGGGTTAAGCACCCTGTTTTTATTCAACTTAAGATGCAGTTTAGTGAAACATTGACATAAAAAAACGGTTTTGAATAACTATTAAAAATATAAAACACAAGTGAATGATACCACTTGTGTTTTAGACTTTGACTTTAGCTGGAATTTTTTTAGCTGTGTGTACATAATTCAAAAGTCTTATTACTATTACTTAAAGTGTTTCAGAGCTTCTCTTTTACTAAGTGGTTTTAAAGGATGGCTATCCACAAATGATTTTATGCAATCCGGATTCGTCTTGGCATATTCCCGTAAAGCCCAACCAATCGCTTTTTGGATGAAGAATTCACCTGAACTAGAATGTTGTTTGATAATCTCGAATAATAAATCCGTATCCGTCTCTTGTTTGAATTTTAGTTGATGAAGAATCGCAGAACGGTTTGTCCACATATTGTTAGAAAGAGACCACCCCAGCATGATTTTTTCGCCGTAATCGCGATCAAGTTTTACAATGCGACCAACAAAATGAGGAGCAATCGAATCGACACTATCCCACCATGACTTCGTTTCGATCAATTGAAGTAAAGCAGGGAAATCTTCTGTTGTTAGATGCTTTTTCATTTTCTCAATCAGAGCAAATGCTGCATATTGGTACTCCCGCTCTGGAAGATTATATAGTTTCCATACCTCGTTAAAAAGTTGTCCAGGTTCAGGCAACGCGCATTCCGCAAACTGCTCTTTTAATAATTGCTTACGAAGTGGACTCTTGATGCCGAGGAAAGGGAAATGACCTTTCATATAGGCAGTCATCGGTCCAGCTAGTTCCTCGTTGCGATTCGCTTCAAATTTTTCAATAATTCCTTGATGATTCCATACTTTTTTCAATGTAATTACCTCCAGAAGGTTTGAGTAAGAAAAGTGCCACAAATATGATAAAAGGCCGAGAATGATAATAAAACAAAAAACTGAAACTTTCAATCTTTTTAAACGTATTACATAATAAGGCATATAAAGAAGGGGGTGGTTAAAGTGGTGAATTCTTTAATCATTATCATACTACTAGTGGTCGTTTTTATCGTTTATCATTTCCTAACGAAAAACAACAAGAAACTTAAAAAGTTCCGGAAAGAATGGGAATCGGGGCGCTTCCACGCGGCTAGTGAGAGTTTCCAAACAGTTTCATCTTACTGGGAAAACAAGAAAAGCAGTAAATTAGGGTATGATGGCGTAGATCAATTGACGTGGGATGACTTAACGATGAATGAAGTTTTCAAAAAGCTCAATTATACACAGTCCACTGTAGGGTCAGAATACTTATTCAATCAGCTTAGAGATATCAACCCATCCCTTGTACAGGTGCAAAATAATGAGGAACTTTATACCTTATTGGCAAGCAATCAGGAATTAAGGGAAGAGCTTCTTCTGATATTGTCAGGTCTAGGAAAAAGAAATTATACAAATTCATCATCATTTTTTCACGAGAACCAAGGCAATAAAATTAAACATGCATCTATTTATATTCTATTGGGTGTACTGCCAATCGTGTCATTCACCCTGATGTTTTCTAGTCTGAAATACGGGATTATGCTTATTTTAGGATCATTTCTACTCAATACAATCATTTACTATCGAAATAAATCGATGTTAGAAAATGAACTGTTTGCCGTCTCGTATGTAGCAGCCATCATTCATGCTGCAAAAAGCCTAGCGTCCGTCAAACATCCTGAATTCACAAGATATGCAAAGGAATTCAAACAACAGGTACAACCTATTAAAAAAGTATTGACGTTGACAAAAATTGTTGCTTTTGGAAAAGAAGGCGGCGGAGAATTTGATTTTATTTTTGAGTACATTCGAATCTTATTCTTATTGGATTTCATTTCTTATAATAAAATCATCAAAACGGTATCCAATCATAAAGAGGAGTACCGTAAAGTTTGGGAGCGTATTGGTGAACTCGATGCTGCGATTGCCGTCGGGTTTTACCGTAAATCGCTTGATACATATTGTACGCCTATTTTTATTGGTAAAGAAGAAATTTCATTCGGTAATATGGCTCACCCACTTATTGATAAGCCAGTTACAAATACATCGACCCTTGGCAAATGTACGTTGATTACTGGCTCCAACGCATCCGGAAAGTCAACGTACATTAAAGCAATCGCTATTAATGCGATTTTGGCACAGACTATCAATACGGCATTGGCGGAAAAATGGATGATGAAACCGAGCTTTATCGTGACATCTATGGCGATACAGGACAATGTATTAGATGGGGATAGTTATTTTATCGCCGAAATTAAATCGCTCAAACGAATTATTCAGTTGATTGAGGAAGAAAAGCCATGCATCTCCTTTATAGATGAGATATTGAAAGGAACAAATACGATAGAGCGGATTGCTGCATCTGCTGCAATGATGGAGTGGCTTTCTGCAAATAATGGCATCAATGTGGTTGCATCTCATGATATAGAACTGACCGAAATGGCAAAGCATCGGTATACAAATCATCACTTCCGAGAATCGATTGAAAACGGTGAAATCCAGTTTGATTATACGGTCCATCCAGGTCCTTCACTAACAAGGAATGCAATCAGGCTTCTTGAAATACTTGACTATCCGGCAAGAATAACGGAAACAGCAAATGGCCTAGCGCAACATTTCACGCGTTTACGTGAGTGGGAAGGGATTGGAGAGCAATCAGCCGACAAAGATCAGTGGAAGGGTTATTAGTATTGGATTAACTATATATTCTGCACTGCTAATTTAGAATTAACTAGGTGGTATTTCTCACCCGTATAACGTACAAATCTAGCGTGAGGCCATCACCAAGAGACAAAGCGGTGTAGGAAGAACAATCTATTTCTTAAGTGCCGACTATATAGATAAGTTGAAATAATAAATCCAGTTGAATACGCTAGCCTTTGTAAGGCGGCTTCGCTCAGTTCATGGAGATAGGCGTTTGGTTTCTTTTATAAAAAGATAATTCGTTGAAGTTGGACAACTTGTGATAAACTATTTTAGAAGTCGAAATAATTTATCCGGGGGGAATTCATATGTCTAATGAAGTAAAAGTTATTTTTGCGAACGATCCAATTGTTTCGGAAAATGCTGCAATCAAACAATTTGTAGCCAATCAAAAGGCGGGGCATAGTTCTGTATTAATCGATGAAACGCATTATATTGTAGTAAAAGAGTGCAAAGAAAAAGAGGCGACACTTGAAAAAGTTCGAGCAACAGCGGGGAATATTGCTCGTGATGTAAGCGCTCAAAAAGCCGAATCAGCAATTATTGAATCAGAAATTCTTTCGCATGCTTACGCAAAGTTGGATAAAGAATCTGTCCTAACAGCATTTGCAGAAGGGTGGGAACTAGGGGCATACCAGTTTGTTACATACAAATCGGAGGTCACAGCATTCCAAACTGAACTTCATGTAGTCGGAGAAGAAGCAAAGCCGTTCGTCGAAGCAGGCAAGATTCGTGCGGCCGCAACTGCGTTCTCGCGCGACTTGATGAATGAACTGTCCAACGTCTTAAATCCAGAAACGTTCCCAGAAGTACTGAAGAAAAATTTTGAAGGTACTGACGTCGAAGTGAATGTCTTTGACAAAAATCAACTTGAGGAAATGGAAATGAACGGCGTGCTGACAGTCGCTCGTGGTAGTATCTACAAGCCTTCATTCGTTGAATTAGTCTACAAAGGTGATGCGTCGAAACCGCTTGTGGTACTCGTCGGTAAAGGCGTGACATTCGATACAGGCGGCATCAGCTTGAAGAGCGGGAAAGACTTAAGTGATATGCGCATGGATATGGGTGGAGCAGCTGCCGTTTCCGGTGCACTCACATTGCTTGCGAAATCGAAAGCAAAAGTAAATGTCGTGGCACTTATTCCAATCGTGGAAAACATGCCAGATAACACATCTGTCTTACCAGGTGAAGTCATCACCTACAAAAATGGATTGACAGTACAAGTCGGCAATACCGACGCGGAAGGTCGTCTCATTTTAGCAGATGCCCTTATACGTGCAGGCGAGTGGAAAGCGGAATACATCGTCGATATTGCTACGCTTACAGGTGCAATCGTCAATGCGCTTGGCACTGAAATCGGTGGTGTTTTCGGAGATGAAGAACTTTCTACCCAAATGAAAAAAATTGGTGATCAAAACGGTGATTTCATCTGGCCGATGCCACTAGTCGAAGCGTATGACAAGTCTTTAGACAGTGATTATGCGGACATGAATAACATCAGTTCATTAGGCGGCGCAGGATCCATTACAGCAGGCTTATTCCTTCGCCGTTTTGTACCGAAAGACAGTAAATGGTTGCATGTCGATATGGCAGGCATGATGAGTAAAAACAGCGCTTCAGGATATTACGCGAAATCTGCAACTGGTTACGGCGCACGACTCTTGGCCGACTATACAACATTTGTTTCAAACTGAAAATAGAAAGTGCTCAGTCATGGGCACTTTCTTTTTTGGTTATTAAATTTACTGAACAAAAATGCGTTTCGATGCGAAAAAGTAAACAAACCAGTATGCAACTAGCAACTCCATGGAGATTAGTACAACGACTTTTAGATCAAAAATAGGACTAAACGAAGCCAAGTTGAAAAAAAGTAGTTGTATGATTAACAGGCTCATTAGTAGTTTTTGAAAAGACTGTTTACGTGTCTTAGTTGATACGGGATAAATACGGGAACTGTCATTTATCGAGTATTGTAAAGGGAGTAGCTGATATCCGGATAAAAGTAATAGTGGAAAAGCAACAAACCAGCCATAAGCAGGAAAGAAGTAACTAACGCCAATCCCGATTAAGGTTAATCTCACATACAAATAATAAAATTCATTATACCTGATAAATAAGTGTGAAAATAAGTACGTGTAGGAAGAAGAAAGTTTATAAGTTATTACTTTTTTTAACAACCAACCTAAAAGCTTCCGCCGTTTAAATGAATGCTTAAGGTGAGGGACATCAATATAGAAATTAATAAATTTATAGATCTTTAACAGGGACTTTTCTTCTTGGTTTATTAAAAAACTCCAATTAATCCCTTTATACTGCGTAGTAAATACATAGAACCATAGAAGGAAATTGACAAACAACAAGATCACTGAAATTGCCCACTCACCTGTAAACATAAAATAAATAATTGTATAAAATGTTGAAAATCGAATGACTTTGTGGAAGAGCTTTTGAAGTTTAGTAATTAGCCATTGTTCAATCCAAGTCAGGCGAATGTTTAAGATGATTAAGCCTGAAAAAGTTATAATGGATACGGCATTGAAAATTTCCCCTTGTTTTATTAAAGGGCTAATAATTAGTAGCATGATTATCAATTTGATTACATTTATAAAGGCACTATAAAACATCGATTTCTTAAAATAGGAGGATAACGCTGTCTCCGCTGGCATTAAATAGATAACATCCGCTTTTTTGACAAATGTACGAACGTTAGCCTTTAAAAAAGTGAATGTAATTACGAATGATGCTATCATTTCGGTTGGAAAATGGGGAGGTAACCATTGAAGAAATTTCATGTAGTAATATAGAGAAATACTGCCAAAGATGATAAAGGAATAAAATACACCCATTGCAATAAGAGAAAAGTATTTCACGATTTCCATGTAAAACTCTTTCAATCTTTCATCCCATATTGACTTTACTTCCATTACATCACCGTCTTTCAACTCTTACTAGTTAATAGTTGAAGAAATTTAAAGTTTGAGCAAAGTCACCTTGCAAAAATCACCGAAGCGTCATTGTGAATGTAATGGTGTTTATTACCTAAATTTAATTATTTAACAGTGTTACAATTTAAATATGGACATCCCTCGAATTATATACCATATATAGGGGGATTGGAATCCTCCCATACTGCATTAAACTGATTAGTAATATTTTAGTTTCTATTTCTAATAATGTTCGTGATTCAACTGTCACCTTTATAGCCGATATAATGATAGATACCAAATACAACTTAAAGAAGAGGTAATACATATGATCAAAACGTTACGATTCTGGATAACGCTTCTCGTATCATTCGCGATGATTGGCATACTCAGTATCACGTTGCTTTCTGGCTATTATGTAACAAAAGAAAACTTGATAAATAATTCTCTAGAAATCAACAGAGTATATTCAATGAAATTGGCACGTTTGACGGAGGAAGTATTTAATGGAATGCAGAGTAATTTGCAAGTTAAAGCTTCCGAAATTAGTGCGGAAATTGATGACGTTGAAAAATTATCTAGCACACTTGCAGATCTATTAACTAGCAGTAAAAACTTTAATTCCCTATCGGTTATAAGTAGAGAGGGAGTGGTACTTGCTACCTCGCCGGAATTGGGCATAGTAGGAAAAAAACTCGATACCGAGGGTCCGAAAGAAGCACTCCTTAAAAGAAGAAATCTAATCTCCGTACCTTATAAAGCTGCAACTGGAAGATTGCTCATTTTAGTCTCCACTCCTTTGTGGAATGAAAAAAATGAATACCTGGGTTTCTTGAGCGGCACGGTTTATTTGCAGGAAGATAATATTATTAATAATATCCTCGACGAACACTATGCTACGGACGGTTCTTATGTTTGGGTAGTCGATAATAAGGGGATGTTGATTTACCATCCGGATCCAAAACGAATCGGGGTAATAGTCAACGAGAATGAAGTCGCGCAAAAAATACTAGGACATGAAAGTGGTGCACAAAAAGTTACGAACTCAGAAGGTAAGCAATTTCTTGCCGGCTACACAAACATTAAGTCGAGTAGATGGGGAGTTGTCTCCCAAACACCTTATGAAACAAGCGTCAAACCGTTGAAGGGGATGATATACAAAATGCTTTTGTATGCTCTTCCTTTTGTCCTGTTTTTTTTCCTGTTAACTATTATTTTGACTGAGAGATTATCATCTCCGTTGCGCAAATTGGCAATGTTTTCGGCAAAACTAAAGGATAATGAGGAGCAAAACCAATATGCTGACATTCCAACATGGTATTTTGAGGCTAAGCAATTAAATGAAACAATTCATGAATACGCGAGAAGTCAGCAGTTGAGGGTTGAGGATTATAAGGAACGTTCCTACACAGACCCTCTTACCGGATTAAAGAATCGTAGATATGGCGACAAAGTTACTACAAGGTGGACTTCGGACAAAAAACAGTTTTCTATTATTATGATTGATATCGACCATTTCAAAGTTGTCAATGACAATTACGGCCATCATATTGGAGATGAAGTACTTAAGTATCTCGCGAAAAAAATGAGCGACATCGTACGGGGGGACGATGTGTGTGTCAGATTGGGCGGGGAGGAATTTGTTGTTTTATTGGCTGAAACGGATGTTCAGGAGGCGATGGTTATCGCTGAAAGGCTTCGAACGACTGTTTCATCATCGTTATCCCCAACAAATGATTATATAACGATTTCTTTAGGTGTTGGGGGTTATCGTGGAAATCTGGAAACAATAGAAGAATTATACGACAGAGTAGATAAGGCATTGTACCAAGCAAAAACAGAAGGAAGAAATAGAGTTGTATTATCTGGAGTTTAATTAGGGGGAAATACCTGCTGCAAAATCACAAAAGAAAAGACCTCGCTTCTTTGAACGAGGTCTTTCCTTTTATTCACAAACAAGTACTTGTCTGATAAAATGCCCTTTTTTCGCTACACAACGATCCGTAATAACGAAACCAGCTTCTTCAACCATATGATCGATTGTTTCAATCGTTACAACAATGACTTTTTTTGTAAAGCGGCGTGCTTCCTTCAATATTTCAAGTTGCGCTTCGGGTGTAATATGTGTAAAGAGATTATAAGGCATGTCGATAATCGCGACGTCATAGTCGTCAACAACCTCGGCAATAGGGCCGACATCTACACTACCCACGAGTTCAAAATGGGCAATATTCTTTCTCGAACCTAAAACGACACGCGGGTTAATATCCCGTCCGACGATGTTAATACCCATTGACAATGCTTCAACTAGCACCGTTCCAATGCCACAACAAGGATCGATTGCGCGTACACCCTCGGGATGTGGAACCGCAATATTAGCTACTGCTCTTGCGACACGTGTACTTAATGCTGTAGAGTACATATGCGGTTTTTTCTGATGAAGGAACCAGACCGATTCACTTTCAACATGTTTCCCGAAATACCACTTACCATCCAATAAAACTATGCCAAACGTATTGACGGGCGGGTATACTAAATCAGGTGTACCATTGATACGTAAGCCAATTTCTCGCTCAATTTTCCGACGTTCCGGATGTCCAATCTTTTTCGTCAAATCGAGATCCGTTGTATTCAAACTGACGACCCTAAATGTAGAATTACCTATATCGTATTGTTCAACCTGTTGTGAAATTCCATCAAGACTGTCACTTTCATACATAACATCCAGTCGTTCTTTCATAAATGCACTGCGACTTGGATCGATTTTAATCGAACTTCTCAACACGGTAGAAGTGACATCAAAGCCGAAAAAGGATCTCATCTCTAACATGCACAAATCATGCTCATCTGTGTGCTGCGTATATGTGTAAATAAAACCTAAATCACTCAATTAATTCCCATCCTTCACTGCGCTTCATCAACGGTCTCAATCAATTTGAATATAAAGTTGTACATAAGTTGATAAACTTCAACAAAAGATAAGTCTTCACTAAAACCTTCTATATAGTCAAGTGCAAAATTGATATCCCATAATCCGTCTTCAATGGAAAACATCACACTATACTTTGCACCATCTCCGCGTAAATGTGTGTCAAGATATGCTTTCATGTCATTCCCGAATTTCTTTTGTAATTTCAGTCCAAATAAGGCAGTGTACGTTTCAAAGACATCATCAAGTTCAAGAACGACGGCGTCGACTCTAATAACTTCAAAAGCATTTGATTCTACGTAAACAAATTCATTCATATGATTTTTTAAGTATGAAATGCTGTCATTTAAAAAGTTCTGATCTTCTTCTCGAATCAAATTTTCCGTTTCTTTAACGCACCGTTCAATGGCGCTGAATTGAAACGCTTTTTCTACAACGGTTACACCCTCGGCAATCAATTGATGTTTGGCGGCGTATTCTTTATCCACATTAAAGAACTCGATTTTATTATCCAGCGTATTTTCTGCAATATACTTTTCCATCTGTTTTTTTAACATTTCAGATCAGCTCCTTGACTAGAGAGGGATTAAACTGCATTCCTCTTATATCCTAGTATAGCCTACATTGTTCCGTTAGGCTTTTATTTTGTAACATCTATTTTCTTGAATTATTCCACTGGCGCGGTGTCAAATAAAGGGGAGTGGGTATCCTGATAGGTACCACCGATTGTTGACAAGATGTCTTTACAACTATACAATTTTTATAGTCTAGATAGCGCTAGGCGTTAATTCGATAAAACATGACATAGAATTTAATGATAGGTGGATTTATTTATGAAAAGAAGCGACCGAAGAATCAAAAAACGTAAAGGACTAAGGAATTTCTTTATCGTGACTACATTGATTCTGTTAGCGGGAATCGTATACGGGGTAGCTCAATACAATAGCGGATTATCTTTTGGAAAAGAAGGAATGCTTAAAGAAGACGATGCGTCGTTTGGTGAATTTGAAGGTGCAGATCCACAATTCGGTGAAATTAATGTTCTATTATTAGGTAGTGACTCGCGGGGAGAAGAAGATGCACGAGCTGATACGTTAATGATTGCTCATTACAATCAAGTGACTCATCTGATGAAACTTGTATCTATTATGAGAGACACGTATGTGGATATTCCGGGTTACGGATACCATAAAATGAATGCTGCCTTTTCTATTGGGGGTCCGGAACTTGTAAGGCAAACGATAAAGGAAAATTTCGATATTGATATTCATTCCTATGCAATTGTTGACTTTACTGGATTTTCGAAAATCGTAGACGTTGTAGCTCCTAATGGGATAGAAGTTGATATTCCTTATGCCATGTCTCATGGAATTGGAATGACATTACAGCCTGGAAACCAATTGCTAAATGGCGAACAGTTACTTGGCTATGTGCGTTTCCGCCACGATAAACATAATGATTATGGGCGGGTGGAACGGCAGCAGGAAGCGTTGTCGAAATTAAAGGATGAAGCTGTGAGCGTCCACAGCTTACTAAACTTACCTAAGTTACTAGGTGTTGTGGAACCTTACGTTAATACAAATGTTGACAATCGAACAATCCTTACAATCGGTAAAGGTTTACTTCTTGGCAAGACTGATAAAATAGAGACGCTACGTATTCCTGTTGAACACTCTTTTGAAGAGAAGCGTGTAGCGGCAGGGGAAGTTCTTAGTATCGATTTCGAGCAAAACAAACAGGCATTACAACAGTTTTTATCGACTGAGGATGAAGTGAAAGACTCTGAAATGGAAGAAGAATACCGCCAGAAAAAAATTGAGTGATCAATAAAAGTTGCGTACATGTCATTGACATGTACGCAACTTTTTTAGTCGTTTTCTTTATACCAAGGATTCAAGTGAATCAAAACTTCATCCACATCTTCATTACATTCCATGATTGTATCCCTGATTTTATGCGAAATATCATGCCCTTCCTGAATTGTCATTTCGCCCGGCACACCAACACGCAGATCGACTAGAATATAATGACCATGTTCCCGCGCGCGCAAACGATCAATCCGTTTCACTTCAGGGATTGTCATGATTAAAGCCGCGAATTCATCAAGTCTGATTTGGCTTATGTTTTTCTCCATAAGGACATCCATTGCTTCTCTTCCAATTTCATACGCAAGTTTGAGCACTAAAAACGACACAATGATACCCGCTACGGGGTCACCGTAAGCTAGGAAGTGAATATTGTACAGATCGCCAATGAGTGCAAGTCCGATTCCCACAACAGCTGCTAGGGAAGCATAGACGTCTGCCAAGTGATCATAGGCGGTCGCAATCAACCCTTTACTATTGGTCAATTTACCAATCCGGATTGTATAGACATACAAGACCTGTTTCCATATAAGCGAAATGAAAGCAGTTAGTAAAGCAATTAAACTAGCTTTAGCTGGTTCCTCAAAAAGTGCAGAAATTGCTTCAAATGCAATATAGAGTGCGGCAATTCCTAAAATCAGTGCCACAACGGCAGAACTGATTACTTCCGCTTTTCCGTGTCCATATGGATGGTCATCATCCGCGGGACGCTTGGATATTCGCATCGAGGTTAAGGCCGCACCGCTGGCAATAACATCGCCGGCATTATGGAAACCGTCGGCTAGAAGAACCGGACTTTGAAAGAGAAAACCCACAACAAGTTTAATGCCTGTTAGGAGGATATTGCTTATTAAACTGATCCACACTGCAATTATTGAAGCACTTGAATGGCTATGTTTATTCATCAATGATTACCTCCTATTAATATCTTTCCCAAGGGAAACAAAAAACCTTGACAGGCTCCTGTCAAGGTTTTGGGGTATTCGTATAATCGTTTAGGTTGAATGCATGCATAGTTATCACTCGCTAAATTAAGACGTTTTCCAATTGTAACACTGCCAGATTCAGACAGCAAGGAAAAGGTTGAGGACTTCTAATCGGCCAAATCATAAATTAAATATGCAATCTCCAATAAAAATATCGAAAATAGCTGGATTACATGCCTTGCTGTCTTAGTATAGAAGTTCCTTACTTGTATAAACCTTTGCGATTTAGGAAATATTGATAAGGTTATTAAACGATAAAGAAGGTGATAGAGATGGGTTTTACGGATGGTGGTATGTCTAATAATAATGAAGTAACGTCCACTCAGAATGACAAAGTTCTCATTACAATTGCCGCGATTAAGAAAGAATTAGCAGGTATAAATGATGCAGTATTTAAAGACATTCAAACAACCGATAAGCTTGTGACAATCATTTATTTTAGCTCACTTATCGAAAAACTCACTTTGCACAGAACTGTTATCTCTCCCTTGTTAGATTACAAGGAAGACTTGCTAAAGTCGGCTGATGTGCCAGAGTAAGACAGTATTTCTGGTATATCATCTTCAATCACTGAAGGAAATAAGATAGTCTATTTTTATGAAAAAGAAATTAGCAATCACATAAAAAAAGAAATGGAAAACTTACTAAAAAAACTACAAAAACTAGAAGTTGATCCAGTGGGATTCAGTGAGAACTTTAGAATGCAACACAAAGGAAAATGGACGGAAGAATTAACGCAGAAACTAATAGATACGACAGAATACAAGGTAGATGTGGAGTTTAAAATACTTAACACAGGCACTATAAAGTAGATTGCCCTATAGATAATTTAAAAAACGTATCGATGGGTTACGCTTTTTGAACCGCGAAAATAGAACGAAAATTTCAAATGTAATTTTCCTATTAATAGTTCTTGCTAATCGATTAATTATAAAATATAATTCATATTTATACATAAAGGTGAATGAAAGTAGGGGTTTTATTGGAACACATGGGTATTGTATCATTGCTACCACCAATACTTGCGGTCATATTAGCTGTGGTAACGAAGAATGTTGTCATTTCGCTATTTTCGGGTACATACTTTGGTGTTTTACTATTGGTCGGCGGTCGTCCGCTTGAAGCAACAATGGAAACAATCGGAAATTACTTGTTTCCACAAGTGGCAGATAGCTACAATGCTGCTGTATTAGTTTTACTGTTTTTCATAGGAGGATTTGTTGCGCTTATGGAGAAATCGGGTGGTGGTGCGGCTCTCGCAGAAAAAGCGACTAATTTTATTAATACACGCGTGAAGGCACAACTGGCTGCTTGGTTTGGCGGTGTACTCATCTTTTTCTCCGATATTGGAACACCTCTTATCGTAGGTCCCGTTTTTGAGAAGGTTTTTGATAAAGCGAAAATATCTAGAGAGAAGCTCGCTTGGATCATTGACTCAACATCATCTCCAGTGGCGGTTTTAATCCCGTTCATCGGATGGGGTGTATATATAATGGGGCTCATTAAAAATGAATTTGATTTGTTGAACATTACGACCTCTGAATTCAGTACGTTAGTAAAGGTCATTCCATTTCAATTTTATGCAATTTTAGCTGTAACGATGGTGCCGCTTATGGCCATAGCAAAACTGGATTTCGGTCCTATGGCGAAAGCGGAAAGAAGGATACAGCAAACGGGTGCACTTTATTGGCCAACGTCAACACCTCTTCGAAAGGCGGAGGAAGGTGAAGACATGACCAAGGGAAGTCATTCAAGCTTAATACTACTTCCACTATTAGTACTATTCATAACTTTATTCGGGCTATTAGTTTCATTCGGATTCCCTATCAAACCAGTACCTGGGAATGATTTTAGGATTGCTTTATCGACGGCATACTTATTCGCAGCAATAACAATTGTCATTTTAATGCTTATCTATAAAGTTAAAAAGTTTAATGAAATTTTCTCTATCTATACATTGGGAATGCAGAAAATGGTGTATGTCGCGATTACACTAGTCTTAGCATGGTCACTAGGTAAAGTAATCAATGAAATGGGGACAGCAAACTTTATTGTGGAAGTGATGCAAGGAAATGTCCCTGCGTTCATTATCCCAGCAATCCTTTTCCTCGTTGGTGCAGGAATGGCACTCGCGTCAGGGACGTCTTGGGGGACATTTGCCATCATGCTACCCATTGCTATACCAATGGCTGTCGCACTCGATGCGCATCTGTTAGTCTGTATTGGAGCAGTCCTATCAGGAGGCATCTTCGGAGACCATTGTTCGCCAATTTCAGATACAACGATTTTATCATCGACAGGGGCGGGGGCCGATCATATCGATCACGTAAAAACACAATTCCCGTATGCCCTTCTTAACGGTTCGATTGCGTTAGTTGGATTTATCGTTGCAGGTATTACAGGTAGCGCATTGACGTTACTGTTGACAGTAGTTCTTCTTGTCTTGGCAGTGATTTTATTATCGAAACTGAATGCTAGAAAGTACAAAAAAGGAGTGGGCGTATAAATGAAACTTTGGGGCGGACGTTTTACCAGTCGTGCAGATGAAATAATGGAGCAATTTAATACATCATTACCTGTGGACCATAGATTATATAAAGAGGATATTGCAGGAAGCTTAGCACATGTTACGATGCTGGTACACTGTGATTTATTGACACCAGAAGAAGGCGAACTGCTTGTGGGTGGGCTCCAATCTATTTTGCAAGATATTGAAACGGGTACGATTAAAATCGAAGGCAATTACGAGGATATCCATTCGTTCGTAGAAATGCATTTGACGGAACGCATTGGGGAAACGGGGAAGAAATTACATACAGCACGTAGTCGAAATGACCAAGTCGCTGTAGATATGCGCTTGTATGCAAAAGGCAAGGCGGCACAAGTAATGGACAGCCTTCAGATGCTTATCGATTCACTGAACACTAAAGGGGCGGCAAACAATGTAATCATGCCTGGTTATACACATTTACAGCGTGCGCAAGTCGTTACTTTTAGTCATCATTTAGGTGCGTATGCACAAATGTTCAGCAGGGATAAAAAACGTGTTGGCAATGCGATTGAAATCTTAGATGAAAACCCATTAGGCTGTGGGGCGCTTGCGGGTACAACACATAACATCGATCGTGATGTGACAACTGCTCTTTTAGGTTTCTCTAAACCGGTGGATAATTTCCTAGACGGCGTTAGTGACCGAGATTATTTACTTGAATTGATGTCGGATTTCTCAATTATTATGATGCATTTGAGCCGATTGAGTGAGGAACTAATTTTGTGGAGCAGCCAAGAATTCAAATTCATTGATATGGCAGATGCTTATTCAACGGGAAGTAGCATTATGCCGCAAAAGAAAAATCCTGATGCTGCGGAATTAATTCGAGGGAAAACGGGACGCGTCTATGGCTCTCTGTTTTCATTGCTGACGACGTTGAAAGGATTACCACTTACTTATAATAAAGACATGCAGGAAGATAAAGAACAATTTTTCGATGCACTGGATACCGTTATGGATTGCCTCGAAATCATGTCGAAAATGATTGATACGTTACATGTCAATGCGGATAATATGAAAGCAGCGATTAAAGCAGGTTTTTTTAATGCAACCGAAGTTGCCGATTATTTAGTAGGCAAAGGGACAGCATTCCGTGACGCGCACGAAATCGTTGGAAAACTGATTATTTACTGCGAGCAACAAAAGAAAGCAATCGAGGATTTGACGGTGGAAGAGTTGGCTAAGTTCAGCGAACAGATTACGGATGATATATATGATTATATTGATTATGAAAACATCATTACTAAAGGGAATAAGAACTTGATGAAGCAAGTTAGTAAATGAAAAGAAGGACTGTCTACTATAAGACAGTCCTTCTTTTTTGTAGGACCAGTTAGCGGAGATATATGGTCGGTCCGCATAATAAAATGATCACTCTCCACTAATCAACAATCCCCATATCCAAATAAAAACAGCTTGAAAGAACAAATTTGTCCTTTTAAGCAGTTTTTGTTCATAAGATTAGAAAGTATAGGTTTTCTGACACGGAACAGTGTCTAGGCTCCAAGCGCCAGCCCCTCGAGTCGCTTCAGTCTTGCCGAAAAGGCAAAGCCCGCCTTTATCTTCAAGCCTTCCAGCGCTTGTCGGGGCTAAACGGCGCCTTCCGCTTTTCTTAACCCATTATATTATAGCCAGCATCTACATAAATGATTTCACCAGTTACGCCGCGGGATAGATTGCTCAACGTAACAAGCGTCATGTCAGCTACTTCATCTTGTGTCACATTGCGTCTTAATGGAGCGTTTTCTTCAATTTGCGTCAAAATCGTATTGAAGGAAGCTATGCCTTTTGCAGACAGTGTGCGAATCGCACCAGCAGAGATTGCGTTGACACGGATATTTTCTTTCCCCAAATCAAACGCCAGGTATCTAACAGATGCTTCAAGTGCTGCTTTTGCAACACCCATCACGTTATAGCCGTCAAGCACACGCTGTGCACCCAAATAACTCATTGTTACAATCGAACCGCCATCTGTCATGAATGGACGGGCTTCTCTAGCAGTCGCAATAAGCGAATAAGAACTCGTATCCTGTGCAAATGCATAACCACTTCTCGTAGTCTCAACAAAGTCATTTTTCAAATCCTCAGCATGCGCAAATGCAAGCGAGTGGACAACTCCGTGAATAGTACCGACTTCGGCACCGATTTTTCCGAATGCCTCGTGGATACTTTCATCCTCATTCACATCGCATTGCACGATTAGTTTTGCTTCGTAACCGGCTGAGCTTAACAACTTCTCAAGTTTCGCAAGTGAACGCTCTTTCCGATAGGTGAAAATAACATTTGCACCGACTGCAAAAAGTGTTTTTGCGACGCCCCAAGCAATGCTCCGTTCATTTGCAACGCCCATTACAACAATATTTTTACCTTTAATTTTAAGTAAATCTTCCATAGTAACCTCCTGAGTAAGTAAAGAAATTGTATATACCTATTATTAGTACCAGATGCTAAATAAATTATAGCATATTAGCTTAGAAATTGTGAATAGCCACGACATAAGAAATGAAAACGCATTCAAAAATGTAATACTTGAAATAAATAAAAATACAGTTGACTTTATAATTATACATACATATAATAAGAATAACTTATAACAGGGGTGATTGTGATGAAGGTAGGAATCATTGGCGCGTCAGGTTATGGTGGGCTTGAGCTCATCCGGCTACTGCATAACCACCCTGAAATTGAACGAATCGAATTATTCACTTCATCTGAAGAAGGAACGGTGTTTTCGCATAAGTATTCACATCTTATGAATATAGTCGATCAGCCACTTCAAAAAATAGAGCTAGAAAGATTAGCAGAATTCGATGTCGTTTTTTCAAGTGCTCCTGCTGGCGTAGCGAGTACATTGCTTCCTCCGTTAATCGGCAAAGGACCAAAACTTATCGATTTGTCAGGAGATTTTCGTTTAAAAGATGTATCTCAATATGAGCAGTGGTATAAAAAAGAACCTGCACCGGCGTCAGCTGTTGAGCAAAGTGTATACGGATTGACTGAATGGAATTATGATGCAATCCGGCAGGCACAGTTAATTGCCAATCCGGGTTGTTATCCAACGGCGGTTTTGTTGTCGCTATTACCATTATTAAAAGAAAATGCAATCGACGCGAGCCAGTTAATTATCGATGCAAAAAGCGGCGTATCCGGTGCTGGCAATCAGCCAAGTCAACTAACACATTTCAGCGAAACGAATGAAAATACAGCCATCTATAAATTAAATCAACATCAGCATATTCCAGAAATTGAGCAGGCCTTTGCATTCTTTGCAAAAGAAATACCACCTATTACATTTAGTACCCATCTCGTTCCTATGACAAGGGGAATTCTAGCGACGAGTTATGCACCAGTTGCGGAAGGCGTAACAGAAGCAGATCTCATTGATTGTCTGCAAGAAACATACGCCAATCATCCATTTGTCCGTGTTATGCAACAAAAAGATAAGTTCGGCACCAATCAAGTATACGGCTCAAACTATTGTGATTTACTCGTAAAAGTTGACCCGCGGACGAATCGGGCAACAATCGTTTCTGTCATTGACAACTTAGTCAAAGGGGCAGCAGGGCAAGCCATTCAAAATATGAACGTACAATGTGGTTTTGAGGAAATAACCGGCCTATCACTTGTCCCGGCATTCATTTAACTTAGGGGGAGTATTATGACGACAACAGTTTTAGCTCTGAAGCGTATAGCGGGAAATAACATTGCGTCCCCAATTGGTTTCAAAGCTACAGGAATGCATTGTGGGATTAAGCATAAGAAAAATGATTTGGCATTGCTCGTTAGTGAAGTACCAGCAAATGTTGCAGGTGTGTTTACAACGAATGCAATTCAGGCTGCTCCACTACTTGTCACAAAAGAAGCAATACAGCAGACAGGGAAAATGCAGGCAATCATTGTGAATTCGGGAAATGCGAACGCTTGTACAGGTCAGCAAGGATTGAAAGATGCACGCCTTATGCAACAAAAAGCGGCAGAAAAGCTTGGAATTTCACCTGATTTAATCGGCGTCGCATCAACAGGCGTTATTGGGGAACTAATGAAAATGGAGCCGATTGTAAAGGGGATACAGAAACTTGAACCAAGTTCTGAATTAGAAGGTTCGATTCTATTTTCTCAAGCAATTTTAACAACAGATACCGTAACAAAAAATACAGCATATAGCACAGTGATTGATGGCAAAAAAATCATTATCGCCGGAACTGCAAAGGGATCGGGAATGATTGACCCGAATATGGCAACAATGCTGGGTTTTATCACAACGGACGCTAAAATCGAATCAATTCATCTGCAAGCTGCCCTCAAAACGGTGACGGATTTGACGTTTAACTCGATTACAGTGGATGGCGATACATCTACGAATGATATGGTGCTTGTAATGGCAAACGGGATGGCAGGCAATAATTCGCTGACCCCGGCACATCCGGACTGGGAACAATTCACGGAAGCATTACATGCTGTTTCTCAAGACCTTGCGAAAATGATTGCAAAAGACGGTGAAGGCGCGACGAAGCTTATTGAAGTTGAAGTATCAGGAGCGATTACGGATGTAGAAGCACGTAAGATTGCCAAAACGGTGGTTGGTTCACCACTTGTGAAAACAGCGATCTTTGGCTGTGACGCCAACTGGGGAAGAATTATCGCGGCTGTTGGTTATAGTGGAGCGACGCTGGATCCGAATGCGATAAAAATTAATATTGGACCAACAACTGTTGTTGAAAAGGGGGAGCCTGTTCCATTTTCGGAAGCACAACTCCTTGTTTATTTGAAACAACCAGAAGTTAAGATTGTGGTCGATCTTCATAAGGGAAATGGTCAAGGAGTAGCATGGGGGTGCGATTTAACATATGACTATGTCCAAATCAACGCAACATATCGCTCGTAAACGAATGGTTATAAAGCTCGGCGGAAGTATGCTGGAAGGGTTGAATGAAGGCTTTTTTACGAATATTATACAATTACAAAAAAACGGTCATGATGTAGTAGTTGTTCATGGCGGCGGACCTTTTATTAATAAGGAGCTTGCTAGAAACAACGTGTTATCGTCCGTAGTGAACGGTATCCGGGTGACGTCCAAAGAAGCGGTGGGGATTGTTCAATCGACATTAATAGGTCAAGTGAATCCGGCCCTCGTCCATCAATTAAATAAAGGTGGAATTGAAGCGATAGGCGTTAGCGGATATGATGGGAAACTGCTTACCTGCACGATATTAGATGAAAAACTGTACGGCTCTGTTGGAGAAATTCAGGATGTCCGCACCGAATTAATAGAAACACTTCTTCAAGCAGGAATAGTGCCAGTTATTTCATGTATCGGTGCAACAGAAGATGGAGCACCCCTCAATATTAATGGGGACACCGTCGCAAGTAAGATTGCGCTAGCGATTCATGCAGACAGCCTGCTTCTTGTGACGGATACTCCGGGTATTCAAATAGAAGGAACTGTTCAAAAAACGGCATCACCAACAGAAATTGTCCAGTGGATTGAAACAGGTGAAATTTACGGAGGCATGTTGCCCAAAGTGAAAGCTGCACTTGATTGTTTAGGCGCAGGTATTCCGTCAGTGCAAATTGTCGGTCAGCAATTAGAAGGAACCACAGTTAAATACAGGGAGGTTTTCATTTGACTACGCTATTTCAAAATTACGCACGTCGTTCAGTCCATCTAGTAAAAGGGCGAGGCACGGTCGTGACGGATGATAAAGGAAAAGACTATCTCGACTTTATAAGTGGAATCGCGGTCGTCAGTCTTGGTCATGCACATCAAGCGCTCGTTGAGGCAGTCAAAAAGCAAAGTGAAAAACTATGGCATGTCTCAAACCTATTTGAAAGCCCGGAGCAGGAACTGTTAGCTGCAAAGCTGGTGGAAGAAACGCCTTTCAGCCACGCCTTTTTTTGTAACAGTGGTGCTGAAGCGAATGAGGCAGCTATTAAATTAGCTCGAAAACATACACAGAAAAATGTCATCATTACATTTGAACAATCCTTTCATGGTCGGACATTTGGCGCCATGTCTGCGACAGGGCAAGCCAAGGTTCGCGAAGGATTTGGGCCACTGCTGGAAACATTTCGTATCATACCATACAATGACGAACAGCAATTGGAAGATGCGATTGACGGTGATGTAGCTGCAATTATGCTAGAAGTTATTCAAGGAGAGGGTGGCGTCCATCAAATTGATCCCGACTTTGCACAAAAAATAACAGCAATCTGCAAGTCGAAAGGGATATTACTTATTGTCGATGAAGTACAGACGGGTATTGGACGTACGGGAACGCGTTACGCCTATGAGCAGACAAACCTTGAGCCAGATATCATTACACTTGCTAAAGGATTAGGGGGGGGCTTCCCGATTGGTGCTATGCTCGGATCAAGTGAGCTTTTTCATTCCTTCGGACCAGGGACTCATGGTACGACATTCGGTGGCAACCCGTTAGCTGTTGCAGTTGCACAAGCAGTTGTTGATATTATATTTAAGAAAAAGTTCCTGCAAGAAGTTGAAGATAAATCGATGTATCTGATTGAGAAGCTGCAGACTTTATTGCCGCAAGACCAATTCTCTATCCGTGGGGCGGGTCTGTTGCTAGGCATTGAATGCGAAGAGGAGATTTTGCCATTCATTCAACAGGCGGAACAAGCAGGTTTGCTGTTAGTTCAAGCGGGAGCCAATGTCATACGACTATTACCACCATTAACGGTTACATATGAAGAAATCGACCAAGCAGTGGCTATTCTTTCTGCCGTTCTACTCGCCGAAAAAACTGCAATAACGTAATGATCATTTGAATTAAGGCGTTCAGTGAAACGCTATTCAATCGACCTCTGTCTGAAGGTTAAAACGAACGGATCCGCTAAAATAGCGGGTCTTTTTGTTTTCTGAGCCTAAAATCGAGAGTGCATATCATAAAGTCCAACTGTCCAATCATATCCCATAATGGCACCGAAAAAATAAATGTAACTTTTACCATTTCTCTCCGTCAAATTCATAGAGTTACGAAAAGTGAGGAGAGAATTAAAATGAAAAAAATCGGTATAATCGCATTAGCAGCTTTATTAGCAGGAAGCGTAGTAGGTGGCTATTCTGCACAAGCACAGGAAAAGGTTACACAAGCCGTTAGCGAAAAAGAACTAGTCACGACAAACTTTATGAAAGCTACGGGCGTCATTCAAGAAATTGAAAAAGAAGAAGCTGGAATCCGTGTAACGATTGAAAATGAAGATAAAATGATTACAATTTTGCGTATTAATGATGACTCCCTGTTATTCAATAGTGGGACGACTAAATCTCTAAAACCAGCAGAACTAAAAAAGGGTGCCACTATCGCAGCTTATTACGATAAAAACAAGCCGATGCTCCTGATTTATCCGACAACAGTGACACCCGAAATTGTAGTTGCAAAAGATGAAAAAGTGTTCGGAGAAGTGAAGGTCAGCCAGTTCGACAAAGAATTCTTAAGCTTGGATGGCGAGTTGAAATTGAATATCGGCGAAGATACGCCACTTTTCAATCAACAAGGAAAAGCAATCGAATTGAAAGAGTTGAATGGTAAAGAATTGATGGTGTTTTACTCAATCACAACGAGAAGTCTACCACCACAAACACCACCAACTAAAATTATTGCTCTATACATTGCAACACCAGAGGTACCAGATGTATCAACAGGCGTAACAGAAATTATCGCTAACGACCACTATATGAAAGATGGCGTCAAGATGATTCCACTTCGTAAAGTGGCTGAGCATCTTGGTTATCATGTCCTTTCTCAATCAAAAATCAATGGTGCACTTGTTACACTAGACAACAGTTCATTCACAATTAAACGTGGCGACAAAATGTATGGCTATAACAAAAGCATCCGTAAATTCGAAGTTGCACCTGATCTGAAAGGTATGAAAACATACGTTTCAGAAGACTTCCTGGAGCTATTAATTAATAACTAATAACCGAAAAGCATGGCATATGAAAGAAAGCTTGAAACGATGGGGCTGCCCTAAAAAAGGGCAGACGTTTCAGGCTTTTTTTGATGTATATTCATGAAGAATGACTATACAGAATGTTCTATCTCCTGTACTGTTAATTTACTATCTATTAATAGAAAGGGAGTTTATCTTTGATGAAAAAATTTATGCTATTTTTTACTGCACTGCTAGTTATGTTCACTACACTTGGCACTGTTTCTGCGGCACCTTTATTCAAAGATGTCGATGATAAGTACAGGGCGAAAGCAGAATTGGATTTTTTGGCAGAGCGGGGTATTATCTTTGCGGATCCTTTACAAAGTTTTGGTGTGAATGAAGAAATTACGCGCCTGGAAGCTTCGGCTATGATTATTAGGGCGCTAGGTCTCGAAATGGTAGACCGACCCGATCCAAATTTCATCGACGTCACTCCAGAAGACGAAGGATACGATATCATAGCTACAATAACCGATGAAGGTTTCGTCAACGGTAATGCGAACGGCGAATTCATGCCGAACGATAAGTTAACTAGAGGACAAATGGCAGCGATTTTAGTCAAGGCTTTTAAGTTGAAGGGAACATCAGAACAGGCATTCAAAGATGTCGATCCAGCATACTGGGCGTCTGATTCGATTAAAACACTATTCGCCAATGAAATCACAAGGGGTTATCCAAACAATTTATATAAGCCGACAGCATTCATTACGAAAGCGAATTTCGGTGTGTTCATCGCACGAATACTGAATCCGGAATTTAAACAACAGCCTGTCTGCTATAAGTCAGACAGTAAAAAGACGGCTGTTGTTACTGTACAAGTGACAAACTTATGGAAATCACCGAACAACAATCGTGTAGTGGACCGTCCATCTATTTCGAGCCCTACAGATATCCAAAAGTGGGCGAAAAGTATGTCTGTCAGCCAAAAATTATGGCTCGTTGGTCGAACGGATACGCAGGCCTTATATGGACAGGAAGTCGTCATTTTGAAAAGTAGCGGAAATTGGCATGAAATTGCTGTAAAGGACCAATACACACCTAGGAATAAAGCGGGTTATCCTGGATGGGTCCCGAAATCCCATGTGACAGAAATAACGACTGATTATACAGATTGCCAGCTAGCAATCGTCGATACGAATATCGCTACTCTTTATAATGAACCAAAAAAGACCAATAAATTCATGGATATCAGTTATACAACAATGCTTCCTGTCATTAAGGAAGAAGGCGATTGGTTGCATGTTCAAACGCCTGCAAATGGTGTGAAATATTTGCGTAAGCAAGATGCTAAAGTTGTTAAAAACTTTGCGGCAATATCAAAACCGACCCAACAAGACATCGTCGATAGTGCGAAGATGTTCCTGGGACTGCCGTATGTTTGGTCGGGTATATCAGGTTTTGGCTTTGACTGTTCGGGTCTAATCCATTCTGTGTACAAAAATCATGGCATCATGATTCCACGTGATTCATTCGTTCAGGCGGTCAATGGTATACCTGTTGCAAGGAAAAATATGCAACCAGGCGATTTACTATTCTTTGCGTACAATCAAGGCAAAGGGAAGGTCTATCACGTCGGCATGTATATCGGAAAAGGTCAAATGATACACGCACCAAATTCAAGCAGAAACGTCGAAATAGTATCCATCGATACACACCCATACAAAGCAAACTATGCGGGCTCAAGAAGGTATTTGAAATAAAGTAAAAGCATCCTTAGGGGTGTTTTTTTTATAACTGTATTTCCATAAATAAGGGAAATCAATATACTACCAAGGAATTCCAAACACAAAGATAAAGCCTTCAACATAAGATAAACAATAAGGCAGCAAAGTACGAATCACTATCCCGAAAAAGGATGTGTTTAGGCGTGTACAACAATTTCAATCAATATCCAAATTCAAAATACACGCTGGGCGATCTCTTGAAGGGGAAAGATCTTGAAATCGTAGCCGCATCACTCCTTTTGCTTGGCAAACTGAAAGTTGAATCGGCACAATTGTATAGAGATAAACCCGTTATTTCCGTTACATTGTTGGGGGAATTCAAGAACCTGAACGATAACAAAGTGAATGAAATGGCTGATTTTTTAGAGAAAAACGGGGATTTGACATTAGACGAGGTATTCGAGGGAATCAAAAGGCGAATGGATAAAGGCAGGAGGAACGGACGTGGGTGAACCAATCAGTTTTGACGCCAGTAAATTTATCAATACGATCATATTAATCGTATTTCTTCTTCTCCTCGTTTTCGGTTCAACAAATTTAAGAGATTTGACGGAAGTGGAAGACTTAGTATAATAAAGAATGCATATTCATCATAAAAGCACAAAAAAAGCTGAACCAAGGGCAAACAGGACTCCTAAGAAATCAACGGGTCCTGTTTTATTCGTTATAGCTAAAATCTAGCTGTCTTTAGTAGTAATTTGCCATGTTTCAACCGTAGTAAATCAGCCAAGGTTAAAATTCCTTTATCTTCAAGACGCTTCAATAATTCGATGAATAAATGAGCCGTTGTCAGTGCGTCTCCAAGCGCACGGTGACGTTCAAATGTTCGTGTACCAAATATCCGGGCGTATTCCGCCAGATCTCGCTGATCCCAAGAAGGATTCAAATATTCAATCAAATCAATCGTGTCAAATGACGATGGTTCTTCGTACGAGCATTTCACACGCTGTAATTCTTTTTTTATGACCAGTGTATCAAAGCTTACATGATGTCCAATCCATCCGCCGCTCTTCGTATCTTCAATGAACTGAAAGTAGCTTTCTATTGCTTCAAGTGGAGTAGGTGCATTTTCCACATGATGTTGTTCAATCGAGGTTAACTTTGTAATATGTTCTGGAATTTCACCTAAAGGTTTTACAAAGGTCTGGAACACACGATCAGTCACTTCTAATTTATCGACATGGACAGCCCCAATTTCGATAAGCCCGTCATATGCAGCAATTGCGAACCCGGTCGTTTCGGTATCAAAGACGGTAAACGGCATATCACGCAACTTTGTATCCAGCAGAAATGATTGATCCAGTTTATAGTTTAATCGTTGTTTTCTCCAAAACATACATATACCTCCATGCCAAAACTGAAAACAGCTTATAATTTTGCTAGTAAATGTGATTGCAATGCGTGGACTGTCTTTAACATCGTTGTTAATTCATCCCGTTCCCATCTACGAATGAAAGCAAACTGAATTTCAGTTGTAAAAGATTCATCACGCAAATGTTTTTTCCAAGACAGTTGAATTCTTGTTTTCAGTGCAATTTCATACGCATGACGTATATCATCCGCAAATCCAGAAGACAGTTCACCTTTTTTCACTAGGTCGTCTATTAATTGTAAAGGTGTACCGGAAACGATGTCTTTTTGTACGCCCAGTATTTGCAGGCAATGATGCATTGGAAATAATGCGTTTTTTTTGATATCGATGACTTCGCGGGTTCCTCTTCCTTTAAATAATGCCAAGAAGGAATGACTTACTTGCGGTATGGGCTTGTTTTGTTCCTGCTGCGCCATATAATAAAGATAAGTTTGCGAGGACTTCAATTGGATTTGTACCATCCGAGCAAACCGATTGTGTAACGATGCATCACCCAGTAGAAAACGAAAAGATAAAAAATTATAGCCAAGTAATAGATCATTATCAGTCGCCTTCAACGCCCAACTGCGCAGACGATGCTGCCACTCAGTAACGGAACCGCGCCATCGTGCCTCGCTAGACATCATTTTCCCGTCACATCTGGAATAACCAGCTTTCTCCATATGCTCAACAATTACTTCCCCGAGCAATGAAAAATAGGTCTCTACTTCTTTCTTATCACCTTCATAGGGGTCAGTGTAGACAAGGAAATGGTCCTGATCCGTCACCATGAATTGTTCGCCCCTGGCACCACTGCCCATCTGATACCACGCGAATGGAACTGGCGGCTTACCTTTGCCTTGCCTCTCCAATGACTGTACAGCAAGCTTCACACAGTGCCGTGCGAGTCGGTCGTATAATTTTGTAATAATCTGCAACGTATGAATGGTAGAGATTTCATCATTAATTAAACTTGATAATACATCATAAATCGCATTTTTAACGACAGGTAGATTGTCAAAAGAAGACTCTTCAATTGTCTTTAATATGCCCATCGATCCACGGTCCCGTTTAGAAATCAGATTTGACAGTGTAACGACACCAACCAGACGATTACCTTGGACGACGGGTAAGTGCTTTACCCCATTCTTATAAAATGCCGAAAGTACTTCGTAATAATAATCATGACGGGAAATGGTATGCGGCTTTTTTGTCATAACATCTACCGCTTTTAGTTCGCCGTTTGACCCTTGGGCAACGACTCTTTGTACAAGGTCTTTTTCTGTTATAATACCCGTTAATTGCTCTTGTTGATTGACTACCATTAGCGAACTGATTGAGTTATCAACCATTATTCGTGCTATTTTCTGAACCGCCGCGTCCTCTGAGACTGTAATAGCAGGGGAGTTCATAAAGTCTTCTACACGACGTACATAAGGCTCGCTTTCCCCCCATTCGTCTGACAACTTAATCTGCTCACCAAGGGAAGCGTAGACATTAGCTAGTCGAATAGACATACTTTTCAATATGGCGTCGCGGACATCCGTATCATCTAATCTTTTTTGTACGACAGAGAAAGGAATTTGCAGGCAATAGGAATCTTCTACTATTTCCAATTCGAGATGGTGTCTATCAAGTGGCCGATTTGACTCACCTAAATAATAAGCGATGTTTGAAAGCCCGATTACCTCACATTCCTGAACTTCTTCAAGAGCAAAGGATTTTCCATCATTGCCTTCTATGAATATTTCTGCTGTCCCTTTTAAAATGAGTAACAATCCTTCATCAGGCGTCCTAAAGTAGTCCACTTTTTTAGCCTTTCGGTAATAGGTAAGTTTGCATTCAGCCATTAGTTCAGCAAATTCCGCACCAGATAATCCTCTAAAAATAGGCTGGTCATGAACTTTCTTATACATTTCTTGTTGTTCGCTGTTCATTATGGATTCCACCACCTTCATCATTTTAAAGAAAAATCCCCCTCATCTACAAAAAACTAGGGAGGGGGATTTTTCAGAATGAATTATCGCTCAAGTTCTCTATAACCTGTTTCTGCTTTAAATTTCACTTCAGCATAAGAAATTTCTTCAGCTTCGAACTTCTTAGATGAAACGAGTGTACCAATAATTGCTGCTAAGAATCCTGCAGGAACTGAAATTATGGCAGGGTTTGAATATGGGAAAAGTGGTTGCCCAACGAAGAATGCCGCTCCTTCTACGGGATTAATAACGCTAGGACTTAATGCAACAAGAACGAGCGCGACAATCAAACCAGTTAGCATTGAGGCAACTGCACCTGTTGTATTAAATTTTTTCCAATAGATTGTAAAAAGAATTGTTGGAACATTCGCTGATGCCGCGATACAGAATGCGAGTGAAACAAGAAACGCGACATTCAATTTTTCCGCGCCGAGCGCTAAAATAATGGAGAAAACAGCCACGGCAATTGCAGCAAATCTTGCAGCTCTTACTTGCTGTTTCTCAGTTACTTTCCCTTTTTTGATAATTTCGGCGTAAATATCATGTGCAATTGCTGATGCACCTGATAATACCAATCCAGCGACAACTGCTAAAATCGTAGCGAACGCAACTGCTGCAACAAATGACTCTAATGCTGAACCACCTAACACACCTGCCAGCATTGGCGCAGCCATGTTCCCAGCAGCATTTTCAGCTACGATTGCATCCACGCCAACAAACTTAGCTGCACCGAATCCGAGGAAAATGGTTAGAACGTAGAAGATACCTATTATCCAAACTGCATAAATAACAGAAGAACGAGCTGTTTTTGCATCTTTTACCGTAAAGAAACGCATTAAAATGTGCGGTAAGCCAGCGGTACCTAAAATGAGTGCAATTAGAACAGATATCAAACCAATCGGATCTTTATAGATTATTCCCGAATGTAAGAAGGCATCGCCGTGTGGCGTTGCAGTTCTCATGGCATCAAACATGCCAATAAAGTTGAAATTAAACTTTAATAGAACGAGGAACGAAATAACAATGGTACCTACCATAAGTAAAATTGCTTTCACAATTTGAACCCAACTTGTTGCAGTCATACCACCGAATAATACGTAGATTGTCATCATGACACCAACGATTAGTACTGCAATCCAGTAGTCAATTCCGAGAAGTAATTTAATAAGTGCACCTGCACCTACAAGCTGAGCAAGCATATAAAATAATACAATCGTAATTGTATTTAACGCTGCAGCGCCTCGAACTTTTTTTGCTCCAAAGCGTGCTCCAATCATATCAGCCATCGTAAATTTCCCTAGATTACGAAGTGGCTCAGCGATTAAAAATAAAACCACAAGATAAGCTGTTAACCAGCCGATACTATAGTAAAATCCATCAAATCCATTTAAAGAAATTGCACCGGCAATTCCAAGGAATGATGCAGCAGACAAGTAGTCTCCAGCGATCGCCATTCCGTTTTGCCATCCGGTTAATGATCCCCCAGCCGTGTAAAAATCACTTGCAGTTGTTGTCTGCTTAGCAGCCCAGTAGGTAATTCCGAGTGTAAGTCCAATGACTGCAACGAAAATTGCTATTGATATAATATCCGCCATGTATAAATACCCCCTTTAATTTACAACATTTTTCTTTAGAATTTCTTCAACATCTATATCAAAGCTTTTCGCTTTATTCATATAGATAGAAGTAAATACCCACACCATGACGAACATGCTTAATGAGTACACCCATGTCCAAGTCATCCAGCCGATAGCTCGATTCTCAAGTATGGTTGTATATCCTGTGAGAATGGGTAGTGTAAAATAGGCAATAAAAAAGAAAATAATGTAAGGAGTAGAAAAGATTCTTTTTCGTTTGACTAATTTTTTGAATTCAGGTGTATTGATAATTTTTTCATAATCCAATCCCGAATTAACTTGATTTTTCTTCGAACTTTTACCCACGATTTCATCCCCTTTTTTTATAAAGTATCGAAAACAAGTAGCCTATTGGGACAATTAACCTCCTTTCATATGAAAGCGTTATCAAATATTTGTCAAAAATGTTTTGAAACTATTAAAAATGTGAATAGAATAACAGGAAGCTAAGTTCACATTACCAAATTTACTGTTAACGTACAAGGTGTTTTTTCTGAATAGTTAAAACTTTATTTTGTCACGGTGGGGAATTAGAAGGAACTTATTAGATTGCGTCGAATTAGCGGCTCGTATAGTTCATGGAAACAATTTAAAGATATATGTTTGAAATAAAGAATCCCATTGAATTTGCTCCGGCTACCACTAGTAAGGCGGCCTATTTAAGAATCCAATAGTGCAGTATATATTGGGTGAAGTCACACGACTATTAGTAACCTATCAACATGTTAGTAGAGGAAAGTGCGATGCATAAGAAATGTAGGCTAATCATCCAATAAATCACAAAACACCCCTCATCTTCATCAAGGAAGTGAGGGGTGTTTTAAATTATTGGACGAATTCATTCTCCAGATTCTGCAGAGAAGTTGCGTTGCCCAAGTTCTTTTTCATAAATATACAATGCATTTTTATCTTCCCCGATGCGTTTCAGGTATTCGATATGTGTATCGAAAGATGCTTCCTCTTCAACTTGCTCATCCAAGAACCATCTCAAAAATGAAATCGTAGCATGTTCTTTTTCTTCCCAAGCGAGGTCCGTTAATTCATAAAAGTTCTTGGTAACGCCTTTTTCTTGTTGTAAACCCGATTCAAATGTATCTAATATTGTTGAAAATTCAATTTTGGGTTCTGACGTTGCGGAGAATTTAGCTTGTATCCCGCGGTCATTCATATAGTTGTAAATCTTCATGCCGTGAAAACGTTCTTCTTCAGCTTGTTGAAGATAATAATTGGCAAAGCCAGCGTAATTATTGTGCTCGCAATAAGCAGCCATTGCCATATAAGCTTGTGCGGCGTCGAACTCATTGTTCATTTGCTGATTTAGAGCGTCTGCTAGTCGTAGACTGATCATCATATTGCCTCCTTTTATTGTTAGGACAATCCTTTCTTTATCATAGCCTAATCTAGATTTACAATCACGTATTTTGATTGAAAGTGCGGAATTATGTCGTCTTCGGAATTTGTGTGACAGGAGAGGGCAACAATTTTCGATTATTTCTGTGGTCAAAGAATAATAGAGGTTACATACGAATGTCAGGCTCCTGACAAAATTGAAACCATTCTTTATTCAGAGCAGATACGGTTGTTCACTACTACTTATGGTAGTATCAGCAAGCGATAGGTAGAGCCCATTGAATGTGGCAGAAGAACGTTGTTCAAGTCATAAAAATGATTGCCCAAGGAACAATTGAAGATCTTCAGACATTGCTTTTATATGCAAAGAAAATAGCCTCATCCAATTACGGAAGGCGGCTTTAAAGTTTGCCTCATAATTTTTCCTAAACCCGGTACTGTTCCTTATCAGACAAACTACCTGCAATATATGGTAAAATGATAGGACTATGGGGTAATTCATTAATTTGCCGAAGGGGGCCATATATGAGTTACCAAACCGAGCAGTATTTATTTTAGGGGCTTTAAAAAACTATAAATTGGGGGAATTATAATGAGTATTTTTGATGGAATGTTGGGAAATGCGTCTGAAATTGAAGTGAGCAAAGTAGAGAAAGAGCTGAAAGATTTACTTACACCTACTGAAAAAGTGGAACATGCATATAAACTAATAAGAGATTTGTTAATATTTACGAACAAGCGATTAATACTTGTTGATAAACAGGGCGTAACGGGAAAGAAAGTTGAGTATCAATCCATTCCATACAAAAGTGTTGTGCATTTTTCAATCGAAACCGCAGGAACATTTGATCTTGATGCTGAACTGAAAGTCTGGCTATCTGGAAGTTCGACACCAATTCAAAAGAAATTCAATAAATCCCTGAATATTTATAAAGTACAAAGTGTACTTGCAGAATACGTTCTGAAATAAACTAGGTCAATTTAAGGTGCTTGATTACCATGTAATTCTAAGTTGTCTTAGTAAAAGCCACCTAAATCAGTAATTAACTTTATATTGGGGGAGATGAAAAAAGTGGACAGTGTAACCCAATCCTACTTCGAAAATTTGGAAGCAGAGGACAAAAATCTTCAATTTGAAGCATTTAATGCGATTAATGCAGCTATAAAAGAAGAAGTTGACTGGGCTTATGAAGTTTGGGACCAACTAAAAGAATGGCTAACAGATAAAGATAATCATCGAAGATCCAGGGGTGCTCAGTTCCTAGTAGGTCTAGCGAAAAGTGATCCTGAAAAACGCATAGTAGGCGATTTTTCAGCGGTATGGGAAGTGACCAAGGATCCGAAATTTGTTACAGCCCGACATAGCCTGCAATCGATATGGCAGGTCGGATTAGCTGGAAAAGAACAAAAAGAGATTGTGCTTAATCATATAGAAGATCGCTTTCGAAACGGTGCGCATGAAAAAAATTATACCTTGATTCGATTTGATATGATTCAAGGCTTGAAAAAACTATATGATGAATTAAAAGAGGAAGAGATTAAACAACTTGCGTTGGATTTAATTGGGGCGGAAGAAGATATCAAATACCGTAAGAAGTATATGACTGTATGGAAATGAAAAGTTGAGGGTGAAAATTTAGAGCACCTTGTCCTGATTCGATTTCGAATTGTCTTAGTATCAGGTATCTATTTTCAACTATCAGGCCAATCCTCGTTGAGGGAACTATCTATTACAAAGCCGTTTGACGCACCAACGTCAAGCGGTATTTTATATATATCCTATTGTTAACGCAAGTTTACCAAATCAAAAGGCGGCTAGCAAGATACGTGGGTTCCTTCATGTCCAGTGCTATATAAATTGAATTCGGTGCCAGCTGCTGCCACAATTTGAAGGGCGAAAATGGTGTCCCGGGTATGTAATTAGCATCTAGCTAACTCCTAATACATTGACGAAAACCCAAATACTAACCAAAACTGTTATAATATTTATCATTGAATGGTGTAATATGAAGAAACAGTGAATAGGACTGAATTCCGAAACATGCCACTAAAATGTTCGGTAGTTCACGACGAATAACAAAGGAGAAATTTCTGTGATAAGAATCGCAATCGATATGGATGAAGTCATATCGCATTTTAGTGCTAAATGTCTGGAGTTATTCAATGAAGAATTCCAAGAGAATTACACCCCTCAACATTTGCAGGGGAAAAAACTTGCGGATTTAGATGATAGGTTTGAAATGAAGGTCGATCAATATTTAGACAACGAATCATTTTTCTTGGAATTAGAAGTGATAAAAGACAGCCAAGAAGTCATAAAAGAATTAAGTGCCCAGTATGAAATTTATATTGTAACCGCTGCAATGGAGTTTCCAGCTTCTTTAGCGCCAAAATATCAATGGCTAAAAAAACATTTCAGCTTTTTGAATGAAAAGAATTTCGTGTTCTGTGGTGATAAAAGTATTATTCATGCAGATTATCTAATAGATGACACGCCAAGCAATCTGGAAGCGTTTCAAGGGATAGGAATTCTTTTTACCGCACCACATAATACAAATGCAACTGGCTATACCCGTTTAAACAATTGGATAGAAGTCGCGGACTATTTTCTTTAGTGGATTCTCTAGACGCCGGTAATATTAAGACATCCCAAAGTGCACAGAAATTAAGTGCAATTCGGGATGTCTTTTTGTTTTATAGAATTCTAGAATAAAAGCCCAACTTTCTCTATTCATACAAGAGAAAGTTAAGCTTCTAATCATGATGAAATCTAAGATCAATTAATACTTAAACTTAGAAATCAATTCTTTTAATTCTTCTGCCATGAAGGATAGTGACTCAGCCGATGAAGAAATTTCTTCCATCGAAGCTAGTTGCTCTTCTGAAGACGCTGCTACTTCTTGGGAAGCTGCCGCGTTACCTTGCGCACTGTTCGCAATTTCATTTGTTGTGACAGTGACTCCTTGAACAGATGCAGATACTCGTTGGGCGGTGGCCGAAACTTCTTCCATTTGAGGCGTGATTTCTTGCATACTGTGAATGATTTGATTGAATTTCTCAATGGCTTCATTCGATACATCTACGCCTTGTTGTACATTTTCCGTAATACGTTCCATGATTTCAACAGAGTTCTTTGTATCCACTTGAATGCCTTCCACGATTTCACGAATTTCAGTTGCAGAGTTCTGAGATTGTTCCGCAAGCTTCCGTACTTCATCAGCTACGACAGCAAATCCTTTGCCATGCTCACCAGCCCTCGCTGCTTCGATTGCAGCATTCAAAGCAAGTAGATTTGTTTGGCCGGCAATACCCGTAATGACATCCAAAATCGAGCGTACTTCTTTAGATCGTTCATGCAAAGACTTGGTAATTGTATTTGATTCAATAACAGATTTTTGGATAGAGGTCATTTGGTTCACTGTATCCGTGACTGCTTGACCGCCTATTTCAGCCTCAGTCGTCGCGCGATAAGAAAGTTCAGAAGCCATCGTAGAGCTTTCTGCAATTTGCGTAACATCTATAGAAATAGTAGCTAACGATTGAGCGGCCGAATCTACCCCGTCTGTTTGCATCTCTGCACTATAGGCAACTTCTTGTATTGAAGTTGCGACTTGTTCTGTGGCGTCGCTTGTTTGTTCAGCACTTGCCGATAATTCTTCAGCGGAGGAGGCTACTAATTCAGCACTCTTTTCAACGTTTTTAATTAATGTTCTGAGACTTTCCTGCATGTCGTTAAATGCTTGTCCTAAATGTCCGATTTCATCGTTAGTTTGTACATCGATATATTGTGTTAAGTCCCCTTGGCTTATTGTAATCGCTTTTTCTTTTAGGTCTTTGATTGGATTAATGATGGAGTTAATAATAAAGTAAACAGCTACCGCCCCTATAATAATCGCGAGTAAGATGATCAAGGCAGTTCTTTGTAGAATGGGTAAGGCTGCAGCATTAATCTCAGAGGTGGCTACAGATCCTGCAAGCTTCCAACCGGTTAATTCATTGGTTACAAAAGCCGTTAATCTTTCTTCACCATCAAACTTAGCGTCAAACTGTCCGGTTTCTTGTGCAAAAAGTTTATCGGCTAAGTCAATATTTACTTCATTTCCGGCTGCTTCGGTAGGGTGTGCGATATACCTTTTACTTTTGTCTACTAAAACGGCATATCCTGATTTACCTATTTTCACTTGATTGATTATTTTTTGTAAATGGTTTAGGTTGATATCAACTGCTGCAACACCAGAACCATCTTTTATTGCCTGGGAAAGGGTAACAACCATTTCATTTGTACTAGCTGATATATAAGGTTCTGAAATAATGACTTCACCTTTATTGTCCATCGCCTCTATATACCAAGGTCTTTTTCTAGGATCATAATCCGCAGGAATCCCTACATCAGGTTCTTGTATAAACAAACCTTTGTCTGTACCTATATAAATGATTTCGGCTTCCGGATGCAGCTCTCCGTACTGAGTGAATTTTTCACGTAGTTCTGGACTGCTATCTCCCTGATATAGCCTTGAAGTTATATTTGTAGAAAAAGTATTTATATCATGTGTTTTTATTTGCATAGTATTGTCAATCGTTGTGTTTAATAAGTTGATATTTTCAGTAAAACCTGCCGATATCTCAGATTCAACTGCATCTTTGGCCGTCATATAAGCGAGTGCTCCAATAATTATTGCAGGAATAATTAACACGATTGCAAAAGACGTAATTAATTTCGTTTTAATGTTTCCCAGGCCCATTAAGATTTTTTTCATCCAGCTAACCTCTTTCTTTATTCATGTGTTTTAAGTCTTAGAAAATCGGGAAAATAGTGCATGGTTACTTAGGCAGCTACGTGAAAATATGTAGAACTAAGGAATCAGATTTACCCATTAACTATTAGTTTACTACTAAACTAAAGAATTGAACATGTCATAATATTCTATATGAAGGGACCGATTATTGAAGAAAAGTAAAATAGGAAGGTAGAGGAATTAAGGTGAACCAAAACGAGGGGAGTGTTTATGGCTGAATATAGGTTGGAAAACCAATAGTACCAGAGTTTCATTCGATTAAAAGGCGATTTCTGAAGTAGGAATTTATGCAATTCATCTAGAAGAATATGGGGTTATTTATTTGTTTAGAAAAGTAATAAAATTTTTATCGTAAACGGATTTACTAGAATAATAGCGTTATGTGGTGAAAAACATAGAACTTTGTCGTTTAATCTGAAGTTTTTAAATGGTAGACAACCTTCGAAGTAAATACGTAAAAAGCCATTCGTAACAGAATGGCTTTATCATTCTTAAATGATAACTAAATGCTAGCAAGAAGAATTGAAAATATGGACCCAAGGATAATGATTGAAATAACGACTATAAAGCACATAAATAACATCATTGTGCCAAAACCGCGCCATGCAGAGAAGTTGTGAACAATTCCAATTGCTTTACTTTCTACAGTAAGGCAGAAGATAGAAATAGCTAACATAATCCAGGTTTGAAAGAAGTAGAAGCCCACGGACATATTGGTACCTAGCGGGCCAGTTGGTGTAGCGAAAAGCTGCTGTCCGTAGAGGGAAATTGCGATGAATCCTATAGGCGCTGTCCAAATCATAGGGATTGTACTGGCCCCAGTCGCGAGTCCCATTTTTCGCATTGTTCCTGTCCCGCCTAATAATTTACCAATCCACGTATACGCAACTATAATTATGCCCCAGCTAGCCAGCCCTGAAAATAAGCTAGAAAAAAGAACGACAACGAGTGTTGTAAATAATGACAAACCGTTAAATAAGCCTAAGTCTGCAAATGCCATAATGCTATTGATAAGCGCGGAAATGGAAATTAACATAAATGGATACATCATCGATTTATGATTGATAATATATCGAATTGTGTTGCTCGGCTGTGTCCAAATCGAAAATAGCGGATTCATTCTTTAATTGCTCCTTTTCGTCATAATACGAACCATGTGGAATTGTATTATTCGATTTTTTTATACATTTGTTAGGATCAATAACGGTCAGAATCCAATGGCAATTCCTCTACTTATACTATATGAGACGTAAACCGAAGCGTGTTCCTGTTTAGCAACAATCTATTTAAATGGTACCAGGACATGATTCGATTCTGAATTGATTCATTCATAGCCTGGTATTTTCACTTCAGACGGTATAATATCTGAATCAAGATTCATACTAAAGGTAAATTGTTTGAAGGGAGCTAAGAAGTGTGGAGTCTGCGCAATCACAACAACAGCTTCAACAACTAAAGAAACTGCAAATACAACTTCAACAACTCGAACTGCAGATACAGATTCAACAGCAAGAACAAGAAGAACAACAGCAACAAAAATCGCAGCAGATGCAACAGGCAGAACAACCGCCGCAGCAGCAACAACCGGAACAACCGCCGCAGGAGCAACAGGCAGAACAACCGCCGCAGCAGCAACAGGCAGAACAACCGCCGCAGGAGCAACAGGCAGAACAACCGCCGCAGCAGCAACAGGCAGAACAACCGCCGCAGGAGCAACAGGCAGAACAACCGCCGCAGCAGCAACAGGCAGAACAACCGCCGCAGCAGCAACAGGCAGAACAACCGCCACAGCAGCAACAGGCAGAACAACCGCCGCAGCAGCAACAGGCAGAACAACCGCCGCAGGAGCAACAGGCAGAACAACCGCCGCAGCAGCAACAACCGGAACAACAACAACAACAACAACCGCCCCTATCACAAGAATCAAAGCAACCCGAACCACAGGAACAACAGAAGATACTTTATTTTGAGCGCCCAAGGATGGTGTCTACATCAGACATTGGCTATTTGCAAAATATGCTGAATTCGAATTTGCTAGCGGTGAAACAGTATCGACAAGCCACTCAAAACTGCCAACTGCCCGATTTGAAGCGTCAATTCGATGAAGCAGGGAAAATGCACTTGACGCACTATGATAATTTGCTAACTATCCTGAATGAAAACGGGGGTAATGTGCAATGACTTCTTCTAAAAAAATTCAAAATCCTAAAACTCAGCTTTCTAAAAAGTCCGCGGTTAATGATTCTGATCTGTTAAGTACAGCATTAGCCACAGAAAAAAATATGTGCAACTCCTACGCAATTGCTATGCCTGAAGCGAGTAATGCAAAGTACTACTCGTTACTATTTGATATGATGAAAGAAACATCGCAGCAACATCGGAAATTGTATGATCTGCAATTTCAACATGGCTGGTGCTCGATTACACCTGCTGAACCTAGTGAAGTTACAGCCCTTCATCAGGAGTACACCGAGTACAAACAACAACTAAAATAACAAAAGAACTAAAGCTCAAGAGCCTGTTCAGCCCCGACAAGACACAAGCGGCTCGAGGGGCTAGGCGCTGCAGTCTAGACGTAAAATCTCTACGTTCAACTCATCCACAGTACGAGATTTTATAATTTCGTAGACGACAAATAGACACCACTTAGTCGATTGAGTGGTGTCTGTTTTTTGGTTCTTAGTCCTAAAAGACTAATGAAAGCCAATAAATATGCTGAACTAGAACGACACTGTACAGCAGAAGTGCGGATCCAATCAATAGTTTTAAATACCTTTTCGGTTCAATCATTGTCAGTAAATAGAGTAAAACACAGGGCAAACTAATTTTAAGGGCGTAAAACCCTAGAATGCTTGTGTCGTAGATGAACGCCATTAATGGATTTGCTTCAGTGATATACTGTTTTTGAATGCCAAAATCAGTGAAGAATGAATCAACAACGGCCAATAACAAAAGAAGAATCCCGGCGATAATTAGTGTTTTACGAGTGGGAAATATAATTCTAAGTTCTTGAATAGTAACGCCTCCCATGTTGACAATAGGTAAAGTTCTACATAGAGTTTGGGATAACTTGTGGGTATTCATACTAGGATAATAAGATTGCAATCAATGCGGTTAATGATTTTCTTTTGTATACTATATAAATCGAACCAAGGCATCCCCTAGCGCCGTAGCGAATTCAATGGAATTCTTTATGCCATTATATTTACTACTATTTAATAAGGTTTGTTGAGTTAGAAAGAAGGTGTTTGTTTGATCCGAACGATGGGGCTTACAGAAGAGAATAAATTATTGTTTGATTTTCCGCTAGAAGACATACATACTCGTCAATTCAAATGGTACTGGGTGGATTTTGAAAATCCAGAAGAAGTAGAGGCTTCTTTGTTGCATTCGTTTTTTGAATTTCATCCACTTACTATTGAAGATTGTTTGAACCGTCTTCAACGACCGAAATTGGATTATTATGATGACTATGCGTTCTTTGTATTGCATGCCATAAATCATGAAACGATAAAAGCTGAAGAGATAAATCTGTATCTCGGAAAAAACTATGTCATCACTTTTCATTACACGGCGGTTCAGGGGCTAGAAAATGCGAGGGAAAAGATTATTCAGAATCCAGGGAGATGGAAGAAGGGGCATGTTTTCGTTGCGCATCAGATCATTGATAAAGTTGTCGATGATTATTTCCCGGTGCTTTATAAAATAGAAGATCATCTGGATGATATTGAAGACATGCTTTCGCCGTCAACGGTTCATTTATCCATGGACTCTGTATTTGAAGTCCGCAGCAATTTATTGCGATTAAGGCGAACAATCTTGCCGATGCATGAACTTCTACATAGGGTAATAAACTCAGAACGGATAAATTTATCCGCGAATGAACAAGCATATTTTAGTGATATCTATGATAATTTGCTGCGACTTGGAGATATTCTTGAATCGAATCGGGAGCTAACAACCGATATTAGGGACAGCCAATTATCGATTAACTCGAATCAGATGAACCGTATTATGATGATACTGACGATTGTATCGTCCGTTTTTATTCCCCTGACATTTATAGCGGGTGTGTACGGGATGAATTTTGAGTTCATGCCGGAACTTACTTGGCGATATGGATACATCATCGTATTAATTGTTATGCTTGTAATAGGGACATCTATGTTGGCGTTGTTTAAATATAAAGGTTGGTTGGGTATGTTTAAATCGTGAATGGTAGTCGTTTGTATGGATAGATTTATCGAAAGGCGTCAGCGTCTACATAGCTGGCGCCTTTTTATATTTTGTTTCCCTAACACTATTGTTGAAAAATGAATACCTAAATACACTTATCGAAGGCGCCATAAATGGGGCGGGAGGCATACCCGAGCGCCGAAGCGAATATGATGGAATCCCTTATTTAGCCATATACTTGATTATTGAACTAGTAAGTATTAAAATATTGATTAGTTACTATATTCTGAACATACCAACCGGTTAGTACACATATTGTTCATAGAATGAAAGGATGGAGAATAATCATGAATTTTTCATATTCGGAAAAGACGATTGAATTACAACAGAAGTTGACAGCGTTTATGGACGAATTTGTTTATCCGAATGAAAAGATTTTTGACGAACAGTTAAATGCGCAAGAAAATCGCTGGGCACAAAATCCGCCAATTATGGAAGAGTTGAAAGCGAAGGCACGCGAGAAAGGCCTATGGAACTTGTTTCTCCCGGACAGTGAACTGGGTGCAGGCCTTACCAATATAGAATATGCACCACTATGCGAAATTATGGGCCGTTCCTTAATTGGTCCAGAAGTATTTAACTGCAACGCACCTGACACGGGAAACATGGAAGTACTTGTGCGGTATGGAACGCAAGCGCAGAAAAAACAATGGCTCGAACCGCTTTTAGATGGCGAAATCCGTTCATGTTTTGCGATGACTGAACCGGATGTCGCTTCAAGCGACGCAACAAACATTGAGTCAAGCATTATCAGTGACGGGGACGCGTATATAGTAAATGGGCGTAAATGGTGGACGTCCGGCGCAGGCGATCCACGTTGTAAAGTGGCTATTTTTATGGGCAAGAACGATCCTAATGCTGCGCAATACGAGCAACAGTCGATGATTTTAGTGCCACTTGATACACCCGGAGTCAAGATTGAGAGAATGCTTTCTGTATTTGGCTATGATCATGCGCCGCACGGACATGCGGAAATCACATTTGACAATGTTCGTGTACCGGCGGAAAACATGTTGTGGGGCGAAGGAAAAGGATTCGCAATCGCACAAGGGCGCCTAGGACCTGGGCGAATTCATCACTGCATGCGGTTAATTGGTGCTGCTGAACGTGCGCTTGAAGAAATGTGTATTCGTGTCCAACAACGTACTGCATTCGGGAAATCAATTGCCGAGCAAGGCGTCATTCGGGAATGGATTGCAGAATCACGCATCGACATCGAGCAGGCACGTCTTTTGACGTTAAAAGCAGCTTATATGATGGACACGGTTGGCAATAAAGAAGCGAGAGCGGAAATCGCGATGATTAAAGTGACAGCGCCGAATATGGCACTGCGTGTAATCGACCGCGCTATTCAGGCATTCGGCGGAGCGGGTGTAAGCGGAGACTATACATTGGCGGCACAGTGGGCGAATTCTAGAACGCTGCGTCTCGCTGATGGACCAGATGAAGTACATCGCAATCAAATCGCACGTCTGGAACTAAAAAAATATGCCGCTCACGGAAAGGGGAATTAATAATGACCGTACTTGACCTTTTTAAGTTAACAGGAAAAACAGCAATCGTCACAGGTGGAGGTAGAGGGCTTGGAGCGCAAATTGCAAGAGGATTTGCGGAAGCAGGTGCAAACGTTGTGCTGTGTTCGCGCAATGTTGAAGCTTGTAGTGAAATGAGTAAAGAACTGGAAGCACTAGGTGTTCGGTCGATTGGTCTCACATGTGATGTGACGAAACAGCAAGATGTAAAACGGGTAGTTGAAGAGACGATGGAGATTTTTGGCACGATCGACATACTCGTCAATAATAGCGGGGCAACATGGGGTGCGCCTGTTGTTGACATGCCGTATGAAGCTTGGAGAAAAGTAATGGACGTAAACGTCAATGGCACATTTTTGATGAGTCAAGAAGTTGGAAAGGTCATGATTGAGCAAGGAAGCGGGAAAATCATCAACATCGCATCCGTTGCTGGACTTGGAGGGACGCATCCGAGCTTTATGGATACCATTGGCTACAACACTAGTAAAGGAGCAGTCATTACATTTACGAAAGATCTCGCGGCTAAATGGGGGCAGCACAACATTAACGTCAATGCGATTGCACCGGGATTTTTCCCAACCAAAATGTCGAAAGCCACAATTGAACAGGGGCATGATTACATCCTTAATTCCACACCACTAAACCGCTTAGGGTCTGAAGAAGATTTAAAGGGCGTCGCACTATTCTTGGCTTCGAAAGCATCTGACTACGTGACAGGGGATATCCTGCTTGTCGATGGTGGAATGAGTACGTTATGAAAGAGGCTATCACAAGACAAAGCATTCAACTTTTTGAGCGTAAAGGCTTTAGTGCCACATCTGTTCAGGACATCGTTGAGTCACTTGGCGTGACGAAAGGGACCTTTTATTATTATTTCACGAGTAAAGAAACGCTTCTTATGGATATCCATCTTCGCTATATCGATGATTTATTAAGCAGACAACAGAAGGTTTTAGACAGCAATGACAGTTGCCGAAATCAACTTACCGAAATTGTGGGGATGCTCATTAACGATATCCAGACACAAGGTTCAAATGTACGTGTCTACTTTAGGGAAATGCGTCATTTATCAGAGGAAAACAGTAGTGTCATAAAAAACAAACGCAGAATGTTCCATCTCACTATTGAGAAAATCATTAAGGAGGGTATCGAAAAGAAGGAGTTTCGTGAAAGTCTTGAACCTAAAATGACTACCTTTGCGATTCTGGGAGTTACAAACTGGAGTTATGAATGGTTCGATCCAACAGGGAATGTATCGTCAAAAGAGCTTGCGATTATGTATATGGATTTCATCTTACGCGGAATTGATTTGAAGGGGGAATGAATGATGAGTGCACATGAAATTAAGCATATTCTAGTTGTTGGAGCGGGACAAATGGGGCATCAAATTGCTATGCTGTGCGCGCTTGGAGGATATAGAACTTCATTGCAGGATGTAAATGTTGAAGCACTGAAGGATGCAGAAACTGGCTTGAAAAAGCGTATGGATAAATGGGTTGCAAGCGGGAAGTTAACTGCGGCTAACAAGGAAATTGCTTTTCAGAATCTCACGTTTACGGATAATCTAAACGAAGCCGCGAAAGATGCAGATTTTGTAATTGAAGCGATTGTAGAAAAACTAGTTAGTAAAATGAAATTGTTTAGGGAGCTGGACCGTCTTACACCAAAACATACAATTTTAGCATCTAACAGTTCAACCATTGTCAACTCGTTGCTTGCAGAAGTAACAGAACGTCCTGACAAGGTTTGTAACGCACATTTCTTCTTCCCCCCCCTCGTTATGGAGTGTGTGGAAATTGTCATGAGTGAAGAAACGTCTGAAGAAACGGCACAGACTGCATTGGCTGTTTGCGATCAAATCGGTAAGATGGGTATCATCTTGCGGAAGGAGATTTCTGGCTTTGTCGCAAACCGTATATTAGGCGCTATTCATAAAGAAGCAATTGCACTTTTTGAAAATGGAATTGCTGATTTTAAAGAGATAGATCTAATCGTGAAGAAATCGCTCGGGCATCCATTGGGACCGTTTGAACTTATTGATCTATCCGGCGCCGATGTTGTGAATTTTGTCATGCAGCAGCAATTCGCGGAAACGGGAAATCAGGAAGACAAGCCTCCTGCATGTATTGTGCAGAAAGTAGAAGCAGGTCATTTAGGTCGGAAAACGGGACAAGGGTTCTATTCCTATTAATCGCGGCTGATAAGGGTGAATTAACATCAAGAGAATAGGGAGTGATTAGGGTGATAACAACAACTAACGATACGATACCTGTCCGAAAGGGAGAAGGATTGGACGCAGAAGTTCTCTTGCGATTTCTACGGGAGAATTGTGCCGATTTACAAGAAGGTGAACTTGGAATTCGGCAGTTTGGAACGGGCCATTCTAATTTAACCTATGAACTTGAAATTGGGACTTGGCAAGCTGTACTTCGACGTCCTCCACTTGGTCCAGTTGCTGCCAAAGCGCATGATGTGGAACGAGAATTTAATGTACTAGCTGCACTTCATCCTGTTTATCCAACGGCACCCAAACCACTTGTCTATTGTGATGATCCATCAATTATAGGTAGCCCGTTTTTCATTATGGAGAGACGGCACGGAATTGTTCTAGATACAGGCTTTCCGAGTGGTACGAATTCTCCTGAAGAATTAGGAAGAATAGTATCTGAAATTATGATTGATAAACTTGTGGAGTTACATGCTATTGATTATAAAGAAACGACTTTTGTTGAGATGGTCAAGCCGGACGGGTTCTTGGAAAGACAAGTCCATGGTTGGATTGGGCGCTATGAAAAGGCGAAGACATCAACTATTAAGGAAATTGCAGCACTAACCACTTGGCTGCAAAACAATATTCCTGAATCAGCTGAACCAACGATTATTCACTATGACTATAAATTAAACAATGCAATGTTTTCACCTGATTATTGTGAGATGACAGGATTGTTTGACTGGGAAATGACAACCGTTGGAGATCCACTTGCGGATGTAGGGGCGGCGCTAAGTTATTGGATGCAGGCAGATGATCCGGATCAGCTACTGCATGGACTTGGTAAACCGCCGATTACGATTCAAAAAGGATTTTTCACACGGGAAGAATTTATTTCGCGTTACGCGGAGAAAAGTGGACGGGACATGACGAACATCAATTATTATAGTACCTTTGCGTACTTTAAACTCGCAGTCATTTGTCAGCAAATTTATTACCGCTATAAAAATGGACAAACGACAGATGCACGCTTCGCCCATATGGATAAATTTGTAGAGATACTTGTCAAGCAAGCGATGATTGGAACGACAAAATGATTGTGAAAGGGGATAAAGCGATTGACTACTGAACAACTAACCTATCGTGGAACTTCATTTTTACACAGCACGTCGCAGCCAGAAGCTATTTTCACCCCGGAAGATTTTACAGCTGAACACCAGATGATTGCTGATACAGCGAAGAAGTTCATTGAAAAAGAAGTGCGGCCGCACAATGAACAAATTGAAGGAGGGGACTTTACACTTGTCAGGTCACTCCTTGGAAAAGCAGGAGAATTGGGTTTGCTAGCCCATAGTATCCCCGAGAAATACGGTGGGCTTGGCCTCGATAAAATAACGAAAGGGCTTGTCGGAGAAATTATCGGTGCTGCAGGTGGCTATAGCGTTGCACATTCCAATCACACATGTATCGCAACGTTACCGATTACGTATTTCGGATCGCAGTGGCAAAAAGATAGGTATTTGCCAAAGCTTGCATCTGGTGAGTTTATCGGCGCTTATTGCCTTACTGAGCCTTCTGCTGGATCGGATGCCCTAGCTGCATCTACTACAGCGCTATTAAATAAAGAAGGAACGCATTATTTATTGAACGGAACGAAGATGTTCATTACAAATGCCTCATTTTCCGATACATTCATTGTCTATGCAAAAGTCGATGGTACCAAGTTCACGGCATTCATCGTTGAAAAAGACTTTCCAGGCTTATCGCTCGGACCAGAAGAACAGAAGATGGGCATCAAAGGGTCGTCCACGACAGCCGTATTTTTCGACAACTGTGAAGTGCCTGTCCGGAACTTATTAGGTGAAATCGGAAAAGGACATCATATCGCATTGAACGTACTAAATCTAGGCCGCTTCAATCTTGGTTCTGCCTGTACAGGAGCCGCCAAATACAGCTTCAAATTAGCTATTGATTATACGAATGAACGTCAACAATTTGGCAAGACGATTGCATCATTTACAGCTACCGAAGAAAAAGTTGCTGATATGGCCATCCGTATTTATGCAACAGAGTCTCTTCAATACCGAACTGCTTCCTATCTTGAAGATGCACTTGGTGAATTGGACGAGTCAAGTGACACGAAGCTTATTGCGAGCAGAATGAGGGAGTATGCGGTTGAAACTGCTATCTGCAAAGTATTTGGTTCTGAAACCTTGGATTACGTTGCAGATGAATCACTGCAACTTCATGGCGGTTATGGCTTCATAAAAGAGTACAAGGTAGAGCAAATGTATCGTGATTCGCGCATTAACCGCATTTTCGAAGGCACGAACGAAATCAACAGATTGCTCATTCCAATGGCTCTATTGCAACAGGCGGGGAAAGGAATAGTCCCACTTCCGAAACTAGTTGGTCAAGCTGTTGCACAACTGAAGCAATCAACTGCGCTAACGGGTGACATTCTGGCTCGTGAAAAAGAAGCAATCCGTGCAATACGCAATGTGTTTTTGCTGTCCATGGGCTTTGCTTATGAAGCTTTTGCAGCCCGTATTGTTGATGAGCAAGAAACGTTACTGAGACTGGCCGACATAGCAATTGCCCTATATGCAGCTGAATCTGCTGTACTGCGAACCGAGAAATCAATTGCAAAAATGGGTGAAGAAAAATCTGCCCTTAAAGTGCAGCTGACAGAAGCATTGATTGACGATACGCTTTTCAAAGTTGAAATAATTGCCCGTAAATTGATTGCAGGCGTAACAACAGAAGAGAAGCGCAAGACAGCAGTTGCTGATGTGATAAATCGATTGAGTGAACTGGCGCGTGAAGGAACAATCCAAACGAAGAGGGCTATTGCGAAAACCATTAATGAATCACGGCAGTATATATCTTAAAGGGGGATTTTGATGATGAAAGCAATTCGATTTGAAGCGTATGGAGGTCCAGACGTGTTGGAGCTAGTAGATATCGATACACCAACAGTCGGTGATCAAGAAGTGTTAGTAGAAGTGAAGGCGATTGGCGTGAATTATGCAGATATCGCGCGTCGTGAAGGGAAATACGTTGTGCCGACTCCGCTGCCGTTCATGCCAGGTGCTGAAGTTGCCGGCATTATTACCGAAGTAGGAAAAGACGTTAAACGTTATAAACCTGGTATGCGCGTCGTATCTCTAATCGAATCGGCAGGTTATGCGGAGTATGTCAACCTTCATGAGATGGCACTCGCACCTATTCCTGACGGTGTTGATTTTGTAAATGCAGTCGCGCTACCCTTGCAAGGGCAGACGGCTTACCATATTTTAAAAACAATGGGACGGCTTGAAAAAGGAGAAACCGTTCTGGTTCATGCAGCAGCTGGAGGGGTTGGTGCAATTGCAGTCCAACTTGCAAAAATCTTCGGAGCAGGCAAGATTATCGCTACTGCAAGCAGTGCTGAAAAATTGGCGCATGCAAAAGAAATGGGTGCCGATCATGTTGTTAATTACACAGAAGAAGGTTGGGAATTAAAGGTCCGTGAACTAACCGACGGGAAAGGTGTGGATGTAGCACTTGAAATGGTCGGTGGTGATATTTTCCGCAAGACGCTGAAATGCCTTGCCCCATTTGGCCGTGTGGTTGTATTTGGTGCAGCAAGCGGTGAATCTTCACCATTACTTGCTGGAGAATTGATGCGCCGCAATCAATCTGTCATCGGATTTTTCCTGCCTCAAATTATGAAAAATTATGACATGTATCAAGCTAGTTTCAAGGAATTACTTGGGTTTATTGAAAGCGGTGATTTAGCACTAACGATTGGCGGCACGTACAGACTGGAAGAGGCTGCGGATGTACATCGACTGATGCAGGGGAGAAAAACGATGGGGAAACTTGTTTTGGTTCCTTAATACACCCATGACGAGCATAACAAGCTCCTATTCAAATGAGATTAGTGCTAGAATAGAGTCAAGAAAAGATAATGGGGATAGATGGATGAAAACGTATCTAATTAAGAAAGCGTTGAATAATAATGTGCTCATTGCTACTGATGTTAATGGTAATGAGGTCGTTTTAATTGGTCGAGGCATTGGCTTTGGGAAAAAAAGTGGAGAGCCGATTATTCAAGAAAAGGTTGAAAAATTATTTGTGTTGAATGACCCTAAGGAGCAGGAGCAGTACAAACAACTTCTTTCTACTCTTGATGAAGATACATTGAAAGTACTTATTTCCGCTGTTGAAATTATTCAAGCGAGGTCTGATATGCCACTGAATGAACATATTCATGTTGCGCTCACAGACCATTTAGTATTCGCGGTCAGTCGGATGAGGCGTGGCATGGCGATCCGAAACCCATTTTTGCTTGAGACAAAGGCACTTTATCCCGATGAATATAAAATAGCCGCTGAAGTTACGGCGATGGTTAATAAACAGCTAACTGTCGCACTCCCTGAAGGTGAAATTGGTTTCATCGCGTTACATATTCACAGTGCCCTTGTGAATAAAGATGTGCGTGATTTAACAAGACATTCAGAGTTAATGGTTCGGCTTGTCAAAATGATTGAAGAGCAACTTGAAGTAGTTATTGATAAAAACAGTATTGATTATATGCGGTTGATCCGCCATCTTCGTTTTACAATTGAACGGGTAGTGCGGGGAGAGAGGATTGCAGAACCGAAAAAAATGACGGGACTGTTAAAAACAGAGTATCCAGTTTGTTACAATCTTGCTTGGAAGATGATCAAAGTGATACAACAGACACTAAAAATGGAAATTTATGATGCTGAAGCAGTTTATTTAACACTTCATTTACAGCGGATTCAATCAAGAGTCGAATAATAATTTGGAACAATTACGGATATTAAAATCTGTTTGAAAAATTAATCTATCTATGGTACGATTGATTTTAAAGTCATTGGATTAGTTAATAGGTATTTTACTAGCTATTCGTATATAATTTAATAATATATTATCTTCATACGTGTTACTGAGAGAATCAGGCATGAGTACAAAGATGATTGATACAGCTTCGAGAGGGAAACCTTTTGATGGCTATTTCAATTTCTTTTATACTCATGTTTTTTTATGCCGTTTTTCAGGGGAATGAAGAGATCCAATGACTGAATTATGTATAAAGGGAGGTTTTACTATGTTTAAAAAAGTTTTCGGTGTTTTACAAAAAATCGGTAAATCACTGATGCTTCCGGTAGCGATTTTACCGGCGGCAGGTCTATTATTAGCATTTGGTAATGCTTTGCAAAATCCAGTATTAACTAATTTTGCCCCATTCCTTGATAGTGGGTGGGTTGTAAAGATTGCATCTATTATGGAGGAATCGGGAGCTATCATTTTTGGTAACTTACCTATTCTGTTTGCAGTTGGGGTTGCCCTCGGTCTTGCAGGTGGTGAAGGCGTTGCTGCACTCGCCGCAATTGTTGGCTATTTAATAATGAATGCCACGATGGGAACGGGTCTCGGTCTTTCTGCAAAAACGGTGTTAGAAGGGGGAGACCCGGCTTATGCACTATTACTCGGAGTACCATCGCTCCAATCAGGTGTATTTGGAGGAATAATAGTTGGGGTGCTTGCCGCAGCGATGTACAATCGTTATTACGATATTGAGTTGCCATCATACCTTGGTTTTTTTGCCGGGAAACGATTTGTACCGATTGCTACAGCAGCTTCTGCCGTTGTCCTTGGATTACTAATGATCTTAATCTGGCCACCAGTACAAGAAGCATTAAATGTTTTTTCAAACTTTGTTCTTAACTGGAACACTGCTCTATCAGCATTCGTATTTGGTGTAGTTGAGCGTTCGTTAATTCCATTCGGACTCCATCATATTTTCTACACACCATTCTGGTTCGAATTCGGAACGTATATCAATCAAGCGGGAGAGGTTATCAGAGGTGATAACCCGATTTTCCAAGCACAAATTAAAGATGGTGTACAAGAACTTACAGCAGGAACATTCATGACTGGAAAATATCCATTTATGATGTTTGGTCTTCCAGCGGCAGCTCTTGCCATCTATCATTGCGCAGATCCTAAACGAAAAAAGATTGTGGCGGGAATTATGGGATCCGCGGCTCTTACGTCATTTTTGACGGGAATCACTGAGCCAATTGAATTCTCATTCTTATTCGTAGCGCCAGTATTATTTGGAATCCATGCACTTTTTGCAGGTTTTTCATTTATGATCATGCATCTTTTAGATGTGAAAATTGGTATGACGTTCTCTGGAGGTTTAATTGATTATATTCTCTTTGGTGCGATAAATCCGCAGACGAATGCTTGGATGGTCATTCCAGTTGGTCTCGTATTTGCAGTCATCTACTACTTTGGTTTCCGGTTTGCTATTAAGAAGTTTAACCTCATGACGCCTGGCCGCGAACCTGAAGAAGAGAATGCGTCTAGTGAGATTGGTGTAGCAGCGGATGATTTGGCGTTTGAAATATTACAAGCAATGGGTGGAAAAGAAAATATCTCAAGCCTTGACGCTTGTATTACGCGACTTCGTGTATCTGTGAATAATGAGAACCAAGTAGATAAAAAGCGGTTGAAACAACTTGGAGCAGCTGGAGTGCTTACTGTTGGAAATAATATTCAAGCAATATTTGGACCGCGATCTGAGATTATTAAAGGTCAAATTCAAGACGTAATCAGTGGAAAAAGATCTCGTTCTGAAGAAGTAAAACAGCCGGTTATTACTGATAGCAAAGTTTATTTGGATGAAAATAATCAAGCGTTTGTTTCACCAATACAAGGTGAGATTAAGCCGCTTTCAGAAGTACCTGATGCTGTGTTTGCCGAAAAAATGATGGGCGACGGTTTTGCGATTGTACCATCAGAAGGTACTGTTGTGTCACCAGTTGACGGGACAATTGTTACTTTCTTCCCGACAAAACATGCACTAGGGATTCTAGCTGATTCAGGAAGAGAAATTTTAATTCATGTTGGGATTGATACAGTAAAATTAGAGGGTAAAGGTTTCGAAGCTTTAGTTGCACAAGGTGATCGTGTTAAAAAAGGACAACCTTTGTTGAAGTTCGATGTTAATTATATTAAGGAACATGCGACTTCAATCATTACTCCGATTATCTTCACTAATCTATTTGAGGGTGAATCAGTCGTTATTAATAAGTCAGGTACTGTTGAATTGAAAGAAGAAAACATTGTCACCATTGAAAAATAAAGAATGGGTACCACGCACTTTTAGAAAGAAATCAGCCATGAATAAAATGGCTGATTCCTTTCTTTTTTTTATATATCACCCTTATAATTAGTGTCAGAAGACTTCCTTAACTGACGAATGGCCCCTGTTTGTGAGATAATACACTTAGAATGAGAGGCTGATTACAATGACATTTCAAAATTACAACTTAAGCAAGGAGATTACACGGGCGCTAGACGGGCTTGGGTATTCTTCACCTACAGAAGTGCAAGAGAAAGTAATTCCTGCGGCACTTACTAAAAACGATTTAGTTGTCAAATCACAGACGGGTAGCGGTAAGACGGCGGCTTTTGGAATTCCCATCTGTGAAATGGTGAACTGGGATGAGAATAAACCACAGGCGCTAATCTTAACACCGACGCGTGAACTTGCAGACCAGGTCAAAGAAGACATTACAAACATTGGCCGTTTTAAGCGTATTAAAGCCGCTGCTGTCTACGGGAAATCTCCATATGCTTATCAAAAAGAAGAACTGAAGCAAAAATGCCACGTAGTTGTGGGAACACCAGGGCGTGTATTTGATCATATTGAGCGAGGTTCGCTTGTGCTTGACCAAATTAAATATCTCGTACTTGATGAAGCTGATGAAATGCTAAATATGGGCTTTATTGACCAAGTCGAATCAATTATTAATAAATTACCGAAAAACAGAACGACTATGCTGTTCTCAGCAACACTTCCTGAAAAGATTGGCAAACTAAGCAGTAAATACATGAACAACCCGAAAAATATTGAGATAGCTTCAACTGTGACATTGACGGATCAAATTGACCATTCACTCATTATCGTAAGGGATCCCCAAAAGTTTGACCTGCTGCGTGATGTGACTGTTGTTGAAAATCCAGATAGCTGTATTATCTTTTGCCGTACAAAGGATCAGGTGGACAGTGTTACTGAACAGCTTGAAAAACTACACTATACTTGCGATAAACTACATGGCGGTATGATGCAGGAAGACCGTTTCTCTGTTATGGATGAGTTCAAGCGCGGTGAATTCCGCTACTTGGTTGCTACAGATGTTGCTGCACGTGGTATTGATATCGACAGCATTACGCACGTTATTAACTATGACCTGCCTGTGGAAACTGAAAGTTATGTGCACAGAGTAGGAAGAACTGGACGGGCTGGTAAAAGAGGGAAAGCGATTTCTTTCGTCACGCCTAATGAAAATCACTTGCTTGATGAGATTGAAGCGTACATCGGATTTGAAATTGAACAACGCAATGCTCCATCGAAACAGGCAGTTGTTGTCGCAATGGCTGCGTTCACTGAAAAGCTGGAGAGTCTACCTGAATTGAAAAAGAACAAAAATGTTTTAGTAAACAAAGATATTATTAAATTGTATTTTAATGGCGGCAAAAAGAAAAAGCTGCGTGCTGTGGACTTCGTCGGTACAATTACAAATATTGCAGGCGTGTCGGCAGAAGACATTGGAATCATCAAAATACAGGACACTGTGACGTATATTGATATATTGAACGGTAAAGGTAAACTCGTTTTGAATGAAATGAAAACGACAACGGTTAAAGGAAAGCTATTGAAAGTGCATATAGCGAATAAATAACTGCCCATAAGAAAAGCGGAAGGCGCCTTCTAGGCGCGACAGGCATAAGTCAATCCGGCGACGTGGCGCTCTTTGCCACATAGCTGGATTGCTTATCAAGGAACGTAGCCTAAGTACGCCGCGTCCTGCGGCAATGGCTACGTGACCCACATCCTGTGGGCCTCCGAGCGGCTGGCGCCTGTAGCTAGACACTAAGAAAGCGGAAGGCGCCTAAAAGGAACGCAGCTTAAGTGCGCGACGTCCTGTCGCAACAACTGCATACCTGCATCCTTGCAGGCACGACGTGGCGCTCTTTGCCACATAGCTGGATTGCTTTTCAAGGAACGTAGCCTAATTACGCCGCGTCCTGCGGCAATGGCTACGTGACCCACATCCTGTGGGCCCCCGAGCGGCTGGCGCCTGAAGCTAGACACTATTCTAAGTTGAAAAAAACGTATACTTTCTTACCATAAAAAAAAGCAATTCTTGATCAGTCTTATCTGATCAAGAATTGCTTTTTTCTTTACTATTGAATCCACTTACCAACTGGTTGTCCCACTAGTACTTCACTGTTCAACTCAACAGTCGGAGTAAAGTTTGGGTGATTTTCTATAAACAGAATAACCGTAGAACCAAAACTGAAATATCCAAAATCATTACCTTTAATACATTCTTTCGAAGAGTTAAGGAGCTGAATACTATTCACATTTAACGCACCGACTTTTACAATGGCCACTTTTCCGAAATCCGTCATTACTTCTGAAATTAGTCGATGGTTCGTGGAGAAGGGGCTCTGTCCAAGACGTAATCCTAAACTATTCACAGGATAAGAAACGCCGCCAAGGGCGTATCGTGAAACCAATGCTCCCGTTACAGGATAGTGGAAGTGATGATAATGGCTTGGAGATAGATAAAAGATATAATACATGCCATCTTTATAAGCAGCTGCTTTTTCAGAGGTACCCATAATTTCGTTTATCTTATACTGATGGCCTTTTATCAGGAAAGATTGGTCGGTAGCTATTTTCCCAAATCCACTTACAACGCCATCCACTGGTGAAGTGAGGACGTTCATCGAAGGATCCACTTGACGTATTCCATCTTTTAGCTGCCGTGTAAAGAGTGCTTGCAGACTCTTATAGTGTGAAATTGGGTATTCCATTTCGTCATTATTAATGCGATAAGCATTGCTGAATGGTTGAATGAACGGCCGGCTAAATCGTGAGCCTGTAAATGATTTTAAAAGAGCAGAAGAAACTGGATTCCCCGTCAGCTCAACAAAAGACTTAAAGAGTGCTTTTTTCATTTATATTATCCTCCGAACTAGTCATTTACACTTTCGCAATACGAATATTGCTAATCATCAATATTGACATAATCAACATCAATACAACGAAAAATAAGGGGCCGACATATGGAACAAGGAAAAAGCTTAATGTCATGACAATTCCCGCTGCTGTAATCGGAACACCATAAAATGCACCATCAAATTCAGATGAGTTGTAGCGGGCCAGACGAACTGCGCCAGCCAATACGTAAAAAATGGTAACGATGACTCCAAGCCAAGGTGCCGTATGAAGTGTTGTTTCGTAAATTAATAATGCAGGTGCTAGACCGAATGAAACAAGATCGCATAACGAATCGAGTTCTTTGCCGAAGAGTGATTCTGCATTGTAATGTCTTGCCACCATTCCATCGAAACGATCGAATAATGCAGCAAGGAAAATGAATAGTAAACTCATATGACCTAAGCCTTTTATAATAAGAATGATAGCAACAACGCCAAAACTTAAATTCAACAATGTAATTGCATTCGCCAACTGCGCTTTAACTTTGGATTGTTCAACGTAATCGGGTGAAAACATAAAACACCTCCTAATAGTGTATAGACAACTTCAGATTAATTAATAGCCATGATTTCAACTACCCCAAAATACAATGATACCATGATTTCTATGGTGAAAACTGTGAAATTAATGACGAATTAAAATAAAGTATATAACCGGTAATCTTATATTATACTTGAATAATGAAAGGTGTGCAATTTAGAGTGCAAGTTTCAACTGTTACTCTATTCTGGTCGCTTAAAAAAGTATGAATTATATATTGACATTTTAGTGACAATGATTATCATTATTAATTAAGAAAGAAATTAACTTGAGAGAAGGTTCAAGATGAAATCAAAAGCACTTATAGCACTAATTCTATCAGGCGGAGTTATCATGGCAGCTTGTAATGCCGACAAGGATGCAGCCCCTGCTAACACTGATAAAACACAGCCGGAAACGGTTGATTTACAAACTGAAATGGAAGCTTATCAAGCATTCGCAATGGAACAAATGGATCACTTTCTTATTGAAACAGAAAAATTCGTAATAGCCGTCAAAAATGGAGACATTGACAAAGCGAAAGAAATTTATCCGAAAGCCCGTATGTATTTTGAACGATCAGAACCTATAGCGGAAAGTTTTGGCGATTTAGATCCACGTATTGACGCGCGTCTTGCCGATTTGGAGGAAGAGGGGCAGGGCAAAGAAGATTGGTCAGGCTATCATAAAATTGAATATGGTCTTTGGGTTGAAAATACGACAGTAGGTTACGAAGAGACAGCGGATCAATTATTAAAAGACGCGAAAGAACTGAGAGCACGTGTTGAAACCGTTGAAGTAACACCAGATTTGATGATTACGGGTGCAGTGGATCTCCTTAATGAGGTATCTACGTCAAAAATTACAGGAGAGGAAGAAATTTATTCCCATACAGACCTCTATGATTTTAAAGCGAACATTGAAGGGGCAGAGAAGATAGTTGAAATACTAAAAGAAAAAATCAAACTTAAAGATGCAAAACTAGTTGATACGTTAACTGCGAAATTTACAGATTTGAACAATCTATTAGCGAAACATGAAGATGGCAGTGGTAATTATATATCCTATGAGCAGCTAACGAAAGAGGATACTAAAGCGTTAGCAGAAGCTGTCAATCAACTTGGCGAGCCATTAAGTCAAATCGGCATTATTATGGAGTGAGTAGAATGTCAGATCAACAACAAGAAAAATTATTCAACAAGAAAATATCACGCAGACAGATGCTGAAATATACAGGCGCTGGAGCGGTCGGGATTGCTATAGGTGCTTCGGGGTTAGGTAGCATTCTGAATACGTTCGGAATGATGGCTCTTGAAGATGACATGAATGCTACCAATAAAGTGTTGTTTCACGGTAGGCATCAATCTGGAATTGCGACGCAAACCCAAAGTCATGTCTACTTCGCATCTTTAAAGGTCTTGGTAACATCTAAAAATGAACTGCAAGAGCTGTTCAAAATGTGGACGCCTCTTGCAGTCCGTCTGATGAATGGTGAATCCATTTCGCAATCTGACGCAAATGGTTTTGTTCCACCGAAAGATACAGGTGAAGCTCGAGGGCTTGATGCATCCAATTTAACGTTGACCTTTGGCGTTGGACCTTCGCTTTTTGAGAAACCAGGCCTGGGATTGAGCGGTAAAAAACCGAAAGAGCTTAAAGACCTTCCACACTTCCCGAAAGATCAGCTTAATCCAGCTTATGTAGGCGGAGACATCTGCATCCAAGCATGTGCGGATGACCCACAAGTTGCGTTTCATGCAGTTCGAAATTTGATTCGCGCGGCTTCCGGAAAGGTTTCATTAGCGTGGTCTCAAACTGGCTTTAACTCATTCCCAGTGAAGAATGGAGTGAAACAGACTCCGCGTAACTTGTTCGCGTTTAAAGATGGAAGCGCCAATCCGAATTCGAAAAATAATCAAGACATGAATAATGTCGTTTGGATTCAGCCGGGCGAATCCGAAAATTGGTTGACGGATGGAGCGTACTTAATTGTTCGTCGCATTCAAATGCATCTGGAAACATGGGATCGCACTGCTTTACGTGAGCAAGAAAACGTATTCGGACGACATCGAGATAGTGGCGCACCACTTAGGAAATTGAACGAAATGGATGAGCTGGAAGTGAATCGCTTAGACGAAAAAGGCAATCCAGTCATTCCGGTGGATTCCCATTCCCGCCTTGCAAGGGAAGCGGGCGAACGTATCCATAGAAGAGCATTCAGCTATGCCTCGGGCGTTGTTGATGAGACAGGGGCATACGATGCAGGATTACTTTTCATTTCATTCCAAAAAAATCCGAAGCAGTTTATAACGATACAAAATCGCTTCGGTCGTTCAGATAAATTGAATGAATACATTACACATCGAGGCAGCGGACTTTTTGCATGCTTCCCTGGTATTCAAAAAGGGAGTTATATCGGTGAGGCACTTTTTAGCATATTGTAGTCAAATCAGTTTCATAGCACTACTATTTTTCACACTGATAACGACGCCAGTTGAAGCGGCAGAATCATACGGCGAATTGTATATCTCAATCAGTGATGCCATTATGGGCTCTAAACAGGGAAATGATGCAGAGGCAATCGCGGCGTTGGACACTTTCAAAGAGGATTGGCAAAAATTATCGGTAGCGGACAATGTGAAATCTCAAGAAATCGAGCAAGCTCTGCAACTAGCATTTGAAGCGAAAAGTTCGGAAATCAGACTTAAAGCATTAACGAATCTATCAAAAGCATTGCATACACTTGAAAAAGCAGAGAACCCTGTCGACGAAAAGGCGCAAAGGGAAGTTTTTGATAAAGCAATCCAACCTTCCTTGAAAGTGCTTCAAGAGGCTATCCAATCAGGCGATAAAACAACGATGGAAGCTACTCTTAAAAATTTCATTTCCGATTGGAAAAAAAGTGAACGGCCTGTACGGGAACAAGATCTTGCCGCTTACGGAAAAATTGAAACACAAACCGCGTTCATTCGCATTTCTTTAGCGGAAGATGAACCGAATACACTTATTTTAACGGAGCAATTCAATGTATTAACGACAGCAATCCAAAACTTTGTTTTGGGTGAAAAAGTAGTAGTGAAAAACGAGGGGTACTCGCTAGCTACGCTAATTGATCTATTAGATGACAGTAAAGTTTCTATTAAAAACCAGAAATTCGACGAAGCGGCTAAATCACTAAGAGAATTCATCACAATCTGGCCGAATGTTGAAGGCGATATCCGAACGAAAAACGCTAAACTCTATACGAAAATTGAAAATGAGATTCCGATTCTTGTAAGCGATCTGTCAAAGCAGACAGTAGATGAAAAGGACATCAACGTGAAGTTGGACAACTTCAAACAGCAGATTGCTCTTCTACAAGGAAATACAACGTATAGTTTCTGGGATTCAGCCCTCATTTTACTACGTGAGGGATTGGAAGCCTTACTCATTATGATTGGACTTATTGCATTTCTAAAGAGATCTGGCCAGGAAGCCAAGCAAAAATGGATTTACCTCGGGGCACTCGGCGGAATTACGGTAAGTGCAGTTGCGGCCATTTTGATGTCGACACTGTTTCAATCGCTTACCATCGGCACAAGCCGTGAAATGATGGAAGGATATATCGGGCTTTCCGCGGCTGTGCTCATGCTAGGTGTGGGGATTTGGCTTCACAGAAAGTCGTCCGTCATCTCGTGGAATCAATACATTTCGAAACAGATGGGTAATGCAATCTCAAAACAAAGTGTATGGGCGATGGCCTTCATCAGTTTTCTTTCTGTGTTTAGAGAAGGAGCCGAAACCATTGTCTTTTACGCTGGTATTGCACCGAAAATGCCGACAGCTGAATTTATCAGCGGAATCGTACTCGCAATCATCATTTTAGTCATTATTGCCTTTCTGTTGCTGCGCATTAGTGGTCGGATTCCAGTTCATCGTTTCTTTTTAGTCGCGACAGTACTCATCTACGTATTGGCATTTAAAATTATAGGTGTTAGTTTGCATACATTGCAATTGACGAATGTAGTGTCAATGACTGTGGTGAAGGGGTTGCCAATCCTAAATGGTATTGGCTTTTATCCGACTGCCGAGACAATAATTGCCCAGGCGATTTTACTCGTTACCATTGTCATTACGATTGTTTATAAAAGAAGAGTGGATGCGCAAAAGTAGTACTAGTGATTGCAAGAAAAAACGCCTCAATCGACTTGCTGATTGGGGCGTTTCTATCTTTTTACAGGGATTACTTCGTCATCATTAATACTTTTTTATCATGACCTTTAAATTTCACTGTCAATTTTAACGTTTTATAATCAATCACTCCGAATGCCTCTGATGCCTGCTTGATGATATCTACGTCATCCATGTCGGGTTCAAGCGATAGTTCCTCAAAGATCGTATTGAGTTTTTCCATGGCTTTATCACCATGCAAATAAAGATCTTCCATTTGGTTTTCGTAAGTTGCCTCTGTTTTATCACGCTTTTCATCATAATTGGCGGTAACTGCTCCTTTAATCTCTTTCGTATCAATTGCTACATCAAAAGCGGTGAAGCCGTATGTATCACCAAGCGGCTCTTTTGGCGATTCAGATTCTGTTACTAGGTTCTTATTGCTACAACCAACAATCAATAGTAGGGCAGAAATCATCGCGATTCGTAAAATTATGCGCAACATTGTCAACTCGGTCATCCTTTCCGGCCTTATCTAAAGTAGATTACTTTCAATCTAACCGTAGTAGGGGGAAGTTATACGGGAGGGAACGACAAATCTGTTATCCAATCACCTGTTAAAATTAAACACCTAGGAAGAACAGTACGACGGGAATGGTGATAATACTGATTAGTGTCGTGAAAAATGTTGTAAACGATACAAGATCAGGTTCCGTCCCAAATTGTAATGCAAGCATCGTTGTATTTGCCGCTGCCGGCATGGATGCTTGTACAATAATGACCGCTTTTAGAAGGTCATTGACGGGCATGAAATACAAAATTCCGACTGCAATCAGTGGAGAGGCTATCATTCTGATGATGCTGACTGCGGAAACAAAACGGTAAGCGACTCTTTTTCGCGAAATAGCTGCAAGCTGCATACCGAGTACAAGCATTACCGTCGGAATAGATGCATCTGCAACGAGACTGATGGCTTCCATGACTGCGGTTGGAATAGGAATTGAAACTAGCTGGAGTGCGATTCCAAAAAAGGCGGCGTAAATGAGCGGCATGCGGATCACTCGTTGTGCGGACTGGCCTAATGTAGATTTTTCTTCTCCACCAATTGATGCAAAGAAGATGCCGACAGTATTCATGAGTAACGATTGAAACACCATCATAATGACGGCATAGTCAAATCCGACTGCTCCGAATGCAAACAGGACTACCGGTGCTCCGTAGTTCCCGCTATTCATAAATACGCCCCCAAGAATCATTGCTGATAATTGTGACCGCGTTGCCTTCATACTAAGTGCCGTAATCCACACGACAAGTAGCAGGATAGTTGTCAGGAGTAGACTAAATAACACAATATAGAAATAGTCCATCGTCAATTCATTTGTGTAAAATGTCCGAAACGCTAAAAAGGGCGACATCAAATAAAGAGCTGCTGTTGAAATAGACTTAATATCAAAGCCTATAAACTTTTGTCCAATGTAGCCAATAGAGAAGATGATAAATACCGGTAAAATAATTAAAAGTAAATTCATTAAGGGTTCAGCTCCAACAGTATGACCTGTTACTAGCATACCAGAATTCGGACTATTCAACTATCTAGTGTGAAGTAAAGAATTCCATTGATTTAGGTACGGCTCAAGGCTTATATGAGGATTTATTTGTTCAACCTATAAGTCTGTTGATTTACCAAGTAACCAGCAAATAACTTGATCACCTACTGGGTGCTATGTGTATAGTTCCATTTGGATCGCTTTGGAATTGAATGACTACTATACCATTATCGAGATGTCTGAATGTGTAGGGATGCGACATTGTCGCACCCCTACACACTTTTACCGTTAATCGTATGGTGGTCCTTCATCCGTCGCATTCCAAATGCATTTGTACACAGAGTGCAGAAACTTTTTGGAACGAAAGAATAAAGGGGCATCTACCTGGAGAAAAGCCGCCAAAGATGCAATTTTGGCGGCTGATGCTTTTTTTATGGTTTTTTCTTTCTTAATTAAAGAAGAGTCACTTTCTATAGGACGTCACATGATTAGATGCATTCACTTTGTTAAGAGTAAGCAAGAAGCACATTATCCAACGTGCAAGAGTGCCAGAAATTGCATCTTCGGGCACTTACACTCTATATAGAAAGTCATCTATTCGTTTCATTCAAACATACCTGCATTTTTCACTTGAACATTGTAGGAACGCGACAGGCAACTATTCGTAACAGGATTACTGAAAAAAGTGTGGCTAGAAGTGACGGAGTCACTTCTAGCCACACTAGGGCCCCACAGTAAATCTGTCATAAATAGTTAGCCGAAAGCGGACTGAAAATGGTCTAGTGAAAACGGTGTTTTATTAGCCCTTCTCACCAGTATTTTAAGCAAATAAAGGGTTAATCAACAGATATGTTCAACATACACAGTATTCGTTCACAAAAAAGTACTCTTTGATAAGGCACTGATTTACTTCTTGCTATACAATTATAGGATAGCGTTTTATTCAACTAGTAATGGAGTGAATGACATTTATGATGAAAAATGAACAGTCTACAAAAACGTTTAAAAAACGTAATTATAAACCATGGATTATTGCACTTTCTGTTATACTTATCGGCGCAATTGGCGTCTTGTCTGGAATGCGAGGCGTTAAAGATTTTGATGCGTTCGATCTAACAATTCTGCCTTTGACGAATGCAATTTTGAATAGTTTTACGTTTGTATTCCTGGTTTGTGCTCTAATCGCCATTCTTAAACGAAATATCACTGTTCATCGCCGTTTTATTTACGCGGCGTTTGTAACAACGTTTCTCTTCCTAATTACGTACGTCTCTTACCATTATCTGGCTCCATCCACGCCCTACGGTGGAGAGGGCTTTATGGCTGGATTCTATTACTTCATTCTAATCACACATATTATCCTTGCAGCAGCTATAGTCCCGCTTGCACTTACAAGTGTGGCGCGAGCATGGAATATGGAGAATGAGCGTCATAAGAAAATTGCTCGTTGGACAATGCCGATTTGGCTGTATGTTAGTTTTACTGGTGTGTTGGTCTATATATTGATTTCGCCTTATTATTAAGTGATTAGTGTTTGTAGAATGTAAAAAAGCCTTCCAAAGGGGATTTGGAAGGCTTTTTACATTCTGGGGTATTAAGGGTTCGTCGACCATAAACCAGCAGACTTAACAAGAATACGTGGGTGCAGTTTCAACTGTGCGACCATTACTTCTGCAAGATCTTCCGGTTGCATTACTTTATCAGGATTGCCGTCCGTTAAGTTTTCACTGAAAGCCAAATCTGTAGCAACTGTGCTTGGCGTTAATGCGCTGACACGGATGTTATGCTTTCTTACTTCAAGCATAAGTGATTCCGTAAGTCCGAGAACGCCGAATTTTGATGCACTGTATGCGCTTGTAACAGGTGCGCCTTTCTGACCGGCAGTTGAGGAAATATTAATGATGTCGCCTGATTCTCTTTCAATCATTTCTGGAAGAACAGCTCGTGTGACGTAATAGACGCCCATCAAGTTCACATCAATAATATTTTTGAATTCTTCTGGTGAAAGGTCAAGGAACTTGCCAAATTTACCGATGCCTGCATTGTTAATGAGGATATCGATTGGACCAAGCTCTGATTTGATATGTTCGACTGCAGCAATAACCGATTCATTATCCGATACATCAGCAGTTGCCATCGTCACTTCGACACCGTATTCGCTTAGTTCTTTTACTACTTTCTCAAGGTTTTCGGCTGTTTTTCCGATAAGTCCTACATTGATGCCTTCTTGAGCAAAAGCAATGGCTGTTGCGCGGCCGATACCCCTGCCTGCACCAGTAATTATAGCGTTTTTACCTTTTATGATTTGCATACATAACACTCCCTCTATGAAAGTTTCTACATAGAGCAGTATAACAAATGCAGCGTAAATTAGTGTCCGCGGCGATTATAAGAAACGTTTGGGGGTAACTGAGGTGTGAAAAAAGTGACACAAATAGTTACACTAAAACTGGTTTTCGACTAACTTTAACTGCTTTCACAACACTAATGGTAGACAGCCCTATTATACTTACAATGGGAAATTTGAAATCATCAATATGCCTATCGTAGATAAATCTTATGGCACTTCATTTCAATAAATCATCTTTTTGATTTGAAACTTTACTACCATTCCTATTCCAAAGTTCAGATATCGTGACGAATTCATATCCCTGCTTCTTAAGTGCAGGTAGAATTTCCTCGAGTGCTTGCACGGTTTGGGAGCGATCACCGCCCGCATCGTGAAATAAAACAACATCACCTGGTTTAGCGCCTGACAATACTGTTGTTACAATATTATATACCCCTGGTCTTTTCCAATCTTTTGTATCCTGATGCCATGACCACATAACTACTCTAAACCCATTCTCCAGGGCAATATTAATAATACGATCATTATAACTTCCACCTACGGGCCGATACAAAGATGGATAAGTACCGGTAATGTCATAAATGACCTCATTTGTCTTTATTAATTCAGATTTTAGCACTTCTGCAGTTTTTGAATAGGGGTGGGTATACGTATGATTGGCTATTTCATGGCCCTCATCTTGTTCTCTGAGGATAATAGCAGGAAATTTTTTTGCGCGCTCACCAATAACAAAAAATGTAGCCTTCGCATCATATTTATTAAGCACATCTAAAATTTGTGGTGTATATGTAGCGTGTGGACCATCGTCAAATGTAAGAGCAATGATTTTCTCTTCTGTCTTGATATTCCACAGTACATAGCCTTTATCTTCGTAATATGGCCTATCTTTCTCAGTTGCAAAAGAAACATAAGCAATTGAAAAAAACAGTACACTAACAATTCCTAATTTTAATCCCCAATACTTCACGTATTATCCCTCCTTGCCTTGCTATTTTGGCAGAGGATTTTTTTTGTGTTTATGTCCTCGCAAATAGTATTTGTCAAAGAGGAAGGATTATACGGCTATTTTTTTTGTACTTTGAACCATTTATTTTTCATCCAGACTGGACTTGATCATAAGGATAACGGAAAGACTCTTTTTTCGGTTTCAACAGTAAAAAGAATAATGTCAGTGGACCAATGCGACCTAAAAACATCACTGCACATAATAACACTCTTCCAATAGCACTAAAGTCTTCGGTTACCCCCATTGATAATCCCACAGTCCCGAATGCTGAAAAGACTTCGAATGCGAGAGGAAATACTGGGATGGTTTCTGTAATTGTTAATAAAAATATAAAACCAAAAACGATCATAGTACTAACCGCTGCAATTGCTAACGATCGAAAGATGATTTCAAATCTGATTGTCCTCCCAAAAAGATGAGGTTCCCCTATGGATCTAAAATAGGAAATGGTTGCTAAGATAATAATCATAAATGTGGTCAATTTAATACCCGACGCAGTTGAGGCACTACCTCCGCCAATGAACATGAGGAACATTGTGAATAACAAAGAAGCATCTTCCATGTCACCAGTCGGGATTGTGTTAAAGCCGGCGGTACGAGGTGAAACCGCCTGGAAATAAGATGCCAGTGCTTTATCGGCCAATGAAAAGTCAGCAATTGTGTGCACATTGTTAAACTCAAGAACAAAGATTGTCACTGTGGCCACACAATTTAATGCAATCGTTCCGGTAATCATCATCTTCGTATGAAGTGACCAATGCACGAACGACTTATTTTTAATAAGATCTAGCACGACTACAAACCCTAGTCCTCCAATGATCAGTAATGAGGAAAGAACAAGATTAACAAGCGGATCGCTAACAAATTGAGTGAGGTTATCAGGGAATAATGAAAAACCAGCGTTATTAAATGCTGAGATGACATGGAAAGTACTGTAATAAATTCCATCTTGCAACCCGAAAGTTGGTACCCAATAGAACGACAGGATAATAATGGCGACCCCTTCAACAATTAGAACAAAAAGAAGAATCTGACGAACGAATTTGACCATTCCTCCGAGCGTTTGAAAACTAAATGATTCTTGTAGATAAATTCTGTTCTGCATTCCAACTTTGCGACCAAGCAATAAAAGTATCGCTACAGCAAATACCATCAAGCCGATTCCTCCAACTTGAATAAGGGACATTAGAACGATTTCACCGAATAAGGTGAGTGTAGAGCTCGGGTCGAATACAATTAGCCCCGTCACCGTCGTTGCAGACGTTACCGTAAATAGCGCATCTATCCAAGTGATTGGATGTTCAGTCGCGATTGGCAATTTCAAAAGTAGCGTACCGATAAGGATTAGTAGCAGAAAATTCCCGGCAATCACCACTGGAGGGGAGATATGTCGTTTATACTTTTTCTTTGTATGCATATGCAGGCTCCCATCCTATAGAATATGAATCCTTATAGCAGGATTGTTGATTAACCAACTACAGTAAACCTTTCCCATTGTAATTTCTCAATGGGGAACAGTATTATGCATTCGACTGTTACTATATGAGCTAAAAGACGAGAGTGCAACAGCGGATAGAATTTATGCACATCAGCTTGATAGTGTTTAGTTGCTTACATATTATCAGAACAGCTACCTTTCCACTATACTTTTTTTGGAAATAAACAACTATATAAGTTGAACAAATGAATACCTATATTTACTGAGAGAAGGTGCCTTACAAGGTGAAGCCTAAGCCAATTCAATAGGATACTTTTTATCAACCTATACAGGCCTGAGAAAGTAATAGTTAGTATAAAATTACTGGAAGTTTGAAACCGCTTACAATAAATGCGGAAATACTGTTGACATTGCTTCAAACAGCCCTTACTATATTCATTAACGACTATTAAGCGACAGTTAATAATTTTGGGAATATTTCATTTGGGGGGAATATAGATGGAACAAAAAAATGAGAAAAAAATTGGTTTTTGGATGGCACTACTTCCTTTAGTTATAATGATTATTGTTATGATATTTACGGTTGTTAAATTAGAACAGGGCCCCCATATTCCATTGATAATTGGAACGTCGACTGCAGCTATCGTAGCTTGGAGAGCAGGCTTTACTTGGAAAGAAATTGAGGAAATGATGTATAAAGGTATTCGTTTGGCACTTCCGGCTGTTGTTATCATTATTTTGGTAGGGCTGACAATTGGCGCATGGATGGGCGGCGGAATTGTCGCCACGATGATTTACTATGGTTTGCAAATCATTACGCCCGCTTGGTTTCTAGTTACAATTTGTCTTATTTGTTCAATTGTCTCATTGGCAATTGGTAGCTCATGGTCGACGATGGGAACAATCGGCGTAGCCGGAATGGGAATCGGTTTAAGTATGGGGATTCCAGCAGGCATGATTGCAGGAGCAATTATATCAGGAGCCTATTTTGGGGATAAAATGTCACCGCTTTCAGATACTACGAATTTAGCAGCCGGGTTAACGGGGACGGATTTGTTTGATCATATCAAGCACATGTTTTACACGACGATTCCTGGACTAGCGATCGCGCTTGGTGTATATGCATATTTAGGAAAGCGTTTTGCTGAAAATAATATTGAAGTTGCTGAAATTGCACAAACAGCAAAAGTACTACAAGAAAACTTTCTTATTTCTCCTTGGCTTTTAGTTGTGCCACTTGCCGTCATTGTGTTAGTAGCCTTAAAAGTACCTGCAATTCCAGCACTGGTTGTAGGTATTGTACTTGGGTTCCTTTCACAAATATTTATACAAGGCGGTTCTCTCGTAGGAGGGATTGAGGCGTTGCAGAGCGGATTTACAATTGCCACTGGAAATGTAATGGTCGATGAATTATTTAACAGGGGCGGATTAGATTCGATGATGTATACAGTCTCCATGACGATTGTAGCTATGACATTCGGTGGGATATTGGAGTTTTCAGGGATGCTTCAGGCATTAATGAACCAGCTGCTAAAAGTTGTTAAATCTTCCGCGTCGTTAATTATCTCGACAATCGGGGCTTGTTTCTTAACAAATGCATCTTGTTCAGAGCAATATATCTCAATCGTTGTACCATCACGGATGTTCAGTAAAGCGTATCAGAATATGGGCTTGCATTCGAAAAACTTATCACGTGCACTTGAAGACGGTGGAACACTGACTTCTGTTTTCATTCCATGGAATACGTGTGGTGTCTTCATTTTTGGAACATTGGGCGTTAGCGTCGTCCAATACGGTCCATATGCCATATTGAATTTGGTTGTTCCGTTAATATCCATTATTTATGCATTAACAGGCTTTACGATTGTCAAGTTGACAGAACAAGAAAAAGAAAAACTTGCAGTAGACGAATTAAAAGAAGAGGAAATGAACAAAGAGGTAAATTTGGCTTAATAACTGGCGCTTGAGCCTAGACAAGAAAGAATGGAAAGTTCACCTGATAAAAGTGGACTTTCCATTCTTTTTAAAAATAAGAGTGAAAGTTAAATTCATATAAAGCACGGGGTCTTCCTTGCCGGTAGGTCATTTCCTCACCAATGATTGTCGCATACTTATAGTCGACAAGTTTTTTTAACGTACGTTCTGCGGTTCTTCGTGAGACATCTAAATATAATGCCAAATCATTTGCAGTAAATTGTTTTGTTTGACGCTCCAGACTGTATTGCATCAATTTAGAAATATTTGCAGGACTGAACTTGGTTTTTTCAGCCATCTCCACGAGAGCGGGTTCAGTGGTTTTCATCTCAACCGCTACGTCAGATTGTGGAAATGGACCATGCAATCTTTTGTTTGAATCTAACATATAAAAAGAATGACCATCACTTTGTTGTATAAGATTAAGTGCGAAATTCGCGTTTTCGGTTGCGTCAATGATTGATTCACCACAGCCAAATGCCATTTTTGCTTTAGTAGCAAGTGATTGAAACGCAGATAGGAATTCCTTGTTTTTTATAGCAGATTCGATGTTGCCCATTGAAGTATACAAGGTGAAATCTCCATCCTTTACACTCCACCGTGCCTGCATGATGGACGCCATTACAGTGATGATTACTTCTATGTCTTGTTGCGGAGAGATTGTTTTTACAATTCCGACTGCAATCTGGGCGGAGTTACTTTTTTGTAACAATGCTTGGTGTTTTGCATGTTCAATACTTCGAAGAATCGTACTTTCAGGATCGATCATCTTACATGCAGGAATGTTGTGTTGCTGTAGCTGCTCGAAAACAGCATGGACACTTGTAATGGCCATATCTGTTTTACCTTGTAAAGAGAGAGTGTGATGGTAGGACGCTATGGTAGTGATTTTTTCATCATCTTTTATCAAGTGAACAAAAGGTAGCTCCACACTTCGGCCCAAATCATTGAGCACATGTTCAATATAGCTTTGGTCACGTACATCGATGGATACGCGGCTCAAATCCTGCTGATTTTGTGCAGTTAACTGAAGCAATGTAATGGCTACAGCTGTTTCGTCTTGTTGCAGGTAAACGGCTGGAATCGGTAAGGCATCAAGTAACTCCTTGGAATAAAAGTAAGGGAGTGAGCCTGAAAACAACAGGGCATCACACGGTTTAAGCGTTTGCAGTAAACGGGGTGCTTCACTTGGTTCGGCGTAGCGATACCAGTTAAGTTCAATATCTTTGCGATTACTGACAAGTTGTTCTGTACGATGGCAAAAATCAGTTGATCCGATAACTGCGATTTTAATTTTCACGATGAACCCCCAATGATTAGCGACTATTTAACGACAATGATACAATAAAATATAGAGTTTGCCAATAGAGAGGATTTTGACTTATGAAAATAGCTGAAATTGAAATTTATGCGATTCACTTACCACTTTATGAACCCTTTGTTATCAGTTATGCAACTTATGATTACATGCCATCCATCATTGTGAAAATCACAACGGATACTGGTTTAGTCGGTTATGGAGAAGGTGTAGCGGATGAACATGTAACGGGCGAGAGTTGGAAAGGCACTTTCGAGATTTTGAAAAATACACTTGCACCGAAGTTAATAGGTGAAAACCCTATGAATATGGAGCGAATTCATGAATTGATGGATGCTGAAATTTACGGCGTACCAACGGCGAAAGCTGCCATTGACATCGCGTGCTATGATGTCGCAGGAAAAGGACTTGGTGTCCCTGTCTATAATCTTCTTGGAGGCAGATACCACGAAGAGTTTCCAATTACGCATGTGCTAAGCATTGCAGCTCCGGAAGCAATGGCGAAAGAAGCAGAAGAGCGTGTAGCCGCTGGATACCGTTCGATGAAAATGAAAGTCGGTACCAATGTGGCTGATGACGTGTTACGGATTCAAGCTGTACGTGAGCGTGTAGGCGAAGATATCGCGATTCGTGTGGATGTGAATCAGGGTTGGGTAAATAGCGCAAATACATTGCAAGGTCTTCAAAAGCTGCAGGACTGTTCGCTCGATTGGTTGGAGCAGCCTGTACGTGCCGACGATATAGATGGTATGGTCGAAGTGAAATCTAAATCTTCTACTCCGACGATGATTGACGAAGGTTTGCGTGGCGTGCGTGACATGAGAGAAATCATTGCCAAACGTGCTGCGGATAAAGTGAATATTAAATTGATGAAATGCGGAGGTATTTATCCGGCGACTAAGCTTGCACATATGGCGGAAATGGCGGGAATCGAGTGCCAAATAGGTTCGATGGTTGAATCGTCTATCGGTTCAGCGGCTGGATTCCATGTAGCCTTTTCGAAAAAGATTATAACAAGTGTGGAATTAACAGGTCCTCTAAAATTCAGCAAAGACGTTGGAAATTTGCATTATGACGTTCCATTTATTCGTTTGAGCGACAAGCCAGGATTAGGAATCGACATTGATGAGCAAGTGTTGCAAGAATTGACTGTGTTCTCAGAGAAGGTAACCGGATGAAACAAAATCATCTTTTGAAAAATGGAAATGAAATTACTATCGTACGCTTAACAGTAGATCAGCTCGATGAAATCCTTTTACTTCAGCGAAAAGTGATTGGATCATTATCGACTGGTTCCTTTTTACAGCCATTGATGGAGGAAGAATATACGTATATTTTAAATGGCAAAGGGCTAATGATAGGTGCTTATTATAAGGAACAACTAATTGCTTTTCGGGCCATGCTTGAACCTGAATTGGATGAAGAGCATCTTGGAAAGGATGCGGGACTGCATAGAGATGAGTGGCCGCTTGTGCTATATTCCGAAATCTCGAATGTTGATCCGGACTTCCAAGGCAATGGCTTACAAGTGTTATTGGGGAAAGTTCTAATGAAGGAAGTCAATCAAGAGCGGTTTCGCTACATTTGCACAACTGTTGCTCCTTTTAACATAGCCAGTTTGAAAGATAAATTTGCTCACGGTATGCAGATCGTCGAGCTTAAAGTGAAATACGGCAACTTACTCCGTTATATATTGATGAAAGATTTAACACGTTCGTTCGAAGAACAGGTCGCCTCGGAAAGTCACTATGTCCCGATGGAGGATACAGAACAACAACAGCGGTACCTGCAAGAGGGCTGGATGGGTACTGGAATTGATCTAGTAGAAGATCAGTGGGTTGTCCGTTTTGAGAAATGAACTAAGTATGAAACACCCTACTTTACATATGTGTAAAGTAGGGTGTTTTCGTTGATTTAATTTAAAAAGTAGCTTTTTTAGGGAGGATGCTGAAAAGTGTATATTCGTTAGCATTGATCGCCAAGCATATTAAATAAAGTTATGCATTTTGGCATTAGCTTTGATTTTTGCAATTTGTAGTTGCTGAATTTCATATTTGCTTAATGGATTTGGGTTCAACCAGTTTGTGACTGTATTTTGGGAAAGCCATGAAAAGTCTTTCCCTTGGTAGTTTACTGTTATCCATTCATGAATTCGGTTTTGAAGTTTAGTTAACATAGTGGTGGCCTCCATTTTTTGCGTTACTAGTTTTGTGGAACAATCTTTACTGGCTGGATATCTCGCGGCAAGCCTGTTGTTATACGTTCAACCTGTCCTGCTAATATAGAATAGCGCTTCTAAATGAAAGGGACATGTGAGGCAGATGAGAATTTGATGAGAGGCCTACTTACTTTAATACTAGAAACGCCCAGGTCTGAAAATTCGAAACGAGTGTGTCTTATTTGCCTATAACCCTGCTGAATTAGCATATTTGTCGGAATGTTTATACCATTATGTGAAACGGTGTTGATTCCAACCCTACCTAGTGGTAAACTTCAATTCTGTTTAATAAACCCCAACATCTCCCATACAACTGCACAGGACGTAAAATACGACAAATGGAGGATCTGTATGTCTCAGAAACATCCTGACTTTGAGTTTGAATTACAGCGCCTTGACTACACCAAACAGTACATGCAGCAATTGTTGGAGGAATCGCGACGTGACGTAAAATCCTCCCAAGAACAAATCCGTCAGTCGATGGCTGACTTGGATTATTTGGATTCCAGTTTAAGCTATATCAACATATTGACAAACGCCCGATTTTTTGAAATGGCCCGTTCGCAAAAGGAAGGGCTGGAGGCTATTCAGCAAAAGCCCTATTTTGCTCGCATTCATTTTCGAAAGGAAGAGGAAGCGGATGAGCTACTTTATATCGGAAAGACTTCTTTATTCCACCGGGAAACGCAGGAACCGATTATCGTTGACTGGCGTTCACCTGTTGCAAATGTTTATTACGATGGAAGACTGGGTGCTCTATCCTATAAAGTGCGAGATGAAGAGTTCGAAGGACATCTCTATTCCAAACGGCAGTATCGGATTGAGGAAGGTGAACTTCTTGATATCCGTGACGTCGATCTTACAACGAATGATGAACTTCTTCAGGAAGCCCTTGCTGGCAAGGCAGATACAAGACTGACAGAAATTGTATCGACGATTCAGGCTGAACAAAATGCAATCATTCGTGCGAATTTGAAACAACCGATTATTGTACAGGGAGCGGCTGGAAGCGGAAAAACAACGATTGCTCTTCACCGTATTTCCTATTTCCTCTATACAATGGGTGAAAGTTTCCCTTCCGATAAACTTATGATTTTGGCGCCAAGTAAATTATTTATGGATTATATAGCGGATGTGCTTCCCGAACTTGGTGTGGGGCGCATCTGTCAGACGACATATAGCGAATATGTTTTAAGTGCTACGGGACTGAAACTAAAGCTGACAGATCCAGATGCCAAGTTGGAACAGCTGACTGAGTCAGACACGTTGGATGCCGGGGTGCTTTTTGTAACACGCGTGAAGGGAGGCCTTCAATACAGGGAAATCATGCAACGCTACGTGCATAAGTTGGAACTGGAAACGGCTGCGTTATTCGAAGATGTCTTTATTGAAAAATACCGGATCATGAAAGCCTCTCGGTTGAAGCAGCTATTTCTGAAAGAGTTTTCGTATATGCCGGTCGAGAAAAGACTGGATAGAATTAAAATTATCATTCAAGGTGACGTCAAGCGGAAACGAAAGCAGCTTATGGAGATGCTGACGACAAAATACGATGCAGCCCTTGATAAAGCTCTATACGGAATCAGAGATGATGAAAGACGGAAACTTAAGCTAACAAGAATCTTGGAAGAACGCGACGAAAGACTTCCTGCCATTGAAAAGCAAGGTAGAACTGTAGTGTCAGCTTATATGCGCAGATTCAAAAAGTTCAACGTCAAGAAATTGTATCGGGAATGGTTAACAAGTAGCGAATTACAAACAGAACTTGCAGACGAATGGTCTGACAACGAAAGATATGTTTTTTTGGAAAAACATAAAAAAGAGTTTTGGGAAATCGAGGATTTAGCAGCTCTTTATTATTTGCACGCAAAGCTTAGAGGCATTGCAGACGAATGGAAAATGAGGGTTGTTTTCATCGACGAAGTGCAGGATTATAGCGAATTCCAGCTTGCTTCAATGCAAGACGGTCTAGAGACGGATATGTTTACAATGGTTGGGGATCTGGCCCAGGGAATTCATAGTTACAGATCATTAACATCATGGGAACCTATAAAGGCACTGTTTCCACGGGCAACGTATACGACACTTCAAAAAAGCTACCGAACGACAATTGAAATAATGAATTTGGCGAATAAAGTTCTCGCACAGATGGATGAGGATCTACCACTCGTAGAACCGGTCGTCCGTCATGGAAGGGAACCTGAGTATTATGAGATGTATGAGCTAGAGGGTGTCGGCGTTCAACGTATTTATGAAGGAATTATCGAACGTGGCCATCAATCTGTCGCACTTATTTGTAAAACGCGGAAAGAGGCAAAGAGAATTTTCACCTCTCTGCATGAGTTTGGAATGCCAGTTCATCTAGTGGGTGATCAATCTGGAATCAACGACAAATGTCTGTTGATTGTTCCAAGCCACTTAGCAAAAGGATTAGAATTCGATGCGGTCATTATCGCTGCTTTCGATGAACCATTTCGGGGTCATCCAATTGACCGGAAGTTGCTATATGTAGCAATGACAAGGCCGATGCATGAACTGCATATTGTTGGTATGACAGACACAGAAGGGGTCAACCCTTCCTAATTGTGAATAGACTTTTTATAATAAAAAGTACCAGGCCAAAACGATTCTGAGTCGTTTCGGGTCTGGTACTTTTTTTAGGTCTATAGAATGCAGGTCATGCAGCTGTTACCACAGAGCGTGGAAAACGTAGGCAAAGTTCATTTTGAGGGTACTAGCGTTTTTGTTTTTTTCGCTGACCATTCAGTATGGAAATGTCCTTCTTTATCAAGGCGTTCATAGGTATGCGCACCAAAATAATCTCGCTGTGCCTGGATCAGATTGGCTGGCAATGTTTCAGTACGATAACTATCATAATAAGCTAATGCGCTTGAGAAAGCAGGAACTGGAATGCCATGTTGAATGGCTATAGCTAATACCTCGCGAAGCGAATTCTGATAGTCTCCTACTATTTCTTGGAAGTATGGATCGACTAATAGGTTTGGTAATTCACTATTCGTGTCAAATGCATCTTTGATATTCTGTAAGAACTGGGCACGAATGATACAACCTCCGCGGAAAATCATGGCTACTTCTCCGTAAGGA
>NZ_JACFTD010000001.1 GCF_014282005.1 Sporosarcina sp. BP05 | reverse complement strand
TAACCGATGCTTTTTGGGTCGTTGAAACAAGTGTTATTGTTGATGTTTTTTTCTATTTTGTCCCCCCTAAAAATTACCCGTTTCTGTATCGCAAATCCTCTTTCATATTTCTTTATTCTACTAGCTCAAAGCTCTCCAACATATGGTGGAACCTTGCGCCGTGTCCTTCCGCAGCTTCAAGGAAATAGTTTTCTGTAATGATGTAGCTACCGTCTTTACCGTTGCTGATGACATAAGCATGAACAACTTTAGCATCCCAATCGCTACCGTTCAATCCATGTAATAAATAGCCTTGGACTGGTTCTGTTACTGGTTCAACTGCCCTTAATTCCGGGAAGTCTTTCTTTAACTCGGCTTCAAACTTCTTAACAAGATCTTCAGGTTTCTGATCTGCGACTTGTCTAATTTCCATTGTCACTTCCGGGTACTTTTCTGGAAGGGGCTCAATCGTTGTAACGATGTCTGCTTTATCGCCTTTGATCATTTTATAGCGTGTTTCATCGACATAAATGATGTACTCTGAATTTGTACCTTCATTCAATTTAACGTCCGTTTTTTCGTCCTGTCCTTCAATGCTTTGAGTAATCTCCTTTTCTGGGACGAACATGTCTTTAATACCTTTCATGAACGCCATTCCTGTATCGGTTTGTAAGCTGAATGCGATGACAAGGGCGGCGGCAGTTGCAATGATAATGGGAATTACACGATTTTTCTTTTTCAATTTCTTCACATCTCCTCTGTTAACGTTCTCGTCGCTGAATAATTCTTTTTCTAAGTTACTCCATATTTCCTCTTTTAGACCAACCGTTTCTTGTTCAGTCCGTTTATGGAAATCCTCTTTTGCTCGTTCGTCAAAGTTATTCATTGTAGCTCATCCTCCTTATCAATCGGGTCTAACTGTTCTTTTAGTCGTTTTCTGCCTTTAAACAACCGTGACTTTACTGTATTGTGATTTAACCCTAGAATGTCCGCAATTTCTTTTTCGGTGAAGCCCCTTACATACTTTAAAATGATTGGAATTCGGTGCATGTCATCAAGCGATTGAATCGTATCGTATAAATCGGACAGATGATCGGAAGATTCTTCAGCAAGGGATGGATCATTTTCTAAGTCGGAATGCTCGAACTTTGAAAGAGGTGACTCCTTCTTTAGGAACCGTAGGCATTCATTCGTTAAAATTCGGTAAAACCATGGTTCAAATGGTAGCTCCGGGTTGTAGCTGCTGATTTGTCTGTATACACGGATGAACGTTTCTTGCACAGCATCTTTTGCCATCTCACGGTTACGCGTAATAGCAGAAGCCGTTCGGATTGCATAATCTGCATATACTTCGTAAAGTTCACGAAACGAGTCTTTGTCGCCGGCCTGTATGTTTCGTATCAATTCTTTCATCTCCACTAGGTTTCACTCCTTCCAGAACAACGGTATTTTATTGCTCATACTATACTTACCCTTAGAAACACTAAAAAGTTTTCAGCATGGAAGTTTTATTTACAAAGTCGAGTCGAATGATATATGTGAATGTAGGGTATCGTGTAGAGTACACGTTAAAGAATGAAATATGTATAGTAGAGGAGAGAACTTGATGAAAGTCGTAGCAATAGTCGGGAGTTTACGAAAAGATTCATTCAATATGCAGTTAGTAAAAACGATTGAAAAGAGATACAGTCACCTTTTTGAAGTAGTAATTGCGGATATCGGAAGTTTGCCGTTCTACAATGAAGATGAGGAAAAATCACCTTCTGGGGAAGTACAGATCTACAAGAAAATGATTGCTGAAGCGGATGCTGTTCTCATTTGCACACCTGAATTCAACTGGTCCATGTCGGGTGTTTTGAAAAATGCATTAGAATGGCTATCTAGAGTGGACAAACCGATAGCGGGTAAACCTGTATTGCCGATGGGCGTTTCTCAAGGGGCGCTCGGAACAGTAAGAGCGCAATTGCACTTACGACAAGTATTAGGGAGTATCCAAGCAACTACAATGCCTCCTGCGGGGAATGAAATCTTCATTGGCTCGGCAATGCAAAAGTTCCAAGACGGGGAACTAACAGATGAAGGTACACTCAAATTTTTAGATAAAGTCGTCGATAAGTTTGTTAAGTTCGTTAATGAGCAAGAAAGTAAATAATGAAATAAAACCGCCTTTTTGATTTCTAATGAAGAAATCAAAAAGGCGGTTTTATTTTAATTAAATGATTTTCACCATATGATGAAACGGTTCACCAATGATTGTCCATGGCGAGACAATTTCATAACCAAGACGTTTGTAAAGGCGGATAGCCGGCTCTTTTTCTGTTTCAACGTTTAAAGAAAGCTTGGCGCTGTTTTTTTGTTTCGCAACTTCCTCTGCATACTCAAAAAACTTCGTACCAATTCCTTTACCGCGAAATGCGGGATCAATACAAATTGTATCGATGTAAAGTTCGTCAGCTAACGATTCCGCGTCGACTTCGGAGTTAGTAGCACCTTTTTTAGAAAGCCACTGACTTAAATTATGGTCGAGTTCAGGGGCATCCGCACCTGAATACAACACCATAATACCTGCTACTTTTCCATCCAACTCTGCAACGTAAGTATTAAGATGAGAGTGTCGGTTATCCTCACGCTTGAATAGAACGCATAGTTCCTGCTCTACCTTGTCCCATTCTGTTTCGCCTGTCATTCTTTTAGCGATATCACCGATTGCGTCAATAATAAGCGGCGCGACCTGTTCGGCATCAGCCGGTTGTGCTTGTCGAATTGTTATGTCCATTAGTAAAAAACCTCCTTCTACATTCTCTATTATATCAAATACTACAAGATTTAAAGGAATGAGCCCATCTGCAAGTGCAGTGGGCTGTGTAACCTACCTTGTATATTTCAATCTTCTTTGCGCAATGGTCGGTAACGTCATACCGATTACGATAATAATAATACCAATAACTTGAAATGTCGTCAGTGCTTCGCTCAATAAAATAACGGACGCGGTGACCGCAACTGGAAGTTCTGCTGCGCTTAAAATCGATGTCATCGCAGTCCCAACTTTCGGCACTGCAATTGAAAAGAGATAAATCGGAATGACAATCCCGAACAGTCCGAGAATCAAACCGTATACCCATAAACCGCCACCGAATAACGTTCCGTTCCAGACGATTTCAGGTGTTTGGAAAAAGAAGATGGCAATGGCTGCGAAAAACGATGTGAATAGCAAGCGTGTTTCCGTATCCATTCCTTCCACCTGTCGTGAATTAATCATAACAAATGACGCAAAGCTGACAGCTGAAGCCATTCCCCATGCCCAACCTTGCCAAGGAATTCCGCTTAGATCTGCATCGATAATGCCGGCCGCAAGAATTGTACCGCCGAAAAGGAAAAGAAGTGAAATGACTTCAATCCGTTTTGGAAAGCGTCGTTTCGCGATACAATCGAACAGCATTCCGACCCAAGTAAATTGGAATAACATAACAACGGCAAGAGAAGCGGGCATGTATTCAATGGCTTGGCCGTATACCGTACCAGTCGTTGCGGTGAATAACCCTGCAAGAAGGAGCGTCGCGCCACCGCCGAATTTTGGAACTTTACGCCGTACTATGATGAAAATAAGTAGAGCTATGAAAAATCCGACGAAGTATTGGCTCGTTACTGCTTCAGCAGCAGTATAACCATCTTGAATCGCCAGTTTAATAATCGTTGAAAGAATGCCGTAGCAGCTCGCTGCAAAGACGATAAGTAGTGGGTAAATCCATTGTTTCATAAGATAAATCCTCCTGTTCCATCAAAATAGTATACCACGATTAGGGAAAGTGTTACAGGTCGGAGGTCTGACGACGTTGGAAATCTCGAACCTAAGTTAAGTCTTTGCAAAAAGCTTAAATTCATGCAGACTGCGAATTGTGAATTCTGGTTGTTATTAAAACTCTGGAGTTGCAATTAAAGTAATTCGCCTAAAATTTCGCGGCTCGGTGATTCCGAATAGTCGTCATTGTTTGGGGTGACCGCATATTCGGACACTTCCTGTATGTCGTGTTCCATGATAAGATTGGGGAAAATAAAGTGATAGGGTGTACATTCATGATTGTTTCAACTAAAAAACATGTTTTAATTTACGGTGATGCATTCGTCGACTATATAGCAGAAGACCAGTCCAATTCGACGTTCAGCACATTTCTTGGCGGTGCAACTGTCAATGTGGCGGCGGGCATTTCCAGGCTCGGTGCTTCTTCCGCGTTCATCACGGTGACGGGAGATGACGCGACTTCTGAATTTGTTCGGGATGAATTGAGTAAAGAAGGCGTCGACATGACGTTTGCTAAGCTGGAGAATAACAAACGGGTGAGCGGTGTGTACGTGCATTTGACGCAGGATAATGACCGTGTTTTCCATAGGTATATCGATGAGACGCCAGATATCCAGGTGGAAACTACCGATTTGACGACAGAGGCATTTCAAGATGCTTCCGTTTTGCATATTTGTTCGGGTACGATGTTCCATTTAACGGCTCTACAAACGACGCGGGAAGCGGTACGACTTGCTAAGAAGTTTGGAGTGCCTTTGTCATTTGACACAAATATCCGTCCGCTAAGGTGGGAAAGTGAAGCGCTTTGCCGTAAGACAATCATGTCATTTGTTGAGAAGACCAATCTGCTGAAACTGACAGAAGAGGAACTTTTTTTCTTAACGGAGACAGATACATTAGAAGATGGAATCGCTAAACTGGTGCCTTATCAGATTCCCGTCATACTTGTCACTGCAGGCGAATTCGGTACGTTTGCTGTCATTGACGGCAGTATGACACATGTAAGCGTTGAACCCGTCGTGGCTGTCGATACGACTGGAGCAGGGGATGCTTTCATTGCAGGTATTCTTCGCCAAATTCATTTGAAAGGGCAACCGAAAACACGCGATGAATGGATTGACTATATTTCCTTTGGCAATAAACTCGGCGCCCTCTGTGCGACAAAATCAGGTGCACTATCGGCAATGCCTCGGCTTGAAGACCTAGAAGAATAATGGAATCCTCCCTTTTTCGTTTCACGTAAGTGTTTCTGATCTTTTAAGGCTTGTACCTGTTTTAAAATAAATCAGCAAGTATATAACATTGAACTGCAACCGTCTTTATGGTTGTGGTTCTTTTTCATTGTCGGAGTTAGATATGGCGCAGATAACTCCTTATGACCCATAAATACTTCAGCTCATTTGTCATATTACACACGTTTGTTATATACAATATAGAACAGTGTTGATATAGTAGATTTACTAGTAACAAATAGAAAGGGTGTGAAGTTTATGTCAGAGCTCGCGAATCTTCCTTGGAATCTCATTATGCCGTTGATTGTACTTCAGTTCATTTTGATGATTGTTGCACTCGTTGATGTCATTCGCCATAAGCGGACGAACGGTCCATTTATCATGTGGATTTTCATCATTGTTCTTGGCAATTTGGTTGGATCAATTCTGTACTTCATCTTTGGGAGGCGGCAAGAATGACCACTCTGCTTCAAGTGGATAATTTAACGAAGAAATATGTCAATAATAATGTAGTGGATGCTGTGTCGTTCGAGCTTGAAGAACATACAGCAACCGCTTTAATTGGGCCAAACGGTGCTGGGAAAACGACGACATTGTCTATGCTTGCAGGGTTAGTTTCGGCGACAAGCGGAGCGCTACAATTTCAAGGGGATGCAAAACAGGATATCCGGTCGATTATTGGTTTTCTTCCACAATATCCGAAGTTTTTTCCTTGGCTATCTGCGCTTGAATTTACTGAAATGGCTGCGCGGCTAAGTGGGGTGGAGACAAAACAAGCAACAATGGATGCGAAAAAGACATTGGAATTTGTAGGCCTAGGCGATGCCGTGAACAAAAAGACGGGTACTTTTTCCGGGGGAATGAAACAGCGTCTAGGGCTTGCGCAAGCGATTGTCCATAAACCAAAACTGCTTCTACTCGATGAACCGGTATCTGCACTCGATCCAGTTGGGCGTCGACAAGTGATGGATTTGTTGAAAGAGTTACAACAAAAAACAACGATTTTATATTCGACTCATATTTTGAATGATGCGGAAGAAATGACAGACCAGTTGCTGTTTTTACGGCAGGGAAAGCTTGTCGAACATGGTTCACTTGATGAAGTACGAACGCGCTATGCGGAGCCGCGAATAGTCATTGAATTTGAAGGAGAGCAAGAGTTGCGACGATTTACGGAAGTGACTAAATGGCAAATGACATCAAAAGGGTTGATTGTTTCAATTGACATCCGGTCGGAAAAGGTTGAAATGTCATCTGTCCTCTCCGTGTTAAGCGTCGGTAAGTTTTTAGTGCGAAAAGTTGAATGGCAGACGGCGAGCCTTGAAGATATCTTCATGAAAGTGGCGGTGGTCTGATGAATGGTCTTACCGTACTAGTGCAGAAAGAATGGCGTGAACATACACGGAATTTCAAAATGTTATGGATTCCGCTCGTCTTTATTATATTCGGTATAATGGAGCCTGTAACAAATCACTTTTTGCCTGAAATTATGAAAAGTGTCGGTAATATGCCTGAAGGAGCCGAATTCCTATGGCCGGAATTAAAAGGGGAAGAAATCTTTCTGTCATTGCTTGGGCAATACCAAACTATTGGTATTCTCGTTATTATTCTCGCTTTCATGGGGACTATTTCAGGAGAACGGAAAAATGGGACGGCAACGTTACTCTATGTTCGCCCGATGTCATTCCTAAACTACTTTTTGAGTAAATGGATTGTCGTTAATGGTATTGTACTTGGAAGCGTATGGCTCGGCTTTATGGCTGCTTGGTACTATATTGAAATCCTCTTTAACCATGTAGATGCGGGAGAAATAGTCGCCTTTGTTGCAACGTATAGTTTATGGTTGGTCTTCGTTGTCACAGTTGTTTTAGCACTAAGCGCATGGCTTCCGACCGGTGGTGCAGCAGGACTTGCGATTCTAATTACGCTGGTCTACCAGGTTATAGATTCACTTATCGGTACTTATTGGACAGTGTCACCGTGGAAATTGTCGGTGTACGCATCCTATTGGTTCAAGGCAGATTCCGAACTGACAAATTTATGGATGAGCTCGGGTCTGACAGTAATACTAATCGTCATCTTAATCGTCTTCGGAGTAGTCATGTCGAAACGGAATGCCGCAAAAACGACAGTGTAAACAACCCTTTGTGGTATAATTCTTTTAAATTTGAATTATTCAGATTAGGGAGGAGCTTTGGATGACTGTGCGTAACTCAGATCGCTTCATCTTTGCATTTAATCGTATTGAGAAATCTATGGAAAAAGTAAGTGGCTTGAGCAGCTTTATGTCTTTCCCGCGCTTGATTGATAAGTCTAAGCATTTGAATGCGGTTATCCGAAAGTTTGAGCAGGATTTGCGTGAATGCGGTGATTTACGCAATGCAATCGTCCACAATCGGACTGGTATGGAGTATGCAATCGCTGAACCACATGAGGATATTGTGGAACTGATTGAATACATCGATCGAGAACTGTCAAAGCCTGTGACAGTGGCTGATTTGTTCCTACGAAAAGTCCATATATTACAAGCTACCGATACACTTGCTAGTGGATTGAATCTAATACGGGAAAAGAAGTTCAATCAGATACCTATTTATCAAGGAAATAAGTTCATTGGGCTTATTACAGCGACAGGTATTACGTATTGGCTTGCAGATAATATGACAGACGAAATAATTTCCCGGGAAATGCCGACACTTCTCGACATTTATTCCCACGAAAAACAAAAAAACACGTATCGATTTATAAGAATGGACTTATCTGTTTATGAAGCGGAGGAATACTTCAAAAAGTCTGTTGCTGAAGGAAAGCGTCTTGAGGCACTTCTAATTACGGAAAATGGGAGACCGGAAGAGAAGTTATTTGGAATCATTACACCGCTCGACCTGATGAAAATAGACTAAGAGTAGCGCCCATTCACAATAAGTGAATGGGCGCTACTTTTTTAGGATTTCGGGAAATCTTCTTTGCCTGATAAAGTGTTTTCTGTAATAGGACGTTGTTTCTCTGAAAATGCTTTCATTTTTAATTCTTCAAGTGGAATAGCATCGACAAATTTCATATCATCACTAATAACCTCGTCTATTGGAAGGTTTTTGGTGCCATTTGTGAATGGCTTCTTTTTAGTCAATTAAACCATCCTCCTTTACTGTACTACCGCTTATGATTGTCATAAATGATAAAATTATACCGAAAAAGAGATTTAAATATCATTTTCACCTGAACTTTTCTGTAAAAATATGACGAAAGGTGTATACGCAATTTTCAATCTACTATGTATAATAGTTATAATATAAATAGTGGGGGAGATGAAGTGATAAGAAAAGGACGTTTTGCTGTATGGCGAAATAAAGAGTTTGAACTAGTTTCCTATCAACGACAATACTACTTACAATCGAGTAATCCTTTAGACTTGGAGAATGGGTTTGTGGGGATAAGTGGATATAAACAGGTTTTCATTAAATCAGTCTCAGTCAGAGAATTGGAAGATGCATATGAAATCGTTCCGTATGCAATGATAGCAGGCCATCGATTCGCTGTGGAAGGATACAATGAAAATACTAGAAAGGTTGCACTTGTGACAAATAATCCTTTTGTTAAAGGGAAGATTGACGTGCATGCTTACGGAAAGTTTGAATATATAATCGAAATTCCGTTAGACGAGATTCAATTAGAGGAAGATCGGGTTCCGATACTAGGCTTTGAAGGCCTGTACACATAAAAAGGTAATCGTGTACGCCGAAATGACGGTGCACATGATTACCTTTTTATTGTTACATTGGCTGAAGGCTGTACTAGTTTAATTTCACTAGATGACTTACGTTTGGTGTAAATCTTTCAATGTCACTTTTTGTTAGTAAACTTGTCTTTCAGTTCACCAAACTTATCCTGTGCTTGCCCTTTAAACTTGTCGACTTTGTCACTGTCCATCACTGTGCCAATTTTGTTTTTTACTTCACCAAACTTATCCTGCGCTTGCCCTTTTAGCTTGTCGACTTTGTCACTGTCCATTGCGGTGTCGATTTTATTTTTCACTTCGCCAAATTTATCCTGCGCTTGCCCTTTAAACTTGTCGACCTTGTCGTTATCCATTGCAGTGTCGAATTTCTCTTTTACTTCACCTTTTACTTTGTTTACAGCGCCTTTGAATTTGTCGGAAAAACTATTACTCACAATAAAACCCCCGTCTGGTTAATTATACAACTATATACCCGACATCGAATATAGTAAACGTTATTGGAAGTTCAGCAAGACTATTATTTTTTTAGCTATCGATTTTCCGTCTATAGGATTTGAAGGCGGTCAAATTATCTTCCGCGTCAATCGCAAAGTTGATAAACGCTGCAGTGTGAAATGAATTTCATCATTTAAGTAAGAAATCGTCAATAAGTGAGCATGATAGGAAAGGCACACTGTGAAAAATCGATTAAATGGAGGCGACGTTATGATTGAGAATTTTAATGTACGGAAAGAAATATTTGAAGATACGCAACACGAAACATTACATTTTGAGTTGACATTGGATGGAAAAGAGTACCAAGGCCATTATAAAGGCGATGAAGTGAACTGGTTTCAAATGCAACCCGACCAGGAAAGTCATGCAATGGAGCTTGAAGATCTGGAAGCTGAAGTGAAGAAACGTATTAGAGAATGGGAAGAGAATTGAATCGGAAGTCATTTGGAGGCCGCCTATTACTAGGTGGTTTTCTTTTTTTGCAAGGCCTTGTAGTATTGGACTCATATGAAAGCATTTTGGGGGGGCAGGAAAGATGACATTGAAACGTAAAATTGGGATGTACGGCGGGAAGTTTTTACCGGTACATTTAGGGCATGTGAATGCCATGGTGATGGCTTCAACAATCGTCGACGAATTACATGTCGTTGTATCATATGATGAAGAATATGAGAAAGAAGTCTTCGAAGGGACAGGGATGAAACCAATTTCGGCGGTTCAACGACTTCGCTGGTGGAGCGAAATTACGGCTGATTTGGATCATGTATTTGTACATAGTGTGGAAGAAAAGCAAACAGGGAAATTTGAAGACTGGATGGCAGGTGCAAAAGCGATTAAAGTGTCTGTAGGGAAAGAAATCGATACGGTCTTCAGTTCTGAAAGTAGTTATAACGAATACTTTACTGAGCTGTATCCAGACGCTGAACATATCTTGCTTGATAATGATCGGGAGCTATTTGATATTTCGACGACATTGATTAGGGAGGAAGGACCTTACGTTCATTGGCATATGATTCCCCAAGAAGTTCGTCCCTATTTTGTGAAAAAGATTGCCGTAATTGGGACGGAGAGTAGTGGGAAGTCAACGCTCGTTCGAAATCTAGCGCGTGTGTACAATACTTCGTATGTTGAGGAATACGGTCGTACATATTATAACAAATTCAAAGATTCGATGTCGATCACGCTAGAAAGCGATTACCATGAAATTGCGTTTGAGCATAAATACCATGAACGTATGCAAACACGAACGGCAAATAAAGTTCTTTTTATCGACACCGAAGCGATTGTTACGCAGTATTATTCGGAGCTGTATGTCGGAAAAAGATTGGATATTTTAACTGAAGTGGCAAAGTTACAGGAGTACGATTTACATATATATTTGGAGCCTGACGTGGCGTGGGTGAACGATGGTATGCGTGTTCATGGGGGGGAGTCCATTCGAGAAGAAAATAGCTGTAAGTTGAAGCAGATGTTTGATGAAGCCGGTGTTGACTATGTCATTGTTAGAGGGAATTATGAAGAGCGATTTGAAAGATGCAAGGCATTGGTAAAAGCGATTATAAAGTGAATAGAGAGGGGCTACCTATGTTTGGTAGCCTCTTTTGTTATGTAGAAATTAAGTTAATTAAATAAATGCCTTGTATTGTATGAAGGTTAGATAGAACTGCCATACTTTATGCTAGGACTTGATTATATTGACGGCAGTCATACAGAGGAGGATAAAGGATGGCAGAAAACATAAATGACTTATCGGGCTGCGCAAGGGATTGTTAAATACAGTAAAGCGGGCGGATCACTTGTGTAAAAATGAAGGGAGCCTTATGCAATGAGTTTAGCGAGTATTGGCGTACCTGGCCTGATTATCATCCTAGTTATTGTTTTAATTTTGTTCGGACCGAAAAAGTTACCTGAAGTGGGAGCTGCGGTAGGAAAGACACTTGCTGAATTTAAAAAGTCAGCGAAAGACATTATGGAAGATGAAGAACCAGTAGCCCCAAAGGAAATAAAGAAAACGGACCAACTATAAGCAGGTGAAAGTATGGAACCATATGGAGATCACAGTCGTAAAGTTGTAAGTCCGCGTGATAAAGTTCAAGTCGAAAAGGCGAAGATTGTTACATCAGCAACAGCAGAAATAAATCGGGATGACAAGGCCATGGAAAGCAATTTTGAGGCTGATCCCTCGCTTGTCGACCATCTTACAGACCTAAGAAAACAGCTCGTCAAAAGCGCGGCTGTTTTCCTTTTCTTCCTAATCACGGTATTTTCGAGTATCAATCTATGGTTCCCGTATATTACCCGGGGTCATCAGCTGATCATACTTGGACCACTTGAAGTCGTGAAGTTTTACATGTCGATTTCAACAGCGCTTGCATTCGGATTATCGATCCCTTTCCTTTGTCATTTTCTATGGCAGTTCGTAAAACCGGGGCTAAACGAACGGGAAGGCCGATTTCTTAGTCTATACTCGCCTGTCATGTTACTGCTATTCCTTTTAGGTGTGTCATTCGGCTACTTTATCGTCAATCCCCTTAGTTATAAGTTTCTCGTTTCACTAGGCGCCGTGAATTTTAACGTAATGGTGTCGGCGCAAGAATATATTAGCTTTTTGCTCATGACGACGATGCCGATTGGAATATTATTCGAGTTACCGATAGTTGCGTTGTTTTTGGCGGCAATCGGGTTGCTTACCGCAGAATCGATGAAAAAAGTGCGTAAATGGTCGTATCTTGCCATCGCAGTTGGTTCGGCTTTGATTACGCCACCGGATTTCGTAAGCCAGCTCATTGTGCTTATTCCAATGGTAATTCTTTATGAAGCCAGTATCTACATCGTTTTGTATACGGAACGTCGAAATGCTGTCGTAAACTAACTCAGTAATCGATTTTTTTACAATAAAAACGGCAACCCATTTATGGGTTGCCGTTTTTATGCAAAAGTCTTTTCGCTTAATCGTTTTAAAACGAGTTTACGAATTGCTTTGCGATTCGCTTTTTTTGGAAAGTGTACCTGTGAACGATTCAACCTGTTTCATCAGTTTGTCCCTAGCATCTTTATTTCTCATTAAATACGCTGCGCCGAGACCAAGTGCTGTCATAGCCATTTTGTTCATCATATAATCACCCTCCTTATTTATTTGTTCATGATAATATGCCCGAGTTGCAGGATATTAACCGGAAAACTTATAAGAAGATTGTTCCAATCGGCGTCCGGTTAGACATTGAACATCCATCTCTTTATAATTAGGTAGTATGAATTACATTTTATTGGGAGGCTATTATGTTTAAAAAGAAAATGAAATTATCCGTTATTTTTATTGCAATTTTACTCGTTATTTCGGGTTGTGGAAGTAAGGGGAAAGAAACTTCAAAAACAAAAGAAAATCGACTTGTCTATGCGTCGGAAGCTGAATTTGAAGGACTTAATCCGTTACTGGAAGAAACGAACTTGGATGCGCTATTATTCCGTGGTTTGATGCGGTTCGATGAAAACAATGAACCTGTTACGGATATTGCGGATTCGTATGAAGTATCAACGGATCAGTTAACGTATACGTTTGTTTTAAAAGATACTATTAAGTTTCATGATGGTGAACCACTTACTGCTGACGATGTTGTTTTTACTATTGAAAGCATTCTTGACGATAACAATGCGTCATTCTTAAAAGAAGATTTCACTGAAGTTGATTCGATTAAGAAAGTAGACGACTATAAGCTTGAATTAAAGCTAAAACGTCCATTTACACCAATGCTTGATAAACTGACAGCTCCAATTCTTCCTAAGCATGCGTTTGAAGGCGTTGATATGCGGACAGCTGAATTCAACAGTCATCCAATTGGTGCGGGCCCGTACATGTTTGACAAGTGGGATCGTGGTAACAGTTTAACATTAAAAGCATTTAACGATTTCCATGGAACAAAGCCTACTATTGAAAAAGTGATTTTCAAATTTATTCCGGATAGCAATGTCCGTGCATTGCAACTTAAATCTGGGGAAGTTGATATTGCATTACTCGATCCTGTACAGGTTGAAGAGTTAGAAAAAGAAAAAAATATCAAGATTTACGATATTGAATCTGCGGATTACCGTGGAATACTTTATAACATGACTAAAGATTTATGGAAAGACGTTGATGTGAGGCGCGCATTTAGCTATGCAACGGACCGCGCTCAGATTGTCAAAGGCATTTTGAAAGGATACGGAACAGAAGCGTATTCACCCCTTCAAAAACATGCGTTCAACAATGAAGATGTAGAGAAGTACGCATATGACGTTGAAAAAGCGAAAGAGCTTCTAGACGGTGCAGGCTGGAAAGAAGATCAGGATGGTTTCCGCTACAAAGATGATGAAAAACTAGCGTTCACGATTACAGCACCAGTATCAGACACAGTTCGTGTGAACATGGCAAACTACGTTGCAGAAGGATTCAAGAAAATCGGTGCGGATGTCAAGGTAGATGCGCTTGACTGGAGTGCCATTACGATTGAAGATGCAGAAGCATTCATGATTGGATGGGGTAGCCCATACGATGCGGATCATCATACGCATATCCTGTTCCATACAGATCAGTCGAGTTTAACGAGCTCCGGTTATAACTTTGGTAGCTATTCAAATGCAAAAGTGGATGAGCTACTCGAAAAAGGTCGTCTTACGACGGATCCTGAAGAACGAAAAGCGATTTATATGGAGTTCCAAGCCGAGCTCGCGAGGGACCCTGCATTTGACTTTATCGCGTACGAAGATGCGGTTTACGGCATTAATAAAAATCTAAGCGGTGTTAAAGAACGGATACTTGGCCACCACGGATCTGGTTTCCTCTGGAATGTTGAGGAGTGGACGTGGAATGACCGTTAAATGGATTGGGAAGCGAATGATGATGGGGATAATTGTCCTCCTCATCGTAAGCTTCCTCTCTTTTTTCATCATGCATGCAGCTCCCGGTGATCCGGCAGCGGCTTTTTACGGAGGAAATGCTCAAACATTGAACGCGGCTGAAAAAGAACGAATCAGCCGTGTTTTTTCGCTTGACCGACCTGTCATTGCGCAGTATGGTACGTGGTTAGCGGAGACAGTGAAAGGGAATTTAGGCGTTTCGTATAAGGAAGGGAGGCCCGTTTCGACCATTCTTATGGAACGGCTACCAAATACATTACTGCTTTTCGGCGTAACGCTCTTTTTTATTAGTATTGGCTCGATCTGGCTTGGAACGACAGCGGGAATGAAGGAAGGATCTTTGTGGGATAAAGGATTATCGACGGTCAGTATTGTGACGTCTTCAATTCCGGCATTTTGGCTTGGTATATTATTTATTTCATTTTTTGCAGTAAAGCTTGGCGTCCTTCCGTCATCTGGAACGGGGGATATCGGTGGTGAAGGTGGGTTTGTGGATAAACTGCGTTATCTATTCATGCCTGCAGCTGTTATTATCTTGACCCACGTCGGGATTTACGCGCGTTTTCTCCAAGAAAGCATAAAAGTGGAAAGTCGCAACTACTATGTAACGGTAGCACGTGCCAATGGTGTAGCGGAGCAAGTCATTCGAAAAGGGATTTTGCGCAACGCATCGATTCCTTATTTGAATTATATAGGAATGACAATTCCTTCATTTGTTGGCGGGTCGATTATCGTCGAATCGCTCTTTTCATGGTCGGGACTTGGACAACTAACCGTAAAAGCAGTTGTTACGAAAGATTTCCCATTGTTGATGGGTGGTATTTTACTAACGGGTTTAATTGTCGTCGTAAGCCTTTTCGTTATTGACCTCATTACATATTCATTGAATCCGAGGCTACGGAAAGGGGATGTGCGATAAATGAAATCACAAAAAGCATTGATCTCTTGGTGCATTGTCCTCGGTATTATCGTACTTATGACTATTTTTGCAAGCTTCCTTTCCTCGTATGAACCAAATGACATGAATCTCGATGAAGTATACAGCTCTCCCGGCGGAGGCCATCTGTTAGGAACGGATCATCTTGGGCGCGATGTCTTTTCACGTCTATTAGAAGGTGGAAAAGTGACGCTGACCGTTGCAAGTGTGTCTGTACTAGTATCACTTGTTATTGGCGTACTATACGGCGGAATTAGCGGCTATGTCGGAGGACTCGTTGATACTGTTATGATGCGATTTTTAGAAGCACTCATTACAATCCCTTCGCTTATTATCATCTTAGCGTTTCAAGCATTCATGCAAGGCGGGATGTGGAGTATGGCGCTTATTATTGGCGTTACGGGTTGGCTGGTTACCGCACGTATCGTCCGCTCTGAATTTATCCGATTGAAGGATGCGGAATTTGTGAAAATGGCGATTATGTTCGGGACACCGATGTGGAGAATTATTTCTGGGCATATGCTTCGCAATAGTATTCCCGCTATTTTCGTTGTTACATTGTTCAATTTTGCCGGAGCTATATTCATCGAAGTGTCGCTTAGTTTTCTAGGGATTGGCGTGCCACCAGCGATTCCATCATGGGGCAATATGCTGTACTACGCGCAAAATGATATCCTAATTGGCGCTTGGTGGATTGGGGTGTTTCCGGGAATAATGATTTTTATTACAATTCTTGCGATTAACTTTATTGGGGAAGCGTTAAAAGATCCGGAACGGAGGCGTTTAGATGCTTAGTGTACGTCAATTATCGATTGATATCGATGGAAAATCGATTGTGCGTAATAGTTCGTTTTCTGTTCCACTCGGAAAAATCACTTCAATTATTGGCGAAAGCGGTAGTGGGAAAAGTATGACGGTTTCCGCGCTTCTTGGGATATTGCCGCCAGGAGCGAAAGCGACTGGACAGGCTTTATTTAACGGAAAAAACTTACTTACCGTTTCGGATAAAGAAATGACGGAAATCCGAAAAATACACTTATTTACAATTTTCCAAGATGCTGCGAATAGCTTTAACCCCTCTGTGAAGATGAGGCACCAGCTCTATGAGTTTTCGGGAAGAAAAATGGGCGATACGATTGAAGAATTTCGAGTGAAGATGGAAGGCATTTTGGATGATCTTGGCCTTGCGTCGGAAATCATGGAACAGTACCCATTCGAATTATCTGGCGGCATGTTGCAACGATGCATGATTGCATGTGCCTTGTATATGGAACCGACCCTTTTAATTGCAGATGAACCCACTTCCGCACTCGATATGGTGCTACAAAAGGAGTTCATTGGACTATTGAAGCGATTGAATGAGCAGCATGGAACAACGATTCTTCTTATTACACACGACTTGGATATTGTTGCAGAAGCGGCACATGACATGGTTGTTATGCGACATGGTGAAGTTGTTGAGACTGGCAGCGTGGCAGAGGTGTTTGATTGTCCTAAGCATCCTTACACAAAGCTTTTATTGGATAGTCGGTTTTAAAGGAACGGAGGTGTGGCGGTGTTAGCGGTAGAAAATATATCGAAAAATTATAGTAGTGGCAGTAAAGTGAAAGAAGTCCTTCGTGCAGTCAGTCTGACAGTTGGTGAAGGTGAAATCGTCGGACTAGTTGGGGAGAGCGGATGCGGAAAAAGTACGCTTACACGTGTGATTATGCAACTTGAAGCGACTGATGGCGGTACGATTTTATTCAATGGTTCACCCGTCACGAAGCAGTCAAGAAAAGCATTTTACAAAGAGTGTCAACTCATTTTTCAAAACGCGTCGGCCGCCCTCAATCCATCATGGAGCGTACGTGAGATTTTGATGGAACCGCTTCGTAAGAGGAAAGGGGACCGGGATGCTCACATTTGTCGAATGCTTAGCAAGGTGAAGTTAACGGAAGCCCATTTACATAGACGCCCTTCCGAACTGAGCGGTGGAGAAAGACAACGTGTTAATTTGCTCAGGTCAATTCTTGTTGAACCTAAACTACTCGTATGTGACGAAATTATTTCCAGTCTGGATCGATTGATTCAAAAAGAGATTATTGATTTACTTATAGAACTTAATCGTGAAACTGGCATGGCCTTACTCTTCATTGCGCATGATCTACAAGCCGTTGCGTATATGTGTGACCGAGTATATGTGATGAATGATGGGGAGATTGTCGATGAAAGTGTAAAAGTGGAAGGGAAATTCGACTTTACACACCCGTATTCGACAAGACTTTTTGGGGCAGAACTTTGAAAAGGATAAAGGGTAGTTGGTTAATGGAGTAATTTTATTTTACTAATAAAGAGTTCGGGAATAATTCACTCGGGCTTTTTTTGTATGAAGAAATAAACCCGTTGCTTCATTAGGAAGCAACGGTTCTAACTATGATTACTTATCTTTGTCCGCATCTAAAATGTTAAATATAATTTGTGCATGGTCTGTATTATCGAGTAACCCGGCAAAACGATCTTTGGATGGACCGAAAGCATACACAGGTACGTCTTCACCGGTATGTCCACCAGTTGTCCAACCTGTATATGAGCGCTTGTCAAAAGTTGTTTTAATCTCTTTAGCGATATCACTAGCTTTTATTCCAGCAGCTTTAACAGATTCGATTTCAACTTCTGTCAAAGGTAATAATTCTTGATCAATGTATTTTTTTAAGATTTTCTCAACATCTGCACCATTGGCAATTTCATCTGCCATAAAGGAAGGCGTCCGTTTTGCGGCTTTGATTGCATCACCGAACCAGTTATAATTGCCGTCTGCCCCAATAGAAAATCCACCTGTTGAATGATCTGCAGTTGCTACGACTAGCGTATGCTTATCTTTTTCCGCAAATTTAATAGCTGCTATAAATGCTTTTTCAAAGTCTTCCATTTCACTCATTGCACCAACGATGTCATTATCGTGGCCAGCCCAGTCGATTTGGCTTCCTTCAACCATAAGGAAGAAACCATTGTCATTTTTACTTAAGCGATCGATTGCTGCAGTAGTCATCTCTTCAAGTGATGGAATAGCATCTGAACGATCTATCATTTTGGGAAGACCGCCAGTAGCAAACAATCCAATAATCTGGTCGTTAGTATCCTTTAAAAGATCTTCTTTAGTAGTTACATAGCTAAATCCATCTTTTTTAAAGGATTTAGTAAGATTCACATCTGAGCGCTCAAAATTTGATTTTCCTCCGCCAAGAAGGACGTCGATTTTATGTTCACCATTGATCAATTCATTGTAATAATCATCAGCAATTTCATCCATATTCTTACGGTTTTCATTGTGGGCACCAAATGCAGCAGGCGTTGCATGGGTGATTTCTGAGGTAGCAACTAGCCCGGTCGACTTTCCAGTTTCTTTTGCAGCCTCTAAAACAGTTTTGACGTAAGATTTGTTTTTATCTACAGCAATTGCTGCATTATATGTTTTTACGCCGGCAGACATTGCGGTTGCCGCTGAAGCTGAATCTGTTATTGTTTGTTCTGGATCGTCGGGATAAGTCATTTGTTGACCGACAAGGTACTTGTCAAACGCTGTTTTTTCAACAAAGGGCGTAGTAGGATCATCTTTCAAGTAACGATAAGCTGAGGTGTAGGAAACGCCCATTCCATCACCAACGAGGAAAATGATATTTTTAATTTTAGCATTGTTGTTGGTTCTAGCTTCATTTGCCTGAACGCTTGGATTAGCGTTTATACTAACCAAACTTGTAACTAGAACCGTGGAGAGAACTGCAATCGGAATAACCTTTTTAAAAAACTTCTTATTCAACAATGTAAAACCTCCTATTTATTTCTACTAACAAAGGTAACTATAAGCGAGAATTGTTAATCTAGCATGAATGGCATGTAAATTTGTGTAATAGTATGTGAAGAATTGAAAAGGTTATTCGGCAATCGACCAAAGAGAAGAAATGAATGGTAAGGTAGCGATAAATACCGCACGAAACAGGTCAAGATTGACCATTAAATTACGCTTATTTAACCTGTCTATTACGCTACCCGACCAAAAAACTGTACATAATGTAGCCAAAGGTTTAAGAATATAAAGAGTTGCTACTGCAAGTGGAGAGCCTGTTATCTCAGGGATGATCAAATTAAGTGCAATCAAATAAATCCAGGCACCCACATTGGATATGCCAATTCCCGTTAACAATATCTAAGGATACTTCCAAGATGCTACTACGTTCCCAAGCCTTATTTAATTTTTCTCCTCTATCAATCAACTTTGACAATAAAGAGATCCCACCCTCGAGAACTTTTGAGAATTTAATTTGATGGACAGTAATGATATATGAGCAAGATTTGGAATCTGGAATTAAGTCATTCTAAGCCCTGCTAACTGGAGCATACCCTCATACAATAGGTTAACTATATTTTTGTATGGAGGCGATCTTATCAATCTTTGGATCGATATATCCACACGGAAACATCGATTAATACTTTACGATGATTATCACGTAATTAAAATATATCCAATTGCAGTAGGGAGAATTGTTACATCAACGCCGATGGGGACATACAGAATCATTAATAAACAAAGCAATCCTGGTGGGCCATTCGGGGCATTTTGGATGGGATTATCAAAACGCCATTATGGGATACACGGAACAAATAACCCTTCGTCTATCGGGAAAAATGTGTCACATGGATGTATTCGAATGCATAATGAAGATGTTCTAGAATTAGCGTCTATGGTCTCGATTGGAACTACTGTTTATATTCATAGATAAAACGCTGACTACCTTGTGTTAATTGTGTTTCATTTGTTTGATGGGAAAGTGATTTGTGGGCACGAAGTGAATTTATTATCTTATGAGGTGGTTGACAACAGTCGCCAAAACAATACTGAAAAAAACGAGACAATCACAATTGTTTCAACAATTATTAAAACAGCCTAAAATCGGTTATCGATTTTAGGCTGTTTGTGTTTAGTTTGATTTGAGAGAGTGAAAAAAGATTCCCATCACATTCTTCTGCTATTATTAACAGGATTTGCAAATCTTTTTTTACTTTGACTGACTGCGTGTTTGACTACCCCTTGCTTCGTTTTAGGAACTAAGAACATAATCGCCATTAACGCTAGTACTGCGAAAATGACGTTAGTAATAATGCCTGCAGAAGCTGCCTTTTCAATATTGCCCGACATAGTCATAGTGCCGTACACAGTGGCGGATATGGCGACCCCAAAGGAACTGCCAAGAGAGCTCGCCATTTTGTAAATACCCGATGCTGAACCGACTTTATCTTCCGGTGCACTCGATACGGCGGTGTCCGTGGATGGCGTTGCATAGACCCCGAGTCCAACACCGAACAGGATGAATCCGATAAAGACAACGATGATATAAGCTGTGTCCGGTAAAAACGTCAAAGCCATTAACCCGATGCCGATTGCCGCCAAGATAGAGCCAACCATCATTGGCAATCTAGCACCGGTTCGTTGTAGTACTTTTTCACCGACACGGATCATGACAAGGACTGCCACTAAATAGCCAATCGATAGCATACCTGATTGAAACGCCGTGAAGCCTCTTCCGACTTGCACATATGTATTCGCTACAACGAGCGTACCAGCTACCGCGTTCAATAAGAAGTTGGAGATGGTAGCACCTGTATAGGGTTTATTTTTAAATAAATTAAAATCAATCAAAGCATGTAATTTACCTGTTTCTATTTTGATGAAGAACAGCATGCCGGCTAGCGTAGCGGCAATTAAACAGAGTGTGAGTGGACTTGTCCAACCAAAATCTGCACCGCGCGTGATGACAATGTTTAATGCAATCATTGTTAAAACAAATATGATTAATCCAGTAAAATCGAAACGGGAAGAACCTTGCTGTTTCACTTTACTTTCGGGTGTATCTTTAAGCAAAATCATCGCAAGGACGGCAAACACAATTGAAAAAACAAAAATCCATCTCCAGCCCATAGAAGTTGCGATAGCCCCTCCCGCAAATGAACAAACACCTGAACCACCCCAAGAACCGATAGACCAATAGCTAAGTGCACGTTGTCTTTCAGCCCCTTCGTAGTAGGTTCTCATTAAGGCAATCGTTGCTGGCATAATACAGGCAGCTGATAATCCTTGGATGATCCGTCCGATAATTAACAGGGCGGCACCATTCGTAAATACGAGGCAAAGTGAACCAATGATACTTAAGATGAGTCCGAAATAGGTCATTTTCTTACGTCCGATTTTATCGGCAAGTCCACCAGCTGCCACGACGAAAATACCCGAGAATAAAGCGGTCAAACTGATTGCGATATTAAGCACGCCCAGTGAAATACCTAAATCAGATTGAATTGCTGGAATGACATTTACCATGGATTGCGCAAAAAGCCAAAACGTTATGACACCGAATACAATTCCTGTAATCATCTTATTCGTACCTTGATAGCTTTTATCCATGTTCTTCCTCCTTGAAATAGAAAGTGGCTTTCGTGAAAGTCTTCTTTCGTCTATTGAAATTTTATATTGCCCTACTTTAGCATAGTGAAGCGATGGGGTGAAGGAGAACAACGCGGTTTTTCTATTTTAAAATGATTGCCAATTATGCGAACAAAGGTAGATGTCATTTTTTTCAACCCCTTGATAGTCGTTTAACATAAGGAAAACAAAGATAATCCCTCAATGGATATAGCAAGTTTCAAAAATGGGAATGGGTAAAATAATTCGAAATGTGGACACAATTATATCTTAGTTTAATTAAATTGAGTTGAATATCAAAGTGAATCAAGTTCATTATTCGGTTTTCCACGAGTAAATACGAACAATATATTATATTTTATATAGTTTTTGTGACTTAACTAGAATATATCCTACCATTCGTTAAAATTCAATACCCATTGTTCGCCTTTTGGAGGCGCGTATGAATTCGGAAAAGTACGACTAGTTATAGCGTATAATGATTTTGAGAAGCTAGAAATACATATTTTGAATCTTTTAGTCATGGAGAGGAGCCTATATGGAGGAGAGGATTCACTAAATTCCAGACAATGAGGAGGAGCTGCGGAATGAATAAAATTATGATCATTGGGGTGTCAGCTGGTGCTGGAAAATCAACATTTGCGCGTCGATTGGGCGAATTGACTGGCATCGAAGTAACGCATTTAGATTGTTTGTATTGGAAACCGAATTGGGTGGAAGCCCCGCCTGAAGAATTTTCAGCAGCCCAGCGACAAGTTGTCCAAAATGATCAGTGGATTATTGAGGGGAATTATACGGGGACATTCACTATTCGAGAGCCACATGCAGAGACCATTATTTATTTGGAGCTCCCACTCCAAGTCTGTTTGTATCGTGTGTTGAAGCGCAGAATACAATTCCACGGGAAAACAAGGAATGATATCTGTGAAGGGTGTAAAGAGAAACTCGATAAAGCATTTCTGAAGTACATTGTGTCGACATTTGGAGCACGGAAAAAGAAAATGATGGAGCGAATGCAGCGTTATGCACAGGAAGGGAAGACTGTTCATTATTTGAAAACATCTGCGCAGATTGATGGATTTTTGGAGACGTATAAGGGGGATGAAATAATTTAACTAATGCCGGATTACATTAAGAATAATAAATAAAGCCGATTGCTTAAAATGCAATCGGCTTTATTTATTATTTGAAACAGGTTCGGAAGCGATCCACACTTTCGACCAATTCTCAATTTCTTGCATAATCGGTGTAAGCGACATTCCTTTTTCGGTTAATGAATATTCGATTCGTACGGGTGTTTCTGGGTAAACGTGTCGAATGACAAAGCCTTGCTGATCAAGGTCTTTTAATCGCTCTGATAGTGTTTTGCCACTGACGCCAAGTTTGTCGGTCATTGTGCAAAAGCGCTGCGGTCCTGCCATTAATTGATACAAAATAAGGGCGGTCCAACGTTGGCTTAGGATAGATACAGCTTTTTCGAAACGTGGACAAAGTTCAAATTCGTTCATATTGTTGTAGCTCCTTTCGCCTTGATGATCAATTACGCCTTGGCGTAATTGCGTCCAAATTTTGAATTCCGCTTGAGGCCTACAGGAAGTAGGTCATGCAGTCGTTGCGACAGGAAGTCGCAAACTTAGGCTGCCTTCCTTTAACTCCCTTCAAAATTTGTGACATCCGCCGGAGGCTTAACTTGATTCAGCAGTGAACTTCTGCTGAATCAAGTTAATGTGTTGACAACATTCATTGTAACATATAAAGTTAGTTACATAAAGTAAGTAACTTACTAATTAGGTATAGGAGGAATGCAAATGAACTTTCATAAAGCACCATATACGTATACGGGGGAAGTACATCTTAACGTTTTAGACTTGAATAGAGCTGTTAAATTCTATAAAGAGGTAATTGGATTTAAAGTACTTGTGGAAGCTGCGGATAAAGTAGTACTGACAGCGGACGGGAAGACACCACTACTTATTATCGAACAACCGGAAAATGTCACGCCGAAAGAGGCGCATAAATCTGGACTGTATCATTTCGCATTGTTGTTGCCGACAAGAGCTGATTTAGGGGCAATCATTAAGCATTTCATACAACACAATGTACGAATTGGAGCTTCAGATCACCTTGTGAGCGAGGCACTTTATTTGTCAGACCCAGATGGTAATGGGATTGAAATTTATATAGATCGTGACCCTGGCGTTTGGAGTTGGGACAATGGAAAAGTTGCAATGAGTACGGATCCGCTGGATGGAGAAAGTATTATTGCGGAAAGCGCGGGCCGGACGTGGGAGGGACTTCCTGTTGGGACGGTTATGGGCCATGTTCATTTACACGTAGCCAACTTGCCTGAAACGGAAACATTCTATAATACACTCGGCTTCGAAGTCGTCACAAACTATCCGCAAGCATTGTTCATGTCTAATGGGAAATACCATCACCATATTGGCTTGAATACGTGGAATGGTGAAGGCGTGTCACGTCCTACTGCTGGCAGTGTCGGACTCCAATCGTATACGCTTATATATCCGAATGAGACTGTATTGAAAGAAGCGATTACGAAAGTGCAAGCATTAGATGGGAAAGTGGAATTGAACGGCAGTGGATTTATGACGGAAGACCCTTCTGGTAATCGAATTAATCTTCGGGTTGGTTGATTTATTTCATCAGTTGAATGTGAAATGGGCTGTCCGAATTGGGCAGTCTTTTTGAATTGTGTTCAATTATAGTGTTTGGGGTAGTATGGTAAGTAGTTAATGTGGTAATTAATCCTGGAATTACAAAGTTGCAATTAAAAGTAAGAAGTTGCAATTAGAATCTTAAAGTTGAAATTAAGAGCTTGAAGTTGCAATTAAAACGCGACACCTATGCAATGGCGATATCCTACTTTTCCTACTTCAACTAAAAAATTTGAAACTTCCTTCGACGCCATCCGTATAACAACGTATACTTAACGATTATGATACATAAATAGGCAGTATTGAAAAGGAGTGAACAATGTGACGAAAAAGTTATGGTTTCAAGTAGGTGTTGGGATACTGCTTGCTATGCTAATTATTAAATACTTTATGGAGATTCAAGGAATCTTTTCGCCTTTAGTCATCATTGCAAAGGCAATATTCATACCATTATTACTTGGTGGCGTTCTATATTATATTATGGAACCGGTTCAACGTTTTCTGGAAAAGCGTAAAGTACCAAGATGGGGAAGCATTCTTTCGGTTATAGCAATTCTCGTAGCAGTCACTTGGATATTTGTAGCGATTATTGCTCCTCCAGTAACAAAACAAATTAATAACTTAGTCGATAATACACCTATTATCGCCCAAGAAATAAATGACATGACATACTCATTGCTACAACAAAAAAGTGATTTACCCCAAAAACTTGAAGATTCGATTGATAGTGCGGTTGAATCACTTCAGTCCATAGCGGTAAATTTCGGGAAATGGATTGTTCAGTTTTTACAAGCCCTCTTTCAAGCGATGTTCCTGCTTATATTAGTCCCGTTTTTCTTCATTTTCATCTTAAAAGATCACGAAAAGTTTGCACCGTTCATCTATAATTTCTTTTCGGGAAAACGTCGGGAATGGATCAAAAAGACCTTACATGATATCGATACAGTACTCCGTTCTTATATCCAAGGGCAGTTGTTAATCAGTTTTCTATTAGCAATTCTGTTGTTTGCGGGTTATATGATTATTGGATTGGAGTATGCATTATTATTAGCGATTTTTGGATTGTTCATGAACCTCATTCCTTTCATCGGTCCATGGATTTCAGCTGTTCCTGCAATCATCATCGGTTTCATACAGGATCCGAAGATTGGTATTTTTGCTGCAGTCGTAATGGTTATTGCTCAGCAAGTTGAAAGTAATCTTATTACACCAAATGTCATGGGGAAAACACTGGATATTCATCCGCTTACAGTCATTACCGTTATATTGGCAGCAGGTAATATTGGGGGTTTTCTTGGCATCATCGTTGCTGTTCCGGCTTATGCAGTTGGTAAAGCAATTGTGAAAAACATCTATGCCACGCGGCGAGAAATTAAAAATGCCGCAACGAAAACGGTTTAAAAATGAAATAGAAGACTGAAACGCTAGATGAGTCTAGCGTTTTTTTATACCACTTTATTGGAAAATGTAACCTTTTCCAGATTAATCCGTCTCATTGATTAAATAGATAGGGGAGATTCGATGAAGAGCAAAGTGGTTTTGGCTCTACTATTATCAGGCTTACTTGTACTACTGGCATCTTGCAGTTCAAGTGACTCATCAAAGGCGGATAGTCAGATAGAGAGCTCATCAACTTCACATGACATGGTAGCAACCGAGCAAGAGAATAAAGCCAAAACAGAAGAGTTAACCGATGAACAATCTGAAGTAATTCAGACGAATAGAAAAATTATTTACAGAGCGGAATTGCAACTCAATGTGAAAAACCTTGAAAAGACTCAGCTTTCAATAGAGGAAAAGGTGGGCGAATATGGAGGCTATATCGTTGAATCGAATGTGCATCGTGAAAGCGAGGAAAGTGTAAGTGCTCGGCTCACGGTTCGAATTCCTGAGAAGCATTTTCAAACATTTTTAATGGATGCTGAAGGGGAAGCGGCTGAAGTTCTGACTCGCAATGTGACTGGGGAAGATGTCACCGAACAATATATTGATCTAGAGTCCAGGGTGAAATCAAAACGAACAGTAGAGGAAAGGTTACTTGTGTTTATGGGCAAGGCGGAAAAAACAGAGGATTTATTGAAAATATCGTCTGATTTATCGAAGGTTCAAGAAGAAATTGAATTAATTGTAGGTAAGATAAAGTATCTAGAAAATCAAACGTCTTTTTCTACTATTGAAATTGCGATGTATGAAAATCGTGTTATTGTTCCAGGAGTAGACGGTAAAAAATTAGATACATGGGAAAAAACAAAAAAACAGCTTGCTACAAGTACGAATTTTATCTTTGCGGGAGGTTCGGGATTGATTGTACTGTTCTTCGGAAACTTGCCAGTACTCTTACTTCTATTACTCGTTGGGGTAGGAATTTATTTTATTGTTAAAAGAACTAGAAAACCTAATTAATAGTCGGTGACGATCATCGTGAAACAAAAAGGAGCGCATTCCGAATTGGAGAATGCGCTCCTTTTCACGTCTCAAAATAGTAATGCCGATGTAACCTGCATCCTGGGTTAAACAGAGCTGAACATGCTGGGCACCTCGATCCACACACCAAGTATTCCGAAATAGTTAATTCATAACCACAAGCTCCGCACATAACCGCTTTTTCATCGAACTTTCCAGCGGGCCAAACGTCAGGACTGCCACAACCGTTTTCATCATGACATTCATAGCATGGATAGTAGGTGTCACAACAATAGAACTTTATCGCAATTCGGTCGATTTCGGAATGATAATGTGTACAGCGCGTTTCTTCATCAAGAACTTTACCTCGAACTGTTTTGCCTTTGATATGCATGTTCGATTCCCGCCCTTCATCTTCAAAAAGTGTATTGAATCGTATGTTTTGTGGGAAAGCTAATGTAAAAAAAGGATTGATTTCATGTGGAATGAGTTCCCGACTATCCATACAAACGTCTGGGATGCTTTTTGGGCAATACCTGCTATTCTTTTAGGAATATTCCTGTTGAAAGTTTTATTCAAACTCCCTGAAAGTTGGTTTTCAACAGCGGCAACAATCATTGGGCTTATTTTGTCTATTTTTATCAGCCATCCAGGTAACTTGCCAGCCGGTATTTTTATGGGCTTTTTCTATGGCGGCGCAGCCAGTGGAACGATTTATTCGATGAAGGTCTGGTATATAAACCATCGAAAGAAATGAAACAAGCTTGTCATTTCAATGGGCAAAATCCACACTGCATAAGACCGGGTACATCCTTCGAGAGACAGCAGGTGGTCCGGACTTCAGTATTCAAAAGTGCGGACGGCTCGCATCCTTTTAAGTAGGTGGCAAATAAAGAACGAGGTGCGATTCCTTCCCAAAGAGCATCGTCTTTCAACATGTTGAGGTCCGCGCGTGCTTCTACAGATGTGCCTGGGTTCGCCAAAAGAACATGGTACTGCCAAAGGAGAAAACCGAAAATGTTTTCCCATAACGTCAAGGGAGAAATAGATGTGACGGTACGGATTTGTCGGATGACAGCAGCGCATTCATCCTGCAGAATCCGCTTGATGACGTCGCGCCGTTCCGCGTCCTCTACATATCGCCAATCCTTCGCAGATGCAAACGTACTAACTGCCAGTTTCCCGTATTCTTCTTTTGCACCAAAATGAAGCTGTTCATTGTTTCCGTCCCATACTTCATCGTAGGCCGCCAGGTTATAAAATTGCATTGCGGTAAACATACCGAAACGGCGCATGAAATACGATGCTGCTACAGTTCGGTTGGGGCTTCCGCTCACTGCTTGGACGACATTTAGTAGATCATCTGTCTTTTCACTGTCCAGTAGCATTTTCAATGTAAATAAATTTTGTTCTGGAGAATCTATATAAATGCTGTACATATTCAGTTGTCTGAGCTGGTCCGTGGTTAAGTTTGTCATAAATTGATTATAGCGTTCTTACTAGTCAATCATCAAGTTGAGCGAGCGCTCGGTCTGCTGTATACTAATTGAATAGACGGACTTTTATAGGAGTGAAAAAACCAACGTGGAAAAACGATTGAGTGCAGAACAGTTTATTGATTTGATTGACAAAGAGGCAGATATTATTATCCCGATTGCCAATGGGGAACCTCATCGTCTACTGGATATATTGGAAGAGGACCATTTGAAATTACAGAACGTTAGAATCCATCAAATGCTGGCTCTTCGGGAGCGAGATTATATAAATGGTAAAATGAAAGGTCATCTTTCACATGTCTCTTACTTTTTAAGTGGCGCAACGCGTAGGGCTTATCAAGAAGGAAACACAGAATTAGTTCCGAACGTTTTCCATGAAGTTCCACGCATGTTAAAGAAAATTACGAACATGTCGTTGATCATGACAGTTGTGTCACCAATGGATGAACACGGTTATTTTTCATTGGGCACACAGGCGGACTATATTTCCGAGTTCATCGGTCATGTTCCATTTGTTTTAGAAGTGAATAAGCATATGCCGCGCACATACGGTGAAAACCAAATCCATATTAGCCAAATAGCGGGCTACATTGAAAACGATGTGCCTTTATCAGAAGAAAAGCCTCCTTTAATCGGCGACAAAGATCTTAAAATTGCTGAATTTGTAACGAATGTTATTGAAAATGGGGATTCACTCCAAATTGGTATTGGTGCCATCCCGAATGCCGTTATGAGCATGTTGAAAGATCACCGTCACCTAGGTATCCATACTGAAATGCTGACAGACGGAATTGTTGATCTTGTAAAAGCAGGAGCGGTTGATGGGACAGAGAAGTTCACACAAAAAGGAAAGATTGTAGCAACATTTGCATTTGGATCACAGCGTTTGTACGATTTCATCCATGAAAATCCTGCTGTTGAATTTTTACCGGTAAGTATGGTGAATGATCCGCGTGAGATTGCGAAAGAAGAAAGAATTGTGTCCATCAATGCGACAACAGAGGTTGACCTTTATGGACAATGTGCTTCCGAAACAATTGGAGGACGCTATTATTCGTCAACCGGTGGACAAGCAGACTTTGCACGCGGGGCACGTTTTGCGAAGCGTGGTAAAGGTTTTATTTGCATGTATTCGACAGTGAAAAACGACACGATTTCACGCATTAAACTGCAATTGTCGCTAGGTTCTGTCGTAACGACGTCGAAAAATGACGTCGACAATATCGTCACTGAATACGGCATCGCTAGTCTGTATGGCAAGTCGTTGTCTGAACGTGCAAAAGCGCTCATAGATATTGCCCATCCGGCATTCCGGGAAGAATTAGTGTTTGATGCGAAGAAAAATGGCATACTATATTGACATCGAAACAGCGTTCCTTACGAGGAGCGCTGTTTTTATGGTCGGAACAAATTGATTGCGCCTTTATACCCCGTGTGGTATATTTCGAATTAAGATCTAAAGAAGAATGGGAGTGGGACTTTATGGAGTGGCTATTTATATTACTAATCGTCGGATTTATTGCTTGGCGCATGATGCCGGCTAAAGGTGTTCGTTCTGTTTCGACAGGGGACTTGAAAGGAATGTTGAAAAATAAATCAGTGCAGTTCATCGACGTTCGGACGCCTGGCGAATATAAAGGACGACATATTAAAGAGTTTAAAAATGTTCCGTTGAACACATTGAAATCACAGTTAGGTAGCTTTGACAAATCGAAAGAAACCGTTGTTATTTGTCAAAGTGGCATGCGAAGTGGACAAGCGGCGAAAATATTGAAGAAAGAAAAGTTTACGGACGTTTTGAACGTTACAGGCGGCATGAGTGCTTGGCGCGGATAATGAAAATCGGGAAAATCCATGGGGAATGTTGCTCTCATGGATTTTTTTGTAGAAATGAATAGATTATGCCCGTTTATCTGCATATGCCCAACACACTTTATTAGGCTGACACATACTATTTGAATGAAGAGGTGGTGGACGTTGAAGAGAGATGATAAGGCTGTCCGATACGATCCGTTTGAAATCGAACAGCGTGAGTGGAAACAAAGGCAAACGAAAGAACGGTTAAAACAGCTGTTGACGATTGCCTCGCCTTTATTCCTACTTCTTATGTGGGAACTGTTGTCGAGAACGGGAATGATCGATATCCGCTTCTTTCCGCCTCCGTCCGCAATTATGGGGACATTTTTCGGAATGATTTCAAGTGGTGAAATGGCAAGTCATATCGGCGTTTCGTTGTACAGGATTCTTGCCGGATTTTTGCTAGGTGTCATACCCGGTGTCGTCATCGGTCTGTTAATGGGGCTTTATACGCCAATTCGGCATTTTGTTTCGCCAATTGTGATGGCGCTCATGCCGATACCTACACTTGCTTTGCTTCCAATCATTATTATTATTTTTGGTATTGGTGATTTATCGAAAGTCGTAACGATTGCTGGGAGTGTTTTTTTTCCTGTTGTTATTAATACGGCGGCTGGTGTCATTAATATCGATTCAATCTATTTGGATGTGGCAAAGAATTATGGAGCCGGTAAACTAGATTTTTTCACAAAGATTGCATTTCCAGGTGCAATGCCAGTTATGTTGGAAGGCATTCAGATGGGGCAGGCGATTGCGCTTTTGACAATTGTTGCAGCGGAAATGATGGGTGCTACTTCAGGGATTGGCTATCTGATCTGGGTTTCGTACAAAGCGTTCTTACTTCAAGAGATGTACGTCGGGCTCATCCTCATTTCGTTTTTCGGTTATCTGTTCTCGCTGTTGTTACGAGGAATTCAGAAAAAGCTGTTACCGTGGAGGTGAGTAGATGAGCAGGAAAGCAAAAATCATCATTCGAAATTTAACCAAGGCATTTTATAAAAAGCAAGGCAGTGTTACAGCGCTTGACGATATTAATGTAACAATCAATGATGGGGAATTCGTTTGTATAGTTGGACCAAGTGGCTGCGGTAAATCGACGTTACTTCGAATCTTGGCAGGGCTTGAAACCCCAAGTATTGGTGAATTTACAATTGCTATAGCGACCGATGGAGAGAATCGACCGTTGCAATCGATGGTGTTCCAGGAAAGAGGTATTATACCGTGGCTCACTGTCGAAAAGAATGTGGAGTTCGGACTCAAAATGCGCCATATGCCAAAAAAACTCATAAAAGAGCGTACGGCATATTATTTGAAAAAGACTGGTCTAGAAAAGTTTTCATCCCTTTATCCGAAAGAGCTATCGGGGGGGATGAAACAGCGGGTGAGCATTGCACGGGCATTTGCTAATGATCCGGAGATCCTTTTGATGGATGAACCGTTCGGTGCACTGGATGAACAAAATAAATTCATCTTGCAGGAAGAGTTGCTGTCAATTTGGTCTGAAACTGGGAAGACGATTCTATTCATTACCCATAGTATTGACGAAGCGTTATTACTAAGTGATCGTATTTTACTGATGAGTTCACAACCGGGTAAAATTATTAGAGAAATTATTGTCGATATGCCACGCCCGCGAAAAATCGAGGACATACGAGAAAATCCCGTTATGGCAGGACAATTCGTGGAAATATGGAAGCACTTGCAAGAAGAAGTGCAGCGGTCGAGACGAGAAGATGAATAGAAAGGGAGAGGTTCGATGGCAAAGTGGATGAAAAACGGATTTTTGCTATCGTTATTTGCGATAGCGCTAATCGTTGGTGCTTGTTCTCCTAAAGAGACGGCGAAACCGGTAGTAGAAGATAAAAAGCCTGAAGAAGTAGCGGCAGTTAATCCTTCAGGTGATTTGGCACCGCTTGAAAAACGTGCAAAAGTTGTCATAGCGGAAGACGGTGCTGCATCTGGTGCAGGATTCTATATTGCAAAAGAGAGAGGGTACTTTGAAGACTATAATATTGAAGTAGAGTTTGCTCAGTTTGCAAACAGCGATGACATGCTTCCAGCGTTAGCGGCTGGGGAAGTGGATATTGCAGGTGGTGTTTCCACTGCATCGTTCTTCAACGCGATTGGGCAAGGCATTGACGTGAAAATTATTGCGGATAAAGGGCATAACGTGCCAGGCAAGTCGTATTTTACACTTGTCATAGGTAATCATATGGTCGACGTAATAAAAGAGTATAAAGATCTTAAAGGGAAGAAAGTTGGCGTATCATCACACAACTCGATTGATGAATACATTTTCGAGGAAATGATTAAATATGCCGGATTGACAAAGGATGACGTCGAATTTGTCCTTATGAGCGATTTTGGTAGTATGCTCGGTGCAATCAGTAATGGAACAATTGACGCAGCCGTTAATATTGAACCACTCATCGCAACAGGTGTAGAAAAAGGATTTCATGTACGATTTGGAGACACGACTGATTTTGCGCCGGAGTCCCAAATTGCAATGGTGTTAGGCTCACCTCAATTCATGGCCGAAGAGCAAGATATTTCATTGCGATTCATGGCCGCCTATTTGAAAGGTGTGCGTGATTACAACGATGGATTTATCAAAGGTGAAGGAAAAGACGAGATAATCGACATTATGACGAAGCATACAGCGTTGAAAGACCCGGCGCTTTGGGAGAAAGTGAACGTCACCGGCCTCGATCCAGATGGTAAGATGTTCATCGACGATATTAAAAAGCAATATGACGCGTACAAAGCAAATGGTGCTATCCGTGGTGAGATTGATTTTGATAAAGCGATAGATACCTCGATTACGGAAAAAGCGGTCGAGGCGATTGGAGAATATAAGCGGTGATCGCTGTAATTAATATGATGTGAGAGTTGACACCTCTAAATAAAAACCCTTTCAGAGCTAGTAGTTTTAGCTCTTTTTTTGTATCTTCCTATCAGGGTTGCACTTATTTATGGATCCAAGTCTAGAAGGCACATCATCGCATTTCGACTTTCTAAATGCTAAACTAAAAGTAGCTATATATGTTGAAATATTGAATATGGCGTATAAATTAAGCGTAGGCGCCTTACAAGGGCTAGCCGAAGCGTTATTCAATGTAATCATTAACTCAACCTTTATAGAACATTCTCGTACCTAAACAAAGGAGTCATGAAGTTGAAACTACTCATAAAAGTGCTAGTGTTTTTAGTCTTAGCCATTATATTAACGAAGTTACCAATCGCCGGTAAATACTTCGCTGTTGCAAATACACTAATTCATGAGGTAGGCCATCAACTGGCCAGTATACTAACTTTTGGTAAGGCGCATGAAATCCATTTATTTTCAAATACAGAGGGAGTGGCTTATTCGAGTCATCAATTTTGGATAGGTAAGTTCATCACAGGGTTAGCGGGATATGTTTTTTCTTCATTTATGGCATGTACTTTCTTCTTCCTTATTTACAAAGGACGTTATTCGATGGTGATTTACATTTTATTAGCCATCTTGGGAATCAGTATATTATTTTGGGTTAGAAACGTATACGGTTTTTTCTGGATCATTACCTTTACCGCGGCATTTGTATGGTTACTTTGGAAAGCTGAAGGCCTGATTATTGAATACGTTGTTCTATTTTTGGTTTCCATTATTTTTATAGAATCCATTACATCGGCGTTTGAGATTATGTATATAAGTTTTAAAACACCATTACAAGCAGGAGATGCAACTAGTCTGGCTGGACTAACTCATTTGATCCCTGCCCAAGCTTGGGGAATACTTTTCTTTGTCCAAGCTTTATATTTTGGATGGTTAGCCATGAGAAAATTTAAACCCACCTAATAGCCTGAACATACTAGCGTCTCAATCCGAAGTGGAAAATAGCCTCCCGAGTGAAATTTTAACTTCGGGAGGCTATTTCTTGTTAAGTTATTTTCTCCTTTTTCGTCACCGATGTTTGCAAACTATGCAATACCATTCCTGTAATGATTACTGCGATGCCAACTAAAGAAAGCGTACCGGGCAGTGCAATGCCGAGAATCATCATTTCGCCAAGGATAACAAAAATAAGCTGTGTTGACTGTGTTGCTTCCACGGCGGCAAGTTTGCCTTGATCTCCGCGTACGCGGTCGGTTGCCATGAAAAATAAGGTTGTAGCGATGACGCCAGAACTGATACCAACGATGAACGACTGACCAAGCTGGCTCATAGAAGGGGGTCCGACTGACCAGAACGCATAGATGGAAAAGCCAATCCAGATGGGAATTGTCATAAGCGTCATTCCAAGCACACGTTGAAACGTATCAAGTCGACCACCTAGAAGTTCCATCATTTTGCGGTTACCAAGCGGGTAGGCGAACGCTGCTAAAATAACGGGAATGATGCCAAGCAGTAACGTACGCGGTTCAACGCTTTGTGCGTGCGGAATTTGGATTAGTACGACACCGACAAAAATAATAAGAGTAATACCAAGTGAGACAAGCGGGATTTTATGCCGAATCTTTTTTTCGCCATCTGGTGTTTTAATAATCAACGTGAAGAAAGGTGCAAGCAGGATGCCGGCCACAATTGTCAATTGCCATGTGCCAGCAAGAAGCCAACCCGGACTGTAAGCTGCCGCGTATGTAAGTGGTGCGTAGAATAAGACAAAGGCCGTTACGCTCCAGATGAAAAATGGAGCAGGTTTACGGACAAATTCCTTCTTCACATCACCAAGCCCTTTGCGGTAAGCGACGATAGCGATTAAAAAAGGTACCATAAAGAAATAGCGGAGGGAGGCGCTCCAAAGCCAGCTTCCTCCCGATAATTCCATAGATCTGTTCAAAATGAATGTCACTGCGAAAAAAACGGAGGAAAAGGCACCAATCCAAATTTCCCTCATATGCTATCCCCCTTTTATTTAGGCGCGTTCTTCAAAAAGTTTCACGGCTTCAATGATGACATTTGTCGCTTTAACCATATTATCGACTGAAATATATTCGTATTTGCCATGATAATTTTCTCCACCTGTGAAGATATTAGGCGTTGGCATACCCATGTACGACAATTGGGAACCATCTGTACCGCCGCGTACGGGTACGATGTTCGGTTCGATATTAAGGTTTTTGAATGCATCGGACATGATATCAACTATTTCCATGACAGGTTCAATCTTTTCACCCATATTGAAGTATTGGTCTTCGATTTCGAGTGTGACTGCGTTCTCGCCGTATTCTTTCTTCAGCTTATTAGCGGTTTCGATCATCAGCTGTTTTCTGGCTTTGAAGGTTTCACGGTCGAAATAGCGGATGATATAGCCAAGTGTTGTTTCTTCAGTGGACCCGTTGAACTGCATTAGATGAACAAATCCTTCGTAGCCATCGGTTTTCTCAGGAATTTCATTTACCGGCATTGCCGCCTGGAATTGATTGGCGAGTAAAACGGAGTTGACCATTTTATCTTTCGCGGAACCAGGGTGAACGCTGACACCGTGGAACGTAACTTTAGCAGCCGCCGCGTTGAAACTTTCGTATTGCAGTTCACCAAGTGGTCCGCCATCCATCGTATACGCATATTTGGCGCCGAATTTTTCGACATCAAATTTATGTGGTCCACGCCCAATTTCTTCGTCTGGTGTGAAGGCGATACGCAGTTTCCCGTGTTTAAGATCCGGGTTGGCAAGCAAATATTCCATCGCTGTAACGATTTCAGCAATCCCCGCTTTATCATCCGCGCCGAGAAGCGTTGTACCATCCGTCGTAATGAGTGTGTGACCGATATAGTTTTTCAGTTCGGGAAAAGCGTTTATTGTCATTATTGTGTTGTCGTTCAGTTGAAGATCATTGCCGTCGTAATTATCGATGCGCTGAGGCTTGACGTTTTTTCCGGTGTAATCGGTCGTCGTGTCAACGTGTGCAAGAAATCCGATGACAGGTACGTCACGTTCTGTATTGGCAGGCAGTGTTGCAAACAAATAGCCGTTTTCGTCGAGCGTAATGTCTTCTAGACCGATATTCGCGAGTTCTTTTTGTAATTCATGCAGAAGGTCCCATTGGCCGGGTGTAGAAGGCGTAGAAGAGCTTCCTGCATCTGATTGTGTGTCAATTTTTGCATAACGTACAAGTCGTTCGATTAGTTTTTCTTTCATAGTTAATAATTCCTCCTAATAAAGTGCTGATGACTCTATCTTATCAGATTGTTCCGGTTTACGGAATACTTTACAACTCGACTTCCGACGCTGGCGGCTATGAAAACTTGCGCCGCATAATACGTCATCATAACGAATGCATCACGGTTCGGAATTTCGTAAACGAACCGATCGATTGCGAGAACAGAATCTGAGAACATAAATAGCAGTGCGCCAATGATAGTAAGCTTCATTCGCGTTCGGATAGCCATCCAACCCATAGTCAAAATGACACCAATATAGGCAATAATGGCTATGCCGAGGATGGTTTGACCAGCGGAAAACTGTGAACCAGCGATCCAGACAGCCATGCCAGTGCCATATAGAAGAAGCGGAACAGCTGCCCAAATAGGCATGGACTTCCGTGCGACATGATGGAACGCCGATATGTAAAAAATATGACCAATTAAAAAAGTAATAAGTCCTGGTAAAAACCAATAGATAACGGCATCCGCAATCATGCAGACGAATAGGCCGAAGATGATAATCCGCTTGTATGTACGAGAAAAAAGAGGTCTTGTCGTTAATGCGAATAGGATGATAAGTGCCATCGGAATCAGTTTCATTATAATTTTGAAGCCGACTGGATTAGCAGGAATAAAGAAAATATAAACGATTGCCATAGCGGTAATTGCAGTGAGTACTAGACTTCTAATCATAAGGACAACCCCCTTTTCTACTACTTTTCGGGGAATAGGAAGAGAAACCCTTTTTCGGTTGTATAGTTTTAGGAGTTTATTGAATAGTTTCGGGCGGGGTGTCGTATAGTTCGGGAAGTCTATAGCTCAGTTAGTGCAACCTGTCGTCCATTGCCAGCAATTCATCAGCAAGTTTAATTCTCCCTTCATAAAAGGCATAGAAAAAAGGCATCGCTTTAATCGCGAATGCCTTTTTCTTATATTTATTAAACGATTGAGTAATTCTTATGTGAAACAACAGTAAGATTTGACGCGGCGCCAATAAGTTCGGCGTCCTTGGATGAGATTTCAACAATGACGGAGTTCTCAAGTATTTTAAAAATAGTACCATTTACTTCGTGTTCATTACGGACAAATGAAATTTCTTCGTCGATTCTGCGCGCTGCGACAAAATCCGATACTTCTTTTTCCCTGCGTGGAAAAGCCATTCGAATTCCCCCTATCATCCATTCTCATCTTGCCATCTAGTTAAAAAGCGCTTTTGGGGAAACCCGCAGCAACAAGTAGATGAAGATGGAAAACAACTAAACGTAAACGATAACACACATGTTGTCTACTATTAGTATACCATATTTTTACGAAATTTGCATGATAGTAGACTTTATTAGCTATTTAAATAGCTTTGGTTAAGTCCCTAAATTTGTATCTTAATAAAAGCAAAGGGGTTGACATTATACCTGGCGGGGTATAATATGCAGATATAGCTTAAATAAAAGGAAGTGAAGAGCATGGAATACGATGACAAAGTAAAAAACAGGTTAAAACGAATTGAAGGACAAATCAAAGGTATTTTAAAAATGATGGATGACAATAAAGACTGTAAAGAAGTAATTACACAATTGTCAGCTTCACGCTCAGCTATAGATAGAACGATTGGCGTTATTGTCAGCTCCAATCTGATTGAATGTATTCAACAAATGGATGACAGCGATCCAAGAACACAAGAGGATATTGTAAAAGAAGCAGTAGATCTACTAGTAAAGAGTCGATGAAATAATGGACTCTTTTCTTTTTAACGCATAATATACCCTGTGGGGTACAAATGGAGAGGGAGATTTGATTGTCTGAAACGAAAAGAACCACCATTGTATTATTCAGTGGAGATTATGATAAAGCAATGGCGGCGTACATCATTGCAAATGGTGCTGCAGCTTATGATCACCAAGTAACGATTTTTCATACATTTTGGGGATTGAATGCACTTCGAAAAGAAGAACTAGTCCCAGTGAAAAAAGGTTTACTTGAAAAAGTATTTGGAAAAATCATGCCGCGCGGTGCAGATAAGATGGGTATTTCCAACATGAACTTTGCTGGAATGGGTCCTAAAATGATTAAACACGTTATTAAAAAGCACAATGCGATGACACTTCCGCAATTAATCGAACTGGCTGAAGAACAAGATATAAAACTTGTTGCTTGTACGATGACGATGGATCTTCTAGGCTTGCAGCAGAAAGAATTGATGGATGGCATCCAGTACGGTGGAGTTGCTGCTTATCTTGGAGATGCTCAAGAAGGCAATGTAAACTTATTTATTTAAAATTTAAAAGATGGAGGGTTTAAAATGCTTGAAATAACACCATTAGAAGTTCAAAAAAAGTTAAATACCAACAAAACAATTCACCTGATTGACGTGCGTGAAGTCGATGAAGTGAAAGAAGGGAAAATACCACAAGCAATTCATATCCCGCTCGGATTATTGGAATTCCGTATGCATGAATTGGATAAAAATAGTGAGTACACAATGGTGTGCCGTTCAGGTGGACGTAGTGGAAAAGCCACACAATTGCTAGAGGGACACGGCTTTAAGGTAGTGAACATGGTTGGCGGTATGATTGACTGGGAAGGTTCAGTGGAATAACCCTATTTTTTTATATTAAAATATACCCATACGGGCATGAGTAAAAGGAGCAGATGACATGATAAAAACTGATTTTATTCTTGACGCAAAAGGAATGGCATGTCCAATGCCAATCGTCAAAACGAGAAAGATTATGAAAGAAATGGAACCGGGAAAAGTGTTGGAAGTGCAGGCGACTGATAAAGGCTCTACGGCAGATTTAAAAGCATGGGCTGAGGGTTCTGGACATTATTATCTCGGCACGACTGAAGAAGCAGGAGTTCTTACGCATTATGTACGGAAATCAAGCGAAGATGAACAAGTTGAGAAAAAACACCCACACATCGTGTCGAATGAGCAACTGAAAGCCATTTTAGAGGAGAATCGTGAAGTGCTTGTGCTCGATGTTCGTGAATCGGCAGAATACGCATTTAATCATATTCCGGGGGCTAAGTCATTGCCGCTCGGTAACCTTGAAAGTGAACTCGGTAATCTTGATAAAGAAACGGAAATTTACGTCGTATGCCGTACAGGTAGCCGCAGTGATGTAGCTTCTCGGAAACTTGCTGAAGCCGGATTTATTAAAGTGAAAAACGTTATCCCAGGCATGAGTGAATGGAACGGACCTACAGAAAAAGTTGTGTAATTAATGAGTGAAATTACTAGAGGGGGTATACAAATGACAGTTCAGCCAATGACGGCAAGTACAATAGCGAAAAAAGTAGTGAATCAAGATCCATTTTTCATCCTGGACGTTCGTAATGAAGATGCCTTTGCGGATTGGAAAATTGAAGGGAAGAACATTCAGTATCTCAATATCCCTTATTTCGATTTACTCGATGGGGTTGAAGAAATCCTGGAACAGCTTCCTACAGATCAAGATATTGTCGTTGTCTGCGCAAAAGAAGGCTCATCTATTATGGTTGGGGAAATGATTGCGGAAGAAGGGCGCGCAGTCCATTACTTACGAGGCGGCATGAAGGCATGGAGTGAACATTTAGAGCCGGTGAAAATTGGTGACTTGAAAGACGTCGGAGAGCTGTATCAGTTCGTGCGAATTGGCAAAGGTTGTTTGTCGTACATGATCGTTTCGAACGGGGAAGCGGCAATTGTCGATGCAACACGGATGACTGATGTATTCATCGATTTCGCGAAAACGTTGGACGTGAAAATTACGCATATTTTGGATACACATCTCCACGCAGATCATATTTCAGGGGGACGCAAAATTGCAGAAGCAGTAAATGGAACGTACTGGTTGCCGCCAAAAGATGCTAGTGAAGTGACATTTGCCTATGAGTCATTAGAAGAGGGACGAACGATCACAATCGGTGATACGACGATTGCCATTCAACCTTTGTACTCACCAGGGCATACAATTGGATCTACATCATTCATAGTAGATGACACGTATTTACTTTCAGGCGATATCTTATTCATCGATTCAATCGGACGCCCCGACCTTGCTGGTTTAGCCGAAGATTGGGTTGGCGATTTGCGAGAGTCGTTGTACAAACGCTATAAAGAATTGTCAGGGGAATTGATTGTTCTTCCTGCGCACTTCATGATCATAGAAGAATTGAATAGCGATGGTAGTGTTTCTGGGAAACTAGGTACATTATTTGCAGAAAACCACGGTTTGAATATTGAAAGTGAAGTAGAATTCAGAGAAATGGTAACAGGTAATTTACCACCACAACCGAATGCTTACCAGCAAATCCGTGAAACAAATATGGGCAAATTAACGCCTGATGAAGAAACACAACGTGAAATGGAAATTGGACCAAATCGTTGTGCAATCAGATAATTTATTAAAAACTAAGGAGAGATTATATATGAAATCAAACAAAGTATTAGACGCTAAAGGGTTGGCTTGTCCAATGCCGGTTGTACGTGCAAGAAAAGTGATGAAGGAAATGGAAACAGGTGAAGTATTGGAAATTCTTGCGACAGATAAAGGATCCGTTGCAGATTTAGCTGCATGGTCGAAATCAGGTGGTCATGACTTAGTGAAGCATACGGAAGAGGCCGGCGTATTTACATTTTGGATTCAAAAAGGTTGATTGAAAATGGAAGGGTATCTGCTTGTAGGATACCCTTTCTCCTTTTGAAAGGAGGAAAATAGGGTGGATGTTGCGTTTATTATCACGATATTTTTAATTGGATTTGTTGGTTCGTTTGTTTCTGGAATGGTCGGGATAGGCGGATCAATTATCAAGTATCCGATGCTGTTATATATCCCGCCTCTTCTTGGTGTTGCGGTCTTTACCGCTCATGAAGTATCTGGAATAAGTGCAATTCAAGTCTTTTTCGCAACGATTTCCGGCGTATGGGCGTACCGTAAAAGTGGTTTGATAAATAAATCGTTGGTTCTGTACATGGGGTCGAGTATTTTAGTAGGTAGTTTTATCGGCGGATACGGCTCGAATTTGTTATCTGAAGGTGCTATCAACCTGGTCTACGGTATATTGGCAACAATCGCTGCAATTATGATGTTCATTCCGAAGAAAGGATTGGATGACATTCCGGTCGATCAAGTCAAATTCAATAAGTGGTTGGCGGCAGTGTTGGCATTCATTGTTGGTATTGCTGCAGGAATTGTTGGAGCCGCAGGAGCTTTTATTCTCGTACCAATTATGCTGGTTGTTTTGAAGATACCTACGCGAATGACGATTGCAACATCGCTCGCCATTACGTTCATATCCTCAATCGGCTCGACAATCGGTAAAGTTGCGACCGATCAAGTGTTGTATGGACCTGCTGCCGTTATGATTGTTGCGAGTATCATAGCAGCACCTATTGGGGCGAAAATTGGTCAAAAGATGAATACGAAAGTACTTCAATGGCTATTGGCAATTCTTATTTTGGGGACAGCTATTAAAATATGGCTGGATTTTTAAAGTCAAAGAGAATCCGGTATCGTTCATTATATGGGCGATACCGGATTGTCTTTGTTTATTACTATTTCTTTTTAAACACCGTCGAAACCCGCTTCTCACTACGCTCTTTCATCCGTTGGAAATTCTCAATATGCTTCCAAACCGCAATTGCAAATAACAGGGTTGCTATCACGACCGGCCAGTATCCGTCTGCCCACACTGCCATCGTGATCAGTGTCACGTAGAGCATCAGCACACCAAACACGAGAAAGTCTGTTACTAGCGCCACGATGACAAACAATGCAAAACCAATTAGTCCAACTTGCCAATCGATGGCAAGCAGTACACCAATTATTGTCGCGGTTCCTTTACCGCCGTTAAAGTTCATATAAAACGGGAAGTTATGCCCAATTACGGTTGCTGCACCTGCGAGGAATAAAAGTAAGGCTAAAATGTCTCCTAGAAGTCCCGCGTTTTCTGCGAAATAACGCACAAGTAAGACAGCTGCCGCACCTTTTCCGATATCAATTACTGCAACAAGTGCGCCGAATTTCTTCCCAAGAACAATGGTCGCATTCGAAGCACCGGCATTTTTTACACCAGTTTCTTTCAAATTAACGCCGGATATTTTCTGCGCGATAACTGACCCATGCAGACAACCGACTGCATATCCCCAAAAGAGCACGCCTACAACCCACAACCACATATCAAATTCCCCCTAAAATGGCGATAGATTAAGTGTAACATTTCACATAGACACAAGTTTCAGAAATATTGTTCAATAAACTATTGACAAAGTATTAAGATATCTACTATACTATGTCACAAGATGGAAAACTGAATATCACAAACTCTTATCAAGAGCGGCGGAGGGAATAGGCCCTGCGATGCCCGGCAACCAGCAAGTTACCAACTTGCAAAGGTGCTACTTCCTACAGATTCGTGCGAACGGTCTGAAAGATAAGGGGAGGAATAAGCGAAAGCGTAACCCTCTTCTTAAGCGAAGGGGGTTATTTTTTATTCCTAAAATACCCCTAACGCCTCCGTACATCACAATCGTATCCATCTAAAAAAACTCTGGAGGTAATGAAAATGACAAAACTTCAACCCGAAACACTTCTTCTACACGGTGGACAAAAACCGGATCCTGTAACAGGTTCACGCGCAGTTCCAATTCATAGAACCTCTTCTTTTGTATTCCGTGATACAGAGCATGCTCAAAAATTATTTGCACTACAGGAAGCAGGCAATATCTACACACGCATCACAAATCCGACTGTTGCAGTTTTTGAAGAGCGTATTGCGCTTCTTGAAGGTGGTACGGCGGCAGTTGCATTGTCATCTGGCATGGCGGCTATTGCATTTTCCATTTTGAACGTTGCAGGGGCCGGAGATGAAATTGTTGCAGCAAGCAACTTATACGGTGGTACGTATAATCTATTCGCCACTACGCTACCGCGTTATGGAATTAATGTGAAATTCGTAGACGCAACAGATCCTGAAAATTTCCGTGCAGCAATTACAGATAAAACAAAAGCCGTATTCGCAGAAACAATCGGTAACCCGGGTCTTCATGTTCTTGATATTGAAGCGGTTGCGAACATTGCGCATGAAAATGGTCTACCGCTTCTCATAGATAGTACATTTGCATCGCCATATGGTTCGAATCCTATTGAGTTCGGTGCGGATGTTGTCATCCATTCTGCTACAAAATGGATTGGTGGGCATGGTACGACAATCGGTGGAGTTGCTGTTGATGCGGGAACATTCGATTGGACACAAGGGAGGTTCCCTGGCTTCACAGAGCCGGATGCATCATATCATGGTCTTCGTTACGGAATTGATACAGCAGCAGCGGCATTTGCGACTAAGCTACGCGTTCAACTCTTGCGTGACTTTGGGCCATGCTTAGATCCGGATAGTGCATTCAACTTCCTCCAAGGACTTGAAACGTTGCACCTGCGTGTGACAAGGCATAATGAAAATGCCGTTAAGGTAGCGGAGTTCTTGAAGAAACATCCATCTGTTGAATGGGTAACATATACAGGCAACGAAGATCACCCATCTTATGACCTTGCGAAAAAGTACTTGAAAAACGGTTTCGGTTCCATTATTGTATTTGGTATTAAAGGTGGACGCGATGCAGGCCGAAATGTAATTGATAACGTTAAGATCTGGTCGCATGTTGCGAACGTTGGGGATGCAAAATCGCTGATTATTCATCCTGCTTCAACGACGCATCAGCAACTTGGACCTGAAGACTTGAAAAAGTCGGGCGTAACAGAAGAATTGATCAGACTATCAGTTGGGCTTGAATCTGTAGAAGATATTATTGCAGACCTTGCACAAGCGATTGAACTAGCAGTACCAGTAACGGTATGATTTTCGGGTAAAAGGAAGGGCGTGACAATCGTGAAGACGGGAATTGTAGAAATCGGTAACATGACATTGGAATCCGGTGTCGTCTTAGAAAATGTACAGCTTGCTTATGAAAGAAAAGGCAGTCTGGATAGACCGATCGTCTTAGTTTGTCATTCCTTGACAGGAAATCACGTGACAGTTGGAACGGATGAAAACCCGGGTTGGTGGAGCGGGCTTGTCGGCCGAGGGAAAAGTATCGATACGAACGGGTTATCAGTCATCTCTTTTAACGCACTTGGCGGAAGTAACGGATCAACAGGACCGTTAGCTGTTAATCCAGCCACGGGTGAGTTTTATAGGAACTTATTTCCGGAAGTAACAATCCGCGATATGGTGCACGCGGAACGGAGAGCGTTGACGGTACTTGGTGTCAATAGATTACGGGCGGTCATCGGGGGTTCGTTTGGTGGCATGCGTGTACTTGAATGGGGCATTTTGTATCCCGAAGATATGGATATTCTATTCCCAATGGCTGTGACGCCGCAAACAACTAAAATAGGGAGCAGGCAATCTCCTTTTGGAAATAGCAGAAATGATATGGAGAGTTTCTATCCCTTAATCCATGCCATGAATACACATGATATCGGCCGTGATCGGGGGGGCATTGAAATAGCTTCCAGCCGGATAGCTGCAAAAGTAGTGGCCTTTGCGTTTACGAACGATCCGATGTGTCCGACGGAAGAAACTCGAACGTTTGTCCATATGATTCCAAATTCAATCTATTGTTTGGTCAATACAAAAAATGGCCATGAAAGCTTTTTAACGGAATTTGAAAAATGGGGACTTGTCATCAACCAGTCCATGGAGGTGGCGGTATGCCGTCAATCAAAGTCGCTCTACTTGGCTTCGGCACTGTAGGTGAAGGGATTTATAGGATTTTGAATGAAAGAAAAGAAGAGATTAAACGAGAAACCGGCTGTGTAATCGATATCGTTTCTATCTTGGTTCGGGATGAGGCGAAAGAGCGTCTAGCAACACCTGGAACGAGGATAACGGACGACATTCAGGAAGTTTTGTCAAATCCGGACATTGACTTCATCTTTGAGGCGATTGTAGGGGAGGAGCCCGCTTATACGTATCTTTCGGAAGCGATAGAAAATGGTTTTCATGTTATAACAGCAAATAAGACGATGTTTGCGAAACATGGTACAGCGTTGCTAAAGCATGCGAAGTTCCGCGGAGTTCACTTTGGTTACGAAGCAACGACAGCGGGCGGTGTACCGATTATCCGTACGGTGACAAACTTGTTACTGACAGATCGAGTGCGACGAATTAGAGGTGTTTTGAATGGTACTTCTAACTTTATCTTGACGAAGATGCGGGAAGAGGGAATCCCGTTTAAAGCCGCACTTCATGAAGCACAGGCGCTTGGTTATGCGGAAGCAGATCCAACGGACGATATAAGTGGCAAAGATGCCTTTCGGAAACTGATGATTTTGAGTGCACTTGCCTTTGGTAGTCAACCAAATTGGCAGGGCGTTTCGGTTGTTGGGATTAACAAGGTTACAATTGAAGATGTAGCGGATGCATCTAAGGCTAAACTTCGTTATCGGCATATCGCTGATATTTTGATTGATGAAAAGGGAATATTGCACGGTAGTGTGGGGCCGGTACTTATTGGCCCAGAACATCCGCTATATGGTGTTGATGGCGTAAATAATGCAATTATTGTTGAAACTGATTATCTTGGTGCGCTCACACTTGTTGGTCCGGGCGCAGGAATGTACCCAACGGCGAGTGCAATGGTTGGGGACTTCCTTCAAATGATTGGGAAACGTGAAAAAGTTCTTGTTACTAGTTAAGAAAAAGCGATTCCATATATGGAATCGCTTTTTGGTCATTATTTTAATTTCATCAACTTTAATTCGGCTTTCAACGCTTTAAGCAATGCGACAACCATGAGCAGCAAGACGAAAGAAAATGGTAGTGCAGCGATGATAATTGTGTTTTGCAAAGCGGTAAGACCGTTGACAGATAGCAAAATGAGCGCAATTGTCGACTGAATAACGCCCCAAATGAGCTTCACATTATTCGGTGGCGTCAATGAACCGTTTGTTGATTGCATACCGAGGACAAAAGTTGCTGAATCCGCCGATGTGATGAAGAATGAAATAATCAATAAAATCGCACAAATGGATATTATGAACGACAAAGGCATAACATTGAACATTTCAAAAATAGTTAGTTCTGTACTTGGTACTGTCAAGTCGGCAAGTCCTTTTTTCTGGATATCAATCGCTGTCGAACCAAACGCTGAGAACCAAAATGTAACCAGGAGTGTAGGCGCAGCAAGTACGCCAATCATGAACTCCCTAATTGTCCGGCCTTTTGAAATACGAGCAATGAACATACTGACAAACGGTGCCCAAGCAATCCACCATGCCCAGTAGAAAATTGTCCAACCATCGAGCCATTCCCGATCAGTGGAATTCAAAGGCGCTGTGCCGAAACTCATTTGGATAAGGTTTGAAAAATAGCCGCCAAATGAATCGGTGAACATATTGAAGATGAGCAATGTCGGTCCAAGAACGACGATAAATCCAAGAAGTACTAGTGTCAGGACTAAGTTTGTATTCGACAAATACTTGATACCTTTGCTTAACCCAGACCATGCAGATATCACGAACAAGACCGTGATGACTGCAATGATGACAAACTGTGAAAAGATAGATATCTTAACATCAAATAAGTAGTTGAGGCCTGCATTAATTTGAACAGCACCGAAGCCGAGAGATGTAGCGACGCCGAATGCTGTCGCAAAAACGGCGAGTACATCAACGAGAGTACCCCACGGACCAACCATTTTTTTGCCGAATATCGGCTTCAATGTTGCTGAAATTAATCCCGGTTCACCTTTACGGAACTGGAAGAAGGCTAGAGATAGTGCGGTAACTCCATACATTGCCCATATGTGGATACCCCAGTGGAAGAATGATTGACGTAAGGATTCTTTAAAGGCGGCATCTGTATTGGGATCTTCCGAAGCAGGGCTGATTGCAAAGTGTGATAACGGTTCAGCGGCACCATAAAAGACGAGGCCGATTCCCATCCCGGCAGAGAACAGCATGGCAACCCATGTAACTGTTGAAAACTGCGGGCGGTCCGTATCTTTTCCAAGTCGGATTTTTCCGTATGGACTGACGATAAAATAGAAACTAAGTACTAACATAAATGACATGAGTAGCATATAGTACCAACCAAAAGACGACGCAACAAAGTTTTTGGCATTAGTTGTGACAGCAGCGAAATTCTCGGGTGCTAACGCGCCATACCCGACGGTCAAAATAATCAGACCGATTGTGATATAAAAGACATTTGAAATTTTCTTCATAATTCCCCCTCGTGTAACTGGTAATTTAGAAACAGCTTCTTACTATACTAGTAAAGTGCTTTTAAAGCAATCAATCGGTGTGTTTAGTATTGCCGTTTATAGCGATTTTCATTCCTTTACCCTACTTACTCGTAATGAAAACCCATTTTTAAAAAAATCGGCTGAAGACGTGTGTGTCCTCAGCCGGTTTTTTAATCTTCATCTTTAATGTCACGATCGGGTGGGATTGGTTCGTTCCGCCATTCATCGATTTGGTGTTTCAACATTTCGAGCTGTTCCAAATAGAGACCAAACTGATCTTTGTTAATGAGGAATTGTTCCCCATCATGGACGGAACGGATACGACCTTCCCGCACGTACTTTTCTACTTGTCCGACGGGCATGCTTAGGTGTTCGGCGGTTTCTTGAATGGAGATATACATCGTAACCCTCCTAGAAAAGTCCCCGCCAATTCAATTGTAGACAAAGTGGCAGGGGACGTTTTGGTTAAATCAACTTTTCGAAATTAAGACGTTTATTCAAAGCTATCATAATCGGAATTCCGATTGCCATGACAACAAATTCGCCGATAGCAACTGTTAACCAAGTAAGTAGGAAAGGTAGTCCTAACGCTAGGTTCAACTCGAAAGCAATGATGAACATTGTAAAGGTGAAGACAAGCGTGTTGAAGACCATTCGCTTGACCATTCCGGATATGAATTTAGCAGAAAAGATTGTGATTGAAAGAGCTAGGATTGATTGGCTTACCCCGAAAAATAGGTCATACATGCCAAGCGGGGAAAATAAGTTTGTCACAAACACGCCGAGTACAATGCCGAATATAAATTTCTTATTGAACACGACGAGATGGTTGAACATCTCAGGGATCCTAAATTGGATGGCTGCGTATGCTAATGGTGCTATTAATAGGGATACAGCTACATATAAAGCGGCGATAATTCCGCTAATGGCCATTGTTTTTATCTTCATTATTCTTTTCCTCCTAGTTTTTTTAGCGTGGGATGGTTGACGAACCACGTGTTAAAAGCCTGCAATACAGTGTATCATAGTGTTTTTGATTCGTACATGTCAATACATGTGAAAAACGAAGAGGTATGAATATGGGGAGGGTAAATATTGGTGTTCGATGCCTAGTGGGAGCAATGATTCTACTAGATATAGATGAATGTAGTCAGTCAGAAAATGGGGAAAGAGCTTTAAACCTCTAGGGGATAATAGCTCTTTTTGGAGGTATTTATTAGCGCTCTAACCTAAAGGGTTGTACGCTTTGCCATCCAGTTCCGAATGGCAGTAATAACTTCTTTCAATTCCATCCCGGTATCCGTAAGTTCGTATCCAATTATAGTAGAAGGCTCCAATTGTTTTTTTATAACAAGGCCTTCTTTGATTAATTCATTTAGCCGTTCTGTTAAAAGTCGATCTGATATCCCTGGAATACCCTCAGTGATTTCATGAAAACGCTTGGGTCCGGACATCAGTGTATAAATAATTACCCCCATCCATCTCTTGCCAATAAATTCAATCGTATCGTGAAAGTTGTTGCAGACATGTGATGAAATCCCACAATCATTCGGTCGATTCACTAGTCAAACCTCCATTCTGCTTTATCTTTCATCTATCTTAACATGTATCGTTAGGGTTGACACATCCAACTTACTAATGGTAAGTTGTATGCAATCACTTACTATTAGTAAGTCGGAAAAGGGAGGCAATACAATGACTACAACATTAGATTCAAATTTATATAGTGTAATGAACGCAAGGAAATCAGTGAGGGTGTTCGATCCGAACGCTACAATCGGAAAAGAAGAAATTGCAGAAATGCTGAAGTTGGCTACAATCGCTCCTTCATCCAGTAACCTACAATCTTGGAGCTTTATCGTTTTTCAAGACGCAGAATTGAAGAAGGAACTGAAGACAATCGCCAATAATCAAGCTGCCGTTGAGGACTCTTCTGCTGTTATTGCGGTCTTGGGGAATATAGATGCGTATAAGAAAGTGGAACAAATTTATACACAAAACGTGGCAGAAGGACATATGGATGATTCTATTAAGGATCTCACAATTGCCAGTACGAATGCAGTTTATCCAAATATGCCAAGAGAGGTAAGGGCGAACATTGCTTCTTTCGATGCAGGGCTTGTTTCTATGCAATTGATGTTGATTGCTAAAGAAAAAGGCTATGATACTTTACCAATGGGTGGCTTTGATAAAGTGAAATTTGCTGAGAGATTCGACCTTCCCGGTGATCAATTCCCAGTTGTACTGATCGCTTTAGGAAAGGCTGCTGCCCCGGCCTACGGGTCTTCCCGCCTGCCTTTAGATGAGGTTGTACGTTTTATATAAGAACGAATTTTGCCCGAGATGCTACCTACATTTCGGGCTTTTTGTATAAATACATTTAATATCACGGGTGTTGATTAACCAGTAAATCCCTGCTTACTTTTGTGGTAAATCACTAGGGACTCTTTGTACAGGTGGTTGGATTGTTAGGACTGAATGGCTACTTAATCCAACTTTATAGCATTCCCTTTTCGATTTTATAGAAGTGTCACTTTCTAAATGGCGTTACACTGTTACTTGTATTATCTTTCCCAAAATAAGTAGGGAAGGCATTATTAAAAGCGGTATAGTGCCCGAAATTTCATCTTCGGGCACTTGCAATCCCTATAGAAAGGTAGCTATTCTTTTATTATCCAAAGTCAGCCGAAAACGAACAAGAGAAAATGGATACTTTCACGTTTTTCTTACAAATGCTTCATATAATAAAATGGATAATTAACAGACTTGATTTACTATTAAGGTGTTGGGGAATTTAGTTTTTGTGGTATCTTCTACTATAGAGAGAGTAAGGGGGAATCACTTTGTCACAACGTATTTCATATCTAGTCGTGCTGTTTGGAGCGATCCTTTGGGGAACGACGGGCACCGCCCAAACATTTATGCCGCAAACGATACATCCGTTAGCGGTTGGGGCATCAAGGCTTGCAGTAGGGGGTTTTTCATTACTAGTTATTTTGCTCATTATGCGTAAAATCGATTTTCGAAATTGGCCGTGGAAATCTACCCTGTACGCAGCTATTTCAATGGCTATTTTTCAATATTTATTTTTTTCTTCTGTCAGATTAACGGGGGTTGCTATCGGCACGGTCGTCACAATCGGGAGTGCTCCAGTTTTTTCCGGAATCATTGAATGGTTATTAGTAAAACGCCGTCCCACCCGAGTGTGGATTATGGCGACAGCACTTGCAATTATAGGGTGTGCACTGCTCTTTTTAAATAAAGATGGTATCGTTGTTAATCCAGTGGGAATTGCGATGTCACTTGGAGCTGGTTTGTTGTTTGCCTTTTATACCCTCGTCAATAAAGACGTGCTAGAAAAGGTAGATCCTGTGCCTGCTGTTGCGGTTATCTTTTCGATGAGTGCGATAATGCTCATGCCATTCTTGTTTTTATTCGAAACGGAAGGGCTCATGACAGGGCGTGGAATTTCTGTTGTGTTGTATCTTGGAATAATCACAACCAGTGTGGCATATATCCTCTTTTCTGCAGGATTGAAACGGATACCTTCATCGTCAGCAGTCACGCTGTCACTTGCTGAACCACTTACTGCTGCTATATTGAGTGTAATTGTTGTAGGAGAGCGACTGAATGGAACGTCTTGGATGGGGATCGCGATGTTGCTTGGTGGGATTCTTGTGTTGACGTTGAGTGGTAGAAAAGTCAAAAGTCCATTGTAAAGATGACAGGCACCTAGATAAACATGGATGTTTGAACAATTATGTATGTTTGTACAATACGAAAACTAGAAATACAGCTTTGTTGTGATAAAACGGGTCTATATTGGTGTCTTAGATAGAAATTGACCTTCTTGTCCTTATAAGAAAACACCCTCCTGTTTAGTCGATTTAGTTACTAACTAAATCGATGCAGGGGGTGTTTATTTGTGTTTCACCAGATTATTCACTGGCTAATGGACTTTATTCAAATTTTTAAGCTTGGCACATTTTATTCATAAAATGTGCACCTAGAATTGCTACCAAACAAATTGAGCCTACCATCCAAAATGTCACAGAATTTATCCCACTGAACACTTGTTGATAAAACAGAGCTCCAAATACTCCACCAAGTAATGGACCAACAATCGGAACCCAGGCATAACGCCAATCAGATGAACCCTTTCCGGGAATTGGTAAGAAAAAGTGAGCGATTCTTGGACCTAAGTCACGTGCGGGGTTAATGGCAAAGCCGGTTGTTCCTCCTAGTGACAAACCAATGGAGAGGACAAGGAATCCGACAATAAGTGGATTAAGCCCTTCCGTAAATTCATTTGCACCAATCGCTAATATCCCAAGAACGAGTACGAATGTACCGATCATTTCACTTACGAAGTTGGAAAGTGGTTTTCTTATGGCTGGACTGGTTGAAAATACTGCCAACTTTTGGTCTGTAGCGTTTGTTTCTTTCCAGTGTGGTAAATAATTAATGTAAACAATGACTGCCCCGATAAATGCTCCAATGAGTTGAGCTAAAATATACGCCGGAACATTTGCCCAAGGAAAAGCACCGATTACGGCTAATCCTACTGTGACTGCCGGATTAATATGGGCGCCGCTTATCCCGCCTACCGCATAAATAGCTACTGCTACGGCGAGTCCAAAGCCCATCGTGATCACAATCCAGCCGGAATTTTGTGATTTAGTTTTATTAAGCACGACTCCGCCAACAACACCGCAACCTAAAATCACTAGGATCATCGTTCCAACTAATTCACCTAAAAATGCCGACATAGGAAATCCCCCCTGATTGTCGATACGGGATAGAAAAACATCCACAGCTAATTTTCGAACTTCCGAAGTTTTTGTCGTGGATGTCATCTATGTTAAACGAGTTATCTTTTTATCAATCCGTGTGGATCGATAACGAACTTTTTCGCTGCACCCTTATCAAAAACTTGGTATCCATTCGGTGCTTCTTCTAATGAGATAAGCGTAGCATTCACTGCCTTGGCAATTTGAGCTTTACCGCTCAGTATTGATTTCATTAAAAATTCATGGTATTTCATGACAGGCGTTTGCCCTGTAACAAAATGATGTGCTTTTGCCCACCCTAGTCCCATTCGAATTTTCAGCGTCCCGAATTTGGCATCTTCATCAGTTGCTCCTGGGTCTCCCGTTACGTATAAACCTGGAATACCTAACTTTCCTCCAGCGCGTGTCACTTCCATAATCGAGTTAAGAACAGCCGCAGGTGCTTCACCACGATTTGGTCCGTTTCCGTGTGCTTCGAACCCGACACAGTCAACAGCACAGTCAACTTCAGGAGTTCCAAGAATTTGTGCAATTTGTTCGCCTATATCATCATGCTGACTAAGATTGATCGTTTCACACCCGAAGCTTCTCGCTTGTGCCAATCGTTCTTCAATCATATCTCCTACAATGACACATGAAGCACCTAGTAGTTGTGCTGAATGAGCGGCTGCTAATCCTACAGGGCCGGCACCAGCAATATACACCGTCGAACCGATTGTGACTCCAGCGCTGTATGCTCCATGAAATCCTGTAGGGAAAATATCTGATAGCATAGCCAAATCAAGAATTTTTTCCATTGCTTGTGCTTTATCTGGAAACTTTAATAGCTGGAAATCAGCATAAGGAACCATTACATACTCCGATTGTCCGCCGACCCAGCCACCCATATCAACATAACCGTAAGCTGATCCAGGGCGGTCTGGATTTACATTTTCACAAATATGAGTGTCTTGTGATTTGCAATTTCTACAGCGACCACAAGCGATATTAAAAGGTACGGAGACAAGATCTCCGACTTTCATGAATTCCACATCCCGACCTGCCTCAATGACTTCGCCGGTAATCTCGTGTCCTAATGCTAGACCGCTTGGTGCAGTTGTCCTACCGCGCACCATGTGCTGATCACTCCCGCAAATATTCGTAGCAACCACTTTTAGAATGACCCCGTGATCACACTTGCGTCCGACATTCAATGGGTTTACCCCGGGTCCATCCCGTAACACCAAGTCCGGAAAGCCAATATTTTCAATTGAAACTATTCCTGGCTTATTGTATACAACAGCACGGTTTGACATTAACATTACCCCCAATAGTAGTTTGTCCATACACCCTATCAATATGTAAGTCTCTGTCCAAACATGCAAAAATCATTTGAATTGACTGGGTGACAGTCACTTAGTCAATTCAAAAACAAACATAAAACATCGATTAAATGTGTTTGTTTAAAATTCTGATATAACTCACCTTAAGACTTTCTTCATAATTACAGTTGGTAATTGTTAAGATTTGGCGGGTACAATAGGTATCATAGAGTTAAGAAAAGCGAGGTGCGGAAGATGGCGAAGTTCACGGTGTTGGTAGCGGATGACGATCAGGATATCCGTGACGGGATTGAAATTTATTTGAAAAATGAAGGATACAACGTACTAAAGGCTGCGGATGGCAAAGAGGCGCTCGAGTTATTGGAGGCGAACGACGTCCATCTTCTCATTCTCGATATTATGATGCCGAACATGGATGGTATTACAGCGACATTCAAAATTAGGGAAGCGCGCAATATCCCGATTATCATGTTAAGTGCAAAAGCGGAGGACTCTGATAAAATTCACGGTTTGTCTGTTGGCGCCGATGATTATGTAACCAAACCGTTCCATCCAATGGAGTTGATGGCGCGGGTGAAGTCGCAATTACGTCGTTATATTCAATTTGGTACGTATGACGGTCAGAAAAAAATTGAAGTTGACGGTCTTGTTCTTGATGAAGAAGCGAAGGAAATAACGGTCGAGGGCGATGTTGTGAAGTTGACGCCCATTGAGTACAAAATCACAGAATTGCTAATGAAAAATGCGGGGCGCGTGTTTTCCATCAATGAAATCTATGAACGCGTCTGGAACGAGGCGGCGTACAATGCTGAAAATATTGTTGCTGTCCATATACGTAAAATTCGCGAAAAAATCGAAGCAGATCCGAAAAATCCGAGATATGTAAAGGTGGTGTGGGGCATTGGTTACAAAATCGAAAAATGATTACACTGCTTTTTGGTCAATTCTTGCAATTGTTATTGCTGCACTGAGTATTGGTTATTGTTTCTCCCACATCATCGATTTAGTTGGTAATGGTGTGGAACGTTCGAACCGGGCAATTGCCCAATTTAACCGGCTAGTCAAAGGAGGCGTTTAACGATGAAGAATAATAAATCACCCCTACTATTATGGGCTGTGCTTGTATCTGTATTTTTACTGGCACTCATTTCGATTGTACAGACCGGTCCAAAGTTTGTCGGGAAAAGTTATGTAGATACAGATGATTTTAAAGCCAATATGGACGCATTTTATGAAAGTATCGGACCGACCATATTGAATCCAATTGATATGGAAGAAGCAGAAAAAACGATTACAGTAGAAAAGGAGGAAATTGAAGCACATCGAAGCAGGTTCGGAACCCTGTCTGAGCAAATCACAAATATTCAAGACCAATACACGGATCGGATTGCTGACGCAGAAGCGGCGAAAAATGAAAAGGTGAAAACCGCTTTAATAGAGGCCAGAGATATAAAAATTGATGATATCCGCAAAAACTTTGAAAGTGATGTGCATGTAGAAGCAAAAATTAGGGCTGAAAAAGCATCTATTTTGAAGCGCTATTTGGTTGAAAATCATAGGGTTAGTTTTGAAAGTTTCCCAGTCGTATATGAATTCAAAGATACTAAAACAGGAGAAACATTCTCTTCGGGGAACATCGATGCTCCTGCCGCATATAAGAGGACATTTGATGGAGCTAAGGGTTATTTTACAGCACAGTCATTACCTGTGGAGAGAAATTGGAGCTCAGTGGGTTATGGGGACAGCACTACTAATTTAGAATGGAACGATATGTTGTTAATTAGTAACCCCGCACGAACATTCGAAGGCAAGGTCATCGTCCCGATAAGTGCATTGAAAGAGGAGCTACTTAGTCACCAGGTAAAGCGATACAACCAAAACAAATATTTCTCGTTTGTTCTTTGGTTAGTTGGAGCACTTGCGTCGGTTGCATTATTCACAAAACTTCGATTTAATCGTGAGTGGGTTACGGGAAACAGATTATCTGATAAATATAACCAATTTAAAGTTGATATGAAAGTGGTCTTATTGTTTATTTCTATTTTGGCGATGTACGCCGTACTAAATGTCGTTTCTGGCAGATTTCATTATTTCTTTTTTAACAACAGTCTCAATACGTGGATTATGAACATAATCCAGTTTGCCTTTTTACTTCTGTTCCTATTGGCAGTTGTATTCCAACTCGTTAATTTCGTTGATCGGCTGAAAAGGGACGGGATACTTGAAAAGGACATTGCAGATAGTTATACAGTGGGCTTCTGCAAGACTTTTCATGATATGTTCTTGAAAAAATCAATCGGTATTCAAACACTTATATTACTAACCGGCTTTTTCCTTGCTGGAATTGGTTTCATAGTCGTACTTCTTATGCCTGCATCTCTAATTGTCTACATTCCAGCCGTTCTGTTTCTAGGCTTACCAGCACTCTTCACATTGGTGAAACGGTCAGCGTACTTAAACCGAATAATGGTGGCGACAGAAGCGATGGCGGCAGGACGTCTTCATGAAGAAATTAAGGTTGAAGGGAAATCACCACTTGCCGAACACGCTAAGAATTTGAATAATTTGCGTGAAGGTGTCCGTAATTCAATGACTGAACAAGCGAAAAGTGAACGTCTAAAAACGGAGCTTATTACGAATGTCAGTCATGATCTTCGGACACCATTGACGTCAATTATTACGTATACGGATCTCCTGAAAAAGGAAGACATTACAGCCGAAGAACGTACTAAGTATGTAGATATTTTAGATAAAAAATCACAGCGTTTGAAGACATTAATCGAGGATTTATTCGAAGTATCGAAAATGGCAAGTGGTAACTTGGAGCTTAACAAGCAGCGTGTTGATATGACGCAGTTACTTCAGCAAGCCCTTGCGGAGCATGAAGAAGAAATTTCGAAATCAGGACTAGACTTTAGGGTGAATTTCCCTGATGCTGCGGTCGTTGCTTATCTAGACGGGAAAAGATGGTGGCGCGTTTTGGATAACTTAATTGTCAATGCCATCAAGTACACATTGCCAGGCACCCGCGTCTATATTACGCTGCGAAAAGTAGGCGATACGGCCGAATTCGTCGTGAAAAATGTGACGAAGTACGAGCTCGGTGAAAATACCGACGAATTATATGAACGCTTTAAACGGGCGGATACGTCACGCCATACAGATGGCTCAGGGCTTGGCCTTGCAATTGCGCAATCCATCGTTGATTTGCATAATGGGAATATGAAAATCGAAGTAGATGGGGATTTATTCAAAGTAACGGTCGTCGTGGCGGTCTAACAAATATATATATAATAATAAGCTGTACGCAACGTCCTTATACAGAGGGGTAATGCGTACAGCTTTATTTTTCACAATGACTACCTATATATATACTGAGCGAAGGCATCCCCTAGCACAGTTGCGATTTGAATGGAGTTCTTTATTTGAATAGTTATTTTGCAGTCTTATTCAATAGAAATACATGATATAGACACCGATGAGTAATACGCCAATATCTGAACTCATGTGAATTATCCAAGAGGGCAATATTGTTCCACTTTTTTCATTGGCGAGTTGAAAGATAACTCCGCCGACCCAGAGCCCTGTCACAGCGAGTATAAGAAGAGTTGGGTTGAACCATGGAAGAAAAATCGAGATATGATAAATGGCAAACAGGAATGATGGTAAAATAAACCGAATCCGAGACTCGCCAACAAGATTTGGCAACAGACCGCGGAAGTAAAATTCCTCTAACATCGAATTACCGAACAATATATAGAGGGCGATGAACGGGAATGTTGTAGTCGTTATACCTGCGCCAGCAAGGTCAGCTAGAAGCGCATCAATGTCTATGAAGGGCTGTAAGAAGATGAACGCGATGATGATAATCCCCATGATTGCAACCCCAGAACCAATCGCGGTCATCATGCTTTTTCGATCAGTTTGGCGCAATCGTAAGAATGGGAATTCCGCCTTGCGGAATAAAATGAGTGGGAGGATTAGGAAAAGAATCATTTTCGCCACTGTTTTCCATATGTATGCAACTTCTACGGATTGTTCAATCCACAGTAGAAAAATGATGCTCAATAACGATAAAATAATTCCCTGTATCATAGTAGAACCTCCAATCACTGATTCAGTATTTGACGACTAATTAATGTATTAGGTTTCATTGAAATGAATAAAATGGAAATATAGAAAGGGAGCGCTTTTCAAGCGCTCCCTAAGAAAAGATATAATGCTAGCAAGTGCTTGGTACTTGATGCCTAACATCCTTAATTAACCAATAAAGCAAGCACCAATAATAATTAACAGGATGAAAAGCACAATAATTAACGCAAACGAGCTTCCGCCCTCAGATCCCCCGTATTGACCCATTGTCAACACTCCTTTCATGAATGGTCTAATTTAGCTTATGCAAACAGATTACTAGGCGATAAGTACAAACGCCTTTACGTCTGTTGAAAAAATGTTTGCTTTCGGTCATTTAGTGGAATAGTTTAGCAAGACGCGGGAATTGGAGTGGCCATCCTGTCGTGGATAATGGGATTCTACTTGCTTGTTTGATGAAATGTGTTGTATCATTAATTTAAAATGTGGGAATCGAATCACTATTCGGGAAAGTGGTGGGCATCCATTAGGTGCACCGATACCGAAGTGGAAAGGCCGTTCTCCGAATTGCTATTCGAAGAAGGAGGATCAATAGATACTATGACAAAATCAGATGGTAAGTACCCAAACAAAGAAGATCTTGAACCGAAAGTGAAAGGGGCAGCTAATTCCGATGAGCTTCCACTCGCGGATCCATCCGATTCGAATACATCGGATGTCTTTAGAAAAAACACCTTGGTCAAGACTGGTGAGAACGAACAGTCAGCATATGGAACATACAAAACAGACACGGGTTATAATAAGCCGAAGTCGGGCGAACAATACCCATCTGGAGAAAAACAAAAAGAAGACAGCAAGTTTGATCAAGAAACACACGATAAATGGAATGAAGAGAAACCGAATGAGGATCCATTTAAACCATGACTTAGTAGCGGTCGTTCCTTTTGGAGCGATCGTTTTGGTTTGCCGATAAGATGCGATAGGGTAGCAGAGAAGCAAAGAAAGGAATGATTATCATCGAAACAATGAATCAGTTAAAATTCACACGTATTTATACACTTGGACGTCTTGTAAAGTCAAAAACAGAGGCTTGGGACGCACAACCAACAGGATTCAATAACACGATTCGTTGGAATGCGGGCCATATTTTTGTAACGATGGAAACACTCGTTCAAAAAGCAGTGGAAGGTTATGAACCTGTCCATCCTGAATGGATTCCTCTCTTTGTGTCGGGGTCAGGACCTAACGATTGGCAAGGAAATGCCCCATCAATGGACGAGCTCCTCACGGCTTTAGAGGCACAACCAGAGCGTGTCGAAAAAGCGCTTGAAGGCAATCAGCACAATACGTTACAGGAACCGATGTCAATTGGGCCCTTGCATACGATGGCGACAGTTGAGGCGGTCGTTCAATTTGCAGTGTGGCATGAAGGCGTTCATGCAGGCATGATTAATGCATTGAACCGCTTGGCATAAGAATAATTCATTAAAAAAATAAGCAGTCATCATACATCAGGTATAGTCTGACGTGTGATGACTGCTTTTTAATTCACTAAATCATGCTTAAACGCATAAATAACTGCTTGTGTCCGGTCTTGCACTTCTAGTTTAGCTAATAGATTGCTAACATGCGTCTTCACTGTTTTCAGGGCAATAAACAAATCATCAGCGATTTCCTGATTCGTTTTACCTTTGGCGAGGTGCAATAAAACTTCGTGTTCACGTTCCGTCAACTCATCGTGGGGTTGCCGTTCATTGCCCGCTCGCATTTTGCGCATCATTTTTGTTGTGACTTCAGGTTCCAACACCGTTTGTCCTTTCAATGTTTCACGGATGGCCTCCGCAATTCGCTTCGCATTCGATGTTTTCAATATGTAGCTGATTGCGCCTGCTTCAAGTGCCGGATATACTTTGTCGTCATCTAGAAAACTAGTCACGATAACGATTTTTGCTTCCGACCACTCCTTTATGATTGCGGCAGTTGCTTCGGCACCGTTCATTTCAGGCATGACCATATCCATCAAAATAATATCGGGGCGTAACTCGAGTGCTTTTTCAACGGCTTCGCGCCCATTTACCGCTTCACCGATAACTTCCATATCGGGCTGAATCTGAAGGTAAGCCGATACACCGATCCGCACCATTTCGTGGTCATCCACTAATAGGATCTTGATCATTCGATTCATCTCCTTTTCGAGCAGGTAATTTTACTTCTACAATTGTTCCTTGTGAGGGAACGGAAACAATTTTGCATGTTCCGCCGATTTCAATTGCACGTTCTTTGACGTTTTGCAGCCCATATGAGCCGCCTTTTCCGTCACTATCCTTGAACCCGACACCATTATCTTGCACACGGAAAATCGCGAGTCCGTCTCTTTCCACAAATAGCACATCGACTTCCGTGGCTTGTGCATGGCGCAGTGTATTGGATAACGTCTCCTGCGCGATGCGGAATAAATGATCCTCTGCACCTTTAGATAATGTCACTTCTTCCAAGCGGAATCGGATATCGAATAGAACTTTTTCTCTTAATTCAATTAACAATTCTTCAAGCCCTTCAGCGAGCGATTTATTGTTCAAGGCCGCCGGTCTTAAATGGAGGAGCAACGCGCGCATTTCCAGTTGTGCCTGTTGGACGATTCGCTCGACTTGGAGTACCGATTTTTGTGCTATAACGGCTTCGTTGTTTTCTGTAATTGCGGATAATAGCATCGATGCGGCGAACAGTTGCTGGGATACTGAATCATGCAACTCGCGTGCAAGCCGCTGTCGTTCCTGTATAATTCTTTCTTGGATCAGTTTGTCTTGCTCCTCCGCACGCTCATCTATTATACGTTGCAGACTTTTTCGTTGTGTATGAATGACTGTTGACACCGTCCCGATTGCCCGGTCCATGCGGGGAGAGAACTTCCAGATTGAATCGGTTTCTAGCTCGGTGTCGATCAACGCCGTTATCCTCTGCTCAATCGCTTTCTCCCTTGAACTTCCTAAAAACCCCGTCCATATGGCGATACCCCAGGCAAGCAGGAGAATAGTGTTCAAAATCCACCAACCAAGAGGAACTTCCGCAAACTTCAATTCGTAAAATGCAAACCAACTTTCCTCTAAAGGCAACCCAATAATAAAATAGAAGTACACCGCGGCAATCACGGTAAATAGAAACGATAAAACAAGTCCCCGTCCGATAACTGCCTTCATTTTCGTGTCACCTCGACATCTCCGCCCCAAGTGGAAAGTGTAATGATAAGTTCAGGGGACTCAGCTGATTTCCCTTCATAACTATCTTTCATATGGAGCGACTCGTTAATGAGTCGTTTTCGGTAGATATTGAACAGCTTAGCATCACCAATTAATGTCGTGTAATGAATGCGTACGGGGATTTCGTAAGGCAAGTCAATCTTAATTTTCCCTATACCTTGCCTAACGGAAATTAAAGAAGTCCCTTTTGGTAGCACCGTATCCGTGACATCGATGTGGATATCACCAAAAAGTCCTTGGATATGGATATCCTCCCACTCATAAGACGAAAAGGGGGATGACTGGACGGAAAAAAATTTGTTTTTCCAAATTCCATTTGGCGTCTCTCGCTGAAGATCCTTGAGAGGACGCATAATTTCCTCCGACGGTACACCTTTCCATAATCTTACAAGGACGTAGACGATGACGGTGAAGATGAGTACTCGTAAACTCCACAATGTGAAAAGTGCCATCGCGATGAAAAACAGGCCCGGTAAAAATAGCAGTTTCGATCGCTTCCGCAATCCGTAATAAATAAGTCCGGCACCGAGAAGGACGAACACGATATTGCCATTATGAAAGAAAGCCGCCTCAACAAAAATGAGCAGCAGAAAAGTGAGTCCCCAAAATGTGATTTTGCTCGTATCGATTCGTTTCATCTTGTTATTCCCCCTTCTTGAGGTCAGATTATCTGTCAGTAAGGAAAGTAAGGAAGCAGGTACGCGACCTAAGTAAGCCGCGTTCTGTGACGACGTTTGCATACCTGCATCCTACAGTCTATTTTACACAATTTCTACTTCTTTTGCGGATTCTTTCTCTAATGTCTAGGCTTCAGGTGCCAGATGCTCGGGACATAAGTCAGATAGGCTATGTGGCAAAGTGCGCCACGTCGCCAATCTGTCTTATGCCTGTCGCGGGCCTACAGGATGTAGGTCACACAGCCGTTGCCACACGAAGTGGCGAATTTAGGCTGTATTCACTTTACGGCACCTTCCGCTTTTCCTAATGACTCGAGGCGACGGTCCATAGATGACGTTTCGTACTCACGTTCAATCTTTCCACCAAGGTTTTCGATATACTTTTTCATATCGCCAACTGACGCCATTTTGCTGTCTGCATTTTCAGGAGAGATGACTTGGTCCATGCGATGATGGGCCCGCGTCACATTCTCTTTGCCCATTAATTGTAGCTGACGTACTTTCATGTCTTTGACTTTATGTTTCATTTCTTCGAATTTACGTTCAAGTGAAATCAGTTCATAGGCCGTTTCCATAACACTTTCCGATAGTTCTGCTGCACGCGTATCGTACGCGGCGATTTCCTCCTCAGCAAATGCAACTAAGTCTTCTTCACCTGCAGTTTGTGCAAGTGCGAGCTGATTGCGGCGTTTGTCTGCCATCTTTTCTGCTTCTGCCAATTCTTTCTGCAGTTCTGTTTTTAGTTTGCTTTGACGTTCAAGTAATTTGCCGATTGAATCGGTCTGTTTTTCTGCCTCGCGGATGTATTGATTCAACATGGCGATTGGATTTTTGCTTTCTTTTTTATCGAGCACCGTGTGAAGATCTGCTTGTACCGAGTATTTGAATCTATTCCAAAGTGAGTTCATAGTTAGTTCCTCCTCATTATTTTGTAATTTCATTCCACTGACGTTCGAAGTTTACGAATGGATCATCGGTGGCGTTATTGATGATGTTACTATTTTCTGTACCATGCCATTTACGCCAAGTGTACAGAACACCCACTAGAGCAATGATTCCGATGAATGCTGGTACATTTGCAATTGCTGTTAACAAGCCAACGACAAGTACGCCTCCCCAGAATATTTTTGAGATTATGGAAGTGCTCTTTCTGAAATAATGGAACCCCGCGTATGCAACTAATGCAGAAAATGCAAGTGCGAGAAGTGATCCAAGGTTTACAAGGGCAACGATTGCCGCTGTAATACCGAGTGCTGCAAGACCTAGTTTTTTCATTTGTTGTTCCTCCTTTCGTTTGTAGCTTAATCTTATAACGATTTCCGGCTCGTCCAAACGGGCGCTAAGCGGATTTTCATCTAAGACTTGAGGCTGATTCAGTCTAAGTCATACTAGATTTTGTAAGTATTTTCATGTATTCTATTATTATAAGAAAAATTAATTAATTCAGATAACTAGGTGTGGGAATGAAAGAGATTGTTATTGTTGAAGGAGTGGGAACTGCGGTAGGCAGGGAAAAGGGAGCTTTTCGGTCTACAGACTTGATGAACTTGTGGATATGGACATCTACACAGCAAGTGCTGATAAAGTTAATAATCTATTACTTTCAAAAGCGCATGTTACACAAGGGGGATTGACCATTGGCGAGATACAAATTTGAAACGGATGAGCACGTCATGTTTCGAGATTCGCTCCGAAAGTTTCTTCAAAAAGAAGCTGTCCCACACTACGATACATGGGAAAAAGACCGGCTTATTCCAATCGCGTTTTGGAAAAAACTCGGGAAGATGGGATTCCTCTGTCCGCAAGTGGATGATAAATACGGTGGACTTGGTCTGGATTTCAGCTTCAGCGTTATAATCGGGGAAGAACTTGAGCGTGTAGGCACAGGCCTTACGGGTGTGGGCTTGCACAATGACATCGTTGTTCCATATATTGAATCGTTTGGCACTGTGGAGCAGAAAACACGTTGGTTACCCGGATGTGTAAGCGCTGACAATATTACCGCTATTGCAATGACGGAGCCAGGCACAGGATCGGACCTGGCTAATATCTGGACAACTGCAATTAAAGATGGTGACCACTACGTCGTGAATGGTCAAAAGACGTTTATCACAAATGGTATTAATGGAAACCTTATGCTCGTTGCTGTAAAAACCGATCCATATGCCGAACCGAAACATCGCGGCGTCAGTCTACTTATTATAGAAGAAGGAACGCCAGGATTCACGAAAGGTCGCAAACTCGATAAAGTAGGGCTACATTCGCAAGACACGGCGGAGTTGTTTTTTGACGATTGCCGCGTTCCTGTAGCAAACCTGATCGGCGAAGAAGGAAAAGGATTCAGCTACATGATGGAAAAACTACAGCAGGAACGGCTTGTTGTTGCGATTGCTGCACAGACGGCATCTGAAGACATGCTGGAATTGACATTGGCGTATGTGAAATCGCGGAAAGCATTTGATAAGCCGATTGGTTCTTTCCAAAACACGCAGTTTAAACTTGCTGAAATTGCAACTAAAGTGGAAATTGGCAAAGCTTTTCTGGAATCACTTATCGAAGATCATCTAGTAGGAAAGGACGTCGTCACGAAAGTATCGATGGCAAAATATTGGCTGACGGATACGGCGCGCGAAATTTCGGCAGAGTGTATGCAGCTTCACGGTGGATATGGTTATATGGAGGAATATAAAATTGCGAGGCGTTACCGGGACATTCCTGTGGCATCGATTTACGCAGGGACAAATGAGATCATGAAAGTCATCATCGCGAAGAATATGGGTTTGTAGGATTTATGGATGCTTGAAGGAATAATTTAGCTTCGTATGGCATATTATCTTTCGGGACCATATGTGACGAATGTCTATGATTTAAGTTCGCACTTATTACGTAAAAAACTTATTCTACATGAAAGGGGATTGATTAATATGATGCAAACACCACTTTTATTATCTTCCTTTATTAAACGAGCAGAGCAATACTTCCCTAACAAATTAATTATTTCACGCACAGGAGAAGACTCGATTCACCGTATTCCATATCGCGAGTTCGCAAAAAGAACGCGCAAACTGGCAGATGCCCTAACAAAACTTGGGATGAAGCACGGAACGAAAGTTGGAACGTTTGCTTGGAATCACCATCGACATTTAGAAGCATACTTTGGTGTGCCAGGAACAGGTGCCATCCTTCATATGGTAAATATACGATTATCGCCGGAACATATTGCGTACGTCATTAACCATGCGGGGGATGAAATCCTGCTTGTTGATGATAATTTGTTTCCGCATCTCGAAAAACTTGCGCCTTATCTGAAAACGGTGAAACATTATATCATCATGGGAGACAGCACTGAAATACCGGAGACATCACTCGAAAATGTCTATTCGTATGAAGCGCTTCTCGCAGCAGCGTCTGAAGACTTTGTATTCCCAGAAGATCTCGATGAAAATACGCCAGCAGGCATGTGCTACACATCCGCTACGACGGGCAATCCGAAAGGAGTCATGTATACCCATCGCGGACTTGTACTGCATAGTTATGCGCTAGGACTAGCTGATGCCATGGGCTTATCTGAGAGAGATGTTATCCTGCCAGTCGTGCCAATGTTCCACGTAAATGCATGGGGAATGCCATTCGCTGCAGTCTTTTTTGGCACAACACAAGTCCTTCCAGGGCCGGGCTTAAATCCGAAGCTGCTACTGGACTTGATTGAGCAGGAGAAGGTGACTATAACAGCGGGGGTTCCAACAATTTGGCTCGCGGTGCTGAAGGAACAAGAGCAGAACCCAAGAGATTTGTCATCCCTTCGAGCCGTTGTAAGCGGTGGTTCAGCTTCACCAAAAGGATTGATCCGTGCATTTGAAGAAAAACTTGGCGTGCCGTTCATCGTTGGCTACGGTATGACCGAAACATCGCCGCTGGTCAGTCTATCCGTTTATTCATCAGGGATGAACGATTTGACAATGGATGAAAAAATCGACGTCCGTGCACTTCAAGGGTTGCCGATGCCAGGTCTTGAAGTTCGCATTGTCAATGAAAATGGAGATGCGCCTTGGGGTGGTAAAACAATGGGCGAATTAGCCATTCGAGGTCCTTGGATTGCAAGTGAATATTACAATGATGAGCGGACAGCAGAAGCCTTCCGTGATGGATGGCTATTTACAGGGGATATCGCAGTCATGACAGAGTTTGGCTATCTTAAATTGATGGATCGAACAAAAGATTTGATCAAGAGTGGAGGCGAATGGATTTCGTCTGTTGACTTGGAAAATGCGCTAATGACGCATGAAGATGTTTTTGAAGCGGCAGTGATAGCGATACCGCATGAGAAATGGATTGAACGTCCACTTGCATGTGTTGTCTTGAAAGAGGGGAAGGTTGCTGACGAAGAGATGAAACAGCGGTTGCTAACCTATTTGGCAGGCCAGTTCGCTAAATTGTGGGTACCGGACGATGTTGTCTTCTTGGATGAAATCCCGAAAACATCCGTCGGTAAATTCCTAAAATCCTCATTACGTAATCAATTGACCGAACATTATCAGCAAGTGTAAGAAACGCAAAAAGGGACCGTAACTGGTCCCTTTTTCATGTAATCAATTAAAGAGTTTAACGGCATGATATCCTATACTTGAATAATCAACTGGATAGTTAGTACTTTAGTGAATTGTATCGCAGTAATTTGATATAAACACAATATACTATAATGTGCACTAAATATAGCTTGGCGGGTAGTGTATAACTTGATTACTTATTGTGGGTAGATTGTTAACTGGGGAGAAAATTGTGGATATCTTTGTCTGTAATTTGATTAATAACCTAAAAAGATGTTTTTCGATAGAAAATTCTGAAACTATAAACATTTTTTGAAGTTATCAACTGACGACTGTTGATAACTTCGTTTTTCATAAAGTTATCAACAAAAGGTAAAGAATCCATTAGGGTAATTAATGCGAGTAATATCGGCGTAGAATCATAGGCATGGATTCTTTTGCATAAAATAATTGATAAGAAAGGCAACTTCTTTTATAAAGGAACGTCCATTCATTTCACGAAGTCAGTTTGCACTTGCATTCGGTATTTAGTAAAGTAATAGTTGGTGGAGGCGTAACGTGGAAAATTGGATTACTGAATTTATGGATCAGTTTGGCTATTTTGGTGTGTTTTTATTAATACTGATTGAGAATGTGTTTCCACCGATACCATCTGAAGTTATTTTGACATTCGGCGGATTCATGACGACGTATTCAGATATGACACGAGTGGGCGTCATTATTGCGGCGACGGCTGGATCGGTTATTGGGGCGATGATTTTGTATAGTATCGGGTTATTTCTCGATGTGGAACGCCTTGAGAAAATTGTCGATCGGTGGGGAAGCGTTTTACGTCTTACACGAAAAGACATTCGCAAGGCCGATGCATGGTTTAACAAATATGGTCCGTGGACAGTGCTGCTCTGCCGCCTAGTTCCACTAATCCGTAGCCTAATCTCGATTCCAGCAGGCATGTCGAATATGAATTTCCCGCTATTCATTTTACTTACAACAATAGGTAGTCTGATCTGGAACGCGACACTTGTTATGATCGGCGCAGCAGTTGGCGACAATTGGCAATCGATCGTCCATTATATGGACATCTATTCGAACATTGCGTACGCACTGCTAGCAATTAGCGGTATAGCGATTTGCATTTGGTATGGTCGTTTCCGTAGAAAGAGAGTGTAATTAACTTATGGAATTATTTGATTTGATTAAAGCGTTAATACTTGGATTTGTTGAAGGAATGACGGAGTTCGCACCTGTATCTTCGACGGGTCACTTGATCATTGTCGACGATATGTGGCTGAAAACGGAAGAGTTTTTAGGTAAATATCCCGCGATTACATTTAAAATCGTTATCCAGTTAGGATCGATTTTAGCAGTTGTCGTCGTATTTTGGAAACGTCTTTTTAGCCTAGTCGGTCTTTATAAGATTGATGGTAAAAAGATGAATTCACGCTTCAATTTAGGGCATGTCATTATCGGTATGCTTCCAGCTGTCATTCTTGGATTTGCGTTTAAAGATCTAATTGATGATTATTTATTCGGAGTGGAAACGGTTATTTTTGCCTTGGTAGCAGGGGCAATTCTTATGATTGTCGCTGACAAATTTGGTCCCAAAAAACCGAAAGTACAAACGTTGGACCAAATCACATACAAGCAGGCGTTCACAGTTGGTCTTGTCCAATGTCTGTCACTGTGGCCAGGGTTTTCGCGTTCAGGCGCCACGATTTCGGGCGGTGTGCTGTTCGGAATGAATCACCGGACTGCGGCAGATTTCACGTTCATTATGGCTGTTCCAATTATGATGGGCGCAAGCCTTGTATCGGTTTTGAAGAACTGGGAGTACTTGTCGATGGATAATCTGTCGTTTTACATCGTCGGATTCATCAGTGCATTCATTTTCGCATTGATTTCCATCCGCTTCTTCTTGAAGCTAATCTCACGCGTTAAACTTGTACCGTTTGCGATTTACCGACTTGTCTTAGCAGCTGTGTTAGCGGTTATTGTATTTTTATAAGAAATTGGAACGACTCCTGCACATTGGTGTACGGGAGTCGTTTTTTGTTTATATTAACTATTATAAGAAAATCTTACCCGGATTCAGTAAGTTTTTTGGATCTAACATCTGTTTCATCTGCTTCATTACCTCAAGGGCCTCTCCATGTTCGGTTTGCTGAAACTTACGTTTTCCTAACCCGACACCATGTTCACCTGTACAACTGCCTCCAACTTCGATTGCACGCATGGCCAGTGCTTCATTCGTATATTCAGCCCTTTTCCTTTCTTCAGGTTTGTTCGGGTCAAACGCTATAATTGTGTGGAAATTACCATCACCGACATGTCCGAAAATCCCACTTTTTAATCCGCTTTCTTCAACTAAATCACGTGCAAAGGTAACCATTTCGGGTAACTTCGAAATTGGGACGCAGACATCCCCGCCAGTAACAATCACTCCTTCTGCATGACTATATGCATAGCCCAGTTCATGGCGCGCTTTCCAAAGTAGCGTGCGTTCTTTTGAAGTATCCGCCGTTTCCCAATGATTACATCCGAGTTCACGCATTAGTTCCTCTGCAGTGATTGCCTCTTCTTCCGTTCCGGATTTGGTTCCTGCAAATTCAAAAAAGAGTGAATGAGCTACGGGTATATCGTAGTCCCCGTAGGCATTGATTGCCGCAATGCTTTTATCGTCGACAAGTTCCATGCGCAACACAGGGATGCCGCTCTGTAAAATTAGAGTTGCAGCTTCTGCGCAAGTGCTGATGTCATCGAATGTGCATCGTGCCGCAATAACATGTTCTGGAATACCGTGAAGTCGCAATGTAATTTCAGTGATGATGCCAAGCGTTCCTTCAGAGCCTGCAAACAGTCCAGACAAATGATAACCGGATGATGACTTTTTGGCTTTTGTTCCTGTTCGAATCACTTTGCCAGTCGCCAAAACTACTTCAAGGTTCAACACCTGATCACGCATAGAACCGTATTTCACGGCGGTCGTTCCGCTTGCATTTGTTGCAACCATTCCACCAATTGTTGCATCTGCACCGGGATCGATAGGGAATTGAAGCCCTTGCCGATTTGTAAGGTCATTCAGTTGTAAGCGGGTGATTCCAGGTTGAACTGTAATGGTTAAATCTTCAGGTGAAAATTCAATTACTTTATTCATCCGTTCAAAATCGATGGAAATACCTTTTTTAATAGGAATTATTTGTCCTTCAAGTCCTGAACCTGCGCCATATGGAGTTACGCTAATGCCAAATTGATCACCAACGCTCATAATGGTAACAATGTCTGCGGTGTTTTCTGGAAAGCAGACAACATCCGGTTTAATGGCTGGGTGCGATGATTCATCTTTACTGTGCCGAAATAATTCAGCCTCACTTTGGCTTACTTTATCGGCTCCAAGTCGTGTTTTTAATTCATTAATATACAACTATTTCAACTCCCTAATTATCTGTATGCGTTGAAACTTTGTTTTACATCCTAACACATAACCGATTGACGATGGCCTGGGGTTTTTGATTGATAAGATTAATAAATTTGTTTACGTGTTTTTGAATCAATTGGGGATGATGTATTCTCACATTGTCCTAAACTGTAACTATTTTAAAAGATGGATATTTTTGAGTGCTTTCATCAGAAAATAAAGGAAAACAGCAGCATCATAGGATTCTTCTTCTACACGAAATACTTCCTCTGTTTCATAGTCGAGTGTACCAAGAATTATCCCTACTTATGCCGAGCATAAGTAGGGATAATTCACTGTTTCCCATTCGAAAATAATGCGCTACCAATGGCTTGATAATCACGGATCATGGATTCATCTTCAAAGAGAAGACGGTCGATTTCTTCGTCGATTAATTTTTTAGGGCCGGAAAAGTTTCTTCCATATTTCAATTCGTATAGCTGCTTCACTCCAGATTCCTCACCAAGGCCGAATCCTCGATTTCATCAATGGAGCAAATGCCTGCTAGCGCCATCGATATATCGAACTCATGGAGAAGGTGGGTGAGTACTTTCTCAACACCATCTTGACCACCTGTGGCTAAACCGTAAATATATGGACGTCCTACTAATACACAATCCGCACCGAGTGCAAGTGCTTTCACTACGTCTGTTCCGTTCCGAATGCCGCTATCTATAAGGATTGGAATACGTCCTTGAATGACTTCACTTATCTCGGGGAGGGCATCTAATGAAGCGATGCATTGATCAAGCTGCCTACCACCATGATTCGAAACAATAATGCCGTCAACCCCATAATCAAGCGCAAGTTGTGCGTCGTCAGGATGCAGAATCCCTTTCAATAAGATAGGGAGTGTCGTGTATGAGCGTATTTTCTTTAAGTCCAACCAGTTGAGGTTTGGCTGATCTATGATGTCATATTGTTTTTGAAGTGCGGCTTCTTTATCCTCAAAGGGGGATTTTTCTAAAAGGTTACAAAAAGCAGGGTCAGTTATGTAGTTTCCGCATCCATAACCGCCACTTAACGGTGAATAATTGTTCAGAAGATCCATTTTTCGGATACCAAGCATTGGAGTATCGACTGTGATAACGATTGCTGAATAGCCACTTGCTTCCGCACGCTTGACAAAACTTTCAGTCACGCTTTCTTCTATGGAACAATAAAGTTGAAACCAGCGTAAATGATTCCCCATTACTTCTGCGATTTCTTCCATGGAATTAGAGGATACGCTACTCACAATGTATGGAATGCCCATAGACGCTGCAGCCCTTGCCGACGCAAGTTCACCCTCCGGATGCGCAATTCTTTGCACACCGATTGGGGCAAGAAATACTGGCGTCTTCAACGTCTTTCCGAACAAGGAAACGGAGAAGTCCCGCTTTGATACATTGCGTAAGACACGTGGGCGGATTGTCCATTTGTCGAAGGCTTTCCGGTTCGCGTCCATTGTAACTTCTTCTCCAGACCCTCGTGCAATATAATCGAAAGCCTCCTTCGAAAGTTTCTTGCCTGCTTCAATTTCCAAGTACGATTGTGCCATCAACAATTTAGCTCCCTTTTGATTGTTTATTGATGAAAAAAGTATACCGACGTAATTATGGTGTCATTGAACACTTTTTCTTAGACGAGCCTTGCGGGCTGACACTAATGTCTGGATTATAAACAAAGAAACTGTAATCCCGATGAGAATCGTCGATACTGCAGCCATTGTCGGATCGACTTGGATGCGAAGGTTTTCCCACAACGCAATCGGGAGTGTTTTCGTTTTCGAACCTGCCAAGAAAATCGATACAACGACCTCGTCAAAAGAGATAATAAAGGCGAACAGAGCCCCTGATAAAACTGCCGGTCGGATTAAGGGAAGTGTCACTTTGAAAAAAGCACCAAAGGGTGTTGACCCTAATCCCAAAGCAGCCAATTCAAGATTCTTGTCAACGCCTTTTAAACTAGCAGTCACAGTAACAAATACAATTGGAATCGCAATAATTGTATGTGCCAGGACCAAACCTAGCATACTATTTGAGAGTCCTAGAGGAGCGAAAGAATGATAAAGAGCAACCCCGATAATAATCAAAGGAATAATCATAGGGGCTACCATCAATGACATAAATACTTGTTTTCCCCAAAAATTTAGCCTTGTCACAGCAAGTGAAGCCATAATTCCTAGAGTAGCGGCAAGAATAGCGGTAAAGAGAGCAATTGTGAGGCTACGGAATGTAGCTTCTACCCATTCACTATTGGAAAAAAAGTTTGCATACCACTTTGTTGAGTAGCCCGGAGGCGGAAATTCAAAGTAACTCACGGATGAAAAAGAAATTGGTACAATGACAAGTATTGGTGCGATTAATGCAACTAGAATGATACCTACAAGTACTTTTAGCCACATATCATTCCAACCCCTTCAACATTGGATTACTGCGAGTTATCAGCAACGCAATCAATAACAAAAGTAATGTGGCTACAAATAAAACTAAGGAAAGTGCCGACGCCAAATGCCAATTCAAAGTTGTGTTAATATTACTTTCTATTAACATTGAAATCATTGGCGTACCCGCCCCTCCAAGTAAAGCTGGGGTAATATAGTACCCGAGACCCATAACAAATACTAAGAGGGAACCAGCTAATACGCCTGGAAGTGATAGGGGTAAAAAGATTTGAATGAACGCTTTCCAGGGACGTGCACCCATCCCTTGCGCAGCCTGAAGCAATCGTTGATCAATTCCTTCCATAACCGAATACAAGCTCAAAATCATGTAAGGTAGAAGGATATGGGTCATCCCAATAACGACCCCGGTTGTATTGTAAAGAAGATCAAGCGGCTCATTAATAATGCCGAGTTCTAGCAGTAGCTTGTTGATGGCTCCGTTCTTTTGAAGCAAGATTGTCCATGCGTACGTACGAACGAGTAAACTTATCCAAAAAGGAATTAAAACAGCTGCAAAGATTACTTTTTTCCACAAACCAGACTCCGTTCTGACCAGCATGTAGGCAACTGGATAAGCGAAAATTAAAGCGCAAAATGTAACAATTAAAGCTATTTTCACTGTCAGCCATAGCACTTTCAAATAGACTGGGGTCGTAAAGATATGGCTTAGGTATTGCAACGTAAAACCATCGTCATTAAAAACACTTAGCTTAAAAAAATCAAACATTGAAAAAAACATTAAAACCATGATATACCCCAACGGGATAAACAAAAGAAGCCATTTCAGTCCTGTTATTCGTGATACCCGAAGGGCGAGGGATACCCGTTTGGCGGGTATCCTCAATTCACTTTTTGCTCCAATCATTTGATTCATCTCCCCTTCTTATTCGAGAAGCCATTGTTGAAAACGTTCATCGACCTTATCAAAGTTTTCAACCCACCATTCACTGTTTGTAATAATTTGTTTACCTTGATTTTCGGGAGATTGTCCCAAGCGATTTATCGCTTCTTCAGACATCAGAGGTAATGCATTACTGTTTGCGGGTGCATTATCATAGGCAGAAGACAAGGCAGCCTGCTGCTCTGGAGCAAGTGTAAAGGCGATAAATTTCATAGCTAACTCTTTGTTTGGTGCGCCTTTAGGAACAGCCCAAGAATTCGTGAAAATAATCCCCTGGTTAAACTCTAAATCGACTGGTGCTCCTTCAGTATTTGCTGCTGTGATACGACCGCTCCAAGCGGATGATAAGGAAACTTCGTTCGTAGAGAGCAAATCTGGTGGCTGGGCACCTGCTGTCCACCAAACTTTTACATGATCTTTAATTTCATCAAGTTTTGCAAAAGCACGATCAACATCTAAAGGATATAAGTTTTCGGGTTCCACTCCATCTGCAAGTAAAGCAGATTCAAGAGTCCAAAAAGGAGATTTATAAAGAGCACGGGAACCAGGAAACTTTTCAGTATCCCAGAAGTCTGCCCAGGTTTTCGGATAATTGTCAGCGCTGAAAGTATCCGTGTTATAGGCAATCACTGTTGAAAATAAGTTTTCTGGAACTGCATAATCGTTAACAAGTTCTTCCGATAGGCCTTCCTTGCTGATGACATCAAAGTCTAATTTTTCGAGTAACCCTTCTTTACCTGCTCGAATCGCAAAATCATTCCCGACACTGACAACATCCCATTCAACATTTTCGCTTTCCACCATTGCTTTTAGTTTACCGGTGTCAGGTGGGGTGACAACGATAACTTTGACGCCATATTCTTTTTCGAATGGTTCAAAGGACATCTTCTTATGGACTTCCGTGTAAGGTCCGCCCCAATCTACAACGACAAGCTCTTTAACTTTACTAGTAGATCCTTTAGTATCATTTTTGCCGCAACCCATAATACTAAGAAGCAACAGCAATAAAACTATGCTTAATCCTATTTTTTTACTATTCATTTTTATCCCCCTCATAGACTGTTTTTTCATATAGTCATGTTTGTGTTTCGTCAAAAATTAAACAGGCATCCTTGTGATTCCAACCTAAGAGAATATCCCGATTATCGAATCTCGAGTCTGACATGTGTGCGGGGACTTTAACTGTTATATTCTCCCCTGTAACCGCTTTCGTTTGAATGATGACTGAATCCCCGACGTAAATCGTATCAAGTACTTTAGCGTGAATGGTATTATGGAATTCAGATGATTCCTGAGCAATTTGAATATTTTCTGGTCGAATCGCAATGAGCATTGACTTTCCAATTATTCCTGGTTGGGCAACGTCTGTTTTGATCTTAACCGTCAAATTATCCTTAATTTTCACCTTGGTGATTTCATCGGTTATATTAATAATCTCCCCTTTTATCAAATTGATTTCGCCGATAAATTCGGCCACAAATCGATTTTTAGGATGTTTATATATGTTTTTAGGGCTATCCACTTGTTCTATTCGTCCATTGTTCATCACACAAATTCGATCAGACATAACTAATGCCTCTTCTTGATCATGCGTTACACTAATCGTCGTGATGCCTACCTTTTCTTGAATCTGCATGATTTCTAATTGCATTTGTTTGCGCAAGTTCTTATCTAATGCACCAAGAGGTTCATCTAAAAGAAGGAGGGGAGGATTGAAAACAATCGCTCTTGCTAATGCTACCCGCTGCTGTTGTCCACCGCTTAGCTGTTCAGGATATCTAGACCCGTATTCTTCCAAATGAACGAGTTTTAGAATACTTTGGACCCGTTCTATTATTTCTTCTTTTGGAAATTTACGAAGACGTAGCGGATAAGCAATATTATCCGAAACGGTCATATGAGGAAAGAGGGCATAGTTTTGAAATAGCATCCCGATTTCCCTTTCATATGGCTTTTTCTTGGTAATATCCAAATTATTCAATAGTATTGAACCATCACTTAACTCCTCAAATCCGGCTATTAATTTAAGAAGAGAGGTTTTTCCGGAACCACTCGGCCCCAAAATAGTGAGAAATTCCCCTTTATTTACAGTCAAATTAACATCATCAACTGCTTTAAACTTTTTGTAATACTTTGTAGCGTTAGAGATTGACAAACTGTCACCCAAAGCCATAAATCAAACCTCCCCTTTAATAAATTCTGTGCTACATTAATTCGGATAGATAGATGTATTGAACGAATTTTCAGTTAAAGCAGTGCGTAAAACCTTGATCTACATTTGAGTTTTCCGCATGCCGGAATCCCTTTCCATTTCCGGAATACTACCATTACAGTAATCTAAAAATTATTCGTTGTCAATATAGTTTTATAATTCAAATTACTCGTGAATGTATACTATATTAGGAATTAATGTTCCGTTATTGAATAGTTGTATAATTCTAAAATTTAATTGACAACAAAACATTGGTGTATTATGTTGGGATTTGATTCCTTTAAAAAAGTAGTGTTAATTTCATCTAGTTAACTATCGCGACCGTTTTTCGATAATCATTACTGGCACAGAATGAAAGACTTCATCATTTGGATTTAGGGATTTGTGGTTACATTTATTTGTGCACCTAAAGAAAGGGCGGAAAAGAATGATTAATTTAGTCAATAACAATGTTAAGGAAATAGAAATGTCAGGTATACGTAAAATTGCGAATGTAATGGATAAATTTCCGAATGCCGTAAACTTAACGTTCGGACAACCTAATTTTCCAACCCCTGATTATATTAAAGTCGCTGGTATAAAAGCAATTAAGGAAAATAAAACTGCTTATACAGAGACAGCGGGATTATATGAATTGCGAAAAGCAGCATGTGATTATGTGCAGGATCTTTATAATTTATCGTATAATCCAGAAGATGAAGTGATCATTACAACTGGAGCTAGTGAAGCACTTGATATTGCTTTTCGCACAATTCTTGCTGAAGGATCCGAGGTGATTATGCCTGGACCTGTCTATCCTGGATATGAACCACTTATTAGATTATGTAATGCTATTCCTATTTTTGCTGATACAACGGGTAGTAATTTCAAATTAACTGCCGCATTAATTGAAGAGAAAATAACGGACAAAACACGTTGTATAGTGCTGCCATACCCAAGTAATCCCATTGGTGCTGTATTATCTGAAGAAGAAATCCGAGAGATTGGTAAATTACTTGAGGATAAAAATATATTTATTTTAGCGGATGAAATTTATAGTGAGTTGGTCTACGGTGAAAAGCATTTTTCTATCGGATCCATTCCAGGCTTGAAAGACAAGACAATTATTGTGAATGGACTTTCAAAATCTCACTCTATGACCGGATGGCGCATCGGATTTATTTTTGCTCCTCCCTATTTGACAGAACAAATGTATAAAATACATTCTTATAATTCTGTTTGTGCGAGTACAATTAGTCAATATGCCGCAATTGAAGCGTTAACGCAGGGCACCCATCGTGAGGAAATAGTAGCCATGAAAAATGAATATAAAAATAGAAAAGACTATGTATACCAACGATTAATAGATTTAGATTTAGAAGTCGTTGAACCAGAAGGTGCATTCTACATTTTTCCTTCTATAAAGAAAACAGGATTAACATCAACAGACTTTGCAGAGAAATTACTTAACCAAGAACAGGTAGCGGTTATACCAGGCAGTGCATTTTCTGAATTTGGAGAAGGATTTATTAGAATTTCCTATGCTCAATCCATGAAGGAATTGGAAGATGGATTAGATGGAATTGAACGATTTCTGACTTCGATCAGGTAAGATTGCGAGTGGGAATTAGACATGTATTCGCTTAGAAACTCAAAAACGGCTTGTGCATAAAGTATGCACAAGCCGTTTTTGTAATTTCATTCTACTCTCCGAACATTCCCACGACTTTCATCAATAGAAGGGACAGGAACCAATTCAGGGATTCGTAAACCTATTTATTGCACGTACTTAGCTATAAGATTAGTGCGATTCTTGTTAGTGATTATGTGAATTAGCCGTGATAACCAAGTGTTCCAGAAATACGTTTTCCAGTTTCAATGGCTTTCTCCGCAAGAAATTCAATTCGATCTTCTGTCAAATTGAAACTTACAAAACCGATACTGATGGCTCCTACAACTTCTTCAAAATGATTTAGTATTGCCACTGCAACGGAAAATGTGCCTTCAGTTCTTTCCCCGTGACTTGTCGAATATCCTTGGTTTTTTATTTCTTTTAAAGCAGCTTTCATTTCGCGGATTTCCTCTTTGGGCAAGAGGGTAGATAGAATCTCTTTCGATTGACTGGTAGGCATGTAAGCAAGCATTGCTTTATTCGCAGCGCCAATATGCATTGGTATTCGCAATCCGAGTTGGTCATGAATGCGAATGGGATTGTTCTCACTATCGATTCTTTCGATGATAAGGGCCTCCATTCCCAAAGGCTTACTAAGATACACACTTTCATCAACTTCACGCATTAGCCGTTCCAATTCAGGTCTGATTTTACTTACATAATCGATTTGGTCATAAATTTTTAATCCGTATTCCAACCAAACTGTACCGAGACTATACGATTTAGTACGCTCGTCTTGTTGAACCATTCCTTGCTTAATCATTGCTTTTAATAGTCTGTGCAATGTACTGAGGGGAAGTTCACATTGTTTTGAAAGGTCCGTAATTGATAGCCCATTATCTGTTGTAACAAGTACTTTAGCTACGGTCATTGCACGGTCAATTGATTGCATACATTACACCACCCATAAAGTTTCTTGAAAGTTGCTATTTACCACTCTAGTGAAACCAATTAAATTATTCTAAATACATTGACATCATAACATAACAAGAGTTATATTTTACATATAAACTTTCCAATCAACGGAAACGTTTTCCAATCACCGGAAAAGGGGGCAGGGAAATGACTTATTCTTCTTCAATGTACAAGTCATTAGAACGTGTAATAGTTAAACATCCAAATGAAGCATTTATAAACCAAGAGCATCTATCAAAAGAATGGAAGACCTTTAATTATCTTGAGGAACCTAATTTTAATGAAGCGCTTGGGGAATACGCTGAATTCATATCTATACTTGAAAAATATGTTCCTCAAATTGATTATTTGCCAGCTTCCACTGAAGTGGGGATGGATTCGTTATATGCGCATGATCCAGTAAAATTAACAAGCGCAGGAGCAATTATTTTAAAGTCTGGAAAAAAGCTAAGACAGCCGGAAGCAGGGGTTTATAAAGACTATCTTAAAGAAAAAGGGATCCCGATTATTGGTGAATTGACTGGCGATGCGGTATCGGACGGTGGGGATATTATTTGGCTAGACGATAAGACGCTCGTTGTAGGCAGGGGTTATCGTACGAATGACGAGGCGATTAGGCAAATAAAGGAAATGACGGCACGCTTAGTTGAAGAATTTATCGTCGTTCAACTTCCGCATGATCAAGGTGAGGAGGAATGTCTACATCTCATGTCATTCATCAGTATGGTGGATCATGATCTTGCGGTTGTGCACTCTCGTCTAATGCCGGTATTTTTCCGTCAACTTCTTATTGAACGTGGAATCCAACTAATTGAAGTGTCGGAAGAAGAATATCACACGCTTGGTTGTAATGTATTAGCACTTGCCCCGCGTGTTTGCATGATGGTTACTGGGAACACTACCACAAAACAAAAGTTAATCGATGCAGGTGCAACAGTGTATGAGTATAAAGGAGAAGAAATAAGCGTAAAGGGCACTGGAGGACCAACGTGTCTGACAAGTCCTGTAATAAGAAACTAAAAAAATGGGGGAATGACAAATGTTTAAAAATGTAATCGTAAAAACACCAGGAAAAAGTTATTTAAATGGGTTGACGACATCGGATCTTGGAAAACCGGATTATGAAAAGTTACTCATACAACATAAGAATTATATAGAGGCCTTAAAAAAGTGCGGTGTTACAGTTACTCACCTGCCAGCAAGTGAAGAGTTTCCAGATTCCACATTTGTGGAAGATACTGCGGTACTAACGCCTGAATTTGCGGTCGTCACAAATCCCGGAGCAGATTCTCGTAATGGAGAAATAAAAGAAATTGAATCCGTCCTTAAAGGGTTTTATAAGAACTTTCATTATATTAACTCACCTGGCACACTTGACGGAGGAGATGTTCTCCAAGCGGAAGATCACTTCTATATTGGGATTTCAGATCGGACGAATGAAGAAGGTGCACGACAATTAAAAGAAATAGTTGAATCAGAAGGATTTAAAGGGACAATCGTTCCACTCAAAGAATTCTTCCACTTGAAAACAGGAATAACTTACCTCGGCAATAACATAATAGCGGCTGCGGGGGAATTCCTGGATCATCCTGATTTTGAGGAATATGAAAAACTTATTGTTTCTTCCAAGGATGAATACTCCGCAAACTGTATACGGGTCAATGATTTTGTCATCATTCCAAAAGGATACGCGGAAACGAAACGTAAGATGAGCGAAGCAGGTTATAAAACTATAGAACTGGAAATGTCTGAATTCCAGAAACATGACGGTGGATTGAGTTGTCTTTCATTACGATTCTAAAGAGATGATTAGTAGGAAAGATTGGGAGGTAATATCATGACAAAAATGAGTGATCAACCGGCAGACAATCTATTGAAACGTTCCATGAAAAGCCGTCACTTGTTTATGCTCTCTCTCGGAGGAGTAATCGGAACTGGTCTGTTTCTAAATGCAGGTTATACAATCAATCAAGCCGGGGCAGGGGGAGCATTGCTCGGCTACTTATTCGGTGGTTTGATTTTATATATGGTTATGGTTTGTCTTGGCGAGCTGGCTGTCCATATGCCTGTGACAGGGTCTTTCCAGACATATGCAACGCGTTACATTAGTCCTACGGCTGGCTTTTCACTTGGCTGGATGTATTTCGTAGGTTCCGCCGCCACTGCTGGAGTGGAATTCACTGCTGCTGGAATACTCATGCAACATTGGTTCCCAAATGTCCCGATTTGGATCTGGTGTTTGGCATTTGTGGCTCTCTTATTCTCTTTGAATGCGTTGTCGACGAGAGGTTTTGCAGAAGCTGAATTCTGGTTTGCGGGTATTAAAGTCGTTGCAGTTATTCTGTTCCTTGTCATTGGGTTTGCAGCGATTTTTGGCTTCATTCCCATGGAAGATCGTACAACACCATTTTTAACAAATTTAGCTCCTACAGGGTTATTCCCAGCGGGCATTGCTATCGTTTTTGTAACGATGATGAACGTTATCTTCTCGTATCAAGGTTCGGAGCTGGTTGGAATTGCGGCAGGGGAAACTGAAAATCCTGAAAAGAACATTCCGAAAGCGATCCGGACGATAATTTTTAGAATAGTCGTTTTCTATATCGCTTCTATTATTGTCTTATCTGCTATTTTCCCTGCATCCGAACTTGGTTTACTCGCGAGTCCGTTTGTGACGTTGATGGAAATCGCAGGTGTTCCGTACGCGGCGGGCATTATGAACTTTGTTATCTTGACGGCAATCTTGTCAGTCGGAAACTCGTGTCTATATGCGTCAACGCGTCTTCTATGGGCAATGTCAAACGAAGGGATGGCACCTAAGGTGTTCGGGCGTCTGTCGAAAAGGAAAGTACCGCTCAATGCACTTATCTTCACAATGACGTTCTCTCTATTGTCATTATTAACAAGTGTAATGGAAGCAGAAGCAGTGTTCGTATTACTTATGTCGATTGCAGGAATATCCGTTACCATTTCATGGATGGGAATTGCGACATCCCAATTGATGTTCCGTCGTCACTACTTGAAAGCGGGCGGGAAATTGGAAGATCTGAAGTATAAAGTTCCTTTCTATCCATATGTTCCGTTGTTTTGTATCGCCTTTTGTCTTCTCATTCTCGTCTTTTTGGCATTCGATCCAACACAGCGAATTGGTCTATACTACGGTGTAGGATTCTTGGTTGCTTGTATGCTATTTTATAAATTTAGGTTGGAGAAAAAGAACAAGATCATTGTTGAAACTAAAGTCGAACCTGTAAATTAAAGGAGAATTATTATGAGCCAATTACTATGGGGCACACCCTCTACACTTCGGTCACTGTTATGTGAACTTGTTAGCTGGGATAGCCGTACGTTAACAGATGGCGAGCGTGCATTTGCTCCTAAGTTAGAGACGAAGTTGAAAGAACTAGCTTACTTTAAAGACAATCCGGACCGGTTGGAACTGCACGATGCTGGACTTGGTCGTCACGCGGTCACCGCTTTATACAAGCATCCGGAGGCGATGGAAACAATCGTGCTTATGAGTCATTTTGATACGGTTTGGACAGAAGAATATGGTGTATTAGAACCTCTTGCTTTTCATCCAGAAGAGCTGACGAGAATATTGTCTGAGCCCAAGCACAATGCTGATCTGCCTGAAGCTGCACGTATTGACCTTGAGACAGGAAATTACTTGTTTGGTCGCGGTACGATGGATATGAAAATGGGGCTTGCGCTTCATATGCAGCTCATCGAAAAAGCGAGCATCGAAAAATGGCCGATTAATCTTATCTTGACGACGGTTCCTGACGAAGAGGTGAACTCGGCAGGTATGCGTGCAGCGGTGACTGAGCTTGTCCGTATTCGTGAGGAGCAAGGGTTAACGTATAAACTATTTTTAAATAGCGAGCCATCGTTTTCTCAAAACCCAACGGATATTGCTGAGTATGTTTACTCGGGTACTATCGGGAAAATCATGCCTGCTGCATTGTTCTATGGCAAAGAAACACATGTCGGCGAGCCGATGAAAGGTATGACTGCAAACTATATTGCTTCATATCTGACGCAACGTATGGAGTGGAACGAATTGTTCCGCGAGACAGATCTCGGAGAAACTACGCCGTTACCGGTTTCATTGCAACAAAAAGATTTGAAACTTCAATACTCGACGCAAACGCCGTACCGTGCAGTTGCATTATATAACGTTTTCCTAATGAAGCGTACTGCATCCGAAGTGATGGATTTGTTTGAGCAAGTGGCAATTGACGCGATGTCAGCGTGTAACGATAGCTACAAGGTCATTTGTGAGCGAGAGCAAGTAACAGGCGTAGGGGAAGTAAGAGTGTTGCGCTATGAGCAGCTCCTTGAACATGCCTTGCTAAAATTAGGGGCGAAGGAAGTTGAAAGCTTGAAACAAGAGGCGCTTACTAATGAGGAATGGGATGATCGTGAAAAGTCGCTTCGCATCGTCGACAATTTGATGATTCAGTGCCAGGAACTTGCGCCTGCAACTGTACTTCTATACGCACCGCCGTACTATCCGGCCATTAACTCGTCGGATAACCCACTTGTAATCGAGTCGATTGAGTTGATGAAGAAAGCCGCGAAAAAATTCAATAATACAGTCGAGCAGATCCATTACTTCAATGGTATCTGCGACCTAAGTTATGTTAACTATGAAGATGACGCAAATGGCTGGGCTGCATTCGAAAGCAACACGCCGGTCTGGGGCGATACATATAGCATCCCCTTTGCTGAGATGGCGCAGTTGAAAGCACCGGTGCTTAATGTAGGTCCATTTGGGAAGGATGCTCATCAACGAACGGAGCGTTTGCACGTCGACAGCGCTTTTGTTGAAATGCCTGTCATGCTGGAAACGCTCGTGAAGAGCATGTATATCACGAATGAAAGTCTGGAAACATGCACAGTCTAATGTAACTGAAAAGTGGGGACCTTCACAAATAGTGAAGGTCTCTATTTTTTGTCTGAATCTGTTAAAATGAAAGGAAAAGTGGCAGGTGACTCGAATGAAAGAGCAAATCTTAATTATCGAAGACGAAGAAAATATCGCACGTGTTCTTCAGCTTGAACTTGAGTTTGAGGGATATGGAACGGGTATTGCCCACACAGGGCCTGATGGGCTTATTAAATATCGTGAACAACAATGGGATCTTGTTCTGTTAGATCTTATGTTACCTGGTTTGAATGGGTTAGACGTATTACGACGGATTCGAGCAACAGAAGCAGACACGCCTGTCATTTTATTGACAGCGAAAAGCGATGTTGAAGATAAGGTAGCGGGGCTTGACCTCGGGGCGAACGATTATGTGACGAAACCTTTTGAAATCGATGAATTACTCGCAAGGATTCGTTCGGCGCTCAGATTCTCGAAGCCTGCGGAGCCTGTAGAAACTAAGGATGAATACCTTCTCGAGTTCGCTGGATTGTCACTTCACGAACAAACACGTGAAGTGACGAGAAATGGTCGTTCCATTGAATTAACACCGCGGGAGCACGATCTTTTACTTCATCTGCTGAAACACCCAAACCAAGTGTTGTCACGTGAACAGTTGCTAGACGCCGTTTGGGGATTCGATTATTACGGAGATACAAACGTCGTGGATGTGTATATCCGATATGTCCGGAAGAAAATCGAACAAGGGGAAAAAAGTACGCTTATTCAGACGGTAAGAGGTGTTGGTTATGTTTTAAAGGAGCAGACTAATGAAGCTTAAAACGAAAATTCACTTGTTTTCTACGCTTTTGATGCTCGTTATCTTAACGTTGACGAATACTGGAATCTATTTTGTGTACAAAAAATTGGCGTTTGACACAGAGTACCACCAACTGAATACGCAATCGCAAGATCTTATTGCTTCGCTCAGCCGAATGACCGGACAAACCGATCCAGCGACAGTGCTCCGCGCCTACATTCCGCCGCAAGGTGTAGTCCGTATTGTCGATCCAACTGGCAAGGTGAAAGTTGCAGTCCAATCGGCGGAAGGAATCGAGAACTACAGTCCTGAAATACTGCCAGGCGATCAATACTTTATTGGCCACTATTTAGGGACACCGGTGCTAATAATGCAGGTGCCAGTCATATGGACAGACGGAAAAGTGGTAGAGCTACAAATGATTCAACTACTGAGCGATGTAAAACATACCTTAGGCTTGCTTATGCTCATCCTATTAGGGGTGACTCTAATTGCCATGATTCCAATAGCGGCTTCTAGTATTGCGCTTGGTCGAATTGTAATTCAACCAATCGACAATCTCATTAAAACGATGTCCCAAAGTCGACAAACAGGCAAGTATGAAAAAATCGATGTCTTGGCTGAAGGGAAAGACGAAATGACACAGATGGGGCGCGAGTTCAATGATATGATGGGGCAACTTGAAAGTAACTATAACAAACAAGAACAGTTCGTTTCCAACGCCTCGCATGAATTAAAAACACCGCTCACTGTCGTAGAAAGCTACGCCCGCCTTCTAACACGCCGCGGGTTTGATGATCGTTCGGTAGCGGAAGAGGCAGTTGGGGCGATTCTGGGTGAATCCATTCGGATGAAGGATATGATCGAGCAAATGCTCCATCTAGCAAGAAACCAGGAACAGGCCGCATTTAACTTTGTGGAAACCGATATCAATGCCTTAGTCGAAAAGACCTTGCAGCCAATGCGCCAAGCATATACAAGAAATTTCATTCATGAAGGGAATGGTTCTGCGGTCGCAATGACAGATACGGACAAGCTTAGGCAACTTCTATTTATTCTTCTCGATAATGCACGAAAATACAGCGAGCGGGAAATTAGAACAACAATATCCAAAACTGAAACCGCAATTTCCATCGCCGTCACCGATTACGGAAATGGTATCCCAGAAGAAGCCCTCCCACATCTTTTCGATCGTTTCTACCGAGTCCATGAAGACCGAAACCGTAAAACAGGCGGAACAGGACTCGGACTTGCAATTGCAAAGGAACTTGCAGACGGTCTTGGGGCTGAATTGAAAATAGAAAGTATCGTTGGAATGGGGACAACCTTCCGGATTATCATTCCGAAAAGCCAGCTTCTCATCGATTTTTAATGTTTCCATCGTATGATGAACGAAAGGAGGCAACTACAATGCATTTTTTAAAAAAGTCATGGTTCATCCAGACCCTTTTTACTTTAATCATTCTAACGGTGGGTGGATTTTTTATAGGAAGTTTAATCAACAAGAAAGAGCCAATTGAGGCTGATGATATCCGGTCTCGGCTTGAAAGCATGTACGGCGGGACCGTTGACCGAATTTCACTAGCGGGGGGCGTATATAAAGCTGAAATGACGCGAGGTGGAGCGGATTATTCTGCTGAAATCGACGCGACGACGGGGAGCGTACTATCACTGTTTCAAACTGGTGAAGTTAAGAAAGAGATCCCAAATATACTTTCTGAAGCAAAGGTAAAGGAAATTATTGCAGGGAAATATAGTGGCATAGCTGAACGTATTTCATTGAATACAAGTGGGAAGACCCCTGTTTACGAAGTGAAAATGAAGAAAGACCCGAAATTCACAAATCTAACCATTGATGCAATCGGCGGAATAATAATTTCTGAAACTGTGAAGGAAACAACGGGTGAAAATGCACTTATTACGCAAGAACAGGCAATTAAAATTGCGCTTGGGCAAATTAAAAGTGAAATAGTAGATGAAGTAGACGACTTCTCTTACGTAAAGACGGATGATGGAGGCTATTACCTAATCGAAATAGATACAAAAGATAATCGCGAGGCAACCTTTCAAATCCATGCCATTTCAGGGAAAATAATGACTGTCTCCTGGGCCGAAGATTAATCTCTCATCAAATTCTAATAATCTTCACAATGTCCTCTCATGTTCGCCGAGTAATATGAAGGTAACAACAAAAGGAGGAGATACAAGATGAAGAAATGGATGATGATTCCAGCATTAGCTGGCGTACTTATAATAGGTGGAGTTGCAGTGGCTGGGAACGCAGGACATAGTTTCGCGGCGACGTCAAAAGGTTTAGTGACGATGGAAGAAGCAAAAGCAATTGCTGTAAAATCAGTAGGTGGAACAGTGACTGGCATTGAATTGGATCGTGAAGCGTCAGGTGACATTTATGAGGTTGAAGTTAAATCAAAGGGATTTGAATATGATCTCGATATTGATGGGAAAACAGGTAAAATATTGCGCACGGATAAAGACGATAATGACGATGACGACTTTGATAACGATGATTCAGACGATAAAGTGATTGTTGCTGATGGTAAATTTATCACAGAAAAAGCTGCTGTCAAAATTGCACTAAAACAAGTAAAAGGTACAGTGACGGAAGTGAAATTGGATGAAGATGATGGACGTATAGTCTATGAAATCGAAATTCAAGACGGCAAATATGAATACGATTTCGACATCGACGCGATTTCAGGTAAAGTGCTGAAGTTTGAAAAAGAACTCGATGATAACGATAACGATTAAAGTACCAAGAAAATGGACTGTTCCGAAGAAGTATCGGACAGTCCATTTTCTTATGAAAGAACGAGTGTGGAGGCTAGAAACAGGTTCTACCTATTAAAAAGTTTCATATACTTTTCCTACTTTGGCGATTTCTACGGGGCCGTTATAGTTCTGCACAGCCGCTTCAAGAATTTCTTCAATATTTCCGTGCAACGGCAAGTGGGTCAACACAAGCTGTCTCGCTCCCGCTAGTTGGGCCAGTCTTCCAGCTTCACTGCCGCCCATATGTCCTGGCGCTTTGCCAACATGTTCTTCATATAAATTCGCCTCGCTAATTAAAAGATCCGCCCCGCTTGCGAAATCAATCAGTTCATCCCGCCATTCTGTATCTGCGGTGAGTACGATGGAATGGCCACCAACACTAAATTTCATTGCCAGGCAATAGACGGGATGTACCGTCCTGCAAAAAGTCACATTAAATGGACCGATTTGAACGACATCATCTTCTGAAATTGCAATGCCCACTGTTTGATCTTTATACGAGAGTTTCTCAAAATTCTCTTGATCCTTCGTATGTCCGTAAATTGGTAATGGACGAGCTTGATTGCCTAAATAAAAATTAATAATCCTGCTAAATTGTAGACTTCCGACATCAGCAATATGGTCCGCATGATAATGGCTAATAACAACGGCATCTAGTTTTTCTAAAGGTAAATAGTTTTGCAATGAGGAGAGCACGCCACTGCCACAATCAATGAGGCAATGAAAGCCATCATGTTCGATTAAAAAGGATGATGTGGCACTATTTGCTTTTGGGTATCCACCCCAAATACCGATTGGTGTTATTTTCATTTAGATTTCCTCCATTACTACTCGGCACCGATTTCGTTCTGAGAAATGGGCACCGTTACTTTATTTACTTTTTCAAGAAAAGCAAATTCAATATTTTCACGGATCATTTCTATCTTATATTGTTCATAGCCAAGGGACTTATACAGACGAATATTACCTGTGCTTAATGCGCCAGTATACAGGTCAAAGCGGTCACAGGTGGGGAAGTATTCTTCGAGTTCCAGCATTAAGCTTTTGCCGATACCCTTTTTTTGATGATCGGGGTGAACCATTAATCTTTGGACATAACAGGTACCCTTTTCTTCATATCCCCTGACAGAACCAACTATTTTACCGTTTAAGACAGCTTTTAAAACGGTCTTTTCCCCAAAATCTTTTCTTGTCTCATCAAGTGTTTCCAAGAGCGGGGCGATTTGATAGTTATTATACGCTTCAGCTTCGCTCAAATAAGCTACTTTTTGAATGTCTAAAATCGATTGTGCATCTTCTAGAATTGCTTTTAATACTTTCATGAAAATTCATATCCCCCTATAGATAACTATTTTATGTTGTTAACTATCTTTACGCCAAAACATACTATTAAGATTAACATATTTTAAGGAATTGGCTCCTATAAAGGGACGTGATTTTTCGGAACACACTACCGATTCTGGAAAAACCATTAATTTGCACGCGAAGTGTCGGTAGATGTGACTCGAAAGTAAGGTCCTAATGAAATCATAAACAAAAAATGCACCTCTTTACCAACAAGAGGTGCGTTTCCATATTTATTTTTTTCAATTAACCCTGATTCGATAAGGAAGTCTTCCGCTACTTTTTCAACCATCATACCGTCATTGTCGACTTTCGCGTTCATCTTCTGCATCGCTTCTTCATTAATCATTCCTTCTAACATAATGAGTACCTCTTCAATTTCAGGGTACTCCACTAGTGTTTCTTTCCGGACAATCGGAAGTGCGTGGTACGGTGGGAAATAGGACTTATCATCCTCTAGCACACGCAAATCGTAATCTTGCAACTGACCGTCTGTCGTATATGAGTTGATAACATCCACTTCTTTGGCACCAATGGAACGGTACATGATACCGTGGTCCATCCCTTTAACGTCTTTGAATTTCAGTCCGTATTCTTTCTGGAAGCCTGGCAATCCATCCGGACGGTCGATGAATTCGAAGACGGCACCTAGTATGAAGTCCTCCGAAACTTTGGCGAAGTCACTGAATGTCACAACACCGAGTTCTTCGGCTCTTGATTCATCCAGAGCAAGTGTATACGTATTGTTGAAACCAAACGTATTGAACGCAATCATGCCGTCAGCATCAACGAGTCGTTTCGTAGCTTCCAATGTTTCTTCGGCTGTGCCGGGATCTTCATGGTAATAGTTGACGACGATTGTTCCAGTATAGTCGGGTATAACGTCAATCAGGCCATTTAACATTGCGTTCCAAACGACGTTTGAGCCACCAAGATTTTCTTTGTAAATGACTTCAATACCCGTTTTATCTTCTATCAATTGCCCCATGACGTGCGACAATATTATACTTTCCGTATTGTTCCGTGAGCCAAGTATTAGTGAATCTTTTTCGATGAAAATACAGCCCGATAACATACTCGCGACAAGTACTGTCGAGATAAGAACGAGTAATTTCTTTTTCATGCTTACTTCAATCCTTTCGGCGTTGTCCAGCGTTCAATCCCACTGAAGAGTGTTTCTAGGATAATCGCAAGGATTGCTGCCGGAATTGCCCCAAGTAAAATCAAACCATCAATTCCACGAGTAATTCCTAGGAAGATGAAATCGCCGAGCCCACCTGCCCCGATAAAGGCCGCAAGTGTTGCTGTACCGACGTTAATAACTGCCGCTGTACGGATACCGGCCATAATGACGGGAATCGCAAGCGGTAGCTCTACTTTAAACAGGACCTGCATGCTCGTCATACCCATACCTTTTGCTGCCTCGGTCGTTGCTTTGTCTACGTCTTTAATACCTGTGTACGTGTTTCGAATAATTGGTAGCAAAGAATAGAGGAATAGCGCAGCAATTGCTGTTTTTACACCGATTCCGAAAATCGGGATCATGAAACCGAGCAATGCAAGACTTGGAATTGTCTGCATGACGCCCGCGCCGCCAAGCACGATTGTCGTGAGCTTCGGAACGCGTGTAATAAGAATACCAAGACCAATGCCAAGAACAATCGCGATAAGCATTGAGAAAAAGACAAGTTGAATATGGACGGATGTCGCTTCAAGAACTTCTTTCCATCGCATTTGAAATTGTTGAGCAAGTTGTTGCCAAATCGTTAAGTTATTCATTAGATTTCCTCCGTTTCTGTCCACTGGCTGGACATGGCGGATAACAGTGAACCTCGTGTAACTACGCCTAATAATTTCTGAGTTTTATCAACAATTGGGATAATGCCGTAAGGTGCTTCATCCATCATGACAATAGCGTCTTTAGCTGTTGCAGTATCGTAAAGGAATGGCTCTCGGGACATCATAATTTCTTCAATTGTTTTAATAGTATCCAGTTTCTTAATCAAATCATATGCAGAAACGATTCCAATCAATTTTTTGTCGTCGTCGACAACAATCAAGTTCGTAATTTTTCGTTGGCGGATAAGCGTGAGCGCTTTCTCCGGAGACCATTTAGGGGTAGTGGTAATAACCGATTCTGACATAATATCGATAACGGGCATAAGTTCAGGGTTTTGGATAATCCGATGTTTCCCTATGAACTCCTCTACAAAGCCGTGGGCTGGTTCGTGAAGTAATTTTTCTGGGGTGTCCAACTGTAGTAGTTTGCCGTCTTTCATGATGGCGATGCGATCGCCCATTTTTAGCGCTTCATCCATATCATGTGTAACGAAAACAATCGTCTTTTCTAACTTTTTGTGTAATGAAAGCAGTTCGTTTTGCAGTTGTTCTCGTGTAAGTGGATCGAGTGCGCTGAAAGGTTCATCCATCAAAATAACATCTGGATCTGCTGCGAGTGCTCTTGCGATACCGACACGCTGTTGTTGGCCACCCGAAAGTTCCTTTGGATAACGAGTTGCATAAACTTCAGGATCAAGACCGACCAATTCGAGAAGTTCATTGACGCGAGCCTTAATTTCTTTGTCATTCCAACCCTTAAGTTGGGGTACAATCGCAATGTTTTTTTCGATTGTATAGTGGGGGAAAAGTCCAATTTGTTGAATGACATACCCGATATTCCGGCGTAATTCAGAGGCGTTGTAAGAGTTGGTGTCCTTACCATTAATTGTTATTTTCCCGCTTGTGTGGGGTTCCATCCTGTTAATCATTTTCATTGTTGTCGATTTACCTGAACCACTTGGTCCGATGAGCACAAGAAACTCACCTTTTGGAATATCGAAACTGACAGATTTCACTGCTTGGAATCCGCCATCAAACACTTTGCTAACATTTTCAAATTTAAGCATGTGTACCTCCTATGTTTTTTTTACAACGAATTTCCTTTTAAATAATAGATAAAAAAATGAATAATGGTTAAAAAAAAGAAGACCCATCGTGCTCCTAACGACGTCTGGAGCAATGTCTTGCTCACTTAGTATAGCACATTCAGAGTTGATTTGTAGAAAGCTAGGTGTATGAAGTTATGAGTTATATGAATTACCTGTCCGTTTTTGCGAATTCAATCAGACTCTATATGTCTATTTATTTAGGTATCAAATTGATAACTATCTGCAGGTATTGCACTTTATTACCAATTATTCTATAATAGATAAGATTTCAGAAAACTGAATAGTATATATTTTGGTTCTTTGCTTGAAGGCAAAGATTAATAAGGAATCAGGTGAGAATCCTGAACGGTCCGGCCACTGTAATTGGGAAGTGACTTCTATATAGCCACTGGTGTAAAAACTGGGAAGGTGGAAGAAACGATTCAACCCCATAAGTCAGGAGACTTGCCAAAGTATACATGCGTTACACCTTCCGGGAAAAAGGTAGCATTGTGTATCGTTGGATTTATACATTTATTTTTAATAGATACATAGGCTCTCACCTCTTTTTCTGGAGGTGGGGGCTTTTTTGTTTGGTGGAATAAAGGAGGACTTTGTGAAGGGATTCAAGTGTACAAACCAGCCGATTTATAAATGCGGTTGTTAATGAGCAATGGTGGCTACTAATAGTTTAACAAGGGGGAAAATCAGTTGAGTGAAGTACGAAATAAGATGAAAAAAGGCTTTGCAACCATTATGAGTTTGTTACTGGTGTTGTCAATGTTCACGCCGATTGTAGGGGCGGTTGGTGTTGACGGTGACAAGGAACAATTTGAAAATCAACCGTTATTTATCGCAAATGAGACTAGTGGGACGGAAAATGAAAACACGTCCATAGACCAAGAAGGAAATTTATTGGAGGAACAAGATAAAAATCAAGCACCACCCGCTGAAGTAACAGAGGATGTTACAAGTCAAATTGAAATATCAGCGGATACTGCTACAAACACTGTAACAAAGATGGTGCAGAAGACTTCGGATTACTATAAGTCTAGTGTAACTAAAATTGGTTGGACATCAATCGTAGCCCTTTGGGGGGCTGGTGAAAATGTCGAAAAAGGAACATGGAATTACTTTGATTGGAGTGCCGTAGATCCTGGATTGAATCCTAAAGAAACGGGAACTGAACATATTCGCCATATATTTAGTTCTTTGGCTATGGGTCAGGATCCTTCGAACCTTTGGGAAACAAAACGGAATCTTTTCGGGGAACTAGCTGCACAACAAGGTGAAAATGGTGCAATTGGTGCAGTAAATAAACATATGTGGGCAATCCTAGCTCTAGATACAGGTGAAAAACTGGATCTAGATGTAGGTCAATGGAACAAAGAAGCAAAGGAAAAGGCTTTACGTTATTTGCTTAGTCAACAGAAGACGGATGGTGGATTTGCGTTCGGTGGAAGTACTATGGACCCCGACATGACAGGAATGGCATTGCTTGCATTATCAAATTACCAAGACGAAAGTGCTGTAGCTACAGCAATTGAGCGTGCAAAAGCGGTATTGAAAGAAAAGCAGCTCGACCAAGGTGGATGGGCTTCATATGGGTCGGAAAACTCAAACAGCATTGCGACGGTCATTTCTGGACTTGTTGCAATCGGCGAAGATCCGCTTTCTGGGGAATGGACGAAAAATGGTCAAACTCCGTTAGACGCATTGCAACGTTTTCAACTTGAGAACGGTTCGTTTACCTATCTAGGTAAGAACCCGGCGCCAAATCTTATGGCAACGGAGCAATCGCTCATCGCATTAACAGATATCCAAACAGGGAAATCGGTTTGGCAACGGATTGCAAAAATAGAAATATCTGACCAGGACCAAACTGGGGAATCGGATATCACAGTACAAGTACATGTAATTGGAAAAAATAGTGAAATTCATTCGAACAATAAAGTCAAAGCAATAGAGAAACAAACCGCTCTAGATGCTTTGAAGCAAGCGCTGGATACAGCAACTATTGATTACGAACTAGAAATTAGTCAATGGGGCATGTACGTTAAAAGTATCAATGGTGAATCGGCCGGAAGCCTTGGCGGATGGGATGGATGGATGTATTCCGTTAATGATGAAATCCTTGAGATAGGGGCGGATGCTTACGAACTTAGAGAAGGCGATAATCTTAAGTTCTACTACAGCCGTTGGGCAAGTATTGCCTCTGATTCAAAAATTGAAGGCGGTGCAGTAAACCCGACCGCTACCGTGAGGCTTGTTGGCGACACATTTGGTGCAGATGTTACGAACAAGGCAAATTGGGCTTTCAAAGGAAACGACACGGGTCTGGAAATCGTTTCGATTAAGAAAGAAACTGACCAAGAAGTGACAATCACTTTCAAGGGGACTGCAAAAACGGGCGTGATTTCCGTTGTTGCGTTGGTTAAAGCGCTGGATGGCAACCAGGACAGTGACGAAATTTCAATTCAAGTCACGAAAGAAGCGGTAGTTCCCGCGACAGAAGAAACACTAAGGGAAATGATAAGTAACACAGTCCAGTTTTATAAAACAAGGGATACAGAACTTTCTTCATGGTGGGGAATCATGGCCCTATGGGGAGCTGGCGAAAATCTGACGGATGGTACGTGGAAACTACCGTCTTGGAAATCGATAGATCCAAAGTTAAATGAAAATACTTACGATACAGAACATATCCGGTACATTTTCGGATTGTTGGCAATGGGGGAAGACCCTTCCGATGCGTGGGAAACGAACAGAAATTTATATGCTGAATTAGCTAAACAGCAAGCAGCAAACGGTGCAATCGGAGGTATTAACAAGCATGTATGGGCGATGCTTGCCTTGGATGCTGGTGAAAAACAGGGGCATGACGTCGGATTGTGGAAAGAAGAGAAAAAACAACAGGCGTTAAAGTATGTATTGGATTCACAAAAAATCGATGGTGGATTTGCACTTTTTGGTAATGAATCTGATACAGACGTAACTGGAATGGTTTTGCTTGCCCTAGCAAACTATCAAGGAGATAGCGCCGTTGATGCAGCAATTGAACGTGCAAAAAAAGTATTAAAAGAAAGACAACTGGATACAGCCGGGTTTAACTCATCGGGTACATGGGGAACAGGGGACAATTCTAATAGTCTTTCTACCTCGGTTTCAGGACTTACGGCAATTGGCGAAAATCTACTTTCAAAAGAATGGATCGTAGGCGAGAAAACAGTTGTTGATTCATATAAGCGTTTTGAGCATGTAGACGGGTCCTTTAAATTTAAATTAACAGATAAAGCTGGAAATATGATGGCAACGGAGCAAGCGCTCATTGCCCTACTAGATATCCAAACAGGTAAATCGGTGTGGCAACGGATTGCTGAACCAAAGCAGTCTGAGCCAGATACCGGAGTTATACAAATAACGTCAAGTGATTCATTCGTTTTAGATAAAAAGTGGAAGGAAAACACTTCTGAACCTGTTGTATTGGACTTTGGAAAACTGGACGCTCAAGAGTTGCCAGAAATTACTGCTGAACGAGGTCATACAGTATTAGAAATTCCGAAAAGTACGGGTGTCCTAACGAATACATGGGACAAAAAAATTCAAATGCCAACTGTTCAAATTACGAGCGATGATGATAAAGCAAAAATTGAGTCGAAACTGAAAGATAAAAAAGTATCAAATGTTGGTGTCCACATCAAAGTGGGCGGAGATGAAAGAATTGAGTTCAATCAATATGTAACTATGACACTTAAAAATCAAGGGGAAAACGAAGCCGGTTTCATTGATTCTGACGGGGTCTTTGAATTAATCAAAAAGTATTCGGCTGCCGAGGTAGAAAATGCTACAGATGAGGTGTATTCATACAAAGTTGGCAATGACCTCGTCATTAAAACGAAGCATTTTACACAGTTCCTAACATTCCAAGCAGAAGACAGTAAGACTGAAAACCCGGGTACTGGCGGTGGTGGTGTTCCACCATCAGAAATAGCAGTTACTCTATCCGTTGAAAAGCGCTCTATGGGTCAGGGCGATATCATCACATCAATGAAAGAAACGCTCCAGAGCGGGGATACAGCGTTTACTTTATTGAAGAGAGTGGCGGATCAAAAAGGAGTTAGCATTAAATCTATTGGTTCAGGGGCGGAACTTTATGTACAAGCGATAGACGGTTTGGCAGAGTTTGATGGTGGTCCTTTAAGTGGATGGATGTATTCGGTTAACGGTGTCTTCCCGAATCATAGTGCTGGAACCTATTTCTTGAAAGATGGTGATACTCTCCGTTGGCAGTATACAAAAAATCTTGGTGAAGATATCGGAGACAGTTATGTTCCTGGTGGAGGACAAGGTTCGGATGGAAATCAAGATACAGGCCAGGTCATAACGAAAAAATCAATTAGTGATGCAGCAAATTGGATCAACAAAAACCGGAATTTTTCAAACTATGATCATTTTATTGATTGGGATGTACTCGGATTAGCAAGGTCAAACCAAGAAGTTCCGAGCACTTACTACAAAGCATTCGAGAACTATGTGAAAGAAGAGAAAGGAAACTTTAGGAAAGTCACAGACTATGAACGTATGGCGTTAGCAGTAACGGCAATTGGGAAAGACCCAAGAAATGTTGCAGGTTATAACTTCATAGAGAAAATCTATAACAATGAACGCATGACAACCCAAGGTACAAACGGTGTGATTTTCGCCTTGTTAGCTATGGACGCGAATAATTATGAAGTTCCTAACAATGCACTCTGGACAAGAGAAAAGCTATTGACATGGCTTCTTGAACAGCAAAAAAGTGATGGTGGCTTCCCGTTGGCTGAAGGGGCCGCTAGTGATATTGATATGACTGCTATGGCACTTCAAGCGTTAGCAAATCCAAATTATCAAAAGATAAAAGAAGCCAAAACGGCAACGGATAAGGCTGTAACATGGCTATCCGAACAACAGCAGACAAATGGCGGGTTCCAATCGGCAGGCTCGGAGAACAGTGAAAGTATTTCACAAGTGATCATCGCTCTGTCAAGTCTTGGAATCGATTCGAATGACAAACGGTTTAAAAAGGAAAAAGGCGATTTACTTACAGCCCTTCTATCATTTATCAATACAGATGGCGGTATCTCGCATACAAAAGGTGGTAAAAGCGACTACATGGCGACTCAACAGGGATTAATGGCTTTTAGTGCCTACAATCGCTTCGAAAACCGTATAAACAGCCTTTACGATATGACAGATGCTATCGACAAAAAACCAGCAATTTCTTTTTCAGATGTAACGAAACACTCATTTGGGCAAGAAGAAATTTACAAACTGGTTGAAGCAGGGGTAATAAATGGCTATCCGGATGGCACATTCAAGCCTAACCAAAAATTAATTCGTGGACAAGCGGCCATCCTATTTACTAGAGCACTTAAGTTAGATATTCCAAAATCTCCTGTTGGTTTTAAAGACGTATCTAAATCTAGTTCTTACTTTGAAGCTGCGCATGCTACAAAAGCAGCAGGTATCTTCAAAGGTAATGGAACGACTTTTGGTGCTGCAGACGAATTGACACGTGAACAAATGGCATCCGTTCTTGTTCGTGCCTTTGATTTAAAAGGGACAAACGCGGAAGTGAAATTAACAGATCTAGGCCGTGTATCAAACGCTCATCGAAAAGATGTAGAAATTTTATATCAAAATGGAATTACCTTGGGTAATGGGAATGGACAGTTTGATCCAAAAGGGTCCGTTTCACGTGCGCATTTTGCCGTATTTTTATCCCGAGCAATGAACACTGTAGCTAAATAATAATAACAAGTATGGGTTAGTGAAATAGGAAATAGAATAGCTATATTAACGGAGCGAAGGTGCCTTAAAAGGGGTAGCCGAAGCCCTAAGACTGGTGGCGAAGCTACCTGGCATAGGGCGGGAGGCACCCCTTAGCGCCGTAGCGAATTCAATGGGGTTCTTGATATCAACATATATAGCTAGTCCATTTCAACCTTATAAAGCAATTCCGTATCAAATATTAAAGTGAAAGGGGGACTATATTTGAAATCTACTATCAAGTCGTTTGTTTCCCTATTAGTAGCTTTCGTTATGATGTTCGTTTTAAGTGCGTGCGGAACGTCATTGCAGAAGCCAACGGGGTTGGAGAAAAAGGTAATTGAGCAGGAAGAGGTAACAGATGAAGGACAGTTAGACGACAAGGAAGAACCATCCGAATTGGCAGTAGTAGATTCGACTGAAGACGAACTAGACAACAAACTGGAAGACATACAAGTTGAACCCATAAAACCGGTTGCAACAGTCGAGAAAGAGACGCAGCCTACTACGAATAAAAATGAGCAGAAACAAGATAAAATAACGCCAAATGACAACGCAAAAAATAAACCGACGGAATCCGGCGGCGATGCGGGAGAAAAGCAACTCTCTAAACCAGTTGTGGACAATAAGAAGGAACCGGTCGTAACTAAACCGGTACCTTCTCAACCGACGCCTTCCAAGCCTGTTGAAACGCCAACAAAAAAACCTGCTGAAAAAGAAGAACAACCGGAAACACAGGCGAGCACGATTACCTACTCAATTGTAATCTCGTCCAGCGAAGCTCCGTTACCAGCAACAGAGATGAAAATCATTGATGGTGACACGGTTCTTAAGGCTTTAATAGCCATTACAAAAGAAAAGAAGATTCAAATGGATTACAGGGGTGGCCAAGGTGCCACTGCCTACGTAGAAGGCATGGGCAATGTATACGAATTTGACCGTGGTCAAGGGAGCGGCTGGATGTACCGCGTCAACGGAATCTTTCCTGACCGAGGTGCTGGGGCTGTATCGCTACTAGCTGGTGATCGGGTTGAATGGCTTTATACAACGAATCTTGGTGTAGACTTAAATGCTGATTTGAAGCCGTTCCGTCGATAACTTTGCTTAAGGAAAGCCGACCCAATGTGTTCATCAAACACATTGGGTCGGCTTTACGCTTAATATATTACAATCGTTTAACTACATGAAAGACGGTGTACATGCATGGAAAATGGCTTTCGTGGCTACCACCCATTCGTACTATTTTTCTACTACGTTTGTGTCGGGGTTTTAGCGATGTATTTCAATCATCCACTGTTTTTACTTGTCGCCTGTTTAGTGTTAATAGGCGTTAACAGTACGCATGACAAGGGAAAGGCGCTTAAAAAATGGATTCCAATGCTCATTGGGATGAGCACCATCATTATTTTAGTAAATCCATTTTTGAATTCAAGAGGAACTACTATTTTTTTCTATTTTCGTGGAAAGCAAGTAACGCTTGAGGCGACGATGTACGGTATCGTTATGGCGTTGTCATTAGTTATTATATTGCTGATGTTCATATCATTTAACCTTATTTTAAATGGCAATAAATTTTTATTTGTGTTTTCTAAATTTTTGCCGAAGACCGCTTTTTTAACAATGTTGGTCATTCGTTTTGTACCGCTATTAAAAAGAAGATTCGATGAAATAAACGATGTGCAGCGAATCAGAGGGATGACGATTGCATCTGGGACAATCCGGGAAAGAGCAAAAAGTGCAATGGTGATGTTGCAAATTCTGTTGACCTGGTCGTTGGAAGAAGCAATTGAAACAGCGGATTCAATGAAAGCAAGGGGATATGGAATCGGGAAAAGAAGCCCCTATGTACCGTATAAAATGGATAAGCGCGATAAGGGATGGCTACTAACGTTAATGTTACTTTTTAGTGTTTGTATCGCGGGTGGAATATTCGGGTACGGAAAAATCATTATTTATCCTGAACTTGGTACGCTTCAATTCTATTTATTCGACTGGGTTATGCTTGTCTGCATGACTTTATTAATGTCATTTCCATTGCTCGTTGAAGGGAGAGAACAAGTGAAGTGGAAGTTTTCAATGTGAAGAATATGTCTTTTGGATTCCCGGATACGACTTGGAAAGTGCTGAAAAATATAAACCTTACTGTGACAGAAGGTGAATTTATCGTATTATGTGGACCAACCGGTTGTGGAAAAACAACTTTATTGCGCTTGTTAAAGAAAGAGCTTGCTCCTGTTGGGAATAGGACTGGAGATATATTTTATGTGGGTAAACGCTTAGAAGAATGCGATGAACGGACGTTAATTGAACAAATTGGCCTCGTTTTTCAAGATCCCGATAACCAAATTATTATGGATGAAGTAATGCAGGAAATTGTTTTTGGGTTGGAAAATCTGGGTTATTCGAACTTTGAAATGCGGAAACGAGTTGCTGAGATGGTCCACTTTTTCGGGATGGAAGGATTATTACGATTAAAACCGTCTGAACTATCCGGTGGACAAAAACAAATGTTGAATCTACTATCCGTCCTATTGATGAAACCCAAAGTGCTTCTACTAGATGAACCGACTTCTCAACTCGATCCAATTGCCGCGAAAGATTTGATTAGTATGCTCGAAAGGTTAAACAAAGAAATGGGTATTACGATTATTCTTGTCGAGCACCGTCTGGAAGAACTGTTTGGAGTTGCAGACAGAATAATTATGATGGACAGTGGTGAAATTAATTATACGGGAAGTAGTAAAGAGGTCATTAATGACCTTTATCTGCAGAAAGATGAGCGATTTATTCCTTTTATACCGTCACTATCAAGGCTTTACATGGAACTTGAAACTTCCCTTGAATGCAAGGACATTCCTTTGTCCGTGAAGGAGAGTAAAGGTTGGATTGCGAAGATGCCGAAATTAGTTAGCGAAGACCCTGTTGTAAGACCGGCGGTGGAGTCCTTACCAAACGCTCAGTTAGTAGCCGTAAAGGATGTCTATTTTCAGTATGAAAAAAAGGGGCCGATGATTTTAAAAAGCCTATCCTTACATATTAGCAAGGGAGAATTTTTTGCGTTAGTTGGTGGAAATGGCTCGGGAAAAACGACTGCACTAAAAGCTTGTATCGGGAGCATTAAACCTCAGAGGGGAACAGCCCGCTACGAAGGAAAAGACACCAGCAAGTTGAAAGGAAAAGAACTCTATGAAAAAATAGCTTATTTGCCGCAAAATCCCCGAACCTACTTTTTGCATGACACGATAGAAAAAGAAATGCAAGAAGCTGTGACTCGTCATAGGATTGACAGTGGGAAAGCTATAATTACGGAACTATTACATGTATTTGATATCGCTCATTTGCGCGACCGCCATCCGTATGATTGCTCGGGTGGGGAAGTACAAAAAGCAGCACTTGCGTGTATGTTAATTGGAAAACCTGACATGTTGTTCATCGACGAACCAACGAAAGGGCTAGATCCCATCTCAAAAGAACGATTTTCAGAAGTATTGTCGAGGCTTCACAAAGAAGGTTTGACAATTATGATGGTTACGCATGATATTGAATTCGCCGCTCAAAATGCGCAAAGATGCGCGATGATGTTCGACGGGGAAATAACAGTCGATGGGACGCCGGAACAATTATTTAAAGGAAACTACTTTTATACGACAGCAATTAATCGTGCGACACGATTGAGTAATGTACGTGAAGTACTTACGTTAGAGGAGGCGCTGGCGACATGGCCCGTTCCCGTAGTTACTTAACAGTCGTTTCAATTATCATCCTTGTCTTGTTAGTCGTATCCATCGCATTTTTTAAATATAATGCCTATCTACTAGTAAGCTTTGTCATCATTGGGTGCATTATGCTTCCGTTCTTTGCCCGTTTTGAAATCAGGGAAATAGCGGTGCGAGAAATCGTACTATTAGCGATGTTGGCGGCGATTGCTGCTGTAAGTCGTGTTCCTTTTGCAGGCTTACCAAGTGTTCAGCCAACGTCGTTCGTCATTATTATGGTAGGTCTTGTTTTTGGAGCAGAATCGGGCTTCATCGTTGGGGCGGTCGCTGCAGTCGTCTCCAATATTTTTCTCGGACAAGGTCCATGGACGCCATGGCAAATGTATGCGTGGGGCATGATGGGTATGAGTGCAGGCTTGCTGCGCAATACATGGTGGATGGGGAAAATATGGGGTAAGTGTTTGTTCGGTTTCCTATGGGGCTATTTATTTGGCTGGTTCATGAATATATGGATGATCGTGAGTAACCTCGAGAATTTCACATGGGACTTATTTGTTGGGATTTATGTTGCTAGCATTTATTTCGACCTCGCACATGGATTATCGAACGTATTCTTCCTTGTTGTATTTGGCGCAAGTTGGATAAAAATATTACAACGCTTCAAAAAAAAATACGGATTGTTGGATGCTGTCATATAACGTTGATTGGGAATTGGCACCGTACAATGTTGCGGCTCTTTAAACTTTCATATAAAAAAACAAACGTGAATAAGTAGATTCATGTTTGTTTTTTGTTGGTTAGTATTTCGTCACTAGACAAGACTAATGAGATGATAAAAAGTAAAGAGTGTATATCGTTTTCTCGAGGAATTGAAAAGGGACGTTTCATTTCAAATAAAATAATGGATTGGAGAGAGATAGATGGCAGCACGAAGACAACTAAAGCTAGGAACGATGATCCATGGTGTTGGAGAAAAGATTTCGGACTGGAGGCATCCTGATATTCCATCTAATGCCAGTGTGAGTTTTGATTTTTATAAACAGCAGGCACAAGTATCTGAACAAGGGAAATTTGATTTTGTGTTCATCGCTGATGCTTTATTCATTACTGAAAAATCCAATCCACATTATTTGAACCGATTTGAGCCGCTGACGGTTCTTTCTGCACTTGCCGCGATTACATCGAAAATAGGATTGGTTAGCACATTGTCGACGACTTATAGCGAACCGTTTTCAGCAGCGCGTCAAATTGCTTCACTCGACCTGATCAGTGGGGGACGGGCAGGGTGGAATGCTGTGACGACTGGGCTTGAAAAAACGGCTTTAAATTTCAGCAAAAGCATTGAAGAACATCCGGAGCATCTAAATCGGTATCGGATGGCGTCGGAGTTCGTAGAAGTGATGAAAGGGCTATGGGATTCATGGGAAGATGATGCTTTTATTCGTGATAAAGAGAAGGGTTCGTTTTTTGACCCCAATAAATTACATCGTCTGAACCATCAAGGTGAATTTTTTTCTGTGCAAGGACCATTGAACATTAGTCGGTCAAAACAAGGTCAACCCGTTATTTTTCAGGCAGGTTCTTCAGAGGATGGGAAAGCATTTTCAGCGAAGGAGGCGGATGCTGTTTTTGCGATTATGACGTCGCTGGAAGAGGCGCAGGATTACTACCGTGATGTGAAAAGTAGGGCAGCTAGGCTTGGTCGAAATCCAGATGATCTTATCGTTTTGCAAGGAATCAGTCCGATTATTGGCGATACAAGCGAAGAGGCTGAAAGCAAATACGAAGAGCTGGCTAATTTAGTGACGATTGACCAAGCACTTGCTTTTTTAGGCAGGCTTTTTGAACATCATGATTTCTCGCACTATCCACTCGATCAGCCGTTTCCAAATCTAGACGGTTTAGGGGAAAATAGTTTTCAAAGTGATACAGATCGTATTAAAAGAGAGGCGTGCGAACAAAACTTGACGCTTCGCCAAGTTGCACTTCGGGAAGCTACACCGCGTACGCCGTTCATCGGGACGCCGGAGAACGTGGCAAACCTTATTCAAGAATGGTACGACAAGCGGGGAGTAGATGGTTTCATGCTCATTGCCAATTTGCCTAGCGGATTGACCGATTTTGTAGAGAAAGTCGTACCGATTCTTCAAGAAAGAGGGATTTTCCGTTTGGAATATGAAGCTGATACGTTACGGGGCCACTTAGGGCTACCATTTATGAAGAACCGCTATGCCCTAGAACAATCATCAGTCGAGAACTGAAAACAGGGCAACATCAAAGCGCGAACCTATACATGAACATGTTGCTATTCGACAAAATTTGTAAGACATTGTTTTTCATTGCCCCGCATAAAAAAGGCCCTCGTCTTAAATGAATAAGATGAGGGCTTCATTTTTGTGGCATTGTTTCTTCAGTGCTTCGGAAATTAATTGTTGTAAGTTTTTTTATGCGCTGAAAATAACACCAATTACATCTCCTCAGGTGCCTTCATACCTAATAATCTCAGAGCCTCTTTCAAGACAATCGCGGTACTTGTGATCAGCGCAATTCTGTACGACAGGTGATCTGCATCTGAAAGCACTTTGACATTACCATAAAATGAGCTGAATGTTTGAGCAAGGTCGATTGCGTACTTTGCTATAACGGAAGGGTCTAAGTCATCCGCAGCGCGCTTGACTGTCTGTGGGAACTCTTCCAATGCTCGGATGATTTCCCATTCGAAATCATTTACTTCATCCACGCTATACGGCTGTATGTCGCCAGCTTTCCTTAACACTGATTTGGCCCGTGCGTGAGCATATTGGACGTAAGGACCGGTTTACCCTTCAGTCTGGAGCATTGTTTCTAAGTTGAATTCGATGTCGTGTTTGCGGTGCTGCTTCAGATCACCGAAAATGATGGCTCCAACACCGATTGCTTCAGCAACCTCTGCTTTATTAGTCAAGTTTGGATTCTTCGTTTCGATTGTTGTCTGTGCAAGCGAAATCGCCTCATTCAGAACTTGTTCCAATAAGACGATTTTTCCTTTGCGGGTCGACATCTTTTTTCCAGCTTTCAATATAAGACCGAAAGGAATGTGTTGGATATCGTCTGCCCATTCGTAGCCCATTTTACTGAGTACTCGCTTGAATTGCGTGAAGTGGAGACTTTGTTCATTCCCAACGACGTAGAGGGATTTCACGAAATCATAGGTTTCTTTTCTATTGATTGCAGCGGTTAAATCGCGTGTGGCATATAATGTTGCTCCATCTGACTTCATAATCAAACAAGGCGGCATATCTTCATCGAGTTCAACGACAAGTGCGCCATTCGATTCTTTTAAAAGTCCTTTATCCGCCAACTCTTTAACGATTGGTTCCATCTTGTCATTGTAGTAGGCCTCGCCGTTATAGGAATCAAAGGTAATACCCAGCAAATCATAAATGCGTTGAAATTCCTTGAGGGATTCGGTTTTGAACCACTTCCATAATGCTAGCGCTTCAGTATCACCGTCTTCCAGGGCTTTGAATGCCGCTCTGCCTTCGTCGTTCAGGAAGTCGTTATGCTCCGCTTCTTCGTGGAAACGGATGTACAGCTTTAACAGCGTCTGGATTGGTGCTTGCTGCACTTCTTGTTCGTCGCCCCATTTCTGGTAGGCTGTCAGCAACTTGCCGAACTGCGTACCCCAATCGCCGATGTAATTGATTTTCACTGTCTTGAAACCATTCTTTTCAAGTAATAGTGCAATTGAATTCCCGATGACAGTGGAGCGTAGATGCCCCATGGAAAACGGTTTTGCAATATTGGGGGAAGACAAATCGATGGTGACAATCCCGTTATTACCTTCATTTGATGAACCATAGGATGCGGATTGATCTAGAATTTTTTGCAGTAGGGCACTGGTAATCGTAGAACGGTTCAGAAAGATATTCACATACCCGTTGACGGCTTCTGCTTTATGGATCAGCGGGTGATTGATTGCCAGGGCAATTTCATCGGCAATAACAACAGGTGATTTTCTAAGTTCTTTTGCGAACGGGAAGCATGGTAGAGCCAAATCGCCTAAATGAGCATGGACAGGCCTTTCAAGCATGTTTTCATTCAATGGAATCGAACTAAATTGTTGCAGTACTTGCAAGATATCCATTTTCATTGTCAACTCTCCTTTTGGTTGATGGCATAAAAAAACGTAAAAAAAGCCCTCATCTCAAATTAATGAGACGAAAGCTTACTTCCGCGGTACCACTCAAATTGCCCGTATAGGGGCCACTTCCTCATAACGGCGAGACACCGGCTTTTCCTAAAACTTTCAGAAAAGCATCTCCGAAGTGCGGTTCACAAGCATTCTTCACTGGGCTCCCACCGCCCCCAGTTCGCTGAAATAGAATCGATTGCTACTCTCTTCATCACAGATATTGTAATTGAATGTAACAAATGAAGGGTTAAGTGTCAACTAAAAGACAGATATTACTAATGGTTTAGAATAGTTTGGAAGTGTGTTCCTGTTTCTGTGTAGAACATATTATATAGTATTAAACGACATGGGAGATCTGCTTGATCTATCAGAGAGGCATTATGCAAAAAAAAAATAGATTTTAAAAAACTGTTCATAACTTTCACGTCATCTGCAACAATGACGATGATGGCGGTCAAAGCGACTAGGGAGAATGACTGTGGATATGTGGATAAGCTGTTGATTGTCGAACAAGCGGATTTTCTACCTATTTACGTCTAGAACACAACATGTTAGGGTATACAGAGAGAAACAGACACAACATATAGTATTGAACGATAGAATGGTACCGATATTGGTTTAAAAGGGAATCCGGAAAAACCGGAGCTGCCCCCGCAACTGTAAGCGCCGACGACCGCCGTATGAGCCACTGTGGAAAACTCCATGGGAAGGCTAGGTGGGTAGATTGAAGCGCTAGCCAGGAGACCTGCCTTTCATCGTCAAGCAACACTTTCTTCGGGGGTTGAGAGTGGAAGCGAACGGGATACCGTCTACCTTCTTTACTCGAAGATTACCCGCGGCCCCATTTTGTTTCCGACAACTAACCCATGAGTGATGGCTCTACCGAAACAGGTGAAGCTATCACTCATTTATATTGAAAAACGTAAAATAGCGAGCGTCTGCACATGATTCATCTACATATGGGAGGAGACAATAATTATGACAACTACAACTATAAAGACTGGCATTGATCAGTTACTAGATAAACTACAAAGTGAATTTGGAGCAAAGGAAATAATGCCCCTTATTACTGCAAGTGATCGCTGGCAACAGAAACACGCTGAGGGGACTGAGTCGGAGTGGGCGAAGGCGATGACATTAGAATCGCTTAGCAATCTAGATGAGGCGACAACGTATTGGACGTTTGTTGCTGCACGTATCCACCTCTGGGACGTTTACAATCGTCAAGAAAAGCTTCGTGGCGCAAAGGTTTATACAGACTTCGCGGAAAACGTTGCGCTTCTTGTTAATGAAGGTTTATATACACCTGTCCTAACGGAGAAATATTCAAAGGAAGATCTTGTCACTCTTGGCAATCTAATAGAACCAGAACGGGACAAGCTATTCACATATATTGGACTAAAAACACTTATGGACCGTTATGTCGCTGTTGACTTTAGCAAACAATCGGTTGAACTTCCGCAAGAGCGCTGGCTTGTCATCGCGATGACATTGATGCAAGACGAGACAACTAACCGGCTTGAAAAAGTGGCGGAATCATACTGGGCGATGAGCAGCCTCTATATGACGGTTGCAACACCGACGTTGTCGAATGCTGGAAAACCACATGGCCAGTTGTCAAGTTGCTTTATCGACACGGTCGACGATTCTTTGCAAGGCATTTATGACAGCAATACGGATATCGCTAACTTGTCGAAGTACGGTGGCGGCATTGGTGTTTACATGGGGAAAGTCCGCAGTCGTGGCTCGTCCATTCGTGGATTTAAAGGCGCTTCAAGTGGCGTACTTCCATGGATTAAACAGTTGAACAACACGGCAGTAAGCGTTGACCAACTTGGTCAGCGACAAGGTGCAATCGCCGTTTATCTCGATGTTTGGCACAAAGATATTTTCACGTTCCTTGACCTAAAATTGAACAACGGAGACGACCGCTTGCGCGCACATGATATTTTCACGGGCGTCTGTCTTCCTGATATTTATATGGAACAAGTGGATGCACGTGGAGATTGGCATTTGTTCGATCCGCATGAAGTTCGGACAATCATGGGCTATTCACTAGAGGACTTTTACGATGAGACAAAAGGTGCGGGTTCGTTCCGTGAGAAATACGAAGAGTGTGTCAATAATCCGGAGCTTAGCCGTGAAATTGTTCCTGCAATCGATCTTATGAAACGGATTATGCGCAGTCAATTGGAAACGGGAACACCGTACATGTTTTATCGTGATGAAGTAAACCGTGCGAATGCCAATAAACATGAAGGCATGATTTATTCGTCGAATCTTTGTACAGAAATCACTCAAAATATGAGCGCGACTGAATTCGAGTCTGTTACGCTCGAAGACGATATCGTTGTCACGCGTTCAAAACCAGGCGATTTCGTTGTCTGTAACTTATCATCTATCAACCTTGGACGGGCAGTTCCAGCAAGCGTTTTAGAAAGACTCATTACAATTCAAGTGCGCATGCTTGATAACGTTATCGATCTTAATAAAATACCGGTTGTTCAAGCGCAGCGTACTAACGCCCGTTACCGCGGAATCGGTCTAGGGACATTTGGCTGGCACCATTTGCTTGCCCTGCAAAACATTCAATGGGAATCAAATGAAGCAGTGGATTATGCTGATAAATTATATGAGAAGATCGCTTATTTGACGATTAAAGCTTCAATGGAACTAGCTGCTGAAAAAGGATCGTACCCATTATATGAAGGATCCGAATGGCAGTCTGGCGTTTATTTCGAAAACAAGAACTATGATTCGAAGGAATGGCGCGAACTCCGCATTGATGTTGCAACAAACGGTATGCGTAATGGCTATTTGATGGCAATTGCACCAAATAGCTCGACGTCTATTATCGCAGGATCAACTGCATCAATCGATCCGGTTTTCAAACCGTTTTATCATGAAGAAAAGAAAGATTATAAGCTTCCGGTAGTTGCACCTGATCTTAATCACAACACGTACGACGTTTACCGTCGTTCCGCTTATATCGTCGATCAACGTTGGTCAATCAAACAAAACGCAGCAAGACAGCGCCATATTGACCAAGCAATTTCATTCAACATCTATGTTCCGAATTCAATTCGCGCATCGGTTCTGCTTGAACTTCATTTGCAAGCGTGGAAGTCTGGCATGAAAACAACGTACTATACACGTTCAACTGCGACGGATATTGAAGAGTGTGAATGGTGTCATTCTTAATCGTCTACGCATCGTGGAGCGGAAACACGCAGGAAGTTGCGGAAATGATTGAAGAAACGTTAGTTGTAGAAAATATAGCTGTTACAACGTATCGAATCGGTGGGGGTGTCATTCCGAACCCCCGCGATTTTGATGCGATGATCTTCGGGTCATTCACGTGGGAGCAAGGCTCAACGCCTGACGAAGTAAAAGACTTTGTAGCGGATGTGGGGTATAAACCGGATAATGTATACGTCTTCGGAACGGGTGATACCCAATTTGGCGGCGATGCATTATTCTGCCACGCAGCGGTGAAGTTAGCGCGGTTTTACGCATCCCCTTATGAGCCGCTTAAAATCGAACAAAGCCCACGTGGCATACAGCAAGAAAAAGTAATTGAATGGTCGAAGGGAGTCATCAGACATTGGAAAAACTTAAACGAGTGAAGGTCTTAGAACCTGCACATCCAAACAAATCAACGGCTATTTTCGGTGGGGAAGCGAGTGGTATCCTCAACTGGAACGACATCGCACATCCGCATTTCTATACACTACGTCAACAAATTCGTTCACTATTCTGGACGGCGAATGAAGTCGATATGACACAAGACGTCAAGCAATTCTCGTCGCTGACAAAGCCAGAACAAGACGCATTTCTTAAAATCATTGGCTTGCTCGCGACACTTGACGGACCACAGACGACAATCGCTTTGAAAATGGCAGATTACACAACCGATCCTTCTGTTAAATCAATTATGGCTACAATCGCCGATCAGGAAAGTGAACATAATCACAGTTACGCTTATGTACTTTCATCGGTTACCACACTTAATAAGCAAATGGCTTCCTTTGAAATGGGCCGCTCAGACGAAGTGCTGTTAAAACGGAATGAGCGCATTGTAGAAGTCTACAACGACTTCGCCGAGCGTCCGACAATTGAATCAGCATTGAAAGCGATGGTCTATACGACGCTGCTTGAAGGGCTATTTTTCTATAGTGGGTTTGCATTCTTCTACAATCTCGCGCGCAATCAGAAAATGGTCGGTACTTCGACAATGATTTCGTATATTAATCGTGATGAATTGCAACATGGTAAAGCAATTAGTGACATATTCCGTGCAGCACTTGCAGAAAATCCTAATTATAATACAGATGAATTCACGGAATGGATTTACGATCAGTTCAAACATTCGGTTGAACAGGAAGTCATCTGGAGCCGTTATGTACTTGCAGATATTGAAGGTATCGACCTTGCCGAAATGGAAGGGTATGTGAAATATCGCGCGAACAAAATGCTTCGCATGCTCGGACTTAGTGAAATTTATCCCGAGTACACTGACAATCCAATGAAGTGGATCCGCGCATATGTCGACAGTTTCGACGATACAAAAACCGACTTCTTCGAACAATCTTCACGGCAGTATGTTAAAACAAGCGATCTTAATGGCTTTGATGATTTGTGAATGAAAAAAGCACACAACATGAGTTGTGTGCTTTTTTACGATTAAATAGTTTGAAATGAAGATTCCCTTCAAATCCTTGGTAGTATGGCGGAAAATACATTGTACCAGTTACTGAAACAATTTGTGCCCTTCGAATTGTGGCAGCAGCTGGTACCACATACCGATATAAAAAGGACATACTAAACACTCTCCAGGGGAGTATAGGTACTAAAAAAATAATCCCATCACAAGCGTGTTGTAATAAACACCATCAATTAATGTATCTTTTAAAACGAGGCCTTCTTTTTCAAATCCAAGTTTTTCATACAATTCAATAGCTAGATTATTATCTTCTCTAGTGACGAGACTAATTTTGTTAGTGACTCCGTTTGAGGCTGCCCACTGGATTAGTTGTTCCATCATTTTCCGGCCTAATCCTTGCCCGGTAAACTGTTCGCTAATAACAATACCTAACGTTCCGACATGCTTAATTCTATTCTTCTGGCTAGAGTTAATAGATGCAATGCTTATAATTTTATCATTTACGGTTGCTAGTAAAATAATGGAGTTTTGTTCCAGTCGTGTAGATTCTAGAAACTCTTTATATGTTTCTGCTTTTTGATTAAATTCATTTTTTCCGAATGAAAGAAAGTCTGTTTCTCCGCCTACGACATTATAGAAATCAACCATATGTTGGGCATGTTCTGTAGTCGCCTCTGTTATCATTACTTCATCGCCGTCTTTTAAATGGAATTTCATCATTACCCTCAGCTACTTTCTAGTTTGAATGGCTACCAAAGTTTGATAGTACCTCAAGTGGAACAATGGAGTCTACTTATTGAAAAAATCCATCTCTATATATTCGGCACTACTTATTTGGAGTTAACTGGGTCGCACGTATAGCGAACAAATCTAGCGAAGGAGCGACACTAATGAAAGGCAGCCCAATGTCGCCGCGTCCTGAGGCAAAGGCTGCACACCCGCATCCTGCAGGCGCCGAGGCAATTAGACTGACAGTGTTCTTCTGGCGGGCTTATTGCGTAAGGCCATCACCAAGCGACTAAGCGGCATTGGAAGAACATTCTAGTCGTTAAGTGCCGACTATATAGTTTATCCAAAGACAGCTTTTCCCCCGAAATAGGGCAAACCCTACTACATTCATTAATTCCTGTCTTGTATACTTTTACTGGGAATAGTTCCCGGTAAAATGGAGATTAGGAGGAAACTATAATGAGTCAATTAACACTTGATACACAAGTTTGCGATATCGTCACGGTGCTCCCTAAAAGTGCAGATTTATTTAGATGTCTGCGCATCGACTTTTGCTGTGGAGGGAAAATAGCTTTAAAAGATGCTGCAGAAGAACGAAAACTTAACCCAGAAGATGTTTTAAATAGCATCAAGGAAATGGAAAAGACATGGGGGAAACAGGGTGGAATGGACCCGATATCATTCAATTCAAAAACACTTGTTGCCTATATTCAAAGAAGGTATCACGATGGACTGCGGGATGAGTTTTTACTCCTTGCACCGTACATTACGAAAGTTTCCCGTGTTCACGGGGAAAATCAACCGCATCTCCTTCGTGTTCAAGAAATCTTCAAAGAATTACGTAGCGAACTCCTTGACCATACGGCAGATGAAGATGAGAATGTCTTCCCACTCATTCTAAAGTTTTTAGAAAAGCCTACACCTGAACTAAAAGAGAAAGTTAAACCATATATATTGGAACTCGAGAGAGAGCATGAGAATGCAGGGGAATTATTAGCTGAATTACGCGATCTTACAAATAACTTCATGCCTCCAGATGGTGCGTGCGGAACATATAGACTCGTATACGCACGTCTTGCACAACTCGAAAAAGACACGTTTGATCATGTTCATCTCGAAAATAACAATTTATTTGACCGTGTGCGGGCCGCACTTTGATTTACTAAAGAAAACGCTTTAAAAAACCACCTCATGGGGTGGTTTTTTAGCGTGGAACCATTCCACTATGTCCGTTATGATAGAAGAAAAGGGGTTTGGGATAAAATGAGACGACTCTTATTAGTTATTTCCATCCTGCTTATCCTTGCGTCATGCACAAAATCAGAGGCTGACGAAAAAACAGAAATCCTTGTGGCGGCAGCTTCAAGTATGACGCCGGCGCTAACTGAAATTGCAACCGAATTTGAAAAAGTCAACAAAGGTATTCAGGTCACGTTCACTTTCGGTTCGTCTGGTAAGCTTGCACAACAAATCAAAAATGGTGCACCCGTCGATGTTTTCATTTCCGCAAGTAGTTCGGATATGGACAAACTTGAAAAGAACAGTAAAATTGAATCGGATACGCGAATAGACATCACAAGCAATACGTTAGTTGTTATTCGCCAAAAAGATGGAGATAATTCGCTGTTGAATGAAGAGAATCCGTTTACGTCCCAAATCGACCACTTTGCCATCGGTAACCCGGACACTGTACCTGCGGGTGTTTACGCAAAAGAAGCGCTCACAAAACTTGGCGAATGGGAGGTACTCGAACCTAAATTCGTCTTCGGCAAGGATGTCCGCCAAGTATTAACCTTTGTGGAGACAGGTAATGCCGAGATGGGCATTGTTTTCACAAGTGATGCCCACTCGTCTAATAAAGTAGAAGTCATTTCGGAAATTGATCCAACATTGCATTCATCAGCTGTCTATCCCGGTGCACTAATCTCTGCGACAAAACAGCCGAAAGCAGCTAGCACATTTCTTGATTATATGAAGACACCAGAAGTACAAAAAATACTAGTAGATTTCGGATTTACAAACTAAAAGGAGGAACACTGCCAATGGGAGAAATCAGTTACGGGCCGCTCATGCTCTCTATCAAAGTCGCGGCCATTGCGACAATTATCGTTTTTCTCACTGGCACGTTCCTCGCACGCATATTTGCACGGAAAAACTTCTTAGGGAAGACAATCATTGAAGCGTTTTTCCTGTTACCACTTGTATTACCGCCGACGGTCGTTGGATTCGGACTGCTTATCCTATTTGGAAAAGATCAGTTTCTTGGAAAATGGCTGTATGATTACGCACATCTTCAAATCGTTTTCTCCTGGATTGGAGCCGTTATCGCTTCGACAGTAGTCGCTTTTCCACTCATGTATCAAAGTGCGTCAGCTGCATTCAAACAAGTCGACGGAAAATTGGAGGCCGCGGCTCATACACTAGGTGCTTCAAAATGGCGCGTCTTCCGCACAATCACATTACCGCTAGCCTGGCCGGGTTTACTTGCGGGCTTCGTCCTTACATTCGCCCGCGCACTCGGCGAGTTTGGTTCGACACTGATGATTGCAGGCTATATCCCTGGTCGAACGGACACCATTCCCATGGCCATCTACTTTGCGGTTGAAGCCGGTGATATGCAAACAGCAACATTTTGGGTGATTATTATCGTCGCACTTGGATTTTCCACAATTCTCTGGCTAAGTTGGTGGTCGAATCAGAATTTGCGGCGTTTCACTGTGAAAAGGAAAGGGGGAGCCCCTCGTAATGTTTGACGCACATCTCATTAAAGATTTGCCGGATTTTAAAATCGATGTGGCGATTAAAGCGGCTAAAGGAGAAGTGAGCGTCTTATTTGGACCATCCGGTTCTGGAAAGACGACATGTCTAGATATGATTGCTGGTCTTACTCTACCAAACTTAGGCCATATCCATATGGGGGAAAACACTTACTTTTCATCCAACCAAAAACCATGTCCAACTGAAAAACGAAGTGTTGGATATGTCATGCAGGACTATGCGTTATTCCCTCATATGACTACAGAAAAAAATGTTCAGTATGGTATGAAGTCTGCACAGAAATCCGAAAAAGCACTTGCGCTGCTCGATCAATTCGGAATAAGTCATCTGCGAAATGCCTATCCCCATGAAATGTCTGGTGGGGAAAAACAGCGAACTGCAATTGCACGTGCGCTTGCGACGGAACCTGATATTCTTCTTCTTGATGAACCCCTATCGGCATTGGACGATAAAGCACGGCATGACGCGCTTACAGTCATTACGGATATTCAGCGTAATTTGAATATCCCCATTATCATGGTGACTCACAATTGGACAGAAGCGGAAAAAGTTGCAACACGTATATATAAAATTGAACAAGGCCGCTTTATCTAGTCCGCTTTGGATAGATAAAGCAGCTATTTATATTGCTCGGTCGTGCATTGTTTATGAGTGGTTGCGTGTTCCCCTGTTTACTAGGAACATCCCTACTAGGAAGACTCCTTAACTGAACGTACAATTAGAAGTATGTGAATGAACAAATTTTTGATTCCCGTCAATCCAAAGAGTAAGGGGGCTGTGCCGTTGAATTATGTTTGAGGAAGCCGTATTCTTTATGAATGCTCCCCCATCTAAAATGCTAACGCATTTTTGAGGAAGGGGTTTCTGTCGTGTCGATGTATTCTCCTAAAATCTAAGCGAACCTGAACGATTAACGAGCAGTGGGGCTGTCACTTTGGCGGTCTACTAACGCCCAGACCCTCTATCCCATTGGTCTTGCCGTTGGGACTTCTTTTATATAACAATTGATTTTGGGTTCCAAACATTCACTGTTTCAATATTGAAATCAGTTTCTTTTGTTAACCTATACAATGCTTTCTTCAAAATATTTGCAGCACCATTCACATCAGCGTTGATTAACCAATTTCGACCCGAGCAATACAGACCTCTTTTAATACGCTTACCAGAGAACGGTTTCTTCGTATCACTTTCGGCATAAGTGGGAATATCGTCACCATCAAGAAAACTAGCTTTGGAGGTGTAGGATTCCTCGGTTAAAACAACATTAATTCCATATTGGGCAGCTTTATAGTCAATCATGTTGATAAGCAAGTTATGTGGAATACTAACAAATGATTGATTATTTTGTTTCCCTATATTGATTTGTTGTTTCCAATCTTTGTTTTTACCGATTATGATCGTGTTTGTTTTCTCTTCCAGTGCGATTTTAACGATAGTGGTGCTTGCTTTGTGAAAAATATCTTTGATTTTCAACTGTCTTTTTTGATGTAACCTTTCCAATTGTTTAGAAGTGTAAAAGCCTTGTTTTGGTTGTTTTCCTTGTCTTAAAACGCCAAGGAAATGTGCTTTTTGTTTATTGAAATATTGATTGACAGATTTGACGTTTTTGCCCTTGACTAATACAGGTCTACGACCTGTGTTAGTCACAATGGTTGCAAGATTATCAATGCCTAAATCAATACTCGTGAATCTACCGTTATCTTCTAATTGAAGCGCTTCGGAAGGAACTTCCATTACTAATTCAACAACATATTGGTTGTATTTTGGAATCACACGGACTTGTTTCAATCTACCATCAGCACAACCCAATTTTCCAATGTTCAATTGTTCCTTTGTCTTTGGGAACTTTAAAAACCGATTGTTTTTTATGGCACAATTTTGGTTTGTGAAAGTGATTTCTTTCTTGGACGCACGACTGTAAGTAGGTATTTTAGGAACTGCTTTGTATTTGGATGGATTTAGTTTGTAATCTTTTAAACTAGCGTAAAATGATTTCCAATTTTGGAACACAGTCTTCATAACAGATTGGCTCGACTGTGCAGGTAGTGAACGATAATCCTTTTGACCAATTAATTTAAATAAAGCATCCAAAAAGTTGTAATTAACATAGGGTTGCTCTTGTGAAGGCTTTTCAAATAAATTACACTTCACTTCTTTTCGTTTTTCTTCAGGTTTTGATTGTTCCTTTTCATTTTTCTTGTAAAAAGTAGCCGTCTGAACTTCATTTATTTTAAACAAATTATCTTCAATCGTGCTCAAAACTTCAATTTGTAAAGGTTGGAGTGGTTTATCTTGGGTTAATCCAGTGTAAACCTGCCTTATATAAAAGTTCGTTGTGTTGTGCATGTTTTTAGCGTTTTGAGTCATTTCTTGAAAGTAAGGAAACAACCGATGTCCTTTTTTAATCCAAATTTGACGAGTCTTATAATTTTTAGGAGAATCTTTTTCCAAAGTCATAATAGTTCAGCTCCTTATATCTAGTATATCGAACATATGTTCAAAGAGCTATTTTTACGATTCACAATGCAAACAAAAAGCATCAATTCACCCCCTCCTTAATTTCTATCGAAATTTGAAGAAGGGGTACTCTTGACAAAACTGATAGAAAGAACAGTTTGAATTAAATAGTAGGAAAGGGGCAACCGCCTTTTTTCTATATAAGGAGTAAAAAGGGATGAATGGACAGAACGATTTTAATTACCAACAGGAAATGGGACGTCTGCGGGACCATTTCGCCTTTGACTTTGTCGGGTTGGCACTTGTCCAATCGGTAGAGTTCCGGTTCGAGCTGAAATGGGTATTTACTATAGGAAATCGAAGTAACCGTTATCGAAGAATCGTTTTACAAACTGGTAAAGGTATTGTAGGTCATGTTTTTAAGACAGGCAAACCGCTCCTTGTAGAAGATGCGGAAAAAATGATTGGAAGAAAAGACCTGTATAATTATCCGATTATCGTAGCAGAAGGGTTGAAAAGTTTTGGTGCAATCGCGCTTTATGAATATAATCGAGTAAAAGGTGTGTTACTTGTAGGTTACCGTACCGAAGAGAAATTGACGCTAGAATGTTTTACGGAATTTAAACAGGTGGTTGGTCCGACGTTTGGCCAATTTTTTAATAAGGAGATGGTTGGAAATTGAAGAGTATGAGTGAATTTCAATTGACGGATCTGTTGATGAAGATGTATGGCAATTCTGCAGAGGCCATCTTCTTTTTTGACCGTACTGGAAAGGTACTCACAATGAATAGCGCTGCCGAACTCATTTTGAATGCGGAAGTACTCGATAGCATGGCGGCAGGCGATGCAGAGGCGATATGCATGTCCTGTAAAGGTTATACGAATGAACAAGAGCTTCAGACATGCATATCGTGTTATTTGAAGAGCCCAGATGAAGATTTCAGTTCGTTCCAAGTGTACTTGGACACCAAGGGCAAAGGGGTTATTCCTTACACGGCTAGTTATCAAACGATTGACGTGGAAAACGGGATCCGTGTATTCATGCTCCGTGATTTGACGAAACAATATAAAACACAGGAAATGCTTAATCAGAAAATGATTACGAAAAATATCATCAAAGCCCAGGAAGACGAGCGAAAACGGATTTCGAGGGAGTTGCATGATGGGGTGGCGCAGGAAGTGCTTAGTTCACTAGTTGAACTTCGTGTATTGAAATATATGAATGTCGATGCAGAAGTGTTAAAAAAAGTGCAGCAGACAGAAGGCTCACTCATGCGGTTATTGGACGATATCCGTCATCTATCCGTCGAACTAAGACCAGCGACACTTGATGATTTAGGGATGGAAGCTGCATTTAGAACACATTTTAAATGGATGGAAAAAAACTACGGACTTGTCGTCCATTTTACAGCGGAGCTGGACTCGAAAAGATACGAAGGTGAAATTGAAACAGTCGTTTACCGGGTTTGCCAGGAAGCGGTGTTTAATGCACTAAAATACGCAGGCACTGAGGATCTTACTGTTAGGCTATTTGAAGATGATGGGTATTTGAAGTTACATGTTATCGACGAAGGAATCGGATTTAATTTGAACGCGATTCATCCAAAAGGTACAGGTCTTGGTCTATATGGGATGAGGGAACGGGCAGAGTTGGTTGAAGGGCGAACGACTGTCCTTACTGAACCTGGAAAAGGGACGAGTGTACGACTGGAAATACCATTGTATGAAGGGGGGAAATACGCTTGAAAATTATAATTGCGGATGATCACGCGGTCGTTCGTAGCGGGTTCATGCATATTTTGAACTTCCAACACGATATGGAGGTGATTGGGACCGCTGCTGATGGACTTGAGGCGTATGATCTGGTTGCGAAACTCCGTCCAGATCTTTTGCTTATGGATTTGAGCATGCCACCGGGAGAAAGCGGACTAATTGCGACAGGGAAAGTATCAGAAGACTTTCCCGAAACGAAAATCCTTATTCTGACGATGCATGATGACGAGGAGTATTTATTCCACGTTTTAAAGAATGGAGCATCTGGCTATGTGTTGAAAAATTCACCGGATGAGGAATTGCTCGCCGCGATTCGTATTGTTTACGAGGGAGGGACATATATTCATCCTTCAATGACGACTTCGCTCGTTCGAGAATTCATCAAAAAAGACACGGATAGTATTGAAACGGATCCATTTAAGATTTTATCGAAACGTGAAATTGAAGTTCTCCCACTTGTCGCAAAGGGATATGGCAATAAAGAAATTGCAGAGAAATTATATATCTCTGTCAAAACGGTGGAGGCACATAAATCGAAAATCATGGAAAAGCTCCAATTGAAGGGCAGACCTGAACTTGTCGAGTATGCGCTGAGGAAAAAGTTTTTGAATTTTTAACATTGGGATCTCTGTACGATGACAGGGGGGCGGAAATATGGAACACCGTTATTCAAGGCAAATAGTGTTCAAACCTGTAGGCGAAATGGGACAAGGTAAGTTAAGTTCATCTCATGTGGTAATTGTTGGTTGTGGAGCATTAGGTTCAGCTGTTTCAGAGATGCTTGTCCGTGCGGGAGTAAGAAAGCTGACGATTGCGGATCGGGATTATGTTGAGCCTTCGAATCTGCAAAGACAACAGCTTTTTACTGAACAAGATGCGCGGGATGGTGTACCGAAAGTGGTTGCTGCTGAAGCGCGATTAAGGATGATCCGCGAAGATATTGACATTGTAACTGTGCTAGATCATGTAGATGGTCCGCTTATGGAGCAGATTACTGAAGACGTTGATTTAATCATGGATGCGACGGATAATTTTGAAACGCGTCTGTTGATAAATGATTGCGCATGGAAAAAGAATACTCCATGGATCTATGGCGCATGTGTGGGCAGTTCGGGTACAGTTTTTCCATTTGTGCCAGGCGAGTCAGCCTGTTTCCGCTGCTTGCTGCCGGTTTTACCATCGGTTAATGAAACCTGCGATACGTCAGGAATTATTGCGCCTGCAGTTCAAATTACGGCGGCGCATCAAAGTGCTGAAGCGCTGAAGTGGTTAACGGGGAATAAGGATGCTATGCGCAAGAAGCTATTCCATTTTGACGTTTGGAACAATACGCATGTAGAAGCAGGTATTTCACGTCTGCGGAACGAAGTATGTGAGACATGCGGAAATGCGCCGACATATCCTGCACTGCACCGTGTAGAGGGGGCTGGATATGCGGTGCTATGCGGTCGGGATACCGTACAAATTATCCCGGGTGTAAGTCGTTTATTGACGATTGCGGATGGAGAAGCAGTCGCCAAAAGGTTGGGGGAGCCCTATAAGGTGACGCCGTTTTTCATGGAATTTCATGCGGAAGGGTATCGCTGTATTTTATTCGGCAATGGTCGTTTATTGATTCATGGATTAAAGGATCTAAAAATAGGCCGTAAATTGTACCATCAGTTTTTTGGGTGAATTGGAGGAATAGGCTTGTCGCACATGAATGAAACGGATAAAGGGGAAAAACTCATTTTTTGCGTGTTGACGACGAGTGATACGCGTACTGTATCGAATGACAAAAGTGGCTCGATAATCCGGCAAAAACTCGAATCGATGGGGCACGATGTTTTTGAATCACGGATATGTCGAGATGACAAGATGGAAATTGAGTCGATCATCGAAGAATGGTTACGGAATAAGGCCGTTAATGCCATCATTTCAACGGGTGGGACTGGCATCGGCTTCCGTGACGTCACGATTGAAACTGTAGTGCCTTTTTTCACAAAAAGGATAGATGGATTTGGTGAATTGTTTCGTTATTTGAGCTACACAGAAGATGTTGGATCGAAGGCATTATTAAGCAGAGCGGCAGCGGGTGTAATTGAAGAGAAGGCGTTTTTCGCACTCCCGGGATCTGTGAAAGCCGTTGAACTAGCGATGGACAAGCTGATTTTACCTGAAATCCATCATATTGTTCATGAGCTGACAAAGCACTTGAAGGGATGAAAAACGCAAAGATGCGTTAAGCGTCTCTGCGTTGAAAATCACCGTTTTTCCCACCGGTTTTCCGAAGGAGCATTGTCGGACCGATAACAATTTCTTTACCGGCTGATTTGCACATATCGTAAATGGTGAGTGCAGCAACGGAAGCGGCAGTAAGTGCCTCCATTTCAACGCCAGTCACGCCTTTCGTCTTCACTTCAGCTTCGATTACTACTTCATAATGGGCAGCGGATTCATCGATGTTCCATTCAAACCGAATATTGACACCTGTTAGTGGAATTTGGTGGCACATGGGAATGATGGACGATGTGCTTTTTGCTGCCATAATAGCCGCGACTTGGGCAACTGCGAATACATCGCCTTTTTTATTGGACCCTTCTGTTACTTGTGAATGAATTAGTTCATTGACGATGATGGATGACGTTGCGATTGCTGTCCGAACTGTTTCTGCTTTATGGGAAACGTCGACCATTTTCGCACGGCCCTGTTCGTTGAAATGTGTGAGCTCTGACAATGGAGTCATTCCTTTCATACCGTACATAATAATTTCAGTATAGCAGAATGGGGGGATTAACATGGTAGAAATGAGAACGCCTATCTTGGTATCTGAGGCCGTCGGACTGGTTATGGAGCATGTCCATGTAACCGGAATGGAAACGATTCCGCTCGAACATACATATGGCAGAATTCTTGCCGAACCGATTAACGCAAAACATGATGTACCGTCTTTTGACAGATCACCCTACGATGGGTTCGCAGTTCGTGCAGAAGACACAGTGGGGGCATCAGGAGATAATCGCATTTCGTTCACTGTAATTGGTGAAATTGGCGCGGGGCATGTAGCAGACCGCGGCGTCGGACGAGGGGAAGCGTACCGGATTATGACGGGTGCACCGATTCCGAGAAACGCTGACGCAGTTGTTATGCTGGAGCAGACGACAGAAGGAAAAGGCAGTTTCACAGTACGAAAAACATTTAGCCAAGGTGAGAATATTTCTTTCAAAGGAGAAGACGCAAAAGAGGGTGAACGTCTGACTGAGGCAGGAGCATTTATCCATCCAGGCACAATTGCGCTCCTTGCAACGTTTGGTTATGCGGAAGTTAACGTCGCGAAACGACCTGTTGTAGGCATTCTATCAACGGGTACGGAATTGCTAGAGGTAGCAGACGAACTTGTTCCAGGAAAGATTCGGAACTCAAACGGGCCGATGATTGCTGCGCAATTAACCCGAATGGGAATCGACTATAAATCATACGGGGTGCAGGTAGATGATCTCGATGCATGTACGGAAATCGTTGAAAAAGCACTTGCTGAAACGGACTTGCTTATTACAACAGGCGGTGTTTCTGTCGGTGATTATGATTATTTACCCGCAATCTATGAGCAACTGGGTGCCAAGGTTTTATTCAACAAAGTTGCGATGCGTCCGGGAAGTGTGACGACGGTCGCGGTGCTTGGAGAAAAGCTTTTGTTTGGATTATCGGGCAATCCGTCTGCCTGTTTTACCGGTTTCGAATTGTTCACAAGACCTGCAATTCTTGGCATGCAGGGTGCAATTACGCCGTATATACCGCGCATGCAAGCGGAGCTCGGGGAAGATTTTACGAAGCCAAACCCTTTCACCCGCTTCATCCGAGCCTTCTGGGAAATGACGTCTGACGGGATTATTGCGGTGCCAGCAGGTTTTAATAAATCCAATGCGGTTTCTTCGATTGCACGGGGGAACTGCCTGATTGTCTTGCCAAGCGGAACGCGCGGTTACGCGGCTGGTATGAATGTCGATATGCTGTTACTTGGAGCTGAGCAAGGCGTAGGTGAATGGGTATTATGAAGACGCTCCATGTCGTAGGCTATAAAAATAGCGGCAAGACGACACTTATTACGAGATGGGTACGTTTATTGAAAAATAGAGGTTTTTCGGTTGCTGTACTAAAGCATCATGGGCATGGGGGACAGCCAGCCATGCCGGATTCAAAGACAGATACGATGCAGTTTTTGGGTAGTGGTGCTGACGTTTCGATTGTTGCGGGCGGCGGCGCGGTTCAATTACTGTTGAATGAAGAGCCGGAATTCACAGGGCTCAAGCTACTAGCGACAATAGGTAAGCCGGATTTTTTACTTATTGAAGGGTATAAGAATGAACAAGGTGAGAAAATTGTCCTCCTTAGGGATGCTGAAGATTGGGAGTCGCTGAGTAAATTGGATAGCATTATGCTCATCGTCGGGGTTACAGAAACTCCAACTGGTATGTCACATATAAAATCTAGATTGGATGTTGAACAGCTAGATTCGTGGCTGCTTGACTGGGTTGAAAAGGAGGATGGCGATGAAACCATTTGAAATTGTTGAAACACCGATTGAACCAGGAAAATACACGGAGTACGTTCTCCATGCTGGTGCCGGCGCTGTCACTGTATTCACAGGGCATGTCCGAGAGTGGACGCATGGAATTCGCACACTATATCTGGCTTATGAAGCCTACGTCCCGATGGCGGAAAAGAAACTAGCACAAATTGGCGCGGAAATGGAAGGACAATGGCCAGGCGTCAAAGTGGCAATCGCTCATCGAATCGGAGAAATGCATATTTCAGATATCGCCGTAATCATTGCGGTTTCATCACCCCATCGTAAAGCTGCATATGAGGCGAATGAATATGCCATTGAGCGCATTAAGGAAATCGTGCCGATATGGAAAAAAGAAGTCTGGGAAGATGGCGAAGAATGGCTCGGCGGTCAGAAAAAGTATCCTGAAAAGGGGATTGAGCAGAAGTGATCAAAGTAAGCTATTTTGCAAGGTTGCGTGAACTGACAGGTAAGTCGGACGAGACGATTGAACAACAATCGATGACTGTACGCGAATTGCTAGAGTGGGCAGAAACGACGTATCCGGGTTTTGGAAAAGATACCGTACACGTCGCGGTAAATGAAGAATACGCCTTAAAGGAAGATGTTATCCAATCGGGTGATAGCTGTGCTTTTATCCCACCAGTGAGTGGCGGATGACAAGGACGGTTGGCATCATTTTAGCGGGTGGATTATCGCGACGCTTCGGTTCCCCGAAAGCGTTTACGAAACTAGGCGCGCAGTACTTTTATGAACGGGCAATGGATGCTTTGGTTCCATGCTGTGCCGAAGTTTTTGTGGTAACACGGCTGGAACATATGCAGTGCTTTCCCGGTAGCGTGAACGTGATGACCGATTCAATTAGATATGCGGGGCTCGGTCCGCTTGCAGGGATCCTGTCTGTGATGGAATTCGTGGAAGCGGACCGCTATGCCGTATTGCCGTGCGATATGCCGTTTGTAGATAGTAGGGCCATGTCGAAATTGTTGGAACGCCACGACAAAGGTCTTACTGCAGTTGTTTCGGATGGGCGGTATCATCCGCTCGTTTCCATTTGGGACAGAAAATTGATGAGTGCAGTGAAAGAAGCGCTAGAAAAAGACCAACTACGTGTAATGAAAATACTCGACCAAAGTGATACCGTTTGGGTGGATGGTAGTACTTTGACTGGCGATGAAAAACGGATGTTCATGAACGTGAATACACCGGGAGCCCTAGAAAGGGGATGACGTTTTGGACGCAATCATAGATATGCTTGGACGACCGATTCGGGATCTCCGGATATCGGTGACGGATCGCTGTAATTTTAGATGTGCCTACTGCATGCCGAAAGAAGTTTTTGGTGATAATTATGTGTTTCTGCCAAAAAACGAATTGCTGTCGTTTGAAGAGATTGAACGGTTTGCCAAGTTGTTTGCATTACTCGGCGTGAAAAAGCTCCGTTTGACGGGTGGAGAACCGCTTATGCGCCGTGAGCTTCCGAAACTGGTTGAAAAGTTGATGACGATTGAGGGAATTGAAGATATTGGTTTGACGACGAATGGTGTGTTGCTTAAACAATACGCACAGCCGCTTTATGATGCAGGTCTCCGTCGGTTGAACATGAGCCTTGATGCGCTTGATCCGTCTATTTTCGGAAAACTGAATGGGCGAGGAATAAAACCGCAATTGATTCTATCCAATATCGACTACGCTCAAAAAATCGGCTTTACGATCAAAGTAAATATGGTTGTTCAAAAAGGCGTCAACGAGGGAGAAATCCTTCCAATGGCCGCTTATTTTAAGGAACGCGGTATTACGCTACGGTTCATCGAATTTATGGATGTCGGTAATGATAATGGATGGAGCTTTGAAAAGGTTGTTACGAAAAAAGAGATTTACGACATGATTTCTGCTGTCCACGAGATTGAACCGGCGGAAGAGGATTATTATGGTGAAGTTGCGAAGAGATACCGTTACGTGGGTAATGGGGCGCAAGTTGGGTTCATCACTTCCGTTTCGGAGTCGTTTTGCTCGACGTGTACACGGTCCAGGTTGTCGTCGGATGGCAAACTGTTTACATGTTTGTTTGCGTCAGAAGGGTTTGACCTACGCGAATTGATCCGCAGTGGAATGACAGATGCGGCACTACTTGAAGCGATTACAGGTGTATGGCAGCGTCGCGGCGACCGCTATTCGGATGAGCGAACTGAACAGACGGCGAAAAATCGCAAGAAGATTGGTATGAGCTACATAGGTGGCTGAGGATGGCGCTTATTTTTATGGGGAATGACGTATGGGATGCGAGTGCTTTGTTTATCCCTCTTATAAATTAAAAATTGGATTGCCTTTATTAAGGCAATCCAATTTTCAATCAACCTTCTTCTTCCACAATAACTGCGCGTCCTTTGAGTTTCAATAGCATTGGGATAAGAAGCCATGCCGCAGCAGCGATGATGAAAACGAGCGATAGCGGCTTTGTGAAGAATATGCTGAATTCACCATTTGAAATAGTCAGTGCTCGTCGCATATTATTTTCAATCATCGGACCTAATACAAGTGCCAACACTAATGGAGCAACCGGGAAATCGTTTTTTGATAATAAATAGCCGGCCACACCGCATCCAAGCAACAGATATAAATCAAAAGTTGTATATTGCACTGCGTATACTCCGAAAAATGAAATGGCCACAATGATTGGTAACAAATACTTCTTAGGCGTTTGAATGATTTTGGCAAACACTCGAACGAGTGGCATGTTCAACACTAATAGCATCAAGTTGCCAATAAACATACTCGCAATAAGTCCCCATGCGACTTCCGGATGTTCGTCAAAGAGAAGGGGACCTGGCTGGATGTTGTACATGATAAGTGCGCCCATCAGAATCGCAGTCGTACCGGAGCCGGGGATACCCAATGTTAGTAAGGGAATCATCGCACCACCGGAAGCAGCGTTATTCGCCGATTCTGGGCCCGCCACTCCAGCGATGTTACCTTTCCCAAAGCTTTCAGGATTTTTGCTGAATTTTTTCTCCGTCATGTAGGAGAAGAAGGAAGCTAGTGTCGCACCAGCACCTGGAAGGACTCCGATGAAAAAACCAAGCAAGGAACCACGTACAATAGGGACGGCGCTATCTTTCATATCCTGTTTTGTAGGGAGAATACGGTTGATTTTTGCTATCGCTCCGTCTTCATGATCACGTTCTAAAACCGTCTTGAATACCTCACCGAGTGCGAACAATCCGACTGCAATTGTAAGGAACTCTAATCCGGAAAATAGAATGGGTTGATTGTATGTAAAACGGGCGATTCCCGAAACGGCATCAATACCGATTGTTCCTAACATGAGTCCAAAGACAGTCATCATTAAAGCTTTCGTCATCGATTTACCAGCTAGCCCGCTTACGGCAGCTAGACCTAACAGCATTAAAGAGAAATACTCCGCTGGTCCGAATTTGATGGCGATATTGGAAAGTGGTTCCGCTAACAGCACAAGACCGATTAGCGAAATGATGCCGGCAACAAATGAGCCAATAGCTGAGATGGCCAAAGCTGCTCCGGCTCGGCCTTGTCTAGCCATCTGATAACCGTCAAGTGTGGTGACAACAGAGGAAGATTCACCAGGAGTGTTCAATAAAATAGACGTTGTGGAACCCCCATACATTGCCCCGTAATAGACACCCGCGAGTAAAATGATTGAACTGGCAGCCGCTGCATCTGTTGGCATTCCTGAAGTAATCGTTGCTGTAACGGGGATGAGAAGGGCGACCCCGCTCATCGGCCCAATTCCAGGCAATACGCCGACTGCTGTCCCAATTATGACCCCAACAAATGCAAATAATAAATTATGCCATTGAAAGGCGATACCGAATCCATCGGCTAAAAACTGTAAAGTGCTCATGAATTGACTCCTTTCGTGCTAGAATACAGGGAATCCGGGCAATGATCCGCCAAGAAATTCTGCAAATAGATAATAGATACTTAGTGAAAATACGGCTGCAATAATGACAGAAGGCAATAATCGTCCACGTTCCATCGTCTGAAAAGCGATAAGTAAAAAAAGGAACGTTGAGATGACGTAGCCGACTTTTTCCAATAGAAATGCATATAAAACTGCGCTAGTAAGGATAATAATGAATTTCTTATATTGCAGCTTTGATTCAGATGCTGTTTTAGTTTTGTATTTAAATGTTTCGTATAATAGACGCAAGCTTAATAGAATTAAAATAACACCAAGCCACATTGGGAAAATTTTCGGTCCAACTGTCGATCCGTAGGCACTGTCTGAAATTTTTTGACTTTCGATTACAAACAATAGACCAACTAGTAAAAAGACGATGCTGCTGTATCGGTCGAACGTTTTACTCATAGTCTTCGATACCTCCCAAAAGAAAAGGCGGCTGCTGAAGCCGCCAGAATAATGTTACTTTTGCATACCAAGTGCTGTTAGTAATTCTACAATTACTTTGTCCTGATCTTCCAAATAGATAGTGAAATCTTCGGCATTACGGTATTCGCTTTCCCAACCATTTTTCTCTAATTCAGCTTTCCACTCATCTGTTTCTACCATCTTCTCTAGCTTTTCAGACCAGTAGTCATAAGCTGTATCAGACATTTCTTTAGGACCAAAGAGACCGCGCCAAATTGTGAATTCTGCGTCAATCCCTTCTTCTTGGAATGTAGGAACTTCCGCCAATTCACCCCCAAGACGATCCGATGAACTAACTGCAAGGACACGGACATCGCCGGATTTCACGTACGCGCCAATAGCAGAGGCATCTGTTGCGATAACATCGGCATTCCCTCCAAGCAATGCCGCGACAGCTTCTCCGCCGCCGTCATACGATACATATTTTACTGTTTTCGGGTCAATACCGTATTTGAATGCAGGTAAGACGCCGACAAGATGGTCCATCGATCCTGGAGCAGAACCGCCGGCAAGTGTCACCGATTTAGGATCTTTCTTGATTGTTTCCAGCACATCTTTCAATGTTTTGAACTCTGAATCCGCTTTGACAACAATTGCTCCGTAGTCACGCGTTAGTTGTGCTAAAGGTTTAGTATCTTTAAAGCCGTAAGGACTGTTTCCTTCCGCCTTATTGTTGTTGATTAAGATTGGTGGAGATTTAACAAGAAGGGCGTAATCATTTTTTACTTCTTTTGTTGCAAACTCTGCCATGTAAACAGCACCGCCACCACCAGGCTTGTTTTCAACTACAATCGATTTATCAATTAGCTTCGTATCGCTCATCGTTTTTACAATTGCTCTAGCGGTCAGATCCCATCCGCCACCTGCCCCGGAAGGAGCAACGATTGTAATGTTTTTCTCGGGATATTTCGATGATGCGCTTTCAGCGTCGTCCGCAGAACATGCTGCAAGGCTTAGCGCTAACATACTTGCTAGGGTAACCGTCGTAAGTTTCTTCCACATTTTCTTATAATCCCCCTTATAATAAAAAGATGACAGCGTTTTCATCCGCTGTCATCAATCTATCAGAATTTTGGTAAAATTGAGAGTTATCGTTTATAAGTTCGATAATGAAGTTAAACGTCATTTTGTTCATATTGTTCACCGTTCTTTGATGAAATACCTTCTTTCCGGACGTCCGACAGAACCATATAGAAGTTCTGTAAATGCACGTTTTTCTGACACAAGGTATTCTAGATAACGTCTTGCGGTCGAACGACTTACGCCAATTTCCAATCCAAGTGTTTCGGCAGTAATGCCGCCTTCTATACATTTAATATGGCTGACTACCTTCTCCTTGGTCATTGGGTCAATCCCTTTTGGCGGGATTGAATCAGGGGCTGATGTAGTTGATGGTGTTTTATTCCAAAGGGATTTGATGGTGTCTTCTTGCATAGGCCCTTCCCCGGATAGCGTTTCTCTTTTATCCTTATAAGAGAGGAGGCTATCCCTAAATCGATCGAATGTGAGCGGTTTTAAGACGTAGTCGATAACTCCGTGGCGGAATGCTCTTTTTACAATATCAATTTCTGACGCGGCGGTTATGAAAATAATATCTGTTTCCGGACTATTTTCATGAATGAACCCCATTAGCTCCGTGCCGAGCGCGTCAGGTAAATAGACATCGAGCAATACGAGGTCTGGCAACAATGCTGAAATCCAATCTTTCGCTTCATCACTGGTATGCGCGAAACCCACGACAGTGAAGCCATCAATTTTCTCGATGAACCGTTTATGGATGTCAGCAATTCGCAAATCATCTTCAATAATTAAGACTTCAATCAGATCTGTCATATGAAAAACCTCCTTTCGGGATAGAAATGATGAACAGTGCACCGCCTAAATCTCCTTTTTCCAGCGTAATGGAACCTCCGAGATCATTCACGTTTTCCGCAACTTTCATGAGTCCATATCCATGGTCCCCTTGTTCTTTTGTTGATACCTTTTCTTGAAATAGAACATCCAGTACTTCATCAGCTATCCCATGTCCCGAATCTTCTATTTCGATTAAAATTTCTTGTCCGTTATCCAAAATGAAGATACGAACCATTCGCTGTTCTTCGGGATAGGACTCAACAGCTTCAAAAGCATTTGTTACTAGATTTCCTATAATAGAAACGAAGTGGTTTTTTTCCAAGTGTTTCGGAAGTGTCTGCAAGAAACTATCTTCATCAAGAAGGAACCGGACTTTCAATTCTTTCGCACGGTTGAAGAAACCGATGACAATCCCTCCGAGAAACGGGTCTTGCAATCGCTTTGTTACGAACTGGATGAGTGATTGATGTTCAGCTGTCTCGTCATGAATAAGGCTTAGTGCTTCGTCGTATGAATTAAGCTGAATAAGACCTGAAATGGTGTACAAGAAATTAGTGTATTCATGGGTCTGTGCTCGAAGTGCTTCGGTATACCGTTTGACTTGCGATAATTCCATTGCCAGTTGGTCAATATCTGATTGTAGTCGGAAAGTTGAAACTGCACCGACGATCTGCTCGCCGACACGAATCGGAATACGGTTTACAATTACCTTTTTCCCGTGAATCTCCATCGGTCGATCGAGATGCCTTTCTCCAGTTTCAAGTACCTTTGGAAGGAGGGTGTTCGGAAGGACTTCCTGAATTGTCCGTCCGATTAGTTCAGTCTGCCCTGGCAGGGAAAGTGTTTCATATGCGGCCATATTCACCGTCGTAATGATACCTTTGGCGTCGACCATAATGATTCCTTCGCGTACAGACTCGATAAGTGCATTTCGTTCGGTGAATAAATTCGCTATTTCTGCAGGCTCTAAGTTGAACAGTTCCTTTTTAATGTTGTGGGCTAGAACGCTTGAACCAATAACACCCAGGATAATTGCGATAAGCACGATGTAGGAAATGTTATCGACATACTGAAAAAAGATAGAGGAAATATCCTCTTTTAAAAAACCGACGGAAACGATACCGATTATTTCACCGTACTCGTTAAATACGGGTGTTTTTCCGCGTAAAGCGGCCCCAAGTGTCCCGGTTGCCTCGGAAATATAGGATTCCCCTAGTAGGAGCGCACGTTCATTATCATCGCCAACCATTTTTTGGCCAATCCGTTCAGCAACAGGATGCGCATACCGGATACCTTCACTGTTTCCGATAACGACATATTCAGCTCCTGTTTTAAGTCGCACTGCTTCGGCAATCGGCTGCAATGCTTCCGATGGATTAACCTGTCCAAATCCTGCACGGACATCGGGACGATCCGCCGTCGTCCTGGCTATACTTAGTGCGCGGTCTCCGATCTGCTGCTCAATGCCTTGTGACATCGTGAAGTAGAAGGAAATGCCGATAATAATTGCCACTAGGGAAACAAAGAGGGCGCCATATGAGAATATGCGTGACTGTAAGGAAACGGGTTTCATCGAGATCATCTCTCTATCTTTAAGGAATCTAGATGCAGCAAAACCACTAGTGACCTGCTTGAAGTTTGCCACAGGTCAAATGCTACTCTCTATATGTTACACTATTGTCAATTGTGGGAATAGGGGGATTCGAATGAAACCAAGAATTTTCATTACAAGAAAGCTAGAGGAGGAAGCGGTAGCGCCGCTCCGAGAGAAATTTGATGTAAGGATGTGGGAGGAGGAAGGTGTAGCGGTTCCGCGCGCTATTTTATTAACAGAAGTGGCAGAAGCAGATGCACTATGGTCGGTTTTGGCGGATAGCATCGATCGTGAGGTATTTGAAGCAGGTAAGAAACTTAAAGTCGTTGCAAATATGGCGGTTGGTTATAATAATATCGACCTAGAAGCGGCAAGGGTACATGACGTATTCGTGACGAATACGCCAGGTGTTTTGACGGAAACGACGGCGGATCTTGCTTTTGCGCTTCTTCTTGCAACAGCACGCAAACTAATCTCAGCAGAAAATGAAATTAGAAAAGGCAATTGGAATTCGTGGGCTCCGATGAAATTTACGGGAATGGATGTTGGCGGTGCAACACTAGGAATCATTGGTATGGGAAGGATTGGCGAAGCGGTTGCGCGTCGGGCAAAAGGCTTTGATATGACAGTTCTTTATCATAATCGCAGTCGTAAACTGGATGCGGAAGACGAGAACGGTTTTGAATTCAGAGAGTTGGATGCACTGCTAAAAGAGGCGGATTTCGTTATTATATTAGCACCGTTTACACCTGAGACCGCGGGAATGATTGGTGCGCGGGAACTCGGCCTTATGAAAAATACGGGCGTTCTCATAAACGTTGCTCGTGGTGGAATTGTTGATGAGGCGGCCCTTTACGAAGCATTGAAAAACGATACGATTTGGGGGGCGGGGCTTGACGTGTTTGAAACAGAACCCGTTTCACTCGATCATCCGCTTCTTACACTCCCGAATTTGACGGTACTGCCACATATCGGCAGTGCCAGCATTAAAACGCGACTTGCGATGATGAATTTGAACGCGCAGGCAATTACGGATGTCCTTGAAGGGCGCGACCCAGAAAATCAAGTCATTTAAAAGGATTCGAATGAAATATTGTCGAATTAACCATACATCTAGTTCAATTTAAGGAGGAATCAACGTCATGAAAGGTGCAATCACCCCATACTTAACGTTTTACGGAGAAGGAAATGAAGCGGCTGAATTCTATACAAACTTATTAGGACTTGAGAGAATCAGAATGCAGAAATATGCAGACGCTAATTTGCCACATCCAACCGAAGCAGCTGATTATCTTCTTCATTGCCACTTAAAAAAAGGTGATTTTCAGATTATGCTTGCCGATTCTGTGGACAAGCCAGCTGAAAATCACAAACTAGGTGTTACCCTCCTTATCGACTGTGAAAGTGAGGAAGAGGCGAAGCGATTATACGACGGCCTACGCGAAGAAGGCAAGGTACTAATGGAATTGCAAGATATGTTCTGGGGTGCTAAGTATGGGAAAGTAAAGGATAAGTATGGTTTTACATGGGATTTGAACTTTGAGGAAAAGAGCTAAGTATAGGATGAAAAAAACGAGAAATCTATCCCGTCTAAGGTGATGGATTTCTCGTTTTTCTATAAATAAATGCCTAATTTTGTCGACATACAGCCTCTTACGGTTTCTGAATTTGCCATGATTGTTTAGCGGATCGCAAAACATTTACTTAGAGTGGTTTGTAAACAAATTAAATACACCCAGTGCATCAAGGAAGACAATAATAATTGCAATAGGGGCTAGATATTTTAACAAATAGAACCAAACAGTAAAGAAAAGGTTGCCGATTTTCGAACCTTGCCTCATCTCATCAAATAAATCTGTTTTAGATATCTTCAATGGGATGAAAATAGAAATTAATAATGCGCCGAGTGGCAGCAATACATTACTTACTGCAAAATCGACTAAATCAAATACCGTTTTATCGAAAAACTTTACATCAGCCATTACTCCATATGATAAACAAGATGGAATTCCAACGATGAAAATCGCAATTCCGATTATCCAAGTGAATTTTTTCCGTTTTGAAGGATCATTTTTCGTCATAGTTGCAACGATTATTTCAATCATTGAGAATGCGGAGGTTAAAGCCGCGAATAAGAATAAAAGCAAAAATGCAATGAAGAAGTACATACCAAAGGGCATTTGATTGAATACAGCTGGTAATACTGAAAAGATTAATGTCGGTCCTGCGTCTGGTTCAAGCCCAAATGAAAACACGCCTGGGAAAATCGCTAGCCCAGCTAACAGAACGATGACAATATTCATAGCAATGATTGACATCGCTGAGCCCGGTAGATTTTGCGTTTTAGGAAGATAAGAAGCGTACGTAACCATGACGGAAGCTCCTAATGTCAATGTGAAAAATGCTTGTCCCAGGGCGAATAAAATTGTTTCAGATGTCAGTTTAGTAAAGTCGGGTACGAGTAGAAACTTCACACCCTCCATTGCCCCATCTAAGCTAAGAGACCGGATGACGATGATGACAAACAAAATAAAGAGGGCGGGCATCATAATCTTACTTGCCTTCTCAATTCCCTTTTGAACGCCTTGGGCTACAACAACAATTGTCAGCACCAAAAAGAGTAATTGACCGGTTAGGGTAGAGTACGGGTTCGAAATAATTTCTCCAAATAGTGGCCCGAACTGATCTTGCGAAAGTCCTGCAAGGCCCCCGGTCATAGCTTTAACTAAGTAGAGGATAATCCATCCTCCAACAACACTGTAAAATGACAAAACGAGAAAACTCGTAACAACACCAATAACCCCTGTTATATGCCACCCTGAATTGGGTGCAAACTTTTTGTAGGTAGTAATAGCGTCACTTTGGCTTTTTCGCCCAAGAATGAATTCTCCGATTAGCAGAGGGAATCCAAGTAATAGTGTGAATAACAAGAAGATAAGTAAAAAGGCACCACCACCACCAGTTCCGGCTACATATGGGAATTTCCAAATGGCCCCTAACCCAATTGCTGACCCGGCAGCTGCTAACACAAACCCAATTTTTGATTTCCAATGTTCTTGTTGAGGCATATGGTCAATCCTTTCGATGAAACGAATATGTACTTATTAATAAAATAAGAGGTAGATGTATAATGGTAGCTTATTTTTGGGGGACTGTCACTAAATTCACAAATTTTGGAGCGTTGCAAGTATACGCCCTAAAGAACAAAAAAAGCTTCCCACATGGAAAGCGTAATGTGGGAAGCTTTTCAACATCAATTGAATAGATTTATGGTTGTAATAATAATTGGCATTGCAAACACGTCAATAAGGAACGCACCGACAATCGGTACGACTAGGTATGCTTTTGTCGAAGGACCGTACCTTGCTGTGACAGCTGCCATATTTGCCATTGCATTAGGTGTAGCACCGAGACCATGCCCTGTAAAACCGGCTACCATTATAGCCGCGTCATAATCTTTCCCGAGTAGACGGAACAAGACGAAAATCCCGAAAAGGACGATGAAGACAACTTGGACAAAGACGATAACAAGTAGTGGAAGAGCCAAATTGGCCACTTCCCACAGTTTGATGCTCATTAGTGCCATTGAAAGGAAGATTCCTAATGTAACGTCGCTGATTAAGCCAATGCTCTTCATGTCGATTGCTTTTGGATTAATTTTGTCGACGATATTCCGAACAAAAACAGCAACAAACATGGCTCCTACATAGCCTGGTAGAACAAATCCAGTTGCAGTTGAAAACAATTCACCCAAATACGTACCAAGCGCCATACAAAGTGTAATGAGGAAAATTTGTGTGAAAAATGAATCTGTTTGAATCGGCTTTTCTATCTCTGCAATAGGGCTACCAATCCCATTCTCCGTTTCAGAAGGCTTGAGATTGTGTTTTGTAATGAGATATTTAACGGTAGGACCACCAATAAGACCGCCGGCAACAAGTCCAAATGTAGCCGCTGCAACTCCGATTGAAAGAGCTGAATTAATACCCATATCTTCAAGCGTTTGGCCGAATGCAGTAGCGGCTCCGTGTCCGCCTTCCATTGAAACTGCCCCAGCCATCATCCCGATGAGTGGGTGCAAGTCGAACAAATAAGCCATCGAGACTCCGATTGTGTTTTGTGCAAGCGCTAAAAATCCACATGCCAGCCAGTAGATGACAAGAACCTTCCCGCCAAGTTTAATAAGTTTAAAGCTTGCTCCTAAACCGATTGTCGTAAAGAATGTAAGCATGAATAAACTTTGTAGGGATGTATCAAGTGTGATTTCTAGCCATCCAAGAGATTTGAGAATGGTCGCTAAAGTGGCGAATAATAATCCACCAACAACGGGAGCAGGTATACAGAACTTTCGTAAAAAACCAACCTTTTTAATTAAAACCATTCCGAAGGTTAGTAATGCGATGGCAAGGAAAATCGTGGAGACTTGATTAAGAACTAGCGTCATGAATTTTCCCTCCTAAAAAAGTTGTAATAGCTTCATTTATTAAGTATGCTCCAAGTTTTACTGTCCGATTATTTTCATCCAAAAGAGGATTTACTTCCGAAATGTCAAATGACAGTGTTTTTTCGTGTGAGGCGACTGTTCGAATAATTGAACGCACAACGGAAGGATCTAGTCCAAATGGCGAAGGGGCACTGACGCCTGGCGCGAAGGCGGCATTCAGTACATCTGTGCATAAGGTAAGAAAAACAAAGTCATGTTGGTTGATAAATTGTTCAAGAGCTACTGTTAATTTGTTTATATTTCCGATATGCATATTCTCTTCGTATTCATATTTGACGCCGAGCCTATCGGCTGTATCAAACAGTTCTTGCGTGTTGCCGTATCGCTGAATTCCGACGACGAAGTAGCTGCTCTTTTTATCATGCTCAAGTATTTGTTTGAACATCGTGCCTGATGACGGTTGTTCGTCGTATGAGCGTAAGTCGAAGTGGGCATCTATGTTAATAATCCCGAGAGAAGCGTGTTCTCCGATTGATTTTCGGATTCCAAGATAATGACCGTAAGCGGTTTCATGACCGCCACCAAGAATGATTGGTGTCATTTTTTTCTCTAGTGCTTTTGCAATTGTGTCGCCTAGTTGTTGTTGGGCTTTTTCTAGGTCAGTACCCATGTATTGAATATTTCCAACATCGACAAGTCGTTTACTTTCCGGGAACTTCCATGGCAGTTTGGCTAGTTCACTACGCAATGCATCTGGCGCTTGTGCTGCGCCAAGTTGTCCTTTGTTGCGACGGACGCCTTCCTCGCTTTCAAAACCGATAATTGCACATGTATCGGGTGATGATGGAAAATCTTCCACCCCGATAACTTCAACGACTTGGTGATAGCGAAAACTCGTTCTATTTTCAATGTGATCTGTACGTCCTGACCATATATGATTATCTACTTTAGTAAGCAATTGTTTCACCCTTTCCGAACTTTCAGATACAGCGTTATTCATTTATTATAAAGTATTTAATTTATAACTTCTAATATGTAATTACTATATATTTATATTCAAAAACTATAACTCGGGGGGAGTGACAATCAGTATGGACTTAAAACAGTTAAACTATTTCGTTTCAGTCGTCGATCATATGAGTTTTTCCAAAGCGGCAGAGAAGTTACATATCTCTCAACCGTCATTAAGCAACGCCATAAAAAACTTGGAACGGGATTTGGGGTTTCAAATTATTGAACGTAACACAAGGAATAGTAGACTAACGGAAGCGGGAGAGGTTTTATACGACAGAGCGATTCATCTTTTATCAGAAATGTCGATTGTAAAGAAGGAAATGGAAGAGGTAAGGCTCATTGGAAAAGGGGAACTCCAAATCGGCATGATTGAATCGGTGAAGTATTGGATTCCAAAAGTGATCTCTCGATACAATGAGCATTTTTCCGGGATGCACATTCGATTAATGGAAGTATTAGGTGGTGACGATGTAAAGAATTCGTTGAGGAAATATGAAACACATGCCATCATCACGAACCAGCAAATTAAAGAGGAGGATATTGAAGCAGTCCCATTGTACAAGGAAAAACTTGTATTGGTCCTTCATGAAAGTCATCTAATGGCGGGAAGGGAATCAATAACGTTAAAAGAGTTGAAGCATGAGCAATTCATCATTAGTACCGAAGGGTTTCAGACAAGGGAAGACATATTACGTGCTTTTGCATTGGACAATACGGCGCCTACAATTAAATACGAAATTGAGCGTTTCGAAACGGCATTAAGTTTAGTCAGTGAAAATTTAGGCATTGCACTTATTCCCGAAAATTACTTACAAGGACCACATGACTTTTCAATCGTCAGTAAAGTCATCGATTCTTCTGCGCTGGAGAGAACCGTGTATTTGACGTACATGAAAGATCGGTATTTATCACCGGCGATAAAAGCATTTATAACGGAAGTTGAAAACTTCTTTTTATACAAGGACGCGTCTGTTGATTAACCCTTCATTTGTATGAAATACTCGTGAGAAGGGCTTGGAAAACGCCATTTTCACTGGATCATTTTCGGTCCGCTTTCGGCTAAGTATTCATGACAGATTTACTGAGGGGCTTAAGTGTGGCTAGAAGTGACTCCGTCACTTCTAGCCACATTTTTTTCAATAACCCTGTTGCGAATAGTTGCCTGTCGCGTACCTACACTATTCAAGTGAAAAATGCAGTTGTTTTTGAAGAAAAGAGTAGATAACTTTCTATAGAGAGTGTAAGTGCCCGAAGATGCAATTTCGGGTACTCTTGAACGTTGTATAATGTGCTTCTTGCTTAATTTTAACAAAGAGTATGAACTAATCATGTGATACCTACTAGAAAGTGACACTTCTTTAATGAAAAAAGAGAAAACCCTATAGAAAGTTTCAGCCGCCAAAATTGCATCTTTGGCGGCTTTTCTCCAGGTTGTTGCCCTCTATTCTTTCGTCCCAAAAGGCTCAAGCACTACATGTATTTATGAATTTGGAGCGCGACGGATGAAGGATCACCATGCGATTACCGAAAAAAATGTGTGGGGGTGCGACAAAGTCGCACCCCCACACATCCAGCCATCTCGGTAATCGTATAGAAGTCATTCAATCCAAAGCAAAACAAAGTCATCTATACACGTAGTGCCCAGTGTTCGGTAGTGAAATTAACTAGTTATTTCCCGCCAAGCAAATTGAACAAGCCGCCTGCAATACTTCCTTCATCACGTGAACCTCCACCAGGTGTTTGCGGTGCAGCTGCAAAGACACGGCTAGCGAGTCTAGAGAATGGAAGTGATTGAATCCAAACAGTTCCAGGTCCCTTTAGTGTCGCAAAAAAGAGTCCTTCACCGCCGAATAATGCCGTTTTTACACCTTTCACCATTTCGATGTTGTAATTCACGTTATGCGTCATCGCCACGAGACATCCCGTGTCAACACGTAATATTTCGCCCGGTCGCAGCCTTTTTTCGATAATCGTACCTCCAGCGTGGATGAACGTCATACCATCGCCTTCGAGTTTTTGCATGATGAACCCTTCACCACCGAAAAAGCCGGTACCCAGTTTACGTTGAAATTCAATTCCAACGGACACGCCTTTTGCCGCAGCAAGAAAGGCATCTTTTTGGCAGATGATTTTGCCGTTATGCTCACTTAAATCCATCGGAATGATTTTCCCAGGGTAAGGAGATGCGAAAGAGACATGCTTTTTGCCTGCCCCCGTATTTGTGAATGTTGTCATGAATAAACTTTCTCCAGTCAACATTCGTTTTCCGGCGCCCATCAGTTTCCCCATAATTCCCCCGCCTGAAGTGCCGGATCCGTCACCGAAGATTGTTTCCATTTCGATACCGTCCTCCATCATCATAAGAGCCCCTGCTTCTGCCACTACCGTCTCTTTAGGATCAAGCTCAACTTCTACAAACTGCATATCATCGCCATGTATTTTGTAATCAATTTCATGATTGTTCATCTTATCTCGTTCCTCCCTAAGAAAAAATATTCTACTACTCAATCATACGAAATAGAGTGGAGAAAGTTTCAAAAAAGTGAAGAGGAAATCTAACTATTCGAGTGTGTCCACATAACGCCAAACTTTGTAAGCGAGCTCGTGAGCTTCGGGTTCGTGAGAGAATCCTTTGAAAGCCTCCCGGAACGAGCGGACGATGGACTCGAGTACGAATATTCGTGGACACTCAGAGCGAAGTTCTTCCAATAGAAATTGAACATATTGTTTGCCAGCGGGAAGAGCATCGTCTCCGAGTAGTTCCGAAAACCCTGTAAGGCTTTCGAGCAATTGTTCCTTTGTCTCTGCTTGTTCTCCTACATCACTATTCAACTTGAAAAATACATCTTCAGTGAAAAAAGCATCTTTTGTGCTAATCATACCCGGCATGATGGAATCGATTCTACGTAGTAAGAAAGTGACGAGTTTCAAGGAGTCCATTTCCTCTTTGGAAACGGCTGACCAAGCATGAAGTATTTGCTGCATCATTCCGAATAGCATAACGGCGCAATCAGCAGCGTAGGGCACTGCATCTTTGCCATAGACGTCCACCAGTCTTCTTGTTAACCAAGAAAACTCAGCTAAAAGCATGTTCTTGATGAAACCTCGCAAGTCGCTATCCCCTGAATGAAAGACTGCCTCAAAAATGGGTAGCAAATTTTGTTCACGATTCAAGTGCATACGAATCAAAATTTGTTCAACCAAAATGTGCTTATCGGACAAGTCTTGTCCAATAAGCAATTCATGCCTTCTTACAGTCGTCTCATCGTGTGCATGTTCGAGTATCGCTTTAAGACATTCATTCTTGGAAGAGAAGTAATTATAGAATGTTCCTTTTGAAATACAGGACTCGTCTAATATGTCTTGAACAGACGTAGTGGAAAACCCTTTATCTATAAAAAGTCGTTGTGCTGTCAATAAAACCTGGCGTTTACGATCGTTCATATAATCACCTTTATTCTGTATTTTGTTGAGATTTTCAAGAAGAGATAAATTAAATTTGTACTAGTGGTACATTTATATGGTATCTCTAAAGTGTTGTTATATCAATGATATAAATTTTTTTATATGAAAGCGTTTACGGAGGTTGCATGTTTTGGACTATCGGTATAATATATTGAACATGATGTACTCGGGGTACAAAATCTATACGTTACGTATTAATAGGGGGAAGTAATATGGATATTAAAAAAATGCAAGAAAAACCGCCTTATGGCATGATAGCCATCCTGTTCATAGGCGCATTTGTCGCTTTATTAAATAATACATTGTTGAACGTTGCATTGCCGACAATTATGGTTGAGTTCGATGTAAAACCATCAGTTGTCCAATGGCTAACGACTGGATATATGCTTATTAACGGTATTTTAATCCCGGCAAGTGCATTCTTTATACAAAAGTTCACAAATAGGAGATTGTTCTTAACAGCTATGGTGCTGTTTACTTTAGGGACGATTCTTGCAATGCTTGCACCATCATTTGGTGTACTTGTTGCTGCTCGGATGATTCAAGCGTGTGGATCCGCCATGATGATGCCGCTCCTTATGAACGTTATGCTGACGGCATTTCCAATTGAGCGTAGGGGAACTGCGATGGGGATTTTTGGTCTTGTAATGATTACAGCGCCGGCGATTGGTCCAACTCTATCGGGTTGGGTAATTGAACATTACACATGGCGAACACTTTTCGGTATCGTTTTACCGTTTTCCATTTTGACACTCATTTATGCGTTCTTTAAATTGCGTAACATTACACCGAACCGTGACATGAAATTAGATGTATTTTCGCTAGTTTTGTCTAGTGTTGGTTTCGGCGGGCTCCTTTACGGATTCAGTTCAGCGGGAGATAAGGGGTGGGATTCGCTACTTGTCTATGGAACGATCATTGTCGGTACGATCGCACTTGTAGCGTTTATCGTGCGTCAACTTCGTATGGATGACCCAATGTTGGATTTCAAGATTTACAAACATCCAATGTTCGCCTTATCGTCTGCTATCTCAATCGTACTATCGATTGCAATGTTTTCCGGCATGATTCTTACGCCCCTCTATGTCCAGACAATACGGGGAATTTCACCGTTCCATTCAGGATTACTTATGCTTCCAGGTGCGATTGTAATGGGGCTTATGTCTCCGATTACAGGTCGCTTATTCGATAAGTACGGTGCAAGGATTTTGGCGATCATCGGCCTTACGATCACAGTCATTTCAACATTCTATTTAAGTAGACTTGGCATGGAGTCTGGATATTATTATATTATGATGATTTATACGATTCGTATGTTAGGGATTTCAATGGTAATGATGCCTGTTATGACGAACGGGTTGAATCAATTACCGATGATCTCTAATCCACACGGAACGGCGATGAATAACACGTTGCAGCAAGTGTCCGGTGCAATTGGATCCGCGATTCTGTTAACAATTATGACGAAGCGGATGGAATCAACCGGTGCGGAGTTATTTGCAAAAGTCCAGGCATCAGGGAATGCTCCGTCAACAACTGAGGGGCTTGCAAAACTAAAGGAGCAATTGGAAGCACAAGCGATGCTTGACGGAATTAGTTTCTCGTTTTTCATCTCGACAATTGTCGCGATTGTTGCCTTGGCTCTGTCGTTTTTCATGAAACGTGTAGCGCTACCAACTAACGACAAATCACTTACTAAGTCCGAGGAAAGTAAAAAATAAGCAAAAGATTAAAGAGTGCTCTGCATGGGTATATATATATACCACTGCGGAGTTTTTTTGTTTCTGTTACTATTGAGTGAGAGGTAAATATTATAACGTATAATTGTAAGGACGTGGGAAAATGGTAGGAAGAAACGATCCGTGTCCATGTGGGAGCGGTAAGAAATATAAAAAGTGTTGTGCTGAGAAAAATGAATCACCTTTAGAGACACTTATTGATGAGGAACTTGAGCGTATCGTCTTTGGTGCATATGAACAAGCTACAGCCCCAGCGGATATATCAGAGTACGAAAGCCATAGAAGACACTGGAAAAGTAAACTTGATAAACTGATGGGACCGGATGACGTAGAAGAGGCTGTTAGTGAATATTTCTTATTCGTTGCGCGGCGTGATTTGTGGAAGCGTCATCTCCTCAGAGTTTTGAATAGCCCGTTAAGGGGTGCAGTTCGATCCGTTCTGGAATTATGGAAAGAGCCTATTGTTTTGTTTGCTAAGGTCAAAGAGGAGAAGGAAGGATATGTTGTTGTCCAAGAAATACTTGGCGAGGGCATGTTCAAACTGGAAAAGAAAGAAGGGATGCTACTAGAAGAGCATTCATTCGTATTCGGTATTGTTTTGCCGGATAATCGGGACCAGAATAATGATATCTACGTAATCTCTTCACTCATGTTCATTAATGATTGGAATGGCTCCCTCGAAAAACAGATAGTTGAACTTGCGGAGTCAAGCGGATTTGATAAGAGTCTCGCGTTCTATAATGAGCATATGACAGACGTCTACGAAATTTTGCTTGCCAGGGATTCACGAACAGTGAATGAACTCATAGAGCATGATTTTACTCCGGTTCAGCAAGAAGTAATCGAGAGCCTTGATGAAGTGCTTGAATTAAGAAATACGCCTAAAGAAGCGCGTGAATTACTGAGGAATATTGTCGTAACGTATTTCTTGAAAGAGCGCCCCAACTTCCGAAAACCTGGTGTTATCGCCGCTGCAGTATTTTTTGTAGCAATTGATTTAGGAATCATGGAAGATGAAGAATTGACGAATGCTGAAATTGCGAAATTGTTCGTTGTATCGACAAGTTCGATGATGAAACATGCAGATAATATCCGTGAATTTGTTATTGAAATGTACGAACGGAGTCGTCAGCAAGTGGAGGAATAACTCTTTACATGGAATGATTAGCGATATAAATGAATAGGATAGAAGTGGATTAACCCTGGACGGGCATTAAATCGTCCGGGGTTTTTCATTTTCGGTAAAATTAAAGGGATATGGTAGGAAATGTCGAATTGATAGGTGATGTAAGCGTTTTCAAAATGATGTATTAAAGAAAGGGGCATGTTGCAATGCGACTGAACAATTATATCGGAGGTTCATGGCAGGAAGCTGGTGGGGCAGATTATACGGCAGTCTTGAATCCGGCAAATGGTATGGAGCTGGCGCAAGTAAGATTATCGACTAAAGAAGATGTGAGTCTTGCGGTAAAGTCGGCGAAAGAGGCTCAGAGAAAATGGGCACTCGTTCCCGCACCGAAACGAGCAGACTTTTTATATGAAATTGGACGGCTTATGAAAGAGAAGAAAGAGCATTTATCGCAGGTATTGACGAAAGAAATGGGGAAAGTCATCGAAGAGGCACGCGGTGAAGTGCAGGAAGGCATTGATATGGCGCTCTACATGGCAGGAGAAGGACGCCGGATGTTCGGGGAAACAGTACCTTCAGAGCTTCAAGACAAGTTCGCAATGAGTGTCCGTGCGCCAATCGGAGTTGTCGGGCTTATAACGCCATGGAATTTCCCAGTGGCGATTGCGACATGGAAATCGTTCCCGGCAATTGTCGCGGGCAATACATTCATCTGGAAACCAGCAACGGAAACACCTATGATGGCGTACGAAATGGCACTTATATTTGAAGAAGCAGGGCTCCCTGCAGGTGTTGCGAATATTGTTTTCGGGTCGGGAGCGGAAGTTGGAACAGCAATGATTGAACACCCCGATGTTCGCGTTATTTCATTCACAGGGTCGACTGAAACGGGTCGTCATGTTGCGGAAACTGGTGGACGCCATTTGAAAAAAGTGTCGCTTGAAATGGGTGGTAAAAATGCGGTCATCGTTATGGATGACGCGGATATCGAACTGGCAGTGGAAGGGATCCTTTGGAGTGCATTCGGTACAGCGGGTCAGCGTTGTACAGCATGTAGCCGCGTCATCGTGCATACAGATGTAAAGGAAGAACTCGAGCAAAAACTTGTGGAAGCGATGAAAGTGTTATCGATTGGCGATGGACTGGATGAATCAGTAAAAATCGGCCCAGTGATCAATAAAAAAGCGCTCGATAAAATTCATGGTTATGTCGGAATTGGCAAGGATGAAGGTGCGAAACTTCTTGCGGGTGGAAATATATTGACGGCTGGAAAACTTGCGGATGGCCATTATTACGAACCAACTTTATTCACAGATGTGAAATGGGATAGCCGCCTTGCGCAAGAAGAAATTTTCGGGCCTGTCGTTTCGCTTATTGAAGTTTCAAGTCTAGATGAAGCGATTGAGGTCAATAACAGTGTGAAGTTTGGACTTTCAAGTTCAATTTTCTCGCGCGATGTCAATAAAGTGTTCCGGGCACAACGTGATCTTGATACAGGTATTGTCTACGTGAATGCTGGAACGACAGGTGCCGAAATCCATCTGCCATTTGGCGGAACAAAAGGGACGGGCAACGGGCACCGCGATTCTGGTGTTGCCGCACTCGACGTATTCACTGAATGGAAAAGTATTTATATAGACTTTAGCGGGAAATTGCAACGCGCGCAGATTGACACAGACTAATACCTAACGTTAGGGGATGGGGAAATGAAGGTTGTCATACTTGGAGCAGGTTTAATGGGGAAAGAGGCAGCACGCGATCTAGTGAAAAGTGATGACGTAGAAAGAGTATATTTGACTGATCTGAACGTCAAGCAGGCGGAAGACTTTGCAGAGGAGCTCATGTCCGAAAAGTTAGACGTTTTACCACTGGATGCGAAAAATGATCAGCAATTAAGCGAAGTTATGGCACTAGGGGACGTGGTTATCAATGCGCTATTCTATACGTTTAATGAAAAGGTTGCTCGAACCGCAGTAGATATCGGTGTTCATTCCATTGATCTTGGCGGTCATATCGGCGGTGCAACGGATGCAGTGCTCGGTCTAGCAGACGAGGCGATTGCGAAAGGCGTGACAATCATACCAGATCTAGGGGTAGCTCCTGGAATGATTAATATTCTTGCTGGTTACGGGGCGGGGAAGCTTGATAAGGTTAACGCTATTAAACTATATGTTGGGGGGATTCCGGTGAAACCGGAGCCGCCACTTAATTATAATGTCGTCTTTTCATTGGAAGGCGTGTTTGATCATTACACTGATCCTTCTCACGTTATTCGAAATGGACAACTGTTGGAAGTTCCATCATTGTCCGAAATCGAAACGATCCATTTTGATAAATACGGCGAGCTTGAAGCGTTTCATACATCAGGCGGCACGTCGACACTGACGAAATCGTTCCCGAACGTGGAGACACTCGAATACAAGACGATTCGATACAAAGGGCATGCGGAGAAATTCCAGCTATTTGTCGATTTAGGCTTGCTGTCACGGGACAATGAAGTGACTGTTGACGGTCATAAAGTGAAAGTCCGCGATGTCATGAGGGAGCATCTGTCACCGCAACTTCGCCTTGGTGAGAAATCGGATGCGGTGTTGCTGCGCGTCATTGTAAGCGGTGAAAAAACGGGTATGCCGGTAACATACGAGTACGATCTTATTACGGAGAAGGATACGGCGGTAAATGAGACTGCAATGGCGCGTGCGACGGCAAATACGATTTCCATTGTGGCGCAAATGATTGGCAATGGCACCATTACGAAACGTGGAGTCCATCCGCCAGAGAATATCGTACCCGGCGAATTGTATATTGAAGAGATGAAAAAGCGCGGTGTCGTTATCGAAGAAAGTATCGAGTCGAACGAGGCACATGTCTGACTAGAAAAGCGGAAGGCGCCTAAAAGGAACGCAGCTTAAGTGCGCCACTTCCTGTGGCAACAGCTGCATGACCTACTTCCTGTAGGCCCGCGACAGGCATAAGGCGGACCAACGGCGCGGTGAACTTCCGCATAGTTGGTCTGACTATCAAGGAACACAGCCTAAGTGCGCCACGTCCTGCGGCAACGGCTGCGTAATTCACATCCTGTGAGCCTCCGAGCGGCTGGTGCCTGGAGCTAGACACTAAGAAAGTAAGGGGATGAAAAAGTGGACTTCGGATTTACGGAAGAACAGAAGATGCTGAGGAAAACGGCGCGCCAGTTCGTCGACGCAGAAATTATGCCGCATATCCAGAAATGGGATGCACAAGGTGGATTCGATCAGGCGATTTGGAAGAAGCTTGCGGATCTTGGCTTCATGGGCGTCTGTATACCCGAGCAATATGGTGGCAGCGGTATGGATTATAATTCGCTTGCGATATTGTGTGAAGAATTGGAGCGTGGGGATACGGCGTTCCGGACGGCGGTATCGGTCCATATCGGCTTGAACTCGATGAGTCTAATGCAGTGGGGCAATGAAGAGCAGAAACAAAAATACCTACTACCACAAGCGAAGGGTGAAAAAATAGGCGCATTCGGATTGACAGAACCGGGTGCAGGTTCCGATGTCGCGGCGATGGCGACAACCGCGGTGCGTGACGGAGATGACTACGTATTAAACGGTCAAAAAACATGGATTTCCCTTTGTGATGTCGCGGACCATTTCCTTGTTTTCGCGTATACGGATAAAGCGAAGAAACATCATGGTATTAGCGCGTTCATCGTTGAACGGACGACACCAGGTTTTTCATCGAAAGCGATCAAAGGGAAATATGGCATTCGTGCAGGCAATACTGGCGAACTGTTTTTCGAAGATATGCGTGTCCCAGCTGCGAATTTATTAGGCGAAGAAGGCGACGGATTCAAAATCGCTATGGCATCACTTGATAATGGACGTTTCACTGTCGCTGCGGGGGCGGTTGGCTTAATCATGGGTTGCCTCGAAGAAAGTGTGAAGTATTGTCATGCGCGCGAAACGTTCGGTAAGGAAATCGGCAGGCACCAACTTGTCCAGCAAATGGTTGCTAACATGGAAGCGGGCTATCAAATGAGCCGTCTTCTTGTCTATCGAGCCGGTGAAATGAAAAATAAAGGCTTGCGCAATACGCGCGAGACGTCACTTGCGAAATGGCAGGCATGCGATTTTGCCAATAAAGCAGCGGACGATGCGGTTCAAATTCACGGCGCTTACGGCTATTCAGATGAATACCCCGTCGCCAGATTCCTACGTAACTCAAAAGCACCTGTTATCTATGAAGGAACGCGTGAGATCCATACGGTTATGCAGGCGGAATATGTGCTCGGCTATCGGGAAGACAAGAAATTGAGTAATAGGCTACCTGAGTGGCCGTTTGAGTAAACTCGAAAAACCTGATGTGGAACTAGCATTAGGTTTTTTCGTCTTTCTCAACATCTTTCTCAATAGTGCCAAAATTCGTGGTAAAATAATCCTTGAAACTACTTTTCCATAAATAAGGGGTGCTGTAATATGAAAGTCGATTCATCATTTAAAATAGAGCCATCTTTAAAGATGGCCATTTTTACCCCTGCTATTTTCGGGGATTTAAAAGCAGCTGCTGAAGCCAAAAGGACGACCGGAGCCGAAATTTTTGATTTGAGTCTGGGCAGTCCCGATCTCTCGCCGGACGAAAAGGTTAGACAAGCTTTATCGAAACAAAGTGCATTGGCAAATACATACGGCTATACACTTGGCGGTACAAAACGCTTTAACGAAGCCGTCGCGAATTATTACGAAAGACGTTCCGGTGTTACGCTTAATCCAGAAACAGAAATCATTCAAACAATGGGATCCCAAGAAGGATTGGTCCATCTACCACTTGCGTTTTGCAATGAAGGGGACTTTGTGTTGACGACAAATCCCGCATACGTTGCATATGAAGCGGGCATTAAGCTTGCGGGTGCAGTTCCTTATGAAATGCCGTTGCTAGCGGAAAATGGATTTTTACCAGACTTGGATGTGATTCCTGAAGAGGTTTCACAAAACGCTAAATTACTTATTTTGAATTTACCGGGTAATCCAGTACCAGCGATGCCGAGCACAGCATTTTTTGAGAAAGTAGTAGCCTTCGCCAAGAAATATAATGTTATCGTGCTGCATGACGCTGCCTATTCCGAATACTATTTCACAGGTGATTCTCCGATCAGTTTCTTATCGACACCGGGTGCAATGGAAGTCGGAATGGAGATTAATTCATTATCTAAAAGCTTTAGCCTTGCCGGTGCCCGTATTGCGTATATTGCCGGTAATGCCGAGATGGTTCACATTTTGAGACAACTGAAATCGAATTTGGATTATGGCACATTTGGTCCGATACAGGAAGCAGCTGTAGTTGCACTTGATAATGCGGAAGAGATTACGTATCGTCTGCGGACAGAGTTTTCTGCGCGCCATAGGGTGTTAATGAAAGGCATGGAGGAAATTGGTTGGTCTGCTACTCCTTCAAACGGTGGCATGTTCGTTTGGGCAAAATACCCGTTTGACATGGATGATAAGGAATTTGTGTTTAAAGTAATTGAACAATGTGGTGTTGTCATGGTTCCGGGCAGTATCTTCGGTTCTGAAGGCGCCGGATTCGTTCGGTTAGCGCTTGTTCAGAAAGTGGATGTACTGCAGAAAGCCGTCGACCGATTGCGGGATTTAGTAATTACTCGATGAAGTAAATAAGGGTTATGAAAATGGAGTTAGGAAGTAAAAAAGAGCGTTCTTAAAAGAAATACGCTCTTTTTTTGAGTGATAAAACTTATTTTCTTTAAAGGGGAATAAAACTCATTATTGATGTGGTTATTTCGATTATTAATATTATCTAATTAATTTATTGATAATGTTAATTCGTTGTTTAATATTACTAAGTTTCTGTATTAATATTATTGATTCGATACGATATGATGAATACAAATGAAAGGAGGGAACTAAAGTTTATCCTTTTTCAAAAGAAGACTCCCACTTCAATCGTGTCACGGGCATAGCCCAACGATAAGTGGAAGATGAATTTCGGTTAGGCATAAGCCTAAAATAATTGCCTCCCGGGAATGTATGTTCTATAATCAGGGTAGAAACTATGCTGAAGCGAGGTGTACGTCAATGCTCGTCAACAAAGCGTACAAGTTCCGAATCTATCCCACGAAAGCACAAAAAATACTCATTGCCAAAACAATTGGCTGTTCACGTTTTGTGTTCAATCACTTTTTAGCCAAATGGAATGAAACCTACAAAGAAACTGGTAAAGGTCTTACTTACAACATCTGTTCTTCCCAATTACCCCAGCTTAAAAGCGAGCTCGATTGGCTAAAAGAAGTCGACAGCATTGCCCTTCAATCCTCATTAAAAAATCTTGCTGATTCTTATTCACGATTCTTTAAGAAACAAAATCAAGCACCCCGATTTAAAAGTAAGAAAAACAATGTCCAATCCTATACGACGAAACATACCAACGGAAATATTGCGATCGCCGGTAATCATCTTAAGCTCCCAAAACTTGGCCTCGTTAAAATCTCAAAGAGTCGTGAAGTAGTAGGGAGAATTATGAATGCAACCATCAGACGCAACTCAAGTGGAAAGTACTTCGCATCCATCCTGGTCGAAACCGAGGTGGAGGAAAAACTAAAAACTGGGTCTGTTGTCGGGATAGATGTCGGATTAAAAGACTTCGCAATTCTTTCAGATGGAGCAGTATACGAAAATCCGAAATTCTTTCGTTCACTTGAAAAGAAGCTGGCAAAAGAACAACGGATTCTTTCAAGACGTAAAGAACAAGCACTGAAACAACATAAACCGCTATACGAAGCAAAAAACTACCAAAAACAACGAATTAAAGTAGCTCGTATTCAGGAAAGAATTGCCAATAAAAGAGCTGATTTCTTGCATAAACTCTCTACTGAAATCGTCAAAAACCACGACGTCATCGGTATCGAGGATCTGCAAGTCGCTAATATGCTCAAAAACCATACTTTAGCAAAGGCAATCAGTGAAGTCAGTTGGTCACAATTTCGGACACTGCTTGAATACAAGGCGAAATGGTACGGAAAACAGGTTGTCGTTGTCGCAAAAAACTTTCCCTCCAGCCAGCTCTGTTCAAGTTGTGGTTACCGAAACAAAGACGTTAAGCATCTCGCATTGCGTGAATGGGAATGTCCAACATGCAATACGCACCACAACCGAGATAGGAACGCAAGTATAAATTTGAAAAAAGAAGCGCTAAGACTTCTAACCGCAGGAACTGCGGGGCTAGCCTAACTTATAACTGACGGTTACGTCGGTGATCTTAGGAATCTCCTACTTCTAAACGAAGTGAAAGTGGGGGTAGTTCAATATGGCCTATCAAGTTATTAGTCACTGTCCTGTTTGTAGCGAAACACTAAAAATCACTAAGTTGCATTGCTCCCACTGTCACACAACCATCGAAAATGAATTCGAATTATCCAAATTGGTATCACTATCGAATGATCAACTTCGCTTCGTTGAAGTTTTTCTAACGTGTAGGGGAAACATTAAAGAAGTTGAAAAAGAACTGGGAATTTCCTATCCTACGGTTCGTGGCAAATTAAATGAAGTTGTTAGCTCCCTTGGATTTGAAACGAAGAAGAAAAACGAGGTAGATGAGAAAAAGGTAGTTGCAATGTTGGAAAGCGGAGAAATATCTGCGGAAGAAGCCATTAGGCTATTAAAAGATGAATAGGGGGATTTAGCTTTGAGTGCAGAAATTGAAAAGATAATCACGATGGTTCAAGAAGGTAAAGTTGATGCAGCAAAAGCGTCAGAACTTATCCGAGTATTGAAAGATCGGGAATCGGGGAGTGATCTTTCTTCCAAGTCACCCGTATATGCTGATAAAATGCTGAAAGTCCGTATTGTATCTGCGGAAAACGACAATGTTTCAGTTAATGTTCCGATTAAACTTGTGAAAGTCGTTTTGTTAGCCGGACATAACATCGCTGCTAGTATTCCACAATCGGAAAAGTATGTAAAAGATATCGATATCGCCTTACTTTTGGATGCGATTGAGAATGAATTGGACGGTCAAATTGTTGATGTTAAATCTGCAAATGGAGATACAATTTCAGTTGCGATTGAATAGGGTGACAGTATGCTAAACGTCAAGGTGAAAGCGGGAGCAGTACGGCTTTTCATTCCAGTCCCTTATGTGATTCTTAGCATAGGTATTTCTATAATTTCCTCGGGACTCGTTAATCGACTTATTAATAAGTGGGTGAAGGAATCCATAAAGGAAAAAGAACAAACATTCACGATGCCGCCATTAAACAAACAAGAACTCAAAAGTATTGTGAGCGAATTGAAAAAACATAAAGGACTTGGGTTAGTTAATGTCAAAGCAAAGGATGGTACAGAAGTTGTTATTAAGTTATAAGTGGCTTGATAACCTAAATGTACTGTCCTATAAGTAAGATTGAGGCGCCTCTATTGTCCACAAATACCAATTAATCAAGAAATCAATATACCTTTAGGCCACTGTCTAATTCCTGAAGTTCTATCTAACTCGAGAACTTGAATGGTCTTCTCAGCGGTCTTTTTGTCGTGAAAATAAGCCGTAAGATTTATATATTTCGGGCGATAAAACGGTGTTTGTTGATATTGGGTTTACATACATCTACTATGATAAACTTATCAAATAAAGATTCAACAGAATGGAGTTAAAAACTATGGATAAGAAAAAAGTCGGCTTAAAGCCGTTTTTCTCTCTAATATTATCAACAGGGATCCCGAAGTTAGCTTTAGCTGTCGGCTTGACGGCTGGCGTGTTGACAACACTTGCCGGTTTGGTTGTCCCTTTGCTAACGAAAAATTTAGTGGATGGCTTTTCAGTTGCCTCGCTAAGCGTTCCGCTAATGATTGCTATTGGGGTAGCATTTATTGTTCAAGCGGTAATTGATGGGGTATCCATTTATTTACTGAGTTATGTAGGACAAAAAGTAGTTGCGAGATTACGTGAACGCATGTGGACAAAGCTGATTCGTTTGCCTGTCAGTCACTTTGACAAGGAATCTAGCGGTGAAACGGTGAGCCGTGTCATCAATGATACGGGAATCGTGAAAGAATTGATTACACAACATTTCCCGCAATTCATTACGGGTATTATTTCGATTATAGGTGCGGTGACGATTCTACTCATTATGGATTGGAAAATGACACTTATCATGTTGATTGCTGTTCCAATTACAGTGGGAATCATGATTCCACTTGGCACCAAAATGGCGAAGATTTCACGTGGACTACAAGATGAAACAGCAATATTCACAGGTAATATTCAACAAACACTAGGCGAGATTCGTTTAATGAAAGCTTCTAATGCCGAACAGAATGAAGAGGCAAGTGGGAGAGCTGGAATCGGAAAATTACTCGGTTTTGGCTTGAAAGAAGCTCGTATTACTGCTCTTATTGCTCCCTTGATGTATCTAGTAGTTATGGTGGTCATCGTTATGATCATTGGATATGGCGGTATGCGTGTTGCGAACGGCACAATGTCGACGGGTTCACTTGTTGCATTCCTCCTGTATCTATTCCAAATTATTTTTCCAATTACATCATTTGCGATGTTTTTCACACAACTGCAGAAAGCGAAAGGTGCAACAGAGCGCATTATCGACATTTTGGAATTGCCATTGGAAGAAGGACAAGATGGCTTGGTGATGGATATTGCGAACAAACCAATTCAAGTTGTGGACGTATCGTTTGCTTATGAAGACGATGAGCCGGTGATTGGCAACGTGAGCTTTGAGGCCCAGCCTGGTGAAATGATAGCATTCGCCGGACCAAGTGGTGGTGGGAAAACGACTATGTTCGGATTACTTGAACGTTTTTACGAACCAACAGCGGGTGAAATTCAGATCGGCGGCACACCAATAAAAGAGTTGTCGATGGCGTCGTGGCGCAGTCAAATCGGTTACGTTTCACAAGAGAGTGCCATGATGGCAGGGACAATACGTGAAAACTTATGTTACGGATTAGAAAATGGGGAAAGTATTCCAGATCAAAGGCTTTGGGAAGTTGCTGAAATGGCGTATGCCGACGAATTTGTTAAAACATTTTCGAAAGGCTTGGACACCGAAGTCGGAGAACGAGGTGTAAAACTTTCTGGAGGGCAAAGGCAGCGTATCGCCATCGCACGTGCTTTTTTACGGGATCCGAAAATATTGATGATGGACGAAGCAACCGCGAGCCTAGATAGTCAATCGGAAGGCGTCGTTCAAGATGCGCTGACACGATTGATGGAAGGGCGCACTACGTTCGTCATCGCCCACAGGTTATCAACAATAGTCGATGCGGATAAAATCATTTTCATTGAAAATGGGCAAGTGACAGGCAGTGGAACCCATAAAGAATTGATACAATCACATGCGTTGTATCGTGAATTTGCCGAACAGCAATTGGCGTAGGGAAAAGACAATTCTTATGCCGGCGATTAACAAGGTGTTGCCCCACAATTTGTAATTTCTACTACTTATGGGGCACCGCCTTTTTATGTTTTGCTTTGAATGGGTTTCCTTATTTCATTTTAATTGTGTAGGTGACTGTGTTTTGTGTTATACTATTCTTACTATTAGTGAACGGAGGTGAGGAATGATGTTAGACACTGTGTATGCACGTGAAAGTCTATTGGAATATTTAGCCACTTCATGTGCGATTACTCATGAAATTAAAGTCAACGGGATGAGTCTGTCCTTTTCTAGACAATTTCAGTAGTCACACAGCTGTTTAGCATGCATTCCTTACGATATTTTTTCAAGAGGGAAGGCCGCTTACACGCGGTCTTTTTGCGTTGTCTAGACTCCGGCGCATTTCGGGTCTACCAAGACGCTTGCTCTTTAAGTAAGATGCTTCCAGTTGTGAAAACAGAACGAAGGGAAGCGGAAAATAATGATCTGTACAATTCAACAAATAAGCAAAATGCTCGGTGGGAATATGATTTTTGAGAACCTTTCTTTAGAGATTAAAACAGGCGATAGATTAGGGGTTGTCGGGCGAAATGGTAGCGGAAAAACAACGTTGTTTAAGTTGATTTCCGGAGCGGAGCAACCGGACAGTGGGGCAATTCACTTTAAAAAGGGAACGAAAATAGGTTATTTAGCACAAATCCCTTTATTCGAAAAAGAAACGACCGGCTATGATGTGCTTAACAGTGCATTTGTAGAACTAAAAGAAATGCAGGCGAAAATGTCGGTGTTAGAGGCAGAGCTAGCCAATGCGGGAAACGCTGACATGGATAAGTTGCTTCGGGTATACGGAGATTTGCAGGAGGAATTTGCCAACCGTGATGGCTATGCCGTAGACTCCGAAATTGAGAAAGTCATTAATGGATTGCAATTGAAACCATTTGTCGGACGTTCCTTTGCGCAATTGAGCGGTGGCGAACAGACGAAGATAATGCTAGGGAAGCTATTATTGACGAAACCTGAATTGCTGTTATTGGATGAACCGACGAATCATTTGGACTTATTTGCAGTCGAATGGTTGGAAGCGTATTTAACGGATTACTTGGGAACAGTTGTCATCATTTCGCATGACCGTTATTTTTTGGATTGTGTCGTGACGAAGGTCGCGGATCTTGAAGAAGGGGAGATTCATCTTTATTACGGGAATTATTCTGCCTTTATTCTCGAAAAAGAAGCGCGTCTTATGAGGGAGTTTCAGGATTACGAAGAGCAACAAAAGAAGATTAAAAAAATGAAAGAGGCCATTAAACGGCTCCACCAATGGGCAAATGAAGCCAATCCTCCAAATCCAGGATTGCACCGACAAGCGCGCAATATGGAACGAGCGCTTGAACGGATGGAAAAAGTAAAGAAGCCACTTATCGATCCGAAGAAAATGACTTTGTCGTTTGAAGCTGCACAGCGCAGTGGTAAGGAAGTGGTTGTAATGGAAGGAATCACGAAATCATTTGGTCAACAGGAGCTATTGAAGGGGGCCGACTTCCATGTCTATTGGAAGGATCGGACAGCGATTGTTGGGCGGAATGGATGCGGGAAATCAACCATACTAAAAATTCTTTTAGGCGAGCTTCCGATTGACGCTGGATTGAGTAAAGTAGGAAGTAACGTCAAGATTGGGTTCTTGTCACAGCACTTTGAAATCAAGGATCCGAAAGCGCGTCTGATAGATGTCTTTCGTGATGAAGTAAATGTTGCTGAAGGGGAAGCCCGGCATATATTGGCGAAGTTTATGTTTTACGGTCCAGATGTATTTATGAGAGTTGGAGACCTAAGTGGTGGAGAGCGGATGCGACTCCGTTTGGCGCAACTGATGTATCAGGATGTTAATTTCCTTGTGCTAGACGAGCCGACAAATCATTTAGATATTGAGTCACGTGAAGTGCTTGAAGAGGCACTGGAAGACTTTACGGGCACAATCGTTGCCGTTTCACATGATCGTTATTTCTTGAATAAATTATTCTCCCGCACAGCATGGTTGGAAGGCGGGCTTATAACGACATTTGAAGGACCGTATAATTGGGCGCGTAAGAAGTGGCAGGAGCTTCAAAGTCGCTTGGTAGTTGAGGTACCTGAACCAATCGCAGTAAAAAAGCTGAAGATAGAAAAAACGGAAAAAAGGATAACTATAAACGCGGAACAAGAAATAAAGAGGCTTGAACAATCAATCGATGCATTGGAAAAAGAAGCGGAAGATGAATCAGATTGGATGAAATGTGAATCAATGATGGCGGAAGTTGCCGTGATGAAACAAGAGTTAGACTCTTTCTATGAAATGTGGATGAGTGAAGTGGAATAGGGAACTGAGTACACAGTCTGAGAGGGAGTAGCTAACAGTAATCCTTTCTCAGACTTTTTTATCCGGAAGAAAAACCTTGCATAATACGAGTAGCCGGAGTAATATAATGACTAGATGACCGAAGCGGTTTTACGGTCAATAAAATAATCCATTCAAAGTGAGGTGGAAAAATGGACCGCAGGCAAGAAATTCTCGAGGGAGCCGCGAAATCATTTTCGTTGTTCGGCTATAAAGCAACAACCATGGACCAGGTAGCGAAAATTGCGAACGTCGGCAAAGGAACAATCTATACGTTTTTCGCCAATAAAGAAGAACTGTTCAATGCGATTGTGTTAAAAATGATTAACGAAATGCGGGCGGAAGCGGATGCTGTTTCTGTTGAAGGTGCGCCATTCGAACAAAATGCGCATGCCAGGCTGATGCAAATGCTCAAATTCCGCGGAACACATCAATTGTATGCGAAGTTAATAGATGAAGAAAAAGAACTGCGCACACCTGCTGTTGGTGAAGTGCTACAGGCAATTGAAAAAGAAATCATTTTTTATGTAAAAGAGAAGATTGAAAAGGGAATTGCCAAAGGTGAAGTATTGCCTTGTGATACAGAACTTGTCGCATATATATTATTTAAGGCGTATCTCGCGCTTGTCTCAGACTGGGGTAAAACCCACGATGAAGAGCTATCGGAAGAGCGTATCGTTGCGTTGTTAAATGGGACCATTTTTAAAAGTCTCTTAGTTTGAGGCTTCATTTTTTATTCTGAATTGACCGACTGAGTGAATTGGTCAACCAGTATTGGAGGAAATAGATAAATGAAGAATACAATGACATGGGCAGAGTGGAAACTGCTCTTACGTTCAAAAAAAATAATTGTTCCACTGATTGCTATATTGTTTATTCCTGTCCTTTATGCAGGTATGTTTTTATGGGCGTTTTGGAATCCATATGCCAATATGAGTGATTTGCCTGTTGCAATCGTCGACCTTGATAATGGAGCGGAAATGGACGGCAAGCAGTTGGCACTCGGAAAGGAACTGACCGATAAATTAATTGACAGTAAGCAGTTTGATTTTAAGAAAGTATCAAAATCAGATGCAGATAAAGGGCTTGAAAATGAAGATTATTACGTCGTAATTGAAATACCGGAAAACTTCTCCGAACACGCAACCACACTATTGGATGATGAACCGGAAAAATTAACAATTGTTTATAAGCCGAATGAAGGATTCAACTTCCTTTCTGCTCAAATCGGAGAAACAGCGATGGACAGAATTCGTGCAGAAGTGAATGAGCAAGTTGCTTCAACGTACGCGGAAAAGCTCTTTGATTCCATTACGGAAATGGGCGATGGATTCGGTGAAGCGGCGGACGGGGCCGGTGAATTACATGACGGTGCCGCAAAACTATCATCTGGAGCAGATGAATTGAAAGGGTATCTTGAAACGTTGGCAAGTAGCACGATTACACTTGCGGATGGTTCACAAAAACTTGCGCAAGGAGCGAACGATGCAGCTAAAGGTGCCAATGAGCTGAATAAAGGACTCGGTACTTTATCGCAAGGTTCAAAAGATCTTCTTGCAGGCGCACAAAAGGCTTCAGCAGGCGCTGGAGGACTTAAGGATGGAATCGCGGGCTATACAGAAGGCGTCGGTCAATTGGCCGCAAGTTACGGTCAAATAGGTCAGAAAGAAAAAGAATTTAACTCAGCCGTTAGTACTTTGAAAGAGAAATCAGGGCAATTGAACGGCGCGGCAGGTCAGCTTACTGGAGCGGCCGCAAATCTAACTACCGGAATTGAGGGATTGTCTACGCAGCTTGGTCCTGTACTTGCTGACCTCTCAGAGGAACAGCAAACGGCAATCAAAGAAACACTCGGCCAACTGAAACAAGGAAGCGCTGAACTTTCCGGCGGAATGAAAGAATTGTCTGCCGGCACAGCTTCACTGACAGCGGGTACCACGGAGTTAAATGGTGCTGCTAGTCAACTTTCTGGCGCTCATAGTCAGGGACTTGCTGGATTGGAGAAGTTGAACGGGTCTTCCGCACAACTCCTTGAAGGGGCGAACGCTCTTGCGTCAGGCAACGATACACTCGTAGCTGGATTGAAACAATTTTCAGAAGGCGTAGTGGTTGCGCGGAAAGGGTCATCTGATCTTGCATCAGGTCTAACTTCATTAACTGAAGGAACAGGTACACTGAAAACGGGAACAGAAACACTCGCATCTAAATCGCAAGAACTTGCCAAAGGATCAGCGACACTGGCTGATGGTATGGTTGAACTTGATGAAGGAACGCTGACACTGCAAGAAAAACTTGCAGAAGCAAATAAAACGGCAAGTGAAGTGAATCCAACAGACAAAACATATGGAATGGTCGGAGCACCTGTCGATGTAGAGAAGGAAGGCATTAACCATGTACCAAACTATGGTACCGGTTTTGCTCCATACTTCTTATCACTCGGACTGTTTGTCGGTGCACTTCTTCTTTCTATCGTCTTCCCCCTAGTTGAACCGGCTATTAAGCCAACAGGGGCATTCGGATGGTTCGCAAGTAAGGTTTCTGTGCTGGCCATCGTTGGTCTATTGCAGGCACTTATCGCAGCAGGGGTTGTCAAGTTTGCACTCGGAATGGAAACGGCTAATACACCGTTGTTCATTTTGACGGCGATCATTACGAGCTACACATTCATTGCGCTTGTACAAATGTGTGTGTCCATTCTTTCTGATGCGGGACGCTTTGTAGCAATCCTTGTCCTGATTTTACAGTTGACGACAAGTGCAGGGACATTCCCGCTCGAATTAATACCGGCACCTCTGCAAATTTTCAACACATTATTGCCGATGACGTATTCCGTCCAAGCATTCAAAGCCGCCATCTCAACAGGCAATATGTCGTTCCTTTGGATGAACAACGGCATCCTTATCGGATTCATGGTCGCGTTCCTTGCGATTACATTTGGATACTTTGCACTTGTTTACAAAAAGAGGTATTCGAAAGAAACAGTAGAAGCATAAATAAAGTAGCCCCTCTAGACGGAAGATATTCCGTGGTAGAGGGGCTTTTTCGTTGTTGAAGTAGGACGGAGAGTCGTGAAGTTGTGGCAATTGATGAATTAGTCATGGCGTGCAGAAACAATCCATTTAAGATCCGACAAAATCGCCGCCATCAACATGTATCGTCTGGCCGGTCATATAACTAGAATCACTCGAAGCTAGAAAGACATAGGCCGGCGCGTTTTCAGCAGGTTGACCGCGTCGTTTAACAGGCGTATTAGCCCCATGTTCTTTGACTTTCTTCGCATCAAACGTCGCTGGGATAAGCGGTGTCCAAATCGGACCAGGGGCAACGGCGTTGACCCGTATCCCTTTTTCGGCCAAGTTTAGTGCGAGAGAACGTGTAAAGGAAGTAATCGCTCCTTTTGTCGCAGAGTAATCGAGCAAATCTTTCGATCCGTTATAAGCAGTAATAGACGAAGTGTTGATAATGGCATCGCCACGAGCCATATGATTCAATGCAGCTTTCGTCATATAAAATAAACCGAAGAAATTTGTGTCGAATGTCTCGCGGAGCTGATCAGCTGAAATCAAGGAGATATCTTTTTGTGGGAACTGTTTACCTGCATTGTTGACGAGAATATTCAAACCACCGAATTCATTAATAACCTTATCCACTAGTTGCTCGCAATGTTCCTCCTCACTGATATCAATTCGAATTTTTAGCGCTTTTCCACCGTATCCTTCAATGAGTTTCATCGTTTTATCCGCGTCGATATCCTCCTGTTCACTCAAATATGCAATCGCTACATTCGCACCTTCCTTTGCAAATGCAACCGCTACTGCCCGACCGATTCCGCTATCTCCACCAGTAATTAAAGCATTTTTTCCTTTCAATTTGCCTGAACCGACATAATTCTCATCGTTATAAATTGGTGCAGGATCCATTTCAGCCTCTACACCAGGTTGCTGATCTTGAGTCTGCCCCGAAACCTGTTTATCAACTTTTTCGTATTTATCTTTCGACAAAATAACTCCTCCTAAGCAACTGTCTTGGAAGGAGTAGTCATTCCCACTCGTCTAACGAAATAAACGAAAATAGAAAAACCGACTGGAATATGGATCTAATTCGCGATTAATTCGATACTTCGGAGAGCTATTCCATTTTTGAATTGTGGCATTGAAGGGTTTGTGGAGTTATATGATTGGTTAGCCAAGTTATATGATCGCTCCTCGGACAATCAACCCATAGATTCAAAAAAGGGATTATCCCGTAAGTCGAAAATTACCGACTAACGAAACAATCCCTTTAAATTAAGTTAGAAGAAAAATAATCCGATACTAATAATGATACCGCTTAGGAACAGAACAAATAAACAATAACCCATAATATCTTTTGCACGAAGTCCAGCGATTGCGAGTGCCGGTAGTGCCCAAAACGGTTGGATCATATTTGTCCATGCGTCACCCCATGCGATGGCCATTGCTGTTTTCGAATAGCTGACGCCAAGAGTTTGTGCTGCTTCCAACATAATAGGAGCTTGCACAGCCCATTGTCCTCCGCCCGAAGGTACGAAGAAGTTTACAATTCCCGCTGCGTAAAACGTGAAGAGTGGGAATGTATGCTCATTCGAAATACTGACAAACGATTCGGAAATGACGCCTGCAAGTCCAGAGGCAACCATCATTCCCATAATTCCTGCATAGAATGGGAATTGGATAATGATACCGCCCGCCGTCTTCACAGCATTCGTAACCGCTGCAAGGAAGCGTTTCGGCGTCCCGTGGAAAATGATTCCGAGTGTGAAGAATATCAAGTTGACGATATTCAAATTTAAATCGAAGCCTTTTAAAACAAAATGCTGAATCAGGTAGACAAGACCGAGCGCACCAATCAGCATGGAAAGCGTAACACTGTTTTCGAGCTTGCTTGCTGGTGTGCGATCTGTATCTTCTTCAATTTGAATTGGTTCTTCCAACAGCTTTGGATCTACAGTAACCGTATCTTCCGGTTTCGGCATCATGAAGCGGTTCAAAATTGGAACGGAAATAATAAGTGCGACGACAATAATTATGTTATAGCTTGAAAAAATCGTTTCTGACGTCGGAACAACGCCCATGATGCCTGCGAATGGGTGATCTGCTGTGGCAATTGAAAGTGGAATCGATCCACCAAGTCCACCGTGCCAAATGATAAAGCCTGAGTAAGCGCTTGCAATTAAGAGCCGGTAGTCGACCGTTGTTACTTTGCGTGCAATCTCTTTTGCGAAAAGTGCACCGATAACGAGACCGAAGCCCCAGTTAATCCAACAAGCAATCAGCGATACAACCGAAACTAGAAGAATTGCAGATCCTGGTGATTTCGCGAATCCTGCCAGTGTACTTAATAGTTTCTTGAATACCGGACTGCTCGCTAACACATGTCCCGCAACAAGAACAATAACCATTTGCATCGTAAATGCGAGAAGCCCCCAAAAACCATCTCCCCAATACGTAACCATATCGAGTGGCCCGGAATCAGTTAATCCGAGACCTAGCAAGAACACGACCAACGTCAGAATTGCGACGAAAATATATGGATCCGGTAAATACCGCTCCATTAGTGTGTTCGACCACCTTGTTAATACTTTCACAAAACATCCCCCTTTTCTCTTGTCCTTCCTAAGCTTATCGTATGCAGTCCGTTCTTTCGATATGTTTTTAGCATAATGTTACAAGATACGTCAATTAATGAGATGTGACAAGACCGCAAGATTCCAATCTAAACTAAAAAACAACTAAAATAAATTTTCAGTTTAGTGAAACGGAATTGTCCTATCAGAGTCTAATGGTGTAGCAAACCAAAAGGAAAGGGTTGGTCAAATTGAGAAAAAAGGTTAGTTGGATTTTTGTTACAGCATTCATTGCAGTGGCAGCAATTACCTACACATTTTATATCGACAAGTTGACTGTGACGGCCTCTGATAGTGCACTTTCCAATCAAGGATGGAACGTAAACTTCTCCAAACCTTTGAAAGAGGAAGCACTAGGATCGAATGATTTATATGTAACTGATCGAAATGGGAAGAAGTTGACAGCAGACATTTCACTTGGAAATGCGGGTAAGACCCTATATGTAAAGGGCCTCGTACCGGGTTCCTACGAGCTTCACGTTAAGAAAAGTGCGGTAAATGGTAAATCTATAAAATTGCTTCCAATCGATGAAATCAAGTTCACTATCCATGAAACAATCGAATCCGTTGCATCAGCAAAGGAATTGAAAGCCTATTTCGAACGGGTGAAGTCCATACAGCGGACAGAAGTAATGGTAACCCAAGGCTCAGAACTGTCCAATGAAGATTCCTCGGCATCTGCTAAAAGCGGTGGAGATCATTCGACAACGAATAATCAGGTCGAAGGAGTCGATGAAGCCGATAGCGTAAAGACAGACGGTAACTATATATATACCGTAATGGGCAATAACAAAGTCACAATTACCGATATCCGCGACCCGAAGAAAATCCGAAAAGCCTCGGAAATTAAAATGGAAGAGGAATTTTATCCTTCTCAGTTGTTTTTGCATGGCCACACGCTAATTGTTCTTGGCGAGAAATATGAGACTTACAACAACGAAATGAGTACTGATGAGGCAAGGATCAGCAGACTGGTGAACGGAATGACCACGGTTCGTATGTATAATGTGAAGAACCCGAAAACGCCTAAAATCATTCGAGAAATCGGTGCGGAAGGCTATCTAAACGGTGCGCGGAAAACAGGAAATATGCTGTACTTTGTTACGAATGTACAGCCGAACTTCTGGATCATGAATGAAATCGACGGCGACACGCTTCGTCCCCATGTATATGATTCCAAAGAAGAAGTTGATTCCGAACTGATTGACTACAAGGATATCGCAATTCTACCAGGCGCGATGGAACCTACGTACTCCATCATTACAGCCATTGATCTTTCAGCGCCGGCAGAAGGTGAGGTTGTGACAAAAGGCTATCTAGGTGCTAGTGAGCAACTCTATATGTCAGAAGATAATCTGTACCTGACAGCGACAATTTACGAAGCAAACGCTTCTACTTCGAAGAAAATGATTTGGAATCCCGGCACTGCAAACAGTGAATTATTCAAGTTCACATTGAATAAGACAAACGTCACATTCCAAAATTCAGCCACACTGAAAGGGCATTTACTCAACCAGTTTTCGATGGATGAGCACAATGGTTATTTCCGCGTCGTCACGACAGAGGGGAATATGTGGGATGATAAAAATCCGTCTAAAAACCATCTCTTTATTTTGGATGAAAACCTTAATACCACGGGATCGATTGAAGGTCTTGCGAAAGGGGAACGGATTTATTCTGCACGTTTCATGGGCGATAAAGCGTATATGGTAACGTTCCGGGAAACGGATCCGCTATTTGTCATAGATGTGGCCAACCCGACTGCCCCAAAAGTGCTTGGAGAGCTGAAGATTCCAGGCTTTAGCAACTACTTGCATCCACTTGACGACAATCATCTCATTGGCTTCGGTTATGAAACCGTTGCTGAGAAAAATCCGCAAGGGGGAGAGCCGCTCATTTTGACAATGGGTATGAAGATTTCCTTGTTCGATGTAACTGATTTCAATAATCCAAAAGAGACGGATACGGAAATCATTGGTGGGCGTGGAACATACTCGCCGGTTCAATATGATCACAAGGCATTGTTCCAGCATAAAGAACGAAACTTATACGGTTTCCCAGTATCGATTTACGATGAAATAGGGAAAGACCATAACATCGATTTCCAAAGCTCTGGTGCGCTCGTCTACGAAATTACACCGGAACATGGTATCGTCCTAAAAGGGGATTTACTGAAAGCGAAAAGTAGCGGAGAGCAATACGGGGATTGGGAGAGAGAAATTCAGCGTATGCTTTATAGCAAAGACATCTTGTATACTGTTTCAATGAAGGAAATCAAAAATTACTCGCTTGATACGTATGCACCAATCGGTAACTTACAAATTGACTGAATAGGATTCGACGATGAAAGATTCGGCCTCGCGCTGGGTCTTTTTCTTGTGCAGATAGTTAATCCACTCACTTTGTTCATTGTTATTTGCCTTCAGCTTCGATAAGATTATTTAATGGAGAGGAATTGGGTTGTATTTCTCATATATGTTGAAGTACTAATACTGTATATTTACTAGCGTAGGCGCCTTACAGGGGTAGCCGAAGCGTTATTCAATGGAATTTATTTCACTTGAGTTAGGAGGACGAAATATGCCAATAGTGGACAAAGAGACAGCAATAGATTGTTGTCTGCTCGCGGGACGTCTTATGATGGAAGCTGGGGCCGAGACGTACCGGGTAGAAGATACAATGGCGCGAATGGCTGAAACGCAGCAACTGTCAGCTACTCATAGTTTCGTTACGCCGACGGGTATTATTTTTTCACCAGGCAGTCCACATCATACGAAGCTGATTCGTATCAAGGATCGGACGACGGACCTTGAAAAAGTTGCACTCGTTAATGACGTTTCACGTAAGCTATCTGCAAATGAATATACGCTTGAAGAAGCGTACGCTAAGCTCCAAGAAATCCAAAAAGCGAATGTCATGTTTCCACTTTGGCTACAGATTATCGCAGCAGCTGTTGCAAGTGGGTGCTTTCTAATTTTGTACAACGGTCTTTGGACGGATGTCCCTGCTGCTATCTTCGCAGGGGGTGTCGGGTACGTCATTGTGACAAAGATTCATGAGCTGACAAGGGTGAAGTTTTTTGCGGAATTCGTTGGCTCATTGTTTATAGGGCTTATCGGGTTTACAGCAGTGCAGACCGGATTAGGAGTCGAACTTGATAAAATTATCATTGGATCAGTTATGCCGCTAGTTCCAGGCCTGCTCATTACGAATGCAGTGCGCGATCTGATGGCCGGACATTTTATGTCGGGATTGTCAAAAGGCGCGGAAGCATTTTTAACGGCATTTGCAATCGGTGCTGGCGTAGCACTAGTTTTATCTTTCTGAATGGAAAAGGGGTTTGAGTCTTGACGTGGATTGTACAAGCAATTCTTAGTTTCCTTGCCGCGACAGGCTTTGGGATTATATTTAATGCCCCACGTAGAATGTTGTTTTATTGCGGTTTTGTAGGGATGACAGGTTGGCTTGTTTATAGCCTGTTTAATGGAATATCGGGAGACCCTGTGCAAGCGTCATTCCTAGGTGCATTCATGGTTGCGCTCGTTGCACATATTTTTGCCAAACGTTTTCGTACACCAATGATTATATTCAGTGTCGCTGGAATCATTCCGCTCGTGCCAGGAGGGATGTCTTATAATGCGATGAGGCATATTGTTGAAAAAGATTATTTAACGGCAATCTCATTTGCATCGGGTGCTTTCATGGTATCGGGTGCGATTGCGATGGGACTTGTTTTTGCGGAAGTAATGATTCAGCTCATCTTTAGGTCCGGTATCGGAAGAAAGAGGGGGAAAAAAGTTTAAGAAAAGCGCAGGTGGCCTAGACAGATAAAAAACGGAGTGTCCTCGCTTTGAGAGATACTCCGTTTCGTTATTTCACATCATTAAATTTAATGTTATCAGATGTTACCGGCATGCCGATATAATAACCCTGTACGGCATCTGCACCCATTTTCTCGAGAAGCTTGTACTGCTCCTGTGTTTCAACGCCTTCTGCTACGGTATATAATCCCATCGATTTGCTGAAACGTATCATCCCTTCGACGAGTTGCTGCGTTTTTGGCTGTGTCGTCAAGGAATCGATAAATACCTTATCGATTTTCACTTTTGTGATCGGTAGATACTGCATATACCGGAATGAAGCATATCCGGTACCAAAATCATCTAGTGCAAACTCAATCCCTGCGTCTTGAAGTTCTTTCATTTGAAGGACGATTGAATTTTCCTCTTCAGCTTGAAAAGCGAATTTCTCGGTTATTTCAAACTGGATACAATTTGCAGGGCATTTTGTCTTATTAAGGATGTCCATAACTTTGTTTTTCATCTGCATATTACTGAACTCGCGAACGGAAGTATTTACTGAAATACCTACATGACGGCCTTGTTTATTCCACAGTGCGGCAAGCGTGGAGGCTTCTTCAAGTACAAAAGCGCCAATATTATGAATAAGACCGTTCTCTTCTGCAATTGGGATAAGCTCGTCAGGCGTGATAGTACCAAGATCCTCATCTTCCCAACGAACGAGCGCTTCGTATAGCGTCACTTCACCAGACTTGATATCAAATAGTGGTTGGTAGACGACTTGAAAATTATTGTGGTTAAGGGCAGATAACATTTTTTGGTCAATAATTGCTCGCCTATTAAGCACTTTATGCGATGCGGCTGAGAGTGAAGAAATCTTACCTCCACCATTATTGATAACATCTTTTGTAGCGGCCAATGCGGCTTTCATAAGATGGTTATAGGTTTTCTGGTCTTCGGGATAACGAACGACGCCACCGCTAATAGATAACGAAATGGCAACATTATTGATATAAATCGGTTGCTGTTCAAGGAATAGTAGAAAGCCTTGCACATACCAATCTCCGAAAGCGGTTAGGACGATAAACTCATTAGCACCAACCCTGGCTAGTAGATTATCCTGGAAATACCGCTTGAGCCTATTTGAAAATGATTTAATAAGTTCGATCTTTGATTCGGAAGATTGAAGGTCTTTCAATGTATAATAGTGATCAATGGTTATGAAGACAAATGAGAAATTTTTTGCCTCTTCAATAATTTCCGCTACGGTCGTTTCAAGTTTGTAACGACTCATTAACCCGGTCTCGTAGTCAATGAATGCAATTTGTTGAAGCTGGTTCCGTAATTGTACGTCTTCAGTGATATCCAATTCAAGGTAAGTAACAGAGAATGGATTTTCATGTGAGGGCATACTGGGAATGGCAATCATATTTACAAAATACGGTTCACCCAAACGTGTTACTTTTTCAACCGTACCGGACCATGTTTTTCCTGCCTTTATGCTTTTCCAGATGGCATGTGCTTGACTTTGACCTTCAACAGTTTCCGGGAACATTTGCCACAATGTATTTCCAAGCACTCGTCTAGGTGTCCATTTACTTGTTTCCAAAAAGTTTTTGTTTGTATAAATAATCGAACCTTCACTATCTGTTCGGGTTACCATATAAAATTGCTCGAGACTATTCATTATGTCCGGCAGTTCCGGCGCGAGTTGTCCATAATCTGGCTTCATATAAATGTCTCCTTCCCGATATAGATACTACTACTATTATAGTGAAGTTCTTGTGTCTGTACATCATGAAAGTGATAAATCATTAATTAAATATCCGTAATTGTAGATAAATAGTAAAATTAGGGGGTGGAAAGGCATGGGAAGATTAAAAGGTATTGCTCTAATTGTTTCGGGTGCAGTACTTTGGGGCGCCACGGGTCCAATGATGGAATGGATGTTGTTGCATAGTGAGATGTCGGTTTCTTTCATGCTGACAGTTCGTCTCCTACTCGCAGGCTCGTTTTTGCTAGCTATGCTGAAGTTACAGGGAAAGCGCATCACTCTTCCGTGGCAACATAAAGTGTGGGCCCGCCAGCTTCTTCTTTTTGGAGTATTTGGCATGCTCGGGGTCCAATTCACGTTTGCCGCGTCCATTAATACGAGTAATGCAATCATTGCGACATTGTTTCAGTTCCTTGCACCGATTTTTATCATCATATTTGTAACGGCGTCGCAAAAGACTTGGCCGCCAATCGTGCAGGTACTTGGAATGTTCGTGACACTAGTAGGGTTACTCCTCCTTTTGACAAACGGCTCGTTTTCAGGCTTTGCACTGAGCAAAGTTGCGGTTTTATGGGGACTTGCACTTGGTTTTGCCTTCTCGTTTTACACGTTATATCCCGTTCGGCTAATGCAAGAATGGGGAGTTCTGCTATCAATTGGCTGGGGGATGATTATCGGGGGAATAACGCTTTTAGTTACGAATCCATTGACAGTTTTTACCCACTTGGACTATTTAGCAGATTGGACCATAGCGGGCATGCTCCTACTCGTCATTGTAATAGGGACCGTTGCATTCATCTTGTTCATGAGTAGCATGAAATACATATCACCGGTGGAAATAAGCATATTATCGAGCTTTGAACCGCTGACAGCAATGGTTATTTCCGTCATCTGGTTCGGTCAGGTACTTGGTATGTGGCAATTGACAGGGGCGATAATCATGCTTATCGGGGTGACTTGGCTGTCGATTGCAGGTAGTAAGGTGAAAACATAGAATAGTGGAAGGACCGGTTCCCATTTGGGATTTCCGGTCCTTTTGTTATTCGTTGATGTAGAGACGTTCGTCTGCGGTGATGATCAAATCTTTTGGGACTAGCAGATGTACGGCAATCTGGCGCTCCGAAGTGTGGTGAGAATTATTCCTTTGTCGGGATGTATGTGTGAACTGACTTAACAGATAGGCTTCCTGATAAGTGGTATAGGTTATTTCGGTAAGGGGTGGTTCTAGGAACGTGACCGAGTCTGTTGTCCATTCTGGTATTTTGTAGTTAAGTTGGTTTGAGAAATCATAATCGCCCAACAGAAGAAGGGGCTTAATGAGTGTTTCTTCAATCAATCCATCATTTTCACTTTTACGTTCTACAATAATTGTTGAATGGATGTCATTGCCTTGCGCATTCATTTGGAGTGTTTTTCCTATCGTCTGCGTTCTTTTATTGAGAATCTTGGAAGAATCGATGGATCCGATATCTCCGTTTTGTATGGCATTCGTTATCAGATTAAGGTTTTCATTTGATTCCGCTTCTGGTTGACCGTTTAAAGAAGTGGTATCAACTAGTTCTACTGCAATCGTTGCAATGATTAAAATGGCTGCATATGTTGCCAAAAACACATACGTCCATTTTTTAGTCATCTGCCGTGTCGACTTTTTTCTTCCTTGCAGGAAGTACCAGATAATTAAAGCGATAAAGATAAGAGATAAAAGACCAGACATTATTTCCTCACCTCCGTTTTAGTTGTAACCCTGATGGAAATGGCGAAAAATATGCTAACTGTTACAACTATTTTCATAAGGAAAAGGAGTAACGATGTTTCAGAACCAAAGAAAGCAACAATTTTCGCAATAAAATCTAGGCCGCCCATATTTAACTGGAGAAGTGGAAACACAAAGATTGCCGCAATGAGAAGTGGCAGAACGAACTTGCTGCGCTGGACGAATGAACCCACAACATAACCTAAGCTTGCAAACAGGACGGTGTAAAGGATTGAAGTCATGACCCCGATGGAAAAGTCAGTCGGAGAACTAACCAGTCCTGATGCTTCCGTGAAAAAGGGATTACTTTGAAATAAAGAGATAAATTTAATGATTGAACCTGCAAGGGGTGCTAGGGTACCGGCGATGGCGGACGCGAATAGCAAAAATAGAATGCTGGATATGTTGTGGCTAAGCCGGTTTGATATGAACGAAAAAGCATCGTTACGATAAGCTAGTGTTGTAACAAGGATGCCCATTGAAAATGCCCAAAGAAGTGTAAGGATAACCGGACCATCCCCAGTTGACAACCTATAGTCTATCGTCAGCGTACCTCCATTACTTGATCCGCCACTACCGGCTCCATAACCAAAGAAAATCCCAATTAGTTGCATAACAATTAGTGAGTTAAAGACACCTGTATAGGCATTCAATTTATGAAGAAATTGTTTTTTGACGATATTAGTCAGCCGTGGTTCCGTTAAATACATGATCGATTCCTCCTTTTTTCCCGGTTGTCAGTGCAACATATGCATCGTCCGCCGAGACAGGGACTAGTTGGATGCCTTGTGTGTGTAAATGTGACTTTTCATCAGAAGTGAATGTGTTTTTGACGAGTATTTCACTGTAAGAACCATTTATCTGGCTGCTGATAATTTCTCTATCTGCAATGAAGGTACTAATCTTTTCCTCTTTGCCAATTAAGTTAACGAACATTTCTTGTAAATCTGTTGCAGGACCGTGAAAAAGGGCCGTTTTATTGTGAATTAAAAGAATATCCTCAAGCAAGTCTTCTACTTCTTCAAGGTGATGGCTAGATACTAAAATGGTCCGTGGATGGGCAATATAATCTTTTAGCAGCGCACGGTAAAAGTCTTTTCGCGCGACGGTATCCATACCAGTGGTCGGTTCGTCGAAAATCGTTACTGGACAATGAGAGGCGAGGCCAATAATGGCATTGAATGTACTTTTCTTCCCTTTAGAAAGATCTACCTGGCGGGCATTCGAATGAAAGCCAAAATAATCGAACAACCGTTGTGCAAGCGGCCCATCCCAGTTCGGATAGAAACGTCCCGCTTCCTGCAGGATATCCTTCAACGTCAGTTTGTCAGAAAAACTCATTGCATCGTCAACGAGGATAGAATTCGCAGACACTTTCAAACTGTTGAAAGGATTGACTGAAAAAACGCGGACATCTCCGGACGTGGCTTGAATATGTCCCACGGCGATTTTCATTAGCGTAGATTTACCGACACCATTACGTCCGATGATTCCTGTAAGAACGCCCTGTCGAATGCTGAAATTCATCTTATCCAACACGGTACGTCTGCCATATGTTTTCGTCACATCGTTAAATTCAATTACTGTCATGTTTATTCCCCCTTTATCCTCGCTCGTTCTGCTTCAATCATTGACAGCAGATGTGAATCGTCGACACCAAGAAGTGCGGCTTCATTGAGCAGTTCCCTAATAAGTCGCCGCAGCGTTTCTTCTTTTCGTTTGGCAAATAGTTTGTCGCGGGCATCCGACGCAACAAACATTCCTAAACCACGTCGCTTGTAGACAACTTCCGCTTCGAGCAATAGCGTAAGTCCTTTGCCGGCCGTTGCTGGATTAATCGTGAAGAGTTCCGCAAGTTGATATTGGGAATAGACTTTATCATCGGGTGAAAGTGTGCCGTCGATTATTTCTGTTTCAATCCATTCCGCAATTTGGACGTAAATGGGTTTCGAGCCGTCCATGTTAAGCACCGGTGTCACCTCCAATTAGTTAGTGCATTACTGTTGTAATGTACTATATGCTATTTGAGAATGAAAAACAACAGATAACTGGAAAATTTGGGATCTTGATTAGGAGAAGGGGTTTGTTGCTTGGATTTACGCAAAAATCGCGTAAATCACGCAGAACCCGGACTCTTCGTTGTCCGGGTTTGCAATTAGATAGTCGGAGTTGCAATTAGGTTTCGAAAGTTGCAATTAGAGTATCCAAGTTGCAATTAGAATTCGAAAGTTGTAATTAAAGTAATTGAAAAAGAATTTGTTGCTTAGATTTACGCAAGAATCTACGAAAAAACTGTTGCTCATGGTTACAGAAGAATGACTCTGAGATATCCTACAATTCAGTCGATTTGACTATACACAACTTGGTCGCTGTGGCATAATAAGTTCTATCGAGAAGTAATTCGTGAAACGAAAGAGTTTTTGGGGGTCAAAAAGATGAAAACAGTTTTTTCATATGCGTTGCCATATAAATGGCCTATCGTCATAGCATTATTTCTTATGTTACTGGAATTATCTGTCGAGCTAATTCAGCCGCTACTCATCAAAAAAATTATAGATGATGGCATCATGGTGGGGAATGAGGCTGTTATCTGGACGTGGGGAAGCGTTATGATGGCACTGGCGTTTGTCGCTTTCTTTTCGGGGGCCATCAATTCATTCTTCGCTGCACATGCGGCACAAAGTTTTGGATTTGATTTGCGACAGGCATTGTTTCGCCAAGTACAAGCGTTTTCCATGGCGACTTTTCTTCGGTTCCCGACATCGGGACTCATCACACGCTTGACAAGTGATGTCACGATGGTTCAAAACGTCCTGTTTATGGGACTTCGGATCATGATGCGTGCACCATTGCTCGTAATTGGAAGTCTGATTATGGCCTTTTTCGTCAATGTGAAATTAGCATTATTCCTTGTAGTTGGGGCACCATTATTGCTGATTTTTCTTTATTTTATGGCAAAAAAAGGGGTCAGTTATTTTTCGCTTGTACAGCGCAGACTTGACCGAGTAAACCGTGTCATTCAAGAAAACTTACAGGCTGTACGGGTTATTAAAGCGTTTTTACGCGGGGCTTATGAAGCAAGCCGCTTCTCAAAAGTATCTGATCTGTTAAGAACAGATACCGTCAAAGCGATGCGGATGATGGAGCTTATCTTGCCAATCCTGTTGTTTGTTATGAACGTCAGTTTGATGGCTGTACTCTGGTTCGGTGCAATTGAAGTTCGTGAAGGCGGCGCACAAATAGGAGAACTAGTAGCGATTGTAAACTACGCAATGCGCATGACAGGTGCGTTCTCGATGTTCTCATTCATCATTGTGGCATTCTCGCGTGCAAAAGCATCTTCCGAACGGATGGAAGAAGTGCTGATTGCGAATGAAGGCTTGGAGATCAATAGTTCGGAAAGTACAGGACTATTGCGTAATGAAGGCGATTTGGAATTCGAAAACGTATCGTTCATGTATCCGGGCAAGGTGGAACCGATATTAGCTAACGTGTCGTTCCACGTTTCACCGGGAGAAAAACTAGCTATTATGGGAGCAACTGGGTCCGGAAAATCTACATTGCTTAATCTTATTCCCCGTATATTTGAAAAAACACAAGGGAAGATCTATGTCAGTGGAACTGAAGTAGAGGACTGGCCGCTGAAAGATTTGAGGGATACAATCGGGCTCGTGCCGCAGCAATCGATTTTATTCACAGGATCGATTCTGGATAACTTATCATGGGGCGATATGGAGGCGGATGTCGACGAACTGGAAGAGGCGGCAAAAAAAGCACAAATCCATGAATCGATTGATCTGTTCCCGCTAAAATATGGAACAAGAGTCGGGCAGAAAGGTGTCAACTTATCGGGTGGTCAGAAACAGCGGCTATCCATTGCAAGGGCACTTGTTCGGAAACCATCCATCTTGATCCTCGATGACAGTACAAGTGCGCTTGACGTGAAAACGGAAACAGCACTATGGGATGCACTTGAAGGGGAAGAAGCGACGATGCTTGTTGTCACACAGAAAATCCGAACTGCACAAGGGGCCGACAAAATCCTTCTTTTAGATGAAGGGCAGGTTGTCGGCTATGGTACACATGACGATTTGATGGAACAGTCCGTACTGTATCGGAAAATTGCGGAATCCCAATCCGATGAGGAGGTGTCGGCTGATGTTACGCGCAATTCGTAAACCGTTCGGCTACGAGCCAATCCTATCAAAGGAAGATATTAATGGTACCGGGAAGAAGAAAAAAGAACGTGCTAGTAACTGGAAATCAGTTCTTTACCGGATATGGCAACTTGTCGATGAACAGCGGGGCCTGCTAATTGCTGTGCTCGCACTTGTTTTCGTCAGTTCAATCCTGGCGCTTCTTGGGCCATTGATGATTGGTAAAATTATTGATAACTATATTATTCCAATGAAGTTCGCGGGTTTAGGCGGAAGTATCGGGTGGCTTATCGCTATCTATATAGGCTTATCACTTGCGATGTATTTCCAAAACTATTGGATGGTTGGCATCGCACAACAAACCGTTTTCCGCTTAAGGACGAGCTTGTTTGCCCATCTTCAGAAGTTGCCAGTCACATTTTTTGATAAACGGCAGCACGGTGAACTGATGAGCCGAATTACCAACGATATTGAAAACGTTAGCCAAACGCTGAACTCATCTTTCATCCAAGTATTTTCAAGCATCTTGACGCTGACCGGAACGTTCGGGGTCATGCTTTACTTAAGCCCGTTATTGACACTGCTGACGATGATCATTGTTCCAGTGATGTTCGTAGCGATTCGGTGGATTACGCGCCGTACGGGACCTTTATTTAAAGAACAGCAGCAAGCAGTGGGCGAGTTAAACGGAATGATTGAAGAAACGATTTCCGGGCAGCGCATTGTCAAAGCATTTTCACAGGAAGAACGTGTAATGGAAGAGTTTGCGCAGAAGAGTGAGCGACTTCGACGAACCGGTTTCTGGGCGTTGACTTACTCTGGCTTTATCCCCAAAGTGATGAATATGTTAAACAACGCGAGTTTTGCGGTCGTTGCAGGGGTGGGTGGATTGCTTGCGTTAAGAGGGGACGGCGTTGTAACGGTCGGGACAATCGTCATATTCTCGGAATTTGCACGCCAGTTCACACGTCCGCTTAATGATCTTGCCAACCAATTTAACACAGTGCTGTCGGCAATCGCGGGAGCGGAGCGCGTCTTTAAGATTATGGATGAACCAGTCGAGAAGGATGAGGCGACGGAAAATGTGAATATGATCCTCAGGGGAGAAGTCGAATTCCGCAACGTATCCTTCGGTTATGCAGTCGAAACGGACGGCTATACAATTAACGATTTATCATTTCGTGTGAAGGCGGGGGAAACAGCGGCGTTTGTTGGGGCCACGGGGGCGGGGAAGACAACGATTATGCAGTTGCTTGCCAGGTTCTATGAAGTCGATAAAGGAGAAATCTTTATCGATGGCATTCCGATTAGCAAGTTGCCGCGGAAAACACTTCGTAGCCAGACGGCATTTGTCTTGCAAGACCCATTTCTATTCGAAGCAACAGTCCTTGAAAATATTCGTTATGGAAAACTTGACGCCACAGATGAAGAAGTCATCAAGGCGGCAAAACAGGCCAATGCGCATAGTTTCATTAGTCGGCTGGAAGAGGGCTATGACACTGTATTGACGGCAGATGGCGGCGAGATTTCACAGGGGCAGAAGCAGTTGCTGTCAATTGCGAGAGCGCTCGTTGCAGATCCAGTACTTCTCCTTCTCGATGAAGCCACGAGCAGTATCGATACGGTGACAGAGCTGGAAATCCAGGAAGCACTCGATCGCCTTATGGAAGGCAGGACCAGTTTTGTTATTGCACATAGATTGAACACCGTTCGGAAAGCCGATACCGTTTATGTTATGGAGCAAGGGAAACTAATAGAGTTTGGAAACCAAGAAGAATTGATTGAACGACAAGGTGTTTTTTACAATATGTTGCTGGAATCGAAAGTCTAGAAAAGCGTAAGCGCCTGGGTAGCTCGTGAAGGAAAAAGGGAAAGATCCGGAAGCCGCACTTTGGCTTTTGGTTCTTTCATCTTTTCCACAGCGAGCTAGGCGCTGAAGTCTAGACAGTATAGAAAAGCGAAGGCGGCCGTTTCAAAGGAACGCAGCCTAAGTACGCCACTTCCTGTGGCAAAGGCTGCATGACCTACATCCTGTAGGCCTGCGGGAGGCATAAGGCGTGCCGGCGGAGTGGCGTACTTTGCCACAAAGCTGGTATGACTTATGACCCGAGCGTTTGGCCGCTGGAGCCTAGACAGTCTAGAAAAGCGGAAGCGCCTGTGTAGCTCGTGAAGGAAAAAGGGAAAGATCCGGAAGCCGCCCTTTGGCTTTTGGTTCTTTCATCTTTTCCACAGCGAGCTAGGCGCTGGAGTCTAGACAGTCTAGAAAAGCGGAAGCGCCTGTGTAGCTCGTGAAGGAAAAAGGGAAAGACCCGGAAGCCGCCCTTTGGCTTTTGGTTCTTTCATCTTTTCCACAGCGAGCTAGGCGCTGGAGTCTAGACAGTATAGAAAAGCGAAGGCGCCTGTGTAGCTCGTGAAGGAAAAAGGGAAAGACCCGGAAGCCGCCCTTTGGCTTATGGGTCATTCATCTTTTCCACAGCGAGCTAGGCGCTGGAGTCTAGACAGTCTAGAAAAGCGGAAGCGCCTGTGTAGCTCGTGAAGGAAAAAGGGAAAGACCCGGAAGCCGCCCTTTGGCTTTTGGTTCTTTCATCTTTTCCACAGCGAGCTAGGCGCTGGAGTCTAGACAGAATAGAAGAGCGAAAACAGCACAAAATAAGGCTACAAGGGATGTTGTGTCCTTGTAGCCTTTTCTGTAGTCTCATAATTCATCTTCAAACTCTAGCTTTGTACCATTGTCGTATTCGATTTTAAGTTTGAATTTCGAGAAGTTATCGACATCGACCGCCTTCAATACTTTATCAATTACATCTTGTTGCGATTGATCTTTTGTAAGTTCTATTTCTGTGAAAATTTTATTGAGCTCATCCATCGCGGGATCACCTTTAAGTTTAATTTTGTGAGCTTTATTTATATATTCCGCTTCAATCTTATTTGTTTTCATTTTGTACTCAGCTTTAACATCCTCTTCGCCACTCACATCGATTTTAAGTTCGAATTTAGTGAAACCGTATGCAGTGTCCGTGTTATGTACCTTTTTTCCACATCCGCCTATAATCAAAGCCGTGGCTAAGATCACGAGTCCAAACAGTTTTAGTTTAATCAAATCTACACATCCCTTTGTTTTTGTTTTCCACTATAATATTTTGACCCTAATCTTGTAAGATTAAACAATAAGGATTTTATGAAATGAAAAAAACCAGCAGCTTAGCTGGTTTTAAAATGAAATATGATATATATTCTAGCTCTTTCAACCATCACTTAACATCTTCGATATTGAGTAACGTACCATCGTCAAAATCGACTTCAAGGTCGAATTTTGAGTAAGTTTCCAACCCAAACCATTGGAGAACCTTATCAATCACTTCTTGTTGAGGTGTATCTTTTGTAATACGAATTTCTATGAACATTTTGTTGAGCTCATCCATCGCTTTATTATCTTTTAGCTTGATATTCTGCAGTTTATTTTCATAATCTGCATTTGCTTTTTTTGTCACATCGTAATTAGCGTCAATTGCATCTTTGCCATCGATATCGATTTCAAGATCGAATGACGTAAAACCGTATCCATCACCAGTTTCGATGGATCCGCCGACTTTCTCATCTTCATTAATAATTACTGCTTCTTCGCGGTTTGGCTTATCTGCATTTTTCCCGAAGTTGCCGCAGCCGCCCATTAGCAATGCACCTGTAATAACGATTGTACCTACTGCATTCAATTTCCTCAAAAAACTCACTGCCTTTCGGATCTGTTGTCTTATCTATTATTTTGCCTAAAAACCTACTTTCTAAACAAAATACGTACACAAATAAAAAAACCGGCATTTTAGCCGGCTAGTAAAAGGAATGTATAATGTGCAAATTCAATCGAGTTACTTACCATTTCGCGATATGTTCTTCCGTGGTGCCAAGCATGTTGCGAATTTGTAGGATGGAGCCGTCATGTAAGCGTACTGTCCCGTTGAAGTAACCGACTACTTGATGGACTTCTGTGCGTACGAGTCGGACATTCGTCATAGAAACACGTTCAAAAAAAGGCGTAAATGTTATATTGACGGTGTCTGAGAACTTCGTTCGAATTTTCCAAGGCATCATGAAGTTTTTATTATTGTATGTAAACAGAACATCCTCATGAATTTTGGTCATCAAACCATCAACGAATACCGCATTTTCAGTCATGCCTGTCCCATCCGTCCATTTACCACCGAAATTAAGTCCAATGCGACGACCACCAAGTCGTTGCGATGCCATTGCCCAGTTCCATTCTGCTTTTCGCGGCCAAATACCTCTACCATAATCGAGAACAGCAAAACTATAATCTGGATTGAAATCATACCGTTTGTCGCCGATTTTAACGAACCCGGATGTTGGTAATGAATGGTGCTTAGCTGTGAACTGGAAAATGTCCCTGCTCCTAGGTATAACAACATTCAATGATTCATCGTCAACTGGATGTCCAATGTGGAAATCTGCATGCAGTACTTCATTATCAAAGTCTGGGATGGTCACGGACAGATGTGTTTCGCCTTGAATATGTATGATTTGCACAGTCAGGTTGTCATTCACAAATTTAACGCCATCCAGTACGTTTTCAGGCATTTTCACATTGCGCCCAATTGGAATCGTTACCTGCTTTTCATAAAATCGCTGCGTTTCATAATTTAAAATATAGACAAAGCAGACAGCTGCATAATCGAGATGGCTAATCGTTGCGGAAAATAACAAATCTTCCCCGTAAACACACCAATAATTCCACTTCTTCTTGCGCATGAAGTGGTTCTTGAGATTGCTCTGGATGAAAGGCTGACGTGCGAAGCCGATTGCTTCTGGATTCAATAACCCTTTGTCGTCACATAACGCAACGGGTTCGGTAATTTCTCTTTCTGCATGCTGCATATAGACTTCCCCCTGCCTATTGTCTTTTTCGAATCATCTTGCTATACTTCTTATTGTATCAAAGATACGGGGCATTAGCTCAGCTGGGAGAGTGCTTCGCTGGCAGTGAAGAGGTCAGGGGTTCGAGCCCCCTATGCTCCATATATTTTTAAAATACGTAGAACCCTTGATGTATAAGGGTTCTTTTTTTTTAGGAATCGTTAGTTCATAGCAATTTTACTTGCAACCAAATTAAAAACTTACTATTTCTTTACCTCTATGCTTTAATAGTACTTTATATTGGGAGTATATTGAAATATGAACATTTAGGTAGAAATGCACTACTGTTTTTTGAGAAAGGAAATTCTGAATGGTCCGGGAAATTATGTTGCCTTTTGATACCGCTTTGTTAGAAGTGCTCGTAGATATGGTGTTTATCGTGAAAGTTGAAGAAGATTTTACCTTTACCTATGCCTTTTTTAATCACGTGGCTATTGAGAAAACCAACTTGGACCAAAATGCTATCGGCAAAACATTTAGTGAAGTGCATGATGAAGAACTAAGTATTTTATTGAACGACGAATATGGAAAAGTATTGAACACTAACAAAACGACGACTTATGAAGACTCCTATAAATCGCCTTCAGGAATTAGACGTTATTCTGAGGCTAGATTGACACCCTTATTCGACAAGACGGGCGCATATACGCATATTGTTGGCGTTGTGAAAGACGTTACAAATGAAAAAGTTGCGAAATTGGAAAGTGAAGATTCGTGGAATAAGCTTGTTGAAAGTAAATCACGTTATCGCTCGTTGTTCGAGAATAATACTGATGCCGTTTTTACGACCGATTTAAGTGGAGTTATTCTGAGCGGCAATACGGCTGTTGAAAAAATCAGTGGCTATTCGCTAGATGAATTAAAAGGTAGGGCACTTATCGAATTCCTTGATACAAGTGATCCTGTTTTTTCCATTAAATCATTTCAACAGGTATTGGAGTATGGGCTTAATGATCAGCGTATAACCTTTCTTGAGAAATTAGGCGCAAGTGTCAGCTGTCTCGTCAACTTCACACCGATTGAAGTGCGGGATAAAGTCGTAGGCATTTATGCAATTGTGAAGGATTTAAGAGAACTGGATGACATGAGCAATAAATTCGTTGAAAGCGAAAAACATTTTCGGATCATTGCAAAGAATGCCCAGGACGTCATCGTGTTGATAAATGACAAGCAGGAGTACCTCTACGTTTCTCCTTCTAGTAACCAAATTTACGGGTACGATTCCACGGAATACACTGCGAAATCATTGTCTTGGCATGTGCATCTGGAAGATGTTTCTCGCATGGAACAGAATTTTGTACAAGCACTTCGGGAAGCAACAACATGCAGTATACGTTTGAGGATAAAGCATAAGTTGAATGGATGGCTTTGGTCGGAATTAAAGGCCACTCCAGTTTATGATGCACGGAATAAGTTTAAACATATGGTGATAATTATCCGCGATATTACGTTGCAAAAAAAGCATGAAGAGCAACTTGAGTATTTTGCATACCGTGATTTTTTAACGAATTTACCCAATCGTCGATTTTTCACAGATCAGCTACTAATGGAATTGGATCATTTTCAGAATGGGGGTAATGGTTTTACGGTATTTCTTTTGGATATCGACCATTTCAAAGGTATCAATGATCAATATGGCCATGAAATAGGTGACTGTGTAATCATAGAATTCGGTAGGAGATTATGTGGAAGTATACCCAAAGACGCTATTGCTGCCCGTCTTGGCGGTGATGAATTCATTCTCTTGTTACCTAAGGTGGAAACAGCAGAACTTGCAAAGGAAACTGCAATTAATATCCAACGTGCGATGGAAGCACAATGGTCAATCAAGCATACTACGCTGAACGTTACCGCAAGCATGGGAATTTCACTTGTATTATCCACTGAGGCAACTGTATCCACCATATTGAAAAATGCTGATAATGCGATGTATGATGCCAAAAAGTCAGGTGGAAATTCCTTTGAAATCCTTTACAATAGGTGAAGATAGAGCGGCAAATAGTTATGCCCCAAAGTATTTCGAAAGCGTTCGGTTGATGGAGAGAAAAACGCTATTGACAGTGTAAATATCATACTAATCGGCATATGTTTCAACAGCAAATTAACAATATAAATGGCAAATTAAAACGCTCAATCCGAGCGTTTTTGAAAGTATATTTACTATCCAAATTTTACTAAAGCACCCCTTACTTGAAGACAATCGGTTTTACCCTACATAAAAGGCACTAATTGTTTCGTACACCTTTCATATCTCCATAATAAGATACAAATTCCTTTAATTCTTCTAGTGTTGAAGGGATAAAGCTTTGGTCGCTATCCATTTCAAATTGTAATTCATTATCTTTACCCGATTGTTCTTTAAAATACCCTTGTATTATGATTTGTCCTAGATTGTTAAATTTAATATCTATCTTTAGATTCGCCTCGGAACTCCAAAAGGTGGCTTCTCCTTTTAGTTCGCTATTACACCTTTTTAATTGGTCATAAAACTCAAATACTTCTCCTGTGGTAAACCACAGGTCGCCTTGTACATAATATTTTCCACTCTTAATTTCTACTATTGCTTTAGCATCATAACCGCCATTATGACTTGTGTCTTTAGGAAATCCAAAAACTTCTATCAACTCAAAACGTATAAAACCTTGGTTGCCTCTAACGACAAACTCATTCATATTACTCACCTCTCTAGACAGGAACCTGATAGTTAAATTATATCAGGCTAAAACGAAATTCAGCATAAGTTTCTTGAACTAACCTGCTTCATTAGTTGAACAAGGAATAGGATTAGCTACATAAGATCCATTCGGTAATCGTGAGTGTATGCGCCATACACAACAGGTTAACATAACGCCAATTCACGGAAGTATTTAACTCCATTACTCAATAAGAAAAACTGCCCTGTAAAGGCAGCCGAATCTTTACTAAAGCACTAGTTAGTTGAACAAGATTATCGATTTATTTTGAAGAGGCATACTTTCAAAGTTTCTTCTTTTGCGTCTTCTTCCATTTGCTCATCATCATCTCTAACCTCTTCAAATGGAAAGCCATCGTGATATGGAAATCTTAGAAACTCCTCAATGATAGGCTCAAGTTTATGTGTAATTTCGATTTCACATCCGAATGGTAGGGCAGTGTCATAATCTGATATTAAATTAAACTTTAGTTGAGCAGATTGCCATTCGAACCAAATATAGATGAGCATTCCATCTCGATTATTTGAACCATTTATTTGCTCGCGTCTGTTGGTCATCACTCTTTGGAAAAAACCTATGAAATCTTCCACTACTATCTCAGTCGCTAATTCCTTGCTGATAGACATTGACCAAGTGTTGTTTGCTGTTTCTTCGTTTAAATCTTGCATACTATTGCCAATAAACAATGGGGCAACAACTATTTCTCCAAGGGATTGAAAAAACTCATTTTTATTCATGATTACTGCTACTAAAAACATAGAAAAACGTGTAAGTTTCTCTACGCTAGACTTTTCCTGCTTCTTCGTACCCCGCCTCGCCACTTGCCCGCTACTACGGTTGGTTTAGCACTCCACAGGCGTAAATTCGGATGTAGCCCACCCTATTGATACGCGGTTTTCATTCTGTCACAACCGTGTATTCCTTCGTATATTTCAGATTTAAACTCGCATTGAAATCCCGATCCATTTCCATCCCGCAATTTTCACAAGTGAAAATACGATCGGCGAGGGATAAAGAAACGTTTTTCTCACCACAGTCCGAACAGCGTTTCGAAGAGGGGAACCAGCGATCAACGAGCCGAATCTCAATTCCGATTTCTAAACACTTCGCGATGAGCCATTCCCTAAACTGCCTGAAGTTTTGTTGGCCAATTGAGCGGGATAAATGGCGGTTTTTCATCATGCCTTTGATGTTCAAATCTTCGATGGCGATAAATACTGGTTTGGTTTTCACCAGTACGCTCACGACAAATCGAATATACTCCTTTCTAACATTTGCGAGTCTAGCGTGCAATTTTTGAACAACCAACAGTTGTTTTTGCCTGTTTTCAGCGCAGAATTCACCTCGCTTCCGATTTTTATTTTGTTCATAACATCTACTTAGTTTCCGTTGTTGCCTTTTCAAGCGCTTTTCCATCTTGATGATTCGTTCTCGCTTATTAATAGTGTCAAAAACAAGGTGGTTACTGCAAACCGCGAACTCTTTAAGACCTAGGTCTACGCCGATTCCATCCGTTTCACTCTTGTATGCTGCTTTACTTTTTTCAACGTCGCACAAAACAGCGATAAAATAGCGACCTGCTTTTTGTGACAGTGTACAATTTATGACTGTTGCATCTGTTGGAATATAACCGAATTCCTTTAATCGCACCCATCCAAACGTTGGGATTTTAATTCGATGACGTTCGACGATTAAGTCTGTTGCATTGTTTTTCGGAAAATAAGCTTTCACATCTTGATTTTTCTTCTTTTTAAAGCGTGGAAATTTGGCCAATCCTTTAAAAAAACTCTTAAATGCCCTATCTCCGTTCATAATGGCTTTTTTAACGGCTTTACTCGAAACCTCTTTAATCCATTGGTCGGTTTGTTTCGTATGCACATTGTTCAGCCATTTTGAAAAGTCAAAGCCGGACAAATACTTTTTTGTTTCTTTATAGTGGTTTTGTGCGGTCTCAAGATAAAGATTGTAGACATACCGGCAAACACCGATTGTTTGAATGGCTTTTTGTTGTTGGGAAGTGGTGAAATGAACTTCAGTTTTATATGCCTTTTTCAAAACAAGCATCCCCTTTTATGTTCTTCCAATGACCGTTCCAACTCCATCAACAATCTTTACCCTACTTAACGCAAAGACAACCATTGAAAAGCTTTTAAACTACTAGATCTTTTACTATGTTTTTATACAATCTTCACTATTTTTGATAACAGTAGTCTGCTCCTTCTACAAATAGCATTTTATAAAATTCATTTTACACTAACTTGCCCCGTTAGTTTAAGAAAAACCATTCACAATAATTGAATATACTTCAACAAAAAATCCCGAAATTATTTCAAAAAGTAGTTCGCTTAATATTAATCGAACTACATCAGTTTTTGTACTGGTTTTAGCAACACCGCATAAATTTATGTGGTGTATTCAATTTACATGCCTATTGATGTGTTAATAAGTAAGTCCAATTTAATAGAGCATTGATTAGACAACGAAAAAGGAGACACCAATTCATATGCGAATAATGTCCCCTATTGAGTTGATACTAAATGTTTTCTCCCCAACAACCGAACAAGTTAGGTTTAAACGAAAGCTATTTTTTATTAAAAGATCAAATATACATAAAGATGAGTATAAATTAACAGAGTAGCACTATATGTCTTATTACCTTTACAGATAAAGCCTAAAGTCTTGCATACTTTAGCAACTGCATGATTTATGGCATATAAATGGTTGGAATAATTCAATTATTCTTGTAGACAGATTAATAGTATTACTCTATACTTTACATAATTCATCGGAATGGGTGAATGCTATTTATATAACACTTAAGGGGGATGGAGAATAATGAAAAAGTGGTTAACAGCAACACTCATGATTGCAGTTCTACTAATCGCGGGGTGTAGTAAAGATGGTGGGGGCGTCACTACAGAGAACTCGACTCTGCAAAACGTGGCGAAAAACAAGAAGCTAGTAATTGGGATTTCGCCAGGGTACTTCCCGTTTGATATGAAAGATCCAAATGGCGATTTTGTAGGCTATGATGTTGATACTGCAAATGCTATTGGAGAATGGTTAAAAGTAGATGTGGAGTATAAACAATTCACATTTGACGGGCTTGTTCCGGCACTTCAAACGGGAGAAGTCGACATGATTCTTGCGGGTATGACAATCCGAGGAGACCGAGCACTTGCTGTCAGTTTTTCCAATCCATATTATAAAACTGGCCAAGCACTTATGCTGCCAGCTACTGATAACTCCACTAAATCGTGGGAAGATTTAGATGTGAAAGGAAAGAAAATTGCGGTTGGTATTGGAACGACTGGAGCCCTATTAGCGAAAGATCTTTTTAAAAATGCCGAAGTGATGGATTTTGAGGAGTTCCCGTCTGCTGCAACAGCAATGGCGCAAGGACAAGCAGATGCTGTTCTTTACGATGAACCTGCAATTGCTGTCTGGAAACTACGTAATGGTGATCAGGTCAAAGCACTAGAAGGATTAATTTCCTCTGAAAATTTAGGAATTGCAGTAAAGAAAAATGATATTGAAACAATTTTATGGCTCAACTCATTTTTAGCGAACTATATTGAAAGCCCATCAGAGTTAGCTTCACGTCATAAATGGTTTGAAACAAGTGAATGGTTAAATGAAGTTGTAGACGAATAACAGCTTCTACAATTTCTAAGGGGGAACAAACATGGGCTACCAATATGACTGGAGTGTCATATCGCGCAACATGGACGTATTTATCGAAGGAGCGCTTAAGACGCTGGAAATTTCAGCGTTAGCTCTTTTAATCGGTATACCGATTGGTATTATTATTGGAATGGGACGTGTTTCTAGAAATAAAGTTATTCGTCTCCTTTCTTCAATATACGTCGAAGTTATGCGCGGTGTACCGCTACTTGTGTTACTTATATGGATATTTTTTGTTCTAGGTCAATTTTTAAAATTGGGCGCATACTGGGGAGCTATTCTTGGACTTGCCATTTTCACAGGGGCATTTATTGCCGAAATCGTTCGTTCTGGAATTCAAGGGGTTCCGAAAGGTCAAATGGAAGCCGCGCGTTCATCGGGAATGTCCTACACGCAAGCTATGCGATACATAATATTACCGCAAGCATTTCGTCGTGTACTACCCCCGTTAGCGTCACAGTTTATTATACTAATAAAAGATTCATCTTTAGTATCAGTAATTTCTGCGACAGATTTAACGTTAAACGCAAAAAACCTCGTTGCCACATCGTTTCGTTCACTGGAAGTGTGGACGTTTGTTGCCTTAGTCTATTTCATTATGACATTCAGCTTATCGCTGATAATCCGGTATTTCGAGAAAAGATTGTTATCTCGCGAGGTGTGAGTATAAGCTAGTAGTGAGGGAGTGTCATTTATGATTACCATTAAAAACGTTAATAAATCCTTTGGTGCTCATCAAGTGCTGACGGATGTATCACTAGAAGTACCGAAATCTAACGTAATTGCACTTATTGGACCCAGTGGTGCCGGAAAATCAACGCTCATTCGGACATTAAATGCGCTAGAACCAATTGATAATGGAGAAATAATTGTGGATGGTGTTTCCATTCACGGCAAAAAGACCGACATTAACAAAGCTCGTATCAATATCGGATTTGTCTTTCAAAACTTTAACTTGTACCCATTTCTCACTGCGCTTCAAAACGTGACGATGGCACCGTTAAAGGTGAAAGGGATGAGCAAAGAGGCAGCGGAAAAGAGAGGGAAAGAATTACTGATCTCTCTTGGGCTTGGCGATAAATTCGATGCTTATCCTGGCCGGCTTTCGGGCGGACAACAGCAACGTGTTGCTATTGCACGGTCGCTCGCTATGGATCCACAAGTGATGCTGTTCGACGAACCGACATCCGCACTCGATCCAGAAATGGTGACGGAAGTGCTTGATGCAATTCGTAAATTGGCACACGATGGGATGACGATGGTCGTCGTTACGCATGAAATGGGCTTCGCCAAAGAAATTTGTGACGAAATTGTCTTTATGGCGGATGGGAAAATTGTAGAAAAGGCTCCACCATCAAAGTTCTTTACAAACCCAGATTCCGAACGAGCGAAGAATTTCTTATCTAAAGTGCTGAACCACTGAATTTTCAAGTGGTTCGGCTTTTTTTATTGTCTAAACAATTTTGTGCTCGCCTCACAGTTACCTTAGGTTCAACGCATTCCATCCACTTCGTTTTCATACGTTAAACGAAAGGAGGCGTTTGATGATGTACAACAGGGAAGCGGCTGTTCGCTATGCGGATACGTGGTGGGATAGTCGTAATCCAGCATTTCCAGCGTTCGATGTTGATTGTACTAATTTCATTTCGCAATGTTTGCTCGCTGGTGGGGCACCGATGCATGGCTATCCAAATCGCGGAAATGGGTGGTGGCTCCAAGGGGGAACGTGGAGTTTCAGTTGGTCGGTGGCACATTCGCTGCGCTGGTATTTAGCGACTTCAAAAAAAGGATTGACGGCAACACAAGTTTCAACAGCTCAGGAGTTAGGGCTCGGGGATGTCATCGCCTATGATTTTGAAGGGGATGGCAGGTTTGATCATTCGACTATCGTCACCGCGAAAGATGGTTCAGAGCCGCTCGTTAATGCTCATACATTCAACGCACAACATCGTCACTGGGCATACAAAGATTCGTATATGTTTTCACCAAATGCAAAGTATGTCTTTTTTAAAATTAATGACCAGTTTTCATAATGACTATAATTGTCACGTCTGTTGATATAAAAAAAGTAAACTTGATCATACACTGGGCGCTACGTGTATAGTTGATTTTGGGTTACTTTGGATTGAATGACTTCTATACGATTACCGGGATGTCTGGATGTCTGGATGTGTAGGGATGCGATTTTGTCGCATCCCTACACAGTTTTCCTGGTAACCGTATGGTAGCCCTTCATCCGTCGTGCTTCAAATGCATACGTTCACGTAGTGCTGAAAATTTTGGGGACGAGAGAATAGCCTTGCTTTTCACCTGGAGAAAAGCCGCCAAAGATGCAATTTTGGCGGCTGATACTTTTTTATGGTTTTTCCTTTTTTTATTAGGCTATGTTAAATAACTCTGTTGATATTCGATTAAAAAAACAAATGTTTTCTGATTAATGAAACCTATCGGTCATTAAGAACGTATCAATATTAGTACTTTGAGTTATTCTACAAACGGGCCAGATTGTTATTATCAAATTAACAACCAGAAGCAATTTGGAATTTAAGGGAGGTATGAAGAGAAAGTGGACAAACTTTCCAAAAAGGTTTTGTTTGGTGTTGCTGCGATATCCATTGCTTTAAATTTGGCATTTGCAATAAATTACTTTTTAACCCAGAAGGAAAAAAAGTACGATTTAATACAAGCGGTTGATCGTATCTTGTCTTCTATTGACTATGCATCCAGTCTTTTAAATGATGGGGATGAAAAAGATCCTGATTATGAAAAAAATATTAAATTAGCGGCAATGAATATTGCTGCAAGCAGGGGTTGGATTGAATCGCAAGAAAAAGATATGCCTCGTAATTTAGTTTCCTGGATTGGGGGCGTGGAGCTGGGACTGCGTAACGGTGTGCATGGAATTGATGAGGAAGGATTTCAGAGTACAGTTCAAGACTTGAAAAATTTCATGGATGGATATAAAAGGGGATCTGGAAACTTGCAATCCAGTGATTATAAGGAAATGTTAGAAAAAATCGAAGATGTCTTAGGTAGTCAAGAATATATGGGCGACCATTACATACGTTAATTGTATTTAATTAACGGGTACAAAGTTGAAAAGGGTTTATGTCTATTCAGTAATCGGGTGCGATTGTTGCACAAATTTTATGCCATTAACGGGCCATTTTGTATTATTGTTCAGTGATACATTCGCCGTATTTCAAATTGAGGGAGTAATAAAATATGTCTAAAAATATAATGTTGTTAATTGCAGGAATCTTATTTGCTTGGTTAGTAATTAGTATCATTACAAAAAAATTCGACGGGGATTTCTTACTTATACTACTGTTGGGCGTTTTCATCGGATATGGTGTCGGAAAAAAAGAGCAAAAAGGATTGTATAATAAGCGTCGCCGTTATTCTTAAACTAACAGGCCATTTTGAGGAACAAAGCCAGGAAGGAAATTAGTTTTATGAGATTTATTATCATCATGTTTATTGCTATGATTGTGGGAGGAACAATAGGGTCATATGTGGATGATAAATTACTTCGCTCAATTCTAAACGGATTAGTAGTCTTCCTTGCCCTTTCTATATATTTCAACAAACGAAAATAAAAAAACCTTCTCAATCGGGTGCAATTCTTGAACTAGGATTTGCACCCGATTTCCATAGCGAACCAGTTAGGAGACAGAATTATGTCTAAAAAGAAAGATGCGATAGCTTTAGTTTTATTCGCGTTGGCTATGTTCATTTCATTCAGTGAATTTTTGAGAAGAGATGATTTGGTTTCCAAGTTGATTGCACTACTGCTCTTTATTGCTACACTGTACTTGGTTGTTATATCAATAAGAGACCTATTCAACAAGAGAGTGCGATTGTTGAACAATCTTCATCAACTAAGGAGGATACTAGATGAAGCAGATTAGCGAAAAAAGGACCTGTTTTTGGGTCCTTTTTTCTTTATTAATCCTTTATCAACAATATTGTTTAACAGAGCCTTTTATTAAAGAAGTGTCACTTTCTATAAGGTATCACATGATTACATGTATACTCTTTGTTAAAAGTAAGCAAGGAACGCATTGTAGAACGTGCAAGAGTGCCCGAAATTGCATCTTCGGGCACTTACAATCTCTATAGAAAGTCATCTATTCGTTTCTTTCAAACAAAACTGCATTTTTCACTTGAATATTGTAGGATCGCGACAGGCAACTATTCACAACAGAATTACTGAAAAAGTGTGGCTAGGAGTGACGGAGTCACTTCTAGCCACGCTAGGGCCTCTCAGTAAATCTATTATGAATAGTTAGCCGATAGCGGGCCGAAAATAGCCCAGTGAAATTGAAGGTTATCAAGCCCTTCTCACCGGTATTTTATGCAAATAAATGGTTTATAAACAGACGTGTATAGTTGTGTATGTAATGGTAAAAAAGCAGACCGTCAATAAAAGACGGACTGCTTTTCTAACGTTAGTCGAACCATAAAACTGCAAGCGTGCCTTCTCCAGCGTGAACTGCTAGGACAGAACTAATATCCCCGATTTCCACTTCTAGATCGGGCACTTGTTCAGTGATTAGTTTTTTCAAATGCTCGGCCTGGACTAAAACGTTGCCCTGCATCAAATAGATTTTTCGCCTACCTGCATTGTGGCCCGCGACTACTTTATCGACCAAGTATTGAAGTGCTTTTTTCTCGGAACGTACTTTGTCTACGGGTTGTAACTCACCCTCTGGTGTAATATGGACAATTGGTTTTACTTTCAACAAGCTTCCAATGAAAAATTGTGCAGCGCTCATTCTGCCGCCTTTGTACAATTGTTCAAGCTGTCCCATTAGAATATAGTTATGCATCGTGCCCGCCATTTTCTTAAGCTGGGCTTCAATCTCTGGAACAGTTGCACCTTCGTCTTGCATTTCCATGCCTCGTTCGATTAATCCTGTGACTCCATAGGATAAGGAAAGTGAATCGATGAATGTAACAGGGAACCCTGAAATTTCTGATCCTGCTATAGAGGAGGCAAGTGTTCCACTCATTTTACCGGACACGTGAACGGCGATTGCTTGCTCGTACTGTTCCGCAATGACCTTGTAACGTTCGGCAAATTCACCCGCCGATGGTTGTGATGATTTTGGGAATTCTTTAGCGGTCTTTATTTTTTCGTAAAGTTGCTGAGGATTCAAGTCGACACCGTCAACAAATTGCTTTTCACCGAAGTGTATATTTAAAGGTACTGAAAAGAAGTCTGGGTGTTGACGAAGTTCCTCTGAAATGTACGCTGTGCTGTCTACAATCCACGCAATGGGCTTTTTTATCATGAATAAAATCATCCTTTTTCATTATAATTTACGCTACTATTACTATACCACGGAAAGTAATAAGAACGTATTTAGAAAACACTAAATATGTCGAAGTTTTGACAGCTTCGCTAAAATTCAACGGGTAAGGTATACTAGATGTAGTATGTGTAAAGGGGAAATGAGTAATGAATGAGCAAGCTTTATCTGTCAGAGATGCGATTATTACGCGTCGTTCAATAAAGAACTTTAACGGTCAGCCGGTTGATCCGGAAAATATTGCTGAAATGCTTGAAGATGCAGCATGGGCACCAAATCATGGCAATCGAAATCCGTGGCGCTTTGTTGTAGCTGCTGATAAGGGATATGTGAAATTCCTCGATATTTTGCGTGAATATGGTGTTCCGAAATGGAAAGAACTTTCGGAAGAAGACCTTGAGAAACAAATGAAGAAATTCACAGGACCAGGTGCAGTTGCATTTGTTATTGTTCCAGAGGACGTGCGTCAGAAAGAACGTCTAGAGGATTACGCAGCAGCGAGTATGTTCATTCAGAATACGCAGCTTCTTGCGTGGGATAAAGGAATCGGTACATGCTGGAAAACACCTGGCTTCCTCGATAATCCGAAATTCAGAGAAGAACTTGGCGTTAAACAAGGCGAACGTATAATCAGTATGCTTCAATTCGGTTATTACGACGAAAGACCAAAGGCCCGTCCACGTAAACCACTTGAAGAATTTGTCACGTATTACGGACAGGAAATCGAAGAAGAAGCATAATGGTAGTGGAGTAGTTTTTGCTCGGATTGCATTCGATAATGCAGTCCGGGCTTTTTTGCGGTTATATTTAGGGGGTATGTTGTTTAGTTTTACAAAATAACATCATAAAAACCGGACCCTCACAAGAAGAATCCGGCACACGTATCACTTTTTTAAATCATCTTTTTCAAAGCGTGCAATTTCGTAATAATAATCGCCGATGACACGTAGTCCTTGGTCGAAGTTTTCCAAATGGAAGTGTTCGTTTGGTGCGTGGAAGTTTTCCGACGCAAGTCCGAAGCCCATCAAGACGACTGGGAGCTCTAGTATTTCATCAAATGCTGCAACAATTGGAATTGATCCGCCACCGCGCGTATAGGCAGTAGGCACATTGTACACTTTTTCGTATGAACGTCCTGCAGCCTGGATTGCAGGGTGATCGAACGGCGTGATGAACGGTTTACCTTTATCGAATTCCGTGACTGTTACAGTTACACCTGTTGGCTTATGTTTTTCGATATGCGCTTTCAGTTTTTCAATGATTTCATCTGGATCCTGGTCAGGAACTAAACGGCATGTAATTTTTGCGCCTGCTTCAGCTGGCAACACTGTTTTAATGCCTTCGCCTGAAAACCCACCAAATATGCCGTTCACTTCAAGCGTCGGGCGTGTCCATGTACGTTCAAGATACGTATAACCTTTTTCCCCGAACAGTTCTGACACGCCGATTTCTTCTTTCAACTCATCTTCGTTGAAGCCGAGTGCTTGGTAGGCTTCGCGCTCTTCATCTAATAGAGGACGGACATTGTCGTAAAATCCTTCAATTGCAATCGTTCCTTCTTGGTCACGGAACGAGGCAAGTACTTCTGCAAGTGCATGAATCGGGTTTTGGACGCCTCCGCCATATAAGCCGGAGTGAAGGTCGCTTTTCGCACTTTGCACGTCAATTTGCACGCCGCACAGACCACGAAGCCCGTAGCAAACTGCGGGGTGTCCTGGTCCTTGCATGCCTGTATCAGAAATGACGATGACGTCGGCTGCGAGCTTGTCTTTGTTGGCCTCGATATATTTTTCGAGATTTGGACTGCCAATCTCTTCTTCACCTTCAATGATGAACTTCACATTGACCGGTAAACTGCCTGTTTTCCGGATGAGTGCTTCAACGGCTTTCACATGCATGAACACTTGCCCTTTATCATCACTGGCGCCGCGCGCATATAATTTGTTATTGCGGACTTCGGGTTCGAATGGTCCCGTTTCCCATAAATTCAGTGGGTCAACCGGCTGTACATCGTAATGGCCATAGACTAGAATTGTTGGTTTACCTTCTGCGTGAAGCCAATCACCGTAAACAACTGGCTGTCCGTCGGTCTCGTCTATTGAAAGGTTTTCAAGTCCTGCTTCTTTGAATGAATTCAACAGCCACTCTGCAGCCTGTTGCATATCGTTTTTATGTTCGGATAAAGCACTGATACTTGGAATACGAAGAAAGTCTTTTAATTGTCCGAGATGTTCGTCCCGTTGTTCTTTAAAATACTCGTCAAGTGTCTCTAAATGATTCAACACAATCCCTCATTTCTAATAATTTCGAGAATAGAAATAGTATAGCAGAAGTTGCGGATAGTAAGTTAGAAAGACAAACCTAAATACGAATAATATGGTATGCTGTTTGAAAGTTAGTAATAGGACGAATATATAAATATGATATCATTTCCGGGAGGAATTGCTTTTGTTCATCGCACTTGGATTATTTTTATTCCTGTCTTTTTACCTGTCAGGGAGCGAAACAGCACTTACAGCAGTAAACAGGAGAAAGGTCCAGTTTCGAGCAAATCAGGGAGACGTGCATGCAATTAAGCTGCAGAAACTGATTTCGAAACCGGACCGCATGATTACAGCAATACTTATCGGCAATAATATCGCGAATATTATGATGCCGACTTTAGTTACGATGATAGCAATCGATAAGGGTCTGAGCGTAGGTATCTGGACGGGAGTTCTGACCGCTATTATCATTGTCTTTGGCGAAGTATTGCCAAAAACGATTGCAGCAACATTTTCTGAGCGCGTCTCCTACATGGTTTCACCGTCAATCATGCTGCTTGTAAAAGTATTAACGCCGCTGACGGCTTTGCTTGGTCTTTTCACAAACATATTTATCCGTATCATCTCAAAAGGGACGGTAACGAATGCTACGCTCACAAAAGACGATCTCCGTTCGATGGTCGACATTGCTTCTATAGAAGGAACGTTTGAGGTGGACGAATCGAATCGTTTGAAGGAAGTACTCGACTTTGCAGAAAAAGACGTTTCTGATGTCCTTGAAACACACCGGATGGATATTATAGGATTACCAATTGAAGCGACGTATGAAGAAGTCCGCGACACGATTTTGGAGCATTCTTATACGCGTTATCCTGTCTACGAAGATAGTATGGATACGATTTTAGGTGTATTTTATTCAAAAATGTTAATCAAATGGTCGATTGATCCTACGCAGACTCTTGGTGAATTAATTGACCGCAATACGTTTTACGTAGTGCAGTCTGCTAGCGTTGAAAAAGTATTCAAAATGATGCTATCGAAAAAGAAACATATGGCGATTGTACTGGATGAATATGGTGGAACGTTGGGCATGATAACGCATGAAGATATTATTGAAGAAATGATTGGCCAGGACATTGAGGATGAGACGGATGATGATGAGGAAGTATTTGTCTATGAAAAGACGGACACGAGCTTAATCTGTCATGGCAGGCTTGAAATCGTGGATGCAATGGAGTTGCTTGGTATTGAATTGCCAATGGATCATGAGACGCTTGGAGGATTTGTTCTGCAAGAGCTTGGTCACGTTCCAGAAGAAGGCGAACGCTTTACATACAATCAACTGCGTTTTGAAATCGATGAGATGGAACGCAACCGAATTATCCGTATGACCATCACAGTGGGTGAAAGTGAAAGCTGATTAACATGCATGTCCCCGTAACCGAGTAAAATGGTTACGGGGATATTTTTTCCTGTCTAGCTCCATGCGCCAACTCCTAGGAGGCCCACAGGATGTGGGTCACGCAATCGTTGCCGCAGGAAGCAGCGATCTTAGATTGCGAGCCTTGATAGTCAGTCAGGCTATTCGGCAAAGAGCGCCACTTCGTACCTGCAAGGATGCAGGTATGCAGTCGTTGCGACAGGACGTCGCGATCTTAGACTGCCTTCCCTTGGATCGTCTTATGCCTGTCGGGGGCCTACAGGATGTAGGTCGTGCAGCCATTACCACAGGAAGTGGTGCACTTAGGCTGCGTTCCTTCAAACGGCGCCTTGCGCTTTTCCTCCTGTCTAGCTCCAGGCGCCAACTCCTCGGGCCATAAGTCAGTCAGGCTATTCGGCAAAGAGCGCCGCTTAGCCAGCCCGTCTTATGCCTGTCGGAGCTAAACGGCGCCTTGCGCTTTTCAAGCTTACACGTTTGTAAGTATACTGAAAGAGAATACGATGGTTTGAAAGGTCCCAATTGCCGATAATAAGAACAACAGGTAGAAGACGGGGGCGTTATTTTATGAATGCAAATCTAAATGGGTTGTACGAAGAATACGGCCGATACATATATCATTTATGTCTTAAATTAACACGTAATAAAGAAGAAGCAGAAGATCTTATGCAAGATGTATGGGTGAAAGTCGTCCGTTACAATGATCGGATGGATAGCGTTGACCATATGAAAGCATGGCTTACAACAATCTGTATGAACACATTCCGGGATCGATACCGCAAAGATGTCAGAAGAAGCAAGCATGTGATGAACCAACCGGAAACACTCGATGTGCCGATTCTTGATCTTGTTCCGAGTGATAGTTTGACACCGGCGGAATTGTTAGAGCAAAATGATATTCAATCAATCGTCCAACAAAAGATTGGCGAACTTGATGTTATTTACAGACGAACAATTGAGTATTTCTATGTCCACCAATTTTCTTTGATTGAGATTGCGGAAGTGATGAAGGTATCGATTGGTACGGTGAAATCACGGCTATTCCGCGCGAAAAAGTATTTGAAAGAACTGATGATTGCAGATACAGCAGTGCACGAATACGTCACTGCATAAGGGCGCAGCCAACTGAGGCTGTGCTTTTTGTTTGCAAAAAAGTGATATAGGGAACCTAGACAACTAGATAGATACTTTTGAATGGGGATGGTTGTGTGTTGAAAAAGAACAAAAAGAAAGGCTGGACCAAGCGCAAGCGAATTATTGTGATAGTGCTGTCAGTATATGCTCTTTTTTATATAGGTCTTATTTTATTAAACACATATAAAAAACTTCCCGAAGGTGTTTCATACGAAGGTGATTTGCACTGGACGGACGATGTGGACATGTTCACGGATTTGACCTATGCACAAAACAAAGACGGGGACAGCATGGAGCATGAGCTGACGATTTTTGATGAAGTCTACGCGATGATCGACCGTGCCGAGCAATTTATCGTGCTCGATTATTTCCTGTTTGATCATTATTACGATGAAGACATAGAATTCCCTAAAATCGTGCAAACAATGACAAAGAAACTAGTGAAGAAAAAACAGCAATATCCTGATATGCCAATTATTTTTATTACAGATCCGCTGAATACGGGTTACGGTTCTTACGAAACAGAATGGTTCACAAAGATGGAAGATGCCGGAATCGAAGTCATCTATACTGACTTGGAACCGCTCCGTGATTCAATCCCAATTTATTCCGGATTGTACAGGTCTATTTTCCGATGGATGGATTTTGAGAAGACAGGCTGGATTGCAAACGCAATGTCAAGCAAGGCCCCTAAAATGACATTGGCTTCTTACATTACGTTACTGAATGTCAAGGCGAACCACCGCAAGACCGTTGTAACGGATAAAGTAGCACTGGTATCATCAGGAAATCCGCATAACGCAAGCGGTTTTCACGGCAATGTGGCATTGAAGGTGAAAGGCAGTGTGCTGAATGATATTTTAGAGGCGGAAGAAGCGGTCGTCAACTATACAAATGGCGGTAAATTGCCACGCGTAGAAGTGCCGGAGCAGAACGGGGGGGACTATGCCGTCCAATACTTGACGGAAAAGAAAATCCTGGCTGGACTTCTTGGCGATATTGCGAAAGCGCAAGAAGGGGATACCATTCGAATTGGGATGTTCTTCATTGCGAAACGTGATCTTGTCAATGCACTTATAGATGCTGCGAACCGCGGTGTGGATGTGAAAATGATTTTGGACCCAAATGAAAACGCCTTCGGAAAAGAAAAGTCGGGATTGCCGAACAGGCCGGTTGTACAGGAGATGCTAGAAGAAACGGATGGGGAAATTGGCGTCCGCTGGTACAATACGGTTATTGGTCAATACCATACAAAACTCGTGGTTGTTCAGACAGTTGAGGAAACGTACATTGCTAACGGCTCTGCCAATTTGACTGAACGAACGCTCGATAATTATAATCTGGAAGCCAATCTGCGGGTCATTGCACCGAATGACAGTGAATTAGCTAAAGAGATAGACACTTACTTTGGCAGACTATGGAACAATGAGGACGCGCTGTACACACTTAACGTGGAAGAGTTTCAAGATCGTTTCACTTTCTTCCAACGAGGTATCTATGGTTTGCAGAAACTGTTGAAAATGACAACTTATTGAGGTGGAGAATACTATTATGGCTGGTTTTGAGTTAATATGGTCTAACAGAAGTTGTAGTCGAATGAAAAAATGCATATAAAAAAGGCTATCCTTTGTCCTGGATAGCCCTTTTGTTCACTCAAATTCTGCGAGTTGCTTATTTAGTTCTGCTAGATCGCCTTCCAACTTTGCAAGACGCAGTTCCGCTTTCTTGACGAAGCTGTCATTTCCGGTCGATTCGAGCTTCTCGATATCGCCTTGCAAACTGATATAGTCCATTTTGAGTTCCATGATTGCTGTTTCAACTTGACGTTTGTTCATCCGAAAAACACCTCAGCTTTTACCTCAGTGTAGCATATTGGACGTTTTTTTTCCTGCGCCGCCGCTAGTGTTGCGCTTCGGATACTCGAGGTAATAGCGTATTGCTTCGCATACAGCTTCTTTTCCATCTCCAAGCCCGAGTGCGGTTTGTCGTGCGATAGATTTTTTACGCAGCGGTTCGTGCAAGAGGGGTTCCATGATGGCGTTTAACAAACTCGATTGTTTCACTTTTCGGCCCAGACCAAGATGGATGAAACCATGCTGTTCTTTCGGAAAAGAAAGTCCCACTTCGAAATCATTCTGTGCGAGTACTACACATGGGATACCCATTACTGCGACTTCATAGGGCATATAACCAGAAGCGCATAGTATGATATCTGCCGCTGCGTAGATTTCGGCGTAGTTGTATGGAGGCACCAATACAGTTGTATTGCGTCTTTCGAGTGCCATCATGCGTATCGTGCTCGTATCATGGGTATACTCTTCACCGATAAGAATGGTCACTTTGAGTGGAATCTGAAGTTGCATGATATGACGTAAGGCCCGGTACGTCAAGTTTCCTTCATCCTCTTCGCCGAATGAAATCACCAAATGAGGAAGAGGTCCTAGCTGCGTTTTGCGAAGTCCGATGTGTTTAAATGAGTCCATTTGTTCGTCGGCAATGAAACTCTCACGCCCAAGTACGTAGTGATCTGGTACACTGTCATTCGATTCGACATACAATGTCTGAAATACGAGGTCAGCACATTTACCGCCGTCGCCGAAATCATCAAAATGGATTATGGAGGGAACGAGTTCAGTTACCTTCTCAACTTCCTCGTGAATAGTAGAGCCGCTGTCGCGGAGGAGGAGGTCGGGTTTGATTGACGCAAGTGCCTTTAAAAACTGCGAATTGTTTTCGGTTTGCACTGTTTTAAATCCCTCGGGTGCTGGAGGGGAATCCACCCCGCATAAGTACACGATATCTATTTCTTCACCTAAGGTATTGGCAATCATGGCTGCTCTACGCGCGGGGTATGTCCCTTTTCCGTCCGACCTGGAAATATGGATGGCGACTGTTTTCTTTTGTTGTCCGTCTATTGGAATCACCCTTTCATGCTAGCTTGATAAATTCATCCCTATAACCTTATGTGTTAAACGATTAGGATATGTCTACTTTTTGTGGACTGAAACTGCTAGTATGGTAAACTAACATTATTTCCAATTAGGAACGGAGTGATTCCATTGTTTGATTCACTATTATTCGATTTGATGCTCGTTATTTTAATTGGTATTTTATCACAATGGACGGCCTGGAAATTTCGAATGCCGGCAATTGTCGTCATGTCTGTTGCGGGACTTCTAGTCGGACCCATTTTCGGTCTAATTAACCCGAAGGAGAGTATGGGAGATCTATTTGGTCCAATTATTACGTTTGCCGTGGCAATTATTTTGTTTGAGGGTAGTTTGAATCTAGATTTTAAAGAAATTAAGGGATTTAGTAAGCCGATAGCCCGAATTGTGACCATTGGTGCATTCATAGCGTGGATTGCTGGAGCGCTAGCGGCACACTATTTGGCGGGACTTTCCTGGGCGGTTGCCTTTGTGATTGGTGGTCTGTTCATTGTTACGGGACCCACTGTTATTTTGCCGCTCTTGAGGCAGGCGAAGCTGAAACCGCGTCCAGCAGCAATTCTGAAATGGGAATCGATTGTTGTTGATCCATTTGGTGCATTGCTGGCGGTATTCGCTTTTGAGTTCATCAAATTTTTGAATAGCCAAGTGACATTGAATGCGTTGCTGTTGTTCTTCGCAGCATCTATATTTGCGGTACTACTTGGATGGGGGGCTGCCCGTGTAATTGGCGGTGCATTCGAGCGCGGCGGTATTCCGGAATTTCTGAAAGCGCCGGTACTCTTTGCGGTTGTCCTATTCACGTTCGTTTTCGCAGATGAAATCATGCATGAGACTGGACTGCTTGCGGTAACGGCGATGGGAATGACGATGGCGAATATGCGCTTGACGTCTATGCATGACATTCGTCAATTCAAAGAGAATATATCCGTACTTCTAATTTCGGGTATATTTGTCATGTTGACGGCGTCACTTGATCCTCATATCCTTATCGAAATTTTTAATCCGCGTATTATCGTGTATGTATTGGCGATGTTGTTTATCGTTAGACCATTATCAATTTGGCTTGCAACAATCAATACAGAGTTAAACATCCGAGAAAAGATTCTAATCGGATGGATTGCACCCAGGGGAATTGTGGCCCTCACTGTTTCAGGTTATTTTGCGACGATTCTACTCGACAATGGCTACAAGGATGCAGAACTATTGACCGCGCTGACATTCGCACTGGTTTTCTCGACAGTGGTCCTACACGGGTTTTCAATTAGCTTCTTGGCTAAGAAACTGAATCTCACAACGACGGACGAATCAGGCGTATTGCTCGTTGGGAGCTCGCGATTTGCAGCGGAGTTTGCCAAATCAGTGAAAGAAACTGGGAATGATGTGTTACTTATCGATCAGTCATGGGCAGAACTATCGCATGCCCGAAAGCTTGGACTCAATAGTTACATTGGAGATATCCTTTCGGAGCAAATTGACTATCATTTCGACTTGGCTCCGTATCGGTATATCCTTGCAATGACGAAGACCGATACGTACAATGCACATATTTGTTCAGACTTTACACCTGATCTTGGCAGTAAAAACTTATATCAGACGGCATTCAACATCGGAAACGAAGCCGATGGATTCACGATAACTGGAGGACAGTCGTTGTTCTCACCTGCCGTTTCAATCTATGATTTGGAAGAACGGATGAATGTAGGGCATGGCATCCGTAAAACATTAATTACAAAACAATATAGTTACACACAGTATTTACGCGAGCGAGATGATAAATCGATTCTGCTTTACATTTTACGTGCGGACGGTGCAATTGAATTCTTTACACCGAAAACTGAACCACAAGCTACTGCGGGTGATGCTATTATCGCGCTCACATCACCTGAGAAAACGATTGAACGAGTGAAAGAGCGTTTGGATGAAGAGAACAGTGAAACGGCTATATCCTATGAAAAAGTAGAAGACTTATTTATAAGGAATGAAAAGCTAGAAAAGCCGGTTATTCCAGGAGATGCACCACTTTCTGCGAAATGAATGTTGCTATAAGTGGTAGGCTGGGCTCGCAAGGGTTTGGCTGCCACTTTTTTGTTGCGATGAACCATGATTTATGGTTTCGTTTCATTCGCCCAACATGCATCCAATCACGTTCTCCCGTATAATCGATGTATGAAGGAAGGGGATCTACCTATGTCTAAATCACTTGTACTGGCTGAAAAGCCGTCCGTGGCTCGCGATATCGCGCGGGTACTCGGCTGCAATAAAAAAGGAAATGGATTTCTTGAAGGAACAAATTATATCGTTACGTGGGCGCTTGGCCATCTTGTGACACACGCAGATCCTGAAGGTTATGGCAATGAATTCAAGGAGTGGAAACTTGAGCATTTGCCGATTATCCCTGCACCGTTTAAATTGGTGCCAATTCGCCAGACGATAAAACAGTTCAATGCCGTTAAAGCGCAACTCCTACGCAATGATGTGAAAGATATCATCATCGCGACGGATGCGGGGCGTGAGGGGGAACTTGTTGCACGATGGATTTTGGAGCAAGCTAAGGTTCGCAAGCCTGTCAAACGGTTGTGGATTTCATCGGTCACCGATAAAGCGATTAAAGATGGATTCAACAATTTGAAAGACGGTCGTGCCTATGAGAACTTATATCAGGCGGCAGTAGCCCGTGCGGAAGCGGACTGGGTCGTCGGCATTAACGCGACACGTGCGTTGACGGTCAAATACAATGCTCAACTTTCAACAGGCCGTGTTCAGACACCGACACTGGCGATGATTGCGGAACGCGAGAATCAGATTCGGGATTTCAAACCTAAATCGTTCTACGGCATGCAAGCATTGACGGAAACAGCGAAGTTTACATGGTGTGATAAGGTAGGTCAAACGCAGTCTTTCGATAAAGAAATAGTAGAGAAGCTCCTCGGGGAAATTGACGGTGTTCATTCTGGAAAAGTGTTAGAAGTTAAAACAACACCGAAGTCACAGCCAGCACCGCATTTATTTGATTTAACAGAGCTCCAAAAAGAAGCGCATCGCCGCTGGTCATGGTCAGCAAAAGAAACACTATCAACGCTTCAAAATTTGTATGAGCACCATAAAGCAGTGACGTACCCGCGTACAGATTCGAAGCATTTGACATCTGACATGGAAAGTACGCTGAAAGAGCGCATTAAAGCCGTCGATATAGGTCCATATCGTAAAGCGACAACTATGCTTCTGCGTGCTGGTACCATAAAGCCGCAGAAAGGTGTCATTGATGATAAGCGTGTTTCGGATCACCATGCTATCATACCTACTGAGGAAACACCTATTCTTCAAAAATTGTCTGATAAGGAACAACGTTTATATGATTTAATCGTCAAACGTTTCTTAGCTGTCTTCTTCGGGCCGTTCCGTTATGATCAAGTAACCGCTGAACTCGCAGTTGGCGGAGAAATATTCAAAGCAAAAGGTCGTACTGTTACGGATGAAGGTTGGAAAAAAGTTTATTCGACAGAGGAAGAAGAGCTAGACACAGATACACTTCCACCATTTACAAAAGGTGAAGATGTTGCTATTCAGGCTATCGTTATAACGAATGGTCAAACGAAACCACCTGCCCGTTTCAATGAAGGAACATTGCTTGCGGCGATGGAAAATCCCTCGCAGTTCATGCAAGGCGAATCAAGAGAACTAATTAAAACAATTGGTGAAACAGGCGGACTCGGAACGGTTGCAACACGTGCTGATGTCATTGAACGCTTATTTAACTCATTTGTTATGGAGAAAAAGGGCAATGATATTTACACGACGTCTAAAGGACGCCAACTGCTTGACCTCGTTCCAGAAGATTTGAAATCACCGGCACTAACAGCGGAATGGGAACAAGGGTTGACAAAAATCGCGAATGGCCAGATGAAAAAAGAAGCGTTTATGAAAGATATGATTGGCTTTTCGAAGCAAACCGTTACTGAAATTAAAACAGATGATAAAAAATATAAACATGATAATGTCACAGGGAAAGCGTGCCCAGATTGCGGTAAACTGCTGTTAGAAGTGAACGGCAAGCGCGGCAAGATGCTGGTTTGTCAGGACCGTGAGTGTGGCCACCGCAAAAACGTCTCCATGCTGACGAATGCCAGATGTCCAGTTTGTAAAAAGAAATTGGAGATGCGCGGTGAAGGCGACGGACGGATTTTCGTTTGTAAATGTGGTCACCGTGAGAAGTTATCCGCATTTGAGAAACGTAAAGAGAACTCGGGCGGTAAAAAAGCGGATAAACGTGATGTTCAGAAGTATATGAAGAAACAGGGAGCACCGGAAGAATTAGAGAATACCGCAATGGCGGATGCGCTAAAGAAACTATTCGATAAGTGATTCCTTTATAGCGCTTTCGTAGGGTTTATTCTTCCAAATGAATTGGGTATACTTGAATTAATAGATTTATGCAAATTCGTTCATGCGGAGGTGAAGTAGGATGAATGCCGTTATGACTCAGGCTGTAGCAAGCGACCCTATTCAACGATTTGATGCAAGCAGGCGTAGGAATGCTGAAAGTGCTTATAATCGCAATGTACAATACAATGGGCAGAACCAAAAAACGGTCGAAGATCTAGAGGCTTTATTGATAGGGAAGAAGGAACCTGAGATTGTTCAACCAGAGCGACAGGAACTCCAGAAGTTTGGCGCGGGACAAATGAAGCAGGTAGCGCTACCGGTTGGTAAAACGCTTGAAGAGACGATTGATATTTGGAGAAATGTGCGGGCTGAAGCAATTTCAGAACCCGAACCGACGACAGCAGATTATAACCTTGCAGCTACTGCATCAGCAAAAATAATGCGGACAGAAGCGCAGATCATATTGCACAACAGGGCTCAATCCGAAATTGACATTGCCTTAGCACGTGAAGAAGCCGATACATCAAACATGGCATCCAAAGAACTTCCCTCCGTTCTCGAACGCGAAATACTCATCATGCAAAGACGGTATGAAAAGGCGATTTCGACTTATTCTTTCCAAGTCTTAATGAAACAGAAAGGATTCGAAATCGATCGACCGAGCTTTTATAAAATTGCATGAATGGTTACGGAAGGTCGCCTAGTAAATGGCGGCCTTTTGTTTTTGAAAAGGTGAGATGAATGAATGGGAAAGCAAAATAAGCAAGTAAAAACGAATGCAGTGCGGATTTTGGATGGGGAAAACGTATCCTATGAACTAATGGAATACGATGTAACTGACGGTCTGTTGGATGGGGTTTCTGTCGCGGAAAAAACAGGGAAAGCGGTAGAAACAGTTTATAAGACGCTCGTCACAATTGCAGGGCCGCGCGAACTTTTCATCTTTTTAGTACCAGTAGCTGCCGAACTTGATTTGAAAAAAGCGGCAAGAGCTGCCAAAGTGAAAAAGCTCGATATGCTACCGTTGAAAGAGTTGACGAAAGAAACGGGCTATGTTCGCGGAGGTTGTTCAGTTGTCGGGATGAAAAAGAAATACCCAACATTCATTGATAAATCAGCAGAAAGTCTCAAATTGATGATTGTTAGTGCGGGAAAGCCGGGATTACAGATGAAACTGGTTCCGGGTGAGTTAGCTAGGGTGACTGAAGCGCTTTTTATCGATATAGTGAAAAGTTGATAGTCTGTATCAAGGACCGAAGACATGTTACAATGAATAGATTAAAAGTAAGACATTCACGCGTGTTGCGGGAGTGTCTTTTATTGTTGTTCGTTTCTACTAACTACTTACACATTCATTAGGAAGAAGGACTTATATGGGAAAGATAGTAATATGGAGATGGACATTTTTTTTGGTAGGAATGATGATCCTTTCGCTAGGTATTTCAATGACGATTAAAGGTCAAGGACTTGGAATCGGCCCTTGGGATGTATTGCATGTCGGGTTGTATAAAAACTTTGGCTTGACGATTGGTACATGGGGGATTATTACCGGATTCATTATTGTCATTTCAACTGCTGCAGTTTTGAAAGAATGGCCGCAGATTGGAACGTGGTTGAATATGATTCTAATTGGACTTTTTATTGACTTATTCAATTGGCTGCTACCAGATATCACTACGATGGGCGCGCAAATACTTATGTTCTCGGCAGGTGTAATTGTTATGGGGTATGGCGTCGGGATTTATATTTCACCGAATATCGGTGCGGGTCCACGAGATAGTCTTATGCTTGTCCTTGTTAAAAAAACGGGAGCTAGCGTGAAAAAAGTTCGGACTACACTTGAAGTCATTGTTGCAATTGTAGGCTGGTTATTCGGCGGTCCAATTGGAATTGGGACAGTGTTAATTGCTTTATTCTTGGGGCAAATTGCCCATTATACATTGCCGCAATGCCGTAAATTCTTGTTAAAAGTTATTGGTAAAGAAGAAGAAGAGGCTTTATTCTAAATCGGAAATATTTTGAAAGTATATGAAGTTATAATTTTTTCACCTGGAGCAGTTTCTAGACTCCGGCGCCTAGCCCCTCGAGTCGCTTCAGTCCTTAAGTTAAAGGCAAAAAGCGCCTTTATCTTAAGGCCCTCCAGCGCTTGTCGGGTCTACCAAGGCGCTTGCGCTTTTATTATTTTCCAAGCATGTGCTTCCGAGCCGTGCTTTTTTTTATTGTCCGGGCATACGTTAATCGTATGAGAAGAAAGGATGATCAGAATGAATGGAACAATCACCCAATACATGGGGACAGCCTATACAGGTGCAGGAATTTCCCACAAATATGACAAACTGATTGCTTTGGCTTCACAAACTTTATTTCTGAAATGTCCTCCTACAAACGCAATTTCAAGCGTGTTGAATGAAGCTGTCGCACATTACGTCAAACAGGGCTATGACATAGATCGGTTTATGGATCCCATACAGCCTGACAAAACGGACGCAATCTATATTAAAGGACCAAACGTACTGATACTTCAAGCGTCCCATCCAGTTGCACTTGAACCAACAGATATAGGTGGAAAACATAAGGTTATCAGTTTTTACGATGTCTATGATGAAGCGAAGTTGCGTGAACAGAACGGCTCGATTGTGAAAATGTTGACAGAATCGAGCGATGCGTTAAGAAAAGCTTTACAAGCGCTCGAAGATGCAAAAGGCATTCATGATGATTGGGAAAAAGTGAACATCAGACGAATGATGTGGGATGTTCATGTGGATAAAATAAATTCACTGAAAGAAGAACTATTCGGCACAATCCAGCTGAATAAAGGATCGGTTGTTTCACATAGACTTATCGGTTCATTGACATCTGGGGGGGCGCAAGATTTCATGTCCTCTATTACGAAGCGAATCGATCGACGAATGCTGATAAAGGCTTTTCCGGGAACGGGAAAATCAACACTTATGAAAACGCTTGGAGCGGAAGCAGAAAAGCGTGGATTTGACGTTCAGTACGGTTGGTGCGGACTGGATCCTTCAGGGGTAGATCTCGTTCTTTTCCCTGAACTATCTGTGTGTATCCTTGATGCAACAGAACCGCACGTTTACGATGTGGAACGCAAGGGGGATGAATTGCTCGACCTTATGAACTTATGTGAGGATGATACGGGCGCTGAAGAGGAAATTTCCGTAATCCGTGAAGCTTATGCAGAGAAAATGCTCGATGCCACTGGTTATATGCAGTCTTATGCACAAGCTGAAAATAGTATGAAAGTCATGATGGATTCAGCTATTATACGATCTGTATTTGAGAAGAAAACGGGTTCGCTTTTGAATTTGATTTAAAAAGTATGCGCTTTATTCTACGATTGGGCCGGTCGTATGCTAAAATGAGGGTATCATTTGTTTGAAAGGAAGATTACATTGTCAAAAAAACTAAATGCATTTTTACAGGAGAACCTAAAAGAACTCCGTGATCAAGGACTATACAATGAAATTGACCCTATTGAAGGACCAAACGGCCCAATCATTAAAATTAAAGGAAAAGACCTTATAAACTTGTCTTCAAATAACTATCTAGGACTTGCAACAGACGCAGATTTGAAAAAGCTAGCGATTGCCGCAACTGAAAAATACGGCGTCGGTGCAGGTGCAGTCCGCACAATAAATGGCACGCTCGATATTCATGTTATGTTGGAAAAGAAGCTCGCTGAGTTCAAAGGAACGGAAGCAGCAATTTCTTATCAATCAGGATTCAACTGTAATATGGCGGCAATTTCCGCTGTTATGACTAAAAAAGACGCGATTCTTTCGGATGAATTAAATCACGCTTCTATCATTGACGGCTGCCGCCTTTCGGGTGCGAAAGTAATTCGCGTCAATCACCAGGACATGGATGACCTTCGTGCAAAAGCGAAAGAAGCAACTGAATCCGGCCTGTATGAAAAAGTAATGTATATTACGGACGGCGTGTTCTCAATGGACGGCAATATCGCTAACCTTCCTGAAGTTGTGAAAATTGCAAAGGAATTCGACTTGATCACTTATGTCGATGACGCGCATGGTTCAGGCGTTACTGGTAAAGGAAAAGGGACCGTCAAACATTTCGGTCTTGAAAAAGAGATTGACCTTCAAATGGGTACGCTATCGAAAGCAATCGGTGTTGTCGGCGGATATGTTGCAGGAACACAGGAATTGATTGACTGGCTGAAAGTTCGTTCACGTCCATTCCTATTCTCCACGGCACTTCCGGCAGGGGATGTTGCTGCGATTATGGGCGCATTGGACAAGATATCGGAATCTACAGAGCTGCATGATAAACTGTGGGAAAACGGTAACTACTTAAAAGCTGGGCTTAAGAAATTAGGCTTCAATATTGGTGCTTCTGAAACGCCAATTACACCATGCATCATCGGTGAAGAGAAGCTGACACAACAATTTTCAAAACGTCTTGCAGAAGAAGGCGTCTACGCTAAATCAATCGTCTTCCCGACAGTCGCTAAAGGAAAAGGCCGCGTCCGCAACATGCCAACTGCAGCGCATACCAAAGAAATGATTGACGAAGCACTCGTCATTTACGAAAAAGTTGGTAAAGAACTGAACGTAATTTCATAATAAACTAGGAATCCCGGATGGCTTAGATGCTGTCCGGGATTTGTTTTTGACTGTGAGGGATTGTCGCGAATTCATGGCAAATCGCAGAAACAGTTGAGAAAGGACTCACATGCCGTGAACCGAAGAAAATGAAAACGGTTCATTGTTAATGAAGAGAGTAATATCAACGAACAAGCACATACTTATACAAACAAAAAAAGCCCTACTAGGGCTTTTTTCATTCGTTAAATTTAAATTTCACCTCATTATATGAAATGCCACATATCGTTGCATGCTGAATTTATTTATCTCACCACTGTGTATCTTACGTTTTTCATTAAATATATTGGAGAAGTTTGGTAGTAATTGGTTGAGGTGAAAACAAGGTTGTCTTTTCTAGGAGAACGTTTTATAATGAATTAAAGTGATAGAATCAATGAAGTTATGAAAATAAAATATACGTGTACTCTCCATAAAAACAAATGTTTGAAAGCGGGGAATTTTTAATAATGAAAAAAATCATGGTGACGGGCGCTTTAGGCCAAATCGGTTCAGAATTAATTACAAAGCTACGTTCAGAATATGGCACAGAGAACGTCTTGGCAACAGATATACGTCACACGGATGTGGCAACAGAAGGTCCTTTTGAATTACTTGACGTGACAGATGCGAAAAATATGCATGCGCTTGCAAAGGACTTCGGTGCAGACACGATGATGCATATGGCCGCATTATTATCTGCTAAAGCGGAAGATGAGCCATTATTTGCATGGAATCTCAATATGGGTGGCCTTATGAACGCACTTGAAGTATCACGTGAACTGGACATGCAGTTTTTCACACCAAGTTCAATCGGTGCATTCGGTCCTTCAACACCGAAAAAAGATACACCACAAGACACATTACAAAGACCGACGACAATGTATGGTGTCAATAAAGTCGCTGGTGAATTACTATGCGATTACTATTTCCACAAATTCGGAATGGATACGCGCGGCGTTCGTTTCCCTGGTCTTATCTCATATGTATCTAAACCTGGCGGCGGAACGACAGATTACGCGGTCGATATTTACTATAAAGCACTTGAAGAAGGGAAATACACTTCTTACATTGCAGAGGGAACGCGCATGGATATGATGTATATGCCTGATGCGTTACAGGCGATTGTCGATTTAATGGAAGCAGATCCGACAAAATTGATTCACCGCAATGCATTTAATGTAACGGCGATGAGTTTTGAACCGTCTGAAATCGCAGCTTCTATAAAAAAACAGATTCCTACTTTTGAAATGGCATACGACGTAGATCCAGTACGCCAGGCGATTGCTGACAGCTGGCCAGATTCGATTGATGCAACAGCTGCTGTAAATGAATGGGGCTTCAAAGCGAATTATGATTTGGATAAAATGACAGTGGACATGCTGGCGAAACTAAAAACTAAATTGAATGTTTGAGATAACTGCCGCGGAAAAGTTTCCGCGGTTTTTATTTTGGAATGAAAGAGGGTACTTCCTTCTCGAACCAATCATATTTTACGCCAACCGATCATAACCATCCGCCAAAAAAGACCTTGCACTAATCTGCAAGGTCTTCCCGTTTCATTAAAATAAAAGATGTGCAACTCCTGCGATAATAGGCAGTGAAATGAGTGTGCGTAAAAGGAAGATGACAACAAGTTCAAAAAAGTTTACAGGGATTTTTGAGCCTAGTAGGAGTCCGCCGACTTCGGCCATGAAAATTAGTTGTGTCACTGAAACGGTGGCAACAACGAACAATGTCAACTCGGATGTAATCAGGCCATTCGCAAGGATTACAGGTAGGAACATGTCCGTGAATCCAACAACCATAAGTTGCGCCGCATCTGCTGCCTCAGGTATACCTAGGATGGACAGAATTGGTTCGAACGGTTTCCCTAAAATCGTGAAAACACTTGTATACTCTGCGAGAATCAATGCAATCGTTCCGAAAGCCATAACGACTGGAATAACACCAATCCACATATCAAGGACATTTCTCAGGCCCTCTGAAAAAGTTTTAACCATTGAACGACTGTTATTCGCTTTTGTTAACGCGTTTTCAAGCCCGTGCGTAAAAGAACTGTATCCTTTTGGTAACTTTTCTTCATCGCCTGTAAACGGTCTACCGTCAATGTACTCATCTTTCTTTTTTGAAAGAGGATAAATCCGTGGCATAATAAATGCAAGGATCAGACCAGTTAAAACGACTGTACCGTAAAATGGTAAGAAGTAAGCACCGAGTCCAACTTCTTCAATAATGACGATAGAAAAGGTAATCGACACAACGGAAAAAGTCGTTCCAATAATGGCAGCTTCTTTCTTCGTGTAAAAACCTTCTTCATACTGCTTACTTGTTAGCAAAACACCAATTGTTCCATCCCCAATCCATGACGTCAGTGCATCAATGGAAGAACGACCTGGTATTTTAAATAGAGGGCGCATTACTTTTACCATCATCGTTCCAAAAAATTCAAGTAAACCGAAATTTAGAAGAAGTGGCAAGAGAATCCCCGCGAATAAAAAGATCGTAAACAGGAATGTAACGAGACCGGTTTCACTTAGTAGCAGTCCACCCGTATTTTCACCCCAAATAGCTTCCGGACCCACTTGAAGCAAGGTAAGTATAGCTAAAGTAGCCCCTATAATTCGGACGATTGTCCAAAAGAGCGAGACTTTGAATAAATTTGTTAGAAAGGATGGCTTGATTTTGTCTCCTCGAATAGCCAAAAATGCAATCGAACCAAGTGCTGCGATAATTAGCGTAATTGTAGCGACCCATGGCATAACCGAAGCAATCGCTCCTGACAATAAATCCGCAAATATGGCAATTGGTATTTTCCAATCCCCGTTATACTTCATTGGCACCATAAACAAAAGTATGCCAAGAATCGATGGAACTAGAAAGTAGAACCATGTTGATAAAGCAAATTTTTTCATTTTATATTCCCCTTTTTGTAACAGTATAACATGTATATGGTGAATAATTATACATATAATTTTGTTTTATATCTTAATGAATAAAGTATATACTATTAGTACTTTTCAGTCTATTACTTTTGAAAAACCTTGTAGCTATCATATTAGTATGGATATTATTCTAGAGTATAAATAGTTTGATTAGTTAATAAAAATACATAAAAAAGAGACTGCAAAATCAAAGGTGATTTTGCAGTCTCTTTTTTATATATATATTCCTCTTATTCGAAGTCTTTATCCCATTGGTACGTATAAAAGTGCTCGAAATTCAGCCATTTTAGTGCATCTGGATCCTGCGCTGCTAATTTTATCTCCATCTCTTTCATCATCCAAACGGTCTGGGATGCATGAGCTTTTAGCGTTGCAATTTTTTTATCTGCATTCGCTGAAATATCGTGAACGACATCGGGTTTTCCAAGGACTTCAACGGTATTATTCGCAAAGGCGAGTGTATAAAGTGTAGGACGTTCTGTTTCGGGCATTCTTCGGACCGCACGCACAACTGCACGCGCAGTCGCATCGTGATCGGGATGGACAGCAAGCCCAGGATAGAATGTGATGACGAGTGAAGGATTCGTTTCTTCGATTAAATCTTCGATTAGTTTAACCATTTTTTCATCATCTTCAAATTCAACTGTTTTATCACGGAATCCCATCATTCGTAAATCGTCGAGTCCCATTGCTTCACACGCTTTTTTCAGTTCTTCTTTTCGGATTTGAGGCAATGTTTCGCGATTTGCAAATGGTGGATTGCCAAGGTTACGTCCCATTTCACCTAAAGTTAAGCAAGCGTACGTAACGGGTACACCCATATCTCTGTAAGACGAAATGGTGCCGGATACGCCGAATGCTTCGTCATCTGGGTGGGGGAATACGACAAGTACATGACGTTCTTTTTTAATCATAAAAAATGGCCTCCTTAATTAATATGTGAACGGTGTTTCGCTGATTTCAAGCGCGACTGCAAGTTTTCCCTCTGCATCGAGTCCTGCCATAAGCAAACGCCCGTGTTCGTCGAGTTTGTAATGAGTGATGCCTTGCGCATAAATCCATCCCGATGGCAATTTCAATCCGATGCGGTGAGGTGAATCGCCAGCCACTTTACCGAGTTCGAATTTGATAACGATATTGCGGATGAATGCTCCAGCGTTGAAAACACTTTCATTGAAATGAGCTGCATATGAGCCGTTCGTTGTTTCGAGATGGATGTACACATCTTTATTGGCGAAAGAAGTTATGAGTTCCTGTAGATGATCTGGTTTTACTAATTCCATGAATAGCCCTCCTTAAAACTGTAACCTTGCTTCTTTATAGTATATAGAAAAGGGTAGTTGAATGCGATTCATGGGCCTTGACGTGGAAAGTATTCGACGAACAGTGGAACGTAACGTAATTGCGGAAGTGTCGAACCATTCAATAAAAGTGTCCAACAAACCAAACATGAAAAAACACCAAGAGACAATCAGCATCTTGGTGTTTTTACTATTATTGAACACGTCTGTTGATTAACTAAACCGGAAAATAACTTGATCACCTACTGGGTGCTATGTATATAGTTCCATTAGGATTGCTTTGTATTGAATGACTTCTATACGATTACCGAGATGTCTGGATGTGTAGGGATGTGACTTTGTCGCATCCCTACACACTTTTTCCGGTAATCGTATGGTAGTCCTTCATCCGTCGCGCTCCCAAAGCATTCATACACGAAGTGCTTTTGGAGCTTTTTGGGACGAAGGAATAGCGGGCTTCTTACCTGGAGAAGAGCCGCCAAAGATGCAATTTTGGCGGCTGATTCTTTCTCTATGGTTTTTTCGTTTTTATAGTAAAGAAGTGTCACTATCTATAGGACGTCACATGATTAGGTGCATACTCTTTGCTAAAAGTAAGCACGGAACACATTGTACAACGTACTAGAGTGCCTGAAATTGTATTTTCGGGCACTTACTCTGTTTATAGAAAGTCATCTATTCATTTCTTTCAAAGCAACTGCATTATTAGCTTGAACATTGTAGGAACGCGACAGGCAATTATTTGCAACAGTATTACTGAAAAGAGTGTGGCTAGAAATGACGAAGTCATTTCTAGCCACACATGCCCCTCGGTAAAACTGTAATGAATATTTCGTCGAAAGCGAGCCGGAAATGGTCCAGTAAAAATGGAGGAATTCAAGCCCTTCTCACCAGTATTTTCTGCAAATGTATGGTTAATAAACAGACGTGATTATTGAAATAACTCTATTAAATTTCAGTCGTTGTGATTTCAGGTGCACCGAAACGGTTTTTCGCTCCGTGCATAACAGGTCCAACGTATTCGTTTAGTTTCCAGCCGTTTGCAATTGCAGCTGTGACGAATTTTTTCGCCTCAAATACAGATTCTTTTACATCTAGACCATTTGCTAGGTTTGCTGTGATTGCTGCTGCAAACGTACAGCCCGCGCCATGATTATAAGTTGTCGCTGTTTTCTCTGCTTCAAGAAGAGTGAACGTTTTTCCGTCAAAGAACAGATCCACAGCTTTATCGTGTTCAAGCTGTTTGCCACCTTTGATGACAACATTGCGAGCGCCAAGTGAATGGATTTTTTCTGCGACTGCTTTCATATCTGCGATCGTTTTCGGTGTTTTTGTGCCAGCAAGTTGTCCTGCTTCGAACAAGTTTGGTGTCACAATTTCTGCTTTTGGAAGAAGGAATTCAACCATTGCGTCTACTGTTCCGGGGTTCAACACTTCATCTTCACCTTTACAAACCATAACAGGGTCGATGACTACGTGACTAAGGCCTGATTCTGAAATCGCATTTCCTGCAATTTTGATAATTTCTTCTGTGCTAAGCATGCCTGTTTTAATCGCATCGATACCTGTTGAAAGTGCAGTCTTGATTTGCGCTTTCAAAACGTCGACAGGTAATGAGTAAACGCCATGTGACCAATTATTATCCGGATCCATTGTCACGATAACTGTAATTGCTGTCATCCCGTATGTACCGTGCTCTTGGAATGTTTTTAAGTCCGCCGCAATCCCTGCGCCGCCTGATGTATCGGAACCTGCGATTGTTAAAGTCTTTTTAAGCGTCATAATTGGTCTATCTCCTTTTTTGAATAAATTCTACCTTAATCTTATCAAAAGAATCGGAAATTACAATTGTTCGATGTCATCAGCTTTCATCATTTTATATATGGAGTATGTGAGCAGTGCTGCAATACTACAAATCACAGCAGCACCGAGAAAGTGTTTGCTTATAATAAGCCCGATTGCAAGAGCTAACATGACGATAATTCCACACCCAATTAAGATAAGGAAAACGACAAGTCCAGCGTTTTTAGAACGTTCCGGAACACGGCCACCGTGTTTCGCCGCTTCAGAAACTTTCTTCATTTTGTCACGCAATTGCATATCAGCCATGTCGTATCCCCCCATACAATCGTACCATGTCTTTCTAGTTGTTTGAAAGGGAACTTTCCTATAATGTTAACGTATAAGCTAGTGTCGGAAAAAGAGGGAAAGAGGGATGAAGTGTCGGATAATAAGGAAATCGAACGGTTGTTGAAAGAATTGAAAACTTCCAAAGAACAAACCGCGGTGACGATGGAAGAAGTAGAAGAACGTCCGCGCGGATTTTTGCGTGTTGGGAAAGTGGTTTTTTCAGTATGGAGAAAGTCGTCCATCGCAATTGCGCTCCTAATTTTACTGTTGATTGTCGCTTTGCCGTTTGTGACGTTCTTCATTTTGAAACAAGGGAGTACATTCACGGAACAGAAAGGCGCATACCTTGAACAAATTAAGGACTTGAACGAACTGGCAACTGCCGAAGCTTATACAAAAGTTATCATTGAACGACAAGATAATACATTGTTTGGACAAAGCATCGGACTCAATTTGCCGGGAACGAAACGGCAGTTATTGGTTGTTATTCCGGGATCAGTGAAAGCTGGTGTCGACATGTCCAGCCTTACGGAAAAAGATGTCGTTGTCGATTACAAGAAGAAAACAGTGAAACTAACTTTGCCGCCCGCTACTTTTTTAGGAGGCGCGGAAATTTATTTCGATAAAGTCGAAGTGTATTCCTATGAAGGGGTCTTTCGGGAAAAAGCGAATATTGAAGAGGCCTACGAACTTGCAGCTGAAGCGAAAGAGCTTATATTGGAAGAAACTGTAGGACAGGGTGTCTTGATAACCGCGCAACAGAATGCCGATAAGACCCTAAAAGAAATGTTTTCATTCGCGGGCTACGACGTGACGATTGAATTCAAGGAGCCGTGATGGATTGTGCAGAAAGAACTTTTCGGTAATGATTGGGATGAATTCTTGAATGATGAATTCGAGAAACCGTACTATAGTAAGCTACATGAATTCTTGAAGAAGGAATATGCGGAAGAAATGATTTATCCGCAGCTGGATGATTTGTGGACTGCATTTAAATTGACGCCTTTCAATGAGGTAAAGGTCGTCATATTGGGACAGGATCCGTATCATGGACCTGGACAAGCGCATGGATTAAGCTTTTCCGTGAAGCCCGGCGTCAAGATACCACCTAGTCTACGCAATATGTTCAAGGAACTTGTGTCTGATATCGATTGTCCGCTGCCGGAGGGCGGCACACTGACGGGGTGGGCGCAACAAGGCGTGCTCATGTTGAATACGGTGCTAACAGTAAGGGATGGACAGGCGCATTCGCATCGTAAACAAGGCTGGGAAACGTTTACGGATGAAGTAATTCGGCGTTTGTCGGAGCGAGAAAAACCAATTGTCTTCGTTTTATGGGGCCGTCCTGCACAAGAAAAAAAGAAACTCATCGATGTATCGCGTCATGCAATTATCGAATCGGTTCATCCGAGCCCGTTAAGCGCAAGTCGGGGTTTCGTCGGGAGCCGTCCGTATTCGAAGACCAATCAGATTCTTGAATCGTGGGATGAAACACAGATTGACTGGTGCCGGACAGGCGGCGTGCTTTAAATTTCGCTACCGCGGTGCTAAAGTTAACTTGAAAAGAGGTTGATCGCAAGTGGCAGTAAATTGTTTTCAATGCCAATATTTCTACGTGACTTGGGATCAGCAGAACCCGCGCGGCTGCAAAGCATATGGGTTTAAAACGCGGGAACTGCCATCGGTCGTCGTGAAGAAATCGTCTGGCATGGACTGTTTGCAATTTGAACAGAAGAAAGGGGACATTAAACAGTGATACCATACGACCGGATTATCTCGGAAATGGAGCGGCAACTAAGTGTTGCGAGGCGTACAAATGAGGACAGCACGATGCGGGAAGCGTTTGCTGCTGTCAGATCACTTTGTGAAGTTGCGCTTGGCGGGGAAAGTAAGCGTGAAGAGAAAATTGTTCCCAAAATGCTTACAACCGCTAGCGCTGTGCAGTCTATCACTTCGTTAGATGGTAAACTGCTTGAAGAAGAGGATGCAAACGGAGGCTCGCTATTTGATTTTTAAAATTAGGGTGTGAGTACCTGGCACCCGTCAAAGGAGTAGGAAATTATATGCCATTTTTCATTATTGCGGGGGCTGTTAACGCAGCAATCGCCGTCGCCTTTGGTGCATTCGGCGCACATGCTTTAAAAGAGAAACTATCCGAACACTATCTAGCAATTTGGGAAACCGCTGTACAGTATCAAATGTTCCATGCGCTCGCATTGATTGCTGTTGGTATCCTTATGAGTCCAATGCTCTTTGGGTCAGTCACGCAATTAAGCTGGGCGGGTTATTTGATCCTCGCGGGTATCATCATCTTCTCTGGTAGCCTGTATGTACTGAGCCTTACGGGAATCGGCATACTCGGTGCTATCACACCAATCGGCGGCGTTGCATTCATCGCAGGCTGGATCATGTTGATTATTGCGGCTATTAAATTTTCAAACTAAAAAATCTTCCGCCAGCCCTACAAGGCAGACGGAAGATTTTTTGAATTATTATTCCCGATTGGGCATCAAAGATAAATAACGGAGTAAAGTCTCTTTTTCGCGAGCGGCCACAAGCATTATGAAAAGCGAGTAATCTTTTTTCAGGGCAGCAATATCAAGTGCTTCGTAATAAGCCAGCCGTTCTTCGACTTGGATGGTCACTGGTAAATAGCCGTAACGTATCAGTTCCAAATTCATTAGCAGCCTGGAAGTCCGTCCGTTCCCGTCAATAAATGGATGTATATTAACGAATTTACTGTGTACTAGCATTGCCTTTTCAACAGGGTGTATGTCATTGGCATGCTTATACCAATCAAGAAGTTGCTCCATCTCTTCCTGAATGCGGTGAACAGGGGTTACCTCATGGGATGCCCCTGAAATAATTACTTCCCGAGTGCGATAGACACCAGCACTTTTTGTATCAATACCCCTTAACACGAGGTGATGAATTTCTTTAATCAGTCTCTCTGTCAAAGGTTCCAAAAGGATTTCTTCCAAAAACAGTATGGCATCCCGATGATTGATGGCTTCAAGATGTTCGCGCATTGATTTTCCACCGACGGTGATGCCGTCTTCTAAAATCACCTTTGTTTCATAGATGGTAAGCGTATTACCTTCAATTGCATTAGAATGGTACGTATTGCGAATGAGAAAGTCCTCTTTTAACTTCTGCACAGTTATGGAAGGCAGAGGACGACGATCATCTAGTTCTTTTTTTAGTTGTGTCAATTCGTCTAGTAGTAGCATCTGGTCATCCTCCTGTCTTCCTACGTTCTCTTACTCAAAATCATACAACTCCAAGTACTTATATGCAATTCCCCTTGTTTTATTAATCAAAAAAATCTTCCGCCAGCCCTAAAAGGCAGACGGAAGATTTTTTGAATTCAAGGAGCTTGCGGGAAATACTTCACTTCATTATCAAATTCGGCATAATCAAAATAAATCATTGGGAATAAAAAACGATGTCCTGTTGCCGAATCGCTTAAGATGACGTGATCACGGCCGGCTGCTTCTACCGTACCGCGTACCTCTTTCGTGTTTTTACCCGAATCTAGTGCATGCTCGAATGAAAAGTGGAATGTTCCGGGCTCTCCTCTGTTCAATCGTAATATATTTTCAATGTATGACTGTTCTCTTCCGGGTGGTCCGGGTGGTCTTCCTCCAGCTGGAAGCGTTACTTGCGGCGGTGTAACATGCTGATTCTGATAGGGCGGATTCCAATAGTATTGGACCATTTCTTCATCCTTTCTTCTTTTAAGTTACACTTTCGGGCAGTCTTGAACCGTTGGTGAATAGAAACAATGTGATTTGAATCTTCCTGTGTTCCATTGGTTATACCACTGAGCAGGGCATTCTCCGCTAGGCATGAAAAACCATAATGATCGCTCGCCTGGAGTGAAGCGTTCACCGTTGATGACGCGTTTAGCGAGTTTTCGATCCATCTCACGAGCCCTTTGATAGAAATAGCTCTTTGTTGTCGCTTCGAATCCTCCTGGTTTTTGATAAACCATATCCTGTAAGCTGCGGATATCATTGAAATCGAGACAATCCGAACGTACACGATTCACACCGACATTACCTACTAAAAGCATGCCTAATTGGCCATCACCTTCTGCTTCAGCGCGCATTAACCGAGCAAGTAGATCCAATTCAGCATCATTGTATTTGATCACTGCCACGGCCCAACCTCCTTGGAGAATCATATGCGCGGTCGGAATGAAACATACCCATCAAATACAAAAAAGCCTAACTGCAAAGTTGCAGTCAGGCGGAATAACTTACTAGTTAGATGTTGAAGAAAGCTGCTTTTTTATCGCCATCTAAAATCGTACCTACAAAGAATGAGCCGAATTCAGCGTAGCGTGCGCTTACTTCGTCAAAACGCATTTCGTAAATCAGTTTTTTGAACTGGAGAACATCGTCTGCGAATAGTGTAACGCCCCATTCGTAGTCGTCAAAACCGACAGAACCGGAAATGATTTGTTTCACTTTACCAGCATAGCTGCGGCCAATCAAACCGTGCGCGCGCATCAATTCTTTGCGTTTATCCATATCGAGCATGTACCAGTTCACATCACCGTCGCGCTTCTTGTCCATTGGGTAGAAGCAGATGTATTGGCTACGTTGGAGTTCAGGATACAGACGTCCCCGTACAAATGGGTTCTGGTACGGATCGTCAGTGGATTCTCCTGCAAGGTAGTTCGATAGTTCAACGACTGACAGGTATGAATACGCTGGAATCGTGAAGTCGGCAATTGCGAGTTTATTGAATTCTGTTTCAAGCTCCTGCAGTTCATCCATTGTCGGACGCAAAGTCATAAGCATGAAATCAGCTTTTTGGCCGATTACTGTATAGAAAGCATGCGCTCCGGTTTTGTCGTCATCTGTTTTTTGAAGTTTTTCAAGGTAAACAAGAAATTCCTCTACTGCTGCTTGGCGTTCTTCTTTTGAAATCAATTTCCAAGATGCCCAGTCCATCGATCGTAAATCGTGTAAAACATACCAACCATCCAGTGTTTTTGCTGCTTCGATCATATGAAATCAAACTCCTTCATTATGAATTATCTTCTTAAATGAGTGTAGCATAGAAGGCTGTAAAACGTCCTTTGCTAGCGCCATTGTCACGAATTTGACATGAAGTAAAACGCTTTCACCGCCTGCTTCATTGGTGTATGCTTAGAGCATGAGCGTATGCGAAAGGTGGGTATTTAATGGCTGATTTCTTTAATGGAATTAAAGAAAGTTTAAGCGGTAAAAGAAAGACGATTATCCTACCAGAAGGAACGGATATCCGCGTTTTAGAAGCGGCGTCACGCCTTCAAGAAGAAGGGCTTGTGAAGCCAGTTCTTCTTGGTAATGAAACCGAAGTGCAAGAAGTTGCAACTGAAGCAGGAATTGATATTTCGGAAATAGATGTCATTGATCCCGTGAGTGTTACCTATTTTGAACAACTAGTTGAAAAGTTCGTGGAACGTCGTGGTGGCAAAGCAACGGTAGAGCAAGCACGCGAACAATTGACGGACGTTAATTATTTCGGAACAATGCTTGTTTATACAGGGCGTGCGGATGGGTTGGTAAGCGGGGCTGCGCATTCGACTGCAGACACGGTACGACCGGCGCTTCAAATTATTAAAACAAAACCAGGCATTTCAAGGACGAGCGGCGCTTTTGTTATGATGAAAGGCGATGAACGGCTTGTATTTGCGGACTGTGCGATTACAGTTGCACCAACAGCGCAAGAATTGGCCGAAATCGCGATTGAAAGCGCCAAAACAGCGCGGGCATTCGGTGTGGATCCACGTGTTGCGATGCTAAGTTTCTCTACAAAAGGATCTGCCGTAACGGAAGAAACAGAAAAAGTTGCGAACGCGGTGAAAATCGCTCAATCACTTGCACCGGATTTGCTGCTTGACGGCGAGTTCCAATTTGACGCAGCCTATGTTCCCGAAATTGCTGCGAAAAAGGCACCTGAATCGATCATTCAAGGCAATGCCAACGTCTTCGTTTTTCCATCACTTGAAGCCGGTAATATTGGTTATAAAATAGCGGAGCGTCTTGGCGGCTACGAAGCAATTGGCCCGATTCTTCAAGGACTGAACGCACCCGTAAATGATTTGTCACGCGGTTGTTCCGCTACTGATGTGTACAAGCTTGCCCTGTTAACCGCGGCGCAAAGTCTATGAGCAGGAGAAATTTGAATGATATCATATGAATCTTTTTTAACTATTCCTGCATGGCGTTTTGTGGATGAATCCATGACAACACGTACCCGTTCCGCACTAGAATCATTCGCCGCAGACGATACGCTTTGCCATCTTGTTGGCCAACAATTGAGCGTGCCAACAGTCCGAACATGGGTGCACAATCAAACTGTCGTGCTGGGTATCCAAGATCATCGGCTGCCACATGTTACAGAAGCAGTTTCGACACTTGAAAATGCAGGTTATAACGCGATTGTTCGCAATTCAGGCGGACTTGCAGTGGTGCTTGATGAAGGTGTATTAAACATCTCAATTGTTCTATCTGAACTCGACTCGTCAATCGATATTCCGGCAGGCTATGAAGTAATGCTTGCATTCGTTCGTATGCTTTTCCCGGAAGCAGGTGACCGTATTGAAGCCTATGAAATTGTGGGATCGTACTGTCCAGGTTCGTATGATTTGAGTATTGATGGCCGTAAATTCGCCGGCATTTCACAGCGCAGATTGCGTCAAGGCATCGCAGTCCAAGTCTATCTTTGCGTCGAAGGAAGTGGGGCAGAACGTGCTAAGCTGATTCGTGATTTTTACGAAACTGGCTTACAAGGGGAAGAGACGAAGTTCACTTACCCAACCATTAAACCAGAAGTCATGGCATCCCTGTCAGAACTGCTTGACATGCCATTCACGGTGAGTGATATCGTTATTCGAATCCAACTTTTGTTGCGAGAGCTCGCGGATCATGTTGAGATAGGCGGCTTGAAACCAGAAGAAATGGAACTGTACTCCTTTTATTTGAACCGCGTCTTCGAACGAAATCAAAAAATGCTGGCACGCGGATGAAAAAACGGTTGTCTCCTCGAAATAGGGGCAACCGTTTTTTGATTCGATAAAAGCAACGTCCTGCCGAGTAGACAACGTTTTTGCCGAACTAAATAACGCACCGTTGAAAGTAAGCGACATCCTGCCGAAACAAAACAACATCCCGCCAAACCAAACAACACCTCGCGCAAAAACCATAGAAAAAACCGCCAATCAATGATGATTGACGGGCGGTTCTTTTGAAACTAGGTTGCCGTTTTGTTCCATCTGGAATACCGGTGCTGAGCGATCTGATTCATCATCTAGCGTGACGAGACGGCGAGCGCGGTTCATGATTTGAACAAATTGCTCGTAATCGGCGCGCAGGGTTTTATTCTCCTGCTGGAGTTTTGTAATTTCTCTTTGAAGCTGTTCTGACTTTTCATTCGCGATTTTAGCAGTTTGCCTCCAGCGAAGTGACTCGTTATCTCCCACGCCTGTGTGATGCATGCGCACAAGAAATGCGATAACTGTATCGAGAGAGAGTGCCGATAACGGAACGGAAATCTTTTGTTCTTCCTCTTGTCCTTGCGAAGGGCTATATAATTGTTGTCCCCGTCGTTTAAAATCTTTCCCAAGGACACGTATTGCTTGTTTGCGTTCTTTCTTCGCGTCCGATAGCTCTTTTTCATAATCACGTCTCACAACGGCGTTCCATCTGAACCCGCAAGCCGCTGCCGTTCTGTTGAGTGCATCCCCAACTTCTTCGAAAGCGCTAAGCTGTGTACTACCTTCGCGGACATGCCGCAATACTGTGTCGGCTAATAAAGTATCGTTTTCTTCAATCCAAGCATCCTGTCTAACTTTCACCATTTTCGTGCCTCCAGTCATATGTTCATAGTCTCTTTCTACGGTCAGTGTGGACAGGATTCCGTTACTTTATTCATAATGAAAAAAGCATTCTATCTCTTTTTCACTCAAATGAACCTTTTTCCATCTTCCTACGAACCATTTTTGCGATTATACTAAAGGGAATGAGTTGAAGGAGGTGCACGATGGAATACAAAGATGAAAAACTGGTCGAAGAAAAAGTTTTCAAAGATCCTGTGCATCGCTATATTCACGTGCGCGATAAAGTGATTTGGGACGTTATTGGCACAAGTGAATTTCAGCGCCTTCGTCGGATCAAACAGCTAGGCACGACATACCTCGTATTTCACGGGGCGGAGCACAGCCGATTCCACCATTCCCTCGGTGTCTATGAAATCGTCAGGCGCATCATTGACGACGGTTTCAGCGGCAGGCCTGAATGGAACAATGAGGAACGACTGGTGACGATGTGTGCGGCATTGCTGCATGACCTCGGACACGGTCCGTTTTCACACGCCTTTGAAAAAGTGTTCGATCTCGATCATGAACAATTCACGCAAGCCATTTTGCTAGGGGACACGGAAGTGAATGCAGTGCTTCGACGCGTGGCACCCGATTTCCCACAAAAAGTGGCTGATATAATCGGGAAAACCTACCCGGATAAACTCGTAGTCAGTTTGATTTCGAGCCAAATAGATGCTGATCGAATGGATTATTTACAGCGTGACGCTTATTTTACAGGGGTGTCATACGGTCATTTCGATATGGAACGAATTCTGCGTGTCATGCGACCGACAGAAGAACAGGCGGTAATCAAGTATAGCGGCATGCACGCAGTGGAAGATTATATAATGAGCCGTTACCAAATGTATTGGCAAGTCTATTTTCACCCGGTATCCCGCAGTGCTGAAGTTATTTTGACGAAAATTTTACATCGCGCAAAACAGTTACATGCAAGTGGCTATATCTTTAAACAAGAGCCTGTCCACTTCCATTCGTTTTTCGACAAGACGTTTGTACTTGAGGATTATATTGCCCTTGATGAAAATATATTAATGACGTATTTCCAGGTTTGGATGAAGGAAGAAGACGCGATTTTATCGGACCTTTGCTATCGTTTTATCAATAGAAGATTGTTCCAGTATGCAGAATTTGATCCGGCAACAGAATACCGGAAAATCGGTGAACTCGAGCAGTTATTTAAGGAAGCGGGAATCGATCCGGCCTATTACCTCGTTACGGATTCGTCGTCGGATTTACCCTATGATTTTTATGGCCCAGGTGAAGAAAACGAACGCTTACCAATTTATTTGCAAATGAAAAATGGCGACCTAAGCGAGTTGTCACGTTCATCGGATGTCGTAGACGCAATTTCAGGTAAAAGACGAACAGATCATAAAATCTATTTTCCGGAAGATGTTTTGGAAGCAGGAAAAGCAAAGAATCCTTTATACGGACGAATTTTACACATGCTGAAAGGTTAGGTGTCGATAAGTTGTTGCAAGAACACGCTAGAATTGTACAATTCATCTCAATGGCGAATGAAGTCACGGGCAGAAAAAAATTACAGAAAATGATTTATATCGCGAAAAAGATGAATTTCCCTTTCGTCGAAAAGTATGAGCTTCACATGTACGGACCCTATTCGGAGGAATTAACGCTACGCATTGAAGAACTGCGCGAGATGGGGTTTCTGGCTGAACAGTGCACGGACAAAGGATCGTACGTCCAATACAGCTACCAAGTGACAGATGCGGGTGCGGGTTTCCTGGAAATGGCAGATGATGCCCATGCAATGCTAGGAACCTGTATCGACAGCATGAACGTCAAAAGTTCCCGTTTTCTTGAACTCGTTTCAACATTGCTGTACTTCGACCATCTTGACAAGGATGAGCAAATCGCAAAAGTCCTTATCGTGAAAAATAAACTAAACTTTACTGCTGAAGAGATGACGGCGGCCTTTGATTTCATCAGTGAAGTTCAAACGTACGCAGTTCAATAAATGAACGCAGCCTAGGTTCGCCGCGTCCTGCGGAAATGGCTGCATGACCTGCATCCTGGAGGCCCAAGCGGAAAGCGTCGCTAAGCCCCGACAAGCGCTGAATGGCCTAAAATAAAGACGCTTTTTGTCTTTATCTTTAGGACAGAAGCGACTCGACGGGCTGACGCTTGGAGTCTGGACAATAAAGAAACGTCCCGACAATAATAAAAGGCTGTCCCATTGGAACGGAAAAGTTTCCGAAATGGGGCAGCCTTTTTGAATGTGTTGGATATTACGAAATCTCGAATTGTGGAGTATTTTTAATATGGAAATTTCACGTCTAGACTCCGAGCTCCTGACCAAGGCGCTTCCGCTTTTGCTTACTGATCGCTTAGACGTTTTCCAGCGACAGAGTAATGGCTTTTCGACATTTCTTCAATGATGACAGAAACATTTTGAGCAGGTGCACCTGTTGTTTCAGCGACGGCTTCTGTCACTCTTTCGCAAAGCGCACGTTTTTGTTCATCTGTACGGCCTTCCAACATTTTCACAGTTACGATTGGCATTAGATTTCCCCCTCTCTGTATATATTGGGTATAGTATACATAGTATCAGATTTGGAGGGGACGAATAAATGACAAATGAAAATAAACCGAAACAGAAATTGGGTTTCACAATTATAAAGGACGATCCGACTGACGGTCATGGCGGATACGGGATTGGTTCGTTGTCACTTGAAAACGTGTCGCCGGTCATTATCGATGTCGAAGAAGGTGTTGCACGGATTGAAATCGGTGCCATGCATGCTAGAAGTGACACAGAACGCGGGGTCAAGTTTACGCTAAATCGCGAAGACTCAGAAGGTGGAAAACCGTACTGGCTCGTCTGGGTTACAATTGACTTTCAGGAACAGGGACCTTATTATGCAGGCGTTACAGCGTGTGAAATGGTCGTTAATCGTGAAAAACGTCGGGGATATAAAGTGCTCGCTGATCACGTGAATCGGATGGATAAATCGATGAAACGGAATATCATCGTTGAGCATATGGATGATAAATCAAAGCAGATTTTAGCTGACTTCCTTGCAGCTCATAATAAGGAAATGTGGGATAGAAGTGAACCAAAACTGCATATTGATTTGAGTGTTGATTCGCCAGAGTTGTGAACAAATAGCGACAAATTCGGCATACTTCCCAATCTGAGGTTGAATGTCAGCCTGAAAGGCAGTACACTTAAATTACAGCTTGCAATTGTAAGCTAGGACAACCGGAATCGTGCATTTCCTGATAAATACCGTATCAAACAAACCCAAGCGTGATACATCGTTTAGCAGGACGCCTTGAACGGTAAAAAAGCTTTCCTTCCCCGAATTAATTTGGGAGAGGAAAGCTTTTTTGATTTTGATGACTTAGGAAGTGAAGCAATCATATCTACCTGCTGACCAATCATATCCCACGCGAACCGATGATAAACCTCAACCGAACTCACTCAAAAAATGAAAACGGAAACAGTTCAAACTTCTTCCCATCGGTTTCGCCTACTGAGCGCTGTTCCCGCAGTGTTTTATCCGTACATAACTTTTGAGGCATATCCTTCTCTTTTACATAAACGAGCCGCTGTTTCTCGCATTCATTTATCGCGATACCACCAGTGTCAACGTCGATGATGACACCGTTGACTCCTTTCGGGGGGATGAATGGTTCGGGTGGAGTGCCGCGATTGACGGTCTCCATGAAGTCGATCCATATTTTTTTCGACGCTGCTTTATCTGTCATGTCGGTCAGTTGTTTTCCAACGTCATAACCGGTCCAAATTCCCGCCGTTAATGAAGGGGTGTAGCCAATTAAGTATTGATCTGAAATCGTCGTCCCAGATTTTGCGGCATACGGTCTCGTTTGCTTTTGTCGCATGGATAATCCAGTGGCAGAAGAATAGTCGTTGAACACAGGATCGAACATACCAGTCATCAAATGGGTGAGGACAAATGCATCCTGCTCACTGATAACCTGTTTCTTGCTCATTTTTGGATGTTCATAGACCGTTTTTCCCTCTGCATCCGTTATGGATAGAATTGTCGTCGGGACTGTTTCGATACCGCCCGATGCAACTCGGTTATAAGCATTCGTCATGTCGGAAAGCGTGACAAGCGAGGTACCGAGTGCGGTTGCAGGAGATTCCGGGAATTCACCCTCGATGCCAAGACGTTTAGCCATTTTACTGAATTTCTTATAGCCGATATCTTCAAGCGTTTTTACTGCGTAAATATTATCGGAAATCGCCAGTGCTTGTGCAAGCGAGATAGGATGACCGGCAAATTTACCGTTCACATTGTTTGGTTCATATGTCGAGCGACCTTCGTCGTAAGTGAAAATGGTCTTTTCGGTCGATAAAAATGTCAGCGGACTGAACCCGTCTTCGAGTGCCGCCGCATATAGAATCGGTTTCATCGCAGAGCCAGGCTGGCGCTTTGCTTGAGTCGCCCGATTGAACGGACTTTCGGTATAATTCATGCCGCCGACGAGCGATGTGATTGCACCCGTTCCAGTTTCAATCGACATGAATCCAACTTGTAAACCGCTGTCCGGCATCCATTTTGTAATTGTTTCTTCGGCTGCTTGTTGGTGTAACGGGTTAAGCGTTGTCCGGATTGTCCAACCGCCCTCTGCGGGATAGCGCCCTTTCGCCGCGAGTACTTTTTCAGCCTCGCGCCACACTTCATCCAAAAAATAGGGGGCAACGCGTTTAGAGTCAGCCCATTCACGGTTTTTTAATGTGATTTGTTCGTTCGTTGCTCGCTCTTCTTGGCGAGTAGTAATATACCCTTGCGCCTCCATAAGTGACAGCACCAGCAATGTTCGTTCCCTCGATTTCTCGGGATTTTCAATTGGCGAATAAACTGAAGGCCCTTTCGCGATGGCGGTAATAACAGCGGACTCTTCCAACGTCAGATCTTTTGCTGACTTTCCGAAATAAAATTTACTTGCCGCCTCGACACCATACATGCCATGTCCGAAGTAAACGGTATTCAAATAACCTTCCAAAATGACATCTTTTTCATAAAATATTTCCATTCGATAGGCGTAAAGTGCTTCAGTGATTTTACGTTTCCACGTCTTTTCAAACGTCAAATACAAGTTTTTCGCATATTGCATGGTAATTGTGCTGGCACCTTCTACTTTGCGCCCCGATTTCGCATCTTTTAAAAGGGCGCCTGCAATCCGTCTATAATCAAAACCGTTATGGGTATAAAAATTCTTGTCTTCTGTCGCAATGACTGCATCGATTAGAAACGGTGACATGTCATCGAGGTCAACCCAGTACCGTCTTTCCGCGGAAAATCGGTCGCCAATTTGCCTGCCGTCTTTATCAAGAAAGACAGAAGCTTTTGGCACGCTTAAAGAAGGTGCGCCTGTAATTTGAGCATATAGCCTGAGCGATAGGAAGATGGTCAGCGTCGCCATTATCATCGTGACGGTTAGCAGCAACAGCCGTCGTAACGCCGAGCGTCTTTTTTTCTGTTTCACATATACTGTCCGTTGCATACGATCCCGTCCCGTCCATATCATTGCATCTAGTATGGGACGCATAGAAACAGATTAAACGGAACATGCGTAAAAACATGCATTGCCTCGGATAGATTGAAATGTAGACGGTAAAAAGGATATAATAAGAAGATGTTTTCATGTAAAGGACAGTGAGTGTATGGAATCGCGGGAAAAAGAGCGATATGTAACGATTAAGCTCCATTCGTCTATTCGCCATCCAGGCCAAGACGAGGAGAAGCACGAATTGAATGCTAAAGGTTTGTTGATAGAAAAAGCAGGCAAATCTTATTTGAAATATGAAGAACAACAAAGTGGAAAGTCGGTTCAAACAATTGTTAAATTGGACTCCACAGATGCGCTCATTATGCGTCGAGGTGCTGTTACGATGCGGTTGCCGTTTGTTGCTGCTGGCGAACGACCAGGATCGTACGGCAGTGGGCCAGCTACGTTTGACTTAGTTGTCAAAACGGACAAGCTCGACTTTACAGAGCAAAAAGATAATTCGGGCGGACGATTCAATGTGAACTATGATTTACATGCAGAAGGATCACTTCTCGGAACATACGAACTGACTATTACATACACGGAGGGAACAATATGAACGCGGTAGAACAGATTCAACACGAGGTGAAAACAGCACTGCGCCAAGCCGTAATTGATGCGGGCTTGGCAGAAGAAACGGCTATACCAGACATTATGCTTGAAACGCCTAATAACAAAGACAATGGCGATTATGCAACTAACATTGCTATGCAATTGACAAAATTAGCGAAAAAGCCACCGCGTGCGATTGCGGAAGCGATTCTTGAAAAGTTAAATACAGATGGCACATCAATCGAATCGATTGAGATTGCAGGCCCTGGTTTTATCAATATCAAATTAAAAACGGATTACTTAGGCGACATCGTCAAGACCGTTCTTGAGCAAGGCGAGAACTACGGCCGTTCAAACTTCGGCAATAAACAAAAAGTCCAAGTTGAATTCGTTTCTGCCAATCCAACAGGTGATCTTCACCTTGGACATGCACGCGGAGCTTCTCTTGGCGATTCTCTATCCAACGTTCTTGATTTCGCTGGGTACGATGTAGCGCGCGAATACTACATTAACGATGCGGGAAATCAAGTGCACAACCTGGCTACTTCTGTTGAAGCACGTTATTTCCAAGCACTCGGTTTGGAAAAAGAAATGCCGGAAGACGGCTACCAGGGGCCTGACATTATTAATATCGGGAAAATGTTGGTAGCTGAATATGGCGATAAGTACGTCCATACTCCAGATGAAGAGCGTTATGCATTCTTCCGCCAATACGGCCTTGATCATGAATTAGAGAAACTAAAGACAGACCTTGCCAATTTCCGTGTATCGTTTGATGTCTGGTTCTCCGAAACTTCATTATATAAAAACGGCAAAATTGATGTTGCGCTTGATAAATTACGTGCCAATGGTCATGTCTTTGAAGAAGATGGCGCGACATGGTTCCGTTCAACAACTTTCGGGGACGACAAAGACCGTGTGTTAATTAAAAACGATGGTACGTACACGTATTTGATGCCAGACATCGCGTACCATGAGGATAAATTGTTCCGTGGATTCGATAAATTGATCAATATTTGGGGCGCAGATCACCACGGTTATATTCCGCGGATGAAAGCGGCAATCGAAGCGCTTGGTTACGGCAACGACACACTCGAAGTCGGCGTCGTCCAAATGGTTCAGTTGTTTAAAGATGGAGAGAAGTTCAAGATGAGCAAGCGCACGGGGAAAGCCGTAACATTGCGTGAGCTAGTTGAAGAAGTTGGTTTGGATGCAGTCCGTTACTTCTTCGCAATGCGCTCAGGCGACTCGCAAATGGACTTCGACCTAGACCTTGCGATTTCTCAGTCCAATGAAAACCCTGTGTATTACGCGCAATATGCGCATGCACGGATTTCATCAATCTTGCGTCAAGCAGATGAAAATGGAATGGTTGCGTCTGTGGATAATGTATCTTTATTGCAAGCTGAAAAAGAGTTGGAATTACTGAAGAAAATTGGTGACTTCCCACAAGTAATCAGTGATTCCGCGAGAATTCGTTCACCGCACCGCGTTGCAACGTATATCCAAGAACTTGCTGCGACTTTCCATAGTTTCTATAACGCAGAAAAAGTGTTAGATCCAGACAACCGTGAATTATCGGAAGCGCGACTGGCACTCATTACAATCACACGCACAACAATTGCAAATGCGTTGAAACTGATTGGGGTTTCCGCGCCGGAGAAAATGTAAGTTCAAAAGCGGAAGCGCCTGTTCAGCTCCGACAGGCACTGAAAGGCTTGAAGATAAAGGCGTTCGTTGCCTTTATCAGCAAGACTGAAGTGACCCGAGGAGCTAGGCGCTGGAGTCTAGCCGTGTTCAAAAGCGGAAGGCGCCGCCCAGACGCGACAGGCATAAGACGGGTAAAGGAAGGCAGTCTAAGTTCGCGACGTCGTGTCGCAACGACTGCATGACCTGCATCCTGCAGGCCCAAACGGCGTCCTTTGCCGTGTAGCCGGACCGACTTATGACCCTAGCCTCTAGGCGCTGGAGTCTAGACGTGAACACTTCACGTTCTAAACTATCCAAAGTACGAGACTCTATTACTTTCCTTAACTCTAAATATAACCGCCATACCTGAAAGAGGTTTTCTCTTTCAGGTATGGCGGTTTTTTCACATGCAGATATTCTCTCTAAATCTACAAATCCCTCTTGCTATCGACACAATAAAAATTTGTAGTATACTGAAAGTTGAACAAAATACATACCAAACATAAAGGTGCCCCGCATTAAAAACGGGGTTAAAAGGGAAGTCGGTTCAATGCCGATGCGGTCCCGCCACTGTAAGTGTGAGTTAGTCGCAAATTGTCACTGGAAAAATTTCCGGGAAGACGCGACAAGCCTTGAACACAAGCCAGGAGACCTGCCTTTATGGATCACACGTACCCTACGAGGATAGGATTAGTGAAAATCGGCGTCACTGTGCGTCTAGATTTTTACTCAACTTATTCCTCCGTAGCAATTACGGGGGATTTTTATTTGGACCAAACAGGAGGAAAACAACATGAAAAAGATTTGGCAATTAGGACTAACGGCATTTCTTGCAGTATTTCTGCTCGCAGCATGTGGAACTGCAACAACAGAAAAGCCAGAAGTAGCTGGAACACCGAAAGCAGAAGAGGTCGAAGCTGATTTTCCAATTACGCTAACGGATGCGGTTGGCAAAGAAATCACGTTAGAAACTGCACCGGCAACGATTGTCTCGATGATGCCGAGCAACACGGAAATTTTGTTTGAACTTGGTCTAGCTGCTGAAGTTGTCGGCGTAAATGACTACGATGATTATCCCGCAGAAGCACTTGAAAAAGAGAAAATCGGCGGTATCGAATTTAACGTTGAGAAAATCGTTTCCATGAATCCTGAAATCGTTTTTGCACATGAATCGGGACTTGGATCAGGTGAAGCAGGACTGCAGCAAATCCGTGACGCAGGAATTACTGTTTTTGTTGTGAAAAACGCAGCAAATTTTGAAGAAACGTACACAACGATTGAAACAATCGGTAAAGCGACTGGTAAAACAGTAGAAGCAGAGAAAATCATTACGGACATGAAAGCGAAAGTCGAAGAAGTTCTAGCTAAAACTGCAAAAGTTGAAAAGCAAAAAACAGTTTTCGTTGAAACATCACCGGCGCCAGAAATCTACACACCAGGTAAAAATACATTTATGGATCAAATGCTTGAAATGATTGGTGCTGAAAATAGTGCTGCCGATCAAGAAGGCTGGTTCATGATAGATCCGGAAGAGATCGTTAACCGCAATCCTGATGTCATTATTGTGTTGTATGACTACATCGAAACGGCCGTTGCAGACGTTTATGCACGTCCAGGTTTTGATTCAATTACGGCAATTAAAGAAAAAGCAGTTGTTCAAGTTCAAGAGAATATCACGAGCCGTACAGGCCCCCGTCTTGCTGAAGGCCTTGAAGAAATAGCGAAAGCCATTTATCCAGAGGCTTTTGGTGAGTAAATCTAGCGTTGCCTACATCGTTTCTGCCGCCGCGCTTCTAGTGGCGGTATGGCTCGGTGTGTCGATCGGGTCTGTGAAGATACCGATTAGTACGTTATGGAATGCAGGGGCGGATGCAACGGCTACCAATATTTTGTGGAAAATTCGCATGCCGCGTGTCGTGCTTGCTGGACTTGTCGGCGCCTCGCTCGCGATTTCAGGAGCTGCCTTCCAGGGGCTGCTGAAAAATCCGCTTGCTGATCCATATACCCTCGGAGTGTCATCCGGCGCCTCGGTAGGTGCTGTTATGACGCTCTTTTTTGGTATTTCCATCCCGTTTTTAGGCATTTATACGCTTCCTGTATTCAGTATGGTTGGTGCTGCACTGACAATGTTCTTTGTTCTCGGATTCGCACGCCTCGTTGATCGCGCAATGAGAATGGAAACAATTATTTTGACCGGAATCATTTTCGGTTCGTTCCTCGGTTCTGTGCTATCACTTATGATTGCGCTCACTGGGGAAGAGCTACGCCAAATTATTGGTTGGCTTCTCGGCAGTGTCTCGATGAGGGGTTGGAGCTATATTACGATGATCTTGCCATTCGTCGTCGTTGGCTCGTTCATGCTGTGGATGAATCGCCGCGAATTGAATGCGATGTTATTCGGCGAAGAACGGGCGCATCATTTAGGTGTCAACGTCAAACGCCGTAAGTTTACCATTTTGATTGGTGGATCCATCCTGACAGGTTCTGCAGTCGCGGTGTCCGGCACAATTGGCTTTGTCGGCCTAGTCGTCCCTCATATGACGCGACTTCTATGGGGATCTGATCATCGCCATCTCCTGACATTGTCATTCATGAACGGTGCGACGTTGCTCATCATTTGTGATTTAATTGCACGGACGATCATTTCGCCAACAGAACTTCCAGTAGGTGTCATCACAGCGTTTATCGGTGCACCCGTATTTGCATTTATCTTCTATAAACAACGAAGGAAAGGGGGAATGTGACATGTTAAAAGTCGACAATGTTTCCGGCGGTTATGGTAAAGAATCAATTGTGAAAGCAGTAACATTCACTGTCAATAAAGGCGAAGTACTCGGCATACTTGGACCCAACGGCAGTGGTAAATCGACATTATTGAAAATTATTTCAGGCATTCTCCCGAAGGAAACAGGCTCTGTCACGATAGATGGGCAAGACGCGTCTACTTATTCACAAAAAGAATTCGCCAAAAAAGTAGCCGTCCTGCCACAACTCCATGCACATGCATTTTCTCACACTGTTCGTGAAACGGTAGAACTCGGCCGCTATCCACACCAATCGGGGTTATTTTCCTCATGGTCAGATGAAGACGAGCGCGCTGTCACTAATGCCATAAATAGTATGTCAATCTCACGCTATGCTGACAACTCGATAGAACTGCTATCCGGTGGTGAACAGCAACGCGTTTTCGTTGCACAGGCACTCGCACAGGAAGCTCCGATTTTATTGCTCGATGAACCAACGAACCACTTGGACATCGCCCATCAGCAACAATTACTTGATACGATTCGCCAGCAGGCAATCGACAAAGGGTTGACGGTCATTTCGGTGTTCCACGATATCAATTTGGCTTCTTTATACTGTGACCGGCTTCTCTTGATGGATAAAGGCAAGATTGCCAGAATAGGTGTCCCACAAGACGTAGTGAAGGAAGAGGCAATTCAATCTGTGTACGGTGCACGTATAAAATCACAGCCTCATCCCGAATTGCCAAAACCTCAAATTACACTTTTGCCGGATACAAAAGAGGAAATAAAACCTTTCACAGTTGTAAAAGAGGACTTTTCGATAGCATCGGATTTTGTTGCACTCCGAACAAAATACCCGTTGAAAACAATTTCCTCCGCCGTTCATAACGCCGGAACAGGCTGGTATCGCTCGTTTGTCAACCGGCATGTGGATGTCGATTACAATGTAGACGACGTCAAAGCTGAAAACACTTCCTACCTTGAACAGCAAGGTTTTCATCTGACGGATACGGTCGGTATGATGACCGCGGTCACGACGGAGCATACTGAAGTCGAGGAATACACAGGGGATTTCGGAACGATTCTGATTGCGGTAACAGCTGGCGTCGGCAATGCCGTCGATGTGTCGCTAGCACTCACGCGTGATCAGAAACCTCGCGTCGGGACCATCAATACATGGGTTATCGTCAACGGTCAGCTACCCGATGAGGCATTTATCCAAGCAATGATAACCGCGACAGAAGCGAAAACGAAAGCACTTCAGATGGAATCCATAACAGATCCGCTCACTGGCACAATTGCGACGGGTACATCGACGGACAGCCTGCTTGTTGCGGCAACACAACAAGGAGAATTCCTTCCATATGCAGGTCCAATCACGCCGCTCGGAAAACTGATTGGCCATGGAGTGTATGACTGTACTGTACGGGCAATCCGTGCTTACAAAAAGGCGAAAGGGTGGACAATTTGATACCTGCACATTTTATCGCCATCGCAATCGGTTTTCTGCTCGACAGAATGATTGGAGATCCACCGAAATGGCCGCATCCGGTCCGCTGGATTGGAACGTTCATCTCCAAATTGACTAGCGTTATGAATAAAGGTCGGTTCCGCACGTTAAAAGGAGCGTCTACATTCTTCATCACAGTCGGGATTGTATTGGGCATTGTTTTTGCTGTAGTTGGTTTTGCCTATCAATTCAATATCTATGTCGGGATTGGCGTGGAATCAATTCTGATTGCCATCGGGCTGGCACAAAAAAGTTTACGCGACGCTGCACTTGACGTTTATCGCCCGCTCGCCGCAAATGATCTACCAGCAGCACGAACGAAGTTGTCGTGGATTGTCGGTCGCGATACCGATAAACTACAAGAAAGTGGCATCGTGCGCGGGACTGTTGAAACCGTGTCAGAAAATAGTGCGGACGGCATTACATCGCCATTATTTTGGGCATTTCTACTGGGAGCCCCTGGTCTGTGGATGTACAAAACGGTGAATACACTGGATTCGATGATTGGTTATAAAGACGAACGGTATGAGAAGTTTGGAAAATTTTCTGCTCGTGCGGATGATATTTTGAATTTCATACCAGCACGTGTGACGGGTTTTCTGATCATTTTATACACGCCGAATAAAAGTCAATTGTCCTTTTGGAAACGCTTTGCTGGCTGGAGCAAAGATGCAAGAAAACATCCAAGTCCGAACAGCGGATATTTGGAGGCAGCGACGGCTTGGCAACTTGGTGTTACGCTTGGCGGAACAAGTACATACCGTGGAATCGTATCGAAACGACCTGAGCTTGGTCCAGGCAATACTCCACTTACCGCAATACATATTAAACAAACCATTACACAGATGCATAGCATAGCGTTTATTTTCTGGCTAGTAATGACGGTGATTGGAGTGGCTTTTTATGCAACTACCTGAACATGGTGCAAATCCGCACAACGTTTACGCGACACTGGGCATTGAACCGCCTGCACAGTTAGTGGATTTCAGTGAAAATGTCAATCCGGCGGGGCCTCCTGAATCAGTTACAGAAATGTGGCCAAGTTTACTAGAGTTGCTTAAGGCTTATCCAAATCCACAAGGGGAGCCGTTTCTATCAGCGGCGGCCGATTATCATGGTGTTTCAACTGATTGTTTATTCGCTGGGAACGGGGCGGCAGAACTACTGGCACTTCTGGCAGAGCGTTACCGTGCAAAGCGAGCGATTGTCGTGCACCCGACGTTTTCAGAATACGAAGCGACGCTCTTGGCGAAGGATGTGGAGATTGTTCTTGTTTTTGCACAGGAGCGTGATGGCTTTAAATTGCCACTGGAAGCAATCCTCGAAGCCATGACTTCAGCATCTGTTCTGTACCTTTGCACACCAAACAATCCGACTGGAATCATGCCTGAACGCACGGACTTGAACGTGATTATACAGCGCGGCGCTGAAGTAGGTTGTGACGTCGTATTGGACGAGGCCTTTATCGATTTCGTTGATGAATCACTGTCCTTCATTGCAGAAATAAAGAATAATCCGCACGTCATTGTCGTTCGCTCTATGACGAAAATGTATGCCATTCCGGGGATACGCCTTGGTTATATTGTGGCAAATCCATCGATTATTAAGGAGATAAAAGCACTTGCACCGCATTGGAATGTTAACGGACTAGCAGCACAAATCGGTGCGGTGTGCCTTCAGGAAGAGCACTACCGCGAACAGGCAATTCAGTATAGTAACAGTGAACGAGAAAAGATGATGCAGTTTTTAACGGATAATGGTTGTAAGGTTACAAATTCCGTTACGAATTTTATTTCATTCACACTGGGTGCTGACCGTGATTCGAATAAGTTGTATGAAGATATGCTGGTACGTGGAATTGTCCTCCGTCATTCACAAAATTTCCGCGGCATGGATGGCAGATGGTTGCGGATTGGCATGAAAAACGATGCGTCCATGAACATCTTGAAGAAGGAGCTGTCACAATGGTTTGCGGAAAACTGACGTTCATAAGTGGCGGCGTTAGAAGCGGGAAAAGTGCCTATGCAGAAAAGCTGCTTGTTAATGAAGCGCAGAAAAACGCGGCTCGGCTTGTTTACATTGCTTCCGGCATCGCAACAGACTCAGAAATGCAGGCGCGTATTGAACGTCACAAATCGGATCGTTCCATCCATAGTTGGACGACCTTTGAACAACCCTTCGAGCTGGAAAAGATAGTGCCCTCCATTCAACCAGGTGATTATGTGTTATGGGATTGCCTAACTACATGGCTGGCGAATGAGTTATACGTGGGTTGGGAGTCGGGGAAGCCTTGTATTGAACAAGCGGGCTGTATAGAGCAGAAGGAAACACAGTTGTATACAACGATTGACGCACTAGTGTCGCAAGCTGCTCATCTCGTAATTGTTTCGAATGAAGTTTTAGACGAACTGCCGTCAAACTACGCTGAAACGGAAATCTACAGGTTGTGGCTCGGCCGTATTCACCAAGCGCTTGTCAAAAAAGCGGATACAGCAATTGAAATGGATTACGGAATTCCAATCGTATGGAAAAACGAACGGCAGGAGATGAAGCAATGAATGGGTTGATTGTTTTAGGAACAGCATCGGACTCTGGGAAAACGATGATTTGTACAGCGCTATGCCGCATTTTATCGGACGAAGGCGTACGGGTAACACCCTTCAAATCACAAAATATGTCCGGTTTTTCAGCGACAACGGAAAAGGGCGAAGAAATGAGCCGTGCGCAATTCATTCAAGCACAGGCAGCTAGAACAAAGCCATCGATTTATATGAATCCAATTTTGCTGAAACCAGTTGCCGACATGAAGTCGGAAGTGCTTTTTTTCGGAGAGAAGTTTGGTCCAATAGCTGGAATGGCGTATCGCGAACAGTTCTTCGCGCGCGGAGTTGAGGCGATTAAAACGTCACTTGCCAAACTGGCGGAAACGTATGAAACGGTCATTATCGAAGGTGCAGGAAGTCCGGCGGAAGTGAATCTCAACGATAGAGAAATTGTGAATATGCGCGTGGCAGAAATTGCGGATGTACCTGCTGTTTTGGTTGCGGATATTGATCGCGGTGGTGCTATTGCATCAATTGTCGGGACGCTGCAACTTTTACCACCTGAACATCGAAAACGAGTCAAAGCTATTATTATCAATAAATTCCATGGTGACGTTTCTTTATTCCAAGAAGGTATTGAATTCATCGAAACCTACACGGGTATTCCAGTGGCAGGCGTTATCCCTTATAAAGTCGATCACGGCATCGAAGAGGAAGATATGGATCGACCGGTTATGAAAGCTCCTGCGGGAGTCGACGTCTATGATGCGTGGGCAAAACATGTCTTGGCGCATCTCAACTGGCCGCTGATAAAAGAAATTTTGTCACCATCCGGAGTGATGAAATGACAGGATTGTTGTTAGCCATACAATTTTTCACTGCAATCCCGGTGCAAAAAGAATTGCCGCTCGGCCGAAAAGAAGTGACGGCAATGTATGTGGCGTTACCTTTCGTTGGGGCGGCAATTGGGCTCGCGATGTACGGTGTGTCGGAACTTCTAGTGAATTATTTGCATGTCGGTACACTTCTTGCTTCGGTACTCATCGTTATGACGGCGATCATACTGACAGGTGGTTTACACCTGGATGGCTGGGCGGATACGGGCGATGCATTCTTTTCATACAAAGACCGAGAAAAACGACTTGAAATTCTAGAGGATCCACGACTTGGTGCATTTGGAACGATGGCACTGGTGTTATTAATCGTCGTGAAAATCGCTGTGTTCAATGAAATTCTGATGCGTGGTACAGGGAATCTTGCGTTGTTCCTAGCAATTCCTTTCCTAGCAAGAGCGACCATGAACCTGTACTTCTCAACTGTTCGTCTTGCAAAAGACAAAGGAATCGCACACTTTTTCAAAGAAAAGATGTCAACAACTGTGCTAATCAGCTGGACTCTAGTAAGCAGTGCAGTGATTTTATTCGCGGTAGGGCTTATGTTAAAGAGTATACTGATTCCAGTTGTGATAGCGATTGTAATTGCAGTAGCATTTTTCACGTTCCGTAACTGGTCGTTGAAACATTTCGGAGGCGTCACGGGCGACCTATGCGGTGCATTCATTGAAGGAATGGAGGCGTTGTTATGGCTAGCGGTTTTGTGCTTCATCTGATTCGGCATCTTCCTACATTAGGTAACAAAGAACGGAAATATATTGGCTGGACGGATGAACCGATTTTGGAATCGGCTACCTGGAACTGGCGTCTACCCGAAGCCCCGAAACACGTTTACAGCAGTGATCTTCGTCGTGCAAAACAAAGTGCCGTACGCTATTTCCCGCAAGCGTCTATTGAAACAGCTGCCAGTTGGCGTGAATGTAATTTTGGCGAGTTTGAAGGAAAAACATATGCGGAACTTGAAAAGGATATGGACTATCGAAAATGGATTGATGATCCGTATGCATTTGTACCACGTGGCGGTGAGAGTTTAACAGATCTAGAAATACGTGTAGTGGCCGCAGTCAAACAATTGCCTAATCAGGCGGTTGTCGTGACGCATGGGGGGCCTATCCGCGTAGTCCTGACGAAGTTTTCACCGGAAGAAAAAGGTTTTTGGTCGTGGAACATCCCGCACGGAACGGGTTACCGACTTGAATGGGAAAGCGAAAAAGCATTCGGGGAGGGGAAGTCATGCACGTTTATATCGGCGGTGCCCATAACGGCAAACGAGACTATGTAAAAAAAATGCTGGCCGAGCAAGGGAAAGAAAACGTACAGTGGATAGAAGGGAATCGTCTAGGAGACAGTCCCTTAGTTAGTACAGAAGCCATTCAGACAACTGTCATAGCCGGAGTCGAGAAGTGGCTTGCGGAAACGAATTTATCGGAACAAGCAGCCATTGATTACGTGATGAATTGCATCGTCAAGGGCCGTCATACAGTTTTCATTTTAACGGACATTGGACGAGGAATCGTTCCTATGGATGCAGATCAGCGAAAATTACGCGATGCTTGCGGTCGGCTCTATCACCGCTTAATGGCAGAGGCGGATGAAGTGACGAGAATTTGGTATGGTTTGGCAAAAACTTTGAAGAAAAGGGGAGAACAACAATGAAAATTTACACACGTACAGGGGATAAAGGGAAAACGAGTTTAATAGGGGGCCGCGTCGACAAAGACAGCCTTCGCGTTGAAGCGTATGGCACGATGGATGAATTGAATTCATTCATTGGCAAAGCAATGACGGAACTGGATCCTGCAATTTTCGCAGATATGCTGACAGACTTGGAAGCCATTCAAAACGAATTATTTGATGGTGGGGGCGACCTTGCAAATGTTATGAAAGAACGTCATTATAAATTATCCGAAGAACCGGTTGAAGTGCTTGAACAACGCATTGATGTGCTGATGGAAGAAGCGCCGCCTTTGGAGAAATTCATCTTACCAGGTGGATCACCTGCTGCTGCAACACTTCATATTGCACGAACTGTTGCGAGGCGCGCAGAACGCGGGGTGGTAACACTTTTAAAAGCTGAAGAAGACGTACCAGCAGTTGTTCAACGCTATTTGAACAGGCTATCAGACTACCTTTTCGTCGCAGCGCGCATTGCGAATTCACGGGTCAACGTACCGGATAATGAATACGTAAGAAGTGCAAAAGTGTTCCGAACGGATAAGAAAAAGGAGGACTGACCGATGCAATTGAAACGGCTCACATTGACGGCTTTTTTTGCAGCCCTCTGTGTCATCGGTGGATTAATCAAAATCCCGTCCGGCATCGGTTCCTTGGCACTGGATACGGTACCGGCGCTTATCTCAGCTGCCTTTCTACCACCCGTATTTTCAGGAATCGCGGCGATGCTCGGACATACGGCCTCCTCGATGTATGTCGGTTTTCCTTTAGGACCCTTTCATGTACTCATTGCGCTCGAAATGTTCGTCATCGTTATCATCTTTGCACGTCTGCACAAAGCGGGACGCAATGTGACGAAGTGGATCTTTTTCATAGTGGCAAACGGTTTAATCGCACCACTGCCGTTTTATTTCCTGATTTCACCGGCGTTTTTCTTGGGAGCAGTTCCATTTCTATTGCTCGCGACAATCGTTAACGCAGTTGTTGCAGCAGTTGTCATGCCGTCACTTCAGCATGTGGTGGATGGTCGCATGGGGGCACTTCGATGAGGAATGCCATTGATATCGGCAATGGTTTCATCGTGACAACCGATAATTCAGGCGGCATCGGTGAAAAGTTGCAGGATATAGTTAATGTACCGGACCGCATCACAGCATATTTCGCGGCCCGCGTCGCATTGCTTGAACAATGGGCGTCGCATGCGGAACCGGTTTCAATTCTCATTCACAATTTTAGCGGTAACGCGAGTTGGGGGAATTACGTGGCGGGTGTGACGGATTTATTCCACGAGGCGGGGCTTGAGGTTCCGCCGATCAATGGCAGTTCAGAAACCAATATGGAACTTGTTCAGTCAGCGATGGCCGTAACAATTATAGGCAAAAAATCGGCAGCGCGGACTCAGGAAAATAGTGCGTGGTTTACTTACGGCACACCACTCGTTGGAGATGAAGTACGAAATCGCGCAGATGAAATTGCGTCCGCCCGGCTTATTCACGAGGCGATGAAAAGTGGAATCGTCCAGCAAATCTGGCCAGTTGGCTCAAGTGGAATATTACAAGAGGTCCGTTTGCTAACTGGAATGAAGGAAGCGCGCGTTGAAACCATATTGGATCCAATGAAATCAGCCGGTCCGTCGACAGTTGTTCTTCTAGCCATTCCAAAAATGCAAATCGAGGAAGCTAAGGCGCTTTTTGCTGTCCATTTGAATAAACTAACGATTAATACTTGAAACCTGCATTGTTCTTGCAGGTTTTTTCTACCTTTGGAAAGTGAAACCGAGCATATCCGTGGCCAAACCAATCTACGTTGAACAACTAATTACCTATATAAACAGAGTGAAGGCGCCTTATCAGGGGTGGGAGGCATCCCCGAGCGCCGCAGCGAATTCAATGGAGTTTTCTATTTCGACAGATATATCTAAACTTTCTATTGACTGAATGCTCATTCATAATTAAACTAGAAAATAGACATCGACACGATACCTATTTTCGACTACACTATCTGTACTATTCAAACAATAAGGGAAGGGGAGATAATAAATGCATCCATTGATCATTGCCAACTGGATTCTGTTTCTAGCAGTCGTGGCTTACGCGCTTGCGTTGTTCACATATCTAATCAAAACACGGATTCAATTTATCAAACTGGGGAGAAAAGAAGAGTTTGATAATAACATTTCGGAACGTCTCCGCAAAATATGGATATACGTCTTCGGACAAAAGAAATTATTAAAAGATAAAAAAAGTGGAATTATCCACGTACTGTTTTTCTACGGGTTTTTACTCGTGCAATTTGGAGCTATGGATCTTATCTGGAAAGGATTAAAACCGGGGTCACACTTACCATTCGGTCCATTGTATCCCGCCTTCACATTCTTCCAGGAAATCGTCGCTGTTACAATACTTGTCGCAGTCGTGTGGGCATTCCACCGTCGGTATATTGAAAAGCTAGTTCGTTTGAAACGTGGCTGGAAATCTGGACTAGTCCTTATTTTCATCGGGGGGCTCATGCTTTCAACATTACTTGCAAACGGTATGAACATGATTTGGCAAGGGCATGAACCGTCATGGTCTGAACCAATCGCATCCACGATTGCAACGATTTTCAGTTTCATGCCGGCAACTGGGGCAGCCGTCATATTCTTCATTGCTTGGTGGATCCATCTACTAATCTTACTGACGTTCCTGGTCTATGTGCCGCAATCTAAACATGCGCACTTGATCGCAGGACCTGCGAACGTTTATTTCCACCGCCTTGATCATGCAGGCCGTTTAAAGCCAATCGACTTCGAAGCATTGGAAGATGTGGAAGAAGGAGAAGAGATGCCGCCACTCGGGGTAGGTAAAATTACTGACTTTACGCAGCTACAAATGATCGACTTATACGCTTGTGTTGAATGTGGACGTTGTACGAATATGTGTCCAGCATCTGGAACAGGTAAAATGCTGTCCCCGATGGATCTCATTACGAAACTACGTGATAATCTGACAAATACAGGTGCACTTGTTACAAAGCAGAAACCGTGGGTACCAACACTTGCGTTCAATAAAACAAAAGGCAACCAGATTGCATTTGCAGCTGGACTTGAAGGCGCTACAATGGATGATATTTACAACCCGTCCCTCATCGGGGATATCATCACCGAAGAGGAAATCTGGGCTTGTACAACATGTCGTAACTGCGAAGACCAATGTCCGGTTATGAATGAACACGTTGACAAAATTATTGACCTTCGCCGTTACCTTGTTATGACAGAAGGAAAAATGGATCCCGATGCACAGCGCGCGATGACAAACATCGAACGTCAAGGGAATCCATGGGGTCTTAACCGTAAAGAGAAAGAAAACTGGAGAGATGCACGTCCGGACCTTCATATTCCAACGGTTAAAGAATTGAAAAAAGCGGGCGAAGAATTTGACTACCTGTTCTGGGTAGGTTCAATGGGGTCATTCGACAACCGTTCGCAAAAAATCGCTTTATCATTTGTCCACCTTATGAATGAAGCGGGCATCAAGTTCGCTATTCTAGGTAATAAAGAGAAGAACTCTGGAGATACGCCGCGTCGTTTGGGGAATGAGTTTTTATTCCAAGAGTTGGCTACAGCTAATATTGAAGAATTCGAAAAAGCGGGCGTTACAAAACTTGTTACAATTGACCCGCATGCCTACAATATCTTCAAAAATGAATACCCTGACTTCGGATTTAAAGCAGAAGTCGTTCATCATACGGAAATGCTTTACGAACTTGTTGTTCAAGGGAAGTTGAAACCAGAGCATGCAATCGACGAAACAATTACGTTCCATGATTCATGTTATCTAGGTAGATACAATGACGTTTATGATCCGCCACGTGAAATCCTTAAAGCAATTCCTGGCGTTAATCTAGTTGAGATGAAACGTAGCCGTGAAGACGGCATGTGCTGTGGAGCGGGTGGAGGGCTTATGTGGATGGAAGAAGACACAGGTCACCGCATCAATGTCGCTCGTACAGAACAAGCGCTTGAAGTCAGTCCAGGAATCATATCATCCGGCTGTCCATACTGCTTGACGATGTTGTCAGACGGTACGAAAGCGAAGGAAGTAGAAGAGTCTGTCGGCACATATGACATCGCCGAATTACTAGAACGTTCGATTTTCGGTGAAGACTGGAAGCCGGCTGTTGAGGTTGAAGTAGAATCGATTTTGCAATAAGCCATTGCAGAACAATCAGCATTGTCGTACAATTAATAAAATTAGACTTATAGAATGCGTGAAAAAAAGGAGTGGAAACACTCCTTTTTTCTTAAACTACTTATCGAGCGAGCGTTCAGTCGCTCAATTTAATCAGGAATGAAAGCGTTACCAACAATCATCAAAGGGGCGATAGATATGGGAAGAACAGTCATAGTAGGCGGTGCACGTACACCATTCACAAAATTAGGCGGAGCGTTAAAATCACTAACAGCAAGCGATCTTGGGGGGATTGCTATCAAAGATGCATTAAATCGTGCAGGCGTGACAGCAGACGAAGTCGGTGAAGTCATTATCGGAACGGTACTACAAGCAGGGCAAGGACAAATTCCTTCTAGGCAAGCAGCGACGAAAGGTGGACTTCCTTGGTCCGTAAAAACGGAAACCATCAACAAAGTATGTGCATCAGGCATGCGCAGTGTCACACTAGGAGATCAGTTAATACGTCTTGGCGATGAAGAAGTCGTTGTTGCAGGTGGAATGGAGTCTATGTCAAATGCACCTTACTACGTGCCAAAAGCAAGATTTGGATTAAAAATGGGCGATGCAGAACTGATTGACGGTTTGATCTATGACGGACTTTCTTGTTCATTCTCGCCAGACCGTGTTCACATGGGCATTTACGGCAACTTGACGGCTAAAGAATTTTCATTAACGCGAGAAGCGCAGGATGCATGGTCACTTCGCAGCCACGAACGTGCATTGCATGCGATCGATGCGGGATTGTTCGCACAAGAAATCGTTCCAGTTGAAGTCCCTCAGCGTAAAGGTGATTCCATTGTAGTCGATACAGATGAAGCGCCACGCCGCAACACTTCACTCGAATCACTGGCGAAATTGCGACCGGTATTCGGCAAGGATGGCACAATTACGGCCGGAAACGCACCAGGCGTAAACGACGGAGCATGTGCACTTGTGTTGATGAATGAAGAGCGTGCGCTAAAAGAAGGAAGAACACCATTAGCAGTCATTATTGGTCATGCAGAAGTGGCTATTGAACCTGAAAACTTCCCGCAAACACCTGGGCTTGTTATTAATGCATTACTTAAAAAGACGGGTAAGAAACTAGAAGATATAAAGCTGTTTGAAATAAACGAAGCATTTGCAGCTGTTGCTCTCGCAAGCTCACAAATTGCAGAACTAGATCCTGAAAAAGTGAACGTCAATGGCGGTGCAGTTGCACTCGGTCACCCAATTGGTGCAAGCGGGGCGCGTATTATCTTAACACTTGCGCATGAACTGAAACGCCAAGGTGGCGGTATTGGTATTGCGGCAATCTGTTCAGGCGGAGGCCAAGGCGACGCAATTATGATTGAAGTAGCAAAATCAGAATGATCGGGAGGCGTTAATCAATGGACATTAAAAAAATAATGGTTATCGGTGCAGGACAAATGGGCGGAGGAATTGCTCAAGTCTGTGCACAAGCCGGCTTCGACGTAAAACTGAATGATATAAAAGAAGAATCCTATGCGAAAGGGCTTGCAGTTATTACAAAGAATCTGTCCCGCAATGTCGAAAAAGGCCGTATGACGGAAGATGAAAAACTAGCAGTCCTTGGCCGTATTACGAAATCACTTGATCTGCAAGATGCATCGGACGTTGATATTATCATCGAAGCTGCAGTTGAAAATATGGACATCAAAAAGTCCATTTTCGCGAAGTTGGATAAAATCGCTCCGCAACATGCCATTCTTGCATCCAATACATCTTCACTTCCAATCACGGAAATCGCAGCGGCAACGAAGCGTCCTGAACAAGTGATTGGCATGCATTTCATGAACCCGGTCCCAGTGATGAAACTGGTTGAAATCATCCGCGGACTTGCAACTGCTGACGAAGTGTACAAAGCGGTTGAAGACATGACAGTGAAATTGTCTAAAACACCAGTAGAAGTAAATGACTTCCCGGGATTCGTCGCAAACCGTATTCTTATGCCAATGATTAACGAAGCAATCTACACGCTCTATGAAGGCGTCGCAACAGAACAAGCGATTGACGAAGTCATGAAGCTCGGCATGAATCACCCAATGGGGCCGCTTCAACTCGCAGATTTTATCGGACTCGATACATGTCTATACATTATGGAAACGCTACACGAAGGATTTGGCGATTCGAAATACCGCCCATGTCCACTGCTTAGGAAATATGTAAAAGCAGGATGGTTAGGTAAGAAGTCAGGCCGAGGATTCTACGTTTACGACTAACTAACGCTTACATTTAAAGGGGAAATCATAATGGATTTAACATTCACCGAAGAACAGCAGATGATGCGCGACATGGTACAAAATTTTGCAAAGACTGAAATCGAACCGTTCATTCCACGAATGGAAGCTGGGGAATTCCCGCGTGAAATTTTAACGAAAATGGGCGGGCTCGGTTTGATGGGCATTACTGTTCCAGAACAATACGGTGGGGCGGGCATGGATTTCATCTCGTATATTAGCGCTATCCATGAACTGTCGAAAGTAAGTGCCGTTGTCGGTGTCATTCTTTCCGTTCATACATCGGTTGGTACAAACCCGATTATGTATTTCGGTAACGACGAACAGAAAAACCGTTACCTCCCGAAATTGGCTAGCGGCGAATACCTTGGCGCTTTCTGCCTGACAGAAGCATCATCCGGTTCTGACGCAGGCTCACTTAAAACACGTGCAGTCAAAAAAGACGATCATTATGTGCTCAACGGCTCTAAAATGTTTATTACCAACGGTGGCGAAGCGGATGTTTACATCGTCTTTGCATCGACAGATCCGTCTAAAGGGACGTATGGTATTTCAGCATTTATCGTCGATAAAGACACACCAGGCCTCGTCATCGGAAAAGATGAATGGAAAATGGGGCTTCACGGTTCAAGAACAGTGGAGTTGTCGTTTGATCAAATGAAAGTACCTTCTGAAAACTTGCTAGGCGAAGAAGGTGGTGGTTTCAAAATTGCGATGGCGAACCTAGATGTTGGTCGCATCGGCATCGCGGCGCAAGCACTTGGTATCGCAGAAGCAGCACTTGAAGCAGCAACAGAGTACGCCAAACAACGCGTCCAATTTGGTAAACCAATCGCCGCTCAACAAGGCGTAGGATTCAAACTAGCAGATATGGCAACAGCGGTCGAGGCAGCAAAACTACTCGTCTACCGTGCCGCACAACTTCGTGCAGAAGGCCTGCCATGCGGAAAAGAAGCATCAATGGCTAAGCTTTTCGCCTCAAAAGCGGCAGTAGAAGGATCGATTGAAGCAGTTCAAGTATTCGGCGGTTATGGCTACACAGAAGATTACCCAGTCGAGCGCTATTTCCGCGACGCAAAAGTAACAGAAATCTACGAAGGTACAAGCGAAATTCAGCGCATTGTTATTAGCAAACATTTGATGAAGTGATGTCTGCGTTTTTAGGGCGTAATTGCAAACCGAACAACGAAGAGTTCGGTTTGTATAATTCCTGTGCCCTTTGCAGGAATTATACAATAAATATTAATGATAAATACCAACCAAATACCAAATAAGGTGGGAAACCCAATGAACTTTAAACTATCCGAAGAACACGAAATGATCCGCAAAATGGTCCGCGACTTTGCAGAAAATGAAGTCGCGCCAACAGCAGCAGAACGTGATGAAGAAGAACGTTTCGACATGGAAATCTTCAAGAAAATGGCGGATCTTGGACTGACAGGTATTCCTTGGCCTGAAGAGTATGGCGGCATCGGCAGTGACTTCCTTGCGTATTGTATCGCTGTAGAAGAATTGTCACGTGTTTGTGCGTCAACAGGCGTCACTCTTTCCGCTCATACCTCGCTTGCAGGCTGGCCAGTATTTAAATACGGTACGGAAGAACAGAAACAACAATACCTTCGTCCAATGGCAGAAGGTACAAAAATGGGGGCATACGGTCTAACAGAGCCAAGTTCTGGTTCTGATGCAGGCGGCATGCGCACATCAGCGAAGCTGGACGGGGACGACTACGTCTTAAATGGTTCTAAGATATTCATTACAAACGGCGGTATTGCTGACATCTACATCGTCTTCGCGGTTACTGATCCAGATTCAAAACATAAAGGAACTAGCGCATTTATCGTAGAAAAAGATTTCCCTGGCTTCTCAGTTGGGAAAAAAGAGCGCAAACTTGGCATTCGTTCATCGCCTACAACTGAAATCATGTTCGACAACTGTCGTGTACCGAAAGAAAACCTTCTTGGTGAAGAAGGGGAAGGCTTCATCATCGCTATGAAAACACTCGACGGCGGCCGTAACGGAATTGCTGCACAAGCAGTCGGAATTGCACAAGGGGCACTTGACGCAGCTGTTGACTATGCGAAAGAGCGTGTTCAGTTCGGTAAACCAATCGCTGCAAACCAAGGCATCGGCTTCAAATTGGCAGATATGGCGACAGCAACGGAAGCTTCAAGACTGTTGACATACCAAGCAGCTTGGCTTGAGTCAAACAACTTACCATATGGCCAGGCATCTGCAATGGCAAAACTAATGGCTGGAGATACAGCTATGAAAGTGACAACAGACGCTGTTCAAGTTTTCGGCGGCTACGGGTATACAAAAGACTATCCAGTTGAGCGTTATATGCGTGATGCAAAAATTACGCAGATCTACGAAGGAACGCAAGAAATTCAGCGCCTCGTTATCTCCCGTATGCTGACAAAATAAGCGGGGAGGTGTAGGAAAGTGAATAAACGAGAAGTGAAATCATCTGTCAAAGATGAAAATCTGATTGAAAAACGACGTGAACAGATGATTCGGGGTGCGGTGAAGCTTTTTAAAGAGAAAGGGTTCCACCGTGCGACAACCCGCGAAATCGCAAAAGCATCGGGATTTAGCATTGGAACGCTTTATGAATATATTCGCACCAAGGAAGATGTACTCTACCTCGTTTGTGACAGCATTTATAACGAAGTGCATGACCGCCTTTCTGCTCTGCCTACTCAGGAAGGGACAGTTGAGGGATTACAAGTGGCCATTAACCAGTATTATCATTTGATTGATGATATGTCAGATGAATTTCTGGTGATGTACCAAGAGTCGAAATCGCTACCAAAAGATGCATTGCAATACGTTCTGAAAAAAGAAATGGAAATGGTCGCTTTGTTCGAAAGTCTGCTGGATGCATGTGCAAAATCAGGGGAATTGCGCATTTCAACAGAACAAGTAGGTATCGCGGCACATCACATCGTCGTTCAAGGGCAGATGTGGGCATTTCGCAGATGGGCATTGCATAAAAGCTATACGATAGAAGATTATATTCGCGTTCAAACTGATCAGCTTTTTAGGGGATTAATCGGGAAATAAGTAGGGTGCAGGTACTCACACAATTCATAAACTTTAAATTGTATGAGTACCTGGCATCTAGAGCAAAAGGGGTGTTCCACATATGGCAACAGTTGAGATTTATAAACCGAAACACCATATTCGGTTCGTTACAGCGTCGAGTCTTTTTGATGGTCATGACGCATCCATCAATATCATGCGTCGTATTATGCAAGCGAGTGGCGCAGAAGTAATTCACTTGGGGCATAATCGCTCCGTTGAGGAAGTTGTCAACGCGGCAATTCAGGAAGACGTTCAAGCAATTGCAATGTCTTCGTACCAAGGCGGGCACGTTGAATATTTCAAATACATGTATGATCTTCTTCAGGAAAAAGGGGCGCCGCATATTCGCATTTACGCAGGTGGCGGCGGAGTTATCATTCCGAAGGAAATCAAAGAACTGCATGACTACGGCATCACATGGATCTTTTCGCCTGAAGACGGGCGCAAAATGGGCCTTCAAGGGATGATTAACCGAATGATGGAGCAATGCGATTACCTCACAGCGACTGACAATGAAATGGAAAACCTTGAAAAAATAACTGTCGATCAGCCGGAAGTACTTGCAAATGTAATTACGTTTGTGGAGGAAATGTACGGCCAGGACGACGCGCAAGCAGCTGCAGTTGTTGAAAAAGCACGTACACTTTCTAAAAATACGCCGGTTCTTGGGATTACTGGAACAGGTGGGGCGGGAAAAAGTTCGCTTACTGACGAATTAATTCGTAGATTCCTTCATGAACTACCAGGAAAAAGGGTCGCAATCCTATCGATTGACCCGACGAAACAAAAAACAGGCGGGGCGTTACTGGGTGACCGCATTCGCATGAATGCCATCTTCAACAAACGCGTATTCATGCGAAGTCTTGCAACACGCGGTTCCCGTACAGAACTTTCCGGAGCGATTCGGGATGTGCTAGACGTCGTGAAAACAGCTGGTTTCGACTTGATCGTTGTTGAAACAAGCGGAATCGGGCAAGGGGACGCGGAAATTACGGAAGTCTCTGATGCTTCGATGTATGTCATGACAAGTGAATTCGGTGCGCCGACACAACTTGAAAAGATTGACATGATTGATTTCGCAGACCTGATTGTCATCAATAAATTCGAGCGTAAAGGCTCTGAAGATGCATTGCGTCAAGTACAGAAACAGTATCAGCGCAGCCATCTTCTATGGGATAAAGACCTCGATACAATGCCGGTGTACGGCACAATCGCAAGCCAGTTCAACGACAAAGGGACGAATTCACTGTTTGCGGCACTCGTTTCCGTATTGAACGACAAATGCGGCCTTGACTGGGAAACGTCTTATGGGCAATTCGTCAAAACGCAAAAACAAAACGTCATCATCCCGAACGACCGTCAGCAATATTTACGTGAAATCTCAGACACGGTTCGTGGGTACCATAAAAAATCCGAAGTGCAGGAAACACTTGCACGCAAATTATTCCAGCTTGAAGGAGCTATTCAAACGGTCAACGAACAAGCGCCAGACGATGCGCTTGTGACTTCACTGCAAGCACTTGCGGAGGGCATCAAAGAAGAATTGACGTCAGAGTCAAAACGTATCCTCGCCAACTGGGAGAAGTTGAAGGAAGCCTACGCAGGCGATGAATTCATCACAAAAGTTCGCGACAAAGAACTGCGCACTGCTTTGACAACTACAAGTCTTTCTGGATTGAAAATACCAAAAGTCGCGTTGCCGAAATTCAAAGATTACGGAGAAATTCTTCGCTGGGTTTATAAAGAAAATGTACCGGGCTCATACCCGTATACAGCAGGCGTATTCCCATTCAAACGCGAAGGCGAAGATCCAAAACGTCAATTTGCAGGAGAAGGAACGCCGGAACGAACAAATCGTCGTTTCCACTATTTATCGAAAGATGACGATGCGAAGCGACTGTCAACGGCGTTTGACTCTGTGACATTGTACGGAGAAGACCCAGATGAACGCCCAGATATTTACGGTAAAGTCGGGGAATCTGGCGTCAGCGTCTGTACGCTAGAAGATATGAAAAAACTGTACGAAGGTTTCGATCTGTGTGCACCCGCAACGTCTGTTTCCATGACGATTAACGGTCCAGCGCCGATTATTCTTGCCATGTTTATGAATACAGCAATCGATCAACAAGTGCGCATAAACGAGGAAAAACTGGGGCGTGCACTGACGGTTGAAGAATTCATTGCAGTCAAAGAAGGAACGCTTCAAGCAGTTCGTGGAACGGTGCAAGCGGATATACTTAAAGAAGACCAAGGGCAGAATACATGTATCTTCTCGACGGAATTCGCACTTCGCATGATGGGGGATATCCAGCAGTACTTCATCGATGAAAAAGTACGTAATTACTACTCGGTGTCGATTTCTGGCTATCATATCGCTGAAGCAGGTGCGAATCCAATTTCACAATTGGCATTCACACTGTCAAATGGCTTCACATATGTTGAATATTACTTGAGCCGAGGCATGAATATCGATGATTTCGCTCCAAACTTGTCGTTCTTCTTCTCGAACGGACTGGATCCGGAATATACGGTTATCGGACGCGTTGCCCGCCGTATTTGGGCAGTCGCGATGCGCGAGAAATATGGCGCCAACGAACGTAGTCAGAAATTGAAATACCATGTCCAAACATCAGGACGCAGCTTGCACGCGCAGGAAATTGATTTTAACGATATCCGCACAACATTGCAGGCGCTTATGGCATTGCAGGATAACTGTAACTCGCTTCACACCAATGCGTATGACGAAGCCATTACAACGCCAACGGAAGAATCAGTCCGTCGTGCGATGGCTATTCAGATGATCATCACAAATGAGCACGGCCTGTCGAAAAATGAAAATCCGCTTCAGGGCGCATTTATTGTCGATGAATTAACGGATCTCGTTGAAGAAATGGTCTTGCGCGAGTTCGAAAGCCTAAACGACCGCGGCGGCGTGCTCGGTTCGATGGAAACACAATACCAACGCGGTAAAATTCAAGAAGAATCGATGCATTATGAAATGAAAAAGCATTCGGGCGAGTTGCCAATCATCGGCGTTAACACATACTTGAATCCGAATCCACCATCGTCTGATGACGTCGATAACATGGAAATCGCGCGTGCCACGCAACAAGAGAAAGAAACACAAATTCTCAACTTACGTGCATTCAAAAACGTACATGCCAATCAAACCGAAGAAGCCTTGAAGAAGCTGAAAGAAGCAGCAGTATCGGGCGGAAATATCTTCCAAGAATTGATGGAGACGGTAAGAGTTGCGAGTTTGGGACAGATTACGAATGCGTTGTATGAAGTAGGCGGGCAATATAGAAGGAATATGTAACAAGAAAAGCGGAAGCGGCCGTTAAGCCTCGACAGGCGCTGGAGGGTCATCTGAAAAAGGCGCCATTTGCCTTTATCAGATGACCCGAAGCGACCCGAGAGGCTGGCCGCTGAAGCTGGACAGTAAATTCGTGCAAACTTCGGTTTAGCACGGATTTTTCGTTTTCGTGAGTGTGTCGTGCCAGTATAACGAACAAATCTAGCGAAGGAGCGACAAGTGTGAGCCGAAGCAATCAGACCGACAGTGATCTTCTGACGGGCTGATTGCGTAAGGCCATCACCAAGCGACAAAGCGTGTTGAAGGAAATCTCTATCTCCTACATACCATTTAAAATTGTTTAGCGTGTACTTTTCATTTAAATGGATATTGCTTGTAATTCTCACGTATAATAGAGACAATGAATGGAAGGGGTGCTGGCGTGAAACTATATATGCATATATTGATCATAGCCATCCTTGCCACCCTCATTTTTCTGCTATATGATAAAGGACTAGGTGCAATCCCTTTTTTACTTTCTGGAGTATATTTGGGGTCTATTTGTGTGAAAGAACTTCGACACTCCAAAAAGAATAAAAGAATGTAGCATATTTTGGACTGCATTGTTTATAATGATAAGTATGTTTGTGTTTATCCCGCATTAACGGGCAGTAAGATCCCCATTTCAACTCTTCATAGAAATAGGAAGAGTAAATGGGGATCAACTGCCCATAAATGCCCGAATGGCTTAACTAACAATCAGAGGGGGATGAGGAAATCCCCCACTGATTGAAGTTTCGCTTTATAGAAAGGACGTGCATTAATTGAACATCCGTGAAATGACGAAAGAACAACTGTTTGAGGAATCGATGATTGACATCGCCTATGCAGTTCTGGCGGAAAGAAAAGAGCCGCTAACATTGCTTCAGCTAATGGACGCAATCCGCAAACTTAACGGTATAACGGAACGAGTTATGCGAACAAAACTGCAACAATTCTATACGGACATGAACATTGATGGGAGATTCCTTGCTATCAACGACAACCGTTGGGGACTGCGGGAATGGTATCCGGTCGATCAAATCGAAGTAGAAACAGCTCCAGTCGTAAAAGTACGTAAGAAGAAAAAGAAAAAAGCGTTGCTTGAAGACGATGACATCATTGATGACGAGGATGACGAGGATGAGTTGTTCGACGAAGAATTCGATGAACTGATCGATGAAGACGACGACGACGAGGATGACGATGAAGACGACGAGGAAGAAGAAGAGGAAGTTGTCGAGATCGAAGTAGATCTTATTGACCCAGATGACGAGCTTGAAATCATTCCCGATGATGCAGATCTTGAACTTGATGAAGAAGACGAAGAAGAGGAAGACGAGGATGAAATCAAGGAATAATTACTTGACTTCAGGCGTCTGACGCTATAAAATTTTGACTGGGCTCCTTAAAAGGACATGAACCAGTGTATATGCGCTCCTCCTGTAGATACTGTCTACAGACGGGGCGCTTTTTATTGTTTTATTAACTAGAACGAAATAGGCGAATGGAGGAATAAACATGACGAAGTATATTTTCGTAACCGGTGGTGTTGTCTCATCACTAGGTAAAGGAATCAACGCGGCATCACTTGGACGACTATTAAAATCTCGAGGACTTCAGGTGACAATCCAAAAGTTCGATCCATACATTAACGTTGACCCAAGGATGATGAGTCCTTTACAACATGGCGAGGTCTTCGTTACAGAAGATGGGGCAGAAACGGATCTAGATCTTGGCCATTATGAGCGTTTTATCGACATCAAATTGAACAAGTTCTCGAACGTTACAATGGGGAAAGTGTATTCATCAGTACTGAAAAAAGAACGTCGTGGTGAATACAATGGAGCGACAGTTCAAGTCATCCCTCATATTACAAATGAAATCAAAAGCCTGATTAAACGCGCTGGAAAAGAGACGAACGCAGACGTTGTTATTACAGAAATTGGTGGCAGTGTCGGCGATATTGAATCTCTTCCGTATCTTGAAGCACTTCGTCAGATGAAAACGGATCTTGGGAAAAGTGATGTTATGTACATCCATAACACACTCATTCCTTACTTACATGCAGCCGGCGAGATGAAAACAAAACCAACACAGCACAGTGTTAAAGAACTTCGAAGCCTTGGTATTCAGCCAAATATGATCGTTTTACGTAGCGAATATCCAGTGCCGCAAGAGATGAAAGATAAGATTGCATTGTTCTGTAATATTAAATCGGAAGAAGTGATCGAAGCGCTTGACGCAGAGACGCTATACGAAGTGCCACTTAGATTGCATGAACAGAATATGGATAAAATCGTCGTAGATTTCCTGGAACTGGACACAATAGAACCAGATATGACGGAGATAAAAGCACTAGTAAACCAAGTGAAATCCCTATCGAAAAAAGTGCGAATCGGACTTGTAGGGAAGTATGTCGAAATGCAAGATGCTTATATCTCTGCGGTTGAAGCACTTCGTCACGCAGGTTACGGTTTCGACGCAGAAATAGAAATAAAGTGGATTTCTTCGGAAGATGTGACAGCACAGAATGCAGCTGAATTATTATCGGATGTTGACGGAATCCTTGTTCCAGCTGGTTTTGGAAGCCGCGGGATTGACGGTAAAATTGCAGCAATCACATATGCACGTACAAATCGCGTACCATTTTTCGGAATCAGCCTAGGCATGCAATTGGCTGCAGTTGAATATGCACGCAATGTCATGGGAATCAAAGATGCTCACTCGGTTGAATTTGATAAAGAGACGACGAATCAAATAATCGAGAGTCCAGCTGAAATCAATGGCAATGTGGAAGATTACTTCAGACTTGGTGTCTATCCATGTAAATTAAAAGAAGGAACGAAAGCGCGCGCTGCTTACGGCGAAGAGTTGATCTACGAACGCCATCGTAACCGCTTTGAATTTAATAATGAATACCGTGAGCAATTCGAGGCAGCTGGCATGACTTTGTCTGGGATAAGCCCGAATGACCAACTTGTGGAAATCATCGAGCTGGAAGATCACCCATTCTTTGTAGGTGTCTCGTTCCATCCAGAATTCGCATCACGCCCAACACGTCCACAACCGCTATTCCGTGAATTCATCGGAGCAGTAATGGCAGGGAAAGAATAAAGTTTCAGTTGCAAACTATTGGACCGATCATATATGTCGAATGACCAAGCATAACCACCACTCACCAACCCTAAAAAAGCTGCACATAAACGGGAAATCCCCGCTCATGTGCAGCTTTTACTTATCCTCAATCCTCGTCCAAAATCATTTCATCATACGCAATCTTCACAGCTTCATAAACAAACAATGCACTGAGCGCATGCGGCTGAACAATCCGAACGCCGTCGTCGCCAGGCAATAAACCGCGCGTAAGCCCAGTTGATAGATATGTATAGGCTAAATCTTGAAGTTCATTATCTGTGCCTGGCTTTTCGGCGGCGAGTACAGCAAATGGAATGAAGCATTCAGTAAGTTGCCGTGCAAGTTCTAATGCAGGCTCATCCATCGCAGAACGCGTTAACAACCAAATCCGGTCGGCTGTTGAAATATCCATCCCAAACTCATAACGGACGGCGCCGTTAAGGGGTTCCGCACCGTGAAGGGCGGTTGCAGTTACTGCCTCCATTTCACCAAAGCCCGCAATAATAATACGACCATCACCAATTGTTGCCTGCGCGAGAAGACGGGCTGTCTCTTCAATAGACTCTTCACCGTTTCCAGCGATACGTTGAAGAAGTCCACTGATTTGTGTCGTCAACATTTTCAAAATTACCACCTCAAGCTTATTATAGGAAGAAGGGTCCTGGAAAGCAAAAGACAAAGTTTTGTCAAAAAAGAAGGGTATATGGGAAGTTTGTCAAATAGGGTAGGTATAACATCATGGGATTGCAGAAAGAGGGGATGGAGATTGAAGAGTCTGTTAATTGTCGATGATCAAAAGGGAATACGATTATTGCTGGATGAAGTGTTCCGCCGGGAAGGGTTTAAAACAACGCTAGCTGCAAATGGATTAGACGCACTCCAAGCGGTGGAACAAGAAGTGCCAGGCTGTGTCCTGCTTGATATGAAAATGCCAGGCATAGATGGATTAGAGGTTTTAAAAAGATTAAAAATTGGCTGGCCAGAGATACCAGTCATCATGATGACTGCATATGGTGAAATTGAATTAACGGAAGATGCATTAAAAACTGGGGCTGTGAAATATTTCACTAAGCCATTTGATATCTATGAAGTCCGTGATGCAGTGAACGCAATGTTCAAAAACTGACAAAGCAGGCAGTGGTAAACACTGGCTGTTTTTGTTATGATAATAGTGGTATACAATAATCACACTACTCTTTTCAAGATCCTAAGGAGGAATTCGCATGGCACTTGTTTCCATGAAAGAAATGATGATCAAAGGGAAAAAAGAAGGATACGCAATAGGTCAGTTTAATTTAAACAACCTTGAATATACGCAAGCAATTTTGCTGGCGGCACAAGAAGAACAATCTCCTGTCATCCTTGGTGTATCTGAAGGTGCGGCACGATATATGGGCGGTTTCACAACGGTTGTCAACATGGTGAAAGGCCTTATGCACGATTATAAGATCACAGTTCCTGTCGCGATTCATCTTGATCATGGTTCAAGCTTCGAGAAATGTAAAGAAGCAATTGAAGCAGGTTTCACTTCCGTTATGATCGACGCTTCATCGAAACCACTTGCGGAAAATATTGAAATTACGAAAAGTGTAGTTGATTTTGCACATGAACGGGGAGTTTCTGTTGAAGCAGAACTTGGGGTCGTTGGAGGCCAGGAAGATGATATTATTGCTGAAGGCGTCATTTATGCGAACCCTGCAGAATGTAAAGAGCTTGTGGACAAAACAGGAATCGACTGTCTTGCACCTGCACTAGGATCAGTCCACGGACCATATAAAGGCGAGCCAAACATTGGTTTTAAGGAAATGGAAGAAATCTCAAGTCAATCGGATTTACCACTTGTCCTGCATGGCGGAACAGGTATTCCGTTAAAAGATATCCAAAAATCCATTTCATTCGGAACGGCTAAAATTAACGTTAATACAGAAAATCAAATTCAAGGAACAAAAGCTGTTCGTGAAAAACTTGCGGCAGACGCTGAAGCCTACGATCCACGTAAATTCTTGACGCCGATGCGCGATGCCATCAAATTAACGGTTATCGGTAAAATGCGCGAATTCGGTAGTTCACAAAAAGCTTAATTATACGTAGCAAAAAGTAAGAGGAGAAACGTCAGCATTGATGTATTCTCCTTCTTTTAAGGTTTCTTCGTAGATTTTTTGCAAAAACGAGGCGCTAAGAAAAGTACTTACCATAATGTATTCAATATAGGATTACATCCATACTACTAGGGGGAATTTATTCATGAAATTTTTCATCGATACAGCAAATTTTGAAGAAATCAAAGAAGCGCATACTTGGGGCATACTATCAGGAGTTACAACAAATCCTTCTCTTGTCGCAAAAGAAGATGTACATTTCCATGATAGATTGCGAGAAATTGCCGCACTTGTCCCTGGTTCAGTCAGTGCAGAAGTCATCGCGCTTGATGCGGAAGGCATGATTAAAGAAGGACGTGAATTGGCGGAAATTGCACCAAATATTACAGTGAAATTGCCAATGACACCTGAAGGACTGAAAGCTTGCTCGGTCTTCTCACAAGAAGGCATCAAAACAAACGTGACGCTTATCTTCAGTGCAAATCAGGCACTTCTTGCAGCACGTGCAGGAGCGACATATGTTTCCCCATTCCTCGGCAGACTTGATGACATTGGACAAGATGGCATGGCGTTAGTCTCTACGATTGCAGATATCTTCTCAATCCACAATATCAAAACAGAAATTATTGCTGCATCCATCCGCAGCCCACAGCATATTACAGACGCAGCGCTTAGTGGTGCAGACATTGCAACGACACCGTTCAATGTGTTGACGCAGCTATTCAAGCATCCACTAACGGATAAAGGAATCGAAGCATTTCTTGCGGACTGGGAAACTAGAAAGAACAAGTAAGGCATCGAAGGAGAGTCATATGGACGTTTATAAAATAACAGGCGGCAAACCATTGCAAGGGTCAATTAAAGTGAGTGGTGCTAAAAATAGTGCGGTTGCACTTATCCCGGCTTCAATTCTGGCTGATTCCCCCGTTACAATTGAAGGGCTGCCAGAAATTTCGGATGTCGTTACCCTTCAGGCGCTACTGGAAGACATCGGTGGGAAAGTTGAATTTAATAAAGGAACGATGACGATTGATCCAACAGAAATGATATCGATGCCGCTTCCGAACGGTAACGTGAAGAAGCTTCGTGCATCCTACTATATGATGGGCGCGATGCTTGGTAGATTCAAGCACGCAGTCATCGGTTTGCCAGGTGGTTGTCATCTGGGGCCACGACCAATCGATCAGCATATCAAAGGTTTCGAAGCGCTCGGTGCAAAAGTAACCAACGAACACGGTGCTATTTATTTGCGCGCTGAAGAATTACGCGGTGCGAAAATCTATTTGGACGTCATCAGTGTTGGCGCAACAATTAATATCATGCTTGCAGCAGTTCTCGCAACGGGTCGTACGACAATTGAGAATGCAGCGAAGGAACCTGAAATCATTGACGTCGCTACACTGCTGTCTAATATGGGTGCGAAAATCAAGGGCGCAGGAACGAATGTCATTCGTATAGATGGCGTGGAAAAACTTCATGGCACAAGGCACACGATTATTCCAGATCGAATTGAAGCGGGTACTTTCATGATTATGGCTGCTGCAGCGGGCGATGGTGTCACAATCGAAAATGTCATTCCATTCCACGTTGAGGCGCTTACAGCGAAACTTCGCGAAATGGGCGTTGATATTGTTGAAGGTGAAGAACAAATTTTCATTCCAAAGTCGCGTAAATTACACGCCGTCGATGTGAAAACACTTGTCTATCCAGGTTTTCCGACGGATCTTCAACAGCCATTATCGGTGTTGCTAACGCAAGCAGCTGGACCTTCCGTCATTACAGATACGGTTTACTCTGCTAGATTTAAACATATCGACGAGCTCACAAGGATGAATGCTGATGCACGCGTCGAAGGACGATCAGCAATTCTAGCTGGACCGACGCAGCTTCAGGCGGCAACAGTACGCGCATCGGATCTTCGTGCAGGGGCCGCGCTCGTTATTGCGGGACTCATTGCCGATGGAGTGACTGAAGTACAAGAAATTCAGCACATCGAGCGCGGGTATAGTTCCCTTATCGAAAAACTCCAGGGAATTGGTGCGGATATCCGTAAAGTTTCGATTTCGGAAGAAGCAATCGTGGGCGAATGAACGACCCAACACTAGAAAAAATTATGCTATAATTAGTCAGAGTGCCAAAACTTACGGGATCTAACCGTATACCAGGAGGAACACAAATGGAACGTAGTTTATCTATGGAATTAGTTCGTGTTACAGAAGCAGCGGCAGTATCAGCTTCACGTTGGATGGGACGCGGATTGAAAAACGAAGCGGACGACGCTGCAACAACAGCAATGCGTACCGTATTCGACACAATTCCGATGCAAGGGGTTGTCGTAATTGGTGAAGGGGAAATGGACGAAGCACCGATGCTTTATATTGGTGAAAAGCTAGGGACTGGAAATGGTCCTGAAGTGGACGTCGCTGTTGACCCGCTTGAAGGAACAAATATTGTCGCAGCAGGCGGCTGGAACGCACTTGCAGTTATTGCAATTGCGGATAAAGGCAATCTCTTGAACGCACCAGATATGTATATGAACAAAATTGCTGTCGGTCCTGAAGCGGTTGGTAAAATCGATATTGATGCATCCGTAACTGAAAACCTTATGGCTGTTGCTAAAGCTAAAAACAAAGATATCGGTGACATTGTTGCGACTGTTCTTAACAGGGAACGTCACGCTGCTATCATCGAAGAAATTCGCGCTTCAGGCGCACGCATTAAGCTTATCAATGATGGTGATGTTGCGGCAGCTATCAATACTGCTTTTGATGAAACCGGCGTAGACATTTTATTTGGACTTGGCGGAGCACCAGAAGGCGTTATCGCTGCAGTTGGACTGAAATGCCTTGGTGGCGAAATCCAGGGTAGACTCGTTCCTTCAAATGATGCAGAACGCGAACGTTGCATCAAGATGGGAATCGACGTCGACAAAGTACTTTACATGGACGACCTTGTCAAAGGAGACGACGCGATATTCGCTGCAACTGGCGTAACAGACGGAGAACTTCTTCGAGGCGTACAATTTAAAGGCGGTTACTGTGAAACACATTCATTAGTTATGCGTTCGAAGTCCGGCACAATTCGTTTTGTTGAAGGCCGTCACAGCATGGAGAAAAAACCTCTGCTTGTCATGCAAGACTGATAGAGCTCATCGCCCGGCCATAAACCGGGCATCTTCGCTTGTATAGGAAGTACCTGTATATATCCTGAAGGTCCTCGTTTGAAGCGGACCTTCAGGATATATCATTATGAAATACCTTCCTAGATTAACCTCAAAAAATTTTCCCGCATTAACGCGCAGTAAGACCCCGACGTCAAGGTTCTCAGAAACCCGAAGCAAGTGGAGTTTGGGGTCAACTGCCTGTAAAAGCCTGAATGGTGAGGGCCAACGAGGAGGAATTGCAGTTCATTCCTCCCTGTTGGTTACTTAGGCTTTGCCACAGGACGTGGCGCTCTTAGCCTAAGTTCCTTAAATAATCAGTAGGGGATAAGGAACCCCCCTCTGATTGAAGTTTCACTTTAACCCATTAACCTAAAGAGTGGTGCCAATAGATGACAGTGTTAACGATATCAGCATTGGAGAATATGATTTTAAAAGAGTTATATGCCCATGCAAAAGAATATAAAATTGCATATTACAGCAAGTTGACAAAAAAAGAACTTATTTTTGCTATATTGAAATCAAGAGCTGAACAGGAAGGATTCTTCTTTATGGAAGGCGTCCTTGAAATCATCCAATCGGAGGGCTACGGCTTCCTTCGGCCAATCAACTACTCACCGAGCTCGGAAGATATCTATATTTCCGCTTCACAAATCCGACGTTTTGATCTTCGAAACGGTGATAAAGTAAGTGGGAAAGTTCGACCGCCAAAAGAGTCAGAACGTTATTATGGCCTTCTGCAAGTGGAAGCCGTCAATGGAGAAGATCCAGAAGTAGCGCGTGAACGCGTGCATTTCCCAGCCCTAACACCACTCTATCCAGACCGTCATATCAAACTTGAAACGGATCCATTAAAGTTATCGACACGTATTATGGATCTTATTTCGCCGGTTGGTTTCGGTCAGCGCGGACTCATCGCCGCTCCGCCAAAAGCAGGGAAAACACTGCTGTTGAAGGAAATTGCGAATTCCATCACATTAAACCATCCTGATGCGGAACTGATTGTCCTTCTGATTGATGAAAGACCAGAAGAAGTGACGGATATCGAACGCTCCGTGAAGGCTGACGTAGTCAGTTCAACTTTCGATGAATTACCGGAAAACCACGTCAAAGTGGCGGAGCTTGTATTGGAACGGGCGATGCGACTTGTAGAACATAAAAGAGATGTTATCATTCTCATGGATTCCATTACACGGCTTGCGCGTGCATATAACCTTGTTATTCCGTCAAGCGGACGTACACTGTCAGGCGGTATCGATCCGGCTGCATTCCATCGACCAAAACGATTTTTCGGGGCAGCACGTAATCTCGAAGAAGGCGGTAGCTTGACCATTCTTGCGACGGCTTTGATCGACACAGGTTCACGCATGGATGAAGTGATCTATGAAGAATTCAAAGGAACAGGCAATATGGAGTTGCATCTTGACCGTAATCTTGCGGAACGACGGATCTTCCCAGCACTCGACATTCGCCGGTCGGGTACGCGCAAAGAAGAATTACTTATTCCTGCTGACCAACTTGAAAAGCTATGGGCAATTCGCAAAACATTTTCCGATTCGCATGACTTTACAGAACGTTTCATGAAGAAGTTGCGTCTGACAAAAACAAACGAAGAGTTCTTCGACAAATTAAATGATGAAATGAAAGCCCACCGCAACGGTAAAGGGCTGTTGTAATAGAATGCCGGCTTTAGTGAGTGCTTTATTGTGGTACATGCAACCTAGTGTGTGGTGTATTTACCTGTATAATTTCTGTCAAGGGCACAGAAATTATACAAACCGAACCCTGCGCTGTTCGATTTGCTGCCACAATTCGAAGGGCACGAATGGTGTCAGTAACAGGCACAGTGCATTTTTTGTGGTTCTGTACTGGATGGTTGAGTGTGCGAAACTGTATATATACACAGCGAAGGCTACCCCGAGCGCCGCAGCATTATTCAATGGAACCATCGAATTAAAATAGTTGCATCAGAACAATAATCTTGTTATAATCTCTAAGGTAACTTAAATAATATCTGCGTGCATATGCGGTTGACGAACACGGACCGTGTAAGGCATCAGTCTTATAATACAACTCTGTTCCAGATGGTTCAGGGCGAAAGGAGAGAGATTGATGAAAGCAGCAATTCACCCAGCTTATAAAGTGTCAACTGTTACTTGTTCATGTGGTAACACATTTGAAACAGGTTCTGTAAGAGAAGACATTCGCATTGAAGTTTGTAATGAATGCCACCCATTCTACACTGGACGCCAGAAATTTGCTCAAGCGGACGGACGTGTCGACCGCTTCAACAAAAAATATGGTCTCAAAGAAGAAGGCCGCGAAGAAGAGTAAGATCTTCTCAATACCCGTCAGGTGCACAAGCGCCGGGCGGGTATTTCTTTTTGGAGAAAAACATGTCTAACACATGTAGGCTTGAAATAAAAGACGTTAAATTCGACTGACTTTAGGGTATGATAGATAATCCAATGATATGTAAAGAAATAATTATATAGAAGCAACTGGAAGGAGATTCACCATGTACGTAACTATGCAGGGCGGTTGGATTGAGGTCATTTGCGGCAGTATGTTTTCAGGTAAATCCGAGGAATTGATTCGACGAATAAGACGTTCGCAGTTCGCCAAACAAAAAATTGCGGTATTCAAACCGGAAATCGATGATCGTTTTAGCGAAGAAGCCGTTGTCAGCCATGATGGGACAACTGTTATCGCGAATCCGATTGCCAGCTCCAACCATATTGAACAGTTTGTCACCGATGATTATGACGTAATCGCAATCGATGAAGCCCAGTTTTTTGACGAGGGTATCGTCGACGTCGTGATGGAATTGGCCAATCGTGGATTCCGTGTAATCGTCGCTGGACTTGACCAAGATTTCCGTGGCGAACCATTCGGACCAATGCCGCGTCTAATGGCTGTGGCTGAACATGTTACCAAATTACAGGCTGTCTGCACGGCGTGTGGATCGCCCTCAAGTCGAACGCAGCGGCTCATTAACGGCACGCCTGCGGGCTATGATGATCCCATCATTCTAGTCGGCGCTTCAGAAGCGTATGAACCAAGATGCCGCAAGCACCACGAAGTACCAAAAGGTGTAACAGCTGTAGCAACTTCAAAAGGTTAACAGCAATCGAGCCCGTCCGGCAGAATAGGGCGGGTTTTTTGGTGCATAGCGATGCGGGCGCAACGTTGCTAAGTTTCTCTGGAGTATTGTTTAGTTTAGGAGTAGCGTTGTTAACTTTCGCCAGAACGGTGCGAACATCGCGCGAAACGTTGTCAACTTTCACAAGAACGTCGACATCAGTGAAATAACTGTATTTACCAAGCGAATTCCCGTACAATGAACGTACAAAACAGTCCTGAAAAAGAGGTGTCCACAATGTTTGATAGGTTACAAGCAGTAGAAGACCGATATGATCATCTGAATGAAATGCTCAGTGATCCAGCGGTAGTGAGCGACATTACAAAACTTCGTGATTATTCGAAGGAGCAGTCTGGCTTGCAGGAAACGGTCGAAACGTACCGTGACTATAAACACGCAAAAGCAGAACTTAAAAGCGCCAAAGAAATGCTGAATGACCATCTTGACGATGAAATGAAAGAACTTGTCAAAATGGAAGTATCCGACCTTGAAGATCAAATCGAATCATTCGAAGAAAAGCTGAAAATATTGCTCGTGCCAAAAGATCCGAACGACAACAAAAACGTTATCATGGAAATCCGGGGCGCGGCAGGTGGCGATGAAGCGGCACTGTTCGCGGGTAGCTTATTCCGTATGTACAGTCGCTTCGCGGAAATGAACCACTGGAAAGTAGAAGTATTGGATTCATCTCCTACAGAGCTCGGTGGCTTCAAAGAAATTATTTTCATGATTAACGGAACGGGCGCCTACTCCAAATTGAAATTTGAAAACGGGGCACACCGCGTGCAACGGGTCCCGGAAACTGAATCCGGCGGGCGTACGCATACCTCAACAGCAACCGTCGCATGCCTTCCAGAAGCGGAAGAAATCGAAATTGTCATCCATGAAAAAGATATTCGAACGGATACCTACTGTTCATCTGGTCCTGGAGGTCAGTCGGTCAACACAACGATGTCCGCCGTCCGATTGACGCATCTTCCAACAGGTATTACCGTGTCTATTCAAGATGAGAAATCGCAGATTAAGAATAAAGAAAAAGCGATGAAAGTATTACGCGCACGTGTTTCCGATAAATTCACACGAGAAATCCAAGATGAGTACGATGAAAAAAGGAAATCTGCAGTCGGTACAGGCGACCGTTCTGAACGGATTCGCACATACAACTTCCCGCAAAACAGGGTGACTGATCACCGTATCGGGCTGACAATCCAGAAACTCGATCAAATTATTGAAGGTAAACTCGATGAAGTCATCGCCGCGCTAATTATGGAAGAACAGGCATACCGCCTAGAAAGTTTGGATCGCAATGACTGAAAAAATCTATGAAGCTCTCCAGCGGGCTTCTTCTTTATTAGAACAACAAGGCTTTGAGCCACATGCTGCACAGCTCCTTATGGAATTTGTCACGCAAAAGTCCAGAGCTTCTTTATTTGCAGATGTACAGGAACAACTTACAGGCGAGCAACACAAGGACTTTTGGGATAAAACCGCCGAACTGCTCGAAGGAAGACCCGTGCAATATGTCATTGGTGAAGAAGGTTTCTACGGCTACACCTTCAAAGTGGATGAAAATGTTCTAATTCCGCGCCCAGAAACAGAAGAGCTCGTTTACGGAGCGCTTGAACGAAGCAAAAAAATCTTCGCTACTAAAAAAATTACCATCGCAGATATCGGAACAGGTAGCGGCGCAATCGCGGTTTCATTCAAAAAAGAATGGCCTGAAGCTCTTGTTACTGCAACGGACATCAGTGAAGGTGCACTTGCAATTGCGAAGTATAACGCAAAAGCGAACGACGCTGAAATTACTTTTCTGCAAGGAGATATAACGGCGCCGATCTCGCAGGACAAGTGGGACGTCGTGTTATCCAATCCACCCTACATCGCGCATGACGAAGCGGCTTTAATGTCTGGTACGGTCCTCGACCACGAACCGCATAATGCATTATTTGCGGATGAAGACGGACTCTACTTTTATCGAAAGCTTGCCGAAAGCTTGCCGCCACTTATGAACAAGCCTTCCCTTATCGCAGTCGAAATTGGCTACCTGCAAGGACCAGCTGTGCATAAGTTGTTCGAAGAGGCATTCCCAGAAGCCTTAGTTGAAACGGTAAAAGATATCAATGGCAAAGACCGAATGATATTTTGCGAGACTTGTGAATAAATCCCTCCTACTCTGGCAACAATGCAGAGTAGGAGGGGATAGACATGTTAACAGACTACGAGATTATAAGAAAGAAAACAATAGGTCAAAAATGGTTGCCTTATATTGAATTCATCATCATGCTCATCATTATTCAGGCATTCATAGCGGTATTCATGACGGCGACAGAAGAAGAGGATACTATCCGTTTCAGACTACTTGCCCATTCAGATACGTCTGCCGATCAGCAGATTAAAATAAGTATCCAACATGAAATTCAGCCGCTCATTGAAAATGCAGTGAATAAGTCGCGTACAAAAAAAGAACTTGGGGATAACTTGGTGGCACTCGAAAGCGAAATCCTCGAAATTGCTAACGCTATGTCAAAGGGCGCTGCTATTTCGCTTGAACGTAAAGAAGCATTGTTTCCGCCGAAGCGTTCGGGTCTATTTATTAGCCCGCAAGCGACATACGATGCCTACATTTTGACAATTGGTAGTGGACGTGGGGATAACTGGTGGTGTGCAATGTTCCCGAAAATCTGTTTCCCGGATAAAAAAGAAGAAGAAGAACAAAAAGTCACTTTTTTCGTCTGGGAGTGGATAAAAGGGCTATTCGCATAAAGTTACCAACAAACTTTGTGGATAGAGTGATTAAAATGTGTATAAGTGGGGGATTAGCTCATGGAAACAAAAGTGGTTTCAGTGGATAACTTTATGGATAACAAAAGAAACTATGAACAGGCTGTGGATATTTTAAAAAATGGCGGTGTCGTCGCGTTTCCTACAGAGACAGTATACGGTTTGGGCGCACTTGCAACGGATGAGTTAGCGGTGCAAAAAATCTTCGGAGCAAAAGGGAGACCCTCCGACAATCCGCTCATCGTACATATTGGTAATAAAGAACAAGTTTTCAACTATGCAACGGGTATTTCCGTAGAGGCGGAAAAGCTGATGGAGACATTTTGGCCTGGCCCGCTTACGCTTGTTTTCCACAAAAAAGTCGGCGTCATCGCCCCGAATGTAACGCCTGGCGTTGAGACGGTGGGAATACGAATGCCGGATCATCCGGTTGCATTAGGACTTCTGCGTGCACTAGGTGAACCGCTTGCAGCACCGAGTGCTAATCGAAGCGGAAAACCGAGTCCAACTGAAGCGGCTCATGTACATAAAGATCTTGACGGACTTATTCCGCTCATTCTTGATGGAGGACAGACTGGTGTTGGTGTGGAGTCAACCGTGTTGGATATGACGACAGTTCCGCCCACTATTTTACGGCCGGGGGGGACAACGCAAGAAATGATTGAGAGCATCATTGGTCCTGTAAACTGTGAAACGAAGTCACCTGGCGGACAAGCACCACGTTCCCCAGGGATGAAGTATTTGCACTATGCGCCGGAAGCTCCACTTTATGTCATCAATTACGACGCTGATAAAATTCGTGCAGCTATTGATAAACTTCACGCTGAAGGTAAGAAGGTCGCGCTGATAGGGCCTGATGAATTGGGCATTTTGGGTGCGGATTGGTACTTTTCGATTGGCTTGGCAGGTAACAATGAAGCAATGGCGACAAATTTATACGGAGCGCTCCGTAAATGTGATTTGACGGAAGCAGATCTTATTCTAGCTGTTGAAACGGACGTGGCTGGAGTTGGAGCGGCTGTTATGAACAGATTAATGAAAGCGGCCGAAGGAAAACACTATATGAACTGAATACCACACGAATGAGCTCCTCGAACACCGCATAAGATTGACTGATGCGGATTTCGGGGAGGTTTTACTTTGACAGAAGTTTTCGTGGCTGGCATTACGACCTTGGACGTTTTAGTGATTTATTCTTTCCTACATATAAATAAAGGGAGATTTGTATTAGTACTCTGGACATCGTTGCTCAATATGGTTTTCCCGTTTCTCGGATTCATAACTGGAGAACTTTCGGCGCATATATTTACAGTTTGGAGCAGTATTTTATCTGGTGTAATGCTCAGTTTGATTGGAATACATATGTTGCTACAAGACGGTGAAAATAGTTCTACTGGAAAACAGCTATCTCCATTTTTAATCGCATTTGCAGTGAGTATCGATGCCTTTTCGGTGAGTGTTTCATTTGGTATGCTCCATATGGATAAAACTCTTTTCATCGTCGCGTCGGGATTATTTACCTTTGTCTTTTCCTGTGCCGCCTTCCTATTAAAAGGACATCTTGGTCTTAAAAATGGGAAAGCCCTAAGGCTAATTGCAGGATTCGCTTTATTAACAATAGGAGTATTGTCATGTTTTAGTTGAAAATGACCGTTTCTTTATTCGCAAAACTCGGCTATTCTAAAGTGGGAGGGTGATAAGAATGAATATCTATTTGATTTGCACCGGAAATACGTGCAGAAGCCCGATGGCGGAGGCGATTCTCCGTTCTAGAGGGATTGACAATGTGTCAGTTCGTTCAGCGGGTGTTCATGCACAAGACGGCTGGCCGATTTCTCTGAACGCGAAAACACTTATCGAAGAAGCGGACATGCTTTACACGCCTGTTTCAAGAGTTGTTTCAAGTGAGGATTTGAAGTGGGCGGATGTCGTTTTAACAATGACAGAAGGGCATAAAGCTGATCTTATTCATTTCCACCCAGAAGCGAAATGTAAAATATTCACACTAAAAGGATTTGTGAAACCGGAATTACCTGGCGATGTGTACGACCCGTACGGAGGCGATATCGAAACATACCGGCATGTTTTCAATGAGTTGTCGGGAATTATCGATGTGCTTGAACGGAAATTGATGGAGGAATAGTGATGAGAGAAAAAAGGGGAAAAAAGTTCGGATTAAAAAGAAAGCTTATTTTATTTATAACGATACTTGCGATTGTCACTTACACAACGAGTGCATTATTTATTAATGTCGTACAACCACAATTTTTCCCGAACTTTGAACCGTTCTGGTTCGCAGTGATGACGTATGGAATGGGAATATTTTGGTCAGGTGTGTTAGCGGCACTCTTCAGTACAATATTAACGAAACCATTGCAAAATCTCGAGGAAGCGGCCAACAAAGTTGCGGACGGGGAAATCGGTACGGATATCAAACTGCCAAACTCGTCTGATGAAATCCGTTCAGTAGCAGAAGCGTTTCAGCATATGGTTCTTAATTTGCGCACGATAGTCGGGCAAATTGAGATTAACTATGAAAAGACGGCAAGTACAGTGGATAATTTATCAGTTGAAACCGGAGCTGCTGCGAGACAGGCGGATGCAGTAGCGTCTACCATCAAGGAGATTGCTCACGGCGCAGAGGAATCGGCAATCGCTATTCAAGAAACAGCAGAAGCAATTGAAGATGTCCGGCTATTAGCTGTTGAAGTGAGCAACAGAGCGGAAGATTCCTCTGGACGCTCAAAAGAGATGCTTGAGGAACTTGTACGCACGACAGAAGTATTCCGTATGCTTGTCGATGGTATCCGAAATATGTCTTCAAAAAGTGAACTATCACTTGGCACAATTAGGCAACTGGATCACAATGCACAGAAAATCGGTGAAATCGTCCAACTTGTAGGTAATATTGCGGCACAGACGAATTTATTGGCATTGAATGCATCCATCGAAGCTGCGCGTGCAGGTGAACACGGAAAAGGATTTGCAGTTGTTGCAGAGGAAGTGCGTCTGTTGGCTGATGAAAGTGCCAAAGCCGTAAATGGGATTTCAAATCTTGTTGCAACAATCCAGACAGACGTTACGAAAGTCGTGAAGGAAATGGAACAACAAGTGAAGACCGCGGCAACCGAAGCAGATCGTGCCAATGAAACAAGTGAAAATGTCGAAGCAATGGCATCCAAAGTGAATGGTATGGCGGATTCTGTCGTTGAAATTAAAAAATTCGTCGAACTGCAGCTGACAAATATAGAGACAACTGCACGCCAATCACAAGAAGTTGCAGCAATCGCGGAACAAACATCCGCTGGTGCACTTGAAGTCGGGGCAGCAACAGAAGAACAAGTTCAGTCAATTGAACAGGCAGATGCGATGGCGAGTGAACTGAAAAGGCAATCTGAAGACCTTTATAATGTTATTAGTCGGTTTGATCGGACTAAATGAAAAGCGGAAGCGGCTGTTCAGCCCCGAAAAGCGCTGGAAGGCTTGAAGATAAAGGCGCTCTTTGCCTTTATCAGCAAGACTGAAGCGACTCGAGGGGCTAGCCGCTGTAGCTAGACACAATGAAAAGCGGAAGCAGCCGTTAAGATGCGACAGGCATAAGGCGGATCTGCGGTGTGGCGTTCTTGGCCACAAAGCTGAGCCGCCTTTCAAGGAACCTAGCCTAAGTATCGCCGCGTCCTGCGGCAACGGCTACGTAACCCACATCCTGTGGGCCTCCGAGCGTCTGGCTGCAGTAGCTAGACACAATGAAAAGCGGAAGCAGCCGTTAAGACGTGACAGGCATAAGACGGATCTGCGAAGTGGCGTTCTTTGCCACATAGCTGAGGCGCCTTATGACCTTAACGTCTGGCTGCTGTAGCTAGACACGACGAAAAGCGGAAGCGGCCGCCGGATCAAAGCATAAAAAAATACGAAACACAGCCCAAATTTTCATCTGGCTGTGTTTTTTTGTTGAAAAATGATAGAATGAGTTGTGTGTATATTAAGAAAAGAGGGATCCTGTGAAAATCGCGATTTCTTCAGACCATGGCGGAAACAATCTTCGTCATGAGATAATCAAATTATTGGCAGAACTCGGGTTGGAATTTGTAGATTATGGCCCAGATTCGAATGAGTCCGTTGACTATCCGGACTTTGCAGCACCGGTCGCGAATGGGGTGGCATCGGGTAAATTTGACCGAGGTATTGTTATTTGCGGAACAGGAATCGGCATGTCAATTGCGGCGAATAAAGTAAAAGGCATCCGTTGTGCGCTTGTCCATGATGTCTTTAGCGCGAAAGCGACAAGGCAGCATAACGATTCAAACATCCTTGCGATGGGCGAACGCGTTATCGGACCAGGACACGCAAGGGAAGTAGCAACTGCTTGGCTAAACACGAAATTTGAAGGTGGACGCCACGAGCGCCGTATTGGTAAATTGATGGAACTTGAAGACTGATTTTAAAGGAAGGCAGTCTAAGTTCGCGACATCGTGTCGCAACGACTGCATGACCCACTTCGTGTGGGCCTAAGCGCCTGTACAGCCCCGACAAGCGCTGGAGGACCTGAAGATAAAGGTGATCTTTGCCTTAATCTAAAGGTCTGAAGCGACAGAGGAAGGCAGCCTAAGTTCGCGACATCCTGTCGCAACAGCTGCATGACCCGCTTCCTGCGGGCCCAGGGGCTAGGCGCTGTAGCTAGACACCATGAAAAGCGGAAGGTAGGTGGGTATAAAGTGGATGCTTTGAATTTATGGAAGCTTCAACTTGAGCAACTGTTAGCAGAAATGGCTGAACAGACAGACCTTATACCGGGCACAATTTTCGTCATCGGCTGCTCGACCTCTGAAATTGCCGGCAAACGAATCGGCACTGGAGGCGCGCTTGAAATTGGAAAAGCGCTATACGAACCCTTAACAGATTTTGCCGAAAAACATAAACTAATTCTTGCATTCCAAGGGTGTGAACATATTAACAGGGCGCTGACAATTGAACGTCATGCGGCCGAAAAGTTCATGCTTGAGCCAGTTTCAGTTATCCCAATGATACATGCGGGAGGTTCAATGTCGGCCTACGCTTATCAGCATATGAATGACCCTGTAGTTGTAGAGGAAATTCGCGCTAGTGCAGGCATCGATATTGGACAAACATTAATTGGCATGCATTTGAAGCGGGTTGCTGTCCCTTTACGTACATCAATCGGGAAAATCGGCAATGCAGTTGTCACGGTCGCAACAACAAGGCCGAAGTTAATTGGTGGAGAACGTGCAACATATAAAGAATAGCGGAAGCGGCTCGCATAGACGCGACAGGCGCAAGACGGTTTGCGAGGAGGCGTTCTTCAGCCCCCACAGCAAAATGCCTTGCGACCCCGAGCGTCTGGCCGCTGTAGACTGGACAATAAAATAGATAATGAAGGGGAATGAGAATATGGAATTGAACAAATTGGGCAACGTACAACGTGAAGATGAGGCAGTATACGAAGCGATTATGGCGGAGAAAAAGCGTCAACAATCAAACATCGAATTGATTGCATCTGAAAACTTCGTAACAGAAACAGTTATGGAAGCGCAAGGTTCTTATCTAACGAACAAATACGCAGAAGGTTACCCTGGCAAACGCTACTACGGTGGCTGCGAACATGTTGACGTTGTTGAAAATATCGCACGTGACCGCGTAAAAGAAATCTTCGGCGCGGAATATGCAAACGTTCAGCCGCACTCTGGTGCGCAAGCAAATATGGCTGTCTATTTTGCTGTACTTGAGCCTGGGGATACAGTTCTTGGTATGAATCTTTCACACGGCGGTCACTTGACACACGGAAGCCCAGTTAACTTCTCGGGCAAATTGTACAACTTTGTAGATTACGGAGTGAGCAAGGAAGATGAGCTTATTGACTACGAAGATGTCCGTCAAAAAGCGCTTGAGCATAAACCTAAAATGATCGTAGCGGGTGCAAGTGCCTATCCACGTGAAATTGATTTTGCTAAGTTCCGTGAAATTGCGGATGAAGTGGGCGCGTACTTATTCGTCGACATGGCGCATATCGCAGGGCTTGTAGCAGTCGGCGAACATCAAAATCCAGTTCCACATGCACATTTCGTCACTTCGACAACACATAAAACATTACGCGGGCCACGCGGTGGTCTTATTCTTTCTACAGAGGAATTTGGTCGTAAACTTGATAAATCAATCTTCCCAGGAGTTCAGGGTGGACCATTGATGCACGTCATCGCTGCAAAAGCGGTTGCATTTGGCGAAGCACAGAAACCGGAATTCAAAACATATATTCAACAAGTGAAAAGTAATGCTAAAGCATTGGCTGAAGCGCTAATAGCTGAAGGTGTTGACATCGTATCCGGCGGAACAGATAACCATTTGGTTTTGCTTAACCTGCGTTCACTTGAAATCACGGGTAAAATTGCAGAGCACGCACTAGATGAAGTTGGCATCACTACGAACAAAAACACGATTCCATTCGACACTGAAAGTCCGTTTGTCACATCGGGGATTCGACTTGGAACACCAGCTGTTACAACACGTGGCTTTAAGGAAGAAGAAATGAAAGAAATCGCATCAATCATGGCAGCAGTTCTGAAAAATCATGAAGACGAAGCTGTGAAAAAAGAAGCTCAGCAACGCGTTGTTGCATTGACGGACAAATTTCCGCTATATGCATAATATCTAAAGAATAAGCCGCTATCAATATGGATGGCGGCTTGTTTTTTTGGTTTATCTGTTAGCTGTAATTATAGGGGGAGAACTACAATGAACCGTCCTCAAATAAGTACTGGGGTTTCTGAGGAAAAGACAACTTTGATCAGGTGGCTCCAACGGTTTGGGAGCCGCTTCCAGACAGGTTTCATCGTAACAGATCCAGGTGCGGGGGATGATCCCGTCATTTTTGTCAATGAAGTATTCACAGCTATAACAGGTTTTTCATCTGAAGAAGTAGTAGGGCGCAATCTGAGTTTTTTGCATGGTGAAGAAACGGACATGGATCTCATAAGTGAAATTGATCAAAAACTACATAGTGGTATGCCTGCGAATGCAGAAATTCTTAACTATAAAAAAGACGGGACCCCTTTTTGGAATGAACTCGTCATCCAACCGATAGTCGACAGCAGTGGGAATATTTTATTTACTGCTTCTTTCATTCTTGATGTGACAGAACGGAAAAAAGATGAATCCTTGCTTAAACTGCAAGAAAAAATATTTACTGGCATTAATGCTGGAGTAGAGCTTGGCGATCTACTGCAAAAAATATGTGATGTAATCGAATCGTACTTTCTTGCGGGCTCAATTTGCTCCATCCTTTTCAAGGAAAAGAATGGTAGCTGGACTGTTGGAGCTGCGGGGTCGGTCCCTGAATCGTTCCTGCAAGAAATGCTGATTAATGCATCAACTGTTGGAGACGAAATTCCTGAAGAATTGGGTATTGTTGAAAATATTTTAGACAATCCTGAGTGGGTTAGAAGATTAAGTGTAAGTTCGATGTTTGATTACAACGCAAGTTGGTCGGTACCTATACATGATAGTGAGGGGAACCTTAACGGCGTATTCACGGTTTGCATGAGGAAGCCAGGCATACCTACTGAAACCCAAATGCAGTTTTTAGAGAAACTGCCGCCCCTGATTCAACTGGCAAAATCCTATTACGAACAACAGGAACAGTACCGAAGACTTGCGTTTTCAGATCCAGAAACTGGTTTGCCAAACCGTTATGCATTTTTGGATAAACTAAAACGTAATATCTCGGATGGCGGAGAACATTTTGTTGCTGTCATAGAACCAGCCGAATATGCCAAAATTGTTGATCTGTATGGAAGAGATGCGGCTGATGAACTGTTCATCCAGCTAGGTAAACGAATTGGTAAAGTGGGCAACGAAAAACTGAATTATATCGGGCGTTTTTCAAGTGCATCACTCGTAATGACTGGCGATAGCGGCGAAGGTGATGGAGATACCTTCCTTGTCGAATTAGGTAAAAGTGTTGCGGAGCCATTCATTGTTGCAGGACAAGAAATGTTCATCACGTTGAAAATTGGTATTTCATTTTCCAAAGGTGACCATACTAGTGAAGAGGAACTGTTACGCCGCGCCGACATAGCCATGTCAGACTCGAAAAAGAAACCGGGCAATGCAATGTCATTTTACAGGGGTTTGCACAATGAGGAATCGGTAAAAGAAATGAGGATATTCAACGAATTATCAAAGGCGCTTCTTGCGCAGGAAATCGATGTCTATCTTCAGCCAAAAGTCAATTTAAAAGATGGAGAAATCATCGGCTTCGAAGCACTTGCTCGATGGTTCTCATCCGTATTAGGTCCAGTTCCACCAAATCTGTTCATCCCCGCCGCTGAAAATATGGGGAAAATCATTGATCTGGAAATTATTATTTTATCGAAAGTGATGGAATGGCAGCAAAAACGGGAACAGTCAGGTGAAAAGATGTATCAGGTGGCCGTCAATATTTCTGTCCACCATTTCTTTGACTGCACTTTCGTCGAGAAATTAATAAAGCTGACTACTAACTATGACCTTTCACCCAAGTATATTATGTTGGAAATGACGGAGAGTATCGGACTCGTTGATTTACAAAAGGCGAAGTTGATTTTCCATACACTAAATGCAGCAGGGTTCGAAATATCCGTCGATGATTTTGGCGTAGGCTATTCATCGCTCAGCTATTTGCCTCAATTGCCTCTTTGCGAATTAAAGATTGATCGAAGCTTCATAAGTGCGCTCGATGAACCAGGCACGCTTGCTGTCGTCAGAACAATTATTCAACTGGCTGAAAACCTCAATTTGAGAACAGTTGCGGAAGGAATCGAAGAGGAGAGACATATTGAGATTTTACGTAATCTAGGCTGTAAAGTCGGGCAGGGTTTCTATTATTACAAGCCAATGCCTTTGCAAGAAATTGAGCGATTGCTTGCTGAATAGTTAGACATATAAGTAGTCAGTTGTCTAGCGTGCCTGAACTGGAAAGTATCTGTTATAATGAACAGGACATTCTAATAAAGGGGCGAATAATAATGCCGAAAATACATGTTTTTGACCATCCACTTATCCAACATAAACTTACGTACATACGTGATATCAAGACAGGAACGAAAGAATTCCGTGAACTTGTCGATGAAGTAGCGACACTTATGGCTTACGAAATCACGCGTGAACTACCACTTCAGGAAGTGGAAGTTCAAACACCGGTTTGTAAAGCTCAATCGAACGTACTTGCAGGTAAGAAGCTCGGAATCGTACCGATCTTGCGCGCAGGTATTGGAATGGTAGATGGAATACTAAAATTAATTCCAGCAGCAAAAGTAGGACATATTGGTCTTTACCGTGATCCTGAAACATTGCAACCCATCGAATATTACGTAAAACTACCTTCTGATGTAGCGGTACGTGATTTCATTCTTGTCGATCCGATGCTTGCAACGGGCGGATCTGCAATTGCGGCGGTCGAATCATTGAAGAGCCGCGGTGCGAAAAACATTAAGTTCATGTGCCTAATTGCTGCTCCAGAAGGCGTGAAAGCATTGACAGAAGCACATCCTGACGTGGATATTTATATCGCTGCGATGGATGAAAAGTTGGATGAAAAAGGCTACATCGTACCAGGACTTGGCGATGCCGGCGACCGTTTATTCGGAACAAAATGAGTTGAAAGGCGTGAAGATTTTGACAAAGAAATGGAAAGTAATGACGATTTTCGGTACAAGACCGGAAGCTATTAAAATGGCTCCGCTTGTGTTGGAATTACAAAAGCATTCGGACGACATCGAATCGATTGTGACGGTTACAGCGCAACATCGTGAAATGCTGGACCAAGTGCTACACACATTCGGTATCACTCCAGATTTTGATCTTAATATCATGAAAGATCGGCAAACGCTTGTCGATGTTGCAACACGCGGACTCGAAGGACTTGACCGCATCATGAAAGAAGCACAGCCTGATATCGTACTTGTCCACGGAGATACGTCGACAACTTTCATCGGCAGCCTCGCAGCGTTTTATAACCGAGTTTCGGTTGGACATGTTGAAGCGGGACTTCGTACGTGGGATAAATATTCGCCGTATCCGGAAGAAATGAATAGGCAGCTAACAGGCGTCATTGCTGACCTTCATTTTTCACCGACAGAACAATCGGCCCGCAATTTGATAGCCGAAGGAAAGTCAGAAGACCGCATCTATATCACAGGAAATACCGCGATTGATGCGCTTCAAACGACAGTGCGTGAAGAGTACTCACATCCAGTTCTCGATAAGATCGGAACGGACAGACTAATCTTACTGACTGCACATCGTCGCGAAAATCTTGGCGAACCAATGCGCAATATGTTCCGTGCGATTAATCGGTTACTTGCGAAGCATGATGATATCCAAGTTATCTATCCTGTTCACATGAATCCGGCAGTGCGTGAAGTGGCTGACGAACTTCTTGGCAACAACGACCGTATTCATCTAATCGAACCGCTTGAAGTTGTCGATTTCCACAATTTTGCAGCACGTTCACACATTATCTTGACGGACTCGGGTGGTATCCAAGAAGAAGCACCTTCACTCGGTAAACCGGTTATCGTCTTGCGCGATACAACGGAACGTCCGGAAGGTATCGAAGCGGGGACACTAAAACTGGCTGGCACGGATGAAGAAATAATCTTCACTTTGACGGATGAACTTTTAACCGACGAAGCAGAATACAGCAGAATGGCAAAAGCCTCCAATCCATACGGAGACGGACACGCTTCCGAACGAATTGTCGAAGCGTTGAAAAAGTACTTATCTTCTATAAACTAACAACCAGCACGACGACCGGGTCAATCCGGTCGTATTTTTTTACGGCCATTGGAAGTCATGGCAAACCGGAAGTTAGTGATGGCTCTTGCCAAGTTAGTCATGGCCCGCCCCAATAACTATCACGTCACTCCATGCCAAAAAGAGGGAAACCTCTAATGGGCAACCCAATACATTAAATATACGTCAACTAATCATCCAATTTTGTCGAATGTTTGACAATGTGAAGAGTTTGTGAAAAATTTCACTGTAATCAATTGACATCAAAATATGCCTATTGTATGCTTACAAAGGGTAAGAATGATAGGGTTTTCATATATGAAACGGCAACATAATGTGAATGTTAAGGCTTTGCTAATATCCTATCGTTTTTTGACGGATGTGCAGAGGCTTAAATAGCATCATGCATTTGATTTAACGTAGCATCTGCCGAATTGCCTTCCATTCGACAATACTCGCAAAACTTACAGGTTCCACCCTTTTCAGAGTCTCGCCAAGAATAGTGTAAGCGGCCTGCTTAGACTGGACAAATAACTGGCTGGACAGCGAAACGGGACTACCCCGCTTTTCCTTGTGATTTGCTTGCTACTAAGCCTTATCTCAATCGAAGTTGCAAGGCTCCATACAATTTGGAAATACGAATCAGGAGAATCGCCTACTATGCAAACATTGCAAGAAATTCATAAAAAGCAAAGGAAGGTTCTCTTTTTTTTGCTCGCATTGTTCGTTCTAGGGTGGGCATTAACTGATTTGAAACCGATTTTCGCAGGATTAATTCTCGGATCTCTGTTCGGATTGTATAATTTTTGGATTCTTGTCCGTAGAATGGAAAGATTCGACAAGATTTTTACGGAGGGTAAGAAAAGAGCATCACTCGGAACGATGATGCGTTTCGCATCCGGTGTGGCTGCGGCGGCAGTCGCGATTTCGCTGCCGGAACATTTTAACCTGGTTAGTTCGGTTATCGGGCTTATGATTCCTTACATCCTGCTATTGGCTGATGGGATTATATTCCGTACAAAAAACCATTAAAGCTTTTTCGTAGAAAAGAGCGAACATCGAACTTTTCTTTTTCGTAGAAAAAGCTTAAACCGATTGTGAAAGGGAGGTGAACGAAACGTGAACCATGAAAATCCGACGATAGAATGGCTCGGATTGACATTCAACTTGTCAAACGTCCTAATGCTTTTCATCACGTGCCTGATTGTATTCCTTATTGCATTCTTTGCAACACGAAAAATGCAGCTGAAACCCACGGGTATGCAGAACTTTATGGAATGGATCATGGATTTCGTAAAAGGTATTATCAAGAACAACATGGACTGGAAAACAGGCGGTCGATTCCATGTACTTGGAATAACGCTATTAATGTTTGTTTTCGTAGCCAACGTAATCGGACTACCATTCTCGATTCAATACGATCATAAACTTTGGTGGAAATCACCAACAGCAGATCCAACAGTTACGTTGACGCTTGCTGCAATGGTCGTTGTGCTATCGCATTACTATGGTATCAAATTGTTAGGCCTCAAAGAATATGGGAATAGCTATTTAAAGCCAATGCCATTTATGGCCCCATTGAAAGTCATTGAGGAGTTTGCAAATACGCTGACACTTGGTCTGCGTCTTTACGGTAATATCTATGCAGGTGAGGTCCTATTAGGTCTTCTTGCAACACTTGGAGCAGGAAGCGTATACGGCTTTGTCGGCGCCCTAGTTCCAGCACTCGCTTGGCAAGGATTCTCGCTCTTTATCGGAGCTATCCAAGCATTCATCTTTGTTATGTTATCGATGGTCTATATGGCGCATAAAGTCAAAACAGACCATTAAACATATACTGCCCGTTTAACGGGTGAACAAACAAAAAAAACTCGAAAATATTAGGAGGAAATTATACTATGGGTCTTTTAGCAGCGGCAATCGCAATCGGTCTTGGTGCACTTGGTGCAGGTATCGGTAACGGTCTTATCGTTTCAAAAACAGTTGAAGGAATCGCGCGTCAACCAGAAGCACGTGGCGTTCTTCAAACAACAATGTTCATCGGTGTTGCACTAGTTGAGGCGATTCCTATTATCGCAGTAGTAGTAGCGTTCATCGTTATGAACAAATAATAATTACCAACATTAACAAAATGGCGAAGAGCGCACTACAAAGTCCTTCGCCATTCCTTTATGGAGAAATATGCGTAACACAACTTATGAAATAAAGTAAAACTAACTATATTTGATGAACTATAAGCTCTTGAAGGGAGTGAAACAATCGTGTTTTTGGATACCTTCGTCCTATTGGCAGCAGATTCAGCCGATCAAGGATTCTTAGCAAGTCTGAACGGCGTACTCAAACTAAACCTAGGTGACATTATCGTCACACTTTCGTTTTTCACGATTCTCATGCTTCTTCTGAAGAAGTTTGCTTGGGGCCCACTTATGGGTATCATGGATCAACGTGCTGAGTTGATCGCAAATGAAATCGAATCGGCTGAAAAGAGCCGCGCAGAATCACAAAAAATTCTTGAAGAACAACGTAACCTGTTGAATGAAGCGCGTACTAACGCTCAGGCGATTGTTGAGAATGCCCGTAAGCAAGGCGATACTCAACGTGCCGAAATCATCACAGCAGCTCGTTCAGAAGTAGGTCGTATGAAAGAAGAGGCAACTCTTGAAATTGCATCTGAAAAAGACAAAGCTATCGCGGCAGTTCGCGGAGAATTCGTATCTCTTTCTATCCTTGCAGCGTCTAAAGTTCTCGGTAAAGAAATTTCCGAGGAAGATAATCGCGCATTGATCGAAGAAACGATTGCGAAGGCAGGCGAAGGCCGATGAGCCAATCGGTTGTAGCAAAACGCTATGCACAAGCATTGTTTGAACTAGCACAAAAAAACGGACAAACTGGCGCAATTCAAGAAGATCTAATTGAATTGAAAAAAGTTTTCCAAACAAATAAAGAGCTTGGTCAATTACTTCAATCACCGAGATTAAAAGCAGCAAAAAAGAAAGAGCTTATGGCAGATCTATTCAAGGGTGCGAACCAGCTCATTTTGAATACATTATTCCTAATGCTCGACAAAAAACGCATGGACGAGGTTGTAAACCTTGTTAACGAGTTTATCGCTTATGCGAATGACGCAGCAGGCATCGCTGACGCGAAAGTGTATTCTACACGTCTGCTTACAGTGGATGAAAGCCAAGCTATCTCTACTGCGTTCGCGAAAAAGATTGGTAAATCAGCATTGCGAATTGAAAACATCATCGATCCGAGCTTACTTGGAGGCATCCGTCTTCAAATTGGTAACATTATCTACGACAGCAGCGTAAGCGCGAAGCTTGAGCGACTGAAACGGGATCTTATCGGTTCATAAATCTGAAATTTGAGGGGTGACATGCATGAGCATCAAAGCTGAGGAAATCAGTGTTCTCATAAAACAGCAGATTGAAAATTATCAATCTGAGATGAAAGTGAGCGAAGTCGGTACAGTTATCGCAATTGGTGACGGTATCGCACGTGCTCATGGCCTCGACAACGTCATGGCTGGGGAACTTTTAGAGTTCTCAACTGGCGTCATGGGTCTGGCTCAAAACTTGGAAGCGAACAACGTTGGTATCGTTATCCTAGGGCCTTACACAGACATCAAAGAAGGCGATGAAGTACGTCGAACAGGCCGTATTATGGAAGTTCCTGTCGGAAAAGAATTAATCGGACGCGTTGTTAATCCACTTGGGCAACCAGTTGATGGATTAGGTCCGATCAATACAACAAAAACACGTCCAATTGAAAGCCCAGCACAAGGGGTTATGGCGCGTAAATCCGTTCATGAACCACTACAAACGGGTATTAAAGCGATTGATGCACTTGTACCAATCGGCCGTGGACAGCGTGAATTGATCATCGGTGACCGTCAAACAGGTAAAACGACAGTTGCAATTGATACAATTTTGAACCAAGCTGACCAAGATATGATTTGTATTTATGTAGCAATCGGACAAAAAGAATCAACAGTTCGTGGTGTTGTTGAAACACTTCGTAAAAACGGCGCACTTGATTACACAATCGTTGTTACGGCTTCTGCTTCACAACCATCACCATTACTATACCTTGCTCCTTACACAGGAATAACAATGGCTGAAGAATTTATGTTCGATGGTAAGCACGTTCTAATCGTTTATGATGATCTATCTAAACAAGCAGCGGCATACCGTGAACTTTCTTTGCTACTTCGTCGTCCTCCAGGCCGTGAAGCTTATCCTGGTGATGTTTTCTATCTTCACTCTCGTTTACTTGAACGCGCAGCGAAGTTGAATGACACACTTGGTGCAGGTTCTATCACGGCATTGCCATTCGTTGAAACACAAGCTGGAGATATCTCTGCTTATATTCCAACGAACGTAATTTCTATCACTGATGGACAAATTTTCCTTCAATCTGACCTATTCTTCTCGGGTGTACGTCCAGCGATTAACGCCGGTCTTTCCGTTTCCCGTGTTGGTGGATCAGCGCAAATCAAAGCAATGAAAAAAGTTGCGGGTACACTACGTCTAGACCTTGCGGCATACCGTGAGCTAGAAGCGTTCTCACAATTCGGATCAAACCTTGATTCTGCAACTCAAGCGAAACTTGACCGCGGAGCGCGTACAGTTGAAATCTTGAAGCAAGACTTGAACAAACCGTTTAAAGTTGAGCAACAGGTTATGGTTCTTTACGCATTGACACGTGGATTCCTTGACGATATTGCTGTCAAAGATATTCTTCGTTTCGAAGCAGAACTTTTAAGCTGGCTTGAAACTAACCACACTGACGTTTTAGATCATATTCGTACAACGAAAGACCTTCCAGCCGATGAATTGATGGCAACAGCACTCAACGCATTCAAGAAGATCTTCGCACGTTCTGAATAATTCTAGTTGGAATCATTTTGACGAAGAACGTCAATGGAATCATCTTTGACGGAAAGCGTCAAAATGATTAAAAAAACAAAAGGTGGTGAGAATTGCCAATGGCATCTTTACGCGACATAGAAAACCGTATTAAATCGACGAAAAAGACAAGTCAGATTACGAAAGCAATGCAAATGGTCTCCGCTTCTAAATTAAGCCGTGCCGAGCTGAATGCGAAAGCGTTCATCCCGTACATGGAAAAAATCCAAGAAGTTGTAGGTTCAATCGCAGCTGGAACAAGTGACTTGAGTCATCCGATGATGATTAGTAGACCGGTCAAAAAGACAGGTTATATCGTGATTACATCAGACCGTGGACTCGTTGGGGGTTACAATGCTAACATCCTACGTATCGCAAAACGTGCGATTGAAACGCGTCACGCTTCAAAAGAAGAAGTGAGCATCATTTCAATCGGACAAAAAGGCCACGACTATTTCGAAAGACTAGGTTTCAACATAGCTGAAAGTAAGGTCGGTCTATCTGACCATCCTTCTTTCGACGAAATAAAAGATATCGCGAAGCGTGCTGTTGGCATGTTCACAGAAGGCGAGTATGACGAAGTGTACCTGTACTACAACCACTTCGTTTCTGCCATCGCAAGTGAAGTGACGGAAAAGAAATTGCTTCCGCTCACTGACATCACATCGACTGCCGCTACTACTTCATATGAGTTTGAGCCTTCAGGCGAAGCAATTCTTGAAGTGCTTCTTCCACAATACGCGGAAAGCCTTATTTATGGAGCTGTAATTGACGGAAAAGCGAGTGAACATGCTTCCAGTATGACAGCAATGAAAACTGCTACTGATAATGCAGCTGATTTGATAGATTCTTTAACACTTTCATTCAACCGTGCACGACAAGCTGCGATCACGCAACAAATTACGGAGATCGTTGGCGGCGTCGCTGCTCTTGAATAAGAGTGGACACTGCACGGCAAAGAGTAAGACAGGAGGGAAAAAGTATGAATAAAGGACATGTTCTTCAAGTAATGGGTCCGGTTGTTGACGTCAAGTTCGAAGACGGTCAGCTTCCAGCTATCTATAACGCACTGAAGGTCCAAATTGAACGTCCAAACGCTGAGCCTGAAACGTTGACACTTGAAGTCGCGCTACACCTCGGGGATGATTCTGTACGTACTATTGCGATGTCTTCAACAGACGGTCTACAACGTGGTTCTGTAGTTGATGATATGGGTTCTGCGATTACTGTCCCAGTTGGTGACATTACATTAGGACGCGTATTTAACGTACTTGGAGAAATTATCGACCTTGGTGAGGAAGTTCCAGCATCAGAACGCCGCGACCCAATTCACCGTTTAGCTCCAGTATTTGAAAACCTTTCAACTGAAGTTGAAATTCTTGAAACAGGTATTAAAGTTGTTGACCTACTAGCACCTTATATTAAAGGTGGTAAAATCGGTCTCTTCGGTGGTGCCGGTGTAGGGAAAACAGTTCTTATTCAGGAATTGATCAACAACATCGCTCAAGAACACGGTGGTATTTCCGTATTCGCAGGCGTTGGAGAACGTACACGTGAAGGTAATGACTTGTTCTACGAAATGACTGATTCTGGCGTTATCACGAAAACGGCAATGGTATTCGGTCAAATGAACGAGCCACCTGGCGCACGTATGCGTGTTGCACTAACTGGTCTTACAATGGCAGAATATTTCCGTGACGAACAAGGCGCGGACGTACTTCTATTCATCGATAATATCTTCCGCTTTACACAAGCTGGATCAGAAGTTTCTGCACTACTTGGCCGTATGCCATCAGCTGTTGGTTACCAACCGACACTGGCAACGGAAATGGGTATGCTTCAGGAACGTATCACATCTACAAACCTTGGTTCAGTTACGTCAATCCAAGCAATCTACGTACCAGCGGATGACTATACTGACCCGGCTCCTGCTACGACGTTTGCTCACCTTGACGCAACGACGAACCTTGAGCGTAAACTATCTGAAATGGGTATCTACCCAGCTGTGGATCCACTTGCATCGACTTCCCGCGCACTAAGCCCGGAAATCGTTGGTGAAGAGCATTACGCAGTTGCACGTCAAGTGCAGCAGACACTTCAGCGTTACCGTGAGCTCCAAGATATCATCGCTATCCTAGGTATGGATGAACTTGGCGAAGAAGATAAGCAGTTGGTTGGACGCGCACGTCGTATCCAGAACTTCCTATCACAAAACTTCCACGTTGCTGAACAGTTTACAGGACAAAAAGGATCTTACGTACAAGTAGCTGAAACAATCAAAGGCTTCAGCGACATCCTTAAAGGTATGTATGACCACCTTCCTGAGGATGCATTCCGACTTGTCGGTCGCATCGAGGAAGTTATTGCAAAAGCGAAAAGTATGGGTGTAGAAGTTTAATTTAATTCAGCAGGATTCAAACCCCTTCTGAATTAAATTTAAGCCTTCGGCGGATTTGATTTAGAAGGGACCAGGAGGGAAACAAATGAAGACAATTAAAGTCAATATCGTCACTCCCGACGGCCCTGTTGTTGAAACTGAAGCGAACATGATCATCGCAGTTACTGAAACAGGTGAAATCGGGATCCTTCCCGGCCACATCGCGATGGTTGCACCGCTTCAAATCGGTGGGCTTCGCCTGCAGAAGGATGATTCGACGGAACATATTGCCGTTCATGGCGGTTTCATCGAAGTCCGTCCGGATGTTGTCACTGTTTTAGCACAAAGTGCAGAACTGGCTTCTTCTATTGATATCGTCCGTGCTAAAAAGGCGGCGGGACAAGCAGAAGAAACACTTCGGGCAAAAAAAGAAGGCAGAGAACACGAATTGGCGGAACTAGATTTAAAACGTGCCCTCAATCGTATCGATGTCTACGAAACAAGAAAAAAATGAGTTGTTGATGTTGGCGGACAGGGGAAAAAATTCTTCTGTTCGCCTTTTCAATGTAATCAAACCAATGCGTCTTTTCTAACTTAATGAACAAAGGAGGGCGTCGAATGGGCGACATCATAGCATTTCAACCACTGTTGGCCATTGTATCGCATACTTTTTTTATAGCGATTTCATTTTATGCACTACAGGCAATCATGCCAGAAAAAATTATTAAAAAGCACCGTGTCTTCCAAGCGCAATTATTGTTCATTTTACTAAGTATTTTAATGGGTTGGGCAGTATCAAATTTCTTTTTAGAGCTATCCTATTGGTCAGGAAGACTTCCGTTTATGTTCAGCTAAACTGTTGACTTCGATTCAATACATGTACTTTTTGTACGATGAGTAGAAATGATACATGTAGTCGCCGCGAATATGAAAAAGCCTTAGTATGTTTCCGTAAGGAATACCACTAAAGCTGGACGATGAGGTTCGTATTCGGGGCGATGACATGAAATTCATCACTTTGTGTTAAAATAAGGTTTGTTATGACTAATTATGGGGAACTTAAATGACAAGCGGGGAGACATTTTGACACAAGACGGGATAAGTGAACATAGTATAAACTACTTGGCGCTTAGTCGGAAAAATAGACCAGACGTTACTTGTTTAATAAGCAAGTGCACTGTAGAATAGTATATGTTTTGATGATGAATTTTTTGCAAAAAATAATATATAACTACAAAATGTTTGGCTACAACTTAGGAGTCGGAGGGACTTGTTTTGGATAAAATAATTATCAACGGTGGACGTGTTCTTAAAGGAAGCGTCCGTGTCGAAGGCGCTAAAAATGCAGTATTGCCAATACTGGCGGCTGCACTTCTTGCATCTGAAGGTGTAAACATAATTCGTGACGTTCCAAATCTATCAGACGTTGGGACAATAAACCAAGTACTGAAAAGTTTAAATGCTAGAGTGGACTACACGCCGAAATTGAATGAAGTTATTATTGATTCTTCGGGTACGCTTTCTAGTGAAGCACAGTTCGAATATGTACGGAAAATGCGTGCATCTATTCTTGTTATGGGTCCACTTCTTGCGCGTAATGGTTTCGCACGCGTTGCACTTCCAGGTGGTTGTGCAATCGGATCACGTCCAATTGACCAACATTTAAAAGGCTTCGAAGCGATGGGAGCAGAAATTACATTTGGCCACGGACACGTTGAAGCGAAAGCAGAAAACGGTTTGAAAGGTGCCAAGATCTATCTTGATTTTCCAAGTGTCGGTGCAACTGAAAATATCATGACTGCAGCGGCATTGGCTATAGGAACGACAATCATTGAAAACGCAGCGAAAGAACCTGAAATTGTAGACCTTGCCAATTTTATTAATGAAATGGGCGGTAAAGTTGTTGGAGCTGGTACGGACAATATCCGAATCGAAGGCGTCAATAAATTACACGGCACAATTCATCATATTATACCGGATCGTATCGAAACAGGTACTTTCATGGTAGCAGCTGCAATTACAGGTGGCGATGTCATCATAGAAAATGCTGTACCTGAGCATAATGCTGCGCTTATTTCCAAATTGGGTGAAATGGGCGTCGTCATTACAGATTTAGATGAAGGAGTTCGTGTTACTGCACAACTTCCTTTAAAATCCGTAGACTTGAAAACAATGCCACATCCAGGCTTCCCGACAGATATGCAGTCCCAAATGATGGCGCTTATGCTAACTTCGACGGGCACTGGTATTTTAACTGAAACTGTTTTTGAAAATCGTTTTATGCACGTTGAGGAATTCCGGCGTATGAATGCTTCTGTTAAAATTGAAGGTCGGTCGGTTATTATTTCAGGACCATCTAAACTTCAAGGCGCTGAAGTGGCGGCTACGGATCTTCGTGCAGCTGCAGCCCTTATTCTTGCAGGACTTGTAGCGGAAGGCGTAACACGAGTTACTGAACTGGAGCATCTTGACCGCGGATATGTAAATTTCCACGGAAAACTTGCGGCTCTTGGAGCAGATATCGTCCGTGTTTCACCGGAAATGCAAACGGAAAAATCAGCACAACTCGTTTAATCAAAATCAATACGTATCTGGAAAAGGCTGTAGAGAATCGACTGCGGCCTTTTTCGCATCTCATTTTATGTAATTTCTTTGGCGAGACGTTAAGCACTTAGATGGCCTCCTGCACTTTTGCTAGTATGTCCAAAAAAGCAGGAATAAAACCCAATATGATTCATATAATTAATCATGGACAAACTACTAACAGCATTATTCATCATACTCCTATTTTTCATCCCTTTTGTATTGAGACAGACGCCTGAAAAAGTCAAAGAACCCGGAGAACAGAAAGTGGAACTCTGCCCCGTCGACATCATTATTGCCGGTGCGGACAAGCCAATCTCGCTTGAAGAGTATGTAGTAGGGGTCGTTGCAGCTGAGATGCCTGCCACGTTCCAGAAAGAGGCGCTGAAAGCTCAAGCAATTGCGGCTCGTACATACGCACTCCAGACAACGGCTAACGGCACTAAACCAATTGCTACTGATGTATCTGCACAAGTCTATTCTTCAGAAGCGAAACGGAAAGAGCGATGGGGGAAAGAATTTAAGCGTAATGAAAAGAAAGTGCGTGCAGCAGTGGAAGCGACTGCGGGAGATACCATTGTTTATCAAGACAAAATGATATCAGCCATGTTTTTTTCCACATCTAATGGGAAGACTGAGACAGCACAAAACTTTAGCGGCAATGATATTCCCTATTTACAAAGTGTGGAAAGTCCCGGGGAGGGGGACGTTGAGGCAAAAGTAAAACGAACAGCCGAAATGACGCTTGCCAAATGGAATAAAACAATCGGCGGCAAGTGGGATGCCGATAGCTTCAGATCATTACAACTTGTGCGCAATCCAACAGGCCGTGTCCAAAAAGTCGTAACTCCCGGATTCCAAGCGAGCGGCAGGGAAGTGCGTGAATTATTGGGACTAGCATCAACGGACTTTGATATCGCATTTGATGTGACAAATAAAATCGTACATGTAACAACGACAGGATATGGCCACGGCGTTGGCATGAGTCAATATGGAGCAGAGGCGTATGCTCAGAAAGGATGGACAGCTGAAAAAATTCTTTTACACTATTACACAGGCACGCAAATAAAAAAGTTTACATTACTTGATTCCCAATGTTTAAAAACTCCTTCACTTGCAAATAATAGCGAGTGAGGTGATGACAATGCGAGAAGAAAAACCGAAAGCCCCTTCTCAGAAGAACAAAAGTGCAAAGACAAAAAGCTGGTTTTGGCCTATAGTCTATTCCGGTATCGCAATCGTCTTCGTTGGCATGATCTGGGGTTATAATGCATTCATGAAAGATGATGCCCCAGGACTTGCAGACGTTGCAGGGAAGGACCCTGAAGACGGATTGACAATCAAGACGAACGCAGCAAAGGAGACGCTCAAATTCCCATTCACTGAGGCACTCCTGGATGACGTGGCCATTCTGCAAGATTATTATGATGTAAATGCAGATGCAGCCATGCGTGAAAGTGCAATGCTCGTATTCGACCAGCATTATGTGACGAACACAGGCATAACTATTTCAGTACAAGGCAAGGCATTCGAAGTCGTCGCTTCGTTAAGCGGTACAGTGGAGGATATCGTGCTAGACCCATTTAAAGGTGATGAAATCATACTTTCTCATGCAGATGGGTTGAAAACAATCTATCGATCCGTCTCAGGTATTCTCGTTAAAAAAGGTGAAGAGGTGGACCAGGGTCAAGTGCTCGGCACCGCTACGGAAAACGATTGGAATAGTAAAGTCGGTATCCACCTTAATTTCGAAGTACAAAAAGATGGAGTAGCCGTCAATCCGCGCACATATCTTGCATTTTAAAACCGCACGTTCCAAGCCATTTCCGAATTAATCCGGAGTGGCTTTTTTTTTTGATAAAACCAATCCTAATCGCACGCTAACTAAACAACCGTTCCCTCAACGAGCGCCCGCATATCAAACCCATTAATCGCATAAGATAGAGGAAGAATCGGACCTGATACGAAAGGAAGAGGGCGTGCACGAGCAAATACGGAGGCGATGCGTGCGCCTCGGAAAAATGTTGCTGGAAACTGGACTTACAGTACGGGCGTTAGCAAAAGCGACAGGCTATTCGAAAAGCACGGTCCACAAAGATTTGACGGAACGTTTGCCTAACGTCGATGTGGCACTGTCTGAAGAAGTCGCAAAAATACTTGCCTATCATAAGTCTGTCAGACATTTACGGGGCGGCGAGGCGACTAGGGTCAAATGGATGAACGAAACGAAAAAAGTAGGAACCAGTTAGGGATGAAAGGCGTATCGCAGACTCGTTGCGATACGCCTTTCGTGTTGTCTAGGCTTCAGCGCCTAGAGGCTCGGGTCATAAGTCAGTGCGGCTGCGTGGAAAAGACCGCCACTTCGACGGCCCGTCTTATGCCTGCCACGGGCCAACAGGATGTAGGTCACGCAACTATTGCCACAGGAGGTGCGCACTTAAGCTGCGTTCTTCTTTCTAGTAGTTCTTTCACTCAAATCAGTTCTTAAGTATATTCATTGCCAGTTAACTATGGTAAAATGATTAGTTAGAAGCATATACATACACGGGAATATCCAATGATACGGGTGGAAGGGGAAACTGAAACAATGTTTGCAAAAGATATTGGGATTGACCTCGGAACGGCCAACGTTTTAATACACGTTAAGGGAAAAGGAATTGTTCTAAACGAACCGTCAGTCGTGGCGATTGATAAAAATACGAATAAAGTACTGGCAGTCGGAGAAGAAGCAAGACAAATGGTTGGCAGGACGCCGGCCAATATCATTGCGATTAGACCTATGAAAGACGGGGTTATCGCTGATTTTGACGTAACGGAAGCTATGCTTAGTCACTTCATTAATAAATTGGATGTTAAAGGGTTTTTATCAAAACCTAGAATACTTATCTGTTGTCCGACAAACATTACGAGCGTCGAACAGAAAGCCATTCGACAAGCCGCTGAAAAATCGGGCGGCAAGAAAATTTACCTTGAAGAAGAACCGAAAGTTGCAGCAATCGGAGCTGGAATGGATATTTTCCAACCGAGCGGTAACATGGTTGTCGATATCGGTGGGGGTACAACGGATGTCGCTGTTTTATCGATGGGAGACATCGTTACATCACGTTCTATCACTGTAGCCGGGGATACTTTTGACAACGATATTACACACTATATTAAACACCATTATAAATTGCTTATCGGAGAACGGACTGCAGAAAATATCAAATTCAATGTGGGGACGGTTTTCCCAGGCAGTCGAAAAGAACAGGTGGATATTAGGGGACGTGACATGGTTTCGGGACTTCCCCGCACAGTAACAATCCATTCAGATGAAATCGCTATAGCACTGAAAGAATCAATCTATATGATTGTGCATGCAGCGAAAAATGTCCTAGAAAAAACACCGCCTGAATTGTCTGCTGACATAATCGATCGTGGCGTATTTCTTACTGGGGGCGGTGCGTTATTGCACGGCATCGACCAATTACTCGCCGATGAATTGAAAGTACCTGTATTCATTTCAGATAATCCGCTCGATTGTGTTGCAATTGGGACAGGCATTTTATTGGAGAATATGGACAAGATCTCTAATCGTTAACAACACCAATTTTTAAGGATGAGGAGGTGGACAAATGTTCCGTGGATTTTACACAGTCGGCTCAGGGATGATCGCACAGCAACGCAGAACTGAAATGCTGGCGAATAATATGGCTAATGCCAACACACCAGGCTTCAAGGCAGAGCAATCGGTGATTCGTTCATTTCCAGAAATGTATATGTCGAGTATTAACACGGCAAAAATACCAACAGAAAACGGCTTTCAAATGAAGGGCTTATCTCCAGTAGGTTCAGTTTCGACGGGTGTTTACATGCAGGAGACGCTGCCATTATTCACGCAAGGACAATTGCGCGAAACTGAGCTGACGACCGATATCGCACTGGTTGACGGCCGCTTACCGATTGATGCAGAAACTGGGACTCAAGGTGCCATCTTCTTCAGACTTGAAAATGAAGGTGGAAGCGAACAATATACAAAGAACGGCAGCTTCACGCTTGATCCAAGTGGGTTTTTGACCAGTGCAGGTGGCGCCTATGTTCTTGATAACAATGGGCAACGGATTGCCTTGCAAAATGATGATTTCCGTTTAACGGATGAAGGTGTAATTATGGAAGGCAACACGGCCGTCGCAACACTGGGTATTTCATTCGCTCAGCGCCCTGACATGCTTCTCAAGCAGGGAGATGGCATGTTCGTGACAGAAGGCGGCGAAAACCTTGCAGCTGCAAACGGCATGGCAGGCGTTACTTATTCGATGCAGCAAGGTTATCTCGAAGGTTCCAACGTCGATGCGGCACGAACGATGACGGACATGCTTACTGCGTACCGTGCATTCGAGGCCAATCAAAAAATACTTCAAGCCTATGACCGCAGTATGGAAAAAGCGGTCACGGAAGTCGGTCGCGTCAACTAATGACACGCCATTCGAAAGGAGTCGGTATGCATGATACGCACAATGACGACAGCAACAAATACACTGAGTCAATTGCAAAGTCAAATGGATATAATCGGGAATAATCTAGCGAATATTTCGACACATGGCTATAAAGCAAGCGATGCCAAATTCCAAGAAATGTTGGTCCAACAATTCAATAATGACAAAGCAGACACCGCGCCGCGTCAATCACCCCTCGGTATCCGCTATGGATCAGGTGCTGTACTTGGTCAATCACAGATGAACTGGAAAGTGGGTACATTGCAAGCGACGGGGCGTCAACTAGATTTTGCACTGACGACGCCAAAACAGTATTTCAACGTACTTATGCCAGATGGTGGCGGGGAGCAAACTGTCTATACGCGTCAAGGGAATTTCTACGTTTCTCCAGTAGCAAACGGACAAGTGATGCTTGTTAATGGTGAGGGTTATCCGGTTGCAAACAGTGCAGGATTGCCAGTCACATTTTCCGATAATGTCACAAATTATACGGTTAAATCGGGTGGGAATTTGCAACTGACAAATGCAGACGGGACAACGCAAACAATTGAACTTGCTGTGACAGTGATGGAACGACCAAACTTGATGCAGCGTTTATCGGCAACGAATTTTGCATTGCCTGAAAACTTGGCGGATCTTGGCGTCACACAACAACAGGTCTTAACTGAGCTGCAAGGTGCTGCGCGAAACGTAATTGGAATGGAAGGTCAGGCGCTTGAAGCATCTAACGTCAACTCACAGAAAGAGATGACGTATCTCATTAGTGTGCAGCGTAATTATCAATTTAATGCGCGGGCAGTGACGCTTGCGGACCAGATGCTCGGTCTGATTAACGGCATTCGATAAAAGTTATTTTTAAAAATAGTAACGTTCGGCTCAGAAGTGCATGAGACAGACGAAGAGGCTAGGCTACCTGCATCCGGAGGTATCTGAAGACTGGACAATTAGGGAGTACAGAATATGACAGATGAAAAAAGAATCAACTTGAATTCGAATGAGTCAAGAAAGAAGGAGAGCGAACCGCCTTTAATTCGGTCTACTCGTAAAGAACGCGGACGGCAAAATAAGCTGGCAGAGGAAACTCCACCGAAAAAGCAATTTTGGGTTCAAATTCGCATCCTTCCAATTTGGCTTCGTGTGATACTTGTTCTCTTACTTCTAGCTGGGGCAGTCTATCTTGGGACCTTGGTAGGCTACAGTGGTATCGGTGATGGGGATTCACGTGATGTCTTTAAAAAAGAAACTTGGATTCATATTTTGGATATCATTAATGGAAAAGAGTCGTAATAGGCTCTTTTGTTTTACTTGGAAAAATAGTGAAATGGTAGGAGGATGACTATGCTAACAGCAGAACAAATACAGGCGATTTTGCCGCACCGTTACCCGTTTCTTATGGTAGACCGGATTCTTGAGGTCGAAGAAGGAAAGCGAGCAGTTGGTATAAAAAATGTGACAATCAATGAAGATTTCTTCAACGGACATTTCCCAGGCTATCCGGTTATGCCAGGCGTACTTATTGTGGAAGCGCTTGCGCAAGTCGGTGCCGTCGCTCTATTGCAAAAAGAGGAAAACAAAGGACGTCTTGCCTTTTTTGCTGGTATTGACAATTGTCGCTTCAAACGGCAAGTGACGCCAGGCGATACGCTAAAGCTGGAAGTAGAAATCACACGACTTCGCGGTACGATAGGTAAAGGAAAAGCCATCGCAACGGTTGACGGAGAAATCGCATGTGAAACAGAAATCACGTTTGCCCTAGGTCCTATTGTTTCAAAAAATGGGAATTAAATTTGCGAACGCCTTGAAATTTAGTTACAATGTTCATTACGGTGCGGTTACAATGCACTTCTAAAGTGGGAGGTATCAAATCAGTATGTTTAAAGATCTTTCTCCAAATTTAAAAAGTAGCATAACGAGGTCCATCACACAGACCTTTGAACAATACATGAGCGATATTGAATGGTCCAGTGAAAAATTCAGTATCGATGATTATATCGCCAGCTGGCGTGAATATATTACTGTAAAAGCGCTTTGGTATTCAACAATTCCAGAGGACATGAAAATTGATCCGGAATTCCATGAAGATCTATCGCAGCGTATCAATGAAATAATCGCCCGTATCCTTAGTGATCCGCCATCTGAAGAACAGATTGTGGCAATCCAAAGTATGCAGGAAGAACTTGATACGCATTATGAGTATCACTGTAAAGCCGAAGCGGTATACATTGACACATTGCTTAAAAAATATTTAGAAGCGTAAAAAAGAAAAATGGATAGTTTCCTCGTTTCGGGCAAAGCTACGAAGTATCATACAGGTTTGTGTGATAGACGGCTTGTGGAGAGGAGGGAATCTATTCATGTTCAAAAAAGCGATACCACTTGTTCTTATGTCAGGACTAGTACTTACAGCTTGTGCAAACAATGGTACGGTACCAAAGAACAACGAAACTCCAATGGAAAAAGTGGAGGATCGAACGAGGGACTTAACGCCTAATGTGAAAAATGGGCAAACTGGACCGAATATGGATGGTCTCGAGAACGAGAGAGGCACTGGTGTGGACAACGGAGTCATTAATAATGGAAATGTAACAACTCCGAATGAAGGAGTCATTATTGATGAAAAAACGAATACACCGAACGAAGTCATCATCGACAAAAATCTCGATCAGAACAAAATGAACGGAAACAATCGTTAACCGCAAGCCGCGCGGAAACCGCCTCGTAACACTAGAGGCGGTTTTTTTATTTGCAAAAGCGGAAGCGCCTGTATAGGGGAACGCAGCTTAAGTGCGCCACTTCCTGTGGCAATAGCGCATGACCTACATCCTGTAGGCCTCCGAAAGGCACTAAAAGACTTGAAGAAAAAGGCGTTCTTTGCCTTTAATCTTCAAGTCTGAAGTGACCCAAGGGGCTAGGCGCTGGAGTCTAGCCGAATGCAAAAGCGCAGGGCGCCGCCCAGACGCGACAGGCATAAGGCAGGTAAAGGAAGGCAGTCTAAGTTCGCGACGTCGTGTCGCAACGACTGCATGACCTGCATCACGCAGGCCTAAGCGGCGTTTTTTGCCGCACAGTCGGGCTGACTTATGAACCGAGCGTTTGGCGCCCGGAGTCTAGCCGTATTAAAAAGCGGAAGCTGCGTTACCTACATCCTGTAGCCCTTCGTAATATAGGCAGCAGGAAATCATTCATTCTCTATTTCTTTATCCTTCTTTAAACGTGGGCGTGATCGCATATCAGACTCGAACCGCTGTAGCAAATCAGCGCCACCCATCCCCTCGTCAATCAACTCTTCCAACAGCTGTTCTGCATACTGTGAACGTGCTCGTTTCAAGCGGCCTTTCATTAACACGGAGACATTATCACCAATCAGCTTAACTCCTTTGACAGCAACGCGGAAAGCAGCTGGCTCATTTTCTGGATAAGAAATAACAACTTTCGCTTCCAGTAATTCTTCATCAGCCATCCATTTTTCAAAGGTGGATTGATGTACCTTATCAATGAACATCTCCAATATCCACATACGGTGACTGTTTTCCTGGTTGATTATTATTCCGTCGATAAGAGGGAAATCCTGCATGCGCTCTTCGTGTAATATTCCGACAGACAACATTTTGAATGTTTTCATCGGTATCCACCTCAATCTTTTTCCTCTTAGTATACCATAGGCAGAAATTTCAGCGACTAACTTAAAACATGTGAATACTAAATTATCTGCGAATCCGATAAATTTTAGTACGGCATACGGTTATGCGATTTGTGTTGAAAAATGTAAATTTATAGTTAGTCAAAGTAGGGTATTTATAGTGAAAAACAGACTGAAAATTGAAATATAGAACATTGCACGAATTTGACTGAATCAAGTAAGATGAAATTAATAAACGAGAGAGGAGGAAATCTAATGAATCAAGTTGCGCTGGTTGGACGAATCACAAAAGATCCAATTCTGAGAAGGGTATCTGAAGGAAGGGTACAAACAAGCTTTGTACTTGCCGTGAACCGCAATTTTAAAAACCAAAAAGGAGAAGTAGAGACAGACTTTGTACTATGTACTTTATGGGGAAAGGCGGCGGAGAATACTGCCAAACATTGCGGTAAAGGGTCTTTGATTGGCGTAGGCGGGCGCATTCAGTCTAGGTCCTACGAACGTGAAGACAAGAGTAAAGTCTATGTAACAGAGGTGATTGGTGAGGATATACGATTCATTTTAACGAAACAACGCACCAATGATAACTTGTATAGTGAACAGGTAGGTAGCATAACGCTGCCGACAGAGGAAAAAAGCGATGCTGAGCATTTCAATTTGCCCAACCGTGAAACAGAAGGATTACCGATTTTTTAACCAGGCTCAAGGATACATAAAAAGCCGGGGAATGGTCGAGAAAAGGAGTGGACCCGCCAAGCCGGACGACAAACCGGGGCCGTACCGACAACTGAAAATGGATAGGTAGTAAGAAAAAGTGAGGAAAAGAAATGTCCGAACATGTCAACAGAAGGGGTTCTGCCCATGTTCGGTTAGAGTGAGAGAATAGTATCGCGAACAGATGCTCAGGGGCATTTGTTCGCGCGGAAAATAAGGGTAATGTATCGCTAATATCCGATGGGGTCGGATATCTTACGTCAAAAAACGCTAATGAGGGTCCCAGGAACGGAGACTGCTTCCGTCAACGGGACCCACACAAGCGGATTAGGAAAAGAAGGGGGTGCGGAACATGACTGCAAATGAAAAGGATGTGAAACGGATGGAAATGCAAATCGAACAACTAATCAGTATTGTAGCCAATCAGAACAATCGCCTGAATCGAATTGAAGACCTAGAAAGGAAGAAAAAATTCGGAGCTGTACATATTATTCCACTTGCTGAACGTGTGTAAGAGATTTCGACAATGGCAAGTAAGAAGACCCCAGCGCCACTGACGGCTCTGGAGTCTTCTTTTAAGCATAACTTTAGTTGTCGAACGATAACAAATCGTCCAGTTCCGTATCGGATAAATCGGACAGCCATTGGCTTGATTGGATAAGATCCGCGGACAATGCTGCTTTTTCGACAAGCATCTTGTCGATTTTTTCTTCAATCGTTCCAATCGTCACAAATTTATGGACGTGGACGAATTTCGTCTGGCCTATACGATATGCACGGTCAGTAGCCTGGTTTTCGACGGCAGGATTCCACCATCTATCAGCATGCAATACGTGGTTTGCGCCAGTTAAGTTCAATCCAGTTCCGCCTGCTTTTAACGATAAGATGAAAATAGGGAATTCGCCTTCTTGGAAAGCCTCGACAAGCCGGTCACGTTGCCCTTTTGGCATACTACCCGTCAAGAATGGCACATCGATTCCATGAAGTTCAGACAAGCATTGACGGATAAGTTGCCCCATGCCAATGTATTGCGTGAAGATAAGGCATTGTTCCTTATTAGAGGCGATTTCAGCTGCCATAGACACAATTAGGTCTAGTTTATTGGATCTAGATAGCAATTGTGTTGCTGGAGCGTGCGGCTCTTTCAAGAACAAGGCTGGATGGTTACAGAGTTGTTTTAATCGGCTAAGCATTTTTAAAATAAGGCCTTTCTTTTCAAAACCGGTAAGTGTCTGCAACTTAAATTTCGTTTCTTCAAGGAAACTTTCATATAAGGCAGCCTGTTCAGTCGTTAAAGGACAATATTCATTTTGCTCAAGTTTTTGCGGAAGATTCAGCTGTAAATCTGGATCACTCTTCGTTCTGCGTAGCAAGAATGGACGAATTTTTGCTCGTAGCTTCCGCTTATCCGCTTCAGAATCATCACGTTCAATCGGGATGATAAAGTTATCCGTGAACTTGCGGAAACTGCCGAAGTACCCTTTGTGGATAAAGTCGAAAATCGCCCATAGCTCTGATAACCGGTTCTCAATCGGTGTACCGGTTAGTGCGATATGATGCTTGCCACGTAGTTTTCGGATGACACGGGACTGTTTTGTTTGCATATTCTTAATGTTTTGCGCTTCATCCAGTGTAATACTGGCAAATTCCGTTTCTGCTAGCATCTCGCCATCCTGTGAAGCAGTACCGTATGTTGTAAGAACTACGTCAGGCTTCAGTTGAGCCATTAGTTCTATAAAGCTTTCGTCTTTTGCACGCAGTGGTCCGTAATGTGTATAGACAGAAAGTGTCGGCGCAAACCGTTCAATCTCTTTCTGCCAGTTACCTAGAACACTTGTCGGACAAACGATGAGCGACGGTGAATCTGTATCAGGTCTCGCGTGGATATTCAGTAAATAGGTAATGAGCTGAATGGTCTTACCTAAGCCCATATCATCGGCAAGGCATGCGCCAAAATGATTATCACGCAAAAAGATAAGCCAGTTATAGCCGTCTTCCTGGTATGGCCGAAGTTCAGCAAGTAAATCTTTTGAAATACCAGCTGTGGGAAGCCCTTTTTTGTCTGCCAGCATTTCCATATAGCCCTGAAGTGATTGGTGCATCGTGAAAGCAAAAAGTGGGTCATCTATATCTTCGTCCTCTTCGAGAGGAACAATCTCTTCCGGCACGTCTTGGAAGAGCAGGTCTTTAACCGTCCACTCCCCGGCATCCGCGCGATCCATTAGATCACGAATTTTTCTGAGCCAAAGGGGATCGATATGGAACCATTCGTCACCAGAGCGGATGTATTCACGATTTTCATCGACGAGCTTACGGAATGAATCGCGGTCAATTGGGTTTCCAGCAAGTGAGAAATTCCAATCGAAAGATAGTACTTCGTCCAAGCCTGTAGCCGATTTATACGATTGTATGCCAGCGTTCGTTCGAATACGCATTTTCGATTCTGTCACTGATTTCAACCATGCAGGCAGGATGACAGGATAGCCGAACGATTGCAGTAGCGGAAGGTCCTCTTTAATGAATGTCCGTACTTCCGGATCAGACATAGGTGTGGACAAAAAGCTTTCGCTTGAAGCCAGATCCACAGAGCCGAGGAAGGATGTCATTTCGGATTGCTTTTTTACAACGTCATCTGCGTATGGTTTCCATTTAGCAGGGAGGGCATCAACAGCAGGTGCATTCACTTTCCGGGCGGCAGGCGTCCAATGCGAACCGCGTTCACCGATAATAACCGTTTCAAGAAGCCATTCCGTATCTGTCTCAGCTTCTGGTTCAGTTAAGCGGAAAGCAACACTGATTGGCATTGTGGAAGCGGATTCGCCTGGCCAGCCATACATCCGTAAATGGGGCAGCAGTGAGGCTAGCAGATCGGGATTGATAGCAGATGCGGCAAGCTTGCTACTGACTGCTTGGCTGATAACAGTTGCAGCCCCTTCTGATATGCCCGCTTTGCCACCGTTAAAACGAATCGTGTTGCCATCTACTTCTGCATAATTCCATAGATTAGGGTCGGTCCAGGCGTTAGTTGCCTCACGAATGGAAGCAAGTTGAGTATCGTCTTCATCCGTCAGTCCAACGAACGTAACATAGGGATGCATAACAGAAAAAACTTGTAGTAGTTGGTCTGCCTGTAAATAAGCAACTTCGTCATCCATATTCGCAAGAAGCCCGTACAGTGCACGCTCATTGTTGAAGAACAGGAAGGAAACGAGCTCATCTGGAGCGACTGTCAACCCTCTGCTATCTTCAGCGGCAATGGAGAATAGTCCGTCTTCCATCAAGTGGATGCTCATGCGAAAAAGGCGGTTCAACGTGAATGTTCCGGTCATAAGTTCAAATTCCCTTTCTCCATTTCTTCCATCAATGCGCGTAGTCTGCGGTTTTTTTCACGCACTGTATCGATATATTGATTCCAGAAATCAGCTTTTCCACTTTTCTTCGAACCAGTTTTCATTTGTTTAAACAATTTGACGGCACGTCGATAACTGTGACGGTTCTTTTCTTTGATGAAACCCATGGCAAACGTATGGAGTAGGGGCAAGACGGCTGATGGATCCGAAGCCAATGCCACTTTTAAGCCGCCCGCTTCTGCACCGTCATATGAAACACCGTATCTATGCATGAGAGCCGCCCATTCGCCGAACCGTTCACGTTCAACTAAAAAGTCAGCATAAACATCGATGCCGGGTTCCCCATATTGAGCAAACAAACTTTCGCGCAATTCTTCTGAGAAATCTGCTGCTTCGAATAAACCATCGATGTCCCGCACGAAAGCAGGACGAGATGAAAGTAAAACCGATTCGCTTACATAATCGCCGATGAAGGGCAACAAAGCGTGCATAATAATAGCTAGGGCCTCAGTTTCATCATTATTTTCCGCTAGTTTTGCAAGCGGTAGCCATGTAGCGACATTAGCAGCTGTCACATGTGTAACAAGTTCTGCTAACTCATCATGTTCTCCTTGAATCAAATGGAAAAAGGCAATGAAAATTCGTGCTTCCTCCGATTTTTCATTCGTGAGAATCGCTAATTCAGTGTCCCGAGCAGCTCGAAACGGAAATAGTTGCTGCCAAAAAAGGCGATATACTTGGAATCTCTCATGGAAAAGTCCAGAATTTCCAAGGGCAAATGTACGAACGAGATCTTTCACTCGTTCATGGAAAGCATCTGCTTCAAACAATTTCGGTTTTGCACCGATTGCATTGACGCTATCATTTAGCTTTCCGAGCTGTTCCGTTAACCAGTTTTGCACATACCATTTCCCGTAGAAAAAGGAAGTTGGTTCACCGCCGAGATGACCATTTACGTACGTCCATCCGGCATCCAGTACATGTAATCGATAATAGAGTTCAAAAAGAGGTTTCCATTCATATTCAAATGGAATAAGCGGAGTAGCTTTTTGATCAATTATTGAAGATTCATGGATGAATACTCCTGGATTTTCCGCTATTTCAATGATACGAAGCGGTCGAGTTAAGCGTGTTAGGACGTCAATCCACGCATCAGGGGTACGGTCTGAAATGGTTAGTACCATCTGCTGAGATTCAATTCTGCGCCATTCGTGGAGCCAATCGCTCAGAGAATGGTGTTGTGAATAGAGATGAAATACGACTGCAATCCGGTGCGAACACCAGCCAGCGTATCCACACGTACAATTCGCATCTACTTTGTTGAAAGAAAGGCGAACGTTTTCTGAATCTACGCCAAGGAGAGTCGCTATTACTGCGCCTTCAGATGGCGCGTATCTATAGGAGTTGGTGGCACCATTTCTGACAAGAGCCACAGCACGTCTGACTTCCAGTGCATTGGACTCTATATCTGGTCGTAGGGCATGTTTTATTGTACTCATAAATTTATTTATTTCATTTTCGTGCAAGTAGGATACACGTTCGACAGTCATATTCATCGGACCACTCCCTAAGAAAAGCATTCCTTCTATTATACCGCTTTTCTCTAGAGAGCGGAAATGAAGTTATTCCATATCTGGTTCTTTTGTTTGTTTATGGATCAAAGTAGAGCATATTTGTTAAAAAAGTTGAAGAAGTGGTGAGGAATTGGAGAAACTTGTTCTATATGTACCTAATTTGGAGTCTTAGTTTTATCATAAGAAAAGAATTTCAAGAAAGTGTTACTCCGTTATCATGTACGAGTACGCGCGGCATTAATCATATCATCTATGAACCAGTGGAACGTAAATTGTATTTTCGTTCTTTGGCATTTGGCACGATGAAATTTCAGTTTGTAATGCTCGACTTTAGGCATAACAAAATTGAATTCATGAGAAAGAGAGATTGCCCATAAGATGTAAATGGATTGTTATCATCACTACAATTGAATTTTAAACCAAGAGAGATGTCATTTGTAAAGGGAAGACCAAAAAGAAATTATGCTGTGCAGCAACATATATAGATGAATCGCATACTATAATAATAATTTGTTGAAACTGTTCACAAACTAGCCATAGTTGTGATAAACTAGTAACAATCAGAATATTCAATATTGGGGGGGAGAAAGATGCTATCAGTTCAACGAATGACTCCATTTTTTACGAGTCAAGAAGATTTTCATCTCCGACTGGTGTTTGCTTATCAATACTTTTCCATTCTTAAAGGGGGGGACGTATTTCAATTCATCCCATCAGAGGGAAAAGAAATCGTCATTAATACCAAGAGTTTGCAAGTTGAAAACCTCGGGGAAGTATTTGTTTTCCAACGGGGGAACCGATTTATTCGATTACCGCTCTACCAATTGCTCCTTATCTCAGATCTTCATATCCATTTGACGACTATTCTTGAAGGAACGATGGGGCTGGAAATGGAAGCAGAGACGCCAGAAGTCGTAACGCTAGAAGCAGCGGGTATCGTTGAACAACTAGAAGCAGATAACAGATTACGCATGATTGATTATGCACTCGAAACAGACAACATACAAATGTTCAATGAACTGACGGAAGGACTGCCACAAAATTGAAAAGTGAAACTTAACAAACACCTGTCGTTGTAGGTTAACGGTAGGTGTTTTTTTATTGTCCTTATCCCTTATAGATGATCCAAACGAAAGCTAACATATATGCCACGGCCGTACAGATCTTCATATACTTTACATATATATTCGGTACTACTTATTTTGAATTAACTATATATGTTGAAATAGGGAAACCCAATGAATTCGCTGCGGCGCTAGGGGATGCCTCCCACCCTAAGCCACGCAGCTTCGCCGCCAGTCTTAGGGCTTCGGCTACCCCTTGAAAGGCGCCTTCGCTCAGTTTAGATAGGTATTCAATTGTTCAATGTATTTAAGTGGTATACCTCAGTAGTATAACGAACAAATATAGCGAAGGAGCGACACTAATGAAAGGCAGCCCAATAGCGCCGCATATTGCGTAAGCCATCACTAAGCGACAAAGCGGTGTTGGAAGAACATTCTATTTGTTATGTGTCGCCTACATAGTTCAGCCTGTAATGAAGTAAAGAGCCACAATGAAAATGGTGGAACCTGTCAAACCAAACAGAAAGTCATACCATGTCAATGCAGAATTTCCCTCTTTATTCATAGCAATCCGCCCCTTTGTCGATTTCCCGGGAAATAAGCCGGTATGCATTCCCCAACGAATCGTTCCTTTTTAGAAGAAAGTATAGTTTTTTTGACTTGGAATAGTGTCTAGCTCCAGGCGTGGGCCTCCTGGATGTAGGTCATGCGGCTTTTGCCACAGGAAGTGGCAAAAGCTGCGTTCCTTTTAGAAGGATGGACAAAAAGTCCACTTCTTAAACATGTTTTATATGTTTCTATAATCCAGTACATAAGGAAAATAGTAGAAAAACACCGTTTACTAGCATTCAAACATTGCAAATCTCTCAATTTTTGCTAAAGTAATCATAGTAGATCAATAACACCTCGGCGTAATTGCGCCTGCAGGATGTTAAGGTGACTTCATCAAATTCAGCAATAGTGAGCAGAAAGGGATTACCGTAATGTTTTTTGACTTTAAGTATTGGCACTTTTTGACGAATCCACATGAGTTGGCAAACCAACTAGAAAAATCTTCGATGCGCGGCTTCAAAAAACGTGTGTTATTCATAGCTTTTTTCGGTGTTCTTTTATTTGCCATTCGTGATATGTGGGGAATGAATACAGAGTCAATTACAGCACTCCTGTCCACAATGACCACAACTGATTACACGATTGCACGATATGTGTCGGTAGTTGGAGCACTTATATGGGCACTCATGTATATGGCATTTCATTTCTTTGGTTTTGCATACCTATTAAGCCTATTGACGGCAATCCCGTTTAAAAAGTTATTACCCTTACAACTACTTATGACGGGTATTCTATTGCTCGAAAAAGCAGTTGTACTTCTTGTCTTTACGATGAAGGGTGCAACAACAAGTGTGTCGTTCCTATCATTTGGACCGCTTGCGCTAACATTTCTTGATTCTTGGTTTATCATCCTATTCCTCAATCAACTAACAGTGACAACTGCACTTATCATTGCACTTCAATCACGGTTTATCCACGCGTATACAGGCAAAATTGAACGAAAAGGGTTTATCTGGATACTTATAGGAATCCATGTAGCGATGGCACTCATAGTTGCGGCTGTTGGATTTATTCCACTGGAAAGCTTGTTCCATTCCTTTGTAGAAGGAGGTGTTGGTCGTGAATAAAGTGACGAATATTGCTGTCGCTGTCGCAATCAGTGCATTTCTAGCAGTTAATTTTTATCTGCTATTTTCCGATAAAAGCGTCATCAACAAATCAGTATATGTCGAACGCTATGAACGTATGACTAGCAGTAATCACCGAGAGGAACTCGCGAAAGAAGGCTTTGTTGCACCAGAAGAAACCCATACGGTATATGTCGGTAATGACGATACGGTAGATTCGTGGCTAGTTAAAGAAGGTGATCTCGTTGCAGTAGGGGATGAAATCGCTATTCTCCAAACAGAACGTGCAGAAGGACAGCGCGCAGTATGGGAAGCCGAACTCGAGGCTCTTCAACAACAGACATCATCCGTTCGAAGCATGATATCGGATCTTGAGTCTGAGCGACAAGAAGCTCAATCGGATAGTTCTTCGAATGTGAAACGCAAAGACAATGTGTCGGACAACACAACCGACACAAAAGTAGAAGTTGGGCTGAATGTAGATGTTCAGGTAGATGTGAAGCAGGACGGATCATTTGCACAGGCCATCGCAGCAGCTGAACAAGATCTTGCTGAAATCGAACGAAAGCAAACAGTTGTTGAAGCGCAATTAGCACAAAATCCGGGGAGACCTGCACTAATCAGTCCTGTTGACGGAGTGGTTTCTAAAGTAACTCGTACCGGTTCCACGCTTTCAGTCGATATTTTCAGCTCACAAAAAGTAATTGTCACATATGCGAAAAATGACGAGTGGCATAAAATTGAAAGTGGCGACCAGGTCTTAATCCAAGGGAATGGCATCGAAAACGTGGTAGAAGGAACTGTTCTTTCTGTTTCCCAGGCACCTGCAATCGACAACGAGTGGCTCCAAGCCTACAAAGTACTCGACCAAACTGAAGTGAAGAACCCACTTTCGTATCATGAAGTACGGATTTTGGGAGATGCTACTAATCAATCGGTGCCGTTTGGAACAAATGTCAATGCAATCGTTATTGTTAATGAAGCACTGGATGTCATTTCAGTGAAAGAAAAATGGCTTCATGACTTATACAAAGAAACGGCGTTTGCATGGATAATTGACGATGAAGGGCGTGCCAAGCAAGTGGGTATTGCGACACCGTTCACTTTGGAAACCCGAGCAGTTGTATCGGAAGGTCTTAAACTTGGAGATGTAGTTGTCTATGAACCAGCACTTGTCACGTACGAAAATGCGCCTAGGGTATTCATGTCCTTGCCTACAGATTTGCCTTCCAAAAAACAATGGAGAGCATTCGGATGGAGAAATTACATGAAATATATACTAATACGATAAAATTGAATAAAAATAGACCGCCATCTGATTCCAGTCGGGTGGCTTCGTTGTTATTAATACTTCCGCAACAACTTGCGCAGGTAACTTCGTCGCTATCAGTTATTAATTAAAAAAAGGAGCTCACTGAGCTCCTTTTTTTAATTAATAATAAAGGTTAAGCGCTGAAAAAAAGGGTATTAAACAGTTAAGAAGAATTACTACTAAACACCGTTAAAATACCTAAAAAAAGGAAGTGCGCCCATGGCAAACTGGAATACAGAAGCAATTGAATTACTTAAAAAAAAACCGAAGCAACAAAACTGGGGAGCAAGAAGAGCCGCAAAAGATAAGAAATATAAATCATCATCCAAATTAGTGGAAGACTATATTGTACTCGATTTTGAAACGACGGGTTTGCGTGCTGGTGCTGATAAAATCATTCAAATTGGCGCTATCAAGTATGTGAATCATGAAGTGAAAGATATGTTTAATACATTCATCAATCCCTTCCGTCATATATCAGAGGTAATAACACGACTCACAGGCATCTCAAACGAAATGGTCGAATGGGCACCAAGTATCGAGCAAAAAATTGGAGAACTGCTCGAATTTATCGGAGATTTACCAATCATTGCTCACAATGCATCGTTTGATATGGGTTTTCTTTATGCGCTCGACAACATCGACGGCATAAGCATTCCTGAGTATATCGTCATCGACACCGTCAAGCTTGCTAGAAAAAAGATCACCGAAGCTCCGAACCACAAATTGACGACTTTGACCGAGTTTTTGCAGCTCGAACATGACGCCCACGATGCCATTGGCGATTGCCTAGCAACAGCGGCTATTTACCAATATTGCACAGAAAAGCATCTTTAAATAACGCTCGCATAATCTACTAAGTCGGCTATGATTGGTGGAAGATTTTTACGATGATCAAGGCAGATAAATAAGCGGATGGAAAGGGGGAAATCGAGGTGGGGAAAAATATGTGGGCAATCTGTATGGCGGCAGTTTTAAGTGTAGTTTTCGGTACAACGATAGGCGAAGCAGCGGCAAACGAGCCAACACATTACATAGGGCTTCATGATCGATTATTGGACGTTAAAGACGTCCTGGTTATCGACAACGATATGAAGATCCGACTTAGCGAAATTACAAAAATTCTTTACATTTCAGTGGAACAAGAAGAAGGCGTAACTTATCTTCGAAAACAGGGCATCGTAATCAGTTATGACCAATCCACGAAACTGACATCGAAAGACGGTGTCGAACTCAGTTGGTCTCCAATCGTCGGCGTCAACGGTACGCTCTATATCAGTGCGAAAGACGTCGCCATAGAGATGGGTTTCAAAGTAGAATACTTCCAAAAACTTCAAATGCTTCGTATTTATCGGGATGACTACGAGCATATGAGTCATGCGGATTACGAAAAACATGTTAAACAATTGTTGGATAAAAAACAGCCAGCCAAACCACCAGTTAAGCCGACAAAACCCGGCACGAAATCCGCCACGACTGTCTACTTGACCTTTGATGACGGCCCCAATAAATTCACAACAATTAACAACGCAACACTAAAAAAATACAACGTCCAAGGTACATTCTTCTTCCTAGGAAAACACATGAAAAACAACGAGAAAATCGTTAAAGCAGTTTCCGGCGACGGTCACTACATCGGCACGCACAGCATGACGCACGACAAAGACCAAGTATATAAATCCACAAAATCATTTATCGATGAAATGAACGAGGGAGCCGAACTCATCAACAAAATGACCGGCAATGAAGCTAAACTAATCCGTGTCCCATACGGAAGTAAACCACACGTCACACCGGCCATGAAAAAACAGCTTAACCAAAATGACTATAAAATGTGGGACTGGGACGTCGACTCCAATGACTGGAAATACACCGACAAAGAGGCTGACAAAATCGTCAAAAACGTCCGTGACGGTGTTGATAAAGCCAATAAATCCGGCGACCGTAACATTATCGTCCTGCTACATGACCGCAGTCAAACATCAAAAGCCTTACCAGAAATTATCCAATGGCTACAAAAAGAAGGCTATACTATCAAAACATACGAACCCGAGCACCATATCATCCAAAACTTCTTAAGTGACACCACATTGTAACTAGAAAACCGCCTCTTGTAGGCGGTTTTTGTGTGGGATGAAATGGGGAGTGATTATATAACGTCTTCAACCGAGCACCCCCAAAAAAAAACTTCGCCTCCCTAAACACCTCCATCTCCAGTATAATGAACTCACAGAACAATCCAACACCAAAGGGGGAACCACCAATGGACTACCTATACAACCCACATCCATCAACGCGCCACACCGTCTTCGCAAAAAACGGCATGGTCGCAACATCACAGCCACTCGCCGCACAAGCTGGCATTGAAATTATGCGAAGGGGAGGCAATGCGATCGACGCGGCAATCGCAACAGCCGCCGCACTTACCGTCGTCGAACCTACTTCAAATGGCATCGGCGGCGACGCATTCGCACTCGTCTGGGTTAACAATAAACTCCACGGCCTCAACGCATCAGGCCCAGCGCCGCAAGCACTCACAATTGACGCTGTAAAAGCACAAGGACACGACAAAATGCCTGTCCACGGCCTAACGCCAATCACAGTCCCGGGTGTACCAGCCGCCTGGGCAGAACTCGCACGCAAATTTGGAAATCTTCCATTAAAAGAATCACTCGAACCAGCCATCCGCTACGCCGAAGAAGGCTACCCGCTCACACCAATACTCGGGAAATACTGGAACCTAGCCTACAAAAAATACAGCACTTCATTCACCACAGAAGAATTCGACGCATGGTTCACAACATTCGCACCCGACGGCAGAGCACCAGAAATCGGCGAACTATGGAAATCACCAGATCACGCCGCCACACTTCAATCCATTGGGGCATCAAACGCAGAATCCTTCTACACAGGGGAACTCGCCGACAAAATCGACGCATTCATGCAACAACACGGCGGTTATCTCACAAAATCCGACCTGGCAAACTACCAGCCAGAATGGGTCAAACCCGTCTCAACAAACTACCGCGGCTACGACGTTCACGAAATTCCACCAAACGGCCAAGGCATGATCGCATTAATGGCACTAAACATCCTATCGGAAATGAACAGCCCAGTGCCGCACGACACGCAATCCCTTCACGAACAAATTGAGTCTATGAAGCTTGCATTCACAGACGGACAAGCATTTATTACCGAACCATCAGCTATGCCAATCAAACCCGAACACCTACTATCTAAAGCGTACGCACAACAACGTGCCGCCAAAATCGCAGCAACCGCAACGCACCCAGAACCATACGAACTACCAAAAGGCGGCACAGTTTACTTAGCGACCGCAGACGGGGAAGGCAACATGGTATCCTTCATCCAATCAAATTACATGGGCTTCGGATCCGGTATCGTCATTCCCGGCACAGGAATCGCGCTCCAAAACCGTGGCGCCGACTTTTCACTAGACCCGAATCACCCAAATGCACTCAAACCAGGCAAACGAACATTTCACACCATCATCCCAGGCTTCCTAACAAAAAATGGCCAGGCAGTCGGACCATTCGGCATCATGGGCGGATACATGCAACCGCAAGGCCATTTCCAAGTAGCCATCAACACCATTGATTACAAACTAAATCCACAAGCAGCCCTCGACGCACCACGTTGGCAGTGGATAAAAGACAACCTAGTCCACGTTGAACCGGGCTTCCCGAACCATCTCGCCCAAGCACTAACCAGACTCGGTCACCAAATCCAGCCAACCCTAGACTCCGGCTCATTCGGCCGCGGCCAAATCATCTGGCGCAATCCCGAAACCGGCATCCTATCAGGCGGAACCGAATCAAGAACAGACGGAGCAATCGCCGTCTGGTAGATTCTCATCGAACCGCCACCTCCTAAAAAGGTGTATACTTAGGCATCATCAAGCCCAACAAAAAACAACGTTGCCTAGTCTTAGGCATACGTTGTTTTACTTAGAATAAAATGTTTCAAAGTCCACGGCATATATTGTTAACTTCGAACAAAACGTTGCCAACTAACCCTTCAACGTTTCGAACTACCATCTAACCATCAACAAATCACCATACCAAAGGAGGGAATAGGCCCATGTGGAAAATATACGCACTTCTCACCACCGCGATGCTCATCTGGGGATTCAATCTGCCACTCCTCAAGTACCTGCTCACATTTGTCGGACCTGTCACCATGACAACCTTCCGTATCTTGCTCGCAGGTGTGTCCGTGTTCATCATCCTAGGCGCATTCAAAATGCTTCGTCTGCCAACGAAAAAAGAATGGAAATACATAATCGGAGGAGCAATGCTCAACGTCGTCCTCCATCACTATTTCCTAAACATGGGACTTTTCCGTACATCCGGTACAAACGCAGGACTAATTCTTGGCCTAGGTCCCGTCCTGACAGCAATATCAGTTTCTCTAATCATGCGTAACTCACCATCAAAAGTGCAATGGCTCGGCTTCATAATCGGCCTAATTGGCGTTAGCTCCGTCGTCCTCGCTGGCGGGGGAATAGGCGGCCTCGCATTAGGCGATGTATTCGTATTCCTATCAATCGCGGCACAAGTGCTATCATTCCTAGTCATCGCCAAAGCAGCCAAAACGCTCGATCCGCGCATCATGACCGCTTATATGATGGTCGTCGGTAGTGCTGTATTATTCATCATCAGCCTGATCCAAGAACCTGGCGAAATCAAAGCATTCGCCAACGTACCACCCCTGTTTTGGCTAGGATTCGCAGCAAGTGGCATCATCGGCACGGCCGTCGGACACATGCTTTACAACTACTCCGTAGGAAAAGTCGGCCCATCCAAAGCCGCCATCTTCATCAATTTCAACACCATGTTCTCCTTGGCTGGGTCAGCCCTGTTCCTCGGCGAAATCATCACCTATCGCCATCTAATCGGCCTATTCCTTATCATCGCCGGCGTTATATTAGGTTCCGGCGCCGCAGAAGATCTATGGAAAAAACGTCGTGCACGCAGCGAGGACGTTGTCTAGTTCACTAATTAAACTATCTATTTCCACATTCACTACTCAATCCGCCGTCCAGAATACTGGATGGCTTTTTTTCTGCTCTCAAATCATCGAACTCGCGAAGTGTTCAACCAATCAACAAAAGTGTCCAACGAACTCGCGAAGTGTCCAACCAATCAACAAAAGTGTCCAACGAACCCGCAATAGTGTCCAACCAATCAACAAAAGTGTCCAACGAACTCGCGAAGTGTCCAACCAATCAACAAAAGTGTCCAACGAACCCGCTATAATCTCCAATCACCCCCAAGAAACACCCGGAAATCATCCGCCGATATCCCGCATATACTACTACCCACCAATCAAAAAGGGGGAACCACCATGTCACTCACCATCAACCCGCGCGTCCAACAAATCGAACCATCCGGCATCCGTAAAATAGCCAACCAACTCATAAACTACCCAGACGCCATCAACCTAACCATTGGACAACCCGACTTCCCAACACCGGAACGCATCAAACAAGCAGCCCGCAAAGCAATCGACGACAACAAAACCACCTATTCACACAACGCCGGACTCCTCGAACTCCGGCAAGCCGTATCTACCTTCTTCACCGATAAATACAGCTTTACCTACAACCCACAAACTGAAATCATCATCACAACCGGCGCAAGCGAAGCGATGGACACCGTATTCCGCACGATTCTCGAAGAAGGGGACGAGGTCATTGTGCCCGCACCCATCTACACCGGCTATGAACCGCTCATCATGCTTGCCGGCGCAACACCCATCTATCTCGACACAACAAAAACTGGCTTCATCCCGGACCCAGCCCAACTTGCAAAACTCATCACACCCAAAACAAAAGCAATCGTCTTCAACTATCCATCCAACCCAACCGGCGTCACCATTCCGCGCGACACCATGGATGAACTCGCCGCAACACTCGCCAAACAAGACATCTTCATCATCTCAGACGAAATCTACAGCGAAAACACCTTCGAAGAGGAACACCGCTCATTCGCAGAGTACCCTGTACTAAAAGACAAACTATTCCTCATCCATGGCCTGTCCAAATCCCATTCCATGACCGGCTGGCGCATTGGTTTTCTACTCGCGGCCGAAAAATGGATGCAACAAGCCGTCAAGGTGCATGCCTACAACACCATTTGCGCAAGCGTCCCGTCCCAACACGCCGCCATCTGCGCATTGACCGAATGCCAACACACGCCTGCGGCAATGAACCCGGACTATATTCTACGACGCGACTACATCTACAACAGGCTCACCGATATGGGCCTCCCTACAGTCAAACCGGGCGGCGCATTTTACATGTTTCCTTCTATTAAAGAGTTCAACAAAACGTCCGATCAATTTGCCCGCATACTACTCGACGAAGCCCGAGTCGCCGTAGTCCCAGGCACGGCCTTCACAGCATTCGGCGAAGGTCACATCCGAATTTCTTACGCTTACGCATTCGACCAACTCGAAATTGCGATGGATCGGCTGGAAAAATGGGTAACCCATTGGCGGAACAACGAAAGGCATATCGTCCCGGATCCACCGCTGCTTTAATGAGACTGACTTAAATAGTTAAAGTCTTCATTTTTTATAGTTCAATTCAAAAAAGTCTGTTAGGATAGAATATGCAGTCATTCATACTAGCAACTAAACTCTAGGAGGAACACTAAACATGCAAAAAAAGTTTTTTGTATCGTCAATAGCAACAGCAGCAGCAGTAGCATTAATGGTCGTACCAGCAGCGTCCGCAGACACTGCGAAGGTAACATTTAAGGACGTATCCAAGACTTACAAGGATGCGGTTGACTTTTTAGTTCTTCATGAAATGACAGGTGGGTATAACTCAACCCAATTTGGAACAACAAACAGTATTAAACGAGCAGATGCAGCGGTTCTTATCGCAAGATCTATCGGTTTCCAACCCAATGGAAAGTATAAAGACTCGGGTTTTAAAGACGTTCCGAGCCGTGCCAAGTGGGCGGTAGATGCACTTGTAGAAGCAGGAATTTTGAACGGTCTGAATGCCAAAGAATTTGGATCAGATGCTGAAATGACACGTAACCAAACGGCGAAGATTATTGCAAATGCAGCAGGACTTAAAATTGATGAAGTTGCGAAAAAATCAGAATTCACTGATGTTAATACAGAATTTTCAAGATATGTAGAAGCCCTTGTCGATGCGGGCATTACGAAGGGGAAAACGCAGACGAGCTTTGGCGCATACGAATCGGTAACACGGGGCGAGATGGCGTTGTTTATTCATCGTGCACAAGAATACTTCGGTTTCACTGATCTTCTCGTAATGCACACGAATGACACACACGCCTATGCGGATAGATTCCCTTATATCGCAACAGCAGTGAAAGAATTGCGTAAGGAAAATAAGAATAATGTTCTATTGCACGCTGGCGATGTCTTCTCAGGCGACCTCTATTTCAATGAGTATAAAGGGCAAGCTGATTTGGCCCTCATGAATTATATAGGATATGATGCAATGACATTCGGTAACCATGAGTTCGACCTAGGTTCTACGCCAGACGGACATCTAGCTCTTTCGGACTTCGTGAAAGGTGCGAAATTCCCGTTCGTTTCTGCAAACGTCGATTTTTCGAAAGATCCTTTATTCACAGGGCTGCAAACTAAAAAGATAGAATCTAATTATAAGGATGCCCACATTTACGATGGTGTTGTTTTAAATATAAACGGCCAACAAGTCGGCGTATTTGGATTGACTACAGAAGAAACACCGACTATCGCCAGCACTGGTGAAATCAAATTCACAAATTATATCGACCGTGCGAAAGCATCCGTAGCTTCATTTGAAAAAATGGGTGTCGATAAAATCATTGCGCTCACGCACATCGGTTACGACGATTCACTTACTTGGGACAACGATTTGGAACTAGCGAAAATGGTTGAAGGAATCGACATCATCGTCGGTGGGCATTCGCATAGTACAATAGCAGAACCACATGTTGCTAAGAATCATGACGCACCGACAATCATCGTGCAAGCAAATGAATATGGAAAAGAACTCGGTACACTAAATGTTTCATTCAATCAATATGGGGAAATTTATGCGTTTTCTGGTAAATTAATTAACACGGACATTACAGCGACAACTCCTACGACACTAGTACCTGATGCGGAAGCATTGGAAGTGTTAGCTCCATTTGCTGCCGGTGTGTTGAAAGTCAAAACCCAGTCGATTGGTAAAGTAGCACTATCTGCTCTTGATGGCCGTCGTCAATCCAATGATGGAGGCGTTTCAAGTGTTCGTTACAATGAAACGAATCTTGGGAACTTAATGACAGACGCAATGCTTTCAAAAGCAAAAGACATCAATCCGAAAACAACAATTGCTATCCAAAATGGCGGTGGAATCCGTGCATCGATTCCTGCCGGCGACATTACGGTCGGTAATGTCTTAAAAGCAATGCCATTCGGAAATGCATTGGCAATCGTAGAAGTATCGGGCGCAGATTTAAAAGCAACACTTGAACACGGTGTTTCTGCCGATAAACGTGAAGGCGGCGGACTGATAGAAAACGGCGCATTCTTACACGTCGCTGGATTACAATATACGTATGATTCAAAAGCAGAAAAAGGAAAACGCATTAAGTCAGTAAAAGTTAAAAATGGAGATGCATACAAGGACATCGTCGACAGTGAAATGTACTTTGTTGCAACGGCCAACTTCACTGCAAAAGGCGGGGACGGCTTCAAACAGCTTGAAAAAGCATATAAAGAAGGCCGTGTCTCCGAACCAGGCTTCGTAGACTACGAAAACTTCATCAACTACGTGAAAACACTAGAAACAGTAGAACCCAAAGTAGAGGGACGCATCGTCGACCTAGCACAAACGAAGTAATCGAACAAGAGCTATCTCATTACCGGTTTTCCCCGGCTAATGAGATAGCTCTTTTTAGTGTTTTCTATAAGGCGGTGGTGTCCAACCAATCTCTTGAAGTGTCCAACGACCGCAACAAAGTGTCCAACCCACGCAGCAAAATCTCCGACCAAACCCCCAAAGTCTCCAATAAACCCCGCTACTCCATCGACAAAAAAACGTATTTTTCAAATTAGTTCAATATGAACATACTAAAATAGCAGAATGTGTGATAGACTTTGGGTACTATTTGCCATAAAGGAGCTCGGAAATTGAAAAAATTAGGACTAGTACTCACATCGGTTTTATTACTCATCTCAGCGACCTTACTGCCAACGGATTTCGCTTCAGCTGCCACTGTGCATTCAGACATACCTGTAAAGCATCGGGCTTATCAGGAAATCACTTATTTAGCTCAAAGTGACATTACAACTTCAGACAATGCATCCCTCTTTTCACCTGACGCATCGATGACACGTGCGCATGCTGCAGCCATGATCGGCAAGGCAATTCAGCTGAATGGGACACAAACAGCGACACGTTTTTCAGATGTTCCTTCCACATATTTCGCTTCAGGTTACATTAATGAGGCGGTAAATCGTGGAATTATTAAAGGTTACGGTGACGGCTCCTTCGCACCTGATAAAACACTTAATCGCGGAGAAATGGCTGTCCTTATCAGCCGTGCATTCGGATATCAGGCTGATTCGACAACTGCGGCTGCCCAAGAATTAATGGCTAAAGGAATTGCCCAAGGCGTCGAAAAAGGGAATTTTGGGACAGGGAATCTTATGAAACGTGGAGATTTCGCCGTGTTCCTTGCACGTGCCATCAACGCTGAATTCCGCGTAGGCGGGGAAGCACTTACTTCCACTTCTATGTTCGTAAACGTGGCGGAAACCGGGTCCTTAAATTTCCGTCAAGGTCCAGCTACCGCATATACAGAAACAAAAAAACTATTCGCTGGCTATCAGGTGGAGGTTTTCTACAAAGTAGGGGACTGGATTTACACGAAAGTAGGAAAAGATTTCGGTTTCCTTCACACAGACTTTCTATCATCAAGCCAACCGTCCGTCAGCTCTATTAAAGATCCCATCGATTTAAGCGAGAATGGGAATGAAAATACTGGGAATACCGAAAAAAAACCGCTTAGTGAACTGGTGGTTATCATCGATCCAGGACACGGCGCCCATGATCCAGGAGCAGTCGGCTTTGGAATAAGAGAAAAAGATGTTGTCCTCGACGTTTCGTTGCGAATGAAAAAATACTTCCAACAAACGGCGTTACCTGTTAAATTGACGCGTGAAACCGATGTATATCTTACACTTCCTAGCCGCGTCAACTTTGCAGCTGCAAACAAAGGCGACGTCTTTATAAGTGTTCATGCCAATGCCTCTAACGGCTCAGGTAATGGAACAGAGACGTATTACTATTCAGCCGCAACAAATACCAAAGCGGCCGAGTCGAAAGCATTAGCGACATATATTCACAAACGAATGATTGAAGCGTGGAATCTGAAAAACCGTAGTGTTAAGACTGGGCACTTTCAAGTTATAAAGGGCAATGCATTGCCAGCAACCCTTGTTGAAATGGGCTTCATCGATAATAAGGTAGACAACGCGTATCTAGCATCACCCGAACGACGTGAGCAAATGGCGCGTGGAATTTTCTTAGGTACGCTAGATTACTATTACCACTATGAAGGTCGTACAGAAATGGCGCCTTTCTATGCAAAAGTTAACGCAAGGCCTTCAGCTAAGTAATAGATTGTATAAGGAGCATAAGGCCCTGTCAGAGTTGATGTCTGGCAGGGCTTCTTTTATAAATCGTATTATGTAGAAGTAAGGAAAGTCCGTTGAAAGGGATGAATAGGATGCGGAAATTTGGAATTTACATTGCAGTAACAATTATGATCCTCTTTACCTCGCGAAATGTTGTTCTGGCAAATGAAGAACTAACTGACGCATATTTAATTGTGGAGGCAGACCAAACGGAACTCGTACAGTTTATGCAAAAAAAAGGGATTTCGATTAAAAAAGCATACACCTCTTTTTCGGTCATTAGTGCTGATTTAACCGACTCGGAAATAACACTTATACGTTCAAATTTCCCGGGTAGCAGCATCCATTCAAATCGTATATACGATAAAAGTAAAGATTCTGAACGACCGTCTATGAAAGCGGTCCGGGCAACTGGGGAGCTAACAACGCCTTATTCAGGAGCTGGCGTTAAAGTGGCTGTTCTCGATTCGGGCATCGATACGGAACACCGTGATCTGAACATAAAAGGCGGTTTCTGTTCTTTGCGCTATGAATGTGCACCAGGTATTCCTTATGATGACGATAATGGACACGGTACGCATGTCGCGGGCATCATTGCAGCACTTAAAAATGATACAGGAATCGTCGGAATCGCACCCAATGTAGACTTGTATAGTATTAAAGCGCTCAATGCATTTGGAGTGGGAACGACAAATAGTTTAATAGATGGAATCGAATGGGCCATTAAAAACAAAATGGACATTGTAAACTTAAGCATTACGACAGAAGCAGACGATATTGCCCTAAAAACCGCGCTTGATGCGGCATACAGTAAAGGCATATTACTCGTTGGCTCGGCAGGGAACAATGGCGAACTAACAAACAAATCCGTGATGTATCCCGCAAAATACAGCTCAGTCATTGCGGTGTCCGCTGTTAGGGCTGATTTGAAGAAACTAAAAGAAAGCGCTGTCGGTGAAGAAGTGGAAATTACGGCTCCAGGCGAATCAATTCTTAGCACCTACCCGATTAAATTGGATTTCGCAGATTTCAAAGTAGACGGCTACACGCATCTTTCGGGGACATCCATGGCGACGCCGCATGTGACAGGAATCTTGGCACTGTACAAAGAACGGTTTCCGACAAAGTCAAATGCCGAATTACGCACACTTATCAACGACAATGCGAAAGATTTAGGTGCCCCGGGCAAAGACCCGGTATTCGGGTATGGACTTGTTCAATACGTCGCTGAACTGGCTGGCACTGCAACAATTGACGTGAAAAACGAAGTGGGACAAGCCATCCTCACTTCAAAAAGCAATGAAATTATTAAACTTGAAACTAGTGGCAAACAAGTACTCCTCGTGAATGGGCAATGGACCCTTTACGGAGTGGGCGGGAAAAAAGTGTTCCTCGTTACAACGCAGGATGCCAGTGGCAAAAAAACAGTGGAACAACAGTATGTCACATTCAAAACGCCAACTTTTCCGGATGTAACTAACAACCAACGTTTTGCTGGCCCTATCGGTTTCATGAGCAACAAAAACCAAATTAATGGCTTTAATGATGGGACATTCCGACCGCATGCCACAATCACGCGCGAAGAGGCGGCGGTGCTAATTGGACGGGCGCTCGACTTTTCATCTGCCCCTTCAGCAACACGTTTTCAAGATGTTTCGGCATCCTCTTTTGCATCAGGGTATATAAAAGCAGCGGTTGACGCCAAGATAATCTCCGGCTTTTCCGATGGTACATTCCGACCGGGTAGCTATGTCACGCGCGCTGAAATGGCGATTTTAATCTCCAAAGGATTCGAATTGAATGGTAAAAATAATGCGGAATTTAAAGATGTCAGCCATTCAATGGCCGCCTACCAGGCTATCAAATCACTCATAGCGTCGGGCGTCACAACCGGATACGGGGATAATACATTCAAACCCTATGACTTGATGACCCGGGCGGATTTCACTGTATTCCTAGCAAGAGCTCAGAACGATTTTTTCAAATAAGTACTAGAAAGTTTCACGAAGAGTGATAGAATGGTAGAAAAGTCAGAATAGAACTGTAGCGGGGTGACTAGATGAAAAGACGAATGATACAAACAATCTTGATTGTAACGCTAATTGCCGCACTTCCCTTCGTTTCGGCGAAAGAAGCATTTGCCGCAACGAACGATAAAATCGGCGCGTTTGCACAACAGTTTCTAGGTGCTCCTTATCTTTTTGGAGGGACAACACCTGCTGGATTCGACTGCTCGGGCTATATTCAGCATGTGTACAACAATTTCGGAATTAATCTGCCAAGAACGTCAGAGGACCAGTTTAAAGTAGGACAGGCCATCGCACAAAAAGATTTACAAGCAGGGGACCTTGTTTTTTTCGAAAATACATATAAGGTAGGAATTTCCCATGCAGGCGTTTACCTGGGAGACAACATGTTCATCTCTGCTGAATCGAAAGGCGTCACAATCTCAAACTTGGTTACCAACCCTTATTGGGGGCCAAAGTATGCGGGCGCAAAGCGAGTTACGGCTGGAGCGAATGGTCCTGTTTCAAGCCCTACGGTAAAACCAATCGTTCCCGTAAACAAATTCACGGACTTAAAAGAAGCACATCCTGCCTACAAAGCAATTCTGGATTTAACTAGCAAAGGCGTCATTAATGGCTATTTAGACGCCACTTTTAAACCAGAGGAGTCTATTACACGTGGACAAGTAGCCGCAATGTTGAACCGCGTCTTAAAATTACCCGTAAAAGAGGCTGTCCATTTCACTGATGTCGGCAAGGACAATAAATTCGCGGCCGACATCACCGCAATGAGCAATGCAGGTATTTTACAGGGATACGAGACAGGCGCTTTCGGTATCAATGAACAGCTGACGCGCGTGCAGCTAGCCGTCATTGTTGACCGGGCCTTTAATATGAAAGCCAAAGCAAGCCAAAAAGTACAAATCGCTTCTCTTTATCAAGACGTACCTACCAGTTATTGGGCGTCGGAATCGATACACGCTTTAAAAGTGCTCGACCAGACAACCGTTTTCCAAACACCTGCTTATGAAATTACAAAAGAGGTATCAAGAGCTGAATTTTCAGCTGCCGTCTTTAGTGCCATAAATAGCCGATGACTACAAGCCGCTCCTTTCTAGTTCTATAGCGAGCGGCTTGTCTTTTGTCGTTAATTATTGTTCAATAGCTTAATAGACAGATAGACTTAGGGGGAAAAGTAATGAAACGAAAACTGGTTGCTATATTGACTGTACTGTTGTTACTCGTGTACATCTCGCCTGCGGTTTCCCATGCGGATGAACTAACGGGCCTGACGTTAGAAAAAGAAATGCGTGCGATGATGGAACTTGGCATCGTCAAAGGGCATAGCGATGGAAAGGTATACCCGAAAGCAGACGTGAGCAGGGGCGATTTTGCGGCCTTTCTAGCGCGTACAATGGATTTACCGAAAGAAATACCAGCCTTTACGGATGTCAATACCTCTTCAGCAATAGCGGGCGAAATCGGCGCCATCCAAAAGACGGGCATCATGAAAGGGACATTGGACGGCAAGTTCATGCCGTTAAAACTGATGACGCGCGAAGAAATGGCAGTAACGACAGCCCGCGCACTTACTTATCTTGGACTGTCTGTCGAAAGTTCGACAATCATTCTTTCTGATCAATCAAAGTTCTCTATGGCTGAGGGCGCAGGAAGTTCGAAAGTTGTATTCGCGGCAGGAATTATGAATGGCATAAAAGTGAACGCAAGCCGTACAGAGATTACGTTCGATCCTAAAGGACTGTCAAAGCGTGACCAAGTAGCCGCCGTCCTGAAAAGATTTCTAGATTTCGTCGAGCAAAATAAAGGCGGAATCCCTGAAGAAAAACCGCCAATCCCACCAGTACCACCAGTCGTGGATGCCACCAAGTTCCAACTCGCGACAATTGACAATAAAAAACTGGTGCTGCTTGATAAAACCTATAACACCTATGTAGAAGCTGTGAGTGCATTCAACGCGAGTGCAACAGCACAAGGGATTTACAAAGGGAAAGAATTACTACGGGTGAAAAGTGGAATGGCATTTGCACAAGGACCAACCGGCCAAAACACAATTATTTATTCATCACCTGCCTTCACTACACAATCAACATACATCGAAGCAGGCCGTGAAATGCGTATCTTGGAACATGCCGAGAACTATATGAAAGTTCAAGTTGCAGACACAGTAGGCTACGTAAAACATAACCAAATCGATTTCATGCCGACTGCAATACTGGACTCTCGGGACTACTATATCGCTAACACTAGCAATGAGTTGATTCATTTCACATTCAACTATTTATCGAAAACATACGGTTCATTCAGTATTGGGCCTGCACCATCCTTCATGACATCAGGAGTAAAATACTACGCGACTGATGGCGTTCATTTCCTGGATGAAGCAGGAAAAGCAATAGGAACCCATTATCCATACTTTCAATTCCAATCCATTCGAACAAAGACAAGTTATACAGCCGAAGAATTGGATGCATTCATTGTGACAAAATTGGCTGAGCAAGAAGCAACAGGAATTGCGAGATATGCAGGTGCTTCAACTAAATCGAAACTGATTGGCTTAGGCGCATACATCAAACAGATGGAAACAGAACATCGCGTAAATGGATTATTCATTTTAGCGACGGCCATCCACGAAAGTGACTACGGCATTAGCAATAACGCGATGACGAAAAACAACCTATTTGGTATCAAGGTATTTGATAGTACACCAGAAGCAGGCGAGAAATACGCAACACCATCAAGAAGCATTGAAGCATTTGTCATGGAATACGCAAACAAAAACTATGGCCCACCTTCCGGAGCATATGCGAAAGGCGCGGCCCCGGGCAATAAAACCGCGGGCATCAACGCTCATTACGCATCCGATCCAACATGGGGATCCAAAGTAGCAGGCCATATGTGGCGCATGGATAAAGCACTGGGCGCACGGGATTTCGGCAAACATGAACTGGCGATGACAACGACAACAATCCCGCTAAATGCCCGAACGGTACCGGCCGTTTCTGCCAGCACATTGCTATTCACGTACAAAGAGCGCGACCTGGGCCGTAGCGGCGAAACCGGCTATCCGCTCGTTATACTAGAACAAGCTACAGGCAGCGACAACAAAGTTTGGTACAAAGTCCTGTCCGACGATTTATCAAGAGAATTTGTATGGATCCATTCTGATTACGTGCGTAAACTACCTAAATAAGTGAAAAGCCCCGCTCAGCCTGGCTGGAGCGGGGTTTTCATATGTTGTGAGTCACAATCAATAGCAACGAACAGGGGCTATTCAACCGATTTTTTTGGAGTGTCCAACAAAAGGGCAAGTGTCAAATCATCCCCGTCGCAACAAACCAACAAACCGCGTAAACCCTTCCCTATAAAACAACCTAACCATCACCACATAAACCGCAACCCCAACAGGTACCAACACACCGAGCTGCACAGTAGCAGCCCACTCACTAGCACCAGTCAAAATCTTTAAACCCCATATCGCAAATCCCATCACAACAGCCGGCCCAACAACCCTTGTACTCATCCGCGCAAATCGCCTAAACTCAGCAACCCCTAAATCGCGGTACACAACAATCATCGACACAACAAAGTAATACACACTCACAACAGAAGCTGAAATCGCTAACGCAGGATACCCATACTTATCAACCAACAACCAGTTCAGCAATATATTCACCGCAATCGTCGTCACGCTGATCCTAAACACAACCGCTGTCTTGCCGCGTGCGTACATCGACTTCGACAAAATAAGTTGCATCCCTTGAAACACGATAATCGGCAAGTACAACAACAACGCCAAATGTGTATTCGCTGTATCCGTGGCGGTAAATGCGCCTCGTTCGTATATAAACGCAACAACCGCATCCCCAACGACCAACAATCCGACTGCAATCGGAAGCAGCGTCACCAACGAAATCTCCATCCCACGAAATACCGTATCCCGGAACTTCGCCACGTTCTCCGTCTGTTCACTCATCAGCGTAAAGATGATGGCGGCCAAAGTCGTCGCATAAATTGCATTGGGAATACTAATAATGAGCGAAGAGTTATTCAAATACGTAACCGATGCATCTCCCGTACCGGAAGCGAAAAATCGGTTGACAAATAAATTCACTTGCCCGACGACAGAGTTGAGTAATGAAGGAACAATCAAAATCAAAAATGCTACCCTAAAATCGCGCTCCATTCGAAACACAGGTTGCCATTTATAGTCAGAGCGGATAAGGGCTGCAATTTGAATCACAACTCCCATCACCGTCCCGACGATAAAACCATAAACCAAAGAGAAAATGCCCCATACGTCACTGAAAAATAACGCGAAAAGTGCGGCCATCAACGTCGCAAGTAATTTCGAAACTTGCGAAGGGACGAAAATACGCCGTGACTGCAAATAGGAATCTAGTAACCCACTAAGAGCAATCATCGTCATAAACGCAAAGAAAATCTGTGTCATTTGAACAGCGAGAACGGACGTCGCTTCGCTCATATTTCCGTAAATAAACGGTACAAATGCGTCTGCAAAGAAACAACCAACCAAACTGACGCCGACAAAAATGAGCATTGTCCAATTTAAAAGCGCATTGGCATTTTGATCTCCACGCTTACCTGCAGCTCGACTTTTCACATACATCGGTAAAAATACATTATTGAAACCGGTCGAAATCATTGCAACAACTAGGGTGATGAAGCCGAATGCAAGAAAATACGCATCGGTTTCAGAGGAAGCACCAAATTCCTTTGCAACAATTGATTCGCGGATAAACCCAGATACTTTTAAAACGAGCGCAAGCGCTGTTGCCCATAACGCTGTCTTTTTCAATCGGCTCATAATACCCTCCATAGAAGAAAGCTCCCAGCCGGGGCAGGGAGCTTCACAATCATTTATTCAACGCTTTTAGGTAAATTGCTTCATATTTCTCAGCCGCAGCAAAATGTGAATACTCCGCAATAATTTTCGCACGAGCCGCATCTGCTAAACGTTGGCCTTCTTCCGGATCGCCAAGCAACCGAATCATTGCGTCGCTTAATGCTTCCACGTTCTGCTCTTCGACAAGCAATCCGTCTACGCCATCTTCTATAATTTCTTTCAAACCGCCAACCGCACAAGCGATCAACGGAACGCCGGAGCCCATCGCCTCAAGCGCGGATATCGAAGTCGCTTCCTCAACACCCGCAGAGTAAATCGATGGAACAAGCGCAACATTACTCGCCGCATAATACTCAACCATATCCGTATGGTCAACTGCACCAACCATTGTCACGCGATCAGTTACGCCCAGTTCTGCAGCTTTCGCTTTCATCGTCTCCATCGCCTCGCCAGTACCCGCAAACACAACCCGTGCTTTCGGGAATTTCTCCAAAACGGCCGGCAATGATAAAATTGGATAAATCACACCATTTTTCTTCGTTAACCTGCGTGGTACAAAGAAAATCAAATCATCTTTCTCTAACCCGTACTTTTCACGGAATTCATCCCGTCGTTCAATTTCAGGCTTAAACGACTCGACATCAATGAAGTTCTTGATCATATTGCCGACAACGCCTGTTTCCTTCTCGATATAATCTTTAATCCGCGTATCGACAGTGATTACTTCGCGCGTCGCTTTATACGATGCGCGCTCATCTTCCATCAATTTCTTCGCTTCAGGGGACCCTTCAATAACGGACCCCTTGGATATACCTTCAAACGTCAAGTAACCGTGAACTGTACTGACAACAGGTACATCAGTAGAAATAGCTGCAAATGTCGTAAAGACATCCTGTGCATTAACCAAGTCGTACGAACCGTCCGCAACTTCCGCCTTAATGATTGCCTCAAGTCCTTCTTTCCGTCGTTTTAACGACCAGACGTACCCAGATCCTTGCTTCACTTTATTCAATAAAAAAGCGGGGCCCCTTACGACACCTTCTTTTTTCCACTTAGGCACATCCGTAAACGACACAATCCGTACTTCATGACCGCGTGATTCAAGACCTGACTTCAATGTCGTCAAGTGAACCGACAATCCTCCTAAATGAGGATAATCATATGCAGTCGCCAATAAAATCTTCACTACTCATCGTCCTCCATTCAAAAACTTATCCCGTAACAAATCAACATTGCGCAATGCTTCAGAACGCAACACTTCAACATTAGGTTTAATCATTGTTTTTAGTTCATCCGAGTGATCAAGCGCATATAACGAACTCTCAAGCAGTTCCTCTTTAGTGAACTCACCAAGTGGAAACGATTTATCCCACATGCCTGAACGCTTCAAAAAGCTTTCCACTTTCCGGTCATAACTTAACCCGACGTGGGGCACGTTCGATAACGCCGCAAAAATCAGCGCATGTAACCGCAATGCTATCGTCAAATCCGTCTTCGCGATGAAATTATAAAACTCATTCGGCGTAAAGATTTCGCCAAGTAATCGAGTTTTGTTGGCAAATTTCATCTTCGCTAAAACCTTTTTAGAAACATTCGTATCATAAGGTGGCTCCATTGGAACAAATACAGGAATAACCCCACGTTGCTCAATCAACTCGTCCAATACCCACGCAAGTTTTTCAATATACTCATCCTCATGTTCGAACCAGGGGCGGGGTGCAACGGCGACGAGTCGCTCATCGCCGTTCAAGCTAAGCGACGCATATGCAACATTATCTTCATTTGGTTTAAAAGCGAATACGATATCTGCTGTCACGACCGTTTCGGGACGTTTCACACCTAATGAAATCAAATAATCCTTCGAATACTGATCGCGTACCGTGACCAAATCGGCCATATTGGCAAATAACCGCATTAAAAACTTGCCCCACTTGCTCGTCACAGGTCCGATGCCTTGTGAGAAGAACATCACTTTCGTTCCACATAATTTCGCCAAAAACACGATGAGTAAGTAATAGGGAAGGGGACCAAACAAAAATTTCGTTGGATACGTATCCTGTAGCAGCCCGCCCCCGCCGGAAATTAGCAGATCTGCCGCGCGTAATGCTTTCACTTTTTCTTTATTCTCTTTGCGCCATCCGCGATAAACAGATTTCACACCGTGTTCCTTGGCTGTCTGTTCAGGAGACAATGAAAACACCGTGATGTCAGGGTTATCTAGTTCCGCGCGTAAATTATCAACAATCGCTTTCAATATTGCTTCGTCACCCGTATTACCAAGACCGTAAAAGCCGGAAAGTACAATTTTCAATCTCTCGTTCCTCCTCATAACAAAAGCGTCAGCGCTAAGGCGCCGAAGCTAGATGTAACAAAAACAATGCTTCCACGCAACGGTGAAAGCATCCTTCCCTCCAGATTTTATCACTCTTTCGGATAGCTATGCAACCAGTTTGGGTTTCTGTTATACTAATACAATTGAAAGCGAATGAATCGAGGGTACAACTATGAAGGATACTTACCTTGGCGTACACGTATCGCCACTTACATATGAAGGAATTGTGACAGAAATAAAAGCGAGAATGACTCGCGGGGATAAGTCTACAATTATCGCAGTCAATCCGGAAAAAGTGATGGCTGCCCAAAAAAATCCCGAAGTGAAAGAGCTAATTAATAACTCGACGTTTCAAATCGCAGACGGAGTAGGTATACTACTTGCATCGAAACTAAAAAAGGGCACCATCAAATCTCGCGTAACAGGCGTCGACATGATGGCTCGTCTACTGAAGTTTGCAGCAGAAGACCACCATCCAATCTATTTGTATGGCGCGAAAAAGGAAGTCATCGAACGGGCAGCAGAAAACATTAAACGAGACAATCCAGGAATCGTCATTGCGGGAACGACAGATGGCTACGAACAAGACGAAAATGTACTCATCGAACGCGTAAACGACAGTGGCGCCAAAATAATTTTCGTTGCACTTGGTAGTCCGAAACAAGAGCTATGGATCAGGCGCAACATTAATAAACTCACAAACGTCTTAGTATTTCAAGGCGTCGGCGGTAGTTTTGATGTGTTTTCTGGAACGGTTAAGCGCGCTCCGGCTTTCTTCCGAAAAACCGGAACCGAGTGGCTATACAGGCTTATTAGCAATCCAAAACGGTTTAAACGGCAACTAAACTTACCACGATTTCTACTGAAACTACTCTTTAATAGAAGAAACTAAGTAAATTCTCAAAGGAGCATACAAATGAAAAAGTCAATTTGCATCATTGGACTAGGTTATATAGGTCTCCCAACAGCAGTCATGTTTTCAAACCACGGGCATGTAGTGCATGGCGTCGACGTCAATGAAAGCGTCGTTGAACACATCCGTAATAAAAAGCTTCACATAGAAGAGAACGGTCTGCAAGAACGGCTCGACAAAGCAATTGATTCGAACGCATTCACAGTGTCGACAACTCCAGTGAAAGCGGACGTCTTCATTATTGCAGTACCTTCACCAATTAAAGCAGATAAGACTGCAAATCTCGAATACATCCGTAGCGCGGCAAAAGCAATCACGCCGTTTGTTGAAGAAGGAAACCTTGTCATTCTTGAATCGACGGTACCACCACGTACTGTACAAGACGTCATCATTCCGGAACTTTTACAATCTGGTCTTGAAATCGGGACAGACATCTTTGTTTCCCACTCGCCAGAACGAGTTATTCCAGGACGAGCATTTGAGGAACTAGTTTCCAACGATCGAATCATCGGTGGTGTAAATCCAGCATCTGCGCGCATGACATCGGAGTTATATCGCTCATTCGTCAAAGGGCAGATGCATGAAACAGACGACATAACAGCCGAACTCGTCAAAGTAATGGAAAACACCTACCGCGATGTTAACATAGCACTTGCCAATGAACTCGCCAAAATCGCCCAAACAATCGACGTCAACATTTGGGAGGCTATTAGACTAGCCAATTATCACCCGCGTGTTGAGCTTCACCAGCCAGGCCCAGGAGTTGGAGGCCATTGTATTGCAGTTGATCCTTGGTTCCTCGTCGAACTAAACCCGGAACTTGCGCAAATTATTCACTTAGCGCGTCGGACAAATGACGGCATGCCAGAATATACTGCTCAACTAACAGCAGACATTCTAAAAGCGCAAGGTGTAGAACAACCCAAAGTGGCGGCACTTGGCCTCGCATTCAAAGGGAATATTGATGATATGAGGGAAAGTCCATCTGTAGATGTTGTTAAACAAATGGAACTAAAAAACTTAAATGTCGTCGCATACGATCCGCACATAAAAACAAACAACATCAATGAGCAAACGCAGGATGCAGAAAAAGCATTTGATGGTGCTTCAGCAATTGTCATCTTAACAAGTCATGACGAATTTAAAGCACTGGAACCAGAAAAGGTAGCGGTATCCATGGCTCATAAAATAATTATAGATACAAAAAACTGCATTGACCGCAATAAGTGGGAAAAGGCAGGGTTCCAAGTGTACGTATTAGGAGATTCAAAAAATAGCAAACCCTTGGTGTAGAAAGAAATGAATGCCGGTTAACGAATAATCAGCAAACCTGGTAAGTTTTACTATTAACAAGTTGAAATTGAAAAAGATTAATTTAATAGACAGCGAGTTTATATGGAAACGTATGCTGAAATAACTACTTTTAATAGTTACCATCTACTATTCTTATTATAGAAACAGATATAATCCAAATTAAAGGTAGCTTATTTCGCATATTCTTGATACAATCTAAACTGAGTCTATGATGTTCATAGAGTTATTATAATTGTTCTTACAAATAGGGAGGAATTCTACACATGGCACATCAACCAAATTCTTACAAAAAGTTTGTAGCTTCAGCTGCAACAGCAACTCTAGTAGCAACAGCACTAATTCCAGCAGCATCAGCTGCAGAAACGAAATCGTTCACGGACGTAAGCAAAAATTACAAAGAGGCTGTTGACTACCTAGTAGCTAACAAAATCGCAGGCGGTACTACTGACACAACTTTCGGTACTACACAGAACATTTCACGCGGTGACGCTGCTGTAATGATCGCAAACGCTCTTAAACTTGATACAGCAAATGCAAAAGACGCTGGTTTCCAAGACGTTAACGCGCGTGTAGCTGGAGCAGTTAATGCAATCGTTGCAGAAGGTATCGCTAGCGGTAAAACTTCTACATCATTCGACCCTGCAGCATACATCACTCGTCAAGAAATGGCGAAAATGCTTGCTAACGCTTATAAGCTAACTGCAAAAGAAAATGCTAGTTTCAAAGATGTTAACTCTAACTGGATTGGTTACGTTTCTGCACTTAAAGAAAACGGAATCACACTAGGTAAAACAGAAACTACTTTCGCACCAACTGCTAACCTTTCACGTGGAGAATTCGCTTTATTTGTTTTCCGTGCTGAAGTACCGACACAAGAAATTGCCGGTGCGATTTCTTTAACTGCAACTAGTAGCAAAACGTTGAAAGTTCAATTTGATAAAATGGTTGACCCAACAACTGCTAAATTTGAAGTTAAAAAAGCAGGAATTACTACTAACGTATCAAAAGTTACATTCTCTGATGATAGAAAGTCTGCAACGCTTGAACTTTCTGCTAAACTTAGCGAAGGCGAATACACTGTAAACGCTACAGGCGTAGGTGAAAAAACACTTACAGCAACTTACAAAGCAGCTAACGAAAGAGTTGAAAAAATTGAAATCCTTTCAACAACTGCTGCAGTAGACAAGTCAGTTGATCCAACTAAGGCTACTGTTGCATATAAAGTTTCAAACCAATACGGTGAAGATGTTTCTAAAACTAGAAACTTGACTACGAATTCTCCAAGCATTTCTGCTGCAAACGGAATTGTGACTATCACTTTAAGTGGTGAAAAAATCGGGGCTAAAGTAGCTGTAACACTTATCGACGTTGAAAGTGCAAAAAACACTACTGCAGTAGTGGAATTGTCAGCGGCAGCTATGGTTTCTGATGTGACTATTGATGGCGTATACAATAAAGACAAAAAAGAACTAAACGAAGATACAAAACTTGCGACAGATGAATTCTATCTATTAGTAGACGCAAAAGACCAATACGGCAATGCTGTAACGGATCTTACTAAACTAAAAGATGGTTTTATCCTTTCTGAAACAAACCCTACAGTTATTGCTACAGGAACTGTAGCTAATAAAACAACTTTCGCAACGGTTACAGTTGATGGGAAAACAAGAACTGCTATTAAACTGGTAGAACCTAAAAACTCTAATGGAGATCCACTTGGACTTAGAGCTGGTGAAACAACAGTAACTATGATTTCTACTACAACTGGTAAAAACCAATCTTACACTGTGAAAGTTGCTGAAGCTACACGCGCTGATGTAGTAACGCTTGCACAACCAGATCTAGTAGTAGCGGGAGAAGATGCTTTCATACCTGCTAATGCACTAGATAAAAAAGGTAATGCGATTACTGATGTTAAATTATTGAACAATGCTGCAAAAGGTATTTTAGTAACTGCTAATGGTACTAAAGCTGAATTCGTATTGAAAGACGGAGCAGTTATGGTGAAAGTTCCTAAAGCAGCTCTAAGTAATGCTGGAATTGTTTCTGTTATTGCTCAATCATCAACGTATAAAGTTGCAACTCTAACACTTACTGTTAAAGAAGCGGCAAAAGCGTCTGTAATCCGTGGAGTGGATAAAGATTTCGGCACAACACTTAAACAAGGGCAAGTTGTAAATGTTAAAGCTTCTAACCTAGTTGTAGAAGACCAATATGGTCGCGTAATGACTGACTCTAAGTTAACAGGTACTACAAAAGTTGTAGTTACTGAAGTTGATGACAATAACAACGTATTAACAGTTACTGACACTATCAATGCTACTACTACAGCTACAGTGACTGCAGCTGCAAATGCGAAAGGAACTGCAAAAGTTCAATTAGCTATTTCTGTTGATGGTAAAGTACTTAACAGTAGTGCTGTAGATGTTACATTCCGTGTTACTGACGGTAAAGAGTATGCATCATACAAAGCTGAAGAAGTTGGAACAGTTTACGATGTGAAAGCAAAAGCAGGCAATACTGTTGCAGACGCTTACGATGCAGAACTAGTTGTTTACGGCGTGCTAGCTGATGGAAGCAAAGTTGAGCTTGATGCAGGCAAAGACTTCACAGTTACTGCAAGCAACGCTGGTGTTCAAACTGCACTTGCTGACGGAGTAATCAAAGCTTCTGAATCATTTACGATTGACTATGCTAAAGATAAAAATGATGCTGCTGTAACTCTTAACGTAACTATTAACGCTACTGGACAACAATTTAAACAAGAGGTTATCTTCTCTAAAGTTGCACCAACGGCTACAACTGTTAATGTTAAAAATGGTACTGCTACTGTAACTACTCTTTCAATTGCGAAAGATACTTTCTCATCTGCAGTTCTTGCAGAAGCTGGTTACGCACTAGAAGTTAAAGACCAATATGGTGCAAAAGCTGCTTCAGGCAAATTCGCAGACGGTTCTGCACTAAATGCACCAAAAATGACAATTGTACCTGTAACTGGTACTCCAACTATTACTGGAAACGGAACTGACGATGCTAAAGTTACTGGTCTTAAAGACGGTAATGCATTCGATGTTACTTTCACTTACACAGGTGGAGCTACTAAAACAGTTCGCGTTAACGTTGCACTTTAATATTACTTTAAAGTGAAATGATAGAATTGCAGAAATCCCCTTAAGTCTATTTAGACTTAAGGGGATTTTTTCCAAATCACGGGTGCCTATGCATGAAACTAACATGAAAGTTTATTATTTATGTTTATTCGCGCAAGCAACACAACTTCCTCCAATCGGTTATCCGGTTGAAGTGACCCCTTAGAGTTAGAGTTATTTATTAAGCAGCTAGTTGGCTGGTGTGAAGTCGGTATTGTACCGGACTCATGCCAGCCAATTTCTGTTTGATCCGTTTGTTATTATAATAATGGATGTAAGATTCAATATCTTTTTTGAACTCGTTGTATGTTCGACGTGCAACCCCATAATACATCTCCTGCTTCAAAAGACCAAAGAAATTCTCCATTGGTGAATTATCAAGACAGTTTCCTTTACGGGACATGCTTTGGAATACATGGTGACCTTTAAGTGTTTTCACCCATTTACTGTGCTGATAATGCCAGCCTTGATCAGAGTGTATAGTGGTCCGATATTTTGAATCTTTTACGATTTGAAGAGCGACTTCTAACGGTTTCATCACAAAGTCCAGTGTTGGATGCATATGAATGCCATAAGAAAGGATCTCTCCGTTATACATGTCCATAATAGGACTAAGATAAAGTTTCAAGCCATCTGAACACTTGAATTCTGTAATGTCTGTTGTCAGCTTTTGATAAGCCGTATTTGTATAAAAACGGCGATGAATAAGGTTCTTCGCAACAGTCCCCACATTGCCTTGATAAGAACTATAGCGACGGGATTTTCGAGTGAATTTCTCTACTTTGAGTCCGAGCTTCCCCATGATACGCTGAACTTTCTTGTGGTTCACTTTAATCCCTTTGTTTTTCAACTCCAGCTGAATTCGACGGTAACCATAGTTTTCATCATTTTCTTCAAAAATCGATTGAATTCTTTCTTCTAGCTCCTGATTAGGATTTCCTGCCTTTATTCGTTGCAGGTGATAGTGATAAGAAGATTCAGGGATGCCTACAATCTGAAGGACGTTCTTTAATTGGAAGTTTTCTTTGAGTTCAAATGATAACGCTGCTTGTGCTTTTCGAGATAGCCTTCCGGATCCATCTGAAAAGCTCTTAACTTTTTTAAATACGCTACTTCCAACCGTAAGAGTTCATTTTCCTGTTCTAGTTTCTGTTCACGTGTCATCTCATTCTGTTGTGCGGGCTGTTTACCCTTCTTGACGTTCTTCGATTTGTCCGACATGGCTGGTCGTCCTATCGGGTTGTCCAGGGCTTTAGCACCGCCTTCAAGGAACTTATTATTCCATGAGGAGATCATCGGAGGGTTCGTTAACCCGAAGTGAAGAGCTGTTTCAGTCAAAGAAGCGCCTGTCCTTTTCATAAAGCTTAGTACATCCAGCTTGAATTGAACAGAATAAACTTCTTTATTTTTCTTTCTGGAAAGTCCAGATACGCCGTGTTCCTTATATACATCTACCCAATTTAAAATCTGTTTATGTGATTTTATATCGTATTTGCGTGCTAGAAGTTTACACCCTAGCTGGCCATTAAGATACTCGCCCACGACCATCAGTTTGAAAGATTCACTATCTTTAGCCATAATAAAACACCCCAAAAGTTAGATTTTGACTCTAACTTTTGGGGTGCGCATCACCCACATACAGGATTGAGGGGATTTTTATGTTTTATGAATAATAGTAGACAAGCAATCATACAAATGAGGGTGAGGATAAGAGCTTGTTTTAGAGCAGTTATCTTTACGATAGATTTTATTTTTGGGTAATTGTGCCGCAGTCTAGCTATCGAATTAGTTGAATAAGCGGCAAATACTACTAAGGGGGAAGAGGCTTTTGGGCAGGAAAAGAGTTCATAGGTTATTCAGTACAATCATGGCTTTGGCCATGGTCTTTACTATGTCAGCTCCGATGAATGCATCAGCTAATAACGATGCAAAACAAGCTGAGCAGAATGGGACAAGCGAAGGCGGTATGGAAGCACAAGCAGCAGTCGCTGAACAATTAGCTATACTAGGCGGTTCAGCTACACTGCATGAAGATTTACAAGCTTTATCAGGCGAACAAGAAGTAGCTGTAATTATTCATCTATCTGAAAAACCGATTGCTCTTGAAAAAGGAATCAAAGAGTTGGCAGGTCAAAGTTTTACAAATTCAGATGCTACTAGAGTTGAGAAAAACGTGAAAGCCCAGCAGGCATCCGTTAAAAAAGAAATGAGTGCGAATAAGATTTCTTTCAAAGAAGGTTATTCCTACGCAACTGTTTTTAACGGATTTGCTGCAACTGTAAAAGCAAATGACCTTAGTAAGCTTATACAAGTCGATGGTGTCGTATTAGTAGAGCCCGATGAGATTAGATATACACTAGACATTCCAGAGCTAAGCGGGAACGTTGATGCAGCAAATAATACAAGCATCTCTCATCTTGGTATTGAAAAACTGTGGAACAAAGGATTTAAAGGAAAAGGAATTAAAGTCGGTGTCATTGATACTGGTATTGACTACAACCACCCTGAATTCGATGGAGTATATAAAGGCGGGAAAAACTTTGTTCCTAATAACGGAGACTATGCTCGCCCACGCGATGATAATGACCCATATGAAACATCGCCACTGGACCGTGACCCAAGTAACCCTAATACGCCAGTGTTAAACTTTGCCACTACTCACGGAACGCACGTATCAGGAACTATCGCAGGAATTGGCGCAAATCCTTATGGAATTAGCGGACTTGCCCCGGAAGTAGAACTACATGTATACCGCGTATTAGGCGCTTATGGAAGCGGGAATACATCATGGGTTATTAAAGGAATTGACACTGCAGTTCAAGAAGGAATGGACGTCATTAACTTGTCGCTTGGCGGACCTTCAATGAGTTCAGTTACAGCCGATTCATTCGCGATTAATAACGCAATGCTTGCGGGAACTGTGGCGGCTATCGCGACAGGGAACTCTGGGTCGTCCCGCGGATCAATCGGAAGCCCTGCGTCAGCAGCACTTGGCATCGCTGTAGGTAACTCAACAAATCCTACGATTACGGAAACACGCGCAACTCTTGCCGTAAAAGCCGAGTCATACGACAAATCTTACAGCCTTAATTATTTGGCATATAAATTCGGTGAAAAGCCGGCTGAAGTACTCACAGGAGAATATGATCTTGTTGCAATACCTAACTTCGGGAAAATAGAAGACTACGAAGCTATTGATGTCGATGGGAAAGTTGTACTCGTTTCGCGAGGTGACATAACTTTCGTCGAAAAAATAGAAACTGCTAAAAAGCTCGGTGCGAAAGCAGTTATTATTCACAACAATGTAGCTGGATTGGTTAATGCTTCCCAAGGTTCAGGGTTCACCTTTATTACGACATTTGACATGTCGGGTGCTGAAGGAACTGAACTCAGAAATTCACTATCAAGCAAACCAGGAAAGATTTCATTTGGTGACTTCGTGACCACGCCATCTGGAGGAGACACGTTAAGCTCATCCAGTTCACGTGGACCGACAAATCCTGACTTCGATATTAAGCCAGACGTTGTGGCGCCAGGTACGAACATTATGTCTACAGTACCTGCATTCGGAAAAGATATTCCCGACGCGAATTACAGTGTATCATTTGGTAGGAAAACAGGTACTTCGATGGCTACACCGCATATTGCGGCAATCTCGGCATTGATTCTTCAGGCGAATCCTGGTTGGACGCCATTTGATGTAAAAGTATCCCTGTCGAATTCTGCGAAATTGTTTACTACAACGACTTATGATGTATTTGCACAAGGACCTGGACGCGTTCAACCTTACGAAGCTGCATTCCCGAAAGTTCTTGCTTATGCGCTTGATAGCAACTTAATTCAGAGAAGTGTAGTAGAGCACGAAAAAGGAACAGTTAGATTTGGTAAGTTGGCGCGCATCTCCCAAGAGGATATTTCGGTGACAAAACAAATTCGTGTAGAAGATATCGCGAAACTTGGCGGGGACTATACAACAAGGGTACTAGTTACTAAAGCGTTTGCTGGTGCGGCAGTGGCTGTCGATAAATCAGCATTTACATTGAATGGTACAGAAATGCTAAACGTAACATTGACTGCACCACAAACAGATGTGAAAACTGCAGCTGAAATTTTAGGATACATTTATATTGAAGGAAATGGCACAGAAATTTCGTTGCCATTTGCAGCAGAATTCACACCATCTTCAGTAACAACTGCCGGTGTAGCTGGTGTTAAAGTAACGAACTATGATATTTCATTTGCGAGTGATAGTGTGAACAACGTATCCTCTGTGTCAGGAGTGTTAGGGGGGACAGCAAATTATAAACAGCTAGATGTTGAAATAACTGACTTGCTTCAACTTGGAGAAGAAATTGGCACGATTCACTCTAAAGTGGGTGTAGTTGCAGCTGGCCCTTACAATTTCCCAATTGAAGGAAAGTATACAAGTTATGAAAATGATAAAGAGCTTGATATTCCTGATGGCGCTTATACATTTTCAATGAATGCAATGAATTCAAGTAACAGGTGGTTTAGCGATACAGATCCAGAGCCATTGTTCATCAAGAGCACGCCATCAACAATCAATACAGCTGAATTGCACAAAGCAATTAGCACAGAGTATGAATTCAAGGGGACAATTGTTGATACCTATATCGATTTAATAGAGAGTCTTGTAGAAAGAGGATATACGTTTGACGTCAATGAAAAACTGACTGTTTCATTTGAAGCATTGAATGCAGAAGAAGAAAAGATTGGTGAAGGCCCAGTGGTACTTGAACAAGATGGTGCGTTCTCACTTAATCTTACCAATTTGACTGAGGGGGAAAACACAGTCACCATCAATGTTGATGATGCAGCTGGTAATGAAGATGAGTTCATCTATACAGTGCTAGCTGAAGATGTTGTCTCGTATGCGGTCGATACAGAAGAACTTAACCTGAAAGTCGGGGATCAGGCTAATCTAACTGTTACTGAAACAACAACAAAACTAGATGGATCAGTTTCTGATAAAGATGTTACGCTGGAAGCAACGTACGCAGTTCTAGATGAAAAAATTGCAACTGTATCTTCCGGAGGTAAGGTTGCTGCAGTAGGAGTCGGAACTACAGAGATAATAGTTTCGTATGAAGGTGCAACGGTGTCGGTCTCAGTGAAGGTGGAGAAGAAAGATGTTTATGTACCACCGTACACTCCGCCAACAAATCCAACACCAACAGATCCAAAACCTGTTGATCCAAAACCGGTAACACCACCAGTGTTCACGGATATTACAAACATCTTCGCGAAAAATGAAATCAACAAGCTCGCAGCGTTAGGGACTATTCAAGGGAAAACAGAAACACTGTTTGCACCTAACGCACAAATCACACGTGCTGAATTTGCGGTATTGCTTGCAAGGGCACTAAAACTTCCGACGAAAGAATACGAAGGAACATTTAGTGACGTGAACACAAGCAAGAAATGGGCATTCGCTGCAGTTGAAGCAGCAGCTCGCGCTGGCATTGTAAACGGCACAGCGAATGGGAATTTCAATCCCGATGCTCCAATCAAACGCGAAGAAATTGCTGCAATGGTTATTAGAGCAATTGAGTATCAAGACAAAACGAAACTAACAAACCTTGAGACACCAGCTAACTTTAAAGACCACGGTTCAATTGGTGCTTTCGCAATTGACTCTGTCTATAAAGCAACTGCACTTGGTGTAATCCTAGGAAACAACGGACAGTTCAATCCGAAAAACAATGCAACACGCGCTGAAGCAGCGGTTATGCTTTACCGCGCATTGGAGAAACTTGAACTACTAGACTGACAGAAAAGGAAAGAGCCTAAAACCGGCTCTTTCCTTTTTTATATAGTTATTTGTTGTTTCAATTGGAGTCTGAATATAAAAAACAATTAAATTGCATTTAAAAGGATATTTTGGTAGATTAATGACGGACACACTATTTTAACTATTTAAAATAAGAGGTGTGTAAGAAGGGGTGGAATGCAGATTGGTCAAATTAAAAAGAACGTTGCTTTTAACGCTAGTGTTCATGTTGTCGTTAAGTTCAGCAGCATTCGGTATGACAGGTTCGACATCTGGAGGGAAAAGCAACTTAACGTTGCCTACTCTTGAGCTTCAGAAACCTGACCGAAAAGTGCCGGAGAAACTGGTGAATCCAGCAGATCCGAATGAAAAAGTACGAATTATTGTAGAGCTTGAAAAAGCACCTGCAATAGAAACAGCAACTAAAAGAGGGCTCCTTTATAAGGATTTACCTTCTGCACAACGCGACAGCTTGGAATCAGCAGTTGAATCTGACCAAGTGGATGTACAAGCTAGCGTAACAAAAGTTGCACCTTCAATTAAATACATTGAAAACTTCACAACTGTATTTAATGGTTTTTCAGCAGAAGTGGATGCAAAGTTCGTTGAAGGGATTGCAAACACGAAAGGTGTAAAATCGGTCTATGAATCTACTGAATATCAACGACCTGATGCTAAACCGGAAATGATTCATTCCAAGGAATTAGTACAAGCTCAACGTGCGTGGAATGATTATGGCGTCCGTGGAGAAGGAATGGTCGTAGGAGTTATTGATACGGGAATCGATCCAAGTCATCGCGATATGATTTTAACAGATGACAAAACTGGAAGTATCACAAAGGAAAAACTAGATACCCTTAAAGCAGATGGCTCAATCGAAAATGGTAAATACTTCACTGCCAAAGTACCATTCGGCTATAACTACATGGATGGTAATGAGGAGATTCTTGACCTTGGTCCAGATGCGTCAATGCACGGAATGCACGTAGGTGGCACAGTCGCTGCAAATGGTGACGAAGAGAACGGGGGCATTATGGGAGTCGCTCCAGAAGCACAATTGTTGGCATTGAAAGTATTTGGTAACGATCCATTGTACCCATCTACTTTTGGAGACATTTACATTAAGGCAATTGACGATGCAATTAAACTTGGTGTAGACGTTATTAATATGTCTCTAGGCTCAACAGCTGCATATGTAAATGCGGATGATCCTGAGCAGCAAGCTGTCAAGAGAGCAACTGAAAATGGTGTTCTTGTAGCAATTTCAGCTGGTAATTCAAATATGTATGGTTCGGGTACATTTTATCCATACACTGAAAACCAAGACTACGGATTAACAGGTTCACCGAGCGTAGCTAACGAATCACTCGGGGTTGCATCATATGAAAATAGTAAAGTTACAGCTTACGGTTTCTCTTACCAATTTGACGATGTGAAAACAGGAGAAGCACTTTATCTATTGGCAAATGATGCAGATCCAACAAAGCAGGAACAAACGAAATTTGAAATCATGGATGCGGGTCTTGGCAATCCTCAAGATTTCACAGGGAAAGATTTTAAAGGGAAATTTGCTTTGGTTTCCCGTGGCGTTATCGGTTTTGTTGATAAGGGATTGAATGCACAAGCGGCAGGAGCTGCAGGTGTGATTATCTACAATAACGCAGCAGGTACAATTAATATGGCTTCAGACCCAGCCATCAAGATTCCTTATATGTCTACTCTTCAAGGAGATGGAAATGCTCTGAAAGCAGGATTGGATAGTGGTAAATCAGTAACAGTTGATTTTGACGGTAGTTTTGTCGTAACAGCAAATGCGAATGCAGGGAAAATGAGCGACTTCTCCTCTTGGGGACCAACTCCGAACCTTGATTTCAAACCTGAAATTACAGCACCGGGCGGGAACATTTTCTCGACATTTAATAACAATGAGTATGGATTAATGAGCGGTACATCTATGGCTGCACCACACGTTGCTGGTGGTACAGCATTAATTTTAGAACGTGTCGATAAAGAGTTTGGTCTGACAGGTTCTAAGCGTTATCAATTAGCTAAAAACTTGTTAATGAATACTGCAAAACCAGTTGAATTAAATCCAGGCGAATACGTTTCACCTCGTCGACAAGGTTCCGGATTAATGCAACTCGCTAACGCGTTGAACACGGACGTTGTCGTAACGAATAAAGCTACTGGTGAAGCAAAAGTTGCTTTGAAAGAAATTAAAGACAACAAATTGACATTAACTTTAGAAGCAAAGAACTTCTCTGATAAAGAGAAAACGTTCAATGTGGACACACAAGTTCAGATGGATACACCAGTTAATTCAGGCGGCGTATTCGTAAATTTACCGAACGATCCTAAATACGGTCAATTTGTCCTTGATGATGAGGACATTGAAGTGCAAGCACCAAAAACAGTTACAATTCCAGCGAACGGCACAGCTGAAATTTCAGTAACAGTTGATGTTTCATTTATGGCAGAGATTTTCGCAACTATTTATCCAAATGGTTTCTATGTAGATGGATTCGTAACACTTACGGATGCTGATGAAGAAATTACAGGAAATGTTCCATTAACAGTGCCATTCTTCGGTTTCAATGGCCAGTGGGATGATGGATCAATCTTTGATTACTTCGCTTGGGATCCTATGACTTATTGGGGTTACACTGCACTTGCAGACGAACAAGGGAATTTCATCCAAGGTGGCGGTACTGGCGATAACTTTGATACAACGCGTTTCGCTTTCTCACCAAATGGTGATGGAATCCGTGACAAAGCAATTCCTGTTTACTCTCTATTCCGTAATGCAAAACAATTCAAAGTAAAAGTCTTAGATAGCGAAGGGAACGAACTTCGTACAATCCGTACAGCTTCGGATTTAAGAAAGCATTATATCGAAAGTGCAACAGCGAATCCCTACACGTATAACACAAATTACGGTTGGGATGGAAAAGTAAATGGTAAAATTGCAGTAGACGGTAATTACTTTATTGAATTAAGTGCTGTAATTGACTTTGAAGGTGCAAAATGGCAGTCAATCAAGTTTCCTGTAAAAGTGGACACAGTTGCACCTACAGCCAAGGTAGAATTTGACACATTGACAGGCACTATATCAGTTGCTGACTTTAAGGACAATGAAAATGGCGCAGGAGCAGATCGTTGGGAAGTGTTGCTGAATGGGAATGTAGTAGCAAACCAACCAGTTACCTCAAAAGCATTTGTCTTGAAAAACGTTCTAACAAATAAAGATGTTGTAACTGTAAAGGCTTGGGACTCTGCTAACAACTTCGCAGAATACAAGTTTTCGAAAGAAAGTGTTAAAGAAACAAAAGAACCAGTAATATTCTTGAAAAGCCCAGGTATGACAGATGCTTACGATACAAACAAAATCGTTGTTTCGGGTACTGTTGAAGACGATTCTAAAATTGCTACTCTAACAGTAAACGGTGAAAAAGCCGAAAAGTTTGATGGCGTTAACTTCTCCCATACGTTGACATTTGAAGATGGTGTACACGATGTTAAAGTAGAAGCAGTAGACGAACACGGTAACAAAATGCAAATCAGACGTATATTCTTTGTTGATACACAAGCTCCAGTTGTATCGGTGAAGAATTATCCGACAAAAACAAATGATAGTAAAGTAACAGTCAAAGTTACCGTTAAGGACAACTTCGATGACATCGCATTATATGTAAATGGTAACGAATTTTTCAGAAATGTACTTTCTGAACCATATGCAATGAAAGGATTCGAAAAAGACGTTGATGTAGCGTTAACGCTTGTTGATGGTAAAAACGAATTCACATTTGAAGCCGAAGATTTAGCAGGTCACAAGATCACTCAAACGATTACGATTGAAAAGACAGACGTAGTTGTTGAGAATCCGGGGAATGGCGGCGGGCTTCCGACAACGCCGGTAGATCCAAAACCTGTAGATCCGAAACCAGTAGATCCAAAACCGGTAACTCCACCAGTATTCTCGGATATTACAAATATTTTCGCGAAAGATGAAATCAACAAGCTTGCAGCGAAAGGGATTATCCAAGGAAAAACTGAAACGAACTTTGCACCTAACGCACAAATTACGCGTGCTGAGTTTACGGTATTACTTGCTCGCGCACTAGACCTTCCTTTGAAAGAATACGCGGGAACATTCAGTGACGTGAATACAAGCAAGAAATGGGCATACGCTGCAGTTGAAGCAGCTGCTCACGCAGGCATCGTGAATGGAACGACGGGCGGTAAATTCAATCCCGACGCGCCAATCAAACGCGAAGAAATTGCTGCAATGGTTATTAGAGCAATTGAGTATCAAGACAAAACGAAACTAACAAACCTTGATACACCAGCTAACTTTAAAGACCACGGCTCAATAGGTGCTTTCGCAATTGACTCTGTCTATAAAGCAAATGCACTTGGTGTAATCCTCGGGAACAACGGACAGTTCAATCCGAAAAACAATGCAACACGCGCTGAAGCAGCAGTTATGCTTTACCGCGCATTGGACAAACTTGAACTACTAAAATGATGTAGTAAGATGGGGCTAGGATCTGATAAGATTCGAGAATCCATAGAAACCCACCCAAGTCCGCAAGCAGGATTTGGGTGGGTTTTCATTTTAGGTTCAAAATAATCTGGATAACACGTTCAAGTAAGAATCGTTAACAGTGTAGAAATACCCTTACACCATCAGTGGTGTAAGGGTTTTTTCGTGTGCATCAACCTATATAGAACTTTTCAAGAATTTAGTCCTACAATTCGCGTGTATAAATAACTATATAAGTTGAACAAATGAATACCAATATGAACTGAGCGAAGGCGCCATTCAGTGTCAAAGTCCTTAGACTGGCAGCGAAGCTACTTGGCCTAGGGCGGAAGGCATCCTCAAGCGCCGCAGTTTATTTAATAAAATTCTTTATCTCAATGTATATAGTGAAGTGAATATAATCAGCGAAATTCAATATACACATAGATAATTGAATCGACCTATACTTAATGACAAATAATCTCAAAAAAGTAAAGATACTTATATTAAAACTAGTAGGCTTGTGATAAACTCATAGTGCACATGATTCAGATAAGTGCAAATACTGAGGTAAAGGGGAAATGGGAATTGAAAAGAAATAAGTTTATGAAGTTCTTTAGTAGCATGCTTGCTTTCCTAATGGTTCTTTCGTTGTTAACGCCGTTCTCAGCATCGGCAAATACACAACAACCGTTTGAGCCAAGTGGCGAAAGCGATTTGCAAGTGCAAGCAGCTATTACAGAACAATTAGGGGTGTTGGGTGGGGAACCATCGCTGCACGAAGACTTACAAGGTCTATCAGGAAATGAACAAGTAGCAGTTATCGTTCTTTTATCTGAAAAACCTGTAGCTCTTGAGCGGGGAATTAAAGAGTTAAAGGGGCAGAGACTTACAAGCTCTGAAGCCACTTCTGTAGAAAAGAAAGTAAATGCACAGCAAGTGCTCGTTAAAAAAGAAATGACAGCAAAGAAAGTTTCTTATACAGAAGGTTTCTCCTACGATACCGTTCTTAACGGTTTTGCGACGTCTGTTAAAGCAGACGACCTAGAAAAGCTTCTAGAAATCGAAGGTGTCGTGCTCGTTGAGCCGGATGCAATTAGACAAGCCCTTGACATTCCATCAAAAGATGATGGAGAAGTTAAGGCAGCCATGTCTACAAGCCTTCCTTTCCTTGGCATAGATGGGCTTTGGGAAAAAGGGATTGAGGGGAATAGTGTTAAAGTTGGAGTCCTAGACACCGGAATTGACTACGACCACCCTGAATTCGAAGGTGTTTATAAAGGCGGTAAAAACTATATCACACATGGTAGCACATATGCACGACCGCGTGCGGATGACGATCCATACGAAACATCTCCACTAGATAGAAAGAGTACAACACCGGAATTTGATTCACAAGGTGGTTCTTTCTACACATCTCACGGAACACATGTAGCCGGAACGATCGCGGCACAAGGTAAAAATGCATACGGTATTAAAGGAATTGCACCTAAAGTTGAACTATATGCATACCGAGTACTTGGTGGTTATGGTAGTGGTGCAACAGCGGGAATCATTAAAGCGATTGATGATTCAGTTAAAGATGGTATGCAGGTTATTAATCTATCACTTGGTGGAAGCTCAAATAGTGCAACTGCATCTGACGCTATTGCAATCAACAATGCAATGCTAGGTGGAACAGTTGCAGTTATTGCAACAGGAAACTCTGGACCAAACCGTGGGACAATTGGAAACCCATCAACAGCAGCGCTTGGTATTGCTGTAGGGAACTCGACGAATCCCGAAGAAATGCACAAAGCAAGTGTTTCTGTAACGGTAGGATCATACCGTAATACATCTACAATGAATTTGATGGGCGTTAAATTTGGTGGAAATTTGGCTACAGCGTTGTACGGTGAATTTGACATCGTTGCAGTACCTGGCGTAGGAAATCCTAAAGATTTCGTAGGTATTGACGTTAAAGACAAAGTAGCACTCATTTCCCGTGGAGACATTGCGTTTGTCGATAAAATTGCGAATGCAAAAGCAGCGGGTGCGAAAATAGTGTTAATTCATAACTCAGCAGCTGGAACGGGTACACCAGGACCAGCAAATGTATTCCTTGGTGATTCTTTCGAATTCATTCCAACGTTTGATATGTCTTACACTGAAGGAATAGCTCTTCGTAATGCATTAGCAACGGCAGCAGGAAAGGTTTCATTCAGCGACCTTGCTTCTTCATTTACACCAGGCGATGAAATGAATGATTCTAGCTCACGCGGACCGGCAAATCCCAATTTTGATGTTAAGCCAGACGTCGTAGCGCCGGGTACGAACATTATGTCTTCTGTTGCTGCCTATGGGAAAGATTATCCAGATGCAGATTACAGTGAATCATATGACAGGTATACAGGTACTTCTATGGCGACACCACACATTGCAGCAATTGCGGCATTGATTCGTCAGGCAAACCCTACATGGACGCCTTTCGATGTAAAAGTAGCCCTGTCAAATACAGCAAAAGTACTTGATAAAAAGTTTGACGTCTTCGCACAAGGACCTGGACGTGTTCAGCCTTTTGAGGCGGCATATCCAACTATCCTTGCTTATGCACTTGATAAAACAACATTTAGCGGCAAGGAAGTAGATAATGAAAAAGGATCAGTAACATTTGGTCGTCTAGGTCAAGTTAGAGATGGCGCCGTTACTGTAAAAAAACAAATTCGTGTTGAAGATTTCGCGAAAAAAGGCGGAGACTATACAGTTCGAATTGAAACAACAAAAGGATTTGGCGATGCAAAAGTTACTGTCGACAAATCAGCATTTACGTTGAATGGGACAGAAATGCTTGAATTGACATTGTCTATCTCGAAAACAACAACAATAAAAGCTGGCGATGAGATATTAGGTTACGTTTATATATCGGGCAACGGCACTGAAGTTTCATTGCCATTTGCGGCTGACTTCTCACCGTTAGTATTACCTACTGGTGTGCATTATGTAGAACTTTCAGACCACGACGTATCATTTAACGGCGATGGCGTGAAAGACTCGACATCTATGAAATTCCAACTAGTTGGGAGATACGGGTTTAACTATATTGGATTACATGATTTGTTGAGCGATAATATTGACGAAGATATGGGCTTCATTAGTTATACTGCTAGCCGTAATGCTGGAACATATTCACTTCCAATTACGGGCACGTACACGAATTGGGATAATCAAGCTGCGGGATTAGTGGCAATTCCAGAAGGTGTTTATGTTACTGCGTTTTATGCGCAATTAGCCACAGGAGCGAAAGCTTGGTATGGTGAATTCGATTTGGAGCCACTATTCGTAAAAAACAGTGCTGCGACAGTTGTAACGGCTGAGTCGCATGAAACAGTAGGTTCTATGTATACATTCAACGGAACAATCGTTGACAAATATATCGATTTCCAAGAGCCTTTAAATGAGATTGGCTTTGGTTTTGATGTAAATGAAAAACTATTTGTTACGTATGAACTCTTGAATGCAGCTGGAGACAAGGTAGGCGAAGGCCCAGTGAATTTTGCACAAGACGGTGCATTCTCACTTGACCTTACGAAGTTAACACCAGGCGACAACACAATAACAATCTCTGTTGACGATGCAGCTGGTAACAAAGCAACGTACGACTATAAATTGGTGGCTGAAGAAGAGCCAGACGTTATTTCACTTGCAGTCGATACAGAAAAACTTGCACTCCAAGTCGGAGACCAAGCTACTCTAACTGTTACTGAAACAACTACAAAGCCAGATGGATCAGCTTCTGATAAAGATGTTACAGCAGATGCAACGTACGATGATTTTGACGTAAAAGTTGTAACTGTATCTTCAGAAGGAAAGGTAGTAGCGGTTGGAGTCGGAACTACAGAAATTACAGTGTCATATGAAGGTGAAACGGCATTGGTCTCAGTGAAGGTGGAGAAGAAAGATGTTTATGTACCACCGTACACTCCGCCAACAAACCCAACACCAACAGAACCAAAACCTGTAGATCCAAAACCAATAACACCACCAGTATTCTCGGATATTACGAATGTTTTCGCGAAAAATGAAATCAATAAGCTCGCAGCGAAAGGGATTATCCAAGGGAAAACAGAAACGAACTTTGCACCTAACGCACAAATTACACGTGCTGAATTTGCGGTATTGCTTTCTCGTGCACTAGACCTTCCAATGAAAGAATACGAAGGAATATTCAGTGATGTGAACACAAGCAAGAAATGGGCATATGCTGCAGTTGAAGCAGCAGCTCGCGCTGGCATCGTAAACGGCACAGCGAATGGCAAATTCAATCCCGACGCGCCAATAAAACGCGAAGAAATTGCTGCAATGGTTGTCAGAGCAATTGAGTATCAAGACAAAACGAAACTAACAAACCTTGATACACCAGCTAACTTTAAAGACCACGGTTCAATTGGTACTTTCGCAATTGACTCTGTCTATAAAGCAACTGCACTTGGTGTAATCCTAGGAAACAACGGACAGTTCAATCCGAAAAACAATGCAACACGCGCTGAAGCAGCAGTTATGCTTTACCGCGCATTGGATAAACTTGAACTACTAAAATGATGTAAAGAAAAAGAGCCGATTATCGGCTCTTTTTACTTTTAATAAAAGTATTTTATGACAGCTGTAGAGACGGGCGAGTGCCCAACGAATTACTAGAAGTGTCCAACCATTCATCTAGTACCCTTTCCAACTTCCAAAGGTTCAGCTTTTGGAATTTACTACAGGTCAATAAGTTCGCAACTATTTGTTTTATAATAGCTGGGCTTAGTTTGAGTAGTAGGATAACTCAAAATGAACTGACTCAATAAAGTTAGAAAAATATTTTAGGCAGTAGCTTCTAAGATCTGGGTTCGGTATTCTACCGGGCTCAGGTCTTTTAATTTTGCTTTCATTGGCTTGTGATTGTAATACTCAACATATTCTTCTGATTCTGCAAGCCTTGATCGGGATGAAGAATGACTTTATCTCCTGGTTGAAGGTGATTAATAGCTTTGTCTACCATATCACCTAAAAGTTGCTCCCACCGATAAACGGTACTAGGGGATGTAATAGTAAATGTGCTTGCGGTTTCTCGAAAAGACGCACCTGTTTCGTTCATAAAATTGAGTACGTCTAGTTTAAACCCAGATGAGTAGCTTGTATAGCCTTCTAAACCTATTTCACCTAACGCTTCAAATAACTTCACCCAATTAATGACTAGTGATTTATCTGCACCAATGCTTTCTGCAGGGCTTTTATAGCTATGTTCTACCGCTTGTAATTTAACTTCTACTGTATATTTAGACATGAAAACACCCCGTAAATGTTAGTTGGTGTCTAACATTTACGGGGTAGTTCAATAAAGGAGTTTTCTACTATTAATGAAATAATCGTAGGGGAATGATAGGATGGGTTATATTGCCGTAAGAATCATAGTTCTTTTGACATGATACTATTTGGTGAACAGTCGAATGACGCAAATACATTTGTTAAGGAAGGAAACACCTATGAAATCACTCAAACTTATTCTGTTATTACTTCTATGCATGAATTTATTCACGCCACAAGCAGGTGCGCAAGCTTTTAAGGATGTACCCACTGACCATTGGGCGCATGATGAAATCCGTTTTCTCACAGACAAACAGGTGATCCGCGGTTTTTCGGACGGAAATTTCAAACCACTTACCACGCTAACCCGAAAGGACGCTGCAGTCATGATTGTCCGTGCACTTAAACTTCCGGCGGTCAAAACCCCAACTGTGAGGCCAACTGATTTGATGCCTACAATGGGCGGCTATACAGAAATGATGATTGCAGCAAAACAAGGGATGTTTACAATTTCGAATAATAAATTCCAACCTGGGAGTCCACTCACCCGAGAAGAGATGGCGCGCGTACTCGCGGTCGCCTATGACTATAAAGGTTCCGGGAAATCGACTTTCAAAGACCTAGCGAAATCGAATCCATATTATAAATTTATCGATGCAATCGCAACAAATGGAGTCACGACAGGTTATTCGGATGGCACATTTAAACCGGAAATTGCTGTGAATCGTGCACAGTTTTCGACGTTCCTGAAACGGGTGTACGAACAACCCCATTCGTATACGGTGAAGCAAGATGGAAAAGTATTGCAAGAGTTCCGATCAGCGGAAGAGGCGATTGCACTTGCGGTCAAGAATCCAGGGGCAACAGTTCATCCTAAAAGTAACTCCCTTATGAAATACGGATCAAAGCCGGCTGCTCTTTCAGCGACGGGCATAAAAAATGGTGTACTCATCTATAATGGTGCAGAAGGATTAGATTTCTCATCGGAATTCTTTGGACCTTATTTGACAAATGGAACGACTGCTCTTTTCGATACATTTGTTGTGCTAGGCCGCACGTATACTGGCGGTGAATTCGCTGAAACTGCCAAAAATAAAGCAAACTACAAAGAATGGAAATGGTACGCAGATACTACATTTTCCAAAGGCGGAGCACTGCATGAATTGAATCGTGCGGCTGCAAACGAAAAGCGGAAAGTCCAAGTGTATATAGCCATTCCTTATCCGAAGCGCAACGAGGCCATCATTAAACTAGATGGCACAAAAACAGCCAACAAACTGCAGACCCGTGAAGAAATGGTGAATTGGTACATTTCGACTGTCGAAGCGAAATGGAAGAAAGAGAACTTCAGCAACTTGACGATGAAGGGCTACTATTGGCTCAATGAAACCGTCATTCATGCGGAAGACGAACAGCTCGTTACCAGCACGGCCAAGAAAATTCATGGGTTGAACAAAAAGTTCATTTTCGCTCCACATGCATTGTCCACGAATTTCGAGAACTGGCAGTACTATGGTTTTGACGGTGCCTATTTGCAACCGAACTCATTCAGGTTGTCACTTGGCGATCCAACAGCAAGACTTCATAAAGCATTTCTTCAAGCGCAAATTAAAGGATCTGGCATCACACTCGAAATTGATACTTACTCTCCCCACCAAATGGAAGCGGGACTGAAGAACTTCGAGAAATATCTTGAAATTGCTAATCTTTACGGGCTGAAAAATCAAAGTCTACTTTTCTATCAAGGAACCGACATGGTACATCGAATGGGTTCGTATACCCAAGCTCCTTATCAAGAAGCCTATCGCGGACTAGTCGAGCTACTACGATAAACCTTATGTCCCATCATTTAGAAGCAGCCTTCCCAATAACGGGAAGGCTGCTTTTACTCGTAAGAATGTAGAAAACTTCTTTGTAACTAAAAGCAATCACTCTCTTCAGTGTGTCCAACGATTCTTTCTAAGTGTGCAACAAACCTGTCGGAGCGTCCAACCATTCCCACGAGGTGTCCAACGAACCCGTCAAAGTGTCCAACCAACAAGGGAGTGTCCAACAAAATCCATAGAGTATGCAACGAACCCATCGAAGCGTCCAACCTTTCCGCGAGAGTGTCCAACGAAATCCGTAGAGTGTCCAACCATTCATCTAGTACCCTTTCAAACTTCCAATTGACTGTAAAATATAGTAATCTAGTCACAGGGAGGGATCTAGATGAAGAAAATAATAGTTCTATTTTTAGCTACAATTCTAGTATTCACAGGAAGTAATGTAACAGTTAAGGCCAAAGGGTTTTCTGACGTAACCAATACTCATCCTTTCTATGAGCATATGGTGTATTCCTTTGATCAAGGAATAATACAAGGATATAGTAATAATCGCTTCATTCCCGATAAAAACGTTACGCGTGGAGAAGCGATAATAATGATTGCTAGAACGTTAGGATTAAATATGCAAAAACGTAAAACAGTTTTTTCCGATGTAGGTAGTTCAACCGCAGCTTCCGGTGCAATTCAATCTGCATATGAAAAAGGTATAATTACAAGCAATACAGGTGGAAAGTTTAATCCGAATGAACCCGTTAAACGTTCCGATATGGCCATTTTCCTTGCAAATGCGTTTTCTATGGTTGATGAAGAAGTAGTTCCATTCAATGATGTCACAATAAGTTCAGATGCTTATTCTGCAATTCGAAAAGTGATTGCAGCCGGTGTGACTCAAGGTCATACTGACGGGACATTTAAACCGAACAAACTCGTAACACGCTCGGATTTTGCTGGGTTTTTAGCAAGAGCTAAGAATGATAAATTCCGTTTGAAAGTAAAGGTATGTGGATTGGATTCTACAAAACGAGAAAATCCAAGTCGTCAAACGATGAATTGTTTAATCACGAAAGCGGCACGACAATCACAATTTTCGATCCCACCGGAAATTGTCAAAGCGGTTGCGACTGTGGAAAGTAACTGGAAACAGTTCGACGTCAAAGGCGAACCAATTATTACTGCTGACGGTGGCATAGGACTTATGCAAATTACAAACACCGCTGGCTATGACGTGGAACGATTGAAATATGATGTACAATACAATATTGAAACAGGCATTAAGTTTCTTGTTAACAACTTTAATAATAGTAATTTGCCTAAAGTTGGCGACCACAATCCAGAGAACCTCGAAAGCTGGTATTTTGCTGTTATGGCGTACAACGGTATAAAGGCAGTAAATAGCCCGTTTTATCAAGCTACGGGTGAATCAAATCCAACCGCGTATCAAGAAAAGGTTTTTCAAGAATTAAGCAAAAATGGAATGCTTGCGACTAAAATTCAATCAATTGGAATGACCAAAACGGATTTTAACTATGGCGCGGATACTAATCATACGATTGAATTCAAAAAGAAATCATTTAGCTTGACCGAAAAAGCGACAACTTCTAAAGAGTTATTAAAAGTAGGCGACGTTATTACCTACACAGGTTCAGGCATTCGTTTACAACCGAATACCCAAAATAATAAACCTCTTCCAACGACTTCAACAGATAAAATGAAGATTATCGGATCTCCAATTGCCGATAACCAATCGAATTCGTCAAATCAATTTGTGTGGTACCCAGTTCAAACTGTTCAGAACGGAAAGACCATATCAGGATTTATTGCATCACCGTATATTTCACGAAATTAACCAATCACCCTCTTACTGTCTAGTAGACTTAAGGGGGTTTTCTACTAATCTACTAAAACTGTAACTAAATGGAGCTGTATCCGTCTAACTACTACAACCGGCACTATTAAAGAGGAGGGGATAAAAGTCGATTATTTGGAGGTTCAACCTTTAAAATAACCGAATAAATGACCATTCAAGGAATCGATAGCAGTTACGAAGGTTTAGAAAAAGAGGGCATTCAATTCTATGAATAAAAAGACGCCAGCGATATTTATTGACTAAATAAGTTTTAAAAAGGTAATGTGGAGCATTTCCTATAGATCCTCTGTCCGACACATCTAATGTCTTTAAAACAGAAAGGAAGTGAGCTTGTCAATGAAAAAATACGGTGTCTTTCTAGCGTTCGTATTGCTTCTTTTTAGTGTTTTCGGATTTAGTACGCATGCTACGGGTTTGAAGGATTTACAAACTTCCCATCAATTTTATGATGAAATATCCTATTTGGTGAATAAGAAGATCATTTCAGGTTACTCGGATGGGACTTTCAAGCCCGATCGAGCTGTTACCCGTGGGGATGCAGCGATTATGATTGGAAGGGCTTTAAAACTGGACGGCAAACAGCGTGACACAAAGTTTAAAGACGTTACGAAAGAGAAGCAGGCAAGTGGCTATATCACATCAGCCGTCAATCTTGGAATTATTACCGGTTATTCGAATCATACCTTTAAACCGGACGCCTTAATTTCAAGGGGAGATATGGCAATCATCATATCTAGAGCTTTTGATTTGTATGTAGAATCACCATTCAAATTCAAAGACACCGGCGAGAATATGGTTGCCTATGAAGCGATTCACCGACTTTCACTTGCCTCCATCACAGCAGGTTATACGGACAGTACATTCCGTCCAACACTGAATATTTCACGCGGACAATTTTCAGCATTTCTTGCCCGCGCCTTGGAAGTGGAATTTAAACAAAAAGCCTCCATCGAAAATAGTTTTGCAAAAGACAAAACAAAGCAGTACACATATAAATCTCAACAGAACGGCCTTGAGGACCTCATATTTAAAGACGTAGGATATATTTTCGGGAAAGACTCGGACTATGTGGGATATGTGTGGGAAACGACGAATCAGACTTCAGGAGAAGCTATTTACTTAATAGAAGATGAATCGTATCAGGGCTTGATATCAGCCTATCCAATGTCCAATTATTATGTTGAACTACGCTACCCGATAAAACTAGGAAGAAAATGGGAGTCAGACATGGACACGAGTAGAATAACGGGTGTTAATAAAAAAGTCACAACACCATTCAAGACATTCACAGAAGCTGTAGAAGTAACGCTTGGTGAAGGTGCAAAAGTTTATTATGTTAAAGGTGTAGGAAAAGTAAAAGTGCTTGATGCAAAAGGAAAAACGATATATGAATTAATAAATATTCGATAAAGTAAATGAATGTTTGGGTGACACTGGGGTAATTACTACACTGTCCCGTAGTTGAGGAAATAGAACAAACATCCTCCAATAATTCGACTTTGGGAGGATGTTTTTGTGAACATTATTTGAGTACAAGGCGACTTGTATATGATCGACTGAAGTTTGAATCCTTATCTAATTTATCAAACAATCGCCGGCTATGTCTTTACATTAGACGATTGAAAGGTGAAAATAGAAATGAGACTAGCAATAAATAGAAAATATTGGGGGATACATAATGAAACGAGTAAAAAAGGCATTGATTTTTGCAATGTCTTTCGGGTTTGTTCTAGTTCTAGCAACTGGAACAGCACTAGCGGCAACATATAAAGACGTGTCCCATGAGTATTGGGCATATGAGGACATTCAGTTCATCGCAAAACATGAAGTGATTCGTGGATTTTCTGATGGGAGCTTCAAACCGGGATTGGCTATCTCGCGGAAAGATGCGGCGGTGATGATGGGCCGTGCGATTGACCTTGCCGATCTAGAAAGTCAACCGAAGCCATTGAAAGACATGCAACCTACTTCTCCGAATTACCAGGAAGTAATGATTGCCATTGAGCGTGGGTGGTTAACACTTGAGGAAGATAACTTTAATCCCGATGCGCCTTTGACAAGGGACGAGATGTCACGGATGATTGCGACTGCTTATTCATATGAGGGGAAGGGGCTATCATCCTTTAAAGACGTATCAAATAATGATGAGTACTATCCTTTCATCGATGCCATCGCTTTCCAAAATGTAACCACGGGATATAATGACGGCACTTTCCGTCCAAACGAAGTGGTCACAAGAGCGCAATTTAGTGCATTTCTTGCCCGTGTCTATCAAAAACCAATTGCATATGAAGTAAAAAGTGCCGGACAAACAGTAGCAATTGTCTCATCTGTGGAAGATGCGTTGGATGAAGTCAACTATTATGAAGACGGTACAATTCACCCACAAAGCAATAAATTTGTTGAATATGCGCAGACGATTGCAACAGATGACAAGACCAATTTAAATAGTGGCGTACTGATTTACAATGGATATAACGAAGTGTATAGCGGTTTTAAAAAAGTGGATGACTTCACACCACAGTTTTTCAATCCATACATGAAATCCAAGGTCGATGGTGCAGATCAAGAAATGTTTGACACTTTTGTCGTCCTCGGACTTCGTTACAATGAGGCAGGGAACCAGTTTGTAGATGTTCCAACGAATGATGCGAATTACAGTGATTGGGATACGTATGTAAAGCGAACATTTGCAAACGAAGGTGCACTGAATAATTTAAATGAATCAGCAAAATTTAATAACAGAGTAGTGGACGTTTATGTTGCGATTCCCTATCCGAAACGTAATGGCGATATTATTATGTTGGACGGCCAAGAACAACCAAATACAGTTTACTCCAGATACGATTTGGCTAGCTGGTACATTACGAATGTATTGAACGGATTTAAACAGGCTGATTATAAAAATCTGAATTTCAAAGGCTTCTACTGGTTGAGCGAAACAGTCAGGACGGTGGAAGATGAAGTGCTTATTTCCTCGCTGTCGAGTTTAATGACGAAACATGAGAAGTTTTTCATTTACTCACCGCATGCGACATCAACGAATTTTCATAAATGGAAAGACTATGGTTTCGACGCAGCGTTCTTACAACCGAACGCATTCCGAACGAGTGTTTTGAACAAGGAAGAACGCTTGCATCGCGCGTTTTTAAATGCTCAAATCTATGGAACTGGTATTACCATTGAAATTGATTCTTACGGCGCCGGTCATGTAGAAGAGGGTAGAGGGGTAGAGGAGTTTAAGTTGTATATGAACTTCGCAAAACGCTATGGTCTTGATGAAAAAGGAATGATGTTTTACCAAGGAACGAATATGGTCGAACGCATGGCAACAATTGATCATCCAGTTTATAAAAGTTGGTACGAACAATTAACCAACACTTTTTTTAAAGCGAAATAAAGAGAATCGGTTTACCGTATTTTATATGCGGTAAACATTTTTTTTGTAGACGTCGTTAAAACACCTGAGAAGCCTGACTTGTCCACTTATATTGTGTGATTTACTAGGCATGTCGCCTAATGGTGCTTATAATAGAGGCAAATTCGATGCATCTTAAAGCGTTGTTAAACGTCTACCTATATACCCGGCACTTAACAAATAGAATGTACTTCCAACACCGCTTTGTCGCTTGGTGTTGGCCTCACGCAATAAGCCCACCAGAAGATAACTTTGGAGAGATTGAGCTAGCAACCCTCCTTGGTCTTATTGCTCTGGCGCCAGCAGGATGCGGGTGTGCAGCCTTTGCCGCAGGACGCGGCGCTATTGGACTGCCTATCATTAGTGTCGCTCCTTCGCTAGATTTGTTCGTTATATTGGTAAGGTATACCACCTAGTTAATTCTAAATAAGTAGTGCCGACTATATAAATTGAACATATGAATACATGTATAGTTTGAGCGAAGGCGCCATTGGATGCCAGTCGCTATTACTGTCACAATTCGAAGGGCGTGAATTGAGTCAGTAACTGGACACCGGATAGCCGAAGCCATAAGACTGATAGCGCAGTGGTCAGGCTTATGGCGGGAGGCATCCCCTAAGCGCCGAAGCGGATTTGAAGGGAATCTTTATCTTAATCTATATAAAAGACATCTAAAAATAGTGTTAGTTGAAGAGGTTTCCTGTGGTATACTGATATTTCCAATGAAGTATAGAAAGGGTTTAAAGCATGAATTTCACATCTAGATTACAAGACATTACAGTTCCGCTTATAGGTACAGTCTTATTAGTCCTTACACTGCTCATCCCGTCAGCTACGGTGGCATATGTAGTGACACTTCTGCTAGCATTAGCTGCTTTAGTAAGACCGAAACAATCCATATTATTTCTAATCATTTATTTTCCACTTCGCTCATTTTTAATTGAAGTGAACCCAACACTTAAACTTATTGGCGATATCGTTATCGTGTTCGTATTTCTCCGTGTCGTTTGGGATTTGCGAAAAGATATGAAATCGGTCTTTCATTTTGAAATTTATGAGTGGGCGTTCATCGGTTTCTTGGTTGTCGGAAGTGTTTCGGCATTCATGACCGGCGTGCTGCCGATGGCAATCGTTTTCCAATTGCGTGCATTCGTCATAACATTTTTGTTGCTATATAGCGTGAAAAGACTCGATATTACGAAACGTGATATCAAGAATTTCCTTTTGCTCACATTTATGGTCGCCGTACTCCTTATCATCCAGGGACTCGTCGAAAAACTGTCGATGCGATCTGCTCTAATGCCGGAAAACTGGATTAACCGTCAGCTATCTCCAAACAATAGCAGCCGGATTTATGGCCTTATCAATAACCCGAATGTTTTGGCTGTCCATTTAACAATCGCCGGCATTCTTTCCTACTATTTAAAAGCATTATTACCGAAGAACTATATGCAGTGGCTCATCAACATCGTGCTCGTTCTACTAGCTGGTACATGGATCCTGACATATAGCCGTGGGACCTGGATTGCGGTTGCCATCGGTTTGGCCGTTTACTTCTTGTTGACACTGAACTGGAAATTTATTGTGAAAGTGGCTGCGGTTGTAGCACTCGGATTCGTTCTGATTGTTGTACCGATTACGTACAGCGCGCAATGGATTAGTAATAATACTGATGTAGGCGATTTCGTACGGACCGGTCCAGCTGAAGATGAAGGCGGATTTGCCGTTGAGAAAAATCGTATAACAGAAACATTTAACTCTGGTACGTTAGATAAAAGTAAGACGACAGGGCGTCTATTTATCGTAGATAAAGGATTCGAAGTGTTCAAGGACTATCCAATCATTGGAACCGGTTTTGCAACATTTGGGGATTCAGCGTCCAAAACATACTCATCACCTATTTATAAAGCGTATGATATTAGGTTTAATATTTATTCGGACAACCAATACATTCAAGTAATTACCCAAACGGGTGTTGTTGGTGTACTATTATTTGCAGTCTTCCTTCTTGGGATGCTCATCCTATTTTGGAAGAAACGCAACGATTCACCAATGGCAATCCCGATGCTCGCTGCATTGATTGGCGTATTCTGGTGCGGGCTAATTTATAATATATGGGAAGACAAGACATTCACCATGTACTTCTATATATTACTAGGTGCTTTCATAGCACTGACAAATCGTAAAGCGAATCACGTGGAATAAATCATAAAAACAAGGACTGTCTTGTAAGCCGGAGTTAATAGGCTTATGAGATGGTCTTTTTTATTGGTTTCAAGACTTTTAGATGTCTAACGGAAGCGTGGAAGTGTCCAACAAACTCGGTGAAGCGTCCAACGAACGTGGCGAAGCGTCCAACAAACTCGGCAAAGTGTCCAACAAACGTGGCAAACCATCCATCAAACTCGGCGAAGCATCCCACAAACCACCTCCCGCCCCACCACTCACTCTCATAAAAAAGTTCATCAGCCAAGCCAAAGAATCTATGACCCCAATAACCATTTTATTAGTTAAATAGTAGGAAAATGGAACTCATCCAATACTCTTATGACTTTTCTAGAATAACAGTCTATACTAGATATACTACATAAAAAGTTGGGGGTACTAGATTCAGTGCTAAAACATACAAAAATGAAACAAATTATTACTATGTCAATCATGTTTTTATTGGCTTTTCCTGCGTTATCATTTGCTGCAGCGAAAGAACAGATTAAAATCTCAGAAGGTGTTCAGTACGAATACAACCAAAATACAATTTCGGGCAATCCACAAGCAATTCGCCATATGACAGTTGACTTGAAAGATCCGTATACGACGGTAGACGTGGGCTACCCAACGCCACTCAATAAGCTAACACGCACGACTGTTCAAGCGAATGCTTATACAGGTGCTGGAAAACAAGTCGCAGGGGCCATCAATGGTTCGTTTTTCTGGTCAAAAGATCAGGGCTACTTGCCGATGTACTTAATTGCCTATCGGGACAGGCTTATGAATGCGGGAATCATCGCATCTGGGTTTGATCAGTATGTCAATCAACCAGTTGCATTTGGAATCGATAAAAATGGTAAAGGTAAAATCGACGCATATAATTTAGATATTTCCTTCAACCATGCAGGAACGGATTATCCGATTACAAGTACGGACAAGCAGCGTTCCAATGACAATCTAATCTTATACACACCGCTCTATCCGGCTACAACAACAGAAACGAATGCACTCGGTATTGAGCTTGTTATTACTGAAGTAACAGGCGGGACGGCCTTGAACTTTGGAGAAACGGTAACAGGTAAAGTTTCGAAAATAAGAACTCGTGGCGATGAATCAGCATCCACGATACCAAAAGACGGCTTCGTTCTATCGGCACATGGCGATGCGATGCAAATTGTCAAAGATATCGGGATAGGCGAATCAATCTCCATTACCGCTAACATCGATGATAAATGGAAAGGTTCATCCTTCATGCTGGCGTCAGGCCCAGAACTTGTCAAAAACGGTAAAGTGGACTTGGCAATCGATCCGACGAGCGATCGAGCGAGAGAACGTGCACCGCGCACAGCAATCGCAATCGACAAAACGGGGTCGAAAGTATTCATGGTGACGGTGGATGGAAGACAAGCACCGTACAGCCAAGGTATGAGTTTAAAAGAGTTTGCTGAGTATCTCGTAACAATTGGAGCAGATCACGCGTTGAACCTTGACGGTGGTGGATCGACGGCAATGGCTGTCCGAAATCCCGGAGATGTCAATGTTTCTTTATTCAACAAACCATCAGATGGAACTGAGCGTGCGGTTTCAACAGCTCTTTTCGCCGTATCGACAGCTCCAAAAGGAACACCGACAACTGTAAAAGCGCATCTTGCGAAAACTGGTGTTTATCTAAAAGGGACGAAAGGTTCAGTACTTGTCGACTTTGTCATGGATAACTACTATAACCCTGTAACGGTGAATGCGGCGGATGTGAAATTATCATCACCTCAGGGTCTAATTACGGCAAACGGACTCAATTTCACGGCCCAAAAAGCGGGTGTAGGAACGCTCACAGTCCAAAATGGTGGAGCAACAGGAACCCTGCCATTTGAAGTAGTCGATGCAATCGCAAAAATTGCACCATCGACGCCAAGCATAGAAGTACGGGCAGGTGAAACAAGATTGATGACCGCCAAAGCATATGACAGTAAAAACAGGGAAGTCATCTTCGATCCATCACTTGTCAAATGGACGGCACCTTCATCTATAGGAACGATTACGGCAGCAGGTTCCTTCACTGCCGCGAAAACAGATGGTTCTGGAATGATAACTGCAACACTTGCAAATCAAACCATAACTATCCCTGTCACAATTACCGGTGAATATTACCGAATTGACGGGATGGAAACCATTACAAACTGGAAATCAAGCGCAGCAAATGGAACGGCTCAAATTTCACTAAATGGAACTAAAGAGCCAGCATTCCAAGGGACAGGGGCGCTTAAATTAACGTATGATTTCACCGAGCAAGCAGGGACGTCGGCTGCATACATTGAAGCGACAACGCCTTTAAAAACAGGGGGAACACCCGTTAAATTAACGGCTCGTGTTTATGGAGATGCAGGAAATACATGGCTGCGCGGCAAGATTGCGGACAGTACAGGGAAAGAATATATAATTGACTTTACCCCTGAAAACGGTCTGAAATGGCTAGGTTGGAATTTTGTGAGCGCACAAATTCCTTCCACTGCAATAGGCGACGTGACTTTGAAGCAAATCTATATCGCTCAACCGACAGCAGCACTTAAAACAAAAGGGTCCATCATGATTGACGATGTGAAAGCTGTATTTAATGCGAACTTTAAAGAAGGTCTATTCAAAGACACGGGCCTTACATTCAGGGCGGAAAAAGAAATAACTGCGCTTGTCAATGAAGGGATTATTGCAGGGTATGCAGACGGTTCATTCGCTCCTTACCAGGAACTGACAAGACAACAAGGCGCAATCTTACTGGCACGTGCCTTAAAACTGCCACTGAACGATGTAAAAGATCCAGGCTTTGCCGACATGGTGCCAAGTATGACATTTTACAAAGAAGTAGCAGCAGTCGCCAATGCCGGTTTTATCCGTGGGAAAGAAGGCGGCACAAAGTTTGATCCGAACGGCAAACTGACGCGTGCGGAGATGGCGGCAATTTTGCAACGTGGATTCAGCTTGCAACTTGGGCAAGAAAACTATTTCAATGACATAAAAGGAAGTTTCGCCTTTGATGCGATTAACTCCCTTGCGTACAATGACATTACACAAGGGATTGGCGGGGGCAAGTTTGGACCGGCACAAAACATAAGCCGCGCGGACTTCTCTGTCTTTCTTTACAGAACTATCAAAAAGTAAATATATCTAAAATAGTATTTGAGATTCCTAAAAATCATGGTACAATGAATTTGTAGAGTTATTCCTTTTATAAAATAAATATAAAAACTATTAATCTAGTAATCTAGTTTAATGGTAGGCTTGGTTGATGGCGCCAAAAAATCCCTAGAGACATTTTGTCTTTAGGGATTTTTTTGTCGGGATATAGTGCACGAATATTCAACCTATAGCGTTCCCCCTATAAAACCCTTGCTAATTAACCAATTAGTTAGTATCCGTTAATCCGATTCTACTAGGAGTATTGATAGATTAGTTGTTGTTTTTGTTTATGTACTATTCATTTTGATCAGAGGGAAAGAAAACCCTGAATATCGGGATTGAGTTGCCATATGAAAGAATCTCTCCGTTATATATCCATAATACGACCGAGATAAAGTTTCTAGCCATCTGAACATCTCAATTCAGTAATGTCTGTTGTCAGTTCGTGATAAGCCGTATTTGTATAAAAACGACGATGAATAAGGTTCTTCGCACCAGCCCCTCAATCGAGCAATCGATTGAGGGGCTATTTTCTATTTTTGATTAGCACACTGAGAAACTTTCTACATCAACCTACATATTCCCCTAAAATTTTATGTCAGTTAATAGGATATGGACTACTCACAAGTAATAGTATGTAAAAATAGCTATTAAATTGTCGTAACATTTGGATTAACATATTGCTGATAAGATTGTATGCTTGGAATGGCGGCAATTTATGGCAAAAGTTAGAGTTGATGGCGTGCCGTATGCGGTGTAGGGCTAAACTGAAAGCCATGGGAATGTGTTTTGAACCGCGAAAAGTGATGAAACTTATGGGACAGGAGAGTAGAGTTTTCCGGATGAAATGGACAACACTGTAGCTGCGGTACTATGTTAGAACAATCTGGTCCGCCAAACTGTAAAGTTAGCAGTTACATCTATGTAGACGTCTACGTAAATTTAATAAACCTTACAGTACGTTAATAATCTACTGGAATATTAATAATTACTTAACATTTAAAGGAAATTAGTAATGGTACTATTAATTTATGGATTAATCCAATCCTTAAATTACATACGATTAAAGGGGGACAGTAAATGAAGAAGCATGCCAATTCATATCAAAAAGTATTCGGGGCGACATTAGCTGTAGCTGTAGCAACTGGGACACTAGCAGTAGCTGTACCAGTATATACACAAGCCGATGAGGTGAAAGTTCCCACGTTTTCTGATGTAAAGAACATTGAAAGTCATCATTTCTATGAGAGTGTTAGTAATTTGGCTTCCAGAGGTATAGTAAAAGGATTTGGCGATGGTACTTTTAGACCGCATCAATCAGTAACACGGGGACAAGTTGCAAGTGTTTTAGCATTAACACTTGGGCTAAACACAAAAAATGTGAAAAACCCGGGATTCAAAGACGTGAGGGTGACGGACCAGAATTATGGATCAATTGCTGCACTTGTAGAAGCGGGGATAATCGATGGGTATAACGATAAGACATTTAAGCCTGGGGAGCCACTAACTCGTGCACAAATGGCTAAAATAATTAGTGTTGGTTTTAATCTTGAAAATGTAAAGCTTACAAATTCCCCATTTACAGACGTGAAAGCTGGGCACTGGTACGCAAACTATGTTCAAGCTTTGATCATAAATGAAATTACAACTGGGACCTCTGCATCCAAATTTGAACCGAATGCTTTTGTTACAAGAGGACAAATGGCTTCCTTTATTGTTCGAAGTGAATCTGCAGTTAACAAGACGGCAGAATTGGTTAGCGTCTCAACTGATTCAGTTAAGCTATCGACTGGGACATATGCATTGTCAGCAGACTTGAAAAAGCTTTTGAATGCTTCCAATTCTGCGGCACTAGTAGGAGCAGTCTTGGAATATACAGTTAAGGATGGCGTAATCGTTAGAATTACTTCAATTGAACTTACAGCGAATGGAAATGAAAAAAACAGTGTTGTACTTGATGGACAAGGGTCTTCATTTACAGGGGCAGTTCGCGTAAATGGTGATTATATTTCATTGAATAACCTAAAAATTTCCGGTAATTTGGAGATAGGGAAAGAAGTAGAAAACAGTTTTAAAGCTAATGATATCGAGGTTTTAGGGAAAGTAAGTCTTACTGATAATGCCTCACTTAAGCGAGTCGGAAAAGAGTTCCAAGCAGCTGCTGCAGAAAAGATAGAACCAAGTGTTGTGTTCACGAATTCTATCATCCAATCTGTGGAATTGTCTAAGAGCAAAAAAGTAATCATCGAAGTAAAAGGGAATTCAACAGTTCAAGGATTCAACCTTTTATCAAATATCCATTTAATAGCCGATAAGGGAATTACGTTGCCGAAAGTAACGGTCAAAAAAGGTGCGACGAACGTTACGCTTGATGCAATAGTGGACAACCTTTCAGTGGACACGCCTAATGCATTGTCAATTGATGGAACAGCCACTATCAAAAATGTTACCGTCGAATCCAAGATTGACTTGAAGCTTCTGACAATCGGGAAAATCGAAAAACTGATTGTGAAACTTAAAGGTACAACAATCAGATTAGGTGCTGGAACAAAAATAGGTAGTTTTGAACTTCCACAAGGGTTAACAGTAAAAGATGTTATTGTAAACTTTGATGAATTCAATAACGGAAACACAAGTACAGATACGGATCCCAATCCACCAACTAGCGGTGATGGAAAAACGTTTAACCTTTCTTTGATGCACGTAAATGATATACATGCTAATACTAATAAAGCACCAAAGCTCGTTACAGCAGTAAAAGAAGTACGGACAGTTAAACCGGATGCATTGTTACTAAATGCGGGGGATGTATTCTCGGGTACTTTGTATTTCAATGAATTCCTAGGGCAAGCAGACTTAGCATTTATGAATTTAATGAAAGTCGACGCTATGACATTTGGTAACCATGAGTTTGATCTTGGTTCATCACCGGAAGGTCACAAAGCGTTGGTCGACTTCATTAAAGCAGCAGACTTCCCATTTGTATCATCTAACGTAGATTTCTCGAAAGATCCACTGTTTGATGGATTATTCAATACGAAAATTTCGACAACCCCTAAAAATAAAAATATCTATACAGGAATTGTAAAAGAAATAAACGGAGAAAAAGTCGGTATCTTTGGACTGACGACTGCAGAAACGGCAGACATTTCAAGTCCAGGAAAAGTTACATTCTCTAACTATATTGAAGATGCAAAAAAAATGGTTGCTGAATTTGAAGCAATGGGTGTTAATAAAATCGTTGCACTTACACATATTGGTTTTGATGATAATGCCGCTATGGACAATGACCAAGAATTAGCTGCAAATGTAGCTGGAATTGACGTAATTGTAGGTGGACATAGTCATACTCAATTAGACGTTCCTGTAGTTGTAGACAAAGATGGAAGTGGAAAAGCGAAAGATAAAACAATTATTGTACAAGCGTATCAGTATTCGGATTACCTTGGGACGTTAGATGTTGAATTTGATAAAAATGGTGTCGTAATCGGACATGCAGGAAAGTTAATTGCGACTGCTGGTAAAGCAGAAGATCCTGAGGCAGTGGAGCTCTTAAAACCTTATAAGGATAAAATCGCTGCTGTTAATAACGAGGAAATTGGAGTGACACTTGAAAATGCACTAGTAAGTCCAAGAACATCGGATGTAGGTTATGTACCGGGCACAAGTGTACGGGCTAGTGAAACGATTCTAGGGAACATAATCACAGATGGCATGCTTGCAAAAGCGCAAGGTTATGTAAAAGATAAAAAAGTAATTATGGCATTCCAAAATGGTGGAGGAATTAGGGCTGGAATTGGAGCAGGACCAATCACGGTAGGTGAAGTAATCACAGTACTTCCATTTGGTAACACATTAGCAACAATGGATCTAACAGGTTCCGAATTAAAAGCTACATTTGAAATTAGTTTTAAAGAGTATCCGAAAGAAAGTGGCGGTTTCTTACATGTGTCAGGTGCGAAAGTGAAATACGATTCTTCGAAACCTGCTGGACAACGTGTAGTTTCAATTGCATATAAAAATGAAGATGGTACTTACACTGAAATCGAAGACGCTAAAACGTACACAGTTGCGACAAACGCATTCACTGCAAAAGGTGGAGACGGCTATGATGTTCTTAAAAAAGCGTATGCTGCAGGTCGTGCAACAGATCTTGGGCTTTCAGATTGGGAAAACTTAAAAGAACATTTAGTATCACTAATCAACAAAATTCCAACTAAAATTGAAGGTCGTCTTGTAGACGTAGCGGGTCAAGAACCGGGTACTGAACTTCCTGGTGGAGATGTGGCAAGCGAGGATTTCTCTGGCACAGTTGACGCACCAAAAGTTTACAACGGTAACGTGAAAGTATCCATTACAGACGCAGCTTCCCTAAAAAATGCAGTCGTCAAAGGTAACTTGATTCTTACAGGTACTCCAACAGGGGATGTGTCATTTGCGAACATTACCGTTAAAGGAAATTTGGATCTTTCAGGGCTTGATGGAAAAAACCTCGACTTTGATGGAATTACTGTCGATGGAGAAACGTTTTTTTAAGATTTTGTGCAAAGCCTTCTGTCTTTGACTGAAGGCTTTGCAATTAAAAAATAGCAAAAGTTCATAAAAAATTCTGGGAGTGAATTGGATGAAAAATAAAGGTATAGTAAATCATGCTTTTAGTAAGATTATATTAGCATTCTTACTAGTGGTTTCAATGATTACACCTTTCATATCAGTAACTAGTGCATCAGCAGATACGTCACTAACAGTTGATGAAGCAATTGGCCAATATGTAGTAGGTGCGAGTAAAAAAATATCAGTAGAAGGTTATATAGTAGGTTTTGTAGTGAGTGAAACAAGTGTAACAGGTACTGCTACTTCAAATACCAATTATGCAATTGCTTCAACTCCTGAAGAAACTGATTTATCGAAAATGCTATATGTTCAATTACCAGTTTCACCAGCTTATTTAAGAACAGATTTTGGTTTGCAGACAAATCCAACTAACGTTGGGAAAAAAGTGGTGATGAGTGGGTCACTTGAAAAATACTTTGGAAATCATGCGGGTTTGAAATCACCAACTTCAATGGCTTTTGTGAATGAAGAACCTATAGATCCAGATCCTGTAGATCCTAATTTAGTTGAAGCTGTAACAGCATCACCAGCATCATCGAGTGTAGCAAAAGGAACTGCGATTACATTATCAACAAAAACTGCTGGAGCAACAATCTACTATACGACAGATGGAACAGATCCAACTATCAAAAGTATGTCATATACAACGCCGATTATCATTAATGAGACAACTACAGTTAAGGCGATAGCTATGAAGGAAGAATTAGAGAATAGTGAAGTATCAACATTCACGTATACCGTCGCTGATACTCAAACAATCGCAGGAGCCCGTACTGAAATTAATAAAACTGTTCAAATCGAAGGGATTGTCACTACTAATCCTGGATTATGGGGCGGTGGAGCATTCTATATGCAAGATGAAACAGCAGGTATGTATATTTACGCTGGCTCAGCGAATGTTCAACCTGGGGATAAAATTAGAGTAACAGGTAAAGTAATTACTTATTCAAATGAAGTAGAAATAGAAAACCCTACTATTGAATTGATATCATCAGGAAATGTCATTCCAAATGCTCAAGTTGTAGAACCATCTGGAGTGAACGAGGATACACAAGGAGAATTAGTAACTATAAATAATGTTACTATTAGTAACTTAACATTTGATAGTTATGGAACTTTTGAATTCCAAGCAATAGCAGAAAATGGTGAAAAGGTACTTGTACGAAATGATAATCGTACGGGATTGGTATACGCTGACTTCATCAAAGTTTTCAAAGAAGGCGATAAAGTAAATCTTACAGGTATCGCAGCAATCTTTGGAACTACATTCCAACTTAAAACGGTAGGTCTTGAAAGCTATGACTTAGTGAACAAACCAGCAGTATACTCCTCTGCAAATGAAGGAACGGTACCAGTAGATACGAAAATTGAACTTAAATCAGGGTTGGAAGGTGCTGAAATTTACTTCACACTTGACGGGTCGGAACCAACTCAAGCGAGTACTAAATACGATGCTCCAATCTTATTACCTATCGGAACAACAACAATTAAAGCCATTGCAGTAACAAACAAAACGACAAGTAAAGCATTTAGCTTTACTTATACAATCATAAAAGCGGATGGCGTAATCATTCGAGAAATCCAAGGAAAAGGTCATGTATCACCATATGTTGGCGCAACAGTGACAGATGTGACTGGAGTAGTAACGCACTTAATTGATGGAACAAATTTTGTGATGCAAGATGTGGAAAATGCAGATAAAGACAACACAACATCAGAAGCAATCCAAGTGAATAAATCGGCAAATGGAGTTAAAGTTGGCGCTAAAGTAAAAGTGACAGGTACTGTGGCGGAAAATGGTAGTGGCGCAAACTTATCTACAACGCGTATTACCGCAACTCAAGTTACCACATATGGAACAGCAGAACTTCCAGCACCACTTATAGTAGGTGTAGATATTATTCCACCAAATAAAATAATTGATAATGATAACTTAACTTCATTTGACCCGGCGGAAGATGGTATCGATTTCTGGGAATCAGTAGAATTTATGCGACTTTCATTCCCGAATGCGAAAGTAGTTGGCCCTCCATATAATGGAGCTACTCCAATCGTCGTGGAGAGTACAACAAATAATGAGTTCAATCTATTAGGTGGGCTTAATATTGCAGCGGATGACTACAATCCAGAAAAGATATTCTTAACAAATACCGGTTCACTTGATATTACATCAGGAGATCATTTTAACGGAGATGTTATTGGAGTAATTTCATATACAGCTGATGGATATAGAGTATTACCTGAAACATTACCGACACTTGTTAAAGGCAATAGAACAGTAGAAATAACTCATATTGAACCTACTGAGGATAAATTAACAGTAGCATCTTATAATGTAGAAAATTTCTCTATGACAACTTCCGATGAAAAGGTTACTAGAATTGCAAAGTCATTTGTAACAAATATGAAAAATCCCGATATCATTACATTAGTAGAAGTACAAGATAATGATGGAGAAACAAATTCGGGAACCGTCGATGGATCTGCAAACTATGAACGCTTAATCGCAGCGATTACGGCAGCAGGTGGTAAAACATATAAATGGACTGAGGTTGCGCCTAAGAATAATGATAACGGGGGAGCTCCAGGCGGTAACATTCGTGTTGGCTACCTTTATAATCCGGAACGTGTTTCATTAGTAGAAGGTGTACATGGCACTGGTTCAGAAGGGAATACGTGGGATGCACAAGGAAACTTAGCATTGAATCCAGGCGTTCTAGATCCATCCAAATTTGTGAATACACGTAAGCCAATTGCAGCTCAATTTGACTTCAAAGGCGAAAAAGTAGTCGTCATCGGTGTACACTTAAATTCCAAAGGCGGCGACCAATCTTTATGGGGCTCTTCACAACCTCCATTTTTAGGTTCTGAAGCACAACGCTTAAAATTAGCTACTACTATTAATGCGTTCATCAAAGACGGATTAGCAAAAGATCCTAATTTAAACATTGTTCTTGCAGGGGATATGAACGACTTCGAATTTACAAAAACACTAGACATACTTAAAGGTAACGAAATGATAAATATGGTAGATAAAGCACCGGCTAACGATCGGTTCTCTTATTTCTTCCAAGGAAACAACCAAGTACTAGATCACATTCTTGTTTCTAAGAGATTAGAAACTAAAACAAAAATAGACATGATCCACATCAATGCAAATTATACAGAAGCTCAAGGCCGCGCAAGTGACCATGAACCTGTAATGGTTCAAATTGACTTTGCAGGTAAAGATGTTATTGTTCCAATCATTGCTGAAAAAATATATAACATCAAAAATCTTAAAACGAAAAAAGTAACGATTGGTAAACCAAGCGTTTCTGTTACAATCGACGATGCGTCGGTTATTACGGAAGGAATTGCGTTCACTGGAGCTTACGCAGAATTCCATGGTGCAGGCTTTGCGAACACAGCGGTAACAATCAAACCAGCTGAGTCTGGAGCGATTATTGCTTTCAAAGGTACGAAAGCGAAAGAAGTCATCATCGATGGCGCGAACGTAAAAGAAGTTAGAGGCGCTGAAAATATTCAAGAAATTAAATTTATCAACGGTGCAAATCCAGACAATATTAAATTCACAAATTCGAAAGGGGAACCCATAGTGGTTCCTTCTTTGCCTGATGGAAACAATGCACCGATTGTACAGAAAGCTATTCCGAACCAAACAGTTAAAACTGGGGAATCGATTTCCCTCGTATTGACTGACTACTTCTCTGATCCTGAGAACGATGAACTTACATTCATGTCCACGCTGGGTAAAATTGAAGGGAATTCATTAACGCTAACACTCTCTGAAGGCAGCCATATTGTAGGCGTGACGGCTTCAGACGGGAACAAGTCTGTTACAACTAGTTTTACAGTAAAGGTAACCGCGGATGTTGAATCGCCAACCGATGTCTATTACAAAGATGCGATTGGTAAAAACGGACAAGCGTTAAAAAACGCGCTTCATGAAATTATTGATGGACATACAGAGCTTTCTTACGATCAAGTATGGGTAGCATTGCGTGAAACTGATGAGGACCCGAATAACGTCAACAATGTGATTCTATTTTATTCCGGTGATTCTCGCGCCAAAAATCGTAATGGTGGGAATGTCGGCGATTGGAACCGGGAACATACTTGGGCAAAATCACACGGTGACTTCGGAACAAGCAAAGGACCAGGCACAGATATTCATCACTTGCGCCCTACGGATGTTCAAGTAAATAGTTCAAGAGGAAATTTGGATTTTGATAACGGCGGCAGCCCTGTAAACGGCTGTAAAGGCTGTTTCAAAACAGCAAATTCTTTTGAGCCACCCGATAATGTAAAAGGTGACGTGGCAAGAATTCTCTTTTACATGGCGACTCGCTATGAAAAGGGTGACAAAGTTGACTTGGAATTAAACGACAAGCTAAATAACGGAAGTGCACCTTACCACGGAAAACTTTCGACTTTATTAAAATGGCATGCACAAGATCCGGTCGATGGGTTTGAACGTAACAGAAATAATGTCATTCAAAAATGGCAGGGAAATCGTAACCCATACATCGATCATCCTGAATGGGTACAGTTGATTTGGGAGCAATCTAGTTCAGCTGATAAACAACTAGCATCTTAAGGTCGGCTAACCACGAGCGGTGCGTATAAGCCGAAAAAAGGAAACACATCTACGCAGATGTGTTTCCTTTTTTGCTTGCAAAAATTAACACTTCTGTGGATTAACCATTCACTTGCATAAGATACTAGTAAGGCAGGAGCAAAAGTTTTATTTGAACTAGTACGGAAAATACGCTAACGGAAAAGTAGAGTTTAAAGATATCCAATCAGGCGCTATAAAGTGGGTTAAAGACTATGTTGAAGTACTCGCATCAAAATCAATTACCCACGGCAAATCAGAAGATACATTTGCTCCAAGCGATCAAGTCACAAGAGCCCAATTTACTCTACTCCTTTCACGTCCCTTGGATCTTCCAAAGCAGGCATACGAAGGAACATTCTCAGATGTAACAGAGAAAATGAATGGATTAGTACTTGAAATTGAAGCAGCAAATCGCGCTGGAATTGTTACAGGCAACAAAATCCCCTTCACCTTAGTTTTATAAAGGAAGGGGATTTTCTTATCGGCAAGTCAATAATTTTGCGGGTCAAAAAAATTGCAAGATACAATCAAATTTTTAATTCAAGAAGCACATCATGAATCGCCACAAGCTTCTGTTCGAGTCGGTGCAAAAGATAGAATGATACGAATATCGGGAAACCGATTTCTTGTATAAAACTCATCCATTGTTCCATCCCGTCAACTCCTCTCTTTGAGTACAAAGAAACCGGTTCACCAGTTCGAAAACTGGTGAGCCGGTTAGTCTTTGGTGTTATACGATTACAATTTCAGTTACGTTGCGCTCGACGATGCGGGCACCTTTCGACGTTTCAAGTGGTGCTCCATTTACCTCGAACACCCCCGAAGCGATAATCGCTTGCATGGTTGCCTCCACTGCCGCTGCGTTTAGGTTTGCGCGTGGCTCGTCCACTGTCAACATCACATTCTTACCAGTCGACGTGCTGAAATTCAATTGTAATGTCTTTGCCATTTCTTATCCCTCCCCTTTTTGGTTAATCCATAACGCTAGATGTTTCTACTTTTTCCGCCCCGATGAATGTAAGTGCCGATAAGTCGGCAAGTTTCTCAAGGGCGTTGTACAAGCTATCCGCAGCTGCATTTTCTGCAATGTTGCGGTAGGTCTTCGATTTACGAATGATTTTACCAGCCTCGGTTAGGCCGCCGTCAAAATAAACTCGACCAACGGCATGTTGGAATTCGATTGTCGCCATGTAATCACCTCCTTTCATCCTCTATATAGAAGAAAAGAGGTGAAAGGGATACAGGATTGTATAATTTATTGTGTAAATAGCATGTGGCGGTCATGAGTGCATCCGTGGCGAGCATAACGGGCTCAGTGCCGGTCATAACATAACCGAGTGAGTGACTGGCACCGGGAGTCCAACTCTAGTACCAGAATCCGAATCAGCTCAATAGACATCAAAAACTCCCCATTCATATAAGTGAATGGGGAGATTTTAGTTTTTCGAAGTATCGGTAATGTCGATGTTGGTAATTGACAAGTCTCCTGACTCATCTGCCAAAAGCGAATAGGTTTTATATCGTTCATATATCGTAGTTTTGCCAACGTTGTCTGTAAAGTGGAATACTTCGTACGACTCCGCAAACATATCTTCAATGTTAGTAGAAGTCTGGATTATACTATTTTCCTTGAAGTCAAATGTATATCTATTGCCGGAAATGTCGTCCATATATTCTTTTATTTCATGATAAGCCTCACTGTTATACCATAGGAAAGGCTCAACATAAGAAAAGTCATCATTATTCAAAGCAACACTATAGGCGTCGCGGAATTGGATAATAAAGTTTTCAACTTGGTCGCCTGAAGCGGTATAATACTCGTAATCATTATTGACTATCTTTTCGTCCTCTTCATATTCCTCGTACGAATGATTATATTCCTCGAACGAATCATCATATGAATTCGTCACGATTGGCGTTTCAGTTGCTGGTTCCTCATACGCCATCGACCTGTCCTCTGATTGCAGTTCAGGTAAGTTTTCAGAGGCGGATTCTGGGTAGCTGGATACATCATTATTTTGAACAGAATCAGAATGATAGTCGTTATCCTCGACAGCAGTGGGTGGGTTTGTTAAAAATCCGGTGAATTCCGAAGCTAAATCGGATATGCTGTAACTCTCACGATCCATTTTAAAAGTTATGGTAAGTATAATAACGATGGTACTAACTGCAATAATTGCCGTAAAAGCTGAAAGGTATGTAGCATTACCTTTATTCAACTTGAAAACTTCAGTATTCCCACACCTTGGACATGATTTTTGTCGAGTCGACATTTCAGCTCTACATTTGGAACAATTCATATTTTAGCCCACCTCAAAATTAAATAGATTAGTACTATTATATCATATATAGTGATTATGTGGTTAAATAGTAATGACTATATTATTTGGAGGTATTCATAATTATGGACTACATCAATAAAAGTAAATTAACAAAAGAAGAGATTCTTCTGTTAGATTTTGATTATGCAAATCGCAAGAAAAGACCTGAAACAGCTTATCTATTACTAGTTTTTCTCGGACATTTATTTGTACATCGATTTTACATCGGGCCAACTCCATTTTCTGTTTTTGGACTGACATATGCATTTTTGCTACATTTCACAGTTATTTTATTTGGAATTATAGGGTTAGTGAACGGAACGCTTCTCGATTATATGTATTTATTGTCAGAAAATATTTATATAGTCCTTATCGCTTTGTCACCGTACATATGGCTTTATTTTGATTTATTCCGGATTCCCCAAATGGTTGATGATGTTAATCACAAAACCGAACGTGCGCTTTTGGAAGCGATGAAAAGAGTGAAGGAATAACGTGAACAAGCAGTACAAACCATTCATCTGGCTTGTACTGCTTTTTCATTGTTTATACAGCAAGTAAAGAGGGGGATAAAAGTTATAGTTGTGTGATTGACTGGCACCGAACGGATCATACAATCAAATTTTCAACGCAAGAAGCACATCATGAATTGCCACAAGTTTCTTTTCGAGTCGGTGCAAAAGATAGAATGATACGAATATCGGGAAACCGATTTCTTGTATAAAACTCATCCATTGTTCCATCCCGTCAGCTCCTCTCTTTGAGTACAAAAAAACCAGCCACCAGTTCGAAAACTGGTGAGCCGGTTAGTCTTTGGTGTTATACGATTACGAGTTCTGTTACGTTGCGCTCGACGATGCGGGCACCTTTCGACGTTTCAAGTGGCGCTCCATTTACCTCGAACACCCCCGAAGCGATAATCGCTTGCATGGTTGCCTCCACTGCCACTGCCGTTAGGTTTGCGCGTGGCTCGTCCACTGTCAACATCACATTCTTACCAGTCGACGTGCTGAAATTCAATTGTAATGTCTTTGCCATTTCCTATCCCTCCCCTTTTTTGGTTAGTCCATAACGCTAGATGTTTCTACTTTTTCCGCCCCGATGAATGTAAGTGCCGATAAGTCGGCAAGTTGCTCAAGAGCGTTGTACAAGCTATCCGCAGCTGCATTTTCTGCAATATTGCGGTAGGTCTTCGATTTACGAATGATTTTACCAGCCTCTGTTAGGCCGCCGTCAAAATAAACTCGACCAACGGCATGTTGGAATTCGATTGTCGCCATGTAATCACCTCCTTTCATCCTCTATATAGAAGAAAAGGGGAGGAAGGGATACAGGATCGTTTATTTTATTTTAAATTTCCCTGTTGAGTGACTGGCACCGGGAAATTCTAATACATGATATGATTGAGGCAAAGAAACACGTAGAGGGTTCAAGAAAGCAATCACTAACACAATTGCTGGTTGGTAAACGTCCTTTTTTACCCGAAAGTTGCTAGTTGAGTAGACTATAATGGAAGGAAGTTATTTGTAATGAAAAAACATCTTTTTAAAGCGACATTATCAGTAGCTATGACACTCGTTTTACTTATTTCACTACTCCCTTTACAAGTTATAGGAGCAAGCGTGACGCCTCCTAAGAATGAGATGCGTGCGGCTTGGATTGCAACCGTTCAGAACGTTGATATGAAACCTGGCATGAATGTAGCTCAATATACCGCATGGGTACAGAAAACATTGGATCAGCTGAAAGCCAATAGATTCAATACAGTTATTTATCAAGTGAAACCAACAAATGATGCTTTCTATCCTTCAAAGCTGGCGCCATGGTCTTCCTTCATAACAGGGGGGAAACAAGGGAAAAGCCCTGGTTACGATCCATTACTAATTATGATTAACGAAGCGCACAAACGTGGCATGGAGCTACATGCATGGATCAACCCTTACCGCGTTACAATGCCGGGTCAAACGTTAGCAAGCCTTGCGCCAAGTAATGTAGCACGCACAAATCCTAGCTGGGTAGTTAAATATGGTAAGCAATACTATCTAAATCCAGGACTTCCTGAAGTGCAAAGGTATTTAATTTCTACTGTCAAAGAATTAGTAGCTAAATATGATATTGATGCGGTTCATATGGATGATTATTTTTATCCTTATAAAATTAAAAATGAAGCTTTTCCTGATAAAGCTACATACAAGAAATATGGAACAGCTTTCAAAAAAGTGGACGATTGGCGCCGAGATAATGTCAATCAACTTGTGAAAAAAATAGATTCAACGATTAAAATGACCAAACCACATGTGCAATTTGGGATTTCACCATTTGGGGTGTGGCGCAATCAGTCGATGGATCATACTGGAAGCAGCACGCGAGCTGGCGTAACGAATTATGATGACTTATATGCAGATACAAGGCAATGGATTAAAGACGGCAGCATTGATTATATTACGCCACAGATCTATTGGTCTAACACATTGTCGATAGCTAAGTATTCGACGCTTTTAAATTGGTGGAGTGATGAAATAGAAACGTATGCCGACGTGCATCCCGTTAATCTCTATCTTGGTCTAGCTGATTATAAAGTCGGCGTTGACGCCGATAAAGCATGGAAAAATAAAATGGAATTACCCAATCAAGTCATTGCTAACAGAGCAAACCAGGTAGCTACGGGTCAAATGCACTTTTCCTTAAAGAGCATACAAAAAAATCCGCTTGGCTATGCAACAGTCTTGAAGCAACAACTATACAATTATACAGCTTTAACGCCAGCAACATCTTGGAACGACGCAGCCCTTCCAGCAGAGCCAACATGGGTACAAGCTAACAAGGATATAGCTGGAACGAAGTTAATCATCACGGATCAATCGAGTAAACAACCAAGGAAATACGTGATCTATCGTTTTGAAGGAAACGAAGTTGGCTCGTATGATAATCCACGCAACATAGTAGATGTTGTCTATAATACAAAAGGAAATACGGTATTTATAGACAAGACAGCAAACCGAAACAAACACTATACATATGGAATTACTTCCGTGTCAGCCACTGGCGTTGAGAGTGAGAATGCATATGTTGTGACGTCTAATTGATATCCGCCTGAGTATTCATATTATTTAGGGGTTACAGTTAGTACACCCAAGCTAAATCCAACAACAAAAAAGGTGTTCAGTGAAGAGTTTATCTCTCAACTGAACACCTTTTTTAGTTATGTACTGTCGGGAAATCGGCAATTGCCATTAACTCGAAATTGCGTGCAATGTACACTTCAAGAAAATTAAGTAGCACGCTTATCAAAGAGGGCGAGTACAATATAAGAAGAGGAAATAGCAACAGCAAATATGAATTCATTGAAACGCAAATGGATTCAAGTCAAAGGGGATAACTAACATAATGAAAAACTATAGACTGGAAATTGAAGCGAAAGAAGGCAATGTATTTCCTTCGTCAACCTATAAGAAAATTGTAATTGAGCCAACCTATGATCAAGCAAAAAGTAATTTTGTCGATTATATGATGCAAATAAATAGTGCGCATCTAGTCATGTTGCAGGAGCAAGGTTTGGTAACTGATGCTGAAACAAAACAAATTGGGAAAGCCATTTCTGAGATCGATCGTGAATTTTATAAGACCAGCTCGTATACTCCTGAGTTTGAAGATTTATTTTTCAGGATTGAACATGATCTGATTACTAAAGCAGGCGATATAGCAGGGAATTTACATATTGCAAGAAGTCGAAATGACATGGGAATTGCTATTTATCGCATGACTTTACGGAAAAAGATTTTGACGTTGATGAGGGGGTTAGTAACAATTCAAAAGTCCTTTCATACCTTTGCAAATGAGCATATCGAGACGATTATGATTGGCTACACGCATACACAACAAGCACAACCAACAACATTAGCCCATTATATAAGAGGTTTAATGGATAAGTTGGATCGGGATTTCACACGACTGCAAGCTGCTTATAAAACAGTTAACCGGAGCAGTATGGGGGCGGCGGCACTCACGACATCAGGATTTGCAATTAGCCGAGAAAGGATGCAGGAGTTACTGGCCTTCGACGCTATCATCGAAAATGCATGGGATAGTGTTGCGGGTGCGGATTATTTAATGGAAGTCGCGACGGCCGTTCAAACAGCTAGTTTAAATTTAGGCCGCGCCATGCAAGACTTACTAACATGGGCAACACTCGAATTTAATGCATTCACGTTAGCAAATCCATATGTGCAAATAAGCTCCATCATGCCGCAAAAAAGAAATCCAGTGTCAATTGAACATACACGGGCATTACTATCATCGGTTGTTGGGGATACCAATACAGTATTAACGATGATTCATAATACACCCTTTGGAGATATCGTAGACACTGAAGATGATTTGCAACCGTATTTGTGGAAAGCATTAACAAGACTTGAGGGCATTTACGAACTTGTTACGAGTGCTGTGGCCACGATGACTGTCAATAAAGCAGTGCTTGAAAAACGGGCTAGAGATAGTTTTGCTAACGTGACAGAGTTAGCAGATACATTAGTCCGCATAGAGAAAACTTCATTCAGACAGGCGCATCAGATCGTTAGGAACACGATACGGGCATTAGAGGGAAATGCGGATGCAAAACTTTCGGATTTAACATACGATATGGTCAATAGCGAAGCGCTCATTGTATTAAATAGACCACTTGTATTAACAGAAATAGAATTCAAGAAAGCATTATGCCCTCGAAACTTTGTTGAAGTGCGTACCATCTTAGGTGGGCCTTCACCCAAAACGATGACGACTTCACTTGCGAATTACCAAAACCGCTTAGTTGTTTTAAATGAATGGATAGACGAAAAGGAAAATGCAATCGAACAAGCAGAAAAAGCATTACAACGTTTTGAAGATCATTGGAGTGAAACAACATGACGACTTATTTAGTAGCGTTTTATGGAGGTGACACGAAGGGATGACAGTGGAGTGATTTTTCACGAAGGTCATTCAACAGGTTCGAACTATCAAGTGATTGGAACAAAGGGGTTTAAAGAAGTTAGTAAGCATATAGAGCGAGAGCTATTGACCACGTATTCTATGTTGATTTAAGACGCTTTCCAGCTGATCGGGTGGAAGGCGTCTTTTTCTGTCCATGATCGAGTAGACCCAAACTATTAAAATCAGTGGGGTCTTCAATCATTCATGGAAAGTGTCCAACCAACGAAGGAGTGTCCAACAAACCCCTCGAAGTGTCCAACCAACACAGAAAAGCGTCCAACAAATCCCCGGAAGCGTCCAACCAATTTTGAAAAGTGTCCAACCAACGAAGGAGTGTCCAACAAACCCTTCGAAGTGTCCAACCAACTCAGAAAAGCCTCCAACAAATCCCCGCAAGCGTCCAACCAAATTCTAAAAGTGTCCAACAAACCCCTCGAAGTGTCCAACCAACTCAGAAAAGCGCCCAACGAATCCCCGCAAGTGTCCAACCAATTTTGAAAAGCGTCCAACCAATCGCCGAAAGCACTTAACCCAAGCTTCAAATTGACCTTATAGCTAGATTGTGAGGTATTCTAAATAGTGTAACTACAGTTAAGGGAGGCTATTTTCATGAACTATACGCAAATTAAACACACCGATCTAAACGTATCCAACATCATAATGGGGAATATGCGTTTGACGCAGCTTTCTTTAACAGAAATAGAGCAGTTAATTCGCACTGCACTTGATGAAGGGATTAACTTCTTTGATCATGCAGATATTTATGGTCAAGGTCGGTGCGAGGAATTATTTGCCGAGGCAATCCAAATGAATCCAAGCATCCGTGAAAAAATGATTTTGCAAAGCAAGTGTGGCATTAAAGGCGAAGAAAACTACTTTGATTTCTCTAAAGAACATATCCTTGACTCAGTTGACGGTATTTTAAAGCGTTTAAACACGGATTATTTGGACCTTCTACTCCTTCACCGTCCTGATCCACTAATGGAACCAGCTGAAGTTGCTGAGGCATTTGAAAAATTGCATAGCAGCGGAAAAGTAAGACATTTCGGGGTGTCGAACCATAACCCCGCACAGATTGAACTGCTGCAAAAATATACACCACATAAATTAGTCGTCAACCAAATTCAGTTTAGTATTGCACATACACCGGTGATTGACGCAGGAATTGCGTTAAATATGAATATAGATCAAGCTATCAATCGTGATAGCAGTATACTAGAATACAGTCGTTTGAATGATATCACGCTACAAGCATGGTCGCCATTTCAAAATGGCTTCTTTGCGGGCCCATTCCTTGGCGATTTAGATAATTTTTTAGAGTTGAATAAAGTGATTGACAAAATTGCTGCCAACTATGACGTAACAAACACGGCAATCGCAACTGCTTGGATTAGCCGCCATCCAGCTAACATCCAAGTCGTACTCGGAACAACGAATCCTCAACGATTAAAAGACGCATGTAAGAGCACAGCTATTACGTTAACAAGAAAAGAATGGTATGACATTTATAAAGCTGCTGGCAATATCGTCCCGTAACAACACGATTATCAATTACAACCTTCTGCCGGATTATCGGTCAGGAGGTTTTTCTGGTTTGAACCAATCACATCCCAGTCTCAACCAATCCTTTACAGGGTAGCAAATAAACTCCTAGTCTGTTAAAATAATCATATAGTTTGAGAGGGATGTCTTCAGTCTGATTGCTATGAATGCTCAGGCATAAAGGAAGGCGTTTTTTTATGTCTATAGCTAGGTTCATATAGAAGAGAATTAATTGAGAAGGAGGTTTTTGTAATGAAGAGAATAGTTACTGTCTTGCTGGCATTTACGATTGCCATAGGTTTTTCATTCAATTCGGTGCATGTCGAAGCGGCAAGCCCGAAAGTCGTGACCTATAAAAATTGCACAGAGCTAAACAAAGTGTATAAAGGCGGCGTCGCAAGATCTGCATCTGTCAAAAATGTAGGCGGCAAAACGAAATACAAGCCATTTGTATCTCAGGCAATCTATGATGCAAATAAAAAAAGTGATCGCGATAAAGATTTAATCGCGTGTGAAAAGTGACTATAAAAATAACAATTCAGCCTTCATGAAAGTGTTAAATGAAACAGATGGCGTGCTCGAATGTTCACTTATCTACTACACGGGCGATTATGCTCAATAAGTTAAGCTGTTTTCAAAAACTGAAAAACGCAAATCCCTTTTTTTATGGTGTCATAAAAAAGGGGATTTTGCGTTTTTTTGACCAATAATAGTGTCTAGTTTCAGGCGCTAACCACTTGAATCATAAGTAATTTAAGAAGCTTTGTCGTAAAATCAGTTAAAGCAATTTTTACCGGGATTTAGAATTGAAGTTACGATGGTTCTTGGGCATAATAGAGAAGGAGAGTTTTGACGTTCTATTTTCGATCGCCCAGAAAAGACTCACCTTATGAGAAATAAGTTAATACCCTATCATGATGAAAAGATGAGTGGGAGTTGAAAGTAATAGATTGTTATTGAACCTACAAGAAACTGTCAGGAAAGTTGGAGGAATAGTGACTTCTGACTTTAATTGATCCCGCATTAACGGGCAGTAAGACCCCCACTTCAAGTCTTTAAGGACACGAGAAGAATAAGTGGGGGATCAACTGCCCGTAAAAGCCCGAATGGTTAGGGCCAACAGGATGTTGGTTACTTAGGCTTTGCCACAGGACGTGGCGCTCTTAGCCTAAGTTCTTTAAACAATCAGTGGGGGATAAAGAACCCCCCTCTGATTGAAGATTAACTTTATAAAACCACCTAGAAGGGGAGAATGTTGAATTGGCAATTCCGTTAACATTAAATCAGTCACATATAGCTACAAGTAAACTTGAGGAACTATTTGATACACAAGTGAAAACGATTCATCAAGAAATGAACAAAGGTACTTCTGAAGGTGCTGATTATTTGGGGTGGAAGAATTACCCGAATGAGATTCCGTTAAATGAACTACAAGATGCGCTGAAAGTAGCCAAAAAATTGCGTGAAAATGCAGATTTGGTTGTTGTCATTGGTATCGGAGGTTCTTATTTAGGAGCAAAAGCGATTCAAGACGCACTATCACCGTATTTTGAAAAAAAACCGGGTGATCCTGAAGTACTCTTTGCCGGTCAAAACTTAAGCGGAGCATATATGAAGCAATTATTGAGCTATATGGGGAGTAAAGAAGTTGCCATTATTGTTATTTCGAAATCTGGAACGACAACGGAACCTGCTATTGCTTTCCGGATTCTGCTTGAATACATGGAAAACCGTTATGGTTCATCCGCCAGTGAACGAATTGTTGCGATTACCGATAAATCAGAAGGTGCCTTAAGGGAATTGGCTGTACGTTCAGGATTTGCGACTTTCGTTGTACCAGATGATATAGGCGGTCGTTATTCCGTTCTTACACCAGTTGGACTACTCCCTCTTGCAGTAGCAGGGGTCGATATTGAACAACTCCTTGCCGGAGCAAAAGCAGCCGTTCATGATCTGTCGAACGCAGATATTGCTTCAAATAGTGCTTATCAGTATGCTGCTTTACGAACTCACCTGTTAGCTGAAGGCTATAATGTTGAAATTTTAGCAAGTTTTTCCCCGAATCTTGAAATGTTTAATGAATGGTGGAAGCAGCTCTTTGGTGAAAGTGAAGGGAAGGGCGGAAACGGTATTTTCCCTGCAGCCGTCGCTTTCCCTACCGATCTACATTCCCTCGGTCAATATATACAAGATGGTCAACGGATGCTCTTTGAAACGTTTGTCCATTTTACAGACGACGTGGAGGATTGTGCAATCCCTTCAACTAAAGAAAACTTGGATGGATTGAATTATCTGTCCGATAAAACAGTAAATGAAATCAATGATGTAATGATGCATGGCGCTATGGAAGCGCACCAAGATGGAGGCGTACCAGTACTACGTCTTGAAGTGGCCAAACAAGATGCCTATCATATTGGTTATTTAATCTACTTCTTCCAACTATCCTGTGCAATGAGTGCTTACTTGCAGGGCTTAAATCCTTTTGATCAGCCTGGTGTTGAGGAATATAAAAATAATATCTTTAGATTGTTGGAGAAGCCGGGGCATGTGACAAGATAATAGCTGTAAATTTTGGGGTGTAAGTAGCAATTCAGAATCCCTACTATAATGAAGATCAGACATGTACGTAGATGTCTGATCTTTTTTGTGTGCAGAAATTAGTGGCCTGTTGGGTAGATGTATGCAAAATCGTCGAGGGTGCATTAATTGTTAAGTTTTAACAAGCATTTGAGACAAGGCGCTATGGTAGCATTAATGTAAAAGCCCAAACGATTGTTTGATGGAGCAAATGTAGGGGTAATTTAAGATAACTAGTGAAACACCTGAAGAGTGAAAGAGGCGTATAGTATGAAAGAACAGACGAGGTATTCTCGGCTTGCAACTATAACGAAATTAATAAATACCACAAATGAATTGCGTGGAGTATTGGAGTTTGTCATCACAGCCATTTCAGAAGAAATTGTTCAGTGTGATTCGGTGGGTATATATTTACCGCAGGAAGACGGTTCTTTCAGAGGGTTTGTTGGAAAGCCGGAAACCATTAATGGAATGACGTTAGATATGCAGGTCATTGATATGGAATATGATTTATTGGCAAAAGAAGTAGTTGAAACACAAAAAACCATCTACATACCTGATACCACAAAAGATAATCGGCCAGATTCCAGGGCTGTACAAGCTTTTCAGATAAAATCACTTCTCGCATTGCCTATCTCTTATGAAAATGAGTTATTTGGGCTGGTGTTTTTATTTGATTATGGAGTGCCAATGAACTTAACCGAATTGGAGATTCAATCTGTTGAGGCTTATGTCAATATGGCGGCGGTTGCGATTCGAAACACTTCTAATTTAACGCGGAAAATGGACCTACTTGTAGAAAAGCAATTATTGCTGGATATGAATCGTGAATTATCCATGTGTTCATCAAGAAATGAAGCGTTGGACAAGTGTTTTTTCTACATAGGAAAAGCGCTAAACAACAATACGATTGGGCTGTATTTAGTGGACTGCCTAGAAGAAGGAAGCATGAAACCAGTCTATTTGAGCAAGAAAAGCGAGTTAGCAGAAGAGGATTGGATTGCGGCGCATGACTCGATACCGTTTGGGAAAAGAGTGGGTGCTACAATCCAAGAAGTGATTACCACAAGAAAGTCGCTACTCATTCCAGATGTATCTGCAGATGACAGGGTTAACCAAGAACTTTTCGAATACTTGGCGATAAAAGGTGTATTTGTACTTCCATTAGTGTCAATGGGCAACGTCTTAGGTGTCATTGTGATTGCAAACTGGGCAGAGAATCGGCCGATTTATTCGGATGCGGATCAACAGCTGGTCCAGTGTATTGTCGATGCCGCTGCTCCTACACTGTCAAACTTATTATATATGGAACAACAAGAGCTTATTTTAGAAGAAAGAACGCTAGAAATAACGAAGAAAAACAAGGAACTTGAAAGAGCTATGGCAGAACTCCGAAGGCTTAGTCGGGAAAAAGAACTCATTCTTAATTCAGCGGGTGACGGTATTTTTGGTTTGGATTTAGAGGGCAAGATCACATTTTACAATCCGGCGGCTTTATCCATATTGGGTTACGATAAAAAAGATGAACTGATTGGACAATATTATCGTGTTGTTTTCGACGAAAGTAAGGAGAACGAACAAAAAATCATAGAGGCTTTTCTTAAAAAGGAATACGACAAGTATAATTCAGAAGGCTATTTCTACAAAAAAAATCACTCCATCATAACAGTAGACTATGTAATTTCTTCTATTGAGGAAGAAAATGAATGTGTAGGTTATGTCGTGACGTTTAAAGACATTACCGAACGGAAACGAATGGAGGAAGAAATTAAGTATCATGCCTATTATGATAGCTTAACCAATTTGCCAAACCGGATTTTATTGAGAAACAGGCTAGACCAAGAGGTGGCCTACGCTAAAGCACGTGGTGAAAAAATGGCCGTTCTTTTCATCGATTTGGATCGCTTTAAGTCCGTGAATGATACGCTTGGGCATAGCTACGGAGATTTATTGCTCGGTGATGTGGCCAAACGATTAACTTCTTGTCTTCCAGAGGGGGCAATGGCTTCGCGGCAAGGCGGGGATGAGTTCATCATTCTTTTACCACATATAAACAATAAAGCAGAAGTCCTACAATTTATCGAATGTATCATCCATACTTTTTCCGTACCTTTCTCGCTAAGTGGAAATGAAGTCTATATTAAAAACAGTATTGGAATTAGTTTATTCCCGGAAGACGGGGAGAATGCCGATCTATTGATTAAAAATGCAGATAGTGCGATGTACCAGTCTAAGGCCACTGCTGGTAACAGCTACCGTTTCTATGAAGCAGGAATGGATACGGGGGATTTTGAAAGTCTTCTTATTGAAAATGATTTGTATAAAGCAATCGATAATGATGAACTCGTTATTTATTATCAACCTCAAATCAACTATTCAACGAAAATGGTTGTGGGTGTGGAAGCGTTACTTAGATGGAACCATCCGATAGAAGGTTTGATACCCCCAGACAGATTTATCCCAATCGCGGAAGAAACCGGCTTGATCATTCGAATAGGTGAATGGGTTCTTGAAAATGCCTGCAAACAGATTAAAAAGTGGCAGGAACAGGGCTATCCGCTAATGAGTGTAGCCGTCAATTTATCGGTGCGTCAGTTTGAACAGAATGATCTATTTACAGTAGTTGAAACGATATTGGACAAAGTGGGTCTGTCCCCTGAATACCTACACATGGAACTCACTGAAAATCAAATCATTAAAAATACAACGTTAACCTTGCAAACAATGGAGCGATTAAAAGCGATTGGTATTCAAATCGCTATAGATGATTTTGGGACGGGCTATTCCTCGCTAGGCTATTTAAAGGATTTTCCGATTAATACGCTGAAAATTGATCGGTTATTTGTTCAAAACTTGGGTGCGAAAGATGATAATGCGGCCATCACGAATACAATTATTACACTGGCGCAAAACTTGAATCTCGATGTGATTGCAGAAGGTGTTGAAACAAAAGAACAAGCAGAGTTTCTTGCTTCAAGAAATTGTTATTTGATGCAGGGTTTTTATTTTGATCGGCCTATACAGGCAAAAGAATTTGAGGATAAGTATTTGGCTAATCCAGGGGAATTGTACTGGAACTAATATGCACGACACGTAAGTGTTCCTTTGTGACAGTAAAAAGTACAGTGGAAGACTTCGGAAGAAATCTTTCAGGCTAGCACAAGACATTTATAAACAAATGAATTACAATAGTATTCATAACATAACAAAAACCGACAAGATTCGTAACCAGTAGGTTTTTGTGTGGATTGCTCTACAGGAAAGAGGGTGAATTTCACTTGTTACATTATGAAACGCATAACTTAAGTCCTCAGCATGAGTGGGTCGTATTTCTGCATGGATTGGGCGGGAATTCAAATATATGGTATAAACAAGTAAAAGAGTTTAAAAAACATTTCAATCTTCTTTTCATTGACTTAAGAGATCATGGTGGCTCTGCAAACTATGAACCTGAAATGTTGACGTATACACCTGAAATGTTATCTAAAGATGTTGTTAAGGTACTAGATTCCCTATCGATTGAAAAGGCTCACTTTGCGGGAATTAGTTTGGGCTCTGTAGTCTTACATGCGATGCATATTTACGCACCCAGCAGAATTAAAAGCATGATTTTAGGTGGTGCAATTATCCGGTTAACACGGGCTGCGAAAGTGATTCTGAGAACAGGAAACCTGCTTAAAAGTGTGGTTCCCTATATGTGGTTGTATAAAACATTTGCACGTATCCTTATGCCTAAAGCGCACCATAAGAAAGCAAGGGACGTTTTCATCCAAGAAGCAAAGAAAATTCGTCAAAAAGGGTTTATTAAATGGTACCGATTTGCTGCCAAGGTTTGCGCAATTTATCCGCAAATTGATAGTGTAAAACATGAAATTCCCAAAATGTACATCATGGGCGATCAAGACTATATGTTCCTTGGCCCCGTTGAAGAGGATACGATAAAGGACAAATGCGCTAGATTGCATATTATTGAGCAATGCGGCCATGTCTGTAATATTGAGAAGCATAAAGAGTTCAATCAAGTAGCCATACAGTTTATCAAGGAACAAGTTAAAATGGAGCAGGAAATACCAGCAACCAGTAAGTTTGTTACTAGTGCGTAACGTTAAATGAGGACCAGCCTTGGAATTCTAGGGCTGGTTTTTTTGCGCTATCTATTGGCCGCTACTTATTTAGAGTTAACTATATAGATTGAGTTAGTGATTCCATTCAATAACGCTTCGGCGCTTCGGGGATGCCTCCCGCCATAAGCAAATGTGGTATTTAATTTTACAACCTATTATTGAGTGAGTCCTTTGCATTAATTGTATAATTTCTGCAAAGGACGCAGAAATTATACAAACCGAACTCTTCGTTGTTCGGTTCGCTGCCAGTCTTATGGCTTCGGCTACCCCTTTTAAGGCGCCTACGCTTAGTAAATTGCCGTATTTAATACCTTACCCGTTTAATGAACAAACCTAGCGAAGAAGCGACACTAATGAAAGGCAGCCAAATATCGCCGCGTCCTGCGGCAAAGGCTGCACACCCGCATCCTGCGGGCGCCGAAGCAATAAGACTGACAGTGCTCTCCTGACAGGCTTATTGCGTAAGGCCATCACAAAGCGACAAAGCGGTATAGGAAGAACATACCGTATGTTAAGTGTCGACTATCCATCGTATTTAAAGTTTACAATTACAACCCCATTCTAGAAAGTATGTTCCTAAGCATGTTATGATTAAAGTAAGGATACGCAAAGAATAGTGAAAAGGGTGGAAGCATCGTGGATAAGAAAGAACAACAGTTATTTGCATACTACTACAACAAGTTTACTGAAAGAAGTTTTGATGAAAAGGACTTCTATAGTTTCATGATGTTGGTCCGAGAGGATGCGTATGGAATTGAAAGTATTAATGAGCTTGCCAACTTTATTGCCCTAAGGGAAAAGAGTTCGGGGTATGTAGGTGAGTACTTAGATGAGTGCAAGCGAATTATCTCTAATTTGGGTAATGGAGTCAAAGCCAAGAAAATCGAGGATGTCTTCTCGTTCAAAGAAATCAGAAATGGTTTCAACGCGTTATTTTTGAAATATGACTACGAGAAATTGCCTGCTGAAATCATCAATGATTTCATTTTATGCACAATATCATTATTGCAGGACGTAAAATTAGTATCGGGTAGTTTGAATAAAGAAGTGGGGCATTTGAGTTTCGCTGTTTCCAGCAAAGAAGTATTTTTGATGGGAAACATGAAAACACTAAACAAAGGTCGCTATATTCCCGTTACTTTTCAGGTTTTATCGGTCAAGAATAGCTACGAGGCAATCACACCGCAGGATAAAAACGATACACCTTATCTGTTTAATGAAGAACTGATTGAAGTGATAAATATCGAAGGGAATCTTGTCATAACGTTTCCGGAATAACTTTCTGGTCTAATTTCATATAGTACCACATGTGTTGATTAGCCAAAAGTAATCAGTAAACGACTGCTTACTTTCGTGATGAAACATTAGGCACTCTATTGTACAGGTACCCTTGGGTCGCTTTGAACTGAATGGCTACTACACCATTATTGGTTTTTCTTACTGCGGGGGGATGCGGCAAATTCGCATCCCCCCGCAGTTTTTTCGTTAATCGTACGGTGGTCTTTCGTCCGTCACTCTCCGATTGTACAGGTTTACTAAGTGCATAGCTTTTGGGAACGAATGAATAACCACATGCCTATCTATAAAGCAGCAGCCAAAGATGCAATTTTGGCTGCTGAATCCTTTTTTATAGCATTCCTTTTCGATTTTAAGGCAGTGTCACTTTCTATATAGCATTACACTGTAACTAGTACTATCTTCGCTAGAATAATTGCGTGAGTGACTGGCATTCGCGAACCAACTCTATCAAAAACTAGTCTTATAGACTATAATTTCTAATTAAAGGGGGTTTATATATGTATGAGTTTAAAAGTTATTTATTGGACGTTCCTGTAGTAGGACAATTTATCCAGTATCCTATTGTTAGTACTAGCATTGTCGCATTGATAACCATCGTAATGGCAAATGGGATGGTTAAACGGAATCTAGATATTAATTTACTGAAACTATTATATCAATACATGTGTAAAGATAAAAAGGAACGTTATGAAAAAGAGAGACAATTATTTTATTCGAAGTCCACAGAACCTGAATTTATAGAATGGCAGCATAAGGTTCTGAAACGCATTTATACAAACATACAATTCACTAAATTATTCGGAAAAGAGTATCCCGTAAGCGTTCAACGTACCGCCATTCCATATCAGTATCCTATCCACGAAGGTATGAAGACATTTGCAGAATTAAGGAACAACCAGGTACCAGAACTCATCATGGATAAGCAACAACGTAAATACTTTGCGATGATGAGTGCCACCATTAAGCGACCGAATTTAATCGGTTTTGAATTGGACGAGTATCGGCTGACGGACGGCGGGGAAATTCTAGGTTTTACGGCGAACACATGCCAATATAAACATACTGTAAGTACAAGCCATATTCTTGAATATGAATTATATAAGATCCACGTCAAGTGTGGAATGGAGTTACTACAAAACTCATCAGACTATATCCTTTCAATATTACAATATCGAAGCAGGATTCATGAAGGACAATCCCAATTGGATGTGATTACAAAAGGGCGGAATCGACACTCTTTGTTAAGTGTCCAAATGATGGTCGTTTACTTTGATCCTAAGCGGCAGGATTACTTGACGCCTATCTTCAAACGATCGCAAAAAGTTGCGATCAAACCGAACTATTGGCAAATTATTCCGGCTGGGGGTTTTGAAATATTCGAAAAAGAGGAAACGACAAGTAAATATATAATCGAAAATAACTTCAACATAGAATTGGCTTTGTTTAGAGAACTTATTGAAGAAGTGTTTAACGGAAAAGACTTTGAATCGAACGAGACAGGCGAAGTAAACGATATCATTCATAAACATCCGGATATAGTGGAGTTGGAGAAACTGTTAAATAGTGGAGATGCCCATTTGGAGTTTTTGGGCAACGTAACAGACATCGTATCCCTTAGACCGGAACTTTCCTTTGTACTAGTCATCGATCATCCAGATTACGCCAAGACAAACTTCCAACATAACTTTGAAGGTACTGACTTCCAAAAAATTATAGTGAACGATTTGCCACGCATGTTTGATGGAGAATTGTTGTACCCGAGTAGTGCAGGGTTACTAGCATTGGCGAAGGAGAGTGCGCTGTTTAGGGAGCGGGGGTTATTACAAGGGGTATAGTGCTGGATGCTGTGCAAAAGGTTATCCGAACTTTAATTTAATTTCAGGTTCTAAAACAGTCCAGACAAATCCTCTACCTGGCGATTTGGTCGGGGCTTTTTCTTATTCTCACGAGATGCGCGGTACAGCCACCATTCGTGGAAAACGCGAATAGTGTCCGGAATTTTAATTTTAAGTAAACGGAAATACTCGGAGAACTCACTGCAATTGCATAATAATATAATTAAAACCAGCCAATAGTCTAAATGGCTGGTTCTTCTGTTCTAGACTATGTATTGCGCGGCACTACTGGACAATCTCCAGTCAGATTATGCGTGGAATTCTTTCTCACCTTCCGTCGAAAGTGCCCCCGTGCGGGACAGAGAAGTGCCGCCCCTCTGTGATTAGCAGTATATGCAAGATTGCATAGAGCTATACATGATAATCGTACACTATATATTGGCAATACTTATTTAGAATTAACTAGGTGGTATACTTCATCAGTACAACGAACAAATCTAGCGAAGAAGCGACAAGTGTGAGCCGAAGCAATAAGACTGACAGTGTTCTTCTGACAGGCTTATTGCGTAAGGCCATCACCAAGCGACAAAGCGGTGTTGGAAGTATAGTCTATTTGTTAGGTGCCGACTATATAGTGCGAATTTCATTATGTTATTGCTGTATTGGTAGTGGTCTTTTCGGTGAAAATCCACCAAGCAGTAACTTTCCATGTGGTAGCAATTTCTGAATGATGATTGAAACCACGATTGGAACGACCAATCCAAATGCTGTGAACCCAACAATGCCATATGTGAAATAATCATTTAACAAAATATCGGTAAAGATGTGCAAGTACATAATCGTTAGGGAGTGCTTCTCGATTTTTTGCAGCCATTTCAGTGATAGTTGAGCAGCGATGAGTTGGAATACGCCAACCAATACAAGTGTGAATGAAAGAGGAATGATCAAATCTAAAACGAAATGTTCATAACGCAAAAATTTCATGCTCAAATGATAGTCAATGACATTAAGGTTATCGAGTAAAACCGCCGTTACACTGCCGACCAATCCCGCGAATAACCATCTTCTTGAAACATTCATCCAAATACTCTTCATGTAATAACCGAATGAAAAATAGACGACTGCCATAAGCGCAACATCGATGTTCCAAATCATTGGGATAGTTTGAGACGCAGTATCTGGTGCGCCGCCAATGACGCGCATCGCAAACAAACTTTCAAAATGGGCAATACTATAAAAGATAGCCAAAATAACGATTTGTTTCGCGCGGCTAAAGTATCTCGTCATCCACAAGAAGAACAAATACGTAAAGAAAAGCGTTGTTACAAACCAGAAAACACCGTACGCACCACGTGCAAAACGTCCGCCGACAACAAGTGCCCACAAATCATTTAGATACCACGATAAATCTATATTGCCTGAACCTATTTCTATCCCGTAACGAATCAGCGTAATGCTTATTAGGAAAAACAAATAGGGGACAATCAATTGCATAAAACGTTTGTGAATCGAACGTTTCATTAAGCCCTTTTCCACTACAGGTTTAAAAAACAAGCCACTTAAAATGAAGAAAGCTGGCATGTGAAACCAATAGATATACTTCGCAAGCGGGAAATCAAGTTGTCCCGGATAATGACCAATGACGACAAGAATCATTAAAAATCCTTTGGTGACATCCACCCAAGATAAACGTTTCTTATTCATAATCAAGCTCCTCAAGAAAATTGACGTAAATCGATTGTACAACCTATCGACAGTTGGGAACGCAATGTAACAGAATTGACTTGGGAATGAAAGAAAGATAGAGATTTTCGTGGATATTTCCTTATTTAATTACGGATTACTAATCCTTTTGAATGATTAATGTAATTGGGTGGAGACGCTAGTTATGACTGTTATTTCGCGTGCCTTTAGGAGGCAACCAATTGTATAACGCTGTCGACCAATCATGTCCGAGGGGTGACCGTCAGCTAATCAACCTAGCCAAACTCACTAAAACGGCAATATCCTCCGAAACGTTCTCCTTTTCTTCCTCAACACTTTCATCGTTCTCCTTCTCATCTTCCCATCAATAAACGGATAAATAAGTAATGGGAGTCCGGGTACTAGAGAAACGACTGCAATTGCTAACACACTTTCCCCTCGAGGGAGGAATGAACTACAATTCCTCCTTAAACCTGTCATGAATATTTCGCCGAAAGCGAGCCGGAAATGGACAAGTGAAAAATTAATGAAAGTTACTTTGGCTGGTCTATAATCGTTTACAAAGAAGTCACAGAAGGGGATACTAGTAAGTACTAAATACGTTAATGCCGAAGGACTGTATTTCACTTATGAAAAAACAGCATAAAAAAGAAACGCGTACGCACTTTTTGTTCCGTTACTTCTTCATTTTAGTAGGGGCAACCATGGCTGCCGTGGCCATTGAACTGTTTCTAGTCCCTAATTCGATTATTGACGGCGGCATCATCGGTATTTCACTGATTCTAACTTTTTTAACGGGTATCCCGTTCGGTTTGCTTATTTTGCTCATCAACTTGCCATTCCTTTTCTTTGGCTATAGGTATATCGGGAAGAACTTTTTCATCTCTTCCTCTTTTGCAATTGTTGTGCTTGCGCTTGTGGAAATTCCACTTAAGTCGGTTGAGCCATTTGTGACGGATCCGCTTCTTGCGACTGTCTTCGGAGGGTTACTACTAGGCGCGGGCGTCGGCCTTGTCATTCGTAATGGCGGGGCGCTCGATGGGACTGAGATACTTGGTATTTTATTGACGAAAAAGATTCCTTTTTCTGTCGGCGAATTTGTAATGTTTTTCAATATCTTCATCTTCGGTTGGGCAGGCTTTGTGCTCGGTTGGGAGCAAGCAATGTATTCGATTCTGACGTATTATATCGCTTCGAAAACAATTGATGCCGTTATCCAAGGGTTAGAAGATACAAAAGCGGTGATAATCGTATCGGATGAATACGAGGAACTAGGCAATGCCATCACTAACCGCCTTGGCAGAAGTATTACGAACCTTAAAGGAAGCGGCGGCTATAATAATAATGCCAAAGATGTAATTTACGTCGTTATCACGCGTCTGGAAATAAGTAAATTGAAACAAATTGTCAATGAAGTTGATGCGAAAGCATTTTTAACAATCATGAACACTCAGGAAGCACACGGCGGACAGTTTAAATCGCCGATTCATTGAGGTAATGAAGACAATATTATGGTTAGAAGTAGATAAAAGAAGTGCAGACCTCAATGGGTCCGCACTTCTTTTATTTGTGTTTTGCTCTTTAGTGGAAGTGTCCAACGAAATTAATAAAGTGTCCAACCAACGCCGGGGAGTGTCCAACAAAACTATAGAAGTGTCCAACCAACGCAAAAAAGCCTCCAACAAAATCGATAAAGTGTCCAACATAATCAGTAAACCCTCCAACTAACCCATCACACCCAACAAAAAAACAGCCAAAGTCTAACTTTGGCTGATTCTTATCTACTCCCAATTTGAAAATCCATCTGATAACTCTCGCCATTATTAACCCGAATCACAAGCTTATACGAGGCAGAGGGGGTACAAGGAGAGCTTGGTGTAGCGACAATCTCCTTAGTTTCAACTTTGGAACGCAACGTAATCGGCACTACTTGACTACCCCGAAAACGTTAACGTCAATGATGTCCTTTTTTGAAAGTTGCCGTGTAAACTTAATATGTCACTCCTTATTCAAACTTCATCCCTTGTTCATTCGCTCATCCATTTAGAGCTCTTCTTTTTTGTATGTTCATTCGGATATGCGAATGGTTTGTCGTTGTGTTTAGGTCAAATACCTTTGCTGAGCTAATACATTACACCTATTTTGAAATTTCTGAAAATAAATCAAAGGACGCCCTACTTTCGTCATGGTAAAAGTTGGATATAAGGCTTTGGGGGTGTAGACGTCTATATATCACATTAGGTATGCTTGACCTATAGGTTGTCAGCGTTACCACCTGACTGCTTCTATACATAGGGGCAGCAACCTATAATTCGATTAAAAGGAGGAACTTATGAAGAGAAAAACGTTTATGATCACCTCTGTTTGTACGATTTTGTTAGGAACATCGCCTGTTTTTGCTAGCGGTGAGTTACCCAATAATCCATCGATTGAAAAGCAAGAGAAGCACACTACCTCATCCCAGAAACCACATCCAGTTTTTACATGGAATTCAACCATCATCCCGATTTCTAACACACTTCACCCAAGCTCAGCACGAGGAGCCGGAATGGTGGAAACCCCACTCCAACAAATTGATCAGATTATGAATCAGGCCATTTCGGAAAAAGTAATGCCCGGTGCAGTTACCTTCGTGGCGAGAGGCGGGAAAATTGTGAAGCATGATGCTTACGGTTTTTCAGCCCGATACACGGATGGCTCGCTTACAGAAATGGAAAATCCAATCCCAATGCAGACGGATACAATCTTTGATTTAGCGTCCATTAGTAAGATCTTCACCGCTACGTCCGCGATGATCCTTTTTGAAAAAGGATTATTTGCACTAGATGACCCTGTTGCCAAGCATATTCCGGAATTTGCTGCAAACGGCAAGGAAAACGTAACAATACGCCAGCTGTTGACGCACACCTCGGGGTTCGTCGCGTGGATTCCGTTATATTCGAAGGGGAATTCGAGAGAAGAGCGGCTGCAGCTGGTGCTAAGCCAACCGTTAGCCAACGCTCCGGGTGCGACTTACACTTACAGCGATTTAAACATGATCACATTAGGTGTGTTAATTGAACGACTGTCCGGGATTCGCCAGGATGAGTTCGTGAAGAAGCACATCACAAAACCAATGGGGATGAAGGATACCATGTATAATCCTCCAGCTTCCTTGAAAAATCGGATTGCAGCAACCGAATTCCAGTCAATGCCGCACAGGGATCTTGTTTGGGGAGAGGTTCATGATGAGAATGCATGGTCACTTGATGGTGTTGCTGGACATGCAGGTGTGTTCTCGACTGCGAAGGATCTTGCCATGCTTGCCCACGTTTTCTTGAATAACGGAATATATGGCGGGAAAAAAATCCTGAAGCCTGAAACGGTCCAACTGTTGCTTCAAAATGAGAATGCAGCATTCCCTGGGGATGACCACGGTCTTGGCTGGGAGCTAGGACAGGGATGGTATATGGATGCGCTTTCAGAAGGAACATATTCCTTTGGGCATACTGGTTATACGGGAACATCGATTGTAGTTAGCCCGAACAACAAAACGATTGCGATTTTACTGACCAATCGCGTGCATCCAAGTCGTGCGACTGTGTCGACAAATCAAACGCGGAGACTATTCGTTAGGCAAGTAGCGGATGCGATTCCGGTCTCCATTCCCGGTAAGGATTCAGCATGGTTTGCAGGCTACGGAGATAATGTGAACCGTATGATGGAAGCTGATCTTGCACTAGAAAAGAATGCCAAACTTACTTTTCGTACATGGCATATGCTTGAGAATGAGTCTGATTTTGGCTTTGTAGAAGTACTTAATGATGGCGTATGGGAAAAGCTCGCCTTATTCGCCGGTACAAGCAACGGCTGGGTAAATCAAGAGCTCATTATCCCGATGAAAGCTTCGAAACTACGCTTCAGCTATCAAACCGATTCAACCGTGAATGGACGTGGCTTGTATATTCTAAATCCATTGCTCAATTCAAAGCACAAGCTTTCTTTCACAACTAATGAATGGCAGCTGCGTGACTATTAATAATGAATAGGGAGGCAAAGTATGAGTAAAGTAGTCAAGAAATGTATCGTCTCACTTATTGCATTTGCTTTAGTGTTAACGGGGATTCCACACGCGGGGGCATCGGCTGCTTCGGGCATCAAGGACTTAGTGATTGACCTTAACGTACCGCAAGTCACGAGAGATGTGACGAACAATAAACTTGATTTAAATGGCCTGCATGTATATGAGGATGGCCACTTTATACTAGCATCAGAGAATGTAACCTGGGCGTCTTCTAACAAAAATATTGCCTCTGTTACGCAAGGCGGAGAAGTTAGCCTTTCTGGTCACAATGGAAAAACGTTTATCTCTGTAAGCAATGGCAAATTCAGTGACAGGATCTCCATCCAATACAAAGGAAATCAAGATCAGATTATTGTTGGGAAAGAGAGAGGCGTTCGCTATGACCTTATCGGAAAGGCGATCAAGCAGATGACGATGGAAGAAAAAGTCGGACAAATGCTTATGCCTGACTTTAGAAACTGGAAGGGTCAAAATGTTACGGCAATGAATGCTGAAATTGCGCAACTTGTTAAGGATTATCATCTGGGCGGCGTGATATTATTCCGCGAAAATACAGTGACAGCTGAGCAAACGACGAAGCTAGTTAGTGCTTATCAGGAAGCAACAGAAAAGTATGGTCTTTTGGTTTCAATTGACCAAGAAGGCGGGATTGTAACGCGTCTTCAGACGGGTACAGATTTTCCTGGGAACATGGCGCTAGGGGCGACACAATCCGGAGAGTTAGCAAAAAAGGTCGGCGCGGCCATTGGTAAAGAGCTTAACGCCCAAGGTATTAATATGAACTTTGGACCTTCGTTGGATGTAAACAATAATCCTGATAATCCAGTGATCGGTGTTCGTTCCTTCGGGGAAGACCCTGGGTTAGTTGGAAAATTGGGAAATGCTTATATTAAAGGACTTCATGAAAGTGGAACGGCCGCAACGGCCAAGCATTTTCCGGGTCACGGTGATACGGCAGTTGATTCCCATTTAGGACTTCCGGAAGTACCACATGATATCAATCGTCTGAAAAAGGTAGAATTATATCCGTTCCAGCAGGCAATGGATGCTGGTATTGATGCCGTTATGACGGCACATGTGACCTTCCCGAAAATTGATGATACAAAAGTCATTTCGAAAAAAGATGGAAAAGAAATTGCCCTACCAGCTACACTTTCTCAAAAAGTATTAACGGGTTTGATGCGTGAGCAAATGGGCTTTAAGGGAGTTATTGTTACGGATGCGATGAATATGGGGGCAATCGTTGAGCATTTTGGTGCAGTTGATGCGGCCATCCGCACTGTAAAAGCAGGAACAGATATTGTTCTTATGCCTGTAGGACTTGAGGCAGTAGCTAATGGCCTTTATGATGCAGTTAACAAAGGAGAAATTTCAACCCGAAAAATCGAACAGTCCGTTGAACGAATTCTAACGCTGAAGTTAAATCGAGGCATTGTGAAAGCTGAGGTTGAAAAAAGCGTAGCTAAGAAAATTGCGAAGGCCATTCAAGTGGTAGGCTCAGCTGAACATAAAGCAGTAGAAAGAGAAGCAGCGGCTAAATCGATTACGCTTGTAAAAAATAATGCCGTACTTCCACTAAAAGCAGGCACTGAAGATAAGATCATTGTGGTCGGTTCAAGTGCTGATCTCCTTGCTGCTGAGGTTCAAAAGCACAACAAAAATATAACGATTTTAAATACGGCAACACTCCTTACAGCATCGCAATTGACGCAAGCAAAAGCGGCTGATTATATCATTTTAGGAACCAATACCTCCACGGTGAGCGGAAGAGCGCCAAGTAATGATTTAATGAGGCTGGCAAATCAACTCATCGAACAAACCGATGTGCCAGTCATTGGTGTCGGAATTCGAAATCCATATGATATTATGTCCTACCCGAATGTAGATGCTTATCTGGCTCAGTATGGATTCAGACCAGCAAGCTATGAAGCATCGGTTAACACGATTTTTGGGTTAAATAACCCAATAGGTAAGCTTCCAGTTACTATTTTCGATCAAGATGGCGATGTTTTATACAAGTTTGGACATGGTTTAGGATACTAATCTAGGTTTTTTGCAGGAAAAAATTTTAGCTATTTTATCAACAGTATTTGCTGGTATACACTATATGGAAAGAGGGAGGCGTTTTTTATGAAGAAATGGCTTGCGGGGTTACTTGCGCTTGTTCTAGCACTATCCACTTTTTCAGCAGTATTTGCCAAAGATAATAACAAAGATGATAAAGATAAGAAGGATAAGAAGTTTCGCTTGGGTGTGGAGGTTTTGTTACAGGATCGCATTGATTTGATCAAGGGGAAGCGGGTCGGTTTGATTACCAATCCAACGGGAGTGGATAAAAACGTTACGAGTATCGTAGATTTGTTTTACACTAATCCAAAGGTACAGTTAACAGCTCTTTATGGTCCCGAGCATGGGGTCCGCGGGGACGCGCAGGCTGGGCAATATGTTGAAAAATATATTGATGAAAAGACAGGGGTTCCCGTGTATAGCCTTTATGGGGCCACGAAAAAGCCAACACCTGAAATGCTGAGCAATGTCGATGTGTTGGTATTCGATATTCAGGATGTAGGGGCACGATTTTACACGTATATTTACACAATGGCTCTAGCGATGGAAGCGGCGAAGGAGAATAATATTCCGATTATCGTTCTTGACCGCCCGAATCCGATTAGCGGAACAAAAGTAGAGGGTCCTGTTCTTGAAGATAAGTACTCCTCGTTTGTGGGTGAGTACCCGATTCCTGTGCGCCATGGGATGACGGTTGGGGAATTAGCTCAGCTTTTCAATAAAGAATTCAAGATTGGAGCCGATTTAAAGGTCGTGAAAATGGATGGCTGGAAGCGGAGTATGTATTACGATGAAACGCCATTGGCATTCGTTCTTCCATCACCCAACATGCCAACCTTGGATTCGGCTCTAGTCTACCCAGGTGCGGCATTAATTGAAGGAACGAATGTTTCAGAAGGAAGAGGAACGACGAAGCCGTTTGAGCTAATCGGCGCTCCGTTCATCAATAGCGCAGATTTGGCGGCGAAGTTGAATGCTTACAAACTGCCTGGAGTCACTTTCAGAGCGGCATCGTTTACGCCGACATTCTCGAAGCATGTGAATAAATTGAGCCATGGAGTTCAAATTCATATCACAAATCGAAACGTGTATAAGCCGTTTGAAACCGGGTTATATATTGTGAAAACCATCCATGATATGTATCCAAACGATTTCCAATTCAGAGCGCCGGGTAGCAATGGGATTTCCTTCTTTGATAACCTTGTCGGTAATGGCTCCATTCGGGCCGATATTGAAGCAGGCAAGTCTGTCGAGGAAATGAAAAAATCGTGGCAGTCTGGTCTAGACAAATTTACCCGAGTTCGTGACAAATATTTGTTATATAAATAAGTAATCAAGCGACCTCTTTTGAAAAGGGGTCGCTTTTTGGTGAGCCCGCAATCTGATAGAAACCGGCAGCAAACGGAGTGTCCAACCAAACTATTGAAGTGTCCAACAAAATCGGCGAAGCCTCCAACCAATCCCGTGAAGTGTCCAACGAACGCGGCGAAGTGTCCAACAAACCGTGAAGTGTCCAACAAGCGCGGCGAAGTCTCCAACCAATCCCGTGAAGTGTCCAACAAACGCGGCGAAGTCTCCAACAAAATCGACGAAGTCTCCAACCAATCCCATGAAGCCTCCAACCAAACTATCGAAGTGTCCAACAATCCTGGTGTCGTATATACTAAGAGTCGTGGAGGTGTAGGAATGAAATCATTAATCGATAAAATTGAGCTAGGCTTAGATAATCTATCTGCTGCAGAAAGAAAAGTGGGGGAATATATTATTTTGCATTCGGAGCTAATCCCCAATATGACGACAAAAGAGTTGTCAATAAAGATAGGTGTAAGCGAGGCAAGTGTGATCCGCTTTTGCAAATCGATTGGAATTGGTAGCTTCAAGTCATTTAAACTCGCGCTCGTTAAGGATTTAACGTTAACAGAAATGAACTTAACGGATTTTTCAATTTTGCAGCAGAAGGATACTCCATATGATTCATTTCAAAAGGTCATACAGGTAAATAAATTTGCAATCGAATCTTGTACGAACTCCATGGATAAGAAAGAGTTATTGAAAGCTGTGGATGTCATAAAAGATGCGCAAAAAATTGTTTTTTTTGGTGTAGGCGGATCATCGACTGCAGCACTTGATGCGCACTATAAATTTACTAGGCTGGGGTATCAGTCTATTACCTCTTTGGATTTTCATTATATGCTTACGGTTATTCCGTATTTAAATAAAAATGATGTTTTTGTTGCCATCAGTACATCGGGGAAGACGAGGGATGTATTGGAACTTGCCCAGTTTGCTCAAAAGAAAGAAGCAATTGTAATCGCGATTACGAATCTGGATAAGTCGCCCTTATACAGGACAGCAGATATTAGGCTTTGTACCCCAAATGTAGAACAGGATTTTAGAATTGGAAGCATTCCTTCCAGGATGACGCAGCTGACGGTCATTGATACCTTATATATGAGTATTTTCCATCATGTTGGAGAAAAGGTAATCAAACAATATCAAGAAGCAAGAAGTGAGATGGAGAGTTTACGGAGATGAGGAAACCGACTAGGGGTTTCCTTTTTTTTATATGATGCTCCTGTAAGAAAAGCATACAAGTCAATATTTGCCCTTGTACATTTCCAGACACTCCTTTTCGGTAATCCTGTTGCGACTATCTGTCCGCCGCGTACCTACAACGTTCAAGTAAAAATTGCAGTTGCTTGGAAAATAAGAATAGATGACTTTTCACAGAAGTTATACGTGCCCGAAGATACAATTTCGGGCACGCTTGCACTTTCTACAATGCGTCCCATACTTACTTCTAGCAAAATCACACTTGTCATCATGTGGTATCCAGTAGAAATTAACACTTCCATAAAATAAAAAAAGAAAAACCATAAAGAAGGAGTGAGCCGCCAAAATTGTATCTTTGGCGGTCTTTATCCAGATAAGAAGCCAACTTTTCTTTCATCCCAAAAAGCTTTAGCACCTCGTGTACCTTTTCCTTTGGAGAGCGACGGATAAACGACCACCATACGATTACCGAAAAAAATCAATAGGGATGCGACGAAGTCGCATCCCTATTGATCAAGCTATCCCGGTAATGGTATAACAGTCGTTCAATCTAAAGCGATCCAAAGGCATTTGTACTCGGAGCACCTAGTGTTTGAGTAAGTTGTTTTCTGGTTGTTTTTTTGTTAATCAACACATGTATTTTTTTATTTACTTATGAAACTAAGATTCAGTAATATTTTGAATAATCTTGACATATAGTTTCTTGTGGGTACAATTGGAATATAAAGGACTAGTTTAAGAGGGGCGATAGAATGCTTGAAAAGTTAACGACAGAAAAGAGAAATAACAAGACAATGCAGCTTGATGAAATGTCTGTAAGGGGAATTCTAGAAGCGATGAACCAAGAAGATAGTTCCGTTCCTACTACCATCGCAAATGAGCTTGATCATATTGAAAAAGTTGTTAAATCTGTAATCCAATCGTTTCAAACAGGGGGCCGACTGATTTATGTTGGGGCGGGAACGAGCGGAAGATTAGGGGTTCTTGACGCTGTCGAGTGTGTCCCAACGTTTGGCGTTTCACCTGAAATGGTTCGTGGTTTCATTGCAGGAGGAATGGAAGCATTTACAACCGCGGTTGAAGGTGCCGAGGATAGTGTGAATTTGGGCGCTTCTGATATGGAATCTGCTTTCGTTTGTGATAAGGATACTGTCATCGGAATAGCAGCAAGCGGTAGGACACCATACGTAATAGGTGCTTTAGATTATGCACGTGGAAAAGGTGCGAGAACTGTAGCAATCTCTTGTAATAAAGGTGCTGAAATCAGCAAGCATGCCGAAATGGTAATTGAAGTTGAAACAGGACCGGAGATTTTAACGGGGTCAACAAGATTGAAAGCGGGAACAGCCCAAAAGTTAGTACTGAATATGATTTCTACCGCATCAATGATTGGAATTGGGAAAGTATATGAAAATCTTATGGTCGATGTCCAATCCACTAATGAAAAGTTAACAGAGCGCTCTAAAAGAATCATTATGGAAGCCACTCAAGTTGACTATGAGACTGCCGAGAACTATTACGAAAAAGCGCAGCAGCAGGTAAAAACCGCTATTGTCATGATTTTACTTCAAAGTTCTTACGAAGAAGCGGTTGAAAAGTTGGAACAAACGGGCGGCTTTGTCCGAAAGTCTATATAAAAAAATGAAATGGGGGATTGGGATGAAAAAGGAAGAGCGTATGGCCCAAGATATTTTTGCGAATATCGGCGGTAAGGAAAATATCCAGCGGTTATCTCACTGTATGACTCGTTTGCGCTTGGCATTAAAAGATGATAATAAGGTGAATATTGACACGTTGAAAAAAGTCGATGGCGTAATGGGTGTCATTGAAGATGATACGTTGCAAATCGTAGTGGGGCCGGGGACGGTCAATAAAGTGGCTGCAGAAATGAGCAAAGTCACAGGGCTGTCAATTGGGGAAGAGGCAGACCCGGATGAAAATGACTTAACTTTCAGCGAAAAAGCAGCAAGAAATCAAGCCAATCTTAAGGCGAAGAATAAAACGCCAATAAAAATGCTACTTCGCAGAATTGGTAGTATCTTTATTCCACTAATCCCAGGTCTTGTTGCATCAGGTTTAATTAACGGAGCTGCAAACTTCGCGAAAAACGCGGGTGTGGATCCGACGCAAACCTGGATGCAAATATTGCTTCTTCTTGGAAGCGGCATATTCATGTATCTTGCCATTTTAGTGGGCTGGAATACAGCTAGGGAATTTGGGGGTTCACCAGTACTTGGTGCGATTGCCGGAGCCTTTTTGTTCAACCCCGCGCTTGCAGATATTACAATTTACGGTGAGGCATTAGTGGTCGGTAGAGGTGGCTTATTTGGCGTCATTTTTGCGGCTTGGTTAATGACATGGGTTGAAAAGCGTGTCCGATCTGTTATGCCTGGTTCAATTGATATTATATTTACTCCATTAATTACCGTATTAGCAGTAGGTTTCTTTTCACTCTATGCAGTAGTTCCAGTTGCTGGTGTTCTATCTGATGGAATTACATCTGGAATCAACGTCGTATTGGATGTCGGAGGGGTTGCTGCAGGTGCCGTTCTTGCAGGTTTCTTCCTGCCATTGGTTATGGTTGGACTTCATCACGGTTTGACACCTATTCATCTAGAATTGATCAATACTGTTGGTTACACGGCATTATTACCAATACTAGCAATGGGAGGTGCAGGTCAAGTTGGTGCAGCCATTGCAATTTTTGTGAAAACTAAAAACAAACGATTACGCAACACAATTAAAGGGGCGCTACCAGTAGGTTTCCTCGGAATTGGAGAACCATTGCTTTACGGGGTCACGCTTCCTCTTGGCCGTCCATTCCTTACTGCCTGTATGGGTGCAGCAGTCGGCGGTGCCTTCCAGGCAGTCATGAAAGTAGCTGCATCTGGTATCGGTGTATCTGGTATTTCGTTGATTCCACTTATTGCAGACAATAAATTCTTGTTTTATTTCTTTGGTCTAGTAATTGCCTATACATTCGGATTCCTGTTCACGTACTTGTTTGGATTCAAGGAAGAAATGGCAGACGGGATTTAAAAAAGGGGGCTTGCCTCCTTTTTTTTGTGAAAAGGAAGTATACGTTATTAACATGGAACAAGGTCTAACTCGAGGTGCCTGCAAGGATGCAGGTATGCAGTCGTTGCGACAGGAAGTCGTGATCTTAGACTGCCCTCTTTTTCACTTATGCCTGTCGCGTCTAGGCGGCGCCTTGCGCTTTTCTTACTGTCTAGCTCCAGGCGCCAACCCCTCGGGTCATAAGCCATTTTGCTGTGGGGGCTGAAGTACGCCTCCTCGCAAACCGTCTTATGCCTGTCGGGGCTGGGCGGCGCCTTGCGCTTTTCTTACTGTCTAGCTCCAGGCGCTAACCCCTCGGGACATAAGCCGTTTTGCTGTGGGGGCTGGGCAGCGCCTGCCGCTTTTCTAAAACTCACAAAGGAGCTGATTACATGCTTGGCATTTCTGTTTACCTAGGAACTGATTTGAACGAGGAATTTGAATTGTATTTAAACAAGGTGAGAGCAATCGGTTTTACTTCCATTTTCACATCGCTTCATATCCCTGAGGAGGATCCACAGCTCTATAAAGAACGCCTTCGCAGGCTAGGGGCGGCAGCGAAACAATATAATATGGAGTTAATGGCGGATATTTCGCCAAAGTCACTTGGCCATCTTGGTTTCACATGGGAAAATGCAGCTGGGCTTCTTGAGTGGGGGCTAACGGGGTTACGGGTGGACTATGGTATTTCAGAATCCACAATTGTCAGGTTATCCAAGAATATGAAAGTGGCATTGAATGCAAGTACATTGTCGAAGAATAGTCTTGAAAAAATGAAACAGGCAGGGTTACGCACGGAATCTGTTGAGGCATGGCATAACTTTTACCCGCGACCCGAAACAGGACTGGGTCGTGATGAATTTAGAAAGGTGAATGACTGGCTGAAACAGGAAGGGGTGACCGTGATGGCCTTCATTCCAGGAGATGGACGTTTACGCGGACCACTTTATGAAAGATTGCCAACATTGGAAGACCATCGAAGTATTTCGCCTTTTCCCGCCTTTCTGGACTTAAAGGAAAATGGCTGTGTGGACAAGGTCTTGGTCGGTGATCTTACGCTGACTGAAGAGTCGTTAGAGCAATTTGCTTGTTATCAAAAGGGTGTTTTTTTATTGCGAGCTGAACAGGCAATCCACGACAAATCCCTACTTGAAATAGTAGGAGCCGTGCAGACAAATCGTTTGGATGCTGCTCGGGATTGCATCCGATCGATGGAATCGAGGGAATACGGACTAATTGGAACCCGACCGGTTAAAGCAGTCAATACGGTAGAAAGACCACTTGGTGCGATTACGGTAGATAATGAAAAGTATGAACGCTATCAGGGAGAGATTCAAATTACGAAACGAGATCTCCCAGCCGACGAAAAGGTTAATGTGATTGGCCGAATAAAGGAAAATGATCGGCTATTGCTTCAATATATGCACGGAGGATCTAAGTTTCAAATAAAATGGATGTAATCGGAGAGTGTCCAACCAACACGGTGGGGTCTCCAACAAAATCAATAAAGTGTCCAACCAACGCCGGGGAGTGTCCAACATAATCAGTGAAGTGTCCAAGCAACCGGAGAGTGTCCAACAAACTCGGTGAAGTGTCCAACCATCGCCGGGGAGTGTCCAACATAATCGATAAAGTGACCAACCAACCGGAGAGTGTCCAACAAAATCAATGAAGTGTCCAACCATCGCCGGGGAGTGTCCAACATAATCGATAAAGTGTCCAACCAACCCCGGAGAGTGTCCAACAAAATCAATGAAGTGTGCAACAAATCGTAGAGTGTCCAACATAATTAATGAAGTGTCCAACCAACCCCGTAGAGTGTCCAACCAAATCAATGAAGACTCCAACCAACCCCGGAGACTGTCCAACAGAAGCAGCATAGTGAATGAAATCAGGCTGAAGTACTTCAACCCTATTAAGAAGTTCAAACTCTTCTTTTGACACACTTTTAATAAATTCACTGCTATCTTCAGAAACTAGCTTAACTAGTAATCAATCGTTTTCTTTAGATAAAGTTATCTTCACAAATACCACCCTTGTATATAGGTAGTCACATGCTTCTGTTTCGGATAAAAAGTGGAGCTATTAAGGAAAAGGTAGGAATAAATAATCAGAAGTGACTAATAATAATTCGTTAACTAATATAGAATACCTACTATTTCTATGATAGGATGAAAATAGTAAACTCAGATTATCGTGAAGCGTGTGGTAATTGTATCTAATTACATGTTAAAATGGGTTATATGGAAAAAATTTATTTGGAGGTTGGAAAATGAAGAACAGCACTTATCAAAAACTATTCAGGGCAACACTAGCAACAACAGTAGCAACGGGGGCATTCGTTGCAGCAGTACCTACTTTTGCGCAGGCAGATGTGGCGAAAGACATTACTTTCAAAGACGTTAAAAATACACATCAATTCTATGAAGCTATCAAAAGTTTAACTTCTAGAGGCGTTATCAATGGCTATACAGACGGTACATACAAGCCAAGTCAAGAAATTACCAGGGCGCAAGCGGCTAAAATCATGGCTTTGGCTTTAGATTTAGACACGAAAAATGTAGTAGATCCAGGGTTTAAAGATGTGAAAAAGGATAATCCTTTTTACGGACATATCGCAGCACTCGTAAATGCAGGTGTTATTAGTGGATATGAAGACAAAACATTTAAACCAACAGGTAACCTAACACGTGCTCAAGTCGCTAAAATGATTGTATTAGGGTATAAATTAGAAGAAGAGAAACTCTCAAATCTTCCATTTAAAGATGTTAACGAAAAAATATGGTATGCGAGTTATATTCAAACGGTGTTCTCCAATAAAATCACGTCTGGAACAACTGCAACTACTTTCTCACCTGACGCAATTGTTACACGCGGACAAGTTGCATCTTTCATCTTTAAGAGTGAATTAGCAACTGAAAAGAAAGGTTCAGAAGTAATTAGCATTACTGGCGATAAAGTAGTACTATCTGATGGCACATTTACGTTAGATGCTAGCTTGAAAGCTATATTCAGTGCTGCTAACCTTGATTTCCTTAAAGGTGCAATCGTAAAATACACAGCTAAAGATGGCGTAATTGTAGGCGTTAGTTCAATTGAAATTAAAGCAAGTGGTACTGCTGAAAAAAATCTTGTGATTGATGGACAAGGTTTAGTATTCCCAGGAAATCTTACGATTAATGGAGACTATATTCACTTGAAAAACCTTACAATTAAAGGTGCATTCGAAATTGGTAAAGATGTGAAAAATAGCTTCACTGCTGAAAAAGTTATTGTTGAAGGAACAGCTAAAGTTTCAAACAAAGCTGCATCTACAGCGACAGCTCAAAGTGGCGTTAGTTATTCTGCAGCGGCAACAGCACCAACACCAACTATCATTTTCATCGATGCCACATTTGCTAACGTTGAGGTTACTAAAGACGGCGCAATCATCGAATATAAAGGTAGTTCAAAAGTTAAAGAACTTATCCTATCATCTAATGTTATCCTTAAAGCTGCTGAAGGTATCACGATTCCCAAAGTAACTATTAAAGCGGGAGCTACAAAAGTAACGCTTGATGCAAACGTGGGTAACCTAACGGTTAACTCTGCTGGGAATTTAACTCTTGCAGGTACTGGAAACATTCAAGAAGTAACAATCGAATCCAATAAAGATGTTAAGTTCGAAACTAAAGGGAAAATCGAAAAACTTAGCATCAAATCAAAAGATACGCATATCTCTCTTGGTACTACTAAAGTCGGAGATCTTGTCCTTCCAGCAGGAACAACTGCAAAAGACATCGTTGCAGACTTTGAAGAATCAAAAGGAAACATTGAGAATGTCAGTGGGGTAACAAACCCTGAAGTAACACCTCCAGCAGCTGGTGGCGGTGGCGGAACTGGCGGCGGTGGAGTAGTTACTGGAGAACAATTGTTGAATCAGTTACTTCTTGATCAGCTTGGTGCGGGCAACGCAAGTGGTGATGTGGCAATCTCGTTGTCAGGAAATGCGTTCACGGTAATAATTAAAAAAGAAAGCAGTACACTAGGTCATTTTAGAGTTGCTGCACAACCAGTATTCGATACGATTAAATCTAATACAGTTGTCAAATCTGCTGTAGTAAGCTTCACAGCTGGAAATGAAGAAATTATTATTTCTAATAGCAATGTGGATAATAATCAAGATCTTGGTGAAGTAATTGCAAAAGCATTAGCTAAGGTTAACTTACCAGAAACAACACAATTAAGTGTTTTAAAAGGTAAATCAATTAAATTCCAAGTTACAGGAACGATTGATAATAAAGCATTCAATACGACATATACGTTTAATTTTGTCGGACAGTAATTTCCGGGAATGCATAGTTTGCAAAACTAGGGTCTGTTACGATTCTGAAATATGGTAATTGCATAAAGTATAAAAGAAAGCCGGCCATATTGATAAATGGCCGGCTTTCTTTTCGTTTTTTAACCATAAATAGCTAAATGAATTTGAGAAATACCTTTGTTATTTTTAAACTTGAGGTTTTTCGTTTGTAGCTATACCCAAACCTTTTAATAACTGTAAGGGGTGCTAATTCCACTAGTCGTTATTGTCTGCCAAATCATAGGTGTGTGCAACCAACAATCATAGTCTCTAACGAGCCCTGTGGAGCATCCAACCAACTCCCCAAATCCTCCAACCAACCCAAAAGTCCCAATTAAATATTTTCCAATTGAGGTGTTATCCTCCATTTATGATATAATGGAACCTGTATACATTTAGAAAAAAGCTTGAAATAGAAAAACGCGTATTAATCATAGTCAACTACCCACCACTTAAACGTCAACCTAGGTTGGAGTGGGGGCTTGAGAGAGCCTAAGTTGTCTAGCCTCAGTCTTGTATGACTACGTTGGTTCGGTGATCACACCCTGGGATAATGCTCTAGTCCCTTGCACTGTGTCGGCTCTGTAAAAGCTCTGTTGGGTCGGAGCGGTCAACCGAAATTGGCGACATGTAATGTCGGAAGCCTTACCAACATTGGCGAAGGGTGACAAACTCCAAAAAGGGGAGGGAATACGCTATGCTCGTATTCGTAGTTAATAAGCACGGGGAGGCGCTCATGCCATGCCCGCCGCGGAAAGCAAGAATGTTGCTGAATGAAGGAAAAGCGAAGATTGTCGGTTATCAGCCGTTTAGTATCCAGCTATTGTATGGTTCCAGCGGCTATAAACAGTCAGTAAAAGTAGGCGTGAAACTCGGAGAGAAACATATCGGCATTGCGGTTACGTCCGTTGGCCATGTACTGATGAAAGGTGAAGTTGAATTACGGACTGATGTAAAAAGTCTGATTGAAACACGTAAAATATACCGACGCATTCGTAGACAACGAAAAACAAGATACCGAAAAGCCCGCTTCCTGAATCGAAAGAAGCCAAAAGGCTGGTTGCCGCCGAGTTTGGAAAGTCGAAACGCGAACACTTTTCGTTGGATCAATCGTTTTAGTAGTTTGCTGCCGGGCCCGACACTACATATTGAAATCGGAAAATTCGAAGTACAGAAGTTAATTAATCCAAGCGTGGGGGGCGTTAGTCCGCAATTGAGTAATAGTGAAGGCTATTACAATACCCGCTATTTCGTATTCGCGAGAGACAACTATAGTTGCCAAGTATGTAAAAAGAAAAATAAAGTAGTAAAAACACATCATATTATCTACAAGACAGAAGGCGGCAGCGATCGTGCGGATAACCTGATTACCGTTTGCACCGATTGCCATACGTCTGGCAATCATCGTCCCGGCGAGATCTTTTGGCAGTGGATGCAAAGTGGGAAAAAGCTGAGGTCCTACAAAGAACCGCCTTTTACCAACACGTTGCGAAGCCGCGTTTACGAGCAATATCCGGATGCAATACTTTCATATGGTAGCGAAACGACGCCTCATCGAAAATTGATAGGGTTAGAAAAGTCGCTTGTCAATGAAGCCATTGCGATAACGGGGATACCAGCCATTATGAAAATGACTGAAACTACTTTCATGGCGAAACAATTCCGCAAGAAAAAGCGAAGCCTGCATGAAGCGACCGCACGTAAAGGACGGAAGCTGTCGAACACAAAAAGCAGACGTAACGCGAAGAACACCAGAGCATCCAGAGGATTCTTTCTGAATGATGAAGTTCGAACAATTTGCGGGAACATCGGCTACATCAGTGGCTTTACAGGGAAAAACGCCTGCTATGTCAAGTCGATTACTGGCGAGTACATCGTTATTTCGGAAAAAAAACATAAACAACAACCGCTCAAGGGACTTGTAAGGCGAAGTCATCAAGGGAATTGGCGCTATCAACTACTACATAATGCGTAAGGGCAACAGTTCCTCAGTAAGGAGTTAGTTGAATTAAAGAGACGACAGAGACTGGGCCAACCCGGTCCCTGTCAACTGAACAACCATGAATTAATTCAAAGTGTCGAATAGTGTCTGTTTAGGTACTCCAAGTTCTATCTTTCTGTTAAACTGGTGAACGGGACGATAGAAAAGGAGAAGTTCATGAAGAAACTTAAGATTTTCTTACTAATACTACTAATTATACTCTTAGCCACTGCAGGTACTCTACTCTATTTCTTTAAATTCAAAGAGTATGATGTAGCGGATGAAGAAGTGGCACAAATCATTGAAGACCCGTATACGATTGAAATGCCAGACGGAACGACGATTACAGTGGATGCCAATGGAGATGTTGTCGATTTAGACGACAATGCTTCAGCTCCGGTAACTGAGGGAACTTCAACTGAAGGAACCGCTACAGACGGCAGCAAAAGGGAAGGAATGACTTCAGGCAATAAAGTCCCTAGCCCAACGACGAGCGATAGCAACACCAACACCATCGAACCAAGTCGGAAACCGACAGTCGGTTCAATTAAAAAGAAGTATGTCCCGGTGCTTGAAAATCTCCAGTCACAGGCTGACAACAAGCTGAATTCATTGGTCAGTCATGCGAAGAAAGAGTACGACGATAAGAAAACGAATGGGGAAAGCATCAGCTACAGTTATTTTTACACTAAATACGTAGGTACTGCAAACGAGCTTGAAGCACTTACTGATGTAGTATTTGTAGGCGTCATCAACGCAGTGGAGAAGGATCTAGTAGCAAACGGCTACGATAAATCCTATTCGCAAAACTTAGTTGATGATTATAATGCGAAGAAAAAAGCACGTAAAGACAGTCTTCTGAACAAGGTAATGGGTCTGTAAATTAGAAAAGCAAGAGTCGCGTTTCAGCGAACTCTTGCTTTTTTCTTGGCCATTTTCGGTTTTACCAGTAGAAGCAAACGTAAAATGACAAGAAACGTCACCGCTCCAGCCGCATCAAGAATGACGTCTTGCAACGCTGGAGTCCGTCCACCCGTCAATGACTGGTGATACTCATCCGCGATAGCCAGTAGAACTGTGATCCAAGTGGCCGTCAATAGTCGAAATGTATGTTTAGGCAGTATCGAATAGATTGCGACGGCAAGGACGCCGAAAATGACAAAATGTGCGCTTTTTCGTAGAAGGAATTCAACGAAGTGATAATAACCTCGTTCCTCAACAGAAATCGTTTTACCCCAATACGGTACATGCACCTTTGCAAGTGATGATTCTAGTGGCTCACCCGGAAGCCATTTCTCAAGTGTTGGGATGAGCGACTGCTGTTCATAGGTTTGCCCGGATGAAATGAATAGAATGCTAAGTAGAATGATCAGAACGATTAGTTTTTTCATATGGGAATTGTACCATATGAGATGCCAAAAAACATTCATAAGAGATAGAATCTTCCATAAAACAGTCGTTCAAGTCAAGACTCCAGCGCCGAGCTGGGATTACACTTCATCCCTCTTAACTGCCGGGTCTGAACGGGTGTTTACGTTATTTCGCAGATTTATCATCCACAAAATACGCAATAAGGGCGTCCGACCACGCTATGATGCCACTCTCAGTAGGCATCCGTGCTCCATCAATATACGTCAGTAACTCATCAGAACCCGTGTCGGGCCAATTAGGCCAGTGATTGATGTAGGGAATACCGCGCGCTGATGTGAACGTTTCAAGTGCTTGGATTTGTGTCAAATAATAACTTGCGCGGTAAATTGGTTGGGGCGGAGTAACAAGGAACGATACATCCTCTACATAACTCTCCGCTAGCGCCTTCACGGCAAGCAAATGCTGGCGCTCGTTTTCAATAACCACTTCACCATTGTTGTGCAACGTGAATGGCTCGTACAAGACGATGTCGTAGCCCACTTCCCAGTCAATTTCCCCGGCTTCCAGCTTCTCCGCGACAAAACGAGTAGACGTCATATCGAACGTTGCCACATCTACGCCCATCAAACCGGCATACCTGTCACCTATCACGGTCGCAAATCGCTCCGCTGCACCTGCCATCGCCTCGGAACCGATAATGAGCATCTGGACATGCTCCCCGGCTTCCGCGCGGGAAATAATCACCTCAAGCGTTTTGTTATCTAACGAAGCGCCTATCTTCAAGAGGTCAGTTGTGCTCATGTACTGAACGGGAGATGACTTTTTAACTGGCGTCTCATTATCAACAAAAGGTCCCTGGTGGATTTCAATATTCTGAGCAGGTTGACCCCCTGCATTCTGGACATTCTCTTGCTAAGTCGAGGCGCTGAACCAAAGCAGACTTACACAGACGATCGATAGTATAATTAGGGATATAGATTGTGTCTTCATACCTGCACCTCTTTACTGCGTTTTAGAATAGGTACAATATACAATAAATCTGTGAATAATTGTTACAAAAGGAATTCTCGTTATGATATACTAAATCGAAGTTCAACAATGTAATTGTAAAGGGGAAACTGGCATCTATGGAAGAAACGATTAGTTTACAAGATTTAGTAAAGACTTTAAAGAAACGGCTTATATTGATCATCAGTGCGGTCATTCTTGCGGTAACGATTGCCGGAGTCGTCAGCTACCTCTATTTAACACCGATTTATCAAGTATCAACACAAATCCTTGTCAATCAAGAGAAAAGTGAACAACAACAATTCAACGCGCAGGACATTCAAACGAATCTTCAACTCATCAATACATATTACGTCATCATTAAAAGTCCAGCAATCCTTTCGAAAGTAATCGATAGTCTGGATCTGAATACGACCCCTGCTGGACTCAGCTCAAAAATCACAGTGAATAGTGCGCAAAACTCCCAAGTTTTAAACATCAGTGTACAAGATCCCGAGCCTCACGTTGCAGTGGATATTGCCAATACAACGGCTGAGGTGTTCCAACAAGAAATCCAAAAGCTGATGAATGTCGATAACGTCAATATCTTATCGCCGGCAGTGCTTTCGAAGTACCCGTCACCCATTAAGCCGGATCCAATGTTGAACATGGCGATTGCTGCGGTAATCGGTTTGATGCTCGGAGTCGGGATTGCATTCCTACTTGAGTATTTAGATACAACAGTGAAAACGGAGCAAGACGCTGAAGAATTGCTCGGCTTGCCGATACTCGGCTTAATTGGCAAGATTTCAGAAATAGATGTACAGGGTGCAAAAGACTCCGTAAAAAGCAGAAGGAAGAAGGGGTGACCAACATGTTCAAAAAGAAAAAGAAGATTGTACAAGCGGTTGCGCGTAAACTGGTGACCCATGTGAATCCGAAATCAATCGTTTCGGAGCAATTCCGCACAATCCGGACTAACATCAACTTCTCCATGCCTGATAAGGATATCAAAACATTGCTGTTCACATCATCTACTCCGGGAGAAGGTAAATCGACGAGTGCGTCAAACGTCGCCGTTGTCTTTGCGCAGGAAGGGAAGAAAGTGTTACTCATCGATGCGGATATGCGGAAACCGACGATGCATTACACATTCCACACGACAAACTCGACAGGACTCTCCAACTTATTAACGAGAAAGTTGGAATTACAGGACGTCGTCATCAAAACAGAAATTGAGGGTCTTCATCTTGTTACATGCGGACCGATTCCGCCGAATCCAGCAGAATTACTCGCCTCGAAAACGATGGATGCCTTGATTGAAGAACTAATTGCAGGCTATGACATCGTTATCTTTGATGCACCACCCATTCTATCTGTGACGGATGCGCAGATTTTGTCGAATAAATGCGATGGCACAATCCTTGTGCTTAGCTCAGGATCGACAGAGAAAGCTAGCGTTGTCAAAGCGAAAGAGGCATTGGTGTCATCTAAAGCCAATATTCTTGGGACTTTACTGAACAATTTCGTTCTTGAAAAAGATCATTACTATTACCAATATTATGGAACAGGAGAGTAAAGGACAGTTCTGTCTTTTCACTCTCTTTCTTTACGGATGAAAGAGGAGAATTTTATGATTGATATGCATTGCCACATTCTTTTTGGGGTCGACGACGGTCCGAAAACGATTGAAGACACGTTACGAATACTAGAACAAGCGGCACAAGAAGGAATTACCGACATGATTGCAACACCGCATGCATTTAGCCCACACTTCCATGTGCCACGTAATGAAATTGAAGGTCAAATCGAATTGCTGAAAGATGTTGTCCAGGCGGCGAAAAATCCTATCACCCTTCATACAGGACAAGAAGTCCGTCTGTGTGAGAATCTTGTCGAAAAACTGCTAATGGGTGATGCATTAACTCTTGCTAACTCACGCTATCTCCTACTGGAACTTCCAACGCAATCTGTTCCTGCCTATACTATCAATATTATACAGTCATTACTGGAAGAAGGAATTATTCCTATAATCGCTCACCCCGAACGCAACCGAGCCATCGCAGAAAAGCCCGAACGACTAGAGCGGCTCGTCAGGCACGGTGCACTTGCACAAATCACAGCCGGCAGTGTAGCCGGCCACTTTGGGAAGAATATTCAAAAGCTGTCACTTCAACTGATTGAAGCGAACTTGATTCATACATATGGGTCAGACGTGCATAATGTAATGACAAGACCAGCCCTTTTCGAAAAAGGACTCAATTATTTGGAAAAGAAGAAGCTACAGGACATTGCAGATATACTGCTAGAAAACAACGAACGTATTTTACGAGATGAATACTTTGAACTATTAGAACCAGAAACACCGATTCTAAGAAAGTGGTGGCAATTAATTGGATGAAGTGCTACTATTGGACTGGGATATTAAATAATAAATGATAATTATTGTATCTTTGGTTAAAAGGTACTGCTATAATGGAAGTATTCGAACAATTTGATGGAAGGAGAGTAAGAAGATGTCAATAAAAAAGAGAATGACATACTTGTCGATTGCGGACTCCTTCATAGTGCTGTTTTCCATCTATATTGGTTATTTCATCTTGCATCCGTATATCAACGTATTTACAAATGAAATGCTACTGATTAGTGCCATTACCATTCAAATTGCCCATCACTTCTTCGCGTGGCGTTTTGGTCTGTATCGTAAGGCATGGGCCTATGCGTCCATAGGTGAATTGAAATCGATTTTCCAGGCGGTCACATTAACGATTGCCGTCGTCGCAGCTGTCCAATTCACCCTTACACAGGATGTCTATATACGGGCACTTGCCCTCACATGGATGTTACATATTTTGATTCTGGGTGGCTCGAGATTGTCATGGCGGATCATGCGGGATACGATCAATTACCGGGAGGACAAAGAGGCCAAACGGACGATGATTGTTGGGGCTGGACAAGCCGGGAGTATGATTGTACGTCAAGTCCTTCAAAACGCTGATTCTGGTATGAAACCGGTGTTGTTTGTAGACGATGACGCTACGAAACAAGGACTCGAAATTTTTGATGTGAAAGTAGTCGGCGGCACGAAACAAATCCCTTATTTCGTTAAGGATAATAACATCGAAAAAATCGTTATTGCCATTCCATCCATGGATAAACAACAAATGGCCGACTTGATGAAATTATGTATTGAAACGGGTGTCCAAACACAAACGATTCCACGAATTGAAGATTTAATGACGGGAAAAGTATCTGTTAATGATATGCAAGATGTAAGAATAGAAGATTTGTTAGGTCGCGATGAAGTCCAACTCGATTTAAAAGCAATCGCAGACAAGCTAACGGGTAAAACGATACTGGTTACGGGCGCAGGTGGTTCCATTGGATCAGAAATTTGTCGACAAGTGAGTGAATTTAGACCGAGTCGCTTAATTTTGTTAGGTCATGGTGAAAGTTCTATCTATAACATAGACATGGAATTACGCCAAAAGGTTTCAACAGATATAGAAATCGTTCCGATTATCGCAGACGTTCAAGACCGGATGCGTATTTTTGATATTGTCAGTGAGTATAAGCCGGATGTTATGTACCATGCAGCTGCGCATAAGCACGTACCTTTAATGGAAGCCAATCCGATGGAAGCTGTTAAAAACAATATCTTCGGTACGAAGAATGTTGCAGAAGCAGCAGATACATTCGGCGTTCCATACTTCGTCATGGTTTCAACGGATAAAGCCGTCAATCCACCGAATATCATGGGTGCGACGAAGCGCTTTGCTGAAATGATTGTCCAGAATCTTGCGAAAGATAGCGTGACGAAATTTGCGGCTGTGCGGTTTGGGAATGTGCTGGGATCTAGAGGCAGTGTGGTTCCGTTGTTTAAGCAACAGATTGCTAAGGGTGGTCCGATTACGGTTACGGATCCCGAGATGACTCGATACTTTATGACGATTCCGGAAGCTTCACGGCTAGTGATTCAGGCAGGGACTTTGGCTGCTGGCGGTGAGGTGTTTGTCCTTGATATGGGAGAGCCAGTGAAGATTGTGGATCTGGCGAAGAACCTGATTAGGCTGTCGGGGTATAGTGAAGGTGAGATTGGGATTGAGTATTCGGGGATACGACCTGGGGAGAAGTTGTTTGAAGAGTTATTGAATGAGAATGAACGGCAGAGTGAGTATGTATTTCCGAAGATATTTGTTGGGAAGGCGGAGCCGGTTGGTAAGATTGAGATGGAGAGTGTGTTAGGAAACTTACTTGATATGAATGATGGAGAATTGAAAGATATATTGGTGGGACTTGCTAATCGGAAGGTTGCTAGTGTTGCTAAGGAAGTTACGACTGCTTAAGGAAAGCTAAGGGTGTTAAGTATTGACACAATTTACGCCTTTCGTATTGTGGAAGTACCTGGCTCCACGTGAAAATAAAAACTCAGTTAGGGGGCATTGCAATGAAAAAGGTGCGTAAAGCAATTATTCCAGCAGCCGGTTTGGGCACACGTTTTTTACCGGCGACAAAAGCGATGCCGAAAGAAATGCTACCGATTGTTGATAAGCCAACCATTCAGTATATTGTCGAAGAGGCAATTGCATCTGGAATTGAAGACATTATTATTGTTACAGGAAAAGGGAAACGGGCTATTGAGGATCATTTTGATTATTCGTTTGAATTAGAGGAGAATCTAATCCAAAAGGAAAAGTTTGATCTTCTTGAGAAAGTACAAGCGTCTTCGAAAGTAGATATTCATTACATTCGTCAAAAAGAACCTAAAGGACTTGGACATGCTGTTTGGTGTGCACGCAAATTTATCGGTGATGAGCCGTTTGCCGTTTTACTTGGCGATGATATTGTTCAGAGTGAAGTACCAGGATTGAAGCAGTTGATCGATCAATACGAGGAAACGCATGCTTCCATAATTGGTGTACAAACTGTGCCGGATAATGAAACACATCGATATGGAATTGTGGAACCTTCCATGCAAACAGGACGAAGGTATGCAGTTGAAAATTTTGTGGAGAAACCTGCGAAGGGAACAGCTCCATCAAATCTTGCAATTATGGGGAGATACGTGCTTACACCTGAAATTTTTATGTGTCTAGAGAAGCAGGAGACTGGTGCTGGTGGGGAGATTCAATTGACGGATGCGATTCAACAGTTGAATCAGATTCAGAGAGTATTTGCTTATGATTTTGAGGGTAAGCGGTATGATGTTGGGGAGAAGTTAGGGTTTATTACTACGACGATTGAGTTCGCGCTTCAGAATCCGGAGATTAATAAAGAGCTGTTAATGTATTTAAAGAAAATCGTTGAAAAAGAAATAGTGGAAAAACTGTAGAATTTTGTAGTTGCAGTGAGGGAATCGTTTGAATAGTATATTGTTTCTTTAATAGGCTAATAACCGCATTATTGAAGGCAGATAATATGAATTCAAAAGGTTTAACATTAGTTGAGGTTCTTGCAGTTATTGTTATTTTGAGTGTTTTAGTATTAATTGGCACAGTATCTGTAGATAAAATTATTGAGAGTTCTTCTAGAAAGGTTTTCCATACGAATCTAGATACTTTAGAAAGAACATATGGGAATTCGTCATACTGGTGGAACAACACATTCGGAAGAACATTTTAAAAGCATGCTTAAAAGTTATCATGAAATTATTTGTCCTAATGATGGAGAGATTAGGTATGTGGATGGAAAGATAGTATGCTCTTTGCATTCTATCTGTGATGATCCTGCTGATGTTCCATATCTATAAATACTGTACAATTGTATAGTAAATAAAACTTCATGAGAAGAAAGTATGTAGAGATACTTTCTTCTATGGATATTGGAAAGAGAGTATTGATGTGATTGAATGGTGGTATGGAAATGAGAATGTTATATAAATAGACACAAGATATTGTGTGTTAAAAGCGTTAAAAATCTATTAGTGCTACAATATATGGGGGTTATTTATTGTGTATACTGGTCCTGGGTAGAATATGTATAGATAAAAACGATGATTTTTCACTAAAAAAGTGGTGGTAGTAAATTGATAACGTTGATATGACGGGCTTCTGAACTACCTGGAAAATGTGGAATTTATTATACGAAATTTGGGGACTGAGTATAGTAGTTAGACTTATCGCTGTATCCCTTGCAGGATAAGGGTTTGGGCGTTTTTTTATGAGAACTATCGATTGATTGTATGGAGTATATAATGGGAAGAAACTTAGTTTAGAGTGGTTGTGGAGTGAATATCTATTTCAAATTTGTTGGGTAGATTGAATAAATAGTACGAGGTGAGTATCTAAAGCAGATAAGATTTAGTGGGTTAGTAGTTTGTTGGAAGAGCTGATTCCAATTAAGTGCTATTCTACTAAAATAACTTAGCTAGGGAAGGAAGTCTAGAAAATGGAGTCAATAAAAGTGAAAGAAAGAATATTACTTGCTTCACCCCATATGAGTGATCAGGGTTATGAAATGGAATACGTAAAGGAAGCATTTGATACAAACTGGATAGCACCACTTGGTGAAAATGTGAATGGCTTTGAAAGGGAACTCGCTGAAAAGGTTGGTTCTAAAGCGGCGGCAGCACTGTCTTCAGGAACAGCTGCCATCCATTTGGCTTTAATAGCAGCAGGGGTAGGTGAAGGGGATATTGTATTTTGCCCAACACTTACATTTTCTGCTACCGCAAATCCTATTATCTATCAAAATGCGATTCCTGTTTTTATAGATAGCGATTATGAAACGTGGAATATCAGTCCAAAAGCATTGAAAGAAGCATTTGAGAAATATCCAGAAGTAAAGGCGGTAATTGTTGTTCATTTATACGGGTTATCCGCTGATATGGACAAGATTATGGATATTTGTAAGAAACATAATGTAGCGGTTATAGAAGATGCTGCGGAGTCTTTGGGTACTTATTATAAAGGTAAGCACACAGGGACTTTTGGTGATTATGGCATCTTCTCTTTTAATGGAAACAAGATTATCACTGCATCTGGTGGGGGGATGCTTGTTTCTAATGATGAAGAGAGAATTGGTAAGGCGAGATTTTGGGCTACTCAATCTAGGGATCAGGCAAAGCATTATCAGCATAGTGAATTAGGGTTTAATTATCGGATGAGTAATGTTGTTGCTGGGATTGGTAGAGGACAGCTTAAAGTGTTGGATCAAAGAGTTGAAAAGAAGAGATATATTTATGAGTTTTATAAAAGAGAGCTTGGTGGACTTGAAGGTGTTGAGTTCATGCCAAGTAATGAGTGGGATGAGCCGAATTGCTGGCTAAGTTCGATGGTGCTAACTGGCAAGGTTAGACCGATTGATGTGATGGAGGCTCTTGAGAAAGAGAATATTGAATCAAGGCCAGTTTGGAAGCCGATGCATATGCAGCCTTTCTTTGAGAAGTATGATTTTGTTGGTGATGGTGTTTCTGGGAAGTTGTTTGAGGATGGGGTTTGTTTGCCGAGTGATACGAAGATGTCGGTAGAGGATTTGGTAAGAGTCGTAAAAGTTATAAAAGGGTTGTGGATAGAGTAATGAAAAATTCAAAAGGTGGTATCTATAGTAAATATTTTAAAAGACCCATGGATTTCATACTTTCTTTAATCGCTATTATTGTTCTAAGTCCAGTACTTTTAATAGTTGCTATTCTTGTGAGGACTAGGTTAGGAAGTCCAGTAATTTTTAAACAAGAGAGACCCGGACTGAACGAGATGGTATTTACTATGTATAAGTTTAGAACAATGACTGATGAAAGGGATAAATTAGGTGTATTATTGCCTGATGGTATAAGACTAACAAAGTTTGGCAGGTTTTTAAGAAACTCAAGCTTGGATGAATTGCCTGAGTTGTTTAATATTCTTAAAGGTGATATGAGTATTGTGGGTCCGAGGCCATTACTTGTAAAGTATTTGCAATTATATAACGAAGAACAAAAGCATAGACATGATGCTAAGCCGGGATTAACAGGATATTCTCAAGTATACGGTAGAAATTCAATAACCTGGGAAAAAAGATTTAAATTAGATGTGTTTTATATTAGAAATATCACTTTTTTTGGAGATTTAATAATAATATATAAAACAATTAATACAGTTCTAAAAAAAGAGGGCATTGATAATAAAGAAACAAAAAAATACACTATGATGGAATTTTCAGGAACGAAGGAGGAGTGAAATTTTGGAAACACCATTTTTTTTAATTAATAAAGAAGAATTGGAAGACAATATTCTGAGTTTTGAATCCGCTCTAAAAAAAATATGGCCAAATTCAAGAATTGCTTACTCTGTAAAAACGAACTCTTTACCATGGTTATTAAAACATCTAAAAACACAAAATGTAATAGCGGAAGTGGTATCAGATGAAGAGTACGAATTAGCTCTATTGTGTGGTTATAAAGAGGAAGAAATAGTATTCAATGGCCCTATAAAAGGAAAAGCTGCTTTCTTAGATTCAATTAATAAGAATTCAATTGTTAATATTGACTCACAACATGAATTGGAAGTCTTTAAAAGTAATATAAAAGAAAGTAAAGGCAATATCGGAGTACGTGTTAATATTGATACATCTATATTTGAAAGTAATGATATAGGTTATATAGAAGATGGATTTAGATTTGGTTTTTCTGATGAAAATGATGAACTCTCGAATGCAATAGAGATTATTCGTTTTGGTGATATGAATAATAGAATCGGGCTACACTTTCACTGTAATAGTGTAACAAGAAGTTTGAGTGTCTACCGAAAATTAGCGGAATATGCTAAATTTATTATTGAAAAATATAATATTTCGCCATCTTTTATTGATATTGGCGGAGGTTTTTTCGGAGGCGTGGAAGGAAAGCCTACAGGAACAGATTATATTACTGCAATCCATGAGGTATTAAAAAACACAGTAAATATTGAAACCACAATGTTAATAGTTGAGCCTGGTTCTGCAATTATTGGATCTGCCGTTGAATTTCATACATCAGTGATAGACACAAAAGATAACGATAGAACAAGAATTGTTACAACCGATGGAAGTCGAATTAACATTGATCCATTATGGTCTAAGAAGAATTATACATACAGAATTGAGAAGAATACCGAGGCAAGAATTAAACTGGAAAAGCAAGTAATATGCGGATACACATGTATGGATCATGATCGTATTATGTCATTGTTGGATGAAAACATACTTTCTATAGGTGACCGATTAATCTATGAAAAAGTGGGTGCTTATACAATGACTTTCGGAGGACCTTTCATTAGATATTTTCCGGATGTATATGTACAAAATAAAAACAGCTTGGATTTGGTTAGGAAAAGAATGAAAGTAAGAGATTATTATGATATTCATACTAAGTAAAAGGGGTGTCAAATAATGAAGAGTAAAAAAGTTTTAGTTCTGGGTGCAACAGGAAATCTAGGTGCATATTCTGCTGTTGCTTTTAAAAATGCAGGTTACGATGTGATTGCAGCAGGGAAAAGGAAATCTGATAATGGATTTTATGAAAATCTAGGAATTCCTTATTTTTCTATAGACATAATAAATAAGAGTGACTTTGAGTGTTTAAAAGGTGAAAATATAGATATTGTAGCAAACTTTGCTGGGCAATTGCCATCTAGAGATGAATATGATCCACAGCTTTTAATTAAGTCGATTACTGAAGCTACATTGAATATATTAGAATTTATGCGTGAAGAACATATAAAAAAAATAATATTTCCAACTACACCATATGATTTATTCCACTTACATGGAACAGGACACCCGATGTCTTCAGATGCTAAGAGAAGCTTCCCATTAACAGGGGACCATAGTGTATATGCTATTGCCAAGAATGCTGCGGTAGACTTAATTGAGCACTATCACCATGAGTTTGGTATTGATAGGTTTATTTTTAGGTTTTTCACAATATACCAATACCATCCAAATGCTTATCATTTTGCTGATACAAAGATGAGAAAAATGCCATATAGGATGTTGATGGATAAAGGATTAAATGGTGACCCAATAACTATTTATGGTAACCCAGAAAGAGTTAAAGAAATGGTTTATATAAAGGATTTTATACAGGCGGTTGTTAAAGCGGCTGATTCTAATTTAGCTGGAGGGTTCTATAATATTGCTGCTAAAGAAAGAGTGTCTCTAGATCAAATGATACATGGAATTGTTGAGGTTTTTTCATCAGAGGAAAAAAAATCAGTAATTACATATGATGAAAGTAAGCCAGATACATTACAGTCAGTACTAGATATGTCTAAAACTCAGATTGAGTTGGGATATCAGCCGCAATATTCTTATATTGATATGTTGAAGGATATTAAGAAAGAGATGATTGAAGAACCCTTTGCAAGGTTATGGAATACTAAAGAATTTTATGAAAACTTATACAGTGAAGTAGATAAAGAATAATAGTACACAATTGAGAGGAAGGAAAAAATTTGAACTTTTTGTTCTGTAGTGTAGGTAGAAGAGCAGAATTAATTAAAGTTTTTAAATCATCTTTAGATAAGGGTTCCAAAATAATTGCAACCGATTGTGTGAATACAGCACCAGCTTTATATTTTGCTGATAAACAATATATCGTTCCTAAAATAACAGACAACAATTATCTCGAAAAGGTCTTGGAAATATGCAAGAGAGAAAATATAAATGTCATTACTACATTTATTGATCCAGAGATTGAAATTCTATCTAAGAACCGCGAATCATTTGAAGCAATTGGTGTGGAAGTACTTGTCCCATACCTAGAAACAGCAGAAATATGTTTTGATAAATTCGAAATGTATAAGTATTTAATCAAAAACAATATAAAAACTGTAGTAACCTATGAGGATTTTAATTCTTTTCATAACGAATATAAAAATGGAACTTGTAAACTTCCTGTTTTTGTAAAACCGCGTACTGGAAGTGGAAGCGTTGGGGCTAGAAAAATAAATTCAGTTGAAGATTTGAAAAGTATCTTTAATAATGAAAGTAATTTAATTATTCAGGAGTTCATGGATGGTGATGATATCGATGCAGATGTCTACGTTGATACTGTAACTCACAAACCGGTAAGTATATTCACAAAAAGAAAATTGGAAACAAAAATAGGTGGCGCTAATAAAACGATATCCTTTAAAGATAACGAACTGGTTAATATAATCCGTAATGCTATACCCCACTTCAAATTTAATGGACCGATTGATATAGACTTCTTCTATAAAGATGGTGAGTATTATTTATCTGAAATTAATCCGAGATTTGGTGGAGCATATTTGCATGCATATGGATGTGGCGTTGATTTTATAAAGTTAATAATCAATAATCTAAATGGTATTGAAAATGAGCCTGAATTTGGAAATTATGACGAAGATGTGCTAATGATGATGTATGATAGTGTGGTTATTAGAAGGAAAGACGAACTTTCAAATTAGATGAAAGGTTCATTTAACTCCCAATTATTAATGAGTGTCCAGAAGTCTAGGAGTATGGCTGTTTTTCATGTGACACGGGGACGGTTTTAATGGCTCCAGATGATGTCATTATCGTTATGGATTTAGCCAATAAAATTGAAATCTTTATCATCGAATAAAAAACAACAAGGACAACCACTAAATGGCCAGAAGTTTTAAGGCAATACCGTGTCTCTCCTTTAAGAGCTCTTCTTTTTGTGTCACAATAGGAATTACAGACATCACCGGTATTCATTTTGTATATGTTGTGTCGATCCAAGTAAAAACAATGATGAAAAAAATCCGTGAAACATAGAAGAAGCTAAAAGTAACCATTTCCAGAAAGCCAATGCTTGGTCAATATTTAACCGACATCAATCAATGGTTGAGTATAAGGTTTTAGCTAATAGAATTCAAATTGTAGTAGTTTTGTATACGACTTACTTTTAATTATGTTCTGTATCAAATAAGCCATTTTGAAAAAATACGTATATGAACATCTTCTAATATTGATCTCCCGTTATTTTAGGGATGTGATTGTTGGATGGTGTGATTGAGACCTAGTATACGGTGAGTGACACGAAGATGGTTCTTGAGGTCTATTGTTTCAACCTACAGTGCAGAAATCTTATCATCGAATTGAAAACAAAGATACAGGCGAGTAGGATATTTAATATGTGATGAAATGGAGACTTGGAGAATGAAAATCTTATATGTAACCACCGTATCTGATACAATGGGTTTTTTTACATCCCATATCAAGATGTTACTAGAAGAAGGGCATACTGTTGATATGACATGTAATATTGATAAACCAATTAATCAAGAACTGATTGACTTGGGATGTAATGCTTACAATATTGAATTTAGCAGATCTCCAAGCAGTCCTTCTAATATTAAAGCATATAAAAAACTCAGAAAACTGATAATGGAAAAAGAGTATGATATTGTCCATACACATACACCGGTAGCATCAGTATGTGTAAGACTTGCATGTAAAAAGCTAAATAATGTACGAGTAATTTACACGGCTCATGGATTTCACTTTTTCAAAGGCGCCGCAATAAAAAATTGGTTGGTTTTTTATCCTATTGAACGTTTGTTATCAAGATATACAGATGTACTCATTACTATTAATAAAGAAGATTATAATATAGCCATAAAGAAATTTAATACCAAAAAGGTTGAGTATATACCTGGAGTAGGTTTAAACACAAAAAAGATTAATGAGCTTATAGTTGATAAATCAATGAAACGCAAGGAAATGGGAATTCCAAACGATGCTATTATACTTTTATCTGTCGGTGAACTAAATAAAAACAAGAATCATGAAACCGTAATAAAAGCACTTGCTAAAATAGAAAGGTCCAATATATATTATATAATTTGCGGGAGAGGGCCATTAGAACAACACTTACAAGATTTAATAGTTAAATTAAATGTTGATAAAAATGTTCAGTTGTTGGGCTTTCGCACAGATATATTAGAAATTTGCAAAGCAGTGGATATATTTATATTTCCATCTTATAGAGAGGGCTTACCGGTATCAATAATGGAAGCTATGGCATGTGAATTGCCTGTTATATGCTCGGATATAAGAGGTAACACAGATTTAGTTGCAAATGGAAAGGGAGGTTATACTGTTAAGTCTGGAAATATTGACGAATACGTAAGTTGTATCACCATTCTGATTGATGATCCACAAGAAAGAGAATACTTCGGAAAAGTAAACAAGGCAGATATAGTGAAATTTAGTAATGAAAATGTTTTGAATGAGTTATTAAAAATATATCAGAAAGTAAAACTTTACTGATTTAATATTGTTATTTGATAGATGTACATATGTAATGTAATATAAAACAAAAAATACATCTAATTTATCAAAAATAATCTGTTATACCATTTAAGAAAGAAGTGGAAAACGTGATTGGACCTAAAACTTCCTCTCATTGTGAGTCTGCCAACTCCAATGATAAACGAATTTTATAATGGCCATTTTTTTGTCTAAATTTAGGTGACTAACTTGATTGTACAACTAGTCATTTAATTAAGAATGGAAAAGATGGATATTTAATTAGTCTTAACAATATTGATGGTTACTATAAACCTACAATTTTGATTAATGAAAGTAATTCTAATACAGTTAATGAGTTTAATATTGATAATGTATAAAAAATTTAAAAGGAATATATAAAGATTTGTCTGGGGGATATAAATGCCGAAAATAAGTATTATTATACCAGTGTACAATGTTGAGAAATATTTAGATGAATGTTTACAAAGTATTTTAGTGCAAGATTATAAGGATTATGAAATTATATTGGTTAATGATGGTTCCAATGATATGTCAGGTGAGATATGTGATAACTATGCCAATAAATATAGTTTTATTTATACTATTCATAAAAAAAACGGAGGTCTATCTGACGCACGGAATGTAGGGTTAAATAGCTCAAATGGTGCGTACATTTTATTTGTAGACTCAGACGATAAGATATTTCAGGACTCATTAAATAAAATAAACCAAATTATTATGGAAGATCCAAATGTAGATGTAATATTTTTGGAAGCTGTAAAGTTATTCGCAGATGGTACTACTGTTCCTTTGGATGATAGATATCAGAAATCAAAAATATTTAAGAAATCGCATAAAGAAGTTTTAACACATTTAGCTACTTTAAATAAATTTCCTGGGAGTGCATGTACAAAATTAGTAAAGAGAAACCTTATTGTTAATAATCAACTTTATTTTGAAAAAGGCTTATTTTCAGAGGATATAGATTGGACAATTCGATTGCTATCTAAAGCGATCAAGTATAATTACTGTGAATATAGTCATTATTATTACAGGCAGAACAGGCTAGGTTCTATTACAAACACAATTGAAGATAAAAATGTAATCTCCCTTTTGAATATAATTAAAAAATGGAGTGTTAATCCTAAAGAAAAAACGTGTAATGGAATTCAAAAAGAAATTAATATGTTTATGGCTTATGAATATCTTGTATTGCTTCCAAACTACTCCAGGTTGGAGAAAAGTAGTAAAAGAAAACTGAAGCAGGAAATAAAAAAGTACTCCTGGCTATTGTCGTTAAGTAATGTAAAAAAGATTAAAATTACTAGGGTATTAAAATCTGTTTTTGGTATTGAGATAACGGCCAAGTTTTTGAGTATATATTTAAAACATCGTTTTACTAATAACTAATTATGATAGGTTTTCAGATAAAGTATAGGGATAACTTGGTTGGATGAGGAGATCAAAGTTTAATGTTAGTTTACACAATAAATTTAATTTATACCACAATTGCAAACTATTTATCTAGAATAATTACGAATAAAATAATTTCAACTGTTCTTTCAGTATCAGCCCTATTTTGCGCAGTTTTGGTAGCAGGTTTAAGATATGGGGTAGGTACAGATTATCATGCATATGAACAATGGTTCAGTTATTATTTATCTAATTCAGTTAGATTTGATGAATATCAAGATATTGGGTTCGCCTTAATGGTAGTAACATTACAACTCTTTACTGATAATCCTCAAAGCCTATTCTTAGTTTCTGCGCTAATAACTATTTCATTAGTGATAAAGTTTATCAAAAATAATACTGATATTTACGATTTAGGTTTTTTTCTATTTATCACATTATATCTTTATTATTCCGGTTTTAATATTATGCGACAGTGGATCGCTATTAGCATTTTTTTATATTCATTAAAATATGCTTTTGATAAAAAGTATTATAAATATATTCTATTTGTATTGTTAGCATCTTCTTTTCATACATCTGCTTTATTAATGCTTCCCCTATATTTTATACTTAATTTTAAAATTAATAAAAAAAATATATCAATACTTATTATTATTTCTTCACTTTTAGCATTTTTTTTCGAGGAACTAATTGTGAATTTAGCAAAGTTATTGCCTTTTTTAAATTTAAGTAAATATACATTATATTTTGATAGTATATATGCAACATCAGGTGGTGGTGGTTGGGCGTATTCAGTAATCCTCATAGGTACATTCATTTTGATGTATCTAAATGGTAGCAAGTACAAATCAAACATTAAATATGGAAATCAACATTTTAGTTTAATGATTTTTGCAGCTGTATTTTCGCTATTTGCACCCTATAATATGATTTTTTCTAGGATTCAATTATTTTTAATGCCTATTGCAATAGTTTGTTTACCCAACTTAGTGAAAATACAAACTCCGAAGCAAAGGGTTTTAATGTCATTTTTAATAATTACACTGGGATTATTGTATATGTATAGAGCATTAATAATAAATGGTGGGGAGCCTTTACCATATGACAATATATTATTTAAATAGTTTCACATAGATTAGAGTTTGTATTATAGCACAGCATGGGGGTGTAGGAATAATGAAAACAAAAATATCTGTTATTATACCAGTGTATAATGGAGAAGATGATATTTCTATTTCTTTAGAATCTTTATTAAGTCAGACCTATCCAGATTTTGAAGTAATAATTATTGACGACGGAAGTACTGACAATACATTTAAGATTATTGAAGATTACATAAAGAAGGATAAAAGATTTAAATATGTACACCAAGAAAATAAAGGTGTTGCAATGGCCCGAAATAAAGGTTTAAAAATTTCTCGAGGTGAGAATATATGTTTTTTAGATTCAGATGACTTTTATGAAAAATCCTTTCTAGAAAAGATGTATAATACAATAGTAAATACAAATACTGACGTATGTTATTGCGGTTTTACTATTGTTACGCCTAGAGGAGCAGCCAAAAAAAAGTCATTATTCGTAAGCGGGGGAATATTAAAGGAGTATATATTGGGTACAGTAGCTGTTCATACTACAGGGTGGATAATTAAAAAAGAGTTATTGCAAAGACATAATATTCTTTTTCCAGAAGGGGTTTCTTGGGGGGAGGATTTTGAGTTTTTCTGTGAGGTATTAGCTTTAACAAATAATATTTCATACGTTAATGAATATCTAACTAATTATAGATTTGCATTCAAGGAAGAGCAGTTGTCGTCTTTTACTTTGGAAAAGTGTAGTGAGGATTATGAATCAATTATGAGAATTGTTATTAATAAGAAGATAAATAAAAACTCTAACATTAACCGGGCTTTAATTGAATACAGACTCTCTGCTCTTTTAACATATCGATTATTAAGTGCTATAAGTATAAAGGTAGCAAAAAAAGATATTATTCATTGTTATAATACGCACAAGAAATATGTTAATAAATTAACATGGAATAATGGGCTCAGAAGTTTTAAGTTAAATTTCAGTAAATTAAAACTGCAATATCATTTACGAAAAATAAGTAAATAGAAAATACTAACTGATATATATCAGTTGGTATAGAGAAATCTTCTGGATTTGGGATTACTTGTAATGCTACAGTGGATTTGTTTTCAAATACTGTTACTCAATCAACTGCCCGCATTATGCTGACTAAGGTATAATAATTGGTAAAACCTTGGTACTTGTTAAGGGTTATTTAGTGTATTGAAGATTAAACTATTATACAGAATCAATAAACGTATAGATAAATGGGGGATATAAATGAAAAAAGTAGGGATTATAACAATTTGTGATTATAATAACTTTGGCAATAGACTTCAGAATTTTGCGGTTCAGGAAGTTATTAAATCATTGGGATATCAGGTGGAAACCATTGTTAATGAGCACCCTTCAAAATATATAAATGATACTAATAAAGTTAAGAGCATGGTAAATCGTATAAAAGAAATGTCTATAGAAGAAATCACTAAAAAGTTATTATCTAGGCTAATTCAAAAATCTATTTATAGAGATCAAATAATTTATTATGAAAAGCGAACAGATGCATTTAAGAAGTTTACTCATGAAAACATCACTGTGAGTAGTATTGAAATTTCAAATAGTAATATACCTACTGGTTTTTCGAATAATTATGACTTTTTTGTTGTTGGAAGTGACCAAATTTGGAATCCGAACTATAGATACGGGTCTCCTATTGACTTTTTAAGATTTGCCCCTAAATCTAAACGTATCGCCTATGCACCTAGTTTTGGTACATCAAAAATTCCTAACGAATATATCCAAAATTATAAACTGTGGCTTTCAGAAATGAAAAATTTATCTGTTCGAGAAGATGCGGGATCAAAAATTATAAAGGAACTAACTGGTAAAGAAGCATTGATTTTAATTGACCCAACGTTGATGTTATCTAAAGAAAAGTGGCTTACAGTATCAAAAACAGCAATCAATAAACCTAAAGTATCATATATACTAACTTACTTCCTTGGAGAAATTTCTCACAAAACTAAAGCTAGAATTAATAGAATTTCATCTGAGAATAATTTAGAAATTGTAAATTTAGTATGTATTAAAGATAAACAACACTATTTGACTGATCCGTCAGAGTTTATTGATTATATTAATTCATCAGAAATATTTTTAACAGACTCTTTCCATGGTGTTGTTTTTTCTATTTTACTAAAAAAACCTTTTATTGTCTTCAATAAGAGTGAACAAAGTCATTCAACTAATTCAAGAATTGAAACTTTGGTCTCTAAGTTCAATTTACACCAGAGGATGTCTGAAAATATTAATGAAGATGAAAATATATTTAATATTGATTATACACACGTAGATGAAATTTTAGAGATTGAGCGAAAAAAGACTATTAAGTACTTAGAAAACGCATTAAATATTAATGATAATATTTGAATATAGAAAAATTTATTATATAGAGTATTAGAATAATACTTGTTTATTTGATGAAATAATAGTTTTCAAAAGTTTATTCTTAAGGACTGGTTAATTTAAATGAATACTTACAAAAAATTGTTTAACAATACATTGGTATTCGCCATGGGAAGTTTAGGAAGTAAATTGATTTCCTTTTTACTAGTTCCACTATATACCTATTATCTAACAAAAAGCGAATTCGGTATGGTGGATTTAATAATAACTACTACAAGTCTTCTAGTTCCAATCTTTACATTGAGTATTTTTGAAGCGGTGTTAAGGTTTGCAATGGATGAAAACTATGACAAACAAACAATTTTAGTCAATTCACTTTTTGTAACGTTATTAGGCTTTATATCATTACTTTTTATCTATCCCATTTTAATGAATGTATTCCCATTTGAAAATTATCTAAATTTCCTTTACATACTACTGTTTACACAATCAATTAATGCTTCCTTAAGTCAATATATAAGGGCAAGTGGATATGTAAAATTATTTGCAATCAATGGGATCTTTAATGCATTTATTCTTTTAATCACAAGTATTGTGTTTCTTATCGTGTTTGATATGGGTATTATAGGTTACGTAGTCTCTCCTATTATAGCAAATACTTTAAGTAGTATATTTTTAATAGTAAATGGAAAGATTCAACAAGACTTTAATTTTAAAAAAATAAATCTTAGATTAATGACTGAGATGATGAGGTATAGTATTCCTTTAATACCTAATTCATTAATGTGGTGGATTATGGTTTTTTCAGATAGATATATTATTACTTATTTTTTAGGTCTTAGTGCAAATGGCCTTTATGCCGTTGCTAATAAAATTCCTAGTATATTAAGTATTATAAATTCCATTTTTTTTCAAGCATGGCAGATGTCTGCTATTGAAGAGAAAGATTCGGAAGATAAATCAGAATTCTTTTCTAATGTTTTTAATTTATTTTCTGTCGTTTTGTTAATATCTTCTTCATTAATCTTATTACATTTAAAAATTATTATTGATATTTTAGTATCAGATATTTACTTTGACGTCTGGAAATATGTACCATTCTTATTGCTAGGTGTTATTTTTTCAAGTTTTTCAGCATTTTTAGGAACAAATTATATTGCAACGAAGAAAACATCAGGCGTTCTTAAAACTACTATTTTAGGTGCAATAATAAATATTTCTATAAACATTATTTTAATTCCACTTATCGGTATAAATGGAGCTACTATAGGAACAATGATAAGTTTTTTTATAGTTTGGATAATAAGAATTAAGGATACAAAAGAGTTTGTTAATATTAGATTAAATACCGGAAAATTACTTTTAACCTTTATGATATTATTAATACAAATAATGCTTATGTATATGAATCTTTCAATTGAATATTTAATACAGTTGGGCTTATTAATATTAATTATTTTCATTAATTTTAATGAAACTAAAATAATCTTTAAAAAAATATTAGGCTTTGTGTTAAACAAATATAGTCATTTATTCTAACTCTGTCTATATATTATGTTGATTTATAATTATTTATAGTAAATACTATTGGTTAATAAACATATTAAAATAGAAGCAACTTCAATTCTTAGAAGATTATTATCAAAAGGAAAGAGATTAATTAGAGGTTAAAAGATTCGCTCTTTTTTTTAGGGAAATCGCATTTTGTTAACTCTTATCCACAAAAGGTAAACTTATAAGCTAATCGTAGTATTGCTAAAATGAATACTTTACATTAATTATTGGATTATTATAGTTAGAACTAAAATTTTAAATGTTTAAATCCAATTGTATAGGAGGTACTTACATTGAATATATTAGTAACTGGTGGTGCTGGATATATAGGATCACATACCTGTACAGCTCTTTTGAAAGCAGGACATTCAGTCATTATTGCTGATAATCTTTCTAACAGTAAGAGTGAGACTGTTAGAAAAATCATGGATATAGCTGATAAAGAAGTAACTTTTTACGAGATTGATGTAACAGATGCAGAAGCTATTGATACTATTTTCAGAAAACATAAGATTGACGGAGTTATTCATTTTGCTGGCCTTAAGGCGGTAGGTGAATCAGTAGATAAGCCTTTAGACTATTATTACAATAACATTGTAAGTACAATGGTTCTAACAAAAGCTTGCCAGAAATATGGCGTAAATCGTTTTGTCTTTAGTTCATCAGCTACAGTGTATGGAGATAATAAAGTACCATTTGTAGAGACAATGGGACTTCTACCAACCACTAATCCATACGGCGAAACAAAAGCAATGAGTGAGCGGATTTTAACTGATATAGCGAATGCAAATCCTGCTTTTTCAGTCTCACTTCTTCGCTATTTTAATCCAGTAGGAGCTCACTGGAGTGGATTAATTGGTGAAAGACCTAATGGCATTCCAAATAATCTTATGCCATATGTAACTCAAGTAGCGAAAGGTAAACTTGGGAAATTACGTGTGTTCGGAAATGACTATTTAACGGTGGATGGAACAGGAGTAAGGGATTATATCCATGTAGCGGATCTAGCAGAAGGTCATGTTGCTGCATTAGAAAATCTCACTGAAGGTGCACATGTATATAACTTGGGAACCGGACAAGGTACAAGCGTCCTAGAATTAGTTAAGGCATTTGAGGAAGCAAATGATGTTAAAATCCCTTATGAGATTGTTGATCGTAGACCGGGTGACATTGCTTCCTGCTATGCAGATGCTTCAAAAGCTGAGCGGGAACTAGGTTGGGAAGCTAAACTGGATATTATAGCCATGTGCCGGGATGCTTGGCGATTTGAGAAGAATTATAAGGGGAAATTAAGAAAATAAGGTTACCCGCTAGGCTCTGTTATTTGACAGCTTAGCGGGTCCTTTTTTTGGTTCGACACTTTAGTGTGTAAATTTTCCAAGATTGAATTAATGTAAGCGTCCAATAGTGAACACATTCCAATAGAAGATTTTCCATGAGATACTCTTTCCAGATTTGAATTTCTGGGAGGGGTTTTTTTGAAAAGAAAAGAGAAAGAATTGTATTGGACGGATCAAATAAGTGAATATCGGCAAAGTGGAGAATCCCTTATTCAGTGGTGTGAGACGAAAGAAGGTAAGCGCCAAATACTCCCCACCTTCTAACCTCTTTAGTGTTATGTGATAATCACATTAACATCAATGGTATGGAGGTTTTTTCATGACTAGAGATGAACGGCGAGCCATGTGGCAGGCGCGAATTGAAGCATTTAAAGCGAGTGGTGAATCTAGCGTCACGGCTTGGTGTGCCACAAATAATATCTGTGTTCAAAGTATGTATACATGGCTCAAAAAGGATTGGCAAAAAACAGATACTGCACCCACAGACCAACAGTGGCTTTCGTTTGATACAATTGCTTCAAAAGCAAGTATGCCTACTCAATTGACACTGGCAATAGGTGTTGTTTCCATCCAATTGAAGAGGGATTTTACCCTACACTTTTAGCGGAAGTACTTCAGGTACTTCAAACGCATGTTAAGTAAAACACCCGTTGATCGTGTGTATTTGGCCTGTGGACGTACTGATTTAAGAAAATCGATTGACGGATTAGCTGTCATTGTTCAAGAAAGCTTTCAGCTTGATCCGTTATCCCCCAGTTTATTTGTCTTCTGTAATCGTAAGCGCGACAAATTGAAAATCTTGCATTGGGATCATAATGGATTTTGGCTTTTATCCTGTATTTGGGATA